>JBAZXL010000001.1:0-480918 GCA_041659825.1 Hyphomicrobium sp.
AGTGCGGTTGGTATCAGCGCGCAGGGTTGGTGTGGCGGCTGCGCGCAAGCTAAAGAGAATACCGGCCGGAAACCGCAGACCAGTGAGTCAAGACTTTGTCCGGCCGGTATGACGTGTTGAAATGGCGACGCAGTCGGCTCCCATAACGGCAATCACATTGCAGGCGACGCCGTGCTTCTCCCTGCAAGCTGATAGTGCGGCAGCCTCTGCCTCTCTCCGCGTGGGCTTGGTGTGAACATCGACTGTGACACCAAAATGAGTATACGCAAGTGCGCCCCAGCTAACGGGCGACATCGGCCTCCTGAGCCGCGCGAGTTGCGCTGCCGTCAAGAGGCCAGTGGCGCTGTAGCCGAACTGCCGCTGCCAGGACTTAATTGCGGCATCGGTCTCTGAATCGATCAATCCGTCAAAGCGCCTGATATCGAAGTTGAGGTTATAGAGCCGCTCCTGGATCTCCTTCATCGCGTCCTGCGCCTCGGTGGCAACCTCGGAGGCATCGGGCTTCGCGGTGCTCCGGGCTTTGCGCTCCGCATCACTGATGCGAAGCTTTGCTAGCTCGGCGAACTTACCACTCGGAAATTGCTTCAAGTAGGCCTTTAGCTCGCTGGCTTTACCGCTGTCCTTCACCGAGTTCCAGAACGCGACCTCGATCTGATCCGAAGCCTGCGGCGCGCCGTCGACCTTTTGGCCAGGAGTTGCCTGCGGGGACGCGCCGGCCGGATTAGTCGCGGTTGCCTGACCGCCTTGAGGTGCTGCTGGTGAGGCGGGCGAGAGCGAAGGTTGTGCGGTTTGTGGCGGCAGCGCGCTGGCTTGGGGCGGCGTTGCGCCGTCTTGCGTTGTGCCTAACTGCTGCGCTCCAGGCAGCGGCTGCACGGCCGGAGACTTCGGTTTTAGCTTGGGCTTCGGTTTGGCCGGCTCGTCCCAGGGGAATACGAGTTGAGCGCTCGCCGGCGCCGGTGCAAAGACGAAGCAGGCGGCCAACGCCACTCCGTAGCAGCACAGTAAGGCCCGACAAGGCTTGGCGTACATGGAAAGCCCCTCGCGATCACGAACGACTTGCCGTACCCATCCTACCCAACGATTGCAAAGTTCTGACCTGCGCTTCTTGAGCGCAACGATCAGTCACACATAAGCATGGCGACCAGAAGCAGACACCGAATTGCCGATGTGCAAAAGGTGTTGGTGATCGCCAGTAGAACCGGGCCACTCCATCAGAATCCCCGCTGACATGCCGAGCTGACGATCAGATTGCCTGATTACTATTATCAGATGGATGGACTTTACCTTATCGACCACATTGGCTACAGCATTGACGACGACGCTTGGGACCACGGACCGCCGATTAGGAGACGACATGAACGAAATCAGCAAGTGCCCGATGCACGGGAGCCCCGCCAACGTGACGTCTGGGGCCAGGTCGAACCGCGAGTGGTGGCCGAACCAACTGAACCTTAAAATCCTGCACCAGAACCCGCCCTCCGGCAACCCGATGGGCAAGGCGTTCAGCTACGCCCAGGAGTTCAAAAAGCTCGACCTCAAGGCCCTGAAGCAGGATCTTACCGCGCTGATGACCCAAAGCCAGGACTGGTGGCCGGCGGACTATGGCCACTACGGCGGCCTTTTCATCCGCATGGCATGGCATAGCGCGGGCACCTACCGCACGGCCGATGGCCGCGGCGGCGCAGGGTCGGGCACACAGCGTTTCGCCCCGCTGAATAGCTGGCCGGACAACGGCAACCTCGACAAGGCGCGCCGTCTCCTGTGGCCGATCAAGCAGAAGTACGGCAACAAGATCTCCTGGGCCGACCTGATGATCCTGGCCGGCAACGTCGCGATTGAATCGATGGGCGGCAAGACCTTCGGCTTCGGCGGCGGCCGCGAGGATGTCTGGGAGCCCGAAGAGGACATTTACTGGGGCGCCGAGGAAACCTGGCTCGGCGACAAGCGCTACTCGGGTGACCGCAAACTCGAAAACCCGCTTGCCGCCGTGCAGATGGGCCTCATCTACGTCAACCCCGAGGGTCCAAACGGACAGCCGAGCGTGCTGGCCTCTGCCCGTGACATCCGCGAGACGTTTGCGCGCATGGCGATGAACGACTACGAGACCGTCGCATTGACCGCCGGCGGCCATACCTTCGGCAAGACCCACGGCGCGGGCCCCGCCTCCCACGTCGGCCCCGAGCCCGAAGCCGCCCCGCTCGAGGCGATGGGCCTTGGCTGGCTCAGCACCTACAAGAGCGGCAAGGGTGGCGACACGATCACCTCTGGCATCGAAGGCGCCTGGACCGCGAACCCGACGCAATGGGACATGGGCTATTTCGACGTCCTGTTCGGCCATGACTGGGATCTCGTAAAGAGCCCGGCTGGCGCTTGGCAGTGGGTGCCAGTCAATCCGGACGCAAAGTATCTCGCCCCCGGTGCTCAGGATCCCGCGCAGCGCGTGACGACCATCATGACCACGGCCGACATGGCCATGCGCATGGATCCGGCCTACGAGAAGATCTCGCGCCATTTCCACAAGAACCCGGAAGAGTTTGCGGATGCCTTCGCGCGCGCCTGGTTCAAGCTGACCCACCGCGACATGGGGCCGAAGTCGCGCTACCTTGGCCCTGAGGTTCCTGCCGAGGATCTGATCTGGCAGGATCCTATTCCTGCGGTCAATCACCCCCTGATCGACGCCAAGGACATCGCCGACCTCAAGGCCAAGATCCTTGCCTCGGGTGCGTCGGTTTCGGAGCTCGTCTCGACAGCTTGGGCGTCGGCATCCACCTTCCGCGGCTCAGACAAGCGCGGCGGCGCCAACGGTGCGCGCATCCGTCTCGCTCCTCAGAAGGACTGGGAGGCCAATGAACCGGCTCAGCTCGCCAAGGTGCTGGCAGCCCTTGAGGGCGTCCAGAAAGCGTTCAACAGCGCGGCGAGCGGCGGCAAGAAGGTGTCGCTCGCGGACCTGATCGTTCTGGGCGGCTGTGCCGCGGTTGAGCAGGCGGCGAAGGCTGCCAACCAGACGATCGAGGTTCCTTTCACGCCGGGCCGCGTGGACGCCTCTGCGGAGCAGACCGACGCAGAATCCTTCGACGTCCTCGAGCCGGAAGCCGACGGCTTCCGCAACTACGCGAAGGCGAACTACACCGTTCCGGCAGAAGGAATGCTGATCGACAAGGCGCAGCTGCTGACGCTGACGGCGCCCGAGATGACAGCTCTTGTTGGTGGCATGCGTGTGCTCGCGACCAACCACGGCAAAACGCAGCACGGCGTCTTCACCAAAGAGCCAGGCAAGCTGAGCAACGACTTCTTCGCGAACGTGCTCGACGTAAGCACGGAGTGGAAAGCCGTCTCCGCAGACCAGGACGTATTCGAGGGCCGCTGCCGCAAAACGGGCAACGTCAAGTGGACCGGCACACGTGTCGACCTCGTCTTCGGCTCGAACTCGCAGTTGCGCGCCCTGGCCGAGGTCTACGCCCAAGATGACGCGAAGGAGAAGTTCGTGCGCGATTTCGTGGCGGCTTGGACAAAGGTGATGAACGCAGATCGCTTCGATCTCGGCTGATCTCGCGGAAGGGTTACATTGAAGTAGAAGAGAAGCGCCCGCGGGGATCCCTCGCGGGCGCTTCGCGTTGATGCGGGTTCGGAATCGAAAAAAGCGCGAAGCAATAGCAAAGCCAGCTTCTACTCGATGGGTTCCTCCGTCTGCCATTGACGATCATCCCGTTCGACGAAGCCGACGCCGTTGATGCGACCGATATCCGCGCGTTATTGACGCGAGCGGCAAGGCGCATAGGGCCTTACGATCTCCTCATCGCGGCACAGGCACGAAGGCGCAATGTGCCTCTCGTCACCCTCAATCGCCGCGAGTTCGAGCGCATGGCGGGCCTCATGGTCACGGACTGGGGCATCGCATCGTAAACGGCCTACTCCGCCGCTTCGCGCGACAAGAAGCCACCGGATTGACGCGCCCAGAGCGAAGCGTAAAGGCCATCACGACGCAGCAGCTCGGCGTGCCTCCCTTCCTCAACGATGCACCCGTGATCCAGGATGACGAGACGGTCCATCTGGGCAATCGTCGAGAGACGATGCGCGATCGCGATCACCGTCTTGCCGGCCATCAAGCTCGACAGGCTTTCCTGAATTGCCGCCTCGACCTCGCTGTCGAGTGCGCTCGTCGCCTCGTCGAGAACAAGGATCGGAGCATTCTTGAGAAGTACCCGCGCGATGGCGATGCGCTGACGCTGGCCGCCCGAAAGCTTGACGCCGCGCTCGCCAACTTGTGCCGCATAGCCCTTTCGGCCCCGAAGATCCTCGAGCCCTTGAATGAACTCATGGGCGTGAGCGCGCTTCGCGGCCGTGATGGCCGCGGCCTCTCCAGCCTCGGGGCGGCCGTAGAGGATGTTGTCCATGACCGAACGGTGCAGCAAAGACGTGTCCTGCGTCACGAGACCGATGCCGGCGCGCAGGCTGTCTTGTGCGACCAGCGCGATATCCTGCCCATCGATCAGAATGCGGCCGGCCTCCAAATCGTAGAAGCGCAGCAGAATGCTGACGAGCGTCGATTTGCCGGCGCCCGAGCGGCCGACGAGCCCGATCTTCTCGCCCGGCGCGATACGCAGCGACAAGCCGTTGATCACGCCGCCGGGGCGCATGCCGTGGATCGGCTCACCGGCCACATCGACAAGAGAGCTGGGCACGAGAGAGGCGGGCATCTCGTTGCTCCGCGTCCGGCGAGGCTCGGCACGGCCGTAGCTGAAGGTGACGTTGTCGAAGACGACCTCGCCGCGGGAAACGCTGATTGGCTTGGCGCCGGGCGCATCGAGAATCTCATGAGGACGCGAGATCGTCTCCATGCCCTCATGCACGACGCCGAGATTTTCAAACAAGCTCGCCAGCGTCCACATCACCCACGTCGACATATTGACGATGCGAATGGTAAGCCCGCTTATGAGGGCGATGGCGCCGAGCGTGACTGCATTCTCGCTCCAGAGAGCAAGCGCGAGGCCGACCATGCCGACAATGAGCCCGCCATTGAGCGTCATCACGACCACCTCCATCCACGTCGTCAGGCGGAGCTGGCTCTTGAGTTTCTCGAGCTGCTCATCCATCGCATCCCGCGCGTACGCGTCCTCGCGCTCCGTGTGGGCGAAAAGCTTCACGGTCAGAATATTTGTGTAGCTGTCGACGATGCGGCCCGTCAGCATCGAGCGCGCCTCGCTCGTGGCGACGGCCTTCTCCTTGAGGCGAGGCACGAAGTACCAAAGCGCCGCACTGTAGAACACGATCCAGACGAACAGCGGTGCGATGAGGCGAATGTCGGCATCGGCAAACAGCACGATTGCAGACAACCAATAGACGGCAACAAACCACAGCGCATCGATGAGCTGCACCACGGATTCGCGGAGCGCCGGTCCGGTCTGCATGACTTTGCTCGCGACGCGGCCAGCAAAATCGTTCTGAAAGAAGCCGAGGCTTTGGCGCAGCACGTAAGCGTGGCTTTGCCAGCGGATGCGCGTCGTGAAGTTGCCGCCGATCATCTGATGCTTGACGAGATCGATTAGCGCCGAGCAGATCGGCCGTGCGATGACCGCCACGAACGCCATCCAAAGAAGCAGATTGGCGTGATCCTCGAGGAAGGTTGCGGGTGTTCTGGCCTCGCGCATGCGGTCGACGAGCGTCCCGACAAAGGCGAAGAGCGAGGCCTCGATGACGGCGCCGGCAAAACCAACCACGAGCAGCGCTGCAAAGGCCGGCCAGCATTGGCGCACGAAATGCCAATAGAAGGCCCCGAGGCCCGCCGGCGGACGCACATCACCACCCCCGGGGAAGGCCTCTATGCGACTTTCAAACCACTGAAACATATGTATTTTTCCGCCTTCCAAACTCGAGCGTGCCTGCACCTCTCAAACGAGCGCATCAACCGTCCAGATTTTTATGGATCGCTTTCGAGTAGCGTGGCATCTGGCCCAAACGATGACAAGCTCTGGACATAGGGAAGGATACTCAATGGGCGAGGCCGCGGATCAGCTCGAGGCATGGAAGGCTAAGGCTGAGGCTTGGTTCCAACGCCTTCGTGACGATATTACAAGCTCGTTCGAACGGCTCGAAGCCGATCTGCCGCCAAGCGCGCCGCTCGGCGGCGAGGCGCCGGGCCTCTTCGTGCGGACACCCTGGACGCGCCAGGATCATACGGGCGCCGAGGGCGGCGGCGGCGTCATGAGCATGATGAAGGGGCGCGTATTCGAGAAGGTCGGCGTGCATACTTCGAGTGTGTACGGCGAGTTCGCGCCAGAGTTCCGCAAGCAGATCCCCGGTGCCGAGGAGAACCCAGAGTTCTGGGCGTCCGGAATCTCGCTCATCGCCCATCCGCAGAACCCGAACGTGCCAGCCGTGCACATGAACACACGCATGGTGGTGACGAGCAAATGGTGGTTCGGCGGCGGCGCGGACCTCACGCCGGTGCTCGACCGGCGCCGCAAGGATGAGGACGCGGACAGCCTGGCGTTCCATGCCGCGATGTACGGTGCCTGCGCGCGCCATCCCGTGGCCGACTACGCCCATTACCGCAAATGGTGCGACGAGTATTTCTATCTCCCTCACCGCAAAGAAATGCGCGGCATCGGCGGCATCTTCTATGATTATCTGACGCCCGCAGAGGACCAGGGCGGGTGGGATGCGGCCTTCGCATTCACAGAGGACGTGGGACGCGCGTTCCTGCGCGTCTATCCGATGCTGGTGCGTGGCAACTACACGATGAAGTGGAGCGACGCCGACCGCGAGGAGCAGCTCGTGCGCCGCGGTCGCTACGTCGAGTTCAATCTCCTCTACGACCGCGGCACCGTTTTCGGTCTCAAGACCGGCGGCAATGTGGACAGCATCCTGTCCTCGATGCCACCGGTCGTGAAGTGGCCGTGAGGCCGGGGGACCATTCAAATCCCAAGATACATTCGGGCAAGAACGGGCTTTGCTTGGCAAGGCGGCCAATTCCATTGCAGCCAATCTGCAACAGCATTTCGCGCTGATTTGTTGCTTAACAACAGTGGCTTCCCAACGCCGCTGATACCGGTGGATTTTTAGCGTGCCGCCTGACGCTCTCGCGCAACCTGCGAAAACACCTCGGAAAACTCGATCGCACCCGCATTAACGATATTCTTGTCCATCCGGCTATCGAGGGCAGAAAGTAGCTCCTTCGACGTCTTTTCTCGAACAATGGTGTTGCGGCTATAAGCACCCCGCTCGAAGAAATTGGGCGTCGGCGCCTCAAGTCCGGCAGGCCGCATCATTTCGAGGCCGGTGCCTGGACCAGCAAGATTCATCAGCTCGATTTCCGCGCCTTTTAGCGCGGCAATTCCGTCTTTCTCTGCCATTTTTTTCAGCCCCTGCAGCTTCACGACCTGAAGCCAGGGCCCGATATCGCCATCGAGGTTCAGAGCATGAATGCCGAGACCTTTTGGCGTACGCGCAAACGCGACATGGTCGTCCCATCGATGTGGAACGGATCGCGCAGCCGCGAGCATCGCCTGCACCTTGGCATGCTTGTCCACCAAGGCGGCACGGCGATCTTCGCTTAGCGACGGATCGCTCGCCATGCGTCCGAGCCGCTCAAGGAAACCAGCGCCGTGGTTGACGAGTTCGTCGGTGGAGTTCGCGGCGAGCAATTGCGCATAGCCGAGCGCCGTCGAAATCGGACTGCCGGTCTTCTTGATCGGGTGGATACCAGCGACCATGTCCGCCGTGCCGAGCCCGCTCGTCTCGAGCGCATAGACACGCACGACCTGGTCCTTGGTGAGACCCAGCGCCATCGCCTCCCGCGCATACCTGAGCTTGAACTCGCGCTCGGGTATGATCTCGGGGACAAAATCGTATTGGCTTTTTGAGTACGCGAGAAAGTCGGCGAGCCCGGGCTTTGGTGTTGGCGGCGGCTTGCCCACTTCCTGATCGGCGGCAGCCTGGTAAGCCGCCCAGCGCTTGGCGAGGTCAGCGGAGAGCTCGGGCCCGCCATAGGCGGGTGGAAAGGTGCGCACGTAGTCCTTTGCGGTGAGAGGCTCGCCACGGGATTTCTTGCCGCGACGCAAGGCGCGCTTGTCCGTCACCTGACGCCAATAGGTGTCGAGTGTGAAATCGTGGAGAGTCTTGGCGGCAAGGTAGTCCTCGAAGGCCTTTCGCTCAGTCGCAGAAAGGGTTGCGATGAAGCCGTCGACACCCTTGGCCGGGCGTGCAGCAGCAGCGCCTGGAATGGGGCCGAAAGCGCCTAGCAAGAGTAACGCGACCGATGTCGTGAGAAGCACTGCCCGTCTGTTCAGTCCTGGCATCACCGCATCTGCTCCCTCGCCGCTCGCAGAACGACCCCCATCGAGCGGTCGCCGTCCGATCGTGTTGCCCGATAAGTTGGGCTTTTCGGGGATGCATGTCAAAGCGAGCTCCTATCGCGTTTCCGAACTCCCTCGCCACCTGTCCGCCTGCACGCCCACGGCCCGGCTGCAAGACGCGCGAGATGAGTGCTATGAAGAGGTTATGAGCGCCTCACCAATAGCCTATTTGCCCGTGCCCGCGACCGCGGAGGGGCTGCGTACGCTTGCGCGGGGCAGGCTATACGACGAACCGCCGGGGTTCGCTCCGGGTGAGCCGTGGCATCGGAGGTCGAGCGATTTCGACCTAAATCCCGAGGCTATCTCAGAGCTCACCGGAGGGGCCTCGTTGGTGGCTGCCTCGAGTATGCCGCCGCTCAAACCTGCTGCCGTGCTCATTCCTGCGATCGCGAGGCGCGAGATATCGTTGCTCTTCACCCGGCGCACCGATCACCTCGCCGCGCATGCCGGGCAGATTGCATTCCCGGGCGGCAAGATGGAGCCCATCGATGCCGGTCCACTCGCGACCGCGCTTCGCGAGGCTCGCGAGGAGATTGGCCTCGATCCCTCACTGGTCGAGCCGCTTGGCTTCCTCGACAGCTACCGAACCGGCACCGGATACCGCATCACGCCTGTTGTTGCCCTCATCGACCCGGCGTTCACGCTCTCGCTCGATCCGAACGAGGTTGCAGATGCCTTCGAGGTTCCCTTGCCGTTCCTGATGGACGTCGCCAATCATCAACACCACGTACAATCAATCGGCGGAAAGGACCGGCGTTTTCATGCCATAGAGTTCGGCGAGCGCTTCATCTGGGGTGCTACAGCGGGTATTCTGCGCAATATGCACGAGAGGCTTTTCTGCCCATGATCCGCGTCTTTATCGAGAACCTGATTCTGTTCCTCTTGCCGGCTCTTGTCTACGTGGCCTGGGTGATGATGACGCGCCCGAGCAGCGACGACGATAAAGAGACGATGAGTGGTGCGTGGAAAGTTATCGACGATGCACCGCTGCTCTGGCTATTTGGCGCCGGCGCGACGCTCATACTTTTGACCCTCATCGCTTTCGGCACGTCCAACAGCGGCGGCAAGCCAGGGCAAGTATACCACCCGTCGACGATGAAGGACGGCAAGATTGAATAGGCGCGCTAGTGCCACTACCTTGCAGCTGGCCTCCGAGGCGGACTTCGGAATGACACGAGCATGACGGCGACATCGGGCGATACACCGCTGCCAAGCCTCGCGGACGCCCCGTGGCTCGGGCGGCACGCGACGCAGGCTGTGCTTTCAGCAATCGAAAGCGGCGGCTATGCAGCCCGCGTCGTTGGCGGCGCGGTGCGCAACGAGCTCATCGGTGCACCCGTCAAGGATATCGATGTCGCAACGACCGCCGAGCCACGCGAGGTCATGCGCCTCGTCGAGCACGCCGGCCTCAAGGCGGTGCCGACCGGCATCGAGCATGGCACAGTGACTGTCATCACCGACCACACCCCGCTCGAGGTGACGACGCTGAGGCGCGATATCGAGACATTCGGACGTCACGCGCGCGTGACGTTCACGACCGACTGGGTTGAGGATGCGCGGCGGCGCGACTTCACGATCAACGCCTTCTACTGCGACCGAACGGGCGCCGTCCATGATCCCCTTGGAGGCTACCCGGATCTCTTGGCCCGGGTCGTGCGCTTCATCGGCGATCCGCACGATCGCATTCGCGAAGACTACTTACGTATCTTGCGATTTTTCCGCTTCACGGCCGAGTACGCTAGAGGTGCGCCGGATGCGGCTGGACTAGAGGCCTCGGTCGAGCTTGCGGCTGGACTCAGCGGGCTTTCGGCAGAGCGCATCCGGGCGGAGATGCTGCGGCTCTTGGCTGCCCCGCGTGCCGTAGATGTCGTCGACGTCATGGAGGGTGCAGGCCTCGCCTCGCGCGTGCTCGGCATCGCCGAGACCGGAACCCTGCGGCGGCTTACAGCCATCGAGGCCGCCCTGGCGCGCGAGCCGGATGCGCTTCTGAGGCTCGCAGCCCTTGCCGCGGCAAGGCCGGGTCGAACTCTTGAGCTGCGGGAAAAATTGCGGCTATCGAGCGCCGAGTACGAGCGGCTTGCGCGTATGGCTCTACCCGACAAGGCCTTCGATCCCGAAGCACCGGAGCGAGAAGCCAAGGCCTTCATCTATCGGCACGGGTCGGAAACATTTCGCGACGGCATGCTGCTCGCGTGGACCAACTCGAGCGCCCCGACAGATGACGCACGCTGGCGAGAGCGCCTATCCCTTCCCGAGCGATGGACGGCGCCGGCCCTGCCCGTGCGTGGAGCTGATGTCATGGAGGCCGGCCTCGCCGCTGGTCCCGCCGTCGGCCGCGTCATGCGCACATTCGAAGACTGGTGGATCGCCGAGGACTTCCCGACCGAGCACCTGCGGCTCGCCTACGCGCTGTCGCGCTTCGTTAAGGCCAACCGCGATTAGCCCGTCTGCGGCCGCCGGGAATTTAACCCTAACGCCGAATTGCCGGATCTTACCGTCCTAAATAGCCGGCAATCCCGCTGCCTTCCTTGCTGACCGTCCGTAGACGCGGCACGCTTGGTCCTAACCTGGTCCTAAGAAGCAGAGCGTTACCGGAGGCTCGATGTCGCGCAGCATTCTCACACCCGCAATGATCGCATTGCTGACAGCCTGCTGCGCGGCGGGGCCCTTGCAGGCGGCCGGTTGCAAAACCGGCGTGAGTGCCTTGGGCAGCGCTGCAAACCCGATGAACTACGATCCGCCAAAGCGCTACAACATGGAGGCGCTCGCCAAAACGCGGGCGATCGCAGCCTGGCGCGCCGAGGTGCGCAAGAGTTGCCCTGGCCACCTCTCCTACTGGTGGGCCGCAAGCAAGCGCTCGGTGATATGCGAGGGGCACGCGGGCGGCCTCTCGTGCGAGGTGACCGCGGTGCCGGCCCGCTTCTGAGCCAAAGCGCGCTTATGAGCCAAACGGCGACCCGCGCGAGAATTGTCGCGCATCGCATTTGACTTCTCGCCAACCCTGGTGCGACTGTCCGCGAAGTGCTCCCTCACCGATGGTTGCCACATGGTTGCAGCTGTGCGTCGCCTTCGGCCTTCATTTCATGTGCTGTTGACGAGCGCCGTCCTGGCGCTTGCCGTCGTGCTCCGCATCTGGGATCCTTCCCCGGTCGCGCGGCTCCGCATGTCGATCTTCGACAGCTACCTCGCCTTGAAGCCGCGAGCGACCGACCCAGATTATCCCGTCCGCATCATCGCGATCGACGAGGCCTCCCTCGCCAGGATCGGGCAATGGCCGTGGCCACGGTCAGATCTTGCCACAATGATAGAGCGCCTCACGGCCGCCGGCGCGAAAACGATCTCGCTCGATCTCATTCTCGCCGAGCCCGACCGCCTCTCGCCCGAGGCGCTGGCGCGCCAGAGCCGTTCCCGCCCAGACCTGGCACCACTCCTCAACGCGCTCGCGTCCGAGCCATCGAACGACGAGCGCCTCGCGAGCGCGATCGCGAAAGGCCCCGTGATCCTCGGGCTCGCCGCGAGCCCGCGCGGCAACAAAAACCCGCTTCCAGAACCTCACGCCCGGCTCGCGGCCGCCGGAGATGATCCAAAGCTCTTCGTCCCAGCCTTCGCGGGCGGCATCGCGAGCCTGCCCGTGCTCTCGAAAAATGCCAGCGGCGAAGGTGCGGTCAACTGGCTCCCCGACAAGGACCAGATCGTTCGCCACGTGCCGCTCATGCTGGCTCTCGACGGCACCCTTTATCCCTCGCTCGCGCTTGAAGCGTTGCGCGTCGGCGACAAGGAAACGACGCTCTTCGTACGCTCGTCCGGCGGCAGCGGTATTCTCTCTTTTGGGCAGCTAACCGGGCTCGATACCGTGCGGGTCGGATCGACCGTGCTTCCGTCAGGGCCCGACGGCCAGCTCTGGCTCAACTTCGCGACAGCCGATCCGAAGCGCTTCATCCCAGCGTATCGCATCCTGGACGAGACATTTGATCCGAAGGACATTGCCGGGCGCCACATCTTGGTCGGCGCCACTGCAAGCGGCCTCCTCGATCTTCGCGCAACGCCGCTTGAAGCCTCCGTCCCCGGCGTCGAGATCCACGCCCAGGCCCTCGAGCAGATGCTCTCAGGCGAGCACCTTGTCCGCCCCTCTCTCGCGACCGGCGCCGAACTGATCTTTCTCGTCGCAGCTGGTGCCCTCGTCGCGTGGCTGATCCAACGTTCGGGCCCGGTTATCGCCGCGGCCAACGGCATCGCAGCCCTTGCGGCGGTCTCCACCGGCTCATGGCTCGCCTTCGCCAACGCCGGCTACCTGTTCGATCCGGTCTATGCCTCGATCGCGCTGCTCGCCATCTATCTCGCAGGCTCACTCCTCAACTACGTGAGGACAGAGACCGACCGCGCACGCGTCCGCCAGGCCTTCAGCCACTATGTTTCGGCGCCTCTCGTCGATGAGCTGGCACGCAATCCGGCGCGCCTCAAGCTCGGCGGCGAGACACGCGACGTAACGTTACTTTTTGCCGACGTACGCGGCTTCTCTCGCCTCTCGGAGGGGATGGACGCAGAAGCCCTCATCCGCTTCATCAACGAGCTGTTCACGCCCTTATCAGAGATCATCCTTGAGAACCGTGGCACGATCGACAAATTCATGGGCGATGCCGTCATGGCGTTCTGGAACGCGCCTGTGCCTGACCCGAGCCACGCCGCCAACGCCTGCCGCACCGCGCTCGCCATGCAGGCCCGCCTCGCCGAGATGAACCGGGCCGAGGCCGCACAGGCCGCGGCCAACGGTGTCGCGCCGCGACCGATCCGCATTGGCATTGGCCTCAATACTGGCGCCTGCTGCGTCGGCAACGTCGGCTCCCCTCAGCGCTTCGACTACTCGGTGCTTGGAGACCCTGTAAACACGGCCTCACGTCTCGAAGAGACAACCAAGATCTACGGCATGGCAATCATCGTCGGAGAGCGCACGGCTCGCGAGGCGGCACACTTCGCGTTTCTGGAGATTGCGACAACGGGAATGCTACGCGGCAAGGACAAGGCCGAGCGCCTGTTCGCACTGCTCGGCGACGAAACGCTCGCCGCAACAGCGCGTTTCAAAGAACTCGAGCGCTGCTACGCCGAAGCGACGCACGCGATGCGCACGGGCGACCCTGATTCGACCACCAAGGGCCTCGGAACTGTGAGCGCGCTCGGCTGGCCTGACCTCGAGCCTCTCATCGCTCATTACACGTCGAAATCAGGGCCGGAGCGCTGACGCGCTCCGGCCCCTACCGATCTCTAAACCCTATCTAGGGATCTCACCGCCATACCCACCCTTGGGCATACCGCTACCGCCCTTGGGATAGCCGCCCCCGCCCGGAGGACGGTGCCCGCCCCCCTTCAGTTTCCCGAGCCCACCGCCGATACCGATCGCGATATCCATGCCCGTTACGATGTTCTCCTCGTAGCTTGAGCCGCCTTTCTTAGCCGTCGTCGTCTTCTTCTTGGGCTTCTCGGCCTTCTTGCTTTCCTTCGGTGGGATTGAACGCTCGGTTTTCTTGGTCGGCTTCTCCTCGGGCTCGTAGCGAGGTTTCCTGGGCGGCGTCAGACTGCCGAGCTTGATCACGTCCTCAGTGAAGATCGGCGTGGGATCGATCGATGGCGCCTTGATGACAAAGGGGAACGCCTTCTCGAACGGCACGCTGCCATTGCCCGGCAGCGAGGCCCACTTGACCGGCGACCCGACTTCGCCATCGCCAAGGATGCGCATGAGCTTGCCCGGCTCGTCGAGCTCTTGGCATTTGCCGCGGTCGTTACAAACCTGGACGGCGCCCTCGTGCAGCAAAAGCCACACCATACCGTCGTCCTGGATAAAGAGATCGAAGATCGTGCCGCGTACTGTTATCGAGGCAACCGGCGTGCGGATGACATACGTCGGTTTCGAGGCGATGCCGGTGATGAAGCGAAACGTGCCCTTCGCGAGGTTCATCACAATCGAGCCGCTGCTCTTCGCCGGATCGTAGACGAACTTATCGAGTGTCAGCCGGGAGCCGGGCCCGAGCGCGAGCTTGGTATCGTCATCGAACTTGAGTTCGCCCGAACCGTCGAGGCCCACCTCGATCTTCTCGTTTTGATTGACCTTATCGCCTTTTGTCAGCGTGCGCGTGTCCCGGTTGAACTCAGCCGTCACCAGATTGACGACGGCGACGGTAGACCCGATGGGCTTGCGCGACTGCGCTGCAACCGGAGCAGCCACAGCGATAAGCGCGACGGCCGAAAGCCACAGCGACTTGGCGTACATGGTCGACAACCTCCGAAAAGTGCCGCAGTCAAAAGAATGATCGCATGCAATGCGAGCGGCATCTTACCAGAATAACGCTGTTCTCTCCAGTAATCGGAAGCACGGTGATCAGGATCAAGGTCTTATGGTTAGGCCTATCCGAGACTGTGCAAAGGGCTGATCGCAACGCGGCCCCCCGAGCTTCGCCAGGACGAAAGGCAACTGACCATGCGTCTCATTATGCTTACCGCCGTCTGCATGAGCTTCGCACTCGCCGCGGTGGCGACCGAGAGCCAATGTGAAGAGCTAAGCGGTGAAGGACAAAGACGTGAGGAGCGAACAACCGGTGCAACCCATGCCCCCGCCGTCGACTACTGGCAGCCGGAATGGATGGTCCGCGAGCTCTGGGGGCCGGGTCGGATGCCAAAGGGAATGATGGTCCGCCTGCTGCGCCACACAACCTACATCGAGACCGGCGTGCCGAAGGAGTACGAGGGCGCCAAATCAACGCTCACTCCTGGACCCGCGACCACGGCAGCCGGAGCCAAGCTTTACCGTGACAATTGCGCCAGATGCCATGGTGGAAACGGCATGGGCAACGGCGACCAAGCCCAGGCGCTCTCGCCGTCGCCAGCCCTCCTCGGCTACATGATCCGCCGGCCCATCTCGGTTGATGAATATCTGCTCTGGTCAATTTCAGAGGGTGGCAAGGCCTTCGAAACCGCCATGCCAACCTTCAAGGGTGATCTTTCCCGCGACGATATTTGGCGCATCATCGCTTACATGCGGGCAGGCTTTCCAGAGCTCGCCGCGCCGTAAGTTGCCGCGCAGCCTCAAAGCTCGACCGCACCGCTATCCGTAGGCTTGAGCTTATGCTCCGGCTCGACGTGGATGACCACATCCGATCCCTCGATCTCGGCTTCCAGCGCCGCCTCGAGCCGATCGCAGATGACATGCGCATCGCGAACCGTCATGGAGCCCGGCACCACCAGATGGAATTCAATGAAGGTCGCTCGGCCTGCATGCCGGGTCCGGATATCGTGCGCCTCGATTGCCCCCTGGCCGCTCACCTTGATCGCCCGCCGGATCCGCTCAGCAAGATCCCCGGCCACAGCCTCATCCATGAGGCTGCTCATGGACGACATCGCAATCTTCGATCCGCTCCAGAGAATATAGCCCGCAACCGCCACGGCAAGCAGCGGATCTAGCATCGAAACGCCGGTCGCGGCCGCGAGCAACAAGCCCGCCAGCACACCGAGCGATGTCAAGACGTCCGTGAAAAGATGCCATCCGTCTGCCACCAGCGCAGGCGACTTCGAATGCCGTCCGCTGGTGATGAGAAACCGTGACCACATGCCGTTGAGGGCCGTCGCCGTCGCGTTGAAGAGGAACCCGGTTCCGGCGCTTTCGAGCGAGCGCGGATGCAGGAGCGCATCATAGGCCTCCCGAAAGATGAGCAGCGCCGCCACCACGATGAGCGCCCCCTCAAGCACCGCCGAGAGATACTCGGCCTTGTGGTGGCCAAAAGGGTGGTTCTCGTCCGCAGGCTGCGCACTGATCCTGACGGCGAGAAAGGCCGCAATCGCAGTCACCACGTTGACGATGCTCTCCAAGGCATCCGAGTAGAGCGCTACGCTGCCGGTCACGGCATAGGCCACATATTTGAAAGCCATCACGAAAAAGGCGACGGCAATGCTACCGCCCGCAATGGCGGAGATCCGCCCGTTAGCCTGTAGCCTGTCGCTCATTTGCAGTTTCTCCGTCACCGCCGATGCGCTCTCCTGCCAAATTAGCGGCACGATGACCACCGCAATCTATAGTGTCCCGATCTCCATGCCCCCGAACCGCAAGCGAAAGCCGCTTATCCACATCGAATGCCGGGCCTTGCTCTGCAAGCCGACGCCCGAATCAGGTGCTCATGGCGCTTGCAAGCAGGGCACCAGGAAAGAGCGCGCCATGGCCAATTTCACGACGCACATCGCAGCCGGCACGGTGGTCGCCGGCGCCCTCGCAACCCTCACCCTTGCAGCCAACGTAGTAACGCCCGAGAGCCTCGTCGCCGTGACGATGGCCGGCGTTCTGGGGTCAGTTCTCCCCGATATCGACCTCAAGGACAGTCGCCCCAGCAGCGCCATGTTCGCAGGCCTCGGCATATTTTTCTCGTTCGCAGTTCTGTTCACCTTCGCCGGCCGATATTCGATAGCCGAGCTTTGGGTCATCTGGCTCGGCACGCTCGTGCTGGTCCGCTACGGTCTGCACGCCATTTTCCACCGGTTAGCCGTCCACCGCGGTATCTGGCACTCGATCCTGGCTGCGCTTTTCTCGGCTGCCGCCACCGCGATCATCTTCGCCTATGTCCTTGGCAAGCATGAAGGGGTCGCCTGGCTAGCGGGCGGGTTTATGTTCGTAGGCTACCTCGTCCATCTGACGCTCGACGAGATGTACTCGGTCGACGTCATGGATACGCGCATCAAGGCATCTTTCGGCACCGCATTGAAACTTTATGACCGGCGCCACCCATATGCCTCCGCCAGCATGGCAGCCGCCCTGGCGCTCGCCCTTTGGGTCGCGCCCTCGCCAGCAGCCTTTTGGAACGGACTATCGTCGCGCGATCTCTGGGCGGGCCTGAGCCAGCGCATGCTGCCCGAAACCGCTTGGTTCGGCCTGCTAAAGCGCGCAGGTATCGCGTCGGCCGCCGCCGGTACGAGCAAGATCACCACTGGGGCACTGCAGGAAAGCGCGCCGCCAACGCCGCCCGCCGCCGCCCCATCCTCACCAGCACCGTGACGATACAGCCAAGCCTAGGACGCGATGGCTGGCGAGCCCTCGTGCTCGCGTATCGTCTCGACACCAGCAAGATAGCGTGTGACGAGGTCGTGAAGCATGGACGCGGCCGTATCCGTCGAGATGCTGGAAAGCTTCTCGGTCGTGGCCAGGGATGTAATCCCGTGCACACTCGCCCATAGCACCCTAGCCGAGCGCCTTAACGCAGCTGTCTCTGCGCCACGAAGGACCGGATCGAGGACGTCCTCAACCCGCCCCAGCAGCAGCTCGAGCTTTTGCTGGTACCAAACAGGCACGGACTGGTTCGGCGGCAGATGATGCTCGAGCAAGAGGTTCCAAAGCTTGGGATTGTCGCACGTGAACTTGAGATAGCAGTCGGCAAATTTATGCACCCGCTCGCTGGGGGTCGCCGTCTCGGGCACCTCGTCGAGCGCGATAAGCAGCCTATCGAGCAAGCGGCCCTCGATAGTCAAAACGAGATCATCGAGATTATCGAACACATTATATAGGGTCCCGGGCGAATAGTTGATCCGCCGCGCGATCTCCCGAGCTGAGACTGCGCTGTATCCCGACTGCGTGACGATTTCCGTCGTGGCCTCGAGAATGAGCTCTCGCAGCTCCTCAGAGGTATGCACCGAACGTCGTCCCATTCCCCGCCCAGCCTCCGCAACAAGACTCTTGCGCTGGTGGTAGTTTGCGGACAGGAGCAACTCTGAGCAACGAGGCGATTTAGAACAGTGTTTCCACTGACCGACGGTAATCCGTATGGGCCAGGTTTCGTATAGCCAGCCTCAAATCCCCGTGCCCAAAGCCCAGTGTCGTCGCTTAGAAGCAAGTGGAGACGCAATTGTCCCGGTCGAAGTCGACGCAGCTATTCCGCGGACTTGCGATGGCCTTCTCCGTCCAAGTCGCCGGACCGATAATGGATCCCGCAAATAGCGGCACATACGAGTAGCTCGCCTCGACCACGATGACACTTCCCCCCGCGGCCACAATCCCTGCAGTCAGCGGATATGCGACACATTTTCCGTAGCTCTCTCCCCCGTTGAGCGAGGGGCGGTTGGTCGTCGCGGCGTAGACACGTGTATTCGTCGCGGAGTTGGGCGACGCCTTCACTGGCACAATCGATACCTTGAGCGAGCTGGCATCGAAGGGGCTCATGACCTGACCGACAATTCCGTAGAGAGCGTTCACGTCAGCAGCCTTCATAGTGCTCTCACGGCCGACGAGATCCGCAATCATTGCGGTAGCCTGGCCTAACCGCCGGTCAATCGAAACCGCACGGCTTACCTCGACGGTGCCGATCAACATGAACAGGATGACCGGCACGAGATAGGCAAACTCGACGGCCGCCACGCCGCGCACATCGCGAGCGAGGTGCGTCACGAACAGCGACGCACGAGATGCTAGAGACTGCCTCATAGAGTGCTCCAAACCGATGGGTATGCACATGGCCGATAGCAAGCCTTTCAATTGTAGGGCTCGGTTCGGAAAGTCGTGGTCGCGGAGATGATCGTCTTGTCGCCGGAGGTCGGCGTTACCGACAACAAGCTCCAGAGCGACCGCCAGAGCGAGAAGCCAAGTTGCCAATTGTAGCAAGCGGTCACCAGCACCGTGGCGCTTGCCGCGCCCGAGTAGGTGGATACCGCATTCGCGGCTGTGTTGCCGGAAGGCGTGAGATTGCCGTTCGTCAGGCAGGAGATCGGCGGATCCAGATCGGCAAATGTTGCTCCGCGCTTCAAATGAATGACAAGGTTGCCATCGCACGCAACATAGCTGCCCGCCTCATCGCAGACCAGTTGCCGGAAGCTCGCAACCGTCATGTTCTGTGTTTGCGCCTCGCCGGTCCGGATCTTTCGCGCGGCCGCAGCGACTCCGTACTCAAGGGAGGTGATGGTAAAGTAGTGGAGGCCGACGGTGATGATGCCGAGCATCAGCAGGAAGAAGGGTCCCGCCACGAGCCCGAACTCAACAGCCGTCGTTCCGCGTGCGTCCTTCCGCACCCGCGAGAGCACCCCAGGGTCGGCCGTCGCCAAATGCGCAATATGTGTAGTGTGATCGATGCTGGACTGCATCTGATAAACCTCAGGCTTAGCGTTGGCCCAGACATTACGCTCACGAGCATCAACCAATCGTTGCCACCCAGAAAACGCCCTTGGGGGTAGTGAATGGCAGGTTACCGGATGTCTCGTGTTGGCGCTGCGGGATGTCGCAACGCCACAGCCGGGCTACGCTTGGGATCTGAGCCCCCGCAGGTCTGCGCGCCGCGTGTTGAAGTGATTTGCATACGAACGAGGAGCGATCAGGGCGGCAGCAGGTTGCAGCCAGCACAGCTCGTCGTCTCGAACCCAAGTTGTCTCGAAGCCAACCTGAGGCCGGCGAGACAATGCCACGGGCCTTGCTCTGAGCGGCCCTAGTTAAGAGAGGACCTAGCTTCGAGGCCTAGACAACATCTAGGTGGAGATCAGCATGGTGCGGTTAAGAAGACTCGAACTTCCACGGGTTGCCCCGCTACCACCTCAAGGTAGTGCGTCTACCAATTCCGCCATAACCGCATCAATGCTGCTCGACAAGATGGCGTCCCATATAGCCAACCTGCATCGCAGGAGCAAGGACATCACCAAGGCTGGTCGAACTAACAGAGGCTATCCCGGAAGGCAAGAGCCAAACGTTGCGCACCTGTCCATGAGACGGGCTGGCCGCCGCCAGTCAGCGCACCCTAGGCTAGCTCGGGATCCGATTCTATATTGCCCCTATGATGGCAAACGAAGCACAGTCCATTGCCTTGGCGGCCACGCAAGGCTTGGTCCCCTACGCGACGGCCGTTCGCGTCATGGAAGCGCGCGCATCGGCCATCCATCTTGGTGCCGCTCCCGAGCTCGTCTGGCTCCTCGAGCACCCACCACTCTACACTGCCGGCACCAGTGCGGTGGAAAGCGACCTCGTCAACGCGGGCGGGCTCCCCGTTTACCCAGCCGGGCGCGGCGGCCAATATACCTACCACGGGCCGGGCCAACGGGTCGCCTATGTGATGCTGGATGTGAAACGCCGCTTCCAGGGCGACGTCCGGGCTTTCGTCGATGCTCTCGAGACATGGATCATCACCTCGCTCGCGGCCTTTGGCGTTAAGGGCGAGACTCGCAAGGACCGTGTCGGAGTTTGGGTCGTGAATGAGCGCCATGGGACGAGGCACGAGGAGAAGCTTGCTGCCATCGGCATCCGCATACGCCATGGCATCAGCTTTCACGGCGTGAGCCTCAACGTCTTTCCGGACCTTGGGCATTACCAAGGCATCGTGCCCTGCGGCATCGCCGATTTCGGAGTAACGAGCCTCAAGGCACTAGGCTCCGAGGCGTCGATGAAAGATGTGGATAATGCGCTTGAAGCCGCATTCGAGGCCATCTTTGGCCCGGTCGCGAGAGCCGGCGATCCACTCGCTTTCCTCCCGCCGGCGATCGAACGGGTTTCTCGATAGTGCTCTAGACGCCCTTTCCACCCGCCCCGAGGGCTGCAACCGGTCGTGATCGGGGCTCATGGCGGCCGGAAAATGTCCCAAAATGAGAAAGGCCCGGCTCCACTGATGTGGGGCCGGGCCTCCAATTGCCACCTCGAGGCTATCTATCTCGTGAGCCGGGCCGAGAAGGCTGGCCTGCATCACCGTCACCCGGTTCCGCACGCTCCGCCGGCTCATCGCTATAGAGCTGCCCTTCCTCGATCGACGTGACCTCCGAGCCTTCGAGCTCGAACGGATCATCGCGATTGTCGTCGAGCCGGATCAAGCACCCCTTCCCACACACACCCTCCAGAACCGCGTTCGGCTTAAGAACGTGATCCAGTCGGGCTTCTCCCTCAATGATATGGACCGAATGGTCCCTATCGTCTCGATTGGCAATCGAAGCCGCCTTCGCGGCTGAGGATGAGAGAAGCAGTGCGACCAGGACCGCCGGGATCACCCGAAAGGAAACCACGGCTAGCACCAGCACCCGAGGCAGAAACTCATTACTTCTTCTTCTTAGCAGCCGGCTTCTTAGCAGCAGCAGGCTTCTTCGCGGCGGGCTTCTTTGCAGCTTTGGCCATCTCGTTAGTCCTTCCAATTGAGCACCCAGCTATTGAACTGGGCCGAATCTAACCCGACTCGACGCCGGGTCGGAGGTCAATGTGGTCAGAATCAATCCCCTCTTCAAACGGAAATTTCCGGTGACTACTATCGAAGATTTCGATAGATAGCTCTGAGGCTCATTCGAGCCGCGAGTATCGCGATGGACATCAATCTCGCTCGAACCTTCTTGATGGTAGCTGAAACCGGCAGCTTTATCGACGCCGCCCACAAGCTCAACATCACACAATCGACCGTTTCAGCGCGCATAAAGGGCCTTGAGGATCTGCTCGGGCGTCCCCTCTTTGCTCGCTCCAAGTCTGGTGCGGGCCTCACCGCCGCAGGCGAGCAGTTCAAGAAGCATGCCCTCGCGCTCGTCCGCGTCTGGCAGCGCGCGCAGCTCGAAGTGAGCCTTTCGGACCAACACCGCGACCATCTTGCTGTCGGTGCGAGCCTTAGCCTTTGGCAGGGATTCCTTTTGAAGTGGGTCTCACAGCTCCGCAGCGAGAGCCCGGACATCGCCATCTCGGCCATCGCCGCGCCTGCCACCATCCTCACCCAACGGCTTATCGAGGGCACGCTTGATCTCGCGGTCATGTACCGCCCCATCCAGCCGCCGGGGCACGTAATCGAGCATCTCTTCGACGAGGAGTTCGTCCTGGTGACGAGCGCGCGCACCCCAAGCCGCCGCGGCGGCAGTGACTATGTCTTCGTCGACTGGGGTCCGGACTTCCAGCAGGATCACGCCGCTGCCTATCCAGAGCTGACGAACCCCGGGCTCTATCTCGACCTCGGGTCCATCAGCATCGACTACCTCCTTGCCAATGAGGCGTCGGCCTATTTTCCGTCTCGCATCGTCAAGACATTGCTCGCCCGCGGACGCCTTCGCCAGCCGAAGCGAGCCCGCCGCTTCGCCTACCCCGTATACATGGTCTACCCCGAAGCCCGCGACGAGGAGGCCTACGAGCTCGTCATCAACCGCCTCCGGCAGGCAGCCAGCAAGCTCACCTGAAGCGAACTGAAATCTCCGCACCCTCGGGCTCGGGCGGCGCATGAACCGCGCTTAGGCACACAAAAAACTCGCCAGAAGCGGTGCTCCTGGCGAGTAGCTTTGATGATCGCAGAGCTGGTGAGCCTAGAATTCGAGGATCACGGCATCCACCGCAAGGCTATCGCCGGGCTTGGCGTTGATCTTCTTGACCGTCGCGTCGCGCTCGGCCTTGAGGATGTTCTCCATCTTCATGGCCTCGACCACCGCCAATGCGTCTCCCGCCTTCACCTCCTGTCCAACTTCGACATGGATGGCCTTCACGAGCCCGGGCATCGGGCAAAGCAGGAACTTCGACATATCGGCGGCAGCCTTGACTGGCATCAGCGCCGCAAGCTGCGCCTCCCGCTCGGTATAGACGTAAACCGCGCTCTGGATGCCGCGGTAGGACAGCATCAGACCATTGAGGATCGGTCGCACCTGCACCGCGACCTTCTTGGCCCCGACGTCGCCCCGCCACAGCGGATCGCCGCCCGCCCAGGCCGACATGGCCGAAATCGTCTCGATGACCTTGCCGTCCTCACCGAGGAAGCTCACGTGCAGCGGATTGCCGAGCAAGCCCATAATCTCGACATGATGACCGACGCCACCGATCGTCACGACGCGGCGCTTGGCAAATTTGACCAGACCGCCGCTCATCTGGTGGCTAATCTCACGCCGGCGCGCATTGGCGAGGTGATCGATGGACGCCGCCACCGCGATCAGCACCTTGAGCTCCTCGCCCTCGGCCGTGCGCGGCTTGAAGCCTTCCGGATATTCCTCGGCGATAAAGCCGGTGGACAGCCGGCCCTCGCGCCAGCGCTCGTGCTGCATGATCGACGTCACGAACGGGATATTGTGCTGAATGCCGTCCACGTAGAAGGAGTCCAGCGCGTCAGCCTGGGCGTCGATGGCCGCGATACGCGTCGGCCCGTGTGTCACGAGCTTGGCGATCATCGGATCGTAGTACATCGAGATTTCGCCGCCCTCCTCGACGCCCGTATCATTGCGCACCGTGATGCCGTTGGCGGTGCCTTCGGCCGGCGGGCGATACTTAACGAGGCGCCCGATCGAGGGCAGGAAGTTGCGGAACGGGTCCTCGGCATAGACGCGGCTCTCGACCGCCCAGCCGTTGAGCTTGATGTCCGCTTGCTTGAACGGCAGCTTCTCGCCGGCCGCCGAGCGGATCATCTGCTCCACAAGGTCGACCCCTGTGATGAGTTCCGTCACCGGATGCTCGACCTGGAGGCGGGTGTTCATCTCGAGGAAGAAGAAGCTCTTATCCTGTCCGGCCACAAACTCGACCGTACCGGCCGAATCGTAGCCGACCGCCTTGGCGAGCGCGACGGCCTGCTCGCCCATGGCCTTGCGCGTCTTCTCGTCAAGAAGCGGCGATGGCGCCTCCTCGATGACCTTCTGGTTACGGCGCTGGATCGAGCACTCGCGCTCACCGAGGTACACAACGTTGCCGTGCTTATCGCCGATCAGCTGGATCTCGATGTGCCGGGGGTTGACGATGAACTTCTCGATGAACATGCGGTCGTCGCCGAAGCTCGACTTGGCCTCCGAGCGCGACGAGTTGAACCCCTCCGCGACCTCGGTCTTGCTCCAGGCGATGCGCATGCCCTTGCCGCCGCCGCCGGCCGACGCCTTGATCATGACCGGGTAGCCGATCTCGTCGGCAATCTTGACGGCGTGCTCAGCGTCCGCGATCTCGCCGAGATAGCCCGGGACAGTCGAGACCTTGGCGAGCGCGGCCGCCTTCTTGCTTTCGATCTTGTCGCCCATGGCCGCGATGGCCTTGGGGTTCGGACCGATGAACACGATGCCGGCCTTCTCGAGCGCGACGGGGAACGCTTCGCGCTCAGAAAGAAAACCGTAGCCGGGATGCACGGCTTCAGCGCCCGTCTTTTTGCAGGCCTCGACGATCTTCTCGATGATGAGGTAGGACTGGGCCGCGGCGGGCGGGCCGATATGCACGGCCTCGTCGGCCATATCCACGTGGAGCGAGTCGCGGTCGGCATCGGAAAAGACGGCCACCGTCTTGATCCCAAGTCTGCGGGCGGTTTTGATGACGCGGCAGGCGATCTCACCGCGATTGGCGATCAGGATTTTGTTGAACATTACCCCGTGGAGCCCCGTTTCATGTTGTGGGAAAGAAAGTCGATCTGGCTTTCTAGACTAAACCCAGCGCTGACGTAAACGGCGATGAAGAGCGGCATTTGCGGCGCACGCCCCCGCTCGGTCGGGCGAAAAAGCCGCCCGCGAGGTCTCTCGCGCTTCATTTGGATGAGGCGAAGACGCTATCGTATCGGGCTAAGCAGCGCGCCCGCCGGCCACCGGTGCGTAGAGCGGCGATTGCTCGGCGATCAGCCCCTCGCGGCGCAAGTAGTCAACAATATGCGCTTCGGCACCGTGGCCCGAGCCGTTCGAAAGCCCGCTCGACAGGAAGCGTTGCTCCACCCAGCTGGCATCCTCGCGCGAGTAGAACGGTTCCTGAGTGACGATTTCGATCCGCTGTCTCTCGAGCTTAGCCAGCGCCGCTTCCTGCGACGAAGGCCGCGGATACTCGCGGCGAACCCAAGCAAGGCTCGACGTCACCATCTCCTCGAAGTGCGACGACGCCGCTAAGTCTCTGTCTCTCGCCAGCGCCAAGCTGCGCGCCGGCACCGCGTAACCCTGCGACGCGAGGATGACGTTGGCGATCGCCTTGATGAAGAGATCGGACCACGAGAGCGGAGCCGTTGCCCAAGTCACCACGGCGTTGATCTCGAGCAGGATCTCTGCCTCGGCCCGCGTCACGGCAAGGCTCGTATCGGAGCCGAACGCCAAAAGGATTTTGCGGATCAACGCCACATCTTGCTCAAACATCATTCCGGGGCGGCTCGCCTGACCGGCCCTCAAGGGACCGCAACCGTGCCGGACGGCGCCCTTGACCTGGTCGAGAGCGAACGTCGCGAGGCTGAGCGGAACCCAACGTGAGCGCCCGAGGATAGCGAGCAAGAGATCGAGCTCGGCTCTGCTGCCAATCCAGCCGTCGTTAGAAATCCGGCTTATCAACCATTGGGCCTTGGGCGCGGTGACGTAGCCTTCAGGCTCGGAGTGATTGATGAAATGCTCGGCCATCGCATCCACGAAGAACGTGGACCACGCGGGAGCCTGGATGGCACAAGCCTTATTCAGCGCGAAAAGCGCCTCCGCCTCCTCCTCGACAATGAGGGGATCTTCCGCGAAGGCCTTCATGAAGCGCGCAACGTCACTCTCCTTGATGCTACCCCGGCACACGATTTCTTCGACCGGTACGGACTTGACCACGCGCATCCCACTTCCCCGCCACGAACCACCACGCACATCCCTGCCAACGACCGTAGGGGAGCATCGTTACCAATAGCCTAATGGCCATGTCCGGGTACTGGCGTTACGTCAGCCTGTGGCACAAATGCAGCGAACGGATCCAAGGCCAAGGTGATAGCTAAACCGGCCCCTCCTGCCGCGAGCTGTACCAGAGCCCCGAGCCCGAGCTTCAACCCTGGCCCCCGCCCGCCCGCGATCCAGGCAAGCACTGCCTTTGCAACCGTATTCACTCCGGCCGCCAAAAGAATTGCGCAAGCGGCCGTCTTCTCCCCGAGCGCCCCGCCTCCGAGCTGTGAAAGCGAAAGCGTGATGGCATCAACGTCTGCAACACCCGACACCAGCGCAAGCGCGAAGGCTCCGGCATCCCCCGCCCATTGCGTCATCGCCTTTGCGGCAACCATGACAAACGCGAGAAAGGCCGTGAACTTGAGAACCGTCGAAAGCTCAAACGGGTTTTTGAGCCTGAGCGTTTCGCTCCCAAGTCTGTCTGAGCCACGCCAGTAGAACCAAGCGGCCGCCCCCAAGCCGCTCACCGTAGCAAGCAGCAGCGGCAGCAACAGCCACCTCACGATTTGCGGATTGACGGACCCGGCGATGAGCAAGACGCGTCCCATCATCGTCGTACCGGCAAGCAAGGCACCAGCAACCAGCGCCGCTTCCCGCGCCGGCGTCTCCCGCGCGAGCTTGGCAAACGACAGCGTGACCGCGGTCGACGACACGAAGCCGCCGGCGATGCCGCTAAGTACGATACCCTTCTCGCCCCCGCCCCACTTCATCGCCACATAGCCCGTGGCAGAGACGACAGCGATGAGGATGCTCATGAGCCAGAGATCATGCGGATTGAGCGCGCCGAACGGCCCCATCTCGCGATCCGGCAGCAGCGGCAAGAGAATGAGCGTCATAGCGAGAAGCAAGATCCCCGCCCGCAGCTCCTCCCACGTCAGCCGCCGGAGCCAAGCATGTAGCGCCGCCTTGAGTGCCAGAAGCCCGGTCACAGCCACACCGGCGGCAGCCGCAACTCGCTCGTCCCCCACGACCGCCAAGGCTCCGAGGGCAAAGGCCAGGTAGGCGGCGACGATCGTCGTTATCCCGAACGTCTTGTCGTGGACCATCTCCCGGTAGCGGTGAATCCCGACCATGCCGGCAAAGGCGAGGAACAAGAGGCCAAGCATCACCCCGCCGCCTTCAAGCTCCTTTGCCAGCGCCCCGCCAACACCGCCAAAAAGCCCCGACAATGCCAGTGTCCTGAGACCGGCCGTCCGGCCGCCTTCCGCGACTTGACGGGCGACCCAGCCGCGCTCGGCGCCGATCAGAAGGCCAATGGCGAGGCTAATGCCAAGCCGATAGAAAAGGTCCTGCATCAGTATAATCTAGCCGCGCCGCGAAACAGCGCAAGGTCAGCGCCAAAGCCGTGCCTCGTCCGGCCATGCCCCCAAATCCGAACTTCGTGTGTAAGGCTTTCATCACGGCGCTTGCACCTTTTGCGCCCCTAAACCATACCGGCAGCCATGAAACCCATCGTTCGCTTCGCGCCAAGCCCGACCGGGCGCATCCATATCGGCAACGTCCGCACAGCAATATTGAATTACCTCCTCGCCTTGAAGGCCGGAGGCACGTTCATTTTGCGCCTCGACGATACCGACCTCGAGCGCTCGACCGAGGCGTTCGCCGAAGGTATCCGCACCGACCTTCGTTGGCTCGGCCTCAACTGGAACCGTGAAGAGCGCCAGTCCTCGCGCTTCGCACGGTACGCAGAGGTCGCCGACGCCCTCAAGGCCGCTGATCTGCTCTATGCTTGCTATGAGAACGAGGACGAGCTCGATCGCAAGCGGAAGCGGCAGCTCGCCCGAGGCCTGCCGCCGATCTACGATCGCGCCGGCCTGAAGCTCACGCCCGGCGAGCGCGCCGAGCTCGAAGCGGCCGGCCGGCCGGCGCACTGGCGGTTCCGTCTGCCGAATACCAGCTCCGAGAGCGGGTATCAGCCGCTGCCGACGATCGTCTCCTGGAATGACCTCATCCGCGGCGACCAGACGGTCGACATAGGGTCGCTCTCAGACCCGGTCCTGCTCCGCGCCGACGGTACGCCTCTCTATACCTTCACGAGCGTTGTCGACGACGTGGACATGGGGGTCACTCACATCGTGCGTGGCGAGGATCACGTCACCAACACCGGCGTGCAGATCGCGATCTTCGAAGCCCTCGCCGCCGTCCCTCCCGCCTTCGCCCACCACAGCCTTCTCATTGGCGCCGACGGCCTCGCGCTGTCGAAACGCCTCGGCACCCTTTCGGTCGAGACATTCCGCGACATGGGTCTCGAGCCGATGGCCGTCCTGAGCCACGCCGCTCTCGTCGGCACCTCCGATGCCATCGAGCCGCACCGCACCCTTGAAGAGCTGGCTCACCTCTTCGATCTATCGAAGATCTCGACCGCACCAGGCCGCTTCGACGTCGAGGAGCTCAAGGGCCTCAATGCCAAGCTTCTCCACAAGCTTCCCTACGAGGACGTGGCGGGGCGGCTAAAGGAGCATGGCATCGGCGACGGCCAGGCCTTCTGGGAGGCTGTCCACGGCAACATCACAGTCCTCAACGAGGTCCGTGATTGGTGGCGGGTTGTCGCTGGCGAGATCGATCCTGTGATCGAGACCCCGGGCCTCACCAATGCCGCTTCCGATCTCCTGCCGGATGAGCCTTGGGACGCAAGCACCTGGGGCACGTTCACCAAGGCAGTTTCGCAGGCAACCGGCATTAAGGGGCGCGGCCTTTTCCATCCCCTCCGCCTTGCGCTCACCGGCCGCGAAGCCGGCCCCGAGCTCAAAGCACTGCTCCCGTTGATGGGCCACGACCGCGCCTACGCTCGCCTTCGAGGCGTACGAGGATAACACCGCCACCTCGCCCTTCCATGGGGGAGGAAGAACGGAGCGCCGCTGAGTTCAGCGCGGCTGGCTCCAGGGAAGAGCTGCCCCACCCGGCCTGCTTACGGGTTGCTGCGATGCGACCGACGGTGTCGACCGAACGGGCGACGCCGCCGCAGCAGCCGTCCCCGCCTCTCCTGCAACACCCCCACCTCCCGGCAAGGCCCCCTGTTGCTGAGGCTGCGGCATGCTCGGATCAGGCACATACTCCGCCATCTTGCACGAGCATCCCGCCACGAACTCCTTGCGATACCGAAAGGCGCTCTTGAGCTGCGTATAGGGCTCGTTCGTCATGGCCGACGTCGCTTGGTCCACGCCCGCCCCAGGGTTCTGATGATAGTAGAGTTCGGCCGGAGCGGCGCACTTCGACTGGCAGACTTCCGCGTCACGTTCGAAGTGGTTGGGCAGCGTCGAGAAGCTCACCGGAAAATAGTAGCCATCGCAAAGCCTGACGCAGATCGTCCGGTAGGTTGCATATCCGAGATTGCCAAAATTGCCGACGCCGTTGCCGGAGCCACCGCTTTCGCCCTCATCCCACCCGTCGCCGTCCCGGCGACGTGCCTGCTGCTGATACGTCGCGCCACAATTGTTGCGCGCCAGTTCGCGCACGATGTCGTCCTGATACGACCGGCCAGAAGACGCCGTAAGTTGCTGCAGCTGCGTGTCGAGATCCTGAATTCGCCGCTTGGTATTGTCGACCTCGCTCGCGAGATCGACGCACTTCCGCGTCCGCCGCAGCGTCTTGGAAAAGAGAAAGTACTCGTAGCAATTGCCCCGCTCGAGCTGCTCCGAGGCGGCACGGTTCTTCTGTTCAAGCTGGCGCAGTTCATTCTCGACGACAGGCACGAGGTTACGCGACTCACTACCACGCTGCCCCTCCTGCACGAGCCGCTGCTCGAGCTGGAGACAAATCGGGCTGCGCGCCGCGCCTGCTCCGGCCACACCGCCACCATAGGAGCCATTTTGCGGCTGCTGCGGCGCAGGATAAGGAGACGAGTCGGGGTAGGGCTGCGCCCGCTGCTGTCCAATGGGCGGCGCACCCTGATAGACCGGATCGCGCGGCACGGGCGGGCGATCCTGATCAGCATCCCAAGGCCACCAGCCCTGCGCGCAGGCAGGCGCCGCTGTTAGCATTACCGCAGAAAGCACTGAAACACCGAGCCTCAGACCCGCGCCCATAGGCAGGCGTGCACTGGACGTGCAGTCGCCCGAAGTGCCCCCGCCTAATCTGCTTGATCTGCCAGCTCGACCCATCTCACCGTTCAAATCACGAAGTTATGGCAAACAGCCGCCGAATGCCGAGCCATGTCGCAGCTGCGTAAGCACATCGCCCCTGCGCACTATGCGAGGTCTGGCATAGGGGGTCAATGCGGACCAAATGCGGCACACTTGTCCTCGGAGGGGGCTTGTCCTCGGAGGAGGCAATCCCCGGAGTGACCTCGCCCCCCGTAGAGAGTTCGACCCATGGATATGCAGACCACCCTAGAGGTCCAGGACCGCTTGACGCTCGCAGGGCCACCCCTCATAACACGGCCCATGATAAGCATCTCGCGCTCATACGCTCGCAACATGCGTTGCGGCACCAGTATTTCGGGCTAGTGTCCCGATCGCGAAGTTCGTCACCATATGCAGCGCGCTCCAAACGAACTTCGCGATCGAGAGGACACTAGCAAGCCTATGATTCTAGTGTGGTGATTCCGAAGTCCGCCTCGGAGGCCAGCTGCCATATGGTGGCGGACTTCGGAATCACCACACTAGTCCCGATCGGCTGGCGCGCGGCCTGCTTCTTTGCCTCATCACAAGACAGAGAAACGCCCCGCGAGCCGGCGGTCGAGGCTTGGCTTTTGACTGCCGCGATCCGGCAGCCGGCAAGGAGGGCCACGTGCCGCTGACACTCTATAATACGCTGAGCCGCCGCAAGGAGGCGTTCACGCCGCTCGATCCCAGAAACGTGCGCATGTATGTGTGCGGCCCGACGGTGTACGACTATGCCCACATCGGCAACGCCCGCCCCGTCATCGTCTTCGATATGCTCTATCGCCTACTTCGCCAGACCTACGGCGCAGCGCATGTCACGTATGTCCGCAACATCACTGACGTCGACGACAAGATCAACGCCCGCGCCGCGCGAGATTTTCCAAACCTTCCTTTGAACGAAGCCATCGGCCGCGTCACCGCGGCGACCGAGAGACAGTTCCATGACGACATCGCAGCGCTCGGCGTGCTGCCGCCCAATGTCGAGCCAAGAGCCACTGAGCACATCGAGGAGATGAAAACGTTATGTGAGCGCCTCGTTGAGCGCGGCCATGCGTATGTCGCCGAGGGGCACGTTCTCTTCGACGTGCCATCCATGCCGGACTACGGCCGCCTCTCAAACCGCTCGCTCGAGGAGATGGAGGCTGGCGCCCGCGTCGAGGTCGCACCCTATAAGAAAGACCCGATGGACTTCGTGCTCTGGAAGCCGTCGAAGCCCGGCGAGCCAGCTTGGGCCTCGCCTTGCGGCATTACCGAGGCCGGCCGCCCCGGCTGGCACATCGAATGCTCGGCCATGTCCGAAAAGCACCTCGGGCCCGTCTTCGATATCCACGGCGGTGGCATCGATCTTGTCTTCCCGCACCACGAGAACGAGATCGCTCAGTCCCGCTGCGCCCATGGCACGCTGGTGATGGCAAACGTCTGGATGCACAACGGCTTCCTTCAGGTCGAAGGCGAGAAGATGTCGAAATCGCTCGGCAACTTCATCACCATCAACGAGCTGCTCGCGACCAAGACCTTCGGCGCCAGTCAATGGCACGGCCGCGTCGTGCGCCTGGCCATGCTTGGCACGCATTATCGCCAGCCGATCGACTGGACCGTGGATCGCCTGGCACAGGCGCGCGCCACCTTGATGGACTTCGCCGACCTGCTGCATGGCGTGCCGTCGGCATCCTCTCCGCACGACGACGTCGTCGCCGCTCTCTCGGACGATCTCAACACACCAAGTGCCCTTTCGATCATCTTCGGCCTTGCGAAATCTGCCCGCCGCAATCCCGAAGTTGCGAGCGAGCTCAAGGCGACGCTCGAGTTCATGGGGTTGTACGCAAACGAAACGCGCGACGAATTGAACGTGGGCTTCGAACGCGCCGAGATCGACAGCACCAAGGTCGACGCTCTTGTTGCCGCCCGCCTCGATGCGCGCCGCCGCAAGGACTTCAAGGAAAGCGACCGCATTCGCGACGAGTTGGCAAGTCTCGGCATCGCTCTGAAAGACGCCAAAGACCCCGCAACCGGCGAGATCGTCACCACCTGGGAGCCCGCACGGTGACGCTCGCGCCAATCGCTGATTGCAGCCCTCACCTATGGATCTCTGGAAGTCGATGACCGAAGCCTACCCGCTCCGCCCGTTCATGCCCGCCGACACGACGGCGTTGCGCGATCTTTTTGCGCAATCGATCGAGGAGTTGACGCAGGAGGATTACACGGACGAGCAGCGTCTGGCCTGGATCGCGGAGGGCGAGGATGCATTTGCCTTCGCCCAGCGCCTGCAAAAGATGGTTACTCTCATCGTCCAGCTCGAAGGCGATTACGCTGGCTTCGCCGCACTTAAAGACAATACCCACGTCGACATGCTCTACGTACACCCCTATTGCGTAGGCCAAGGCGTCGGATCGGCGCTGCTTGACGCCCTCGAGCGGATCGCCGCCGCCCGAGGCGCCAAGGAGATGACGGTCGAGGCAAGCGACACCGCCAAAGTCTTTTTCGAAAGCCGCGGCTACGTTGCGACCCAGCGCAACTCTGTTCCCATCGCCGACCTCTGGCTCACGAACACGACGATGAAGAAGCAGCTTGCCGCTACGAACGACAACCGACCGGCACCTCAGTAACTATCCTCAGGTTATGCAGTCCCCGTGCTACGCGATCCCGAGTAGCAAGCCCTATTAGAACGTTGCCGAGCACAAACCATGACCGCCCGCGATACCGCCAGCAAAGAACGCCTCTACCTCTTCGACACCACGCTGCGCGACGGCGCGCAGACGACCGGCGTCGACTTCTCGATTGAGGACAAGAAGCGCATTGCGGCCGTGCTCGACGAGCTGGGTCTCGACTACATCGAGGGCGGCTACCCCGGCGCCAACGCCACCGACACCGAGTTCATGAGCGAGAAGCCGCCTTTCCGCCAGGCCCGCTTCACCGCCTTCGGCATGATCAAGCGTGCCGGACGTTCCGTCTCTAACGACCCCGGCCTGCAGTCCCTCTTGTCCTCGGCAGCCGACAGCATCTGCCTCGTCGCCAAGTCGTGGGACTATCATGTCCGCGTCGCCCTCGGCATTTCCAATGAGGAGAACCTCGAAGGCATCACGGAAAGCGTCAAGGCGGTCGTGGCATCCGGGCGCGAGGCCATGCTCGACTGCGAGCATTTCTTCGACGGCTTCAAAGGCAACCGCGGCTATGCGCTCGCCGTTGCCCGCGCCGCGCGCGAGGCCGGTGCCCGCTGGGTCGTGCTCTGCGACACCAATGGCGGAACGCTGCCTCACGAGGTCGAGCGCATCGTGGCCGAGGTCGTCCGCCATGTGCCGGGGGAATACCTCGGCATCCACACTCACAACGACACCGACAACGCCGTCGCCAACACGCTGATGGCCGTGCGCCAGGGCTGCCGCCAGATCCAGGGCACCCTCAACGGCCTCGGCGAGCGCTGCGGCAACGCCAACATGACGTCGATCATCCCGACGCTTCTCCTCAAGAATGACTTCGCCGAGCATTTCGTCACCGGCGTCACGCCGGAACGCCTGCGCCACCTGACGCACGCGAGCCGTGTCATGGATGAGATCCTGAATGAGGCTCCGAACCGCCATGCGCCCTATGTCGGTGAAAGTGCCTTCGCGACCAAGGCCGGCATCCACGCTTCAGCGATCGTCAAGGCACCGGAGACCTACGAGCACGTGCCTCCCGAGGCCGTCGGCAACGAGCGCCGTCTCCTGGTCTCGAAGCAGGCCGGCCGCTCGAATGTCCTCGCTTCCCTCGAGCGCCTGGGTATCGCCACCGATAAAGATGACCCACGCATCTCGATCCTGCTCGACGACGTGAAGCAGCGCGAATCGACCGGCTACGCCTACGAAGCCGCCGAGGCCTCGTTCGAGCTCCTGGCCCGCCGCCACTTGTCGAACGTGCCGCGTTATTTCTCGGTCGACAGCTTCCGCGTCATGGTCGAGCGCCGCCACAATGCGGTCGGTGACCTCGTCACCGTCTCTGAGGCGACCGTCAAAGTCTTCGTCAACGGCGGTAGCGAGCCGCTTTGGTCGGTGGCGGAAGGCATTGGTCCCGTCAACGCACTCGACCGCGCGCTGCGCAAGGACCTCGGCCGCTACCAGAAGCACATCGAAAGCATCGAGCTCGTCGATTACAAGGTGCGTATCCTGACCGGAGGCACCGACGCCGTGACCCGTGTGCTCGTGGAAACCCACGACAAAGCCACCGGCGAGCGCTGGCTGACCGTCGGCGTCTCTCCAAACATCATCGACGCGAGCTTCGAGGCGCTTTTGGACAGCATCAACTATAAGCTTCTGAAAGACGGTGCGGCGGCGTGAGGGCGCTGCTCGCCCCGCCCATCTCCTTATGCTAGGCTGGCTACATGAACAAAAGGCTCAAGGACGCGATTGAGAAAATCCAGGCCCTCCCCGAGGAGCGCCAGACTTAAGCCAACTCATCCTTGAGGAAATCGCCCGCATCGAAGATGAAGCCTACAAGCTGAGCGAAACCGAACGGGCCCTCCTTCAGGAAGGGCTTGCGGACCTGGAAGGCGATCGGACCGTATCCGAGAACGACATGGCCAAATTCTGGAACCGCCATCGCGCATGAAGCTCGTCTTCGCCGTCTCCGTTTATTCCGAATTCCTTTTGGTCACGTCATGGCCGGGCTGAACACTCGACCCGGCCATCCAGGGACATAGCACTCAAGCGTTAGACAGTCCCCGAACGTGAGCCGTTACGAGGTAATGTGCGTACTCCTACCCAAAAAGGATGAGACGCATGCACTCCCTGAGCCGCCCATTAGCCGCTTCAGTCATCGCCGTAGTGATCGGCAGCTCAATCCCAGCCCTTGCCGATCCGCTCACCCTGCGCGAGGTGACGGGCCAGCTATTCAAGGCGGAAGCCGGGGCAAAGCCGGATCTATCGGAAAAAGATCTATCTAGGCTCGATCTCTCCGACCTCGATTTCAAGCAGGCTCGCCTCACAGGCTCCGACCTCTACGGCGCAGACCTCTCTCGCGCCAAGCTCGCCGAGGCGAACCTCGCAGGCGCTCGCCTCGACCGCGCTCTGCTAACGGCCACCGACTTTTCCGGCGCCGATCTCACCGGCGCACGCATCCTTCGCCCGACCATCTTCACGAGCCTCGAAGTGGTCACGGCCGAAGCCCCCCGCTTCACAGGTGCGAAGATGGCTAACGTCGAGATTGCCGGCTGGCTCGATCGCACCGACTTCCGCGCCGCCGATCTTTCCGGGGCGCGTTTCGTGCCAAAAAGCAACCGCGACAGCCACAACGTGATCACCTTCCGCTCGAGCCTCATCAGCTGCAATTTTACCGACAGCATGCTACGCGGGACCATCTTTGCCAGCGCCAACTTGAGCTATGCCCGTTTCGCGAACGCCGACCTGCGTGAGGCCAATCTGCGTGGAGCGAACCTGACGCGAGCCGACTTCACGGGCGCCGACCTCTCGGGCGCCGACGTCACCGGCGCCAACATCGATGAAGCCGACCTCCGCGCCGCCCGCGGCCTCGACACAGTGATCGGCCTTGACAGCACAGAGAACAAAGCCCGCGCCCTCACCGCCAACGGCCCGTGAACGCCGCCCGCCCCACCCTTGTCAGAGGTGGCATCCTCCGCCTAATGCCGAGGAGGTTGCGCATGAGAATGGACGCGGCGAACCTCGGGCGCTATGTCGGTTGCCCGACACTGCGTAGTCCTCAAGATCCGTGATTCAAATGTCCCAAACCTACAGCCTCGCGTCGCTGGCCGATGGCAGCATCCTTTCACCCTTCTCCCGGCTTCGCGCGCTCCTCGACGGGGTCAAGCCGGAGGTCGAGAAGACGATCGACCTGACGCTCGGCGAGCCCCGGGAAGTGATGCCGGCATACATCGCCGACAAGATGCGCGAAGCCGAGGCCCTCTTTGCCAAGTATCCTCCGGCCAGGGGCTCCGATGACTTGCGCTGCTCCATCGCAGCCTGGATCGGTCGCCGCTACGGCCTCGATGGTGTCGTCGACCTTGCAACAGAGATCATGCCCTGCAACGGCTCGCGCGAGGGCCTCTTCTATGCGGCGTTCCCGGCAGTCGGCCGCAAGAAAATTGCGGGCCGCCCGGCGATCCTCATCTGCAATCCCTACTACCAGGCATATCTCGGAGCCGCCCTTGCGACCGGGGCCGAGCCGATCTTCCTCAATGCCACGGCTAAGACCGGCCACCTGCCGGACCTCGACGAGATCGCCGCGAACAAGGATCTCCTCGCGCGGACGGCCGCCTTCTTTCTTTGCTCGCCGGCAAACCCGCAGGGCGCCGTGGCAAGCCGCGACTACATACTCCGCGCCCTCGATCTCGCCAGGCACCATGACTTCATGCTTTTCCTGGACGAATGCTATTCCGAAATCTACTCGGCCGTTCCCCCGACCGGCGGCCTCGAAGTTGCAGCCAAAACAACAGATCGCTTCGAGAACCTTCTCGTCTTCAACTCGCTCTCCAAGCGCTCGAACCTGCCGGGCCTGCGCTCGGGCTTCTGCGCCGGCGACGCGCGCTTCATGGCAACGCTCTTCGAGGTAAGGAGCCTCGTCGGCCCGCAGATGCCCAGCCCAACGCAGCACGTCTCGGCGGCCGTCTGGGCGGACGAAGCCCATGTCATTGCCACCCGCGCCGCCTACCGCACGAAGTTCGACGTCGCAGACGGCGTGCTCGGCACTCGTTTTGGATACACTCGGCCGGCCGGCGGCTTCTTTCTCTGGCTCGATATGAGCCACCTCGGAAACGGCGAGCTGGCAGCGCTAACCTTATGGAAACGTTTCGGCGTCAAGGTGATACCCGGTGCTTATCTGGCTCAGGCAGGGCTTGATGGAACCAATCCGGGCACGAACTACGTGCGCGTCGCATTGGTTCAGGACAGCTTGCAGATCCGGGAGGCGCTCGAACGGTTCGTTCATGTAACTGCGTAAGAGCGTTCGCGCCCATGTCGTCCGTAATTGGACTTGAACAGCAACGGCTATTGCCGGCGTCCCTCGAGGCACGCCTCATTGGCTATATCGGACGAGCCAGCGGCCTTGCCCTGTTGCTTGCCATCGCCTTGCTGTGGACAAGCGTTCTCACGTGGTCCGTCACAGACCCGAGCCTCACCCACGCAACCGGCGGCGAGACCAAGAACGCCCTAGGTAGGGTTGGCGCCATCGCATCCGGCCTGATGCTCGAAACACTTGGCCTTGCTGCGGCCTTAGCCCTTCTCGCCCCAATGTTCTGGGGCATCGATCTCTTCATTTCCGAGCGCGTCGAGAATGCGCGCGTCAAGGCGGCGTATTACCCGCTGGCCGTGCTCGCAGCCGCGGGCGCCCTCTCGGCTTTGCCGCGCGCCGGCGCCTGGCCGATCGAGCATGGCCTTGGCGGTATTCTTGGCGACGTCGTCTTCAATTTCGCAGCCGCCGCCTTCGGCCTCATCACGACGGAACGCGCCGGCCTCGCGGCGTTAATGCTTTTCGTCATGATCGGCGTCTCGCTGATCGGCCAGGTTCTCGGCATCGACCGCAAGGACTTCGCTAGCTCGCCCCGCCCTACACGCAGAGACCCTGCGCGCGCAGACAAGGCGGAAGCTTGGACGATCTTGCGCGCTCGCTGGTTTGGCCGCCGCAACGAGCCGGCCGGTTTTGAGCCTGGCCACGGTCACGCTCCTCCTTATGATCACCCCGAGGCGCCCGACCGCGCGCATGACCACGCACTTGGCCACGCGCCTGACCACGACCAGCACATCCCAGCATTGATTTCGCCCGCCGCCGCCTTCCCGTCCGGCGACGCCGCGTTTTCAGCTGTCGACAACGACACGGACGACTTGGGCCCAATCGATCCGGCAATAGAAATTTCGAGCCGTGCCATTGCCGAGCGGTTTGCGCCGGCCAACGCGCAGGCTCTGCTACGCTCACCGCGTCCGCCGCAAGCAAATCAACCGCGCCCAACAGCCCGCTCCGCCTCGCCAGCATCATCGAAGCCCGCGCCACCGCGCCGCCTCGCGCCAGTCTACAAGCGACCGCTCCCTGCCATGCTGAAGCGCATCACCAATCCCAAGGGCGGAGCAGAGTTGTCTCAGACCGTGCTACGCGGCACAGCGCGGCTCCTCGAGGACGTGCTCGCCGACTTCGGCGTCAAAGGCGAAGTGCGCGACATTAGACCAGGACCGGTGGTTACACTGTTCGAGCTCGAGCCTGCGCGCGGCACCAAAGCGTCGCGCATCATGGCGCTTGCCGACGACATCGCGCGCTCGATGAGCGCCAAGAGCGCACGCGTCGCCGTCGTTCCCGGCCGCAATGCCATTGGCATCGAGCTACCCAACACCCGCCGCGATCAGGTCGGCCTGCGCGAGCTTCTCGAAAGCCAAGCCTACGCCACCGCTGACGGCGCGCTTCCCCTCGCCCTCGGCAAGGCCATCGGCGGCGAGCCCGTCATCGCCGACCTCGCCCGCATGCCGCACTTGCTCGTTGCGGGCACCACGGGCTCCGGCAAGTCGGTCGGCGTCAATGCCATGATCTTGTCGATCCTCTTCCGTCATACGCCGGAAGAATGTCGCTTCCTGATGATCGACCCGAAGATGCTGGAGCTATCGGTCTACAACGGCATCCCGCATCTCCTTTGCCCCGTCGTAACCGAGCCGCAAAAAGCTGTTGGCGCGCTCAACTGGGTCGTCTCCGAAATGGAGGAGCGCTACAAGCGCATGTCTCGCCTTTCGGTGCGCAACATCGAGGCCTTCAACGCCCGCGTTAACGGCGCAAAGAAGCGTGGCGAGGCGCTCGGCCGCACCGTACAGACCGGATTTGACGCCGGCACCGGCGCTCCGGTCTACGAGCGCGAGGAGATCGCACACGAGCCGATGCCCTACATCGTCGTCGTCGTCGACGAGTTTGCCGACCTGATGATCACGGCCGGCAAGGATATCGAGACCGCCGTCCAGCGCTTGGCCCAGAAGGCGCGCGCCGCCGGCATCCATCTCATCATGGCCACGCAGCGCCCATCGGTCGACATTATCACCGGCACCATCAAGGCGAACTTCCCGACTCGCATCAGCTTCAAGGTGGCGTCGAAGATAGACAGCCGCACGATCCTGAACGACCATGGCGCCGAGCAACTTCTTGGCCAGGGCGACATGCTATTTGCCGGAGGCTCCGGCCAGACCATCCGCGTCCATGGCCCCTTCGTCTCGGATGAGGAGGTCGAGGCGATCGCCGATCACCTCAGAAGCCAGGGTGAGCCGCGCTACATCGAAGGCATCGGGGTCGAGCGAGGCTCTGCCGATGGTCCGGCGTCGGATGGCAGCTCGGCAGATGGCAACGACAGCCTCTACGATCGCGCAGTTGCCCTCGTGCTCCGCGACAAGAAGGCCTCGACGAGCTATGTCCAGCGCCGCCTCTCTATCGGCTACAACCGCGCCGCCGACCTGATCGAACGCATGGAGCAGGAAGGTCTGATCAGCGCGCCGAACCAGACGGGGCGCCGCGAGATTCTCGCAGGGGATATTGCGCCGCATGCCGCGAATGCGTGACGGGCCGCGAGGAAAGCCCGTGCCTGCAGCGGAATTAGCTCGTGACTATCAATGCGTTGGCATTCAGCGCAATACGCCGCACGTCGACAACAACACGTGCAGAGCCTGATCGGGACACTAGCCTTGCATGCGACGAGCAGGTTAGAAGCGGCCGTCTATTCGAGACGGCTGCCAATTTCTAGTCGCAATGTTGCGATCAGACATCGATGACGAGGTCGTCTGCGGGAGCTATTGAGAATTTAATGAGCATCGCCATGAAAATCACGTTCGCCGCGGCCTGCCTTGGGATTGCGCTCTCATCCGCGACGGTCCTCGCTGGCCAGGCCGAGCAGAAGCCAGCCGCTCCCACCAGTCCCGCTGGCGCCGCGGCCGCCGGTCAGGGTAGCGGATGGGCACCCCAGGTTTCGCCGTCTGATCCCAGCGCTGCTCTCGATCCCAAACAGGCTGAAATTACCAAGAAGGTGAGCGCCTATTTCAACACCCTGAGCGACCTCAAGGGCGCCTTTGTCCAGACCACGGCCGACGGCAAGAAAATGAAGGGCAAATTCTTGGTCAAGCGGCCCGGCCGCTTCCGCTTCGACTATGCTCTGCCGTCAAAGCAAATCATCATTTCCGACGGCGAGAACCTCGCAATCCAGGACTTAGACCTCAACAACGAAGACCGCGTGGCGCTGGACCAGACGCCGTTTCGCCTCCTGCTGCGCAAGGATGTCGATCTCGCTCGCGATGCCAAGATCATCGAGGCGCAGGAAACCGACGACATCATCGTGCTCGCGCTTCAAGATAAGAGCCCGGATGCTCCCGGCAAGATCAAGCTATTCCTTTCGACGAAGCCCGAGCTTGAGCTCAAGGAATGGCAAACCACGGACCCCCAGAACCTCGAGACCCGCGTCGAGATTTCCCAGCTCACAAAAGGCGAGGAGATTGACGCCAAGCTGTTCAAGATTGAGGGCGTGAGCTTCAATAATTTTCACCCCTAGTGCTCTTCGGCCTGATGACGCGGCGTTCGCTCCAGCGTGATTCGAGGCGGCGAGAACGGGTGATTGGCGCCAATAAGCCCGCGCAACTGGGGAATGCGGGGATATGCTATTCACATTTTCGTGAAATGAATGGTTAACCCCTATTGAAAGCTGGCGTGTTGCGCTTATGTCATCACCAGTCAGGTGACGCCAGACTAACTCGGTAGCTCCCCCCGTCTAACCGAAGGCGCACCTGTAACGCCGGCTTCCCTCCCAGCGTTGCGCGATAGCGCAGACCACGCCCAGCCCCGCCCCCCGGGGTTGGGCGTTTTTATTTCCGCCAGCTTTTATGTCCGCCAACCGGGTTTTATGTCCGCCAACCGGGTTTTATGTCCGCCAACCGGGCTTCCTTGCATCTCCATGTCCTGGATGAACGTCAGCTGCACGTGCCATTCAGTACGGGTTCAACCCCGGCCCTCTAGGTTCGCCTCCAACGCCGGCCCTCTCGCCGGACAAACTGCGAAACCGGAGAACGACACCATGAAGACGCTCACATCCCTCACACTCGCTCTGACCCTTCTCGCCCCGACCGCAGCCCTCGCCTATAGCACCGCGGACCGCACCAACGAGCAGTTCGGCCTGATAGAGCGCGGTCGCCAGAGCGGTGAAATCACCTGGCGCGAGGGCCTCAAGCTTCGCAAGGAGCAGCGCGACATCGCCCGCGTCGAAAACGAGCTTGCCTCGGACGGCCGCTTGAACAAGCGCGAGAAGCGTATTCTCCATAAGCTGCAGAACAAGGCTGAAGACCACATCGTTTCGGAAGCAAATGACACCTATCACCGCGCCTGGTGGCTGCCGCGGCTCGGCCGCTAAAGCCTGACTGTTTGAGATGGAAGCGCTTGCGCTTCCATCGATAACTCAATCCAGGAGGCGAAAAGTTTTATGCGGGGCTGCCTTGCCGGCGGCCCTTTTTCATTTCGGCCTTGCGCCGCGAGGCCGATCAGCCCAAGGTTGGGTCGTACCGAGGGGCGCCGGGAAAAACCGGCTGAGATTGCGGTTGTTCTCCGCAAGCACCCTTAGAACCTGATCCGGGTCATGCCGGCGAAGGGACGGGACCGTTTAGCCATCAACATGACGGCTCCCATACCTTCCCGCACGCCCCCATTGTTTGAGCCCCCATATCATTTGAGGGAGTGCAGCGCATGGAAACGTCCATCACACTCGCAAAGATCATCGGGCCGTTCTATCTGCTGATCGGCGCCGGTCTCTTTGCCAACCGCGCGTTCTTCGAGAAGGTCGCGACCGAGATCGCGCAAAGCCCCGCTCTTTTCTACATAGTCGCCATCCTGTCTTTCGTCATCGGAGCGGTGATGGTCTCGCTCCATAACGTCTGGACCGGCTGGCCTATCCTCATCACGCTCATCGGCTGGGCCGGTGTTGCAAAGGGTGCCATCCGCATTCTGACGCCAACGCAAAGCAACGCCTTTGTCACACGGCTTCTCAAAAATCCAAACATGCTGACGGCCTCCGCGCTCATCGCGCTCGCTCTTGGCGCGCTTCTCACTGTCATGGGTTTCGGGACAGCGCTGTAACAGCGTGCCGAGCTGAGCCCAATATTCACACGTCGAGGTTACTCCCATGAACAAGCCAACCCGCACATCCGAACTCGAGATGCCGAAGGTCACGACCGGCCCGCTGCCGGCCTCCTCGAAAGTCTATTCGAGAGCCGAGCTAGCCCCCGATGTCATGGTGCCCTTCCGTGAAATCGCCCTCTCGCCGGAAAGTGGCGAGCCGCCATTCCGCGTCTATGATCCCTCGGGCCCCTATACCGACGCCAACGCCACGATCGATGTTGCGAAGGGCCTCCCCCGCATCCGCGAGGCCTGGATCATGGAGCGTGGCGGCGTCGAGCGCTACGAAGGCCGCCAAGTCGAGCCCGAGGACAACGGCAACGTGGCGGGCCGCGCAGCCGCCCGCGAATTCCCGAGTATTCCAAGCCCCTTCCGCGCAGCCCCTGCCCCCGGTCGCGCCACGTGCGCGACGGGGAGAGGGGATAGGCTCATCACCCAACTCGAATACGCCCGCGCCGGCCTGATCACCAAGGAGATGATCTACGTCGCGCACCGCGAGAACCTCGGCCGCAAGGTGGCCCTCGATCGCGCCCGCACCGCCCTCGACGATGGCGAAAGCTTCGGCGCGTCGATCCCCGATCACATCACGCCCGAGTTCGTGCGCGACGAGATCGCGAGGGGCCGCGCCATCATCCCGGCGAACATCAACCACGCCGAGCTCGAGCCAATGATCATCGGCCGCAACTTCCTCGTCAAAATCAACGCCAACATCGGCAACTCGGCCGTCACCTCCTCCGTCGAGGAGGAGGTGGAGAAAATGGTCTGGGCCATCCGCTGGGGCGCGGACACCGTCATGGATCTCTCGACGGGGCGCAACATCCACACGACGCGCGAATGGATCCTGCGCAATTCGCCCGTCCCCATCGGCACGGTTCCGATCTATCAGGCGCTTGAGAAGGTCGGCGGCGATCCGGTGAAGCTCTCCTGGGACGTTTACCGCGACACGTTGATCGAGCAGTGCGAGCAGGGCGTCGACTATTTTACGATCCACGCCGGAGTGCGCCTCGCCTACGTGCCGCTGACAGCGTATCGCGTCACCGGCATCGTATCCCGCGGCGGCTCCATCATGGCCAAGTGGTGCCTCGCCCATCACAAGGAGAGCTTCCTCTATGAGCACTTCGAGGACATCTGCGAGATCATGCGCGCCTATGACGTCTCGTTCTCGCTCGGCGACGGCCTGCGCCCGGGCTCGATCGCGGACGCCAACGACCGCGCGCAGTTTGCCGAGCTTGAGACGCTCGGCGAGCTTACGAAAATTGCCTGGGCCAAGGGCTGTCAGGTCATGATCGAAGGCCCCGGCCACGTGCCGATCCATAAGATCAAAGTCAACGTCGAGAAGCAGCTCCGCGAATGCGGGGAAGCGCCCTTCTACACGCTAGGGCCGCTCGTCACCGACATCGCGCCCGGCTACGATCACATTACGAGCGCCATCGGCGCAGCCCAGATCGGCTGGTTCGGCACGAGCATGCTCTGCTACGTGACGCCGAAAGAGCACCTGGGCCTTCCGAACCGCGACGACGTAAAGACCGGCGTCATCACCTATAAGATCGCCGCCCACGCCGCCGACCTCGGCAAGGGCCACCCGGCAGCGCAGCTCCGCGACGACGCCCTCTCTCGCGCCCGCTTCGAGTTCCGCTGGCAGGACCAGTTCAACTTGGGGCTCGATCCCGATACGGCTCGCGCCTTCCACGACGAGACGCTACCGAAGGATGCTCACAAGGTCGCGCACTTCTGCTCCATGTGCGGCCCCAAGTTCTGCTCCATGGAGATCACCCAGCAAGTCCGTGACTACGCGAGCCGGTTGAACAAGGCCGCCGTCGACGTTGCCGAGGATACGACGAGTGTTAATTCCATAAGCGACGCCGACCGCCAGGCCGGCATGACCGAGATGAGCGAGCGCTTCCGAAAAATGGGCGGCGAAGTTTATGTTAGCAAGGAGAGTACGCGGCCAAAATAGGGAGGCCCATGCCCGAGATCGTCATCGTTGCTGGGCCAAACGGGGCCGGAAAGACCAGCTTCGCCAACAGCGCATCGACGTTGCGGTCGAGGATCGAGCAGACCTAATGTTCGAAACGACACTAGCGAGCCTGATCTATGCTTAGAAGATCGTCGGTTGGCGGGCCGAAGGACACAGGATCAGCTTGATCTACCTTCGACTGCCTTCACCAATGGCTTCGATTGCGCGCGTGGCCAAGCGCGTCGCCCAAGGTGGACACGGCATTCCGGAGGCGATCATCCGCACGCGTTTTAGAAAGAGTGCAGACTATCTCGAAACTCACTACAAACCCCGTGTCGATGAATGGTATATATGGAACAGTTTGGAAGGCGAGTTCCTGCTCACGGAGGCATGGACTAAAGATGGAAAAAGGTCTCGATTTAGCGAAGGTTGAAGAGGCGCTGAGACGAGCGGCCGAGGCTGCCGTCAGCGGGTCGCCGGAAGCCCGCTCCGGAAAGTTTACGGCAGCCCGCCGCGACCCGGCAGCTCGAGCTGCCCGCTCAGCCACAGAAGCACGGTGAGCGGCGCTGACACAGCTCGACGTTCCGGCCAATCCCGTGAACACGAAAAGTGAAGCGCTGCGTCCAAGAACCTCGGACGTTAGCCGTCACCCCACCCCGATCATCGCCAGCCCCACCAGTACGAGAAGCGACAACGCCGTCGAGACGTTGATGTCGCCGAACTCTTTGGCGCGCACGACGCGGATCACCTCACGGGCCTCCACCCGGGTCTCGGCCGAAGGCTCTCGCGCCCGAACCCAATTCCAGAAGAACCGCGCGAACCCGCTTGTCCGCCGCCAGATCTCGGATGGTGCGCGCCGCCAGCCATACTTCACGAAATAGACGGCCGCGATCACGACTGCGACCTGCAACAGGGTCGAAACCCACCCGCTGATCAAAAACCAGAACAGCGCCCACGCTGTGGCGAGTACCGACGAGATCAGCCACCAAAGCCACCCGAGACTATCCATGGAGCTCCGCAATCGTATTGAGCGATAGTGCGCAATGTACCGTCGCCTTGTCCAAAGCTCTTCTCAATCCACGCGAAATATGAGAGCATCCCCAAATCGTTCAACAATCGAAAGGAGGTGATCCGATGTCGAGTGGGATCTTGAGGACGGCGATGTCGTGGTCGCGCGGGTTCAAGTCGGATCAGCCTCTGGTTCTGAGCTGACAGGAATTCGGCCGCAGGCGCCAGCCAAGCCGCTGATCGCCGCCGCAATCTCACGGGGGTCGCCTTTCGAGGCGGCCCTTCGTGCTTTTCCCGGGCCTGAACATCCAAGACCGAACATCCGACACTGATGATCATCCGAGCCCGATCACTGGGCCCCAACCCCTTTGTTACCCCTGATCCCGCTCGCCCCACCGCTGCAGAGCACCGACGTCGGGTACGGTCACCATCCTGGCGCCTTTGACGCAGATGATCCCGTTCTCCTTCATGTTGCTCATCTGCCGGCTCACCGTCTCGATCGTAAGGCCGAGGTAGTCAGCCATCTCCGTGCGCGACAACGGCAATGCGAACTCCACAGGTCCCAGGTCAGCGGCCTGGTCATCTTCCGCGCAGGCCCCGTAGGCATGTTCGCCGTCCGGCGCAAGATGATGCGCAATCAGCAACAACAGGCTAGCCACCTTCTCCTTCGCGGTCTTGCGGCCAAGCACAAACATCCATTCCCGCGCGAGATCCAATTCCTCGAGCGCCTGGTTCATAACGACCTGCTCGAGTGCTCGGTTCTCTCGCAAGAGCGCATCGAACGCGCTCATGGCAAAGCAGCAGAGCTCGATGTCGGTTGCCGCCTCAGCGAGGAACGGGCTCGGTCGGCCCTGCGGCCGCCCCACGAACTGCCCGGGAAACTGCAAGGCAACGATCTGCCGCCGCCCGTCCTCGGACGTCTTCATGAGTTTCACGACGCCCGTGAGAATGATACCGATCCAGTTCGGCTGCTCATCCCCCTCCAGAATTACATTACCTGTCGGGGCGCGGCGACGGTGCACAAAACGTTGCAGCGTTTGGTCCGACAGGGCTCCGCAAAGGGCCCGCTGACGCACGGCGCATTTCTGGCAAGCGGTTCCTAGTCCCATCTAAAATCCCTTTGCGGCAGCAATGATCGTGCATAGGACAGACTGCTCGATTTGCGGCCAGGGCGAAACAGCGCACGGCTCTCGACAAAATCACAACTTGCGCACAGAGGATTTATCGAACAACCTGCGCCCCAAAGTCTCGTTCCAACCCAGGGGGCGTCCATGATCCGTCGCACACCGACAACGCGAGCATTTGCCACTGCATTGGCCTTCGCCGCAGTCTTCGCAACCGCGGCTGCAGTCCTCGTGAGCCCCGCGTCCGCTCACGGTCGTCATCATGGCCACCACCACAATCACTATTACCAGTACCACGATTTCGACGATGCACCCTATTCCGGCGTCGTTTACCGTCGCCACCACAGGGGCATCTATGCGCCTTACGGCTTTGCACACACCTACGGGCGCCGGATTTGGGTGCGGGCGCCGTTCGTGAATATTTACATACGAAACTGAAATTACAGAGCTTTTTCCGGGACATTGTGCCAGAAGAGGCAACTAGAGCACGAGTTTTCGTTGCTTAGACAAATTTCTTCCATGTGCACCTGATTGATTGCTCGTGGAAGTTTGCACGTCGGCACAAGTGGAGGTTAAGCGTGTTTAGTCGCGGTACGAGTGAGAACGGTCTACCTAAGCCTGCAACGCCGATGTCTTCTTCGCCATCGGGCCTTCCTAGCGCCACCCCTGGCCGCGCATCGCCCTTCGGCCCCCCGTCAGCCTTCGGGCAGTCAGTCATCGGCACCGACCTCACGATCCTCGGAGAAAAAATCACCATCATCTCCCAGAACAAGGTGCAGATCGACGGCGACGTCCGCGGCGACGTCAACGGCAAGCAGGTCATCATCGGCGAGGAAGGCTCGGTTATCGGCACCATCTGCGCCGAGCAGATCGAGGTCCGGGGCGGCGTTCGCGGTGCAATTCGCGCGCAGACCGTTACCCTGCATCCGACCGCTGAGGTCGAGGGCGACATCTTCCATCAAGCGCTTTCGATCTCCGAGGGCGCGCAGTTCGATGGCCGCGTCCGCCGCGCCAAAGACCCCGCAGAGTTGAAGCCCAACCTCGACGTCAATTCCTTCGCGACCGCACCGGCGAACGGCGCAGGCTGAGCCTCTGCCGAGGCTATAGCTTCCCTCTCCCGGCCTCCGGGAGAGGAGCGTCGATGCATTGTCAGAGCCGCAAAGCACGCGGCGGGAGCGACCCTTCCTAAGGCCGGGCCCGCCTCGCAAGCATCGCCTGGCAGCACGGTCCGTCACGCCACCCACACATCAGGCCTTCAAAAATCATCTCACGTCCTGAGAGATGATGTAGGAATAGGCACGTCCACCGACCAAAGCGTGCTCCAGGGAAACGCCCAATGCTTACGATCTACGATAAGAGCAGCAGCAGCCTCTTGCAGCACAACGCAACGGCGCCGATCTCGAGCGACACGGTCTGGTTCGACCTCCTGGATCCCACCAAGGAGGAGGACAATTTCGTCGAGGGGCTGCTCAAAATCTCCGTGCCCACGCGCGCGGAAATGCGCGAGATCGAAGCCTCGAGCCGCTTCTACCAGGAAAATGGCGCGGCCTATATGACGGGCTTCAACGTCCACGACACGGATGATAAGTCGGTGCCGCAGACGTCCACCGTAACTTTCATCCTTGTCGGCAACGCCCTGGTCACCGTCCGCTATACCGATGCCAAGGCCTTTGCCATGTTTAAGGCGCGCGTTGAGCGCGGAGACGCCTCGTGCGCGTCCGGAGCGGCAATCATGATCGGACTGATCGAGACGCTCATCGAGCGCAAGGCCGACCACATCGAGCGCGTGCAAGACAAGATCGATGCCATCGCACGCGACGTTTTCGATCTGGAAGGGCGCCGCACCCGTGAAGGCAAATTGGACGTGCTGCTCAAGGGAACGGGGACGCAAGGCGACACCATCGCACGCGTGCAGGAGAGCGCAACCTCACTGCACCGCGTACTCCACGCCTTCCGCAATACGGCCGTAGAACGCGGCTGCGATGCCAAGATCACGCAACGCATCGACACGTCGGAGAAAGACATTCACTCCCTGCTCGAGAACATGCGCTTCATCTCGGAGCGCACGGGTTTCCTCTTGAACGCCATCCTCGGCATGATCACCAATGAGCAGAACCAGATCATCAAGCTCTTCTCTGTCATGGCGGTCATGCTGATGCCACCGACGCTCGTCGCCTCGGTATATGGAATGAATTTCCGGCACATGCCTGAGCTCGACTGGATGCAAGGCTATCCCATGGCGCTCGCGCTGATGGCCGTATCAGCGATTGTTCCCTTCGTTTACTTCCGCCGCAAGGGTTGGCTCTGACGTCCGCGCGGACGTCTTCGAACTTGATGCGCGACGCTCCTATGGCGCGAAGCCGCCAGCCATGTGATACCCGAGCGAGGCAACCGCGCACACAACAAGCGTCGTGAGAACGCCTCTGTGCAGGCCGAACAGCAGCAGGAACGCCAGCACAGAGAGTGCAAGCGCATCAACGCGGATTGAGCCGATCTCGGGCACGGCAGCGCCAATCGGCCCGGCCGTGAAAAGCCCGACCTTGGCAAACAATACGTGCACCGCAAACCAAAGCGTGAGATTGAGGATCACGCCCACGACAGCGGCCGTCACGGCCGCAAGTGCGGCCTTGAGGCGTGGCTCCCGGTTGAGCTGTTCAATGTAGGGCGCACCGGCGAAGATCCAAAGGAAGCAGGGCGCGAAGGTCGCCCATAGCGCCACCACCGCACCGAGGATGCCCATCAAGATCTGCGGTTCACAACCGTGCCTGAAGGCCGCAAGAAAACTGACGAACTCAGTGACCAGAATGAGCGGTCCTGGCGTCGTCTCGGCAAGCCCCAATGCGTCGAGCATTTCGCCGGGCGAAAGCCAGCCATAGCCCTCGACAACCTGCTGCGCCATGTAGGCGAGCACGGCATAAGCGCCGCCGAACGTTACCACCGCGAGCTTGGAATAAAAGAGCGCGAGCTCCGTCAGCACGTGCCCGCTCCCGAACAGAAGCGCGACGCCGAGGAGCGGCAGGACCCAGACAGCGAGCCAGATCAAAATCGTCACAACGGTATCGCGATGCGCGACACGGGCCACCTGTGCGCCGGTGGCCTGAGCCTCCCCCGCCCCGCTTCCCCGGCTGCGCATGAAACCGATCACGGCTGCCGCCATCACGATCACCGGGAACGGCACACCCAGCATATAGATCCCAAGGAACGCCGCAGCCGCGATCAGCCAGTCGAAACCGCCCTTGAGCGCGCGCCGCGCAACGCGCAGCAGCGCCTCGACCACGATCGCCATGACGGCCGCTTTGACACCGAGGAAGATCGCCTCGATCTGCGGGACATTGCCGAGATGTGCATAGAAAAGCGCAAGCCCAAGCATGACGAGCGCCCCCGGCAGCACGAACAGCAGTCCAGCGGCGAGACCACCCTTGACGCCGTGCAAGCGCCAGCCCGTGTATGTGGCGAGCTGCATCGCTTCGGGTCCGGGTAGAAGCATGCAGAAATTCAAAGCCGAGAGGAAGCGAGGCTCGTCGATCCACCGCTTCTCGTCGACGAGAATACGATGCATGAGTGCGATTTGCCCGGCCGGTCCGCCGAAGGAAAGTGCGCCGATCCGGGAATAGGTTCGAAAGGCTTCGGCAAAGCTCGGATGATCCACAGGTTTCACGTTTGGTGCAGCGCTCATTGGGACCCGGAAGATTGACTTGGGAGTGGAACCCAATCGGCTAGCGAAGACAGCAGACAAAAGCGAGTTCGAAAAGAGCGGCCGGTCGAGCCGTCGCAGCTGTAGCAAGTGAACACCTGTGAACCAACGACACCAAAATTGCACCGCATTAGAGCCGTCTTTTCGCCGTAATTCCAAAGACCTTACGCGCCGGATTGATGCCACATTTCTGCGACGTGCGGTCGCGCACGCTGCAATGCAGCAAAAAAATTTACAGCAGTTTCAACGCATGCAGAATTTTGAGTGAACAATGATCAGTTTTTGCCATTGACCCCTCGCGCCTCGGCTGGTTCGGTTCCCCCACCAGAACGGGATGATGCAGATGCACCCCCGAAGTAATCGGCGCCAGAGCACGTTCTGGTGTTCCACTGAAGCCCGATCTCATCCTGGGGCGCCGCACGTTGGTGCCACAAAGGAAAATCCGCCTACCAGCGGCCGCTGGGCCGGCTCGAGGGAACCCTCGACAGCCCACGGAAGCTCGCTGGGCTTCAGTAATGTCGCCGCCTAGAATGGAGATATTAGATATGCGGTTTGCTCTTCTTGCCGCCCTTGCGGTCCTCACCCTCGGCCTCGTTGACGCCGGCCAGGCAAATGCTGCCTGGACCTGCAATGGCCCGGAGTACGTTTGCGGCGGCTCGTCCGCAACAACGAAGAAGGCCAAGGCCTATAGCGCGTCGAAGGCGACGCGCGTCGCAAGCTATGAGAAGCGCGCATCGAAGCGCCCATCGAAGCACGTTGTGAACCATACGCCGCGCACATCCAAGAGCGTTGCAAATTCGGGCTCGTACGGCGGCGGCAGCTCGGGCCTGGCCTCGTACTACTGGCAGGGCCAGCAGACGGCCTCCGGCGCGCGCTTCAACCCCAGCGCTATGACAGCCGCTCACCGCTCGCTGCCGTTCGGCACCCGCGTGCTCGTGACCAACAAGTCCAATGGCCGCTCGGTCACGGTGACGATCAACGATCGTGGCCCCTTCATCAAGGGCCGCATCATCGACCTGTCGTCGGGCGCAGCTGGCGTCATCGGCATGAAGGGCGCGGGCGTCGCCCCCGTCTCCATCAGCGTCCTTGGCAAGGGCTGAGCAGACCGGAGAGACCCTCTGCGGGTCTTATCCGCTGCACGTTTAAGAGGGGCAGGCCCACGCGGGTCTGCCCCTTTACCGTCCCGGTTAACCGCACCTCAGCCCATCTGCCCACGCCCAGAAAAAACCAGTATGTTGCGGAATGTCATTATCCCTCCGCAAACCCGGACCCGCCATGAAGTCTCCCGACACCAAGAAGGAGCGCAGTGCCGCGATCCAGCTCGTGCGCACGGCGATGGTCGAGAAGAAGCTCACACAGGCCGAGTTGGCGGATGCCGCCGATTGTCACGAGAAAACCATCCAGAACCTGCTCCACGGCAAGCCCGTGCGTGATCAGACCCTGTTCGACGTGGCGATGGTTCTCGGCCTCGACTATCAGCGTCTCAAGGAAGCCTGGTTTGGCTCCATGTCGGCGGCGCAGCCGATGGAGCTCAAGGGCGAAGGCGGTGTCGTTGCCCCGGTCTATATGGGCGCCTATACCCGCGCGGCCGTCGATCAATACATCGGCAGCTATCTCACAATCCGCCCGGCCTTCGCCAAGCCCGACGCCATCGTCGCTTACCGCACGGATATCGTCTGGGACCCCGAGTGGCCAAGCCTTCTCTTCGAGGAGCGCGATCGGCCCGATGTGCCCTTCTCTCACCGCGGCCGTCTCTATATTCCCGCGTCCTCGATGTTCATCCACTTCGTCTCGCTGACCAAGGGCGCCATGCGCATGATCCTGGTCTCCCAGCTCGACCAGGCCGGAGAGATGCGCGGACTGATCACGACACTCAACAAGCAGCGAGCCATGTTCGTGCCGGTGTCGAGCCCAATCGTTTACATCAAGCGGCAAGAGTTCAAATCCACCGCTCTCGGCGAGCTCTCGCCGAAAAGCGCTGATTATGCAGCCTACAAGGGCCTACTCGCAGCCTCCGTCGAAGAAGGTTACGCGCGGCTCGTCACGCCCTGACACGCAGTCAACTCCGGAATTCACCGCGCCTCACTCGATCTGCTCCAAAGAGGTCGTCGGCGGCTTCTCAAGCAAAAGCGGCTCATCGGCCGCGCCAGCTGTTTGCTGGGTGAGGAAACGCGCCTTGAGGTCGACACTCGATCGCCGGCCAACCGCATCGCGATGCCGCCCAAGCCATTTATGCGCCTGCGTCTGCCCGGCGCCAAAGAGGTACGTCAGCATGCCAAGATCAGGCTTCATCTTGCTGTCGTCCGGCAATGACCTCGTATAAAGCCCGGACTCGATCAAATGGAACCGGTGGCGAGCGAGCGGGGCGAACCTTCCCTTTGCGCGTGCGCCGAAGCGTTGCGGCCCAGCCGTCTCACGCACGGCTTCGATCAACTCGATATCCCGGATGAGTGGCGCATTGAACGTCAGCCGGTTCGCCACGCTTGCAATCTCGCGCACGCCGGTCGGCACAGCCTGTGTTACTGCCGAACTGATATGAACGAGCAGAGTATCCTCGTGCGGGCTCTCGAGCGCCAAGGTCACGAGATCTGGATTCTTGACGAAGCCACCGTCCCAAAAACCGGAGCCGTCGATCTCCACTGTCCGATGCAACGTCGGAAGACAGGCCGATGCAAGCACGGCGTCGACCGTCATCTCGTGGCGACGGAAGAGACGCGCCCGTCCCGTGGCAAGATCTGTTGCGGCGATCAGCAGCTCGACCTGCGACGACGCCCTAACCCTCTCGAAATCAATCGTGTCGTTGAGCAGGTTGCGAAACGGATCAATTCCAAGCGGGTTGAAATCATAAGGCGACCAGAGGCTCGCCATCTGTGCGACAGCCGACGACCGCGAGAGGCCAAAAAGAAAGGGGTTCAGCCGCAACAGGTCGGGCAAACCGGCCTTGTGCACGGCCTCCCAGACCTGCCTCAGCTTTTTGCGAGCGCCCTCGCGCCCGCCTTCGGACAAGCCCGCCGCAAGCGCGACGGCATTTACGGCACCCGCGCTCGTGCCGGAGATCCACCCGATCTCGATATGCTCATCCTCGAGCAACCGGTCGAGTACACCCCACGTGAAAGCGCCATGCGCGCCCCCGCCCTGGAGAGCAAGATTGAGCGGACTATGATGCTTCAGAAACCGCAACGGATGACCTCGATTTTGCCTCGTCACCGGATATGCTGCGCGCGAAGTAAGCCGATCAATCTGCAAGCAAGCCTTGGGCCTGACAGCGTTGATCAGAATTCCGTTACCGGCGAGTACCTAAACGCGTTCCAAGCGACAGCCCTCATTCATAAGTGGGAGAGTATACGCATTGGCCCGAAGAAGTCCGGACATAAGCTGCAGTCTACAATCTCGGCATTCGTCACGGTAAGACCAGAGCCTGCGGCAAGAGACAGCAGGTCGTGTACGGAATGGCAGGGAGAAGCGTTGCATGAGACTAACGGTCGTCGAGCACACGAGCAACCCAAGCGGCACCGCGAACGAGGATCGCGCCGGCATTGCCGGCCGTGTGGCCTGGGTCATCGACGGCGCAACCGACGTGATCTCCGCTCCGCTGACACCCGCAACGACCGACGCGAGCTGGTTTGCGGACATCATGCATACGCGTCTCGTCGACATGGCGCCGAATATGACATCCCCACTGAGCTCACTTCCGCAAGTGCTTGCCGAAGAAATAGCTCCAGCGTTTGCGCGCTTGGCCAGCCGCCCGCCCATCGGACCCGAAGAGCACCCGTCCGCGGCCGCCATCGTAATCCGCCTCGACGGCCCCCAGCTCGAGTACGTGACCCTCGGCGACTGCGCTCTTATTGCGGAAGGCGCCGACGGCAGGCTGCACCACATTGGCGACGCTGCCGAGCACGCAGGCGACCGCTGGGTCGCCGACGCGATCAAGCAACACCTCGCAGCAACTCCGTCCGCCACCAGCGCAACTTTTCACGACCACCTTTGGCCGAAGCTCAGGCACGCCCGCGCTCGCATGAACGCCCCGGACGGCTACGGTGTCTTTTCGATCACGCCCGCACCGGCGCGTTTCATTCGAACGGGATCGATCGCACTCCGTCCGGGCTCCCGTGTGCTGCTCGCAACCGACGGCCTGATGCGTCTCGTTGATGTCTTCAAGACGCATGACGCGAAAACGCTCTTTGACGCCGCAACGACGCAAGGGCTCGCTGACTTGGTCGCCAGGCTTCGCGCACTCGAGCATGCCGATGCGGCCTGCCTCGAATTTCATCGCGCCAAGGTTCGCGATGACGCAACCGGGCTCCTTTTGCGCCTCGCTTAATTCGCGTCGTGCTCAGCTCGCGATCGCCTCGTGCTGAAGCTCCCTCCGCGAAAGCTCCACGATCTCGCCGCCCGCGGCCGCCAGCCCGCGCACCGTGCACGTGATCGAAAGCCTCCCCGCGCTGCGCGTGACGCGAAGGAGGTTGTAGCGCGCCAGCGGCTCATGGCTGTGAGCGCGCCCCGCTGAGCCGGATGCAACACCGATCACCGGAACGGAGCCGAGAGTGCGGCGGCGCCACGCCAGCGTTTCGATGTGATTATGCCCATGCAGCACGAGCTCTGCCCCGAACCGATCGAGCACATCCTGAAGCTCGGCCGCATCCTCGAGACGACGGCGCGGCGGCGCCTGCCCCGGTAGCGGCGGATGATGAATGAGCACCACACGAACGAGCCCACGCGATCCAAGCCGATCTAGATGCTCGGCGAGCGCTGCGATCTGTGCCGCGCCGAGCCGCCCGGAGGCGATGAAGACCGGCGTCGGCACAGCGGAATTGAGCCCGATGAGAGCGATCGGCCCGACCTCCCTGACAAACGGAAACGTCGCCTCGCCGTCGTTCGGAGCCCCGGCGACGCGCGTCGTCATGTAGGGCGCCCAGCGCGTGAGACACGAGGCACCATGCAGCCGGCCCGTGTAGATGTCGTGATTACCCGGCACCACCGAGACCGTCTCTGCCGTGCCAAGCCCTGCGAGCCACGCCAAGGCCACGTCATATTCACTAGGCAGGCCGAGGTTTACGAGGTCGCCCGTCACCGCGAAATGATCGGGCTTCTGCGCCACGGCATCAGTAGCGATGGCATCGGCAACGCTGCGCAAATGATGACCACGCCGCCCTCGGTGCCAGTTCAGATAGCCAAGCCCCCGCTTGGCGTTCCAATAGCGCGGGTGAAAGCCTTCTATGGGACCGAGATGTAGATCAGAAAGATGTGCGAGCGTAAATGTCTCGGTCATGATGCCTTATTGATATCGAAGTTGGCGCTTGGCATTGGCGATACGTTCACATCCTAACGCGGACAAGATCTCGGAGTGGGCCCGGTGAAGCTCTGGCAAAAAGTTATCGTAAAGACCCTTCAATGGCACTGGCGTCACTCTCGCGGGCTTACGCTCGGAGTGCAAGCGATCGTCGTGGATGCCGAGCATCGTGCCCTCCTGATCCCGCAAACTCGCACGTCCGGTTGGACGCTTCCCGGTGGGCTCGTCGAGGCGAATGAAGGAACCGAAGCGTCGCTCGCTCGCCTTCTGCTTGAGCAAGCAGGTATTCGTCTGAGCGCCCGCGCCAGTCTGCACGGAATCTACGTCGATCATGACGTCACACCCGATTTCCACACGGTCCTCTATGTGGTGCGCAGCTGGCACAAAGTCTCCGGGCCCGAGCCAGCGTTCTTCGAGAGAGCAACACTGCCGCCCGCGATGGAGGCGACTGCTCGTAGCCGCCTCTTGGAGGTTCTGAGCAGATCCCCATCCCCGGCAGCAAAGCAGCGCCCGACGACATAGGCCGAGCGCACGCTTGGTGATTAGGAAAGGCACGCGCTAGTGTTCCGGTTCCGACATTTGCTTTCCTCTGCGGCGCGGTTCGGAGCAAATGTCGGAACCATGAGGAACACTAGCAACTCTATTTTTCTAGTGTAGCTTCTGCATCTGACGTTTGGTTTCGAGACCAGCCGCGAGCGGGGACCAAACGTCAGATGCGCTACACTAGACCCCCCAAACCCCTCGTGCTACACGCCCTGCATGCTGACAACTGTGCCCCGGAAAAGCGCTCTGGATCGCGCGGCCCCAATGACCCGCGCTGACCGTAATTTGCTCTCCTGCTGAGGCCCCTCCTAGATGCTCTCCACGTTCACGCACCGCCCCGTCACTCGAGAAGATTTGCCCGCAGTCTCTGCCCTCCACGATCGCGTCTTCGGGCCGGGCCGCTTCGTGCGCACCGCCTACCGTATTCGCGAGGCAAGCAGCGACGAAGGCTGCTCGCGCTACTGTCGCATTGGCCTCAAGGATGGTCGCATCGTCGCCGCTCTGCGCATGACTGAGATCGCCATCGGCGGCGCCAAGGGTGCGCTCCTCCTTGGCCCCCTCACTGTCGATCCCAGCGTCACGGGGCAGGGCTTCGGGCGCACGCTCGTAGCCGACGCACTCGAAGCTGCCCGCAGCCAGGGCGTCCAGCTTGTGCTTCTTGTCGGCGATGAGCCTTACTATAGCCGTTTCGGCTTTAAGCCCGTTCCACTTGGCCAGATCACGCTACCCGGGCCGGTGAACCCCGTACGCCTTCTCGCCGCTGAGCTCACCGATGCCCCCCTTGCGCGTTACAAGGGGCTGGTTTCCGGCGTCTGACGCGGCTTCTTCTTCGACCGCCGCTTCGCAGGATGCAGCGACTTGCCGATGATATGCTCGTCATTGTTGATGACGTGACGGCTCGAACCGACGATAAGCGGATCGGGTCCGGTTACCAGCGCCTCATTCTTGTTCGGATATGGCAACGTCGAGAGGAAGTGCTGCATGGCGTTGATGCGCGCCCGCTTCTTGCAGTCGCTTTTCACGATCGTCCACGGCGCATCCGCCGTATCCGTATAGAAGAACATCGCCTCCTTGGCTTCCGTGTAGTCGTCCCACTTGTCGAGTGCTGCCTTGTCGATTGGCGAAAGCTTCCACTGCTTGAGCGGATCGGTCTCGCGCGACTTGAACCGGCGCAGCTGCTCGCCCCGGGAGACCGAGAACCAATATTTGTAGAGGCGAATTCCCGATTGCACGAGCATGCGCTCGATCTCGGGACACTGGCGCGTAAAGGAAAGATAGTCGTTCGCGCTGCAGAAATTCATGACGCGCTCGACCCCGGCGCGATTATACCATGAGCGGTCGAACAGAACCATCTCGCCTCCGGCCGGCAGGCGCTCGATATAGCGCTGGAAATACCATTGAGTTCGCTCTCGCTCGGTCGGCTTCTCGAGAGCAACCACGCGCGCTGAGCGCGGGTTTAAATGCTCCATGAAGCGCTTGATCGTCCCACCTTTACCCGCCGCGTCACGGCCTTCGAAAAGGATGACGGCCCGCTCGCCACTGGCCTTGATCCAGTTCTGCGCTTTAAGCAGCTCGACCTGCAGCGCCGTCACTTTCGCCTCATATTCCGCTGCGCACAGTTTGCTCTGATACGGATAATTCCCGCTTTCGAAAGTTTGACGAACATCTTCCGCGATTCGCGGCAGCTCGGACATTTTCGCAGCCGCGATCTGGGCCTTGACTGTAACTAGCTCTGGCCCGACTTCCGCCCTCGCGGGAGCCCCTGGCACGACCGTCCGAGCTTTTACGCGGGGGCCGGCAGGCGTCGGCCGCTTCATAGGGTCGAACCACGCCACGCGCGCCTTGGCGCAATCGATATTATCGCCTTGCATGATCCACATTCCAAGATTGGTTTGAGGATCAAGATGTAACGGAACTGTCTTAATTCCAGGTATCGACACGGATCACTTCAAAACAAAGACGATCCAAAACTGCGAAATGCCTAGTGTTCCGGTTCCGACATTTGCTTCCCTCTGCGGCGCGGTTCGGAGCAAATGTCGGAACCATGAGGAACACTAGCAACTCTATGATCCTAGTGTAGCTTCTGCATCTGACGTTTGGTTTCGAGACCAGCCGCGAGCGGGGACCAAACGTCAGATGCCCTACACTAGGCAACGATTGATAACGACTTGGAAGACAAAACCCGCGGGTATTTCTTTCCGATTGTAAATACGCCCGATTATTTGTGCTCAAGGCCCAAAGTTTCCAATTCATCCGAACAGGCAATAGGGATTAAGCCGGCAACCGCGCGCGGATACCCATCAATCAGCAAATGGATCTTTCATCAGGATTGTGTCTTCGCGCTCGGGACTAGTCGAGAGCAGCGTCACTGGGCACTCGATCAGCTCCTCGATATGACGCACATACTTCACCGCCTGCGCCGGGAGCTGAGCCCAGCTTCTGGCGCCCCGCGTCGACTGCGACCAGCCCTCGAACGTTTCATAGATTGGCTCCACGCGTGCCTGCGCATTCGCACTCGCCGGGAAGCGATCGAGGCGCTGTCCATCGAGCATGTAACCGACGCAGACCTTGATCTCGTCGAAGCCATCGAGCACATCGAGCTTCGTCAACGCGATCCCATCGATGCCGGAAACCTTAGCCACCTGACGCACGAGCACGGCATCGAACCAGCCGCAGCGGCGCTTGCGCCCCGTTACCGTTCCGAACTCGTGGCCGCGCTCACCGAGCGTCTCGCCGATCCTGTCCGTAAGCTCGGTCGGGAAGGGCCCCGAGCCGACGCGTGTCGTGTACGCCTTGGCAATCCCGAGCACGTAGCCGACCGCCCGCGGCCCCATGCCCGACCCGGTCGCGGCCTGCCCGGCGACCGTATTTGACGACGTGACGAACGGATATGTCCCATGATCGACGTCGAGCAGCGCGCCTTGCGCGCCTTCGAACAGGATGCGGCTGCCGGCCTTGCGCTCGCGGTCGAGCAGATCCCAAGTCACGTCCATGTACGGCAGGAGCTTCGGCGCGATCGTCGCAAGATCGCCCATCAGCTCGTCCTTGGAAACAAGCTCCTTGCCGAGGCCTTTGCGCAAGGCATTGTGATGCAACAGAATGCGATCGACTTTCGGCCCGAGCGTCGCGAGATCGGCAAGGTCCTGCACGCGAATCGCACGGCGGCCGACCTTATCCTCGTAGGCCGGCCCGATGCCACGGCCCGTCGTCCCGATCTTGCCTTCCCCCGCCGCCTCCTCGCGCATGACGTCCAGTTCGCGATGCAGCGGCAGAATGAGCGTTGCATTCTCGGCAATACGCAGGTTCTCGCCGGTCACCACGACGCCCTGGCCGCGGAGCTTCTCGATCTCGGAACAGAGCGCCCAGGGATCGACGACCACGCCATTGCCGATGACACCGAGCTTGCCGGGACGCACGACGCCTGACGGCAGCAGCGAGAGCTTATACGTGTTCTCGCCGATGACGAGCGTATGCCCGGCATTGTGGCCACCCTGAAAACGTACGACGACGTCGGCGCGCTCTGAAAGCCAATCGACGATCTTGCCTTTGCCCTCGTCACCCCATTGAGCGCCGACCACGACAACGTTAGCCATTCACTTTTCATCCGTATTCACGATTTGGCCCCGGCGACCAGCGCCAGGGCCAAAACAAACCAGGGAAAGCTTTTAGCGCCCCCTCGGCGCCGGGCCAACTCTTATCAGCACGACCCAGAGAGTGCGCCGGCAACTCAAGGCGGCTAACCGCCCCTAGATCTACCGGTAAACGATCGATTTCGCGGACGGCCACGTCACGCGGTAGCCGAACTCGATGACCTGCTCTTGATCAGGATCGAGCTTGCTGTCCCAAACGAGCACGCCGCGCTTGTCGTCGACGTTTTGCTTTGTCGGCAATGGCTTACCGGTCAGCTCAACCTTGATGTCCTGGTTTTCCGAAACCGGTATCTGATCGAAGACGCTGAGCGCCATGGATCGATCATGCAAACTCTTAATCGAGAGGCGATAGTTGCGCACGTCCGTTCGCGACGTTGTGATCAGGCCGGTCTCGCCGCGCTTTTCCTCGGCAATCGCATAGCGCACGCGGATGAGGTCATCCGTGCCGAAGCCGAGCTCATGCTCATCGCCTGGCGAGAGAATCGGCAGGCGCCCCGTGCCAACGAAGGTTCCATCCCGGAAGAGCGAGGTGGCGCCGGGGAGGAGAGGCGAGCCCTTCGGCAGTGTGAACTTGGCATAGAGATACGCCTTGGCATCAGCCTTCGGTACCGTCCGCACTGTGAGCTGCGGCTCCACCGTCTCTTGCAGCAGCTGCACGCGCTTGGTCTCACCGGTTGACGGCACGCTGACGCGCCCAGGCACCCCGAAAAGCGCGTGGAACGGCGCTGCAACCACCTCCGCGGGCTTGGCAGCCACCGTCAACCGCTTCGACGCCTCGGCGCGAGGCCGCGACTGAGGCGCATCCTCTTGCGCAGGTGGCGGCGAGGCAGCCACAATCCCATCCTCCATCGCTCGCGACGCGGCAACTGGCGCGGCATAAGGAGCCGGCTCCGGCGGAAAATCGACTGTCACGGGATAAAGCTCCGGCGCCGAAGCGCCTGCGGCAGGGCGCGTGGTCGAAAGCGTGAGGGCGATATTGTCCCAGGCCTCGCCGGTCTGTTGGTTGATCGCCGCGCGACGCGTCAGCTCGATAGCCGGCGGCGTTGTCTTGCCGCCTGTCGAAAGCCGCACGTCGTAAAGTGGCGTCCACGAGGCCGTCGTCACTTGATAGCGCACGGTTACATCCGCCTCGAGCGGCGACTGCGCCGAGACGAACACCTTCGCCTCCGTCCGCTCCTCTCGGGCCGGCGCAAGCTGCCCAAGCTTCTTCTCCAGCTCCTCGATCTTGCGATCAGTCTCGCGGATCTTGATTTGACCATCCAGGAGGCCGCGCTGCGCCTCCGCCGACCCACTGGCGATCAACGCCAGAATAGCGGGCCAGTCCTCGGCCCGCTCGGCCTGAGCCGCCGGCGCCGGCCGCGACGGCAGCGTCGCGAGGTTTGCGATCAGCGACTTCTGCGTCTCGGCGCCCTGCACCTGCGCCTCAAAGCGCACCCGGTCGTCCCGCAACTTCTCGATCTCGTCCTCGATCCGGCGCCGCTCGCTCTCTCCTGCCTCGGCGTCGGCACGCGGCACGAACAGGCGGCGCGCATCCACGGACCCAATCTCGAGCTTCCCAGTCGCATTGCCTTCGACGCGGATCGAGCCGTCCACGGCACCCGCAGGAAGATCGCGGAACAGGATGACGTGATCCCCCTTCTCGAGCTTCACCTTGGCGACACGCGTCACTTCCGCGCCGGACGGGTAGACCGTCACGGCTTCGATCGCCGAAACGGCTGCGACCTCAGCAGCGCGAACGCCGGACGCAAACGCAACCGACGCAAGCACGATGGAAAGGGCGAGCTTCAATGGAAACCTCATGTGATGAAGTTGATTGGCGCGAGTGTGGAGTGCAGCACGCCAGCCCGTTTGCGGCCGTATCGCGACCAAATTAAGGCCTGTCTCGACTTCACGATCCGTTCTGGTCGAGTCCTGCCGCCGATCGATCGTATGCCCAGTCGAGCCAGAGTGTCAGGCGCTCGAGATCTTGGCGCTCGACCGTCGGTCCGGTCCAGATCCTGAGCCCCGGCGGTGCATCACGATAGCTGTTGATATCGAACGCAACCCCTTCGTCTGCGAGCATTCGAGCCATGCCGAGAGCAAATACGCGCCGCGAGGCGGGCCCGAGGTCGCGCACGCGCGCATCGGCAAAATCGAGACACACCGAACTCGTCGACCATGTCGCCGGATCGACCGCGAGATTGCGCACCCAGCCCGTCCGGCCAATCCAATCGAAGAGCACCCAAGCGTTGGCTCGCGCCCGATCGCAGAGTGCATCGATGCCGCCGATGCTCTGAGCCCAATCGAGCGACGCCAGGAAGTCCTCGACGGCCAGCATCGATGGCGTGTTGATCGTCTCGCCCTCGAACAACGCCTCGTTGAGGCGCCCGTCCCGCGTCAATCGAAACAACTTCGGCAGCGGCCATGGCGCCTGATATGTCTCGAGGCGCTCGATCGCGCGCGGACTAAGGATCAGCATGCCGTGCTGCGCCTCACCGCCAAGCGCTTTCTGCCAGGAGAAGGTCATGACATCGACTTTTGCCCAGTCGACCGGCTGCGCGAACAGCGCCGACGTGCCATCGATCAGTGTCAACCCCCCGCGGTCGCGCGCAATCCAATCGTAGCTCGGAATTGAAACGCCCGAGGTCGTGCCGTTCGCTGTAAACACGACATCCGCCGCGAAGTCGACACCTGCAAGATCGGGAAGTGCACCGAACTCGGCTTCGACGACTCGCACGTTGCCGAGCTTGAGCTCAGCCACGATATCGCGCACCCAGACCTTGCCAAAGCTCTCCCACGCCAGCACGTCGACAGGACGCGCACCAAGCATCGACCAGAGACACATCTCGAACGCACCGGTGTCAGATCCCGGCACAATGGCGATGCGAAATCCTGGCGGCAGCTTGAGCAGAGATATTGTGCGCTCGATCACCAGGGCAAGGCGCGCGCGCCCTTCGCTCGAGCGATGCGATCGACCCGTGAGAGCGTTCGAGAGGGCAGCGACCGTCCAGCCCGGCGGCTTGCGACAGGGCCCACAGGAGAAGTTCGGGTTATCCGGACGGAGCTTCGGCTTCGTGATCGTGCTCATGGCACCACTTTACCAGCCAGGAGCCACAAAAAACAAACGGGACCGGCGTTTCGCCGGTCCCGTTCGTTGTCCTACGAAGACGCGAGCCCGCACTCGGCATATAGCGGGCCGCGCCTTCAATTCGTTACTTGAGGGCGTAAGTCGGCGTCGGCTCGTTGAGGCGATAGCGTGCGCTTATGAGCAGATCGTGTGAGGTGAGATCCTTGACCTCGAAAGCCGAGCAGCCGCAATCGTAATCTGGATCGTAGGCTTGCGGAGTGCCGCTTCTCGCCTTGCCCAAGTCGAGGTAGCGATAGCCAAAGTCCATCGTGAACTGCGGGGTCACATCATAGCTGAGACCGGCATAAAGCGCCCACGCGAAATTGGTATCCGTGTGATCGCCAGCGAACGCGACGCCGTTGTTGGGCACGTTCACATCCTTCAGTCCCTGCACCGAGACCGACGCGAAGCCGACGCCACCGCCGACATAAGGCGTGATGCCGCGGAACGTGCCAAGATCGATGTAGGCGTTCGCAAGACCGACCCAGCTCTCGATATCCGCCGTGATCTCGTTGGTGCCGCAGTTGCCGGCGGTCGAGCAGGGATCAGTGTAGTAGCTGTCCTGGCCAATCAGGAGCTGGCTGCCACGATACTCGCCCGTCACATCGAGACGCAGCCAGCGGTTAGCCTCGACACCAAAGCCCAAGCCGAAGATCGGCGCGCTCTTGACGTCGTTGTGGCCGACCGTGAAGTTGCCGTAGTCATAGGCCTCGTTCCACAAGCCGCCCGTATCCGAATTGCTCACGCCGATGGTGCCCTTGAGGTAGAACGTACGGCCGGAATGAGCCGGCGGAGGCACGTCCTTCACGCTACCGTAGCCAAGATCGGCGGCAAGGCTGGCGCCCGTGGTCATAGCAAGCAGAGAAAATGCAAAAGCTGCGCGCGAGGTCGCGCAGACGCGAGTGGCAGTCATGACTATCCCTTTCAATCTGAACCTCGCGACCAGCGAGGACGCAATCAGACGCAGAACGCTCTCTGCAGGGACTATGACCGATAAGCTTTAATCGACCCTTAAGCGCCGGCTCAAATTGCGACAGCGCGCGTATTGGCGAAACAGCCAGCTCGAAGCTGTCGCGCACGACCGGTAAATGAGAGGCAACGAATGAACGATGCGTTAAGCCGCAGCAGCCGCGCGCACAGCCTCGACGATATCGCCGACGACCGTATTCACAAGACGCTCGTCATCGCCTTCCGCCATCACGCGAATGACCGGCTCCGTTCCCGATGGCCGGATGACGAGCCTTCCACTGTCACCGAGAAGCTCCTTGGCGCCCTCGATCACCTTCACCACGCGGCTATCCTCGAGCGGCTTGCCATTGGCGTAGCGGACATTCTGCAAGACCTGCGGCAGCGGTGTAAACCGCGCGCAAACCTCCGAGACGGGCTTGCCCGTCGCCACGACACAGGCCAGCACCTGCAGCGCCGAGACAAGTCCATCGCCTGTCGTCGTGAAGTCCGACAGCACGATGTGTCCGGACTGCTCGCCGCCGACATTGAACCCATGCTTACGCATGTGCTCGACGACATAGCGATCCCCGACCGATGTGCGCGCCAGAGCAAGACCCTGGCTTCGAAGATAGCGTTCAAGGCCGAGATTGCTCATGACGGTGGCGACGATGCCACCGCCTGCGAGCTTGCCGCGCCGGTACCAGCTCTCGGCGATCACCGCCATCAGCTGATCACCGTCGACGATCGATCCCTTCTCGTCCACGATCACGACGCGGTCGGCATCGCCATCGAGCGCGATGCCGACGTCGGCACGCACCTCGCGCACCTTGTCGATCAACGCGTCCGGCGCCGTCGACCCGCACTTGTGATTGATGTTGCGGCCGTTCGGCTCGACGCCGATCTTGATCACCTCGGCCCCGAGCTCCCAGAGTGCCTCTGGCGCCACCTTGTAGCCCGCGCCATGTGCGCAATCGATGACGATGCGCAGGCCGCTGAGCTTGAGGTTCTTGGGCAGCGTACGTTTTGCAAACTCGATGTAGCGTTCCTGAGCGCTCTCGACCCGCGTCGCACGCCCGATCCGTTCTGCCGAGGCAAGCAGCGTCGAGCTGTCGGCATCAATCAGCGTCTCGATCTCCCGCTCCACCTCATCCGAGAGCTTATAGCCATCGGGATCGAAAAGCTTGATGCCGTTGTCATCGAACCTGTTGTGCGAGGCCGAGATCATGACGCCGAGATCCGCCCGCAGCGAGCGCGTCAGCATGGCGACGGCTGGTGTCGGCATCGGGCCGAGCAGAAACACATCCATGCCGACCGCCGTGAAGCCGGACATCAACGCGGCCTCGAGCATATAGCCCGAAAGGCGCGTGTCCTTGCCGATCACCACGCGATGCCGGTGCGAGCCGCTCTGGAACAGCTTGCCGGCGGCCATTCCCACCTTGAGCGCGACCTCAGAGGTCATCGGATGCCGGTTGGCAAGACCCCGGATACCGTCGGTTCCGAAATAACGGCGCATGGATAAACCCCCGTCGTTCAATAGCAGGCCGGCCGCGGCGATGAGAGAGCTAGGCTGAGAACCTATTATGGATAGCGCTTTGACGACGCCCGTGGCTTGCGTTGGCTCATAAATGCACCATCCACAATGAGTTCACAGCCTAGAACGCACGACCCAAGCGTCCTACCACCGCACCGGTGAAATATTATGCTTCAAGTGAGGCGTGGCGAGCGACCGTCATACGTTACATGACTAACAAGGGAAAAAAAGCGTTACCACGGACCGAGGAGCAGCCAGAACGCTACCTTCCCAAGTCGCCAGCTATCAAAAGCGCCAAGCTAAACCAGCTCCTCGCTTCCGGCCCGCGTCGCCTCCCAAACTGCGATGGCTTGGCGCGTCTCCTTGACGTCATGCACCCGAAAGAGCTGCACACCCTCGGCTAGCGACGATAACGCGGCCGAGATTGATCCCGGCACCCGCTCTTTCGGGTTCTCCACATTGCAGAGTTGGCCAATCAGCTTCTTGCGGCTCGCACCCAGCAGAACCGGCACGCCAAGAGCATGATAGAGGCTCATGCTCGAAAGCACCGCAATATTGTGATGAAGATGCTTGCCGAAGCCGATTCCCGGGTCCGCTATCAACTTGGCCTTCGGAATGCCGGCCGCCTGGCAGGCGTCAATGCGCTGCTCGAGGAAGTCGAACACGTCGAGCACAACATCTGAGTATTGCGGATTGTCGTTCATCGTCCTGGGATCGCCCTGTGCGTGCATCAGCAAGACGGGGAGACCGCTATCGGCTGCGACTTCCATTGCACTCGGATCATGCGTCAGCGCCGATACGTCATTCAGAATGTCGGCCCCTGCTTGCACGGCGCGGCGCATCACCTCGGCCTTCCGCGTGTCGATCGAGATGAGCTTGTCGGTCTTGCCGCGAAGACCCTCTATGACGGGAAGAACGCGGCGGAGCTCCTCCTCGAGCGGCACAGCGACTGCCCCGGGCCGCGTCGACTCGCCGCCGATGTCGAGAATATCCGCGCCGTCCTCCGCAAGCCTGAGGCCATGCGCGACTGCAGCCTGCGCCCCGTCGAGATTGCCGCCGTCGGAGAAGCTGTCCGGCGTGACGTTGACGATGCCCATGATGCGCGCCCGATCCATCGAAAGTCCGGCGATCCTCGGACGCGGCGCCCGGATCGCCTCGATGAGGTCCGAGGCAACGAGCGTGTTTCGCCCCCAGTCGCGCTCGAAGAGATCGCCGAGGCTGATGATACGCCGTTCCGCGCCCCGCCCTGCGCGCTCGATCACCTCGAGCGCCGAGAACGCCAGAGGGCCGCCCGCGAGCGGCAAACCGCCCCAAACCTCGCCAGCTATAAGCTCGGGCCTCGCAGCAAAGATCCCAAGCGGCCGTATGTAGATCGAGCGTTGCATCCGTCATGCGCTCCAAAAGAATGCGGCCGCGAAGTGATCGCGGCCGCACGGTCATTGCCCTATTGAACGCCGCCTATCAAGACTGCGGCTGCGGCTCCATTCCACCCGTGCCCGGCTCCTCGCGCGGACGCAAACGTCCAGCCGAAGGAACGGCGGAGGCAGCATTGCCCCGCGTGCCGTCGTCATCCTTGCGGATGATCTTATCGCCGCGCAGAACGGTCGCGACTTCCTCACCCGAGACGGTCTCGAAGTCGAGCAGCGCCTTCGCGACGGCATGCAGGCCCTCGATCTTTTCCGTCAGGATCTGCTTGGCCTTCGCCTCGCCGGTCTGAATGAGCGTGCGGATCTCCTCGTCGATCAGCTTCGCCGTCTCGTCCGAGATGTGCTTCGTCTGCGTAACGGAATGGCCGAGGAAAACCTCCTGCTCATTGCCGTTGTAGCGCACACGGCCGAGTTTGTCGGACATGCCCCATTCCATCACCATGGCGCGCGCAAGCTGCGTCGCCATCTGTATATCGCCGGTCGCGCCGTTTGTGACGTTGTCCGGTCCGCCAAGAATGATCTCGGCTTCACGGCCGCCGAACAGCACGGCAAGACGCGCCTCGCACCATTGCCGGGTCCGGCTGTAGCGATCGCCTTCCGGCAAATTCATCGTCACGCCGAGAGCTCTTCCGCGCGGAATGATGGTGACCTTGTGCAACGGATCGTAAGGCACGGAAAGGCCGACGATGGCATGACCTGCCTCGTGATAGGCCGTGTTGCGCTTTTCTTCCTCGCTCATGACCATCGAGCGCCGTTCGGCACCCATCATCACTTTGTCCTTGGCGTCCTCGAACTCGCTCTGTGTCACGAGGCGCTTGTTGCGCCGTGCGGCGAGGAGAGCCGCCTCGTTGACGAGGTTGCCAAGATCGGCGCCGGAGAATCCCGGCGTGCCGCGGGCAATCGTCTTGGGATCGACGTCGGGTGCCACCGGCACCTTGCGCATATGCACCTTGAGAATCTTTTCCCGCCCCATGATGTCCGGGTTTGGCACGACGATCTGACGATCGAAGCGGCCCGGACGCAGCAGCGCCGGATCGAGCACGTCGGGGCGGTTCGTTGCCGCGATGATGATGATGCCTTCGTTCGCCTCAAAGCCGTCCATCTCGACGAGCAGCTGGTTCAAGGTCTGCTCACGCTCGTCGTTGCCGCCGCCTAGTCCCGCGCCGCGATGGCGGCCGACCGCGTCGATCTCGTCGATGAAGATGATGCACGGCGCGTTCTTCTTCGCCTGCTCGAACATATCGCGCACGCGCGAGGCACCGACGCCGACGAACATCTCGACGAAATCAGAACCCGAGATGGTGAAGAACGGCACGTTGGCCTCACCCGCAACCGCGCGCGCGATCAGCGTCTTGCCCGTGCCGGGAGGACCGACGAGCAAGGCGCCGCGAGGAATACGTCCGCCGAGCCGCTGGAACTTCTGCGGATCGCGCAGAAACTCGACGATCTCCTCGAGATCGGACTTGGCTTCGTCCACACCCGCCACATCCTCGAACGTGACGCGGCCCTGCCGCTCCGTGAGGAGCTTCGCTCGGCTCTTGCCGAAGCCCATGGCACGTCCCGAGCCCGACTGCATCTGGCGCATGAAAAACACCCAGACGGCAATCAGCAGGAGCATCGGGAACCAGTTGACGATCACCGAAAGGATCGAAGGCATATCCTCGTCAGATGGACGAGCCTTGAACTTCACTTCCTTGCTCTTGAGGCGCTCGACAAGATTGTTGTCGTTCGGCGCATACGTCGTGAACGGCGTCGCGTTATCGCGCATCTTGCCGTAGATCCGGCTGCCAGCCAGCGTTACCTCAGACACGCTTCCCGCATCCACGGCTGCCAGGAAATCTGAATAGCTGATCTCGGTGCCGCCCCGGGTCTGGGTCGGATTGTTGAACAGGTTGAAGAGCGCCGCGAGCAGCACAAAAACCGCTACCCAGATCGCAAGCTTCTGAAAGTTCGGATTCATATCATTTTCCCGTTAACGGCACTCGAGGTGCTGGGTAAAGATAGGGCCGGCGTGACGCTTTGCCAAGTTCGAGGCCAGGTAATTCCTGGACCAGGCCACCTAAGATAAAAATACGCCGCGGCCGAAAGGCTTGGATCGGCAGGTTGGACTAACTGGACGCGAATTCCCACCCCAAAAATTCTGTCTTGCATGCCCCAAACGGCTGCAATTTGTCCGGCAAGCGAGCCTCGACACCCAAAAGAGGCACGCTCAGGAGCGATCCACCCGACCAGAATGCCGGCAGGGAGGCCGCCGCCCGGGCCGGCACGCGCCGGGTCACCTGCCTCTCCGACAAGAGAGTTGCATAGCCGGCGCTACCCAGAGGCTGCACGGTGATTTGCCCGGGTCGCCCAACCAGCCGGAGATCCGGCTCGCCAGACACACTGACACGGGCCACACTGACACGAAACCGGCCATCCCAGACCGCCGAAGCACCCGGGACGAGCTCGATACTGGCAAGGCGCGCAACGGCCGGCTCCCGATAGACCCGCATGACGCGCTCGCCGGCGCTGACGATGCAACCTCCGAGAGTCGCCGCGACGCGGCCCCCCTTGCTCAACGTGCCGACGAGCGCTTCCACCTGGGAAAGGCGAGCAGCCAGGGAGCTGCCACCAAAAGCCGCAAGGAGGCGAGCCAGCACGCGCACCTGAACCTCTTCAGCCGAGGTGGCAAAGGCGGCACGGCTGAGACTTGCGTACACGCCCGCGTTGACGTCCACCTCGCGGCGGCAGAAGTCGCGCACCAGCCCATCGACCGCCTCTCGCGCCCGCCTCAGTCGGCGCGCGCTCAGCGCCAGCCGCTCTGAGGTTAGGCCAAGCTGCGCGAGCTGATCTCTGGCCTGGCGCACCCGCACTCGCTCAAATTCCGAGCGATCATTGCTCGGATCGGAAAGCCACGGCACACATGCCGCGTCGAGCGTGGCGCACAGTCTCGCCTTCGCAACCCCCAACAGAGGCCGTACGAGATCGACGCCGCCCGCAGGAGATAGCGGGCGCAGCGGAGCCATCGCGGCAAGCCCATCGAGCCCGCTTCCGCGTCCGAGCCGCATGATCAGTGTTTCGGCTTGATCGTCCTCGGTATGCGCGGTCAGCACGGCCGACGGCGTCATGCGCCCTGCGACCTCGGCGAGAAGCCGGTAGCGGGCCTCGCGCGCAAGGGCCTGGATCGCTGTCGCGGGCCGTTCACACTCCCAGGCAAGACTTCGGTGATTGAGACCGAGCGCCGCAGCCTGCTCGCCGACCCACAGCGCCTCGCGCGCGCCCTCAGGCCGCAACCGGTGATCGATTGTCACGGCCTCGATACGCGGCAGCACGCCGCGCTCTAGCTCAGCGGCATGGAGACGACACCAGCGGGAAATGAGGTACATCAGGGCCATGCTGTCGGGCCCCCCTGAGACGGCGATTACGGCCAGGCGATACCGCGCAAGCGGCGCGAAGAGAAGCTCCAGCTCGCCGTCGGCGACGGGCCCGGTGAGCCCGGCTTTGCTTTTGCCCAGGTTTTTCATTTGGCCCCAGGTCCTTCGTTTGGCCCAGGTCATATAATTCGGACAGGGCGCCGGTCAGGTGCAGCCAACTCAGGTGCAACCGGCGCGCTGGCGCTCGCTGTCAGCCTTCGACTTCACATGTGCCGGCGCCGACGGATACTTGGTCGGAATGTCGCGCCACGCGGCGCACGCCTCCTGCTTCTTGCCAAGCTGCGACAGCGACATGCCGCGCTTCAACAGGGCATCGGCCGCCTTGCTGCTCGAGCCGTACGCAGAGGTCACGAGATCAAACGCTTCGGCCGCATTGGCGAAGTTCCGCTGCACATAGTGCACCTCGCCCAGCCAATAGAGCGCATCCGGAGCCAAGCGGTCCTTCGGATAGGTCTTCAGGAACTCGCTGAAGCCCGACTGTGCCGAGCTATAATCTTGCTGCAGCAGATATCCATAGGCCGTCTCATAAAGTTCCTTCGGATTGCCGGCCGCAGCCTCCGTCGTAGCAACCTGCGCAGCCCCCGGCGGGATGCCCGATGACGACGCGGCCGGCTGCTTGCTCCCAGCAGCTTGAGCCCGAGGATCCGCGCCAGCGAGCGCATTAATCGGGTCGAGGCTGCCCGAGGTCACGGTCGTCGAGCCAAAACGCGCCACATCCGATGTGGCCCCATCTGTGGCAGAAGGTGCCTCAGCATATCCAGAAGCGGTGTTGAAGCCGTCCCGCGCCGCAGGCGCGCCAGCATCCGAACGGCGCCCGGCGCCAGCGTTGCCGTGAAGCTCCTGAGCCAACTGCTCGACCTGCGATGTCAACGCACGGATCTGCGTATCCATGCTGTCCAAACGGCCCTGGTCCCCACCTGACAGCAAGCCTCCCCCGCCGGCCGGGACCGGACGCGGTCCACCGGACCGGGCAAGCGATTCGAGCGTTCCAATCACCACCTGAAGATCAACGAGCTGAGCCTCGAGCTGCTCCACTCTTTGTGCCAGCGCCGCGTTCGCCGCCGATGCTGGCGCGGCAGTTGCAGGTTGCGTGTCGGATTTTGCCGCGCTCGCCTTAGGCTTTGCGGCGGTCCCCGCCGTCGGCACACCGGCTCCCGGCTGTTGCGCGTGGAGGGGTTGCACGCGCCCGAGAAGCAGCGACATGGCGAATGCGGCGATTGCTACGCGAAGCAGTGGTGCGACCATGAGCCCGATGCCTTCCCTTAGCCTACAAAAGCACGCTTCCTCGACCTGAGACGCAACGATCGACTGGAGGAGCGCAATCCAAGTCAGATCAATGGAATCCGCCCTTAACGCCTGGTTGTCAACGCCGGGGTGCCGTTACGTCGCTGTCCCGCGCTCGTCTCACGGTCGGGGCACAGTCGCGGGCGCCCGACAGATGTCGATTGAAGGCCCGGTTTATTGCGTTGACGGCGTGCTTCCGGTCTCGCGCGGAGCCGTGCTCGTCGCGGTAGCGACTGCCGCCTGCAACCCGGCGGTGCCTGACATCAGCACCACCACCGCCCTACGGTTCTGCGCCAGGCACTCCGGACCCGTGCACACTGAGACTCGATCGCCGCGGCCCCTGGCGACGACTGCAATCCGCCGCTCCTCCACGCCTTCCGCGATCAGCCGAGCACGCACAGCCTCGGCGCGCTCCAATGCGAGCCTCTCGTTTTCATCGGGAGAGATGGCGCCGTCATCGGTATGGCCTTCGACAATGATCCCAAGCTCGGACCGCCGTAGTAGAAACCGCGCCTGCGCCTTCAAAACGCTGCGGGCGCGCGTCCCAAGCTCAGCGCTTCCGGCTCCGAAGAACACGCGATCACCCGATTCGGAGATGAACTGATCTTCGGTAGCCCTTGACACGCGGACCGCGGCGCGTGGACGGGCCACGGCTTGATCCTCGCCAATGCCACGATTGCTTCGCGACCAAGGTAGATCTGCCGCGACACCAGGTGTCCCTGCCGCGCCCGTGCCGGCACCGCGCTTATAAAGATCTGCAAGGTGCGAGCGTGCTGTTTTCGCTTCCTCGGTATCCGGCGCGCTGGCGATAAGCTGCTCAAATAGGCGCTGCGCTGCGCTGGCCCGTCCCGCACTGAGCTCTGACTGGGCATCTTCGAGAAGAGCCTGTCGCGCCTTCTGCGATTGATCGAGACCGGAGTCGAAGGGTGTTTGCAGGAACCACTGGCGCGGCTGGATGCCGGTGGCAGCATCGTAGCCGTCAACTCCGCGGCTCGGATCGCCCGGTGACGCGGGGCCTGAATCCGTATCGCTACCCTCGATCAGAAATGTCCCGAGCGGCACCTCGTACCTCTCGCCAGCCGACGCCTCGATTGAGAGGAGACCAACGAGGATCGAGATCGAGACGGCAGCGGCCTTACCGACATGGACGCCGCAGGAACCAACCACGCTCCTCGCGGTCCCCGATGTCCTCGCGCAGAGATTTTTCATCTTCGTTACCCCGGCAAGCAGCCTGCACGCGCGCACCATCCGCAGAGGCCGTCGATAAACTCTCTGCACGCGCAATACGGCTAAACTTTGCTTTGGTACTCGGGGCACTTAGTCTGTTGCACAAATGCCGCAATATTGCATTACGGCTGATCACCGTCCGGAGACACGAACTGCAAGAGTGCCGGATACCAGCCTCTGGAGCGCGTCACGTGGCTCAGGTGCTTCCATCTCAAACTCAAGCCGAAACGCGTTTTACGAAGCCGCGCGGCTGTTCAGCACTGTCTGAGCGCGCCGATTCTGCGACCAGCATGAGATGTCGTTGCAGACCGCGACCGGTCGCTCCTTGCCGTACGAGATTGTGCGCACGCGGTTGGCCTGAATTCCATTCTGAGCGAGGAAGTTGCGCACGGTCGTCGCGCGGCGGGCCCCCAGGGCGATGTTATACTCGCGCGTGCCGCGCTCGTCGGCATGCCCCTCGATCATGATCGTGAACTGCGGATACTGCCGGAGCCACTGCGACTGCTTCTGGAGCGTCGCTTGAGCCTCAGGCGTCAGGTCTGAGCTGTCGGAGGAAAAGTAGACCAGGTCGCCGACATTGGCGCTGAAGTCGCGCTGCGTCCCGGGCGTAATCGGTCCCTTGCCGTCGGCGCCAGGGCCAAGCTGTGTGGACGGATCGTTCTCATTGTTTGCACAGCCGGCCACACCAGCTAACGCGATAATTCCAAAAACCGCGAGCAGGACGTTAGAAGCCCTCAACACCGGCGCCATTACAGTTTCCTTTCTTCGGCTCGACAGCAGCCCTGACGCTGCCGGAGCTTTCGACGAATTGCTTCTCATTATCCAGTTAGCTGAGGCATCGTACGAAAATGTGGCCGTCACCTCAAATCCCTGCGTAGCGACTCGCCGTCATTTAGCCGCTGCCCCCAGTACAAAACCTTAGCTGCGCGCGACCAATCCCGTACCGAGGCAAGTTGGCTCATCTGAGGGTCAAGCGAGCACGCAGAGGCTGCCTCAGACGACTCTCGAGCCCCAACTGGAGGTCACAAGTATTGGCAGGATCCGCCAGCGGGCAAGAGCGGCGCATCCGAAAACCGTTGAAAACACGTGCTTACACGGATGAAAAAGCGAGTAGCAAGCTACCGCCCGCGCGCGCGATGCCTGCACGCGATCAAGCCCCGAACATCTTGCCGTCGCCACGAAAAGAAGAACCACTGCATGCTTAAAGGGTGACTGCCAAGATGAACTCTGGCCCAAAAAACAAAACCGGACTGCTACAGCATGCTGCAGCAGTCCGATCATGTAAGCTTGATTCTGGACTAATCCAGGATCGAACTTGAATTCGCTTTAGCGAACGTCAGCAACAGCTGCAACGTCAGCAGCGCCGAGCTTCAGCGGAGCGGGCTCCTCACGACGGCAAGCGCCGAGAGCAACAGCAACGATAGCGGCAGCGAGAACGATAGCGCCCTTCATGGTAGTCTCTCCTGTTTTAGGTAGGTGGATAGAAATTCGGAGTTAGCGAGCAACTTCCGTGGCAGCCGGAACATCCGACACGCCGAGCTTCATGGGAGCCGCTTCTTCACGACGGCACGCGCCGAGCGCAACGGCGACATCGGCAGCCGAAATAACCCTCAGCCCCTTTACACCCTGCATGGTCTTAGTCTCCTGATGCATGTTCGGCAACTAGCCGACTATTGGGGTACCGGCCCGGCATGATTTGATCAAGAACCGAGGGCAGTTCTGAACTGTTTTCCACCCTCGTTGATGCGAAAATGCCACTCCGTTGTTGGCTCTCCTCGCTGCTTGTGCGTGGCCACCGAGAACAGCACATAACCACATGAAACAGCGGGAAGAACCCGGCATCAAAAGGAGCGGATTTCGGGCTGAATTTTAGCATTAGACAGTTAAATGATAGTAAACTACCGCCTCAATTGAGGAGCGGCGACCACGCCGGGTCGGACGCGAAAGACGGCGTACTCACGACTCGCTCGTTGTAGCCGGTGAGATCGACTGAGTAGATTCGCGCCCCGCCGGTCTCTCCTTGGCTCTCGCGAAAGAACATCAAGACGCGCCCGTTGGGTGCCCACGTCGGTCCCTCGTTGTGGAAGCCCTCGGTCAGGATACGTTCGCCGGTGCCGTCTGGCCGGATAACGCCGATAAGGAACCTCCCGGCGAGTTGCTTGGTGAACGCGATATAGTCGCCGCGCGGCGACCAGACCGGCGTCGAGTAGCGCCCATCGCCGGAGCTGATCCGGCGCACGTTGGATCCGTCCGCACCCATCACATAGAGCTGCTGCGTCCCCTCGCGGTCGCTCTCGAACACGATCTCCCGGCCACTGGGCGCGTAGCTGGGGCTCGTATCGAGCGACTTCGAGTTGGTGATACGCCGTGTCTGGCGCGTCCCGAGGTCCATCTCGAAGATGCTGGCATCACCATCGCTCTGCAGGCTCATGATCACGCGCTGCCCGTCCGGCGAGAACCGTGGCGCGAACGTCATACCGGGAAAGTCGCCTACGACCTCGCGCTGACCCGTCTCGAGGTTCATGAGATAAACGCGCGGCTGATCCTTCGCGTAGGACATGAATGCAATCTCGCTCGACACGGGATTGAACCGCGGCGTGAGCACCAACTCCTGGCCCTGGGAGAGCAGCCGCACGTTGGCGCCGTCCTGGTCCATGATGGCGAGGCGCTTCACCCGCTTGGCTTTGTTGCCGGTCTCATCGACGAACACGACGCGAGTATCGAAATAGCCCTTCTCGCCCGTGAGCCGCTCATAGACCTGATCGGAGACCATGTGCCCGATGCGCCGCCAGTTCTGCGCCCCGGTCGTAAAACGCTGGCCGGCGAGCTGCTTGCCTGTCGCCACATCCCAAAGCCTGAACTCCGCCGTAAGTCGGCCATCCGGCGTCCGCGCCACACGGCCGACCGTCAGGGCATCGGCGCGGATCTGCCGCCAATCCGGAAACCGGGGCAGTGCATTGACATCGCGGATCTGCTCGAGATACGCGGACGGATCGATCGGCTGAAACAGGCCAGATCGCTCGAGATCAGCGGCAACAACGCGCGCGATTTCTCCACCAAGCTGCGGATCGTCGCCGAGGAAGAGGGGAATGGCGATCGGAATAGGCGCGACCGTGCCTTGCCGCTGCGTACCGTGCAGGCCGCCACCCTCGCCGCCACCGCCGCCCGAAAGCCCGCCCTGAGGCGCCGCACCCCCGCCTTGCTGCGGTTGAGGCGGAGCCTCATAGCGTTGCGGCTGAGGCGGAGCCTCATAACGTTGCTGAGGCGGAGCCTGATAGCCTTGGTTCTTGAGCTGCCCATCGAGCCCGCCCGTCGGCGCCGGCCCCCTGTAGCTGTCATCCGGACGCTGGGCGAAAACGGCGGTTGGCGCCAGTCCAACCGCGGACACGGCCAACAGCAAAGCGCCCACAAGACGTCGCATTCTGAATCCCGAAGTTTTTGCGCTGTATGAGTTTGTATCGGTCATGCGGCCCATGTGGTCTATGGTTAGGTGCTCAGGATTCATGGCAGAAAATCGGTTGAGGCTCATCGCGTACCCGGCGCAGGACTGCCACTCGATGTTTTTCAAGGGTTGATATTGGTCGGCCGAGAAAAGCTTCAGAGGAGAGCGCCAAGGCCGCCTGTCCGTCAACGCTGAACGCCCATGCCGGCATTTGAGCGCCTTCGCTATCCATGACGACCTCGATCACCTGTGCCCCACTGAAGCTCACAACAACTCGCGCGGATCAAAGTCCCATATGATGCTCTTCCAAGCCACGTACTTATCGGCCGGAAGTGTGAACGGCGAGCAGGCTTTTACCGCCCGGATCGCGGCCTCTGCCGCAATCTGGAACACAGTGACAGACTGCGGCTGATCGATGACCGGCTCGCCGTCGAGGCTGCCGTCGGGCCGCAGCTTCCAGCGCAGCGTCACAACGGTGGTTTCAATGCCACCACCGCCACCCGGAAGCTTCCAGCAGCCGCGAAGCTGCTGCGTAATCAGCCCTTTGAGAATGTCCTGCTCGCGAACGGAAAGAACGGTGTCGTTGCCCTCGCGCGTACCCGCCGTTGGCCCCGTATAGTTGGTGTCCGTCGTCGGCGGCGTGGCTGAAAGCGGAGCGCCCTTTTTCGTCGGATCCTTGTCGAGGAGTGCCGCAAGCCGGTCTGCAGCAGCCTGCTTCTTCTTCTCCTCCTCCTCGCGACGCTTCTTCTCGGCGAGTTTCTTCTTTTCTTCCGCCTTCTTCTTCTCCTCGGCCTTCCTCTTCTCCTCGGCTTTCTTCTTCTCGTCCGCCTTTTTCTTTTCTTCCTCGGCCTTCTTCTGCTCCTCAGCCTTTACCTTTTCCTCAGCCGCCCTCTTCTCCTCCTCAAGCTTCTTCAGCTCGTCGGGGTTCGGCCCCGGCGGAGGCTCGGGCGGCAGCCCCGCGAGCTTCTCAGCGATCGGATCGGCAGCCTTCGGAGGCTCCGGTGGCGGCGCCTCTTTGGGTTTTGCTTCCTCGACGGGTTTCGGAGGCTCTGGCGGAGCAGGAGGAGCGGCTGGCGGCTCAAGCGCCGTAATTGGCTTCGGCTTTTCCGCTTCCACCTTCGATTGCTCGGGTTTCGGCTCTTCCTTGGCCTTCGCCTCGAGTTCCTTTGAGGTCTCACTACCCTTCTTGAGACGCAGGAGCTCGGACGGCGTAATGATCGCAACCGTAATAGGCTCGGGCTCCGCCGGCTTCAGCTCAGGCGTCGCCGCAATAGAAAGAAACGCCCACGCAATCAGAGCTGCATGAACGAAAAGCGAAATGGCGAGACTGGCGAGCCGCAAGGCCTCAACCCCCCTCTTCCACCTCGGTCACGAGCGACACCTTCTTGAAACCGCCAGCGCTGATGCGGCCCATGACCTGCATCACCGTGCCGTACGCAATGCCTTTGTCGCCGCGCACGAAAATCTGCTCGTCAAAGCCGTTCTTCGCGATCGCCTTGAGCTTCTCGGCAATTTCCTTGAGCAGCACCTTGGTCTCGCCGATGAAGACGTCACCGTTGGACGACACCGAGATCGTAAGCGGCTCCTTGTTGCTCTCGAGCTGCTTGCCTTGTGCCTGCGGCAACTCGATCGGCACACCAACGGTCAACAGCGGCGCCGCCACCATGAAGATGATGAGTAGCACCAGCATCACGTCCACCATCGGCGTGACGTTGATTTCCGACATAGGCGCGTGACCGCCGCGACGCTTGCTGCGCCGCCGCCCGCCACCGCCGCCGGTTTTGAGGCTCATGCCCATTGTTGAGCCTTAGCTCCTGACGTCGATCTGGCGCGAGACAATGGCAGCAAACTCGTCGGCGAAAGCCTCGAGCCGCTGACTGATCTGCGCCGAATCAGCCGAAAACTTATTGTAGAACACGACCGCGGGAATTGCCGCCATGAGGCCGAGCGCGGTTGCAAAAAGCGCTTCTGCGATACCCGGCGCCACGACCGCGAGGTTCGTATTCTTCGAGATCGCGATCGCCTGGAAGCTCGTCATGATGCCCCAGACCGTGCCGAACAGACCGACGAACGGCGCGGTCGACCCGACGGTCGCGAGGAACAGAAGCCGCCTATCCAACCGCTCCATCTCGCGGCTGATCGTGACGTCCATGACCTTCTCGACCCGGAGCTGAATGCCGCCGAGTGCCCGAATATTGCCTTCGACCGAGCGCTTCCATTCGCGCATCGCCGCGACAAACAGCGCCGCCATCGTAATGGTGCGGCCGCGCGAAAGAGAATTGTAAAGCTCGTCGAGCGACTGCCCGGACCAGAACGTCTGCTCGAACTTATCGGCTTCAATCCGCGCCCGCCGAAATGCAATGAGCTTCTCGACGATGATAGCCCAGGACCAGATCGAGGCGAGCAGCAGTCCCGACATCACCACCTGAACCGTGGGCGAAGCCTGGAGAAAGAGCTCGACGAAAGACACCCCATTTGCAGCCGGGGCGAGTGTAGATTGCGTCACGTCTGCGGGATTCATCTGGTCAACCGTGGGTTCGGAGCTTCAAGCGAGCAACCGGCAAGACAATCAAAGGACCGGCGCAACGAACCTCGCTCCCCCGCCCGTTGGCAAAAGCAACATGCACGGCTACGCCCACCCCATCAATCATGCATGTTGCCGCGCAATATGACCAAACAAGGGCTTTGGCGGGCTCTGGAGGTGAAGAGGGTAGTCTTTGCCCGCCCCCCCCCTCCCCCGCCGGTCATCTCCAGAAGCCCCCGCCACTGTCCGCTCTTTGCGTCATAGGCCTGGATCTCGCCGAGCTCCATGTCATAGAGCCAGCCGTGGATGGCAACGCGCCCCTCGCCGACGCCCTTGGATACGATTTCGTAGGTCATGAGGTTATCGAGCTGAAACTGGATATGCGCCTTGATCGTCGCGTCGATCCGCGCGTCCTCGGGAACTCCCGCAGCGGCGACCAGCTGATGCGCCGGACGCGTGTACTCGACCCAGCGCCCGAGATGGGCTTCCTGGTCGGGCGGAATGGGCGAGGCGAGCGCGTGAATGCCCCCGCATCCCGTATGTCCGCAGACCACGATATCGTCGACCCCGAGATGCGCGAGCGCATACTCGATGGCAGCTCCGACCGCATCGTCGTCCGCTCCTGCCGGCGGCACGCAGTTTGCGATGTTGCGCACCTCGAACAGCTCTCCGGGATCGGCAGACGTGATCTGCGACGGCACGACGCGGCTATCGCAGCAGCCGATCCAAAGCAACCGCGGCTTCTGCTTCTTGCTGGCGAGGCTCTTGAAGAACGATTTGTCCCGCTCAAACTCCAGCCGGAAGCGCTCATAGCCCTGGATGGCGTCCTTGATGTCGAGATCGACGCCCGCTGCATCTTTTTCGGTGGTCATTGCGCTTCCCCCAGCCACTGATCTTCCGACACTGCTTCCCCAAGCCTGCCTCGACATCGCTCTCTCGGCATCATCGTGCGGATGCTGAGACTTGTCTATGCTCCCTTGACGCTGAGAAGCGGCGCGCCCTTCCCGTCGAACGCCGACCGTATCGCCTGAGAGAGCCTCAGCGGCTTGCCCGAGACCGCAACGAGCACCACCGTCACGTCCGCCTCGAACACGCGCCGACCCGCGAGCGAAACCGTCTGCCCGAGCGTCACGCTCGCTCCCCCAAGCTCTTTGACACGCGTCTCGACCTCGAGAATGTCGTCCATACGCGACGGGCGTATGAAATCGCACAGCATCCGGCGCACGACGAACGCCGCTGGCTCGAGGCTCGCCGAGCCGTCGATCAGGCGCCGCGAATCCGTGCCGAGGAGGCGCAGAAAATCCGTTCTGCCTCGTTCGCACCAGCGGATATAGGTGGCGTGGTAGGTGATGCCGCCTGCGTCAGTGTCCTCGAAGTAGACGCGAACAGGCAACACATGGCGCCGTCCAGCCTCGTCCTCAACGATGCGGCCGGATAGATCAGGCCAGTCTTGGGTCTCGATGGTCATGGTCTGTCCGTCTGCCGCTCACACGAGTGGATCAATTGTGACGATCAAGCGAAGTTAGCGCCCGTCGAAAGGTCGATCAGAACGATCTCGGGCGGTGATCCGAAGCGCACCGGCATGCCTGAGCATCCGAGCCCGCCCGAGACGATGAGGTTCCGCCCTTCTTCCACGACGTGGCCATAGACATAGCGGCGCCCATACTTCGACGGCACGACCGGCGCAAAGCCCGCGAACCGTACCTGCCCGCCGTGCGTATGCCCAGAGATCGTGAGCGAAACCCGGCTTGGCATCTCCGCGAAGATATCCGGCTCATGCGCCATCATGATCACCGGTGCATCGTCAGCTACCTTGGCCAGCGTGCCCGCAAGATCGTGCGCTCCATGATAAGCGATGCGGCCGCCGCGCACGAACTCGTCGTAATCCTTGTCGTCCGGCCAGAACGCCCACTGATCGCTGAGCCCCGCGATCCAGAACGGCAGCCCGTTCTTGGTAAGGCGCACTGCGTGGTTTTCGTAGACCGGGATCCCCATGGCTTCGAGCGCCAGTCCGGCCTTCACGGGACCCTTACGAACCTCCTGAACCTTGGCATCCTCCCACCAGTCGTGGTTCCCAAGCACGGCGTGCACCCCAAGCGGCGCCTCGAGGCCGGCCAGCGCACCGGCCCACTGCTCATGCGGCACCGGCTCACCCAGACGTGAGAGCCTATGGCCCGCAACGAAGTCTCCGAGCAGCAGTGTCGCGTCAGGCCTGAGGGCGTTGGTCCGCGCGACGATTCCGGCGATGATTTCCATACCCATCCACGGGGCGCAGGCGTGCAGATCAGCAAGAACTGCGATCCTGAGCGTGAGACCAGGCTGCCATCGGGGCGGTGACAACCGATAGTGCGTCACGCGAAGCCGGAACGGCTCGGCCAGCGCATACCCGCCCGCCCCCATCGTACCGGCCGACATGATAGCAAGTCCGCCGAAAAGTTCCCGTCGTGAGATCATCCGCCGAATGCCTATAAGCCTTCAGTTGATACCTTGGGGCGGCGCATCAGCTCCCTCCGCCGCCTGCCCGGATGGGACATCCGCCACGAACGCGGCAAGCATAAGCGTCAACGTGGCAAATCCGAATGCGGCACAAACGGGCACGAGGATCGCAAGCGGATTCTTGTGTTCTTCGAGTGCCCAGTCGATCAGCGCCTCCCCGCTGAGGACAAGACTGAGGCCCAGCGCCGCCGCAGCAACCAGAAGAATGCGTCGCGCCGAGGCAGGCACGAACCAGATAGTCACCGACGCAAGAAATGCTAGCACGACCGCGAGATAGCTCGCGGCAATCGCAGCCGGCATCAAAGGCGCTTTGAGGAATGGCGAATACTGCAGAACAAGCCCCGCGTACATTGCGGCGATGGCCGTCATGAGCCCCGTCACCGACACGGCGATCGAGAGCGCAGGCCGCTCATCGGTGAGCTTCGACGAGAGCCTACGGGCAAGCTTCACAATCTGGCGCAGCATCACTCGGCCTCTCCCTTGCCGTCCTCGAAAATCGGCAGTTCCGGCGACGCCGAGCGTGATGGACCCGAGAGCCCGAGATGCCGATAGGCCTTCAACGTCAGAACGCGTCCGCGGGGCGTGCGGCCGACAAAACCCTGCTGGAGGAGATATGGTTCGACGATCTCCTCGAGCGCATCCCGCGGCTCGGAAAGCGCCGCCGCCATCGTCTCAATACCGACCGGTCCCCCGTCGTAGTTCCGCGCGATGCAGTTGAGATACCTGTGATCGAGCGCATCGAGACCCGCTTCGTCCACCTCGAGCGCCCGCAGCGCCCGATCGGCAACGACTGCGTTAATCATGTCGTCGCCGGCGACGGCGGCAAAGTCGCGAACCCGCCGCAGCAGCCGCCCCGCGATGCGCGGCGTCCCGCGCGCCCGCCGCGCGATCTCGCGAGCGCCGTCCGGCGCCATCGGAGCGTTAAGCACGCGTGCCCCGCGCGCGACCACGAGTTCGAGCTCTTCCGTCGTATAGAAATTAAGACGCACCGGAATGCCGAAGCGGTCACGCAAAGGCGTCGTCAGAAGGCCGAGCCGGGTCGTGGCCCCGACGAGCGTGAACTTCGCAAGATCAATACGCACCGAGCGCGCCGACGGACCCTCGCCGATGATGAGGTCGAGCTGAAAATCCTCGAGCGCCGGATAAAGGATCTCCTCCACCGCCGGATTGAGGCGATGGATTTCGTCGATGAACAGCACGTCGCGCTCTTCGAGATTGGTGAGCAGCGCCGCAAGATCGCCGGCCTTCGATATCACCGGTCCCGAGGTCGCGCGGAAGCCGACGCCGAGCTCTTTTGCCACGATCTGCGCCAGCGTCGTCTTGCCGAGGCCGGGCGGGCCGGCAAACAGCACATGATCCAAGGCTTCGCCTCGCGTCTTCGCCGCCTCGATGAAGACGCGCAGATTGCTGCGCGCCTGCTCCTGGCCGATGAAGTCGGTAAGCGACTGCGGGCGGATCGTCGCCTCATAGGCGTCCGCTTCGCGCTTCGCTCCGCTGATGAGCCGGTCGTCGGTCATGGTTTGTTCGTGGCCTTGTTCGCTTGCGACGTCAAGCGGAGCAAATTCCAGGCGAACGCCGGAGATTTACCGGCCGCGGCGAAACAACCCGATGGCCCCAAGCAGGACCAGCGGCGGCACGGCAGCAAGAAATCCGTAGGTCAAGAAATGTCGCGTCATGGCAGCCCGCAAAGCCGCCTCGGTCGCGGGATCTGCCCCGCCCATGTCGAGCGGCACATAAGGCACGTTCTGGTAGCCGAGATAAGCCATCGTCCCCGACCATGCGAGTGCAACGACGAGCCACGCCTCAAACGACAACAGCCTGCTCATGGCGATCTCCTGATGCAAGGTCAAGCATGATGGCGGCGGAACATGATTATGGGGCAAGCACCAAAAGCACCTACCTGGCCAGCTCCTTCAATCCGCGCCGGATAAGCTTGGCCGTATCGGCATCCACTCCAAGCTCCTTCATGGCAACCGCAACCGCCGCCGACGCCTGCGCCGGATTGTAGCCGAGATTGGTCAACGCCGACATCGCCTCTGCAGCGGCCAAGCCCTCGGCCGAAGCACTCGCCACACCGCCCGACCCGCCAGCGCCAGTTGCCGGCATATTGAGCCCAGCCACTGAAAGTCCCGGCGCTTTGTCCTTGAGCTCGGCCGTGATGCGTTGCGCAAGCTTCTTGCCGACGCCCGGCGCCTGCTCGACCGCGGCCGAATTGCCAAGCGCGATGGCATTCGCGAGATCTTGCGTCGAGAGCACGCCGAGCACGCCGAGCGCCACCTTCGACCCGACCCCCTGGACACCCTGCAGCGTGCGGAACCAGCTTCGCTCCACCTCGCTTTGAAATCCATAGAGGCGGATTGCATCCTCACGCACATGCGTATCGATGGTGAGGCTCACGTCCTCGCCGAGCTTCAAGTTGCGCAGCGTTCGCGAAGAAAGTTGCACCTCGTAGCCGACCCCGTGCACGTCGATGATGGCGTGTGCTTCGCCGATCGCATCAACCTTGCCCCTGAGCTTTCCGATCATGCGTAGCCCCCAATTACCGTGCGGTTTCCCGCGCCACACGAAGAGCGAGCGCAGCCGCCCCGCGATGGTTCGCATGGCAGATCGCTATCGCCAGCGCGTCGGCCTCATCCGCACTCTCGAACTTCGCCTTGGGCAGTAGAAAGCCGATCATCGCCTGCACCTGCTGCTTTTCGGCATGCCCCGCACCGACCACAGCCTTCTTGATGAGGTTTGGAGGATACTCGGCGACCTTGAGCCCCGCCATTGCCGGCGCGAGAAGCGCCATGCCGCGCGCTTGCCCGAGCTTCAGCGTGGCCCTCGGGTTCTCGTTGACGAACGTCTCCTCGACGGCCGCCTCCCGAACGCCGCTACCGCTGATCACGCTGACGAGACCTTCGAAGATCTCCCGCAGCCGGTAGGCGAGCGGCTCCTCCGCCGTGGAGGTAATGTGCCCCGAGGCGACATAGACGAGCCGCACACCATCCGTGTCGATGATGCCCCAACCGGTGCGGCGAAGCCCCGGATCGATGCCGATGATGCGAACAAATTCTGATCCCCTCATGCCGCGGGCATATCACGCCAAGCGATTCGCCGCTGCACTACCGATGGACGTCAGTCTCCCGTGCCACTCCAAATGATCTTCGCCAACGGCTCACCCCTTCCCAGCCGGCAACTCGTAGCCCTTGGCCGAATAGGCGGGCGGAACGTAAATATTGAGCGTCTTCATCGCCGCCCGGCCCGTATTGCTGATCTCGTGCATATCGCCCCGTTCAATCCCGCTTGTCGCGCACGGACTTGCAACCGGAAACGACCTGGACGACAGTGCCGTGAGCGACGAGCCTCATAAGTGAGCAATGCGATCAGACGACAAGCCGACACGGCAGCAATCAACCGCTCGGCCGCCGCAAAGCGGGACGCCCTTCGTGCTCGCAATGGCCGCGATCTCCTGCGTCGTCGTAGGCCTCGCAAGCCTGCCGCTGTATTTCATGAAGCTCCTGACCATACCGAGCTCGTCAATGCATCCGAGCTTGCTACTCGGTGATACGGCGATCGTCTCGAAATTGGCCTACAGCACCACCACGCCACAGCAGGGCGACGTTGCCGTCGTCACCATTCATCGCGACGATCCGCCGTCGACGACGTTCCGCGTCGCGCGTGTCATTGGTTTACCTGGTGACACAATTCAAATGCAGGGCGGCACGCTCGTGATCAACGGCCGCCCGGTGCCAAAAATCAAAGCGCACGACTACGTTGGTCCGAACTATTCGGGCATTGTGGAGGAGGCCACCTGCTACCTCGAGACATTGCCCAACGGCGTCACCTATGGGGTGCTCGATACGGAAGCGACCGGCTACCTTGATGATACCAAGCTGGTCGACGTTCTTCCCGGACACTACTTCGTACTGGGTGACAACCGTGACAACTCCGCCGATAGCCGTTTGCCGCGTGAGCTGTTCGGCATCGGCCTGGTGGCGGAAGAAGAGCTTCTGGGACGCATCGATCGCCTTTTCTTTGCCCTTTACGCGGGAGCCAATGGTCGTGACCGCTTCGGAGCCAGCATCAGGGAGCCAGGTTGCCAACCTGCCGACGCCGCGCCTTGATCCCTCTCCGATGTCGAGCTAGCGTCCCGATCGCGAAGTTCGTCACCATCTACAGCACGCTCTAAACGAACTTCGCGATCGAAGGGACACTAGCAAGTCTATGGATCTAGTGTGGTTCAGATCCCGAAGTCCGCCTCTGAGGCCAGCTGCCAGGTGGTGGCGGACTTCGCAATCACCACACTAGCGTCCCTGCGCATGCATCGACTTGGGATCCTGACATGACCCTGCCCGTCGAGTTCGGCACCAATGAATGGATGATGATCTGGGGTGCCGGTCTCATCCTTTTCGGCATCGTCATCATGTGGCGAACTTCGCGCTATGACCTTGCCGGTGCTGCCGCTGAAAGCGCCTGGCAGGTCGCGACCGGCGGCCGTACCTCCGAGAACCCGACCGCCATCGAGCAGAAGCTCAAGGACATCGCGTCCGAGGCTTCTGTCGCCGGCAAGGCCATGCGCGCCGCCGGCACCATCATCGGCCACCTCTACGCCAAAGTCATGGGTGTTGTATCGATGCTGATGATGCTCGCGGGCGGCATCGTTCTGGCCGCCGGAATATGGTGGCGTTAATTTGGTGGCGTTAGAGTGTATGTTAGAGAGTGCAAGCCGCAGAGTGTAAGCTTCACTCTGGCTTCTTGAAAACCATGCACACGGCAAGAGGCGCCTTCGCGCCATGGCGCTCGAGGTCGAGCCGCATCGACGTCACGCCCTGCTCGTAGAGCCAGTCGAGGACCTTGGAGAAAGGATACGGATTCATCTGCATCAACGGCGTGAACACCGGTTGGCCCCTCACGATATTGCCAAGATAATGCAGCGGCAGGAAGCGCCGGAGCTGGCCCAGCGAGCGCCGACTGTCGATCGTAAGATGCAGCCAGCATACCCCGCCCGGACGCGTCGCCGCGAAAAGCGACTTGATGAGCTTGAGGCCTCTGCCGACCTCGATATGCTGCAGCACGATATAGGAATGAACGAGATCGAATTGCCCCTGAACCTCGTCGAGCGTCGCCGCGAGATCAATATTCCGGCAATCCATTTCCGCAGCATTAAAACGCGTCTCGTCCAGCATTGCGCGTGACACGTCGACTCCGACGACGCGCTCAAAAACCTTCGAGAATGGGATGGCGAGACGACCAACGCCGCATCCGAAGTCCAGGCAGCGGCTTTGATTGATTTCGCCGGCAACCGAGCGCACCTGCTCCATGACACGCCCGACATGCCTCGCACCCGTTGCGAAAAATTCGGCCTTGGCGGTGCGCGACATGTTACGCCGGTCGAAGCTCTCGCACGTGATCACCGCGAAGTATGGGTTCTGAGAGCCGTACCTCTCCCACGTCCGATCCGGGTCGTCGAAAAGTGGATTGCGCATTGAGGAGCGTCCTGAAGGTCGCGTTTCGCCTTCCCGCCCAGCCTATAACCTAAGACAACCACCTTTGCCGATTTTCTTTCAGGCCTGACGCTCTTCGTTACCCCGCCCGGGCGCGGAACCTACGCGCCCCGCACCCGTTACTCTCCTTTATCCCTTCTATAAGGAGGCATGCCGTGAAAGCACTCAACCTGATAGCTCTTGTCCTTCTTATCGTCGGCGGCTTGAATTGGGGCCTAGTGGGGCTCTTCCATTTTGATCTCGTCGCAGCCCTTTTCGGTGGCGAGCTTGGACCGCGCTCTGCCCTGTCCAACCTGATCTACATTCTGATTGGCCTGGCAGCACTTTATGGCATCTACCTATTGAAGCCGCTCTCGACAGGAACCGACTTCACGATCGGCCACCACGCCGACCGGCCCTGAACGAGCAGCACCGTAAATAACATTTGGGCGGTTCCGGCCTGCGCTGGATCCGCCCTCTCTTCTTGCGGATATCGCCATCAAGCCGCGGTGAGCTTCCTCAGCACCTCGTCCGAGACCTCGAAGTTTGCGAACACGTTCTGCACGTCGTCGTCGTCCTCGAGCGCCGCGATGAGCTTCATGATGGTCTGCGCGTTGTCCTCATCGACCATCGTTGAGAGGTTGGGCTTCCAAACGGCTTTCACGCTCTGCGACTCGCCGAGCTTCTCCTCCAGAGCCGCCGCAACCGTACCCAAGGTCTCGAACGGGCACGTGATCACGTGACCATGCTCGTCGGAGGTTGCATCGTCGGCTCCGGCTTCGATAGCTGCCTCGAGAACAGCATCCGCAGTCCCGGCGGCCAGCTTGAAGGTGATCTCACCCACATGCTGGAACATATGTGAGACCGAGCCCGTCGCGCCGAGGTTGCCGCCGTGCTTCGTGAACACGGCACGCACGGCGCCGCCGGTCCGGTTGCGATTGTCGGTCAGCGCTTCCGCAATGACGGCAACGCCGCCCGGCGCATAGCCTTCGTAGCGGATCGTCTCGAAGGAGTCGCTATCTCCACCTAGCGCCTTCTTGATCGCGCGCTCGATGTTGTCCTTCGGCATGTTCTCGGCACGCGCGCTCTGGATGGCGAGCCTGAGGCGCGGGTTCATAGTCGGGTCCGGCATTCCGGACTTAGCCGCGACGGTTATTTCCCGCGCGAATTTAGCAAACATCTTGGCGCGGGCCGCGTCCTTGCGACCCTTCTTGTGCATGATGTTTTTATAAGCTGAATGGCCGGCCATGGGATTTCTCGCAATCAAGTAATTCGGAGCAAGCGTTATTGAGCGGCCACGCGTTCCCGGTCAACCCCGGTTGTAATCGCAAACCGGGCACGCGAAATCGGCAAGCGTTAACCTTTTGGGAACTATCGCGAAAACCAGGAATCACTTAAGCTTACCCAATCGCTGCTGTCTTGGCCCAAGAGAGCGGCACCAGGTCGAGCCAGGGTCATTTAGCCAGTGATCGCTGGCCCGTCTCCGCGCTGAGGGCGGTCGCCCCCCTTCTCAACGCAACGGCCATTTTCCTCTCACTCGACCCAAAATAGCGGCTCGGTCGGCTCCAAAACGCCACCGAGCCGCAAGCTTTTCACTCGCCGCGCGAGCCCGGTTGCATCGTCGATCTCGACCGCGAGACCCGAGACGGTCGCAGGCCCAAGCGCAGGCTCGAACCGCTCCCGCGGCAGCTTCGTCAAAAAGCGGTTGACCGGCTCCTCGATATCCATGCCGAGCACCGAGTTGTAGTCGCCGCACATGCCTGCGTCCGACATGTAGGCCGTTCCGTTCGGCAGCACGCGCTCGTCAGCGGTCGGCGCATGCGTATGGGTCCCGACGACCACGCTCGCGCGCCCATCGACGAAATAGCCAAGCGATTGCTTCTCGCTGGTCGCTTCCGCGTGGAAATCGATGAAGATCACGTCCGCACCGGCCTTGAGGCGGCAGGCCGTAAGCTCCCGGTCAATAGCCCGGAACGGACAGTCGAGCTCGGTCATGAACACGCGGCCCATGGCATTGATCACGAGCACCTCGAGACCATTTCTTGCCCGAAATAGCCCGGCGCCCCGCCCCGGCGTGCCGGGCGGGAAATTGATCGGCCGCAGCAGCCGCTCCTGCCGCCCGATATAGACGAGCGTATCCTTCTGATCGAACGCGTGATTGCCGAGCGTAATGACGTCCGCACCGGCATCAATCAGCTCTTCCGTGATGGCTTCCGTGATACCGAAGCCGCCAGCCGCGTTCTCGCCGTTGACGATCAGGAAATCGAGCTTGTAGCGCTGACGAAGCTTCGGGATGGCCTCGGCGACGGCCTTTCGGCCTGCCCGACCGACGATATCGCCGAGAAAGAGGAGCCGCATCAGACCGACCCGTCGAAAGGACAGCGGCCGTGGCCGGCCGTTGAGAGCAGCCGATAGTCAGCGAAGTCGAGGTCGCGAGGATCCAATGTACTTTATGACTTTCATTCGGCCGCCGCGGAACACTTCAAGGGTCCAGACGGGGTCAGCACCCAATCAAGTCGCTCGTCATAATCGAGATGTGGCACCGCGTCGACCCTCTGCTCGTCATAAGCAAGGCCGATCGAGACCACGCGCTTCAACGAGCGCAGCCTTGCCAGCGTCCGGTCGTAAAACCCGCCGCCATATCCGAGGCGATAGCCGCGAAGGTCGAAAGCAAGCAATGGCCCGAGCACGACATCCGGCTCGACCGCGGCCGCCGAGGCAAGAGGCTCGTGTATGCCCCACATTGTCTCGGCAAGTGGATCACCAGGCCGCCATGAGCGGAACACCAGCGGCTTGCCCTTTGCCTCCATCACCGGCAGCGCCAGCGTGTAGCCTTCCCCGATGAGCCGCGACATGAGCCGCGTCGGGTCGATCTCCTCGCCGATAGACAGAAAACCGGTGACGATTGCCGGAGCCCTGACACCTGCGAATCCGATGCCGTGACCGGCAACGCGGGCGCCAGCCGCCGCGCCACATTGTCGATATGTCTCCGCGCGCCGGGCCTTTGCGGCTTGCCGCATCGCCTTCTTGGCGTCGCCGATACTGGCAACCGACGCTTCCAGCGGGACGCCACCTGCGCCGGGGGCGCATGAGTTTCCGGAGGGCGCCATTTCCGCGGACACTTTCTCGTCGGACAAACGCGTGATCTCGGAGATGCGAGGCTTCAAGAACTTGAGATTCAGAAGATTAAGTGCCGCGGTGGCCGTTGGAACGGTTGATCTCGCCGGGTCCCTACAAAGTAAGGTGGGCGCCATATGTCCGGGACCACGGTCCCGGTCAGGGACAGCTCCCTGGCAGATCTTATAGGCCCTGGAGATAAGTTGTTCCTGACGCACCCCGCAGCCACTTTAGTTTAGGTCAGAACCGGCGGAAAAGCGAGAGCCTGCTACGGGGTGCGCCCGCGCCAGGCTCCACGCCTCCACAGCTATTCCTTCTCGACCGAGAGCGTCGTCAACGAGCCGATCACGGTCTCGATGCGGTTCGCGACTTGGACCCGGCTTTCCTCGAGCGCGGCTATACGCTGGCGTGCGGCCTCGAGCTCACGCTTTAACGTATCGCGCTCTGCCTCGAGAGCACTGACGCGTGAAACCAGCGCTTGCAGATTTCCGGCTTCCTGCGAATCGGAAGCACCCGACGCCCGAGCAGGGCGAGCGGCCAGCCGCTTCGCCTTGTCCTTGACTGGCTGAACCATTGAATAAACCCGCTACTACATGACCGAGACCAGAAGTCCCTCTACCGGCCCGGTACATACATCATTTTGACGCTAACCATATGTCGGTAAAGGAGATCGTGCAACAAACGCCGTCCACGGCGAGCCGCAGCCTGCATGCATCTTGTCGCTGCCCGTGGTTTCGCCGTCGCGAAGCATTGACAGCAGATCATCACGCAAACTTAATGGCGCCCGCTCGACGGCAACTGCCTTAAAAATAGCCGTTCACGCCGCCACACCCCGTGCGTGGCTGGCCGTGAGACGGACCGGGCCCAGATCAGCGCAAGACCGCCCCTAAGGAGGAACTTTCCATGGCACTAAAGGTCGCGATTAACGGGTTTGGCCGCATCGGCCGTAACGTACTCCGCGCGATCTACGAAGCGAAGCGGACCGACATCGAGGTCGTCGCCATCAACGATCTCGGCCCCGTCGAGACCAACGCGCACCTCCTCCGCTATGACAGCGTGCACGGTCGCTTCCCCGGTGAGGTGAAAGTAAACGGTGACACGATTGATATCGGCTCGGGCCCGATCAAGGTCACCGCAGTGAAAAATCCCGCCGAGCTGCCGCACAAGGACATGGGCGTCGACATTGCCCTCGAGTGCACCGGCATCTTCGCCTCGAAGGACAAGGCTTCCGCCCACCTTGCAGCCGGCGCCAAGCGCGTGCTCGTCTCGGCCCCCGCTGAGAATGCCGATATCACCGTTGTCTACGGCGTGAACCACCAGAAGCTCACGGCCGACCACCTCGTCGTCTCCAATGCCTCTTGCACCACAAATTGCCTCGCTCCCGTGGCCAAGGTCCTGAACGACCTCGTCGGCATCGAGAAGGGCTTTATGACGACCATTCACAGCTACACCGGCGACCAGCCGACGCTCGATACTCTGCACAAGGACCTCTATCGCGGCCGCGCCGCCGCCCTCTCGATGATCCCGACCTCGACAGGCGCCGCGAAAGCTGTCGGCCTCGTCCTCCCCGAGCTCAACGGCAAGCTCGACGGCACCGCCATCCGCGTGCCGACCCCCAACGTCTCGGTCATTGATTTCAAGTTCATCGCCCGCAACGAGACGACAAAAGACGAGATCAACGCCGCGATGCGCAAGGCGGCCGCCGGCGAGCTCAAAGGCATCCTCGGCATCACCGACGAGGCGAACGTCTCCATGGACTTCAACCACGACAGCCGCTCGTCCATCTTCCACATCGACCAGACGAAGGTGCTGGAAGGCAATCTGGTCCGCGTCCTGTCGTGGTACGACAACGAGTGGGGCTTCTCGAACCGCATGGCCGACACCGCCGTTGCAATGGGCAAGCTCATTTGAACAAAATTGCAGCGACGCGTCTTGGCGCGCCGCGCAATGCAGTAGACAGACGATGACCCAGCATCTGAGACCAGCATCTGAGAGGAGCGACATGACCGAGAAGCTCGAAGACATCGCCCAAGCCATGGTAGCCCCCGGTAAGGGCATTCTGGCCGCCGACGAGAGTTCCGGCACCATCAAGAAGCGCTTCGACAGCATCGCGCTGGCCTCCAGCGAGGATAGCCGCCGCGACTACCGCGAGATGCTGTTCCGCTCGACGGAGGCGATGAAGAGCTACGTCTCGGGCGTCATCCTCTACGACGAGACCATCCGCCAGAAGGCCAAGGACGGCACCCCCCTGGTCGACATCATGAAGGCTGCCGGCTCGCTTCCCGGTATCAAGGTCGATACCGGCGCCAAGCCCCTTGCCGGCCCGACCGCCAGTGTGGAGACCGTCACCGAGGGCCTCGACGGCCTGCGCGAGCGCCTCGCTGAGTACTACGCCCTCGGCGCACGCTTCGCGAAGTGGCGCGGCGTCATCACCATCGCCGACGGCATGCCCACCTGGAACTGCGTTAAAGCCAACGCCCATGCGCTCGCCCGCTACGCCGCCCTTTGCCAGGAAGCCGGCATCGTCCCGATCGTCGAGCCCGAGGTGCTGATGGACGGCGCCCACTCGATCCACGGCATCGACGAATGCTACCGCGTCACCGAATGGACGCTGCGCACTGTCTTCCGCGAGCTCTACGACGCCCGCGTCAGCCTCGAAGGCATGATCCTTAAACCCAACATGGTGATCGCTGGCCAGAAGTCGCCGAAGCAGGCCTCTGCCGAAGAAGTAGCCGAAAAGACGGTTCGCTGCTTAAAGACAACGGTCCCTGCCGCCGTTCCGGGCATCGCCTTCCTTTCGGGCGGCCAGTCCGACGAGGCCGCAACCCAGCATCTCTCGCTGATGAACGCGATGGGCAACCTCCCCTGGGGGCTCACGTTCTCCTATGGCCGCGCCCTGCAGGCGGCAGCACTTTCCGCCTGGGGCGGAAAATCGGAGAACGTGGCCGCCGGCCAGCGAGCCTTCACGCATCGCGCGCGCATGAACAGCCTCGCCGCGCTCGGCAAATGGGACTCGACACTCGAAAAGGCGGCCTGAGACTCGGAAAGGCGGCCCGAGCGCCAGAATTATTCATCCGCGAAGGAACCAAACGTTTGCTGACGCGTTCTGGGTTTTTGCCCTCGGACGGTCAGGACGAAGGTAAAGCAACAAGGCGCAGCCGAGCCCCCCTCGCTGCGCCTTGTTTGTTTGCTGCGCTAAAGTATCCGATCAAGGGCGTCTTTATCCGTCCCGTCAATCGCTGCCGCGATTCCGTCTGGTCGGATGATGCTCTAGTTTCGGCTGTGAACGCCTCAGTTGGCGAAAAGCCCGGAAATCGCCTCCGACAAGTCTTGAGGCCCATCATTCACGCCCTTGCGCCTCTTCTGAGCCTTCTTGCCAAGCGTAGGCTCGGAAGGATAAGGATCGTCGCCCGCCTCGACTGAGGACGTCTCGATCCGGCCTTCCGAGCGGATGGCGCGACCCAAGAGAGCCTGGCTGAGCTTGCTGTCATGCCCGTAGAGGTCGGCAAACGTCCTGACACCCCCGTCCTTGTCCACTATGACCGTGAAATAGGTCATGTGAACCGGGATTGGCTTCTTGAGTGCAATCTCGCCGCCCTCGCCGATCGCCCGCCCGGTTGCCTCGGCATCGAGGCCATTACCCTCAGCGAGCAAGACGGCCGCAAGCTGCCGCGGGTTCTGCACACGAATGCAGCCATGCGACATCGCCCGCGTCGACTCTGAAAAAAGCTCTCGCTGAATCGTATCGTGCATGTAGACGTCATGCTTGTTGGGAAAGCGAAATTTTACGACGCCAAGCGGGTTCTTGCCGCCCGCCGGCTGCTGGAAGCTGTAAGCGCGAAGGTCTGCATTCGACCAGTCGACGCTGTCCGGATCAATCTGCCGGCCGTCGCGATAGACGTTGAAGCCGTATGCCCTGATGATCGAGCCGCCGCCACCGCCGCCGAAGAAGAGAAAGCCGCCGCCCGCGCTCCTGAGACGCGGCGCCAGCTCGCGTGCCTTGATCCCGTCGGGTACGCCCCAGGTGGGATTGAAGGTCACGAACTGCATATCGGCCGAGAACACCGGCGTTGCCCACTCAGGCATGCCGACGATGATCTTCTCTTTGAAAATCTCCTCGTTGCGCTTGATCACACGGGTGTAGAACTCGGGAATGTTATTCCACACATAGGTCTCGCCGAGTTGCTCCGGCATCCACCGCCAACGTTCCATGTTGAGAACGAGGCGCCGGATGTCGTCGCCCTTGTCTGAAGCAACCTTCGGCTCACCTTCGCGATTGAGGGCACCGCGCGTCGCATTGGTGAGCTGTCCGGTCGCCTTGAGCCCTTTCGCCGCTTGGTAATCTTTCACCGCCTGCACGAGCTTCTCGTCGAACAGGGTATCCTTCGCGCCAGCCTCTGCCGGCACCTTGAGGCGCTTGCGCAGCAGCGCGACATCGGCGTGATCAACCCCTTCCTTCAATGCTTTGCCTTCGGGCACCTTGACTTTCAGCGCCTCGTCGACCGGCGCTGCTGGTGCCGAAGGACCGCGCGCCTTGAGCATAGCTTGCCGCAGCCGCTCGAACTGCTCGTGCTTGGGATGGAGCCCACGAAGATAGGCATCCGGAGCCGCCGCCGCAGCAAGCTCGCTCAACACCTGCTTCGGATCCTTGACCGGCGGCACCTGGTCGAGGATCCGGCTCAATGAGGTTGGTACCACGCGGCCGCCCTTGGCAAAGCGCGCGTACTTGAGAAGCTCAATCGTGAGCTTCGCCTCCACTTCCGCGAGTGCCTCTGTACCGGCACCCTCTGCTAGGGCTGGCAGCGCGAAAGCAGACGCCTCGAGGCCCCAATCATCGGCCTTGCGAAGCTCATCCATCGCCGCCTTGGCGCGGGCATTGAACCCGGACTTATCGAGCCAGAGTGGTGCGCCACTGCGATCTGCATAGAACGCAGTGGCCGCAGCGAGATCGTCCTTATCCGCCTTAACCGCGCCAGCGTTCCCGCCGATCCAAACGCGCGCCGCCGCGACGATGGGATCGACAGCCGGCGCCGCCGCCACCGGCGCTTTCACGGCATCCGTTGCCTTTGCTTCGCCAGCCGCAATTGTGGCAGCGGCAGAAGGGCTAGGTATCTGAGACCCATCGCTCGCCTTCGCGCCATTCTCTTGCTGAGCCGTGGACGCGGGCTTTGCAGAGGCGGCCTTTGCCTCATCCGCCTCGGCAGCATCTGGCTTAGTAGCGTCCGGCTTGGCCTCGCCAATCTTGTCCGCGTCTGTTTTGACTACATCTGCCTTGGCCGCAGGCGTCTCATCTTTCGCCGCGCCATCCGCGCTCGCCTTAGTCGCAGGCGTAGCCTCTGCCGCACGATCCGCCTTCTGCTCTTCTGCAGACGCAAGCTGCGCCGTCAGGAAGCCGCAGAGGCCGACAGCCAGCGACAAGGCCGCAAAATGAAATAATGGGCGAACGTATTTCAGCATCGGTAGCTCCCCAGCGACGCGGCACCCGTCCAACAACCAAACACCCCTACATACAGTACATATTTGCCGCGACAAGATGGCTATTTCTTGCCCGGCAAGCCCAATCAACAGTCACGACCGAGCCCAGGAAGCCACACATCGTCGCGATGCAGGCACAAACCGAGCCGTATTACCTCAGGCGAGTCTCTATTCTGCCCCATTCGGACCCGATAGGCTCCGGCGATTATTGTTGAACGCCCACAAATCATTTTGAGGCCCGATGACGTCGAATGCGGATAGCCCGCGCCTTTGTCTTATAGTCGAGGTGGCGCCGGACCCCAAATTGTTGACTCGCACCGAAGCGGCCCTCACAGCAAGTGGCGCCGTCACGCTCGTTCTTGCCGCGCCCGCAGGCGGAAGCCTCGAAGCCGCAGCGCTAAAGCCGCTGGTCGCCCCTTTGGTCGCCATGGCTCAGAAGCTCAACGTCGCGGCTCTGATCGAGAACGACGCAAGCCTCGCACGCGCCGTCGGCGCCGACGGAGTGCACCTCGCGGCGCGGTCCGATATCGTCGACGCCTACGAGACCGCCCGCAACCTGTTGGGCCCCAATGCCATCATTGGCGCCGATGCCGGGGGCTCTCGCCATGATGCGATGGAGCTCGGCGAAAGCGGCGCCGACTACGTCGCCTTCTCGATAGACACCGCGGAGCATGAGGACCTTGTGGCGTGGTGGGTTGAGCTTTTCACGATCCCGGTCGTCGCCTTGGGCGTCGACCGCGAGGAAGACGCGGCGAGCCTCGCCGCCATCGGCACGGACTTTATTGCGGCTCGCCTGCCCCTCGGCGTGCACGAGCAAGACGTCGCGGCCTGGGCCGCAGGGCTCGCACGAGCCGTACGCAACCCCGGCAACACCGTTGCTTGAGGAGACCAGCCAGTGAGCACACGAAGCATCCTCGTCCTGGCCCTGCTCGGTACCCTGCTGGGCGTCGTCGGCGTATTGGTAGCGACCGGGAAATTCGACTTGGCGTCTTTACGTCAGCAGGCCCCGCCAACATCCGTCTCGTCGAGCCAGAATGAGCTTCCGAAGAGCAAAGTTGCCCCAACCGGCGACGACGCTGCCTATATCGCCTTCGACCAGGGCCAATACGTCACCGCGCTCTCCCTTGCGCGCGCGGCCGCCGAGCACGGCGACGCCGCGTCCCATAGCTTGGTCGCCCGTATCTTTGCGGAAGGCCTCGGAGTAGCCAAGGATGAGGTGACGGCCGCCCGCTGGTACGGCCGCGCAGCCGAGCTCGGCGACGTGCCCGGCATGCTCGCCTACGCCAACATGCTTGCCGAGGGCCGAGGCGTCGCCAAGGACCGGAAAGCCGCCGGCGAATTTTACGAGCGTGCCGCGATGACCGGCGACCCGATCGCCAACTACAATCTTGGCCTTCTCTTCCTGCGAGGAGATGGCAAGCCCGAGAACCCGTATCGCGCCGCGCAGCACATCGCCTACGCAGCTGAGAAAGGCATCGCCGCCGCGCAGTACGACCTCGCCGCCCTTTATACGGCCGGAACCGGCGTGCCAAACGACGGCCTCGAAGCCGCGCGATGGAGCTCCAAGGCCGCCGAGCAGGGTATGCCCGAGGCGCAATATGAATATGGCGTGATGCTTCTGCAGGGCCGCGGCCTCAAGACCGACGAGGGCAAGGCAATCAGCTACCTCGAGGCCGCAGCCGAAAAAAATATCGCCGGGGCCCAGAACCGTCTCGGCCACGTCTATGCCGAGGGTGCAGGCGTCGAGCGAGACCCAGTCGAAGCCGCCAAATGGCGCTTGCTCGCCAAGGCGAATGGCTTGACGGACGACAAGCTCGACCTTTTCGTTGCGAGCCTCGCGGACGACGCCCGCGGCAAGGCAGAGGCCGCCGCCAACGAATGGCGTGAGAAGAACCAGTTATTGCAATAGCCTTGAGCCTCATTTGCGCCGTAAATGAGCGGCCGTCCAATAGCCGTCTCGCGTTGGGTGCTTCTCCTGCCGAAGATTGAGGGTTGACGCCGCGTCAGCGAACCGTCAGAGCCTCTTCCTTGCTCATATGGTCCATAATATTAGATCGGCCCCGCATGACTGCCTCAGCTCTTATGAACATTATGGTCTCCGCCGCGCGCAAGGCTGGCCGCTCGCTGGCCCGCGACTTCGGCGAGGTCGAGCAGCTGCAGGTGTCGGTGAAGGGTCCCGCGAATTTCGTCTCGGCCGCCGACCACAAGGCCGAGGAGATCATATTCAAGGAGCTTGTCAAAGCCCGCCCCGGCTACGGCTTCCTGATGGAGGAGCGCGGCGAGGTCGCAGGCGACGACAAAACTCACCGCTGGATCGTCGACCCGCTCGACGGCACCACGAACTTCCTGCATGGCATTCCGCATTTCGCGATTTCCATCGGGCTCGAGCGCTCCGGCGTGCTCGTCGCCGGCGTGATCTATAATCCGGCCACCGACGAGCTCTTTGCCGCCGAGAAGGGCAAGGGCGCGTTCCTGAACGACAGGCGCCGCCTTCGCGTCGCGGCGCGCAAGACGCTGGCAGATGCCGTCGTCGCCACCGGCATCCCCCATCGCGGTCGCCCCGGCCACCCCGGTTTCATGCGCGAGATGCAAACCGTGATGAGCGAGGTGGCTGGCATCCGCCGTTCGGGTTCGGCCGCGCTCGATCTCGCCTACACCGCCGCCGGCCGCTACGATGGCTATTGGGAGCGCAACCTGAAGCCCTGGGACGTCGCAGCCGGCATCGTCATCGTGCGCGAGGCGGGCGGCCTCGTCACCGACGTCGAGGGCAAGGATAAAGCGCTCGAGAAATGCGATGTGCTGGCCGGCAACAGCCAGATCATCAAGGCTCTTGTGCCGTTTCTTGCAGCATAGCGCTTAACCGAAGGCGCCGCCGTTGCCGCCGCCCGCTGTCCCCGAGCGCCGCACGCGCGAGGCGAAGCGCACGGCTTCCTCGGCAGCGCGCACGATAGCCTTGGCCTTGTTGATGCACTCCTGCTGCTCATTCTCGGGAATGCTGTCGAAAACGACGCCGGCGCCCGACTGCACGTAGAGCTGTCCATCTTTCACAAGCGCTGTGCGCAGCACGATGCAGGTATCCATCTCGCCGTCGGCAGTGAAATAGCCGACGCATCCCGCGTAAGGCCCGCGCTTGGACTTCTCAAGTTCGTCGATGATCTGCATGGCCCGCACCTTGGGCGCACCCGAAACCGTGCCCGCCGGAAACCCGGCCATCAGCGCGTCAATCGCATCGTGGTCGGCTCCAAGCTGTCCGATCACATTCGACACGATGTGCATCACGTGGCTGTAGCGTTCGACGACGAACTGCGCCGTGACGTTGACGCTGCCCACCTCAGCGACGCGTCCCACGTCGTTCCGGCCGAGATCGAGCAGCATCAAATGCTCACTGCGCTCTTTCGGGTCCTTGAGCAGCGCCTCGGCAAGCTCTTTATCCTCTGCGTCCGTCGTGCCGCGTCGCGCCGTGCCTGCAATCGGTCGGATCGTCACCTCGCCGTCGCGCACCCGCACGAGAATCTCGGGGCTCGAGCCCACGAGTGCAAACCCGCCGAGATCGAGGTGGAACAGGAATGGCGACGGATTGAGCCGGCGAAGGGCGCGATAGAGCGCGAACGGCGGCAAGCTGAACGGCGCCGAGAAGCGCTGCGACAGCACCACCTGGAAGATATCGCCCGCGCGGATGTACTCCTTGGCCTTCTCGACCATCGCCGCATACTCGCGCGCCGTTGTATTTGAGCGTGGCTCCGGCTGCGCGAGCTTCTTGGACGAAAGCGCGCCGTTATGCGGCAGTGGCGCCTCGAGAGCGGACACCGCCGCCTTGAGGCGCTTCACGGCGGCCTTGTAGGCCCGCTCGGGATCGGACTTTCCGTCTGGCCGCACTGGCGTAACGAGCGTCAGCTCGTCCTTTACGGAATCGAAAATGACGACAAGCGTCGGGCGCATGAGAATGCTGTCCGGGACGCCGAGTTCGTTTTCCTTCGCTTCCTGCAGCGTCTCGAAGAGCCGCACAGTATCGTAGCCCATATACCCGAATACGCCCGAGGCCATCGGCGGCAGCTCTGCCGGCAACTTGAGCTTCGACTCGGCCAGAAAGTCGCGCAGCGAGGCCAGCGCCGGCCTGGTATCCCGCTTGAAGGCATCCGGCTTCTTCAGCGGCGAGCGGTTGATCTCGGCCACCTCGCCGTTCGCCCGCCACACCGCATCCGGATCGAGGCCGATCACGGAGTAGCGCCCCCGCGTCGCTCCACCCTCGACCGATTCGAGCAGGAAGCTCAGCGGGCGCCCGTTCGCGAGCTTGAGATAGACAGAGACAGGTGTTTCGAGATCGGAGACGAGCCGCATCCACACAGCTTGCGGCTCCCCGGCGCGGTATCGCTTGGCGAAAGCCTCAAGCGACGGCATCGCCTGCATGTCGGCGGTCCTTGCTGGGAGCGTACTCAAGGAAACGCTCCTATTGCTCGGTCGCGACACCGGACGCGCGTCTCAGCTCGGCCTGGTTGACGCTGACGCCGAGATCCTTCTTGAGGCCCGTGACATAGGCGATGAGGATATCGTTCTCGAGCTCGCCGCGAACCTCGATCGCAAGCTTGTCCGCCTGCTCCTTGGAAAGCTGGGCAGCGGGAGTGATCTCACGCACCTGGAAAACGATCCGGCTGGCTCGATCGCTCGTCTTGGCCGAGCCCGCGCCGCCCTTGGAGAGCGTGAAGGCTTGCTTCACGGCTTCCGCCGTGAGCCCTGGCGGCGACATGGAGCGCTTGATGGTTTCCGTTACCTCCGCCTTGCCGCCAGCATCCGCCGCCACCTTGTCGAAGGTCTCGCCGCCGCCCTTGAGGCGATCGACGAGCTTCTCGGCCAGCTCATCCAGCATTCGCGCCCGCTCGGTATCGATGAAGAAGATCTTGACCGCCGCCTTGACCTCCTCAAACGGCTTTTGCTTCGGTTCGATCGTCGAGATGACGTCGAACCATGCATAGGAATCGGTCGCCAGCTCCACGACGTCGTTGGTTGCGCCGGGCAAAGCCTTGAACGCCTCTTTGAGCAGCGCAGCCGTGGCAGGGTTATCGATGACCGTCTTGCCGTCGGGAGCTTTGTTATCCTTGTCCACCGCCTCTGCCTCGACGAACGAGAGCTTCTGCTCGGCGCCAATCTCCTTCAGCGTCTTGCCGGCGTTGCGACCCTCTTCGATGAGGTCGAAACGCTCCGAAATGTGGGCGCGCGCACGCTCCGCCGCGAGCTTCTCGCGCACCTGCTCCTTCACCTCGTCAAACGTGCTTTCCTTGCCGTCCTCGATCTCGATCACGCGCAGAACGACGGTTGTAAAGCGTCCCTCGACGACATCGGAGACTTTGTCGCGCTGCATGCTGAACGCGGCGTCGGCAATCTTCGGGTCGATGAGCTGCTTCTTGCTGATCATGCCGAGGTTAACGTCGCTTTCCTTGGCGCCCGCCTCCTTGGCGACATCCAAGAAGTTCTTGCTGCCTTCGACCAGCTCCTTGCGGGCAGCCTCCGCCTGCGCCTTGTCCTTGAAGGCGATCTGCTGGATGCGGCGGCGCTCCGGCTTGTCATACGAAGCCTTGCTCTCCTGGTAGGCGGCCTTGAGCTCGTCGTCAGTTGGCTTGATATCTTTCTTGAGGTCATCGGCGCTTAGGAAAAGTGCCGCAACCTTGCGATATTCAGGCGTCATGAAGCTGGTCTTGTTGGCCTCATACGTCTCCCGCAATTTCGCCTCGTCCGGCTCCGGCACCGTGATCTTGGTCTGATCGATGACCACGTGGTCGAGTGTCCGCGTCTCGTCGCGCCAGGCGCTGAGATCCGTCACGAGCGGCTGCGGCGCGACGATGGCCCCGCGCAGCGCGTCAGTCAGCTGCCTGCGCAGCTCGTCCTCACGTCGGATCGCAAAAAAACCTTGCTCGCTCAAGCCCATCTGACGGAGCAGGCCATCGAATCCGACGCGCGAGAACTTGCCGTCCGGCCCCAGAAAATTTGGATCTGATTTTAGGCCCCGCACAAGCTCTTCGTCCGACAGCGCGAGACCAAGCCGGTCAGCGTGAACCTTGACAACGGCCTGCGCCACAAGTTGCTCGAGCGCTTGCTTGTCGAGGCCGAGCATGACGCCCTGCTCGGCCGTAAGCTTCTGGCCACCCTCGAGCTTCATCTGCTCGAGCACGCCTTGGTAGGTGCGCTGGAACTGCCCCACGGAAATATCCCGATCAGCAACCGTGGCGATCGATCCGCGGCCGTAGCCACGGAAGACGCCCGAAACGTTCCAGAACACACCAAAGCTCACAATTAGGATTGCGAACAAGAGCTTGGCCACCCAGCCTTGGGCGCCGCGGCGAAGGGCGTCGAGCATCGTGAGTGATCTTCCTGTAGGTTTGAGGCCCAAGACGGCGCCGCTTGGGCGCGTCCCGTGCCACCGCTGTGTAGAACTCGTGGTCCCGCGTGACGGGAGCATTCGGCATGATATGAAGCCCAGCCGGATGCCGAATGCAAGGCCATGGTCGGCGCCGAGCTTAATCCAGGGCCCGCTGCGTTGGGGGCGATACGAGGAGCCAGATCGAAATGTTGCGATCGAGCCGAGCATGATCACCAGCGAGACCGCGCTTCGGCCCCTCGTCGCGGGCAACTGGAAAATGAACGGCTTGCGCTCCGCAATCGGCGAGGCCATCGCGGTTCGCGACGCGCTGAGCAACCACGGGGCCGACCCCGAAGTCATGATTTGCCCGCCCGCCACCTTGCTCCACCTCCTCGCCGAAGCCGCCCAAGGCTCGAAGTTGCAGGTCGGAGGCCAGGACTGCCACTGGGCGAGGTCCGGCGCCAATACCGGCGACGTCTCAGCCGAGATGCTGGCCGACGCGGGCGCTTCTGCGGTCATCGTCGGTCATTCGGAGCGCCGGGCGGAGCACTGCGAGCTGGACAACACAGTGCGTAAAAAGGCGATAGCCGCCCACGACGCCGGTCTCGTCGCCATTGTCTGTGTTGGCGAGACCGCCGGACAGCGTCAGGCCGGCCTGACGCTCGAGGTCGTGAGGCGGCAGCTAGAGGGCTCTCTGCCCGACACCGCCACAGCCGCCAATACGGTCGTCGCCTACGAGCCGGTCTGGGCCATAGGCACCGGACTTACGCCGACGGCCGCCGACGTCGCCGAAACCCATGCCGCGATCCGCTCGGCGCTTGTCGCTCGTTTTCAGACCGGAGGCCCCGGTATGCGGATCCTCTATGGAGGATCGGTCAAGCCTGCCAACGCCCACGAGCTGCTCTCGATCGCCAACGTCAATGGTGCGCTCGTCGGCGGAGCAAGTCTCAAGGCCAACGACTTTCTAAAGATCATCGAGGCGTGTACCTGATAGCATCTCACTTTCGAAAGGCCTTTTGATGCAATCATCGAGGACCATGGTCATCCGGGTCATTTTGACAGCGCTCGGCCTGCTTCTCTCCGGCGCATTTGTCGGCGCGGCAACGGCCGCCCCGCTTAACGAAGAGGAATGCACGGCCTTGAAGCAGGAGTACGATCGGCTTTTACATGAAGGGGTTAAGTCCGACATGGAGCGCAGCCCCGACTGGGCGAAGGCCAATCTGCCGCCCGTTCGCCTTGAGAAAATCGCCCGGCTCATTGTGGTGGAGGAGCAGCTCTCGTTCCGCTGCGATCAGCTCGTAACGGCCCGGCCAGCGCTCGCAGCACCCCAGGCGGCCGAACGCCCCCCTGCGGCCAAACCGTCAGCGGCCCAGTCCTTAGCGGGCCAGTCCTCAGCGGGCCAGTCCTCAGCAGTCCGGCCCGACGACAGCACGGAAAAACCCAAGCCGGTAACCAAACGAAAGAAGAAGCCCAAGCCAGCAGCGGACGCGTTCAATTCGAGCAACCTGGCGCCAGCAGACCCCGCAAGCCCAGCGAATGCCGGCGCGCCGGCACACGGCAACGGCGATTGAGCCTGCGTCCCGTTGAGCATTAGCCGGGCTAGCATCGGGAACAGCCCTGGTGTAGAAGCGCACAAAACTACGACTTGAGGGCCGATTGAGCGCCCCGGAGCTCCATTCATGCAGACTGTAATTCTCGTTATTCACGTTTTGATCGCGCTGGCACTGATCGCGGTCGTGCTTTGGCAGCGCTCCGAGGGCGGCGCGCTCGGCATTGGCGGTGGCGGTGGCGGTTTCCTCACCGGCCGCGGCACGGCGAACCTCTTGACGCGCGCCACGGCAATGCTGGCGGCGGCCTTCTTCACGACAAGCATCCTGCTCACCATACTTGCCCAGCAAGGCGGCTCTAAGGGCTCGGCGTTTGATTCGGTCAACACACCGGCAAGCACCACGGCTCCCGCCAACGGCTCGACGCCCGCCGTCCCGGGCACGCTTGTGACCCCGGCACCTGCGCCTGAGGCGCCGCGTGGCGGCATTCTCGACAAGCTGAAATAAGGCGACTACGGCAAGCAGCTGGCGGTTTGGCCGTGCGTCAGCGCACGGTCGAACGTGCTCGCGACCAGACTAAACCCGACCTTACCCACTAGGGAGCGCAAAACGGCCGTGGATCAGGGCATATTGCCGCTTCGAATCGTGCACTTACCCATGTATTCTTAAAGCCCATGCAACGGTACATCTTCATTACCGGTGGCGTGGTCTCCTCGCTTGGAAAAGGCCTAGCTTCCGCAGCACTCGGCGCGCTTCTTCAAGCGCGTGGGTACTCCGTCCGTCTCCGCAAGCTCGACCCCTATTTGAACGTCGACCCCGGAACGATGAGCCCCTATCAGCATGGCGAGGTCTTCGTCACCGACGACGGTGCCGAGACCGACCTCGACCTCGGCCATTACGAGCGCTTCACCGGCGTTCCGGCCCGCAAGTCGGACAACATCACCACCGGCCGCATCTACCAGGACATCCTGGCCCGCGAGCGGCGGGGTGATTATCTCGGTGGCACAGTGCAGGTCATCCCGCACGTCACCGACGCCATCAAGCAGTTCGTGACCACCGGCAACGAGGGCATCGATTTCGTGCTCGTCGAGATCGGCGGCACGGTTGGCGATATCGAGGGCCTGCCGTTTTTCGAGGCCATCCGTCAGCTCGGCAACGAGCTGCCGCGCAATTCGTCGATCTTCATCCATCTGACGCTCGTTCCCTTCATCCCATCGGCTGGCGAGCTCAAGACCAAGCCGACGCAACACTCGGTCAAAGAGCTGCGCTCGATCGGCATTCAGCCCGACATCCTGATGTGCCGCTCAGACCGCGAGGTGCCGAAATCGGAGCGCAAGAAGATCGCGCTGTTCTGCAACGTGCGCGAGGAAGCGGTCATCCAGGCCCTGGACGTGCCCTCGATTTACGACGTGCCGCTAGCCTACCACCGCGAGGGTCTCGATCGCGAGGTCCTGGCCGCTTTCAACATGGCCGGCGCGCCGACCCCCGTGCTCACCCGCTGGGAGAGCATCTCCCGCAATATCGCCACGCCCGAAGGCGAGGTCACGATCGCCATCGTCGGCAAGTACACCGGCCTCAAGGACGCCTATAAGAGCCTGACCGAGGCACTCGTGCACGGCGGCATCGCCAACCGCGTCAAGGTCAAGCTCGACTGGATCGAAAGCGAGATCTTCGAGCGCGAGGATCCAGCGCCATACCTCGAAGGCGTGCATGGCATTCTGGTTCCCGGCGGCTTCGGCGAGCGCGGCTCGGAAGGCAAGATCCTGGCCGCCAAATTCGCGCGCGAGCGCCACGTCCCCTATTTTGGCATCTGCTTCGGCATGCAGATGGCGACGATCGAGGCCGCCCGCAATCTCTGCGGCATCGCGGAAGCAAGCTCGACCGAGTTCGGCAATACCGCCGAGCCCGTCGTCGGCCTCATGACCGAATGGATGCAGGGCAACGAGCTCGAGCAGCGCCGCCTTGGCGGCGATCTCGGCGGCACCATGCGCCTCGGCGCCTTCCCGGCCGGCCTCGGCAAGGAGAGCCACATCGCGAAGATCTACGGCTCCTCCGAGATCTCGGAGCGCCATCGCCATCGCTATGAGGTGAATACCAGCTATCGCGAGCGTCTTGAGAAGGCAGGGCTCAGATTTGCGGGCCTGTCGCCGGACGGCCTCCTGCCGGAAACGGTGGAATACCCGCATCACCCGTGGTTCATCGGCGTGCAGTTCCACCCTGAGCTCAAGAGTCGCCCCTTCGAGCCACACCCCCTCTTCCGCTCCTTCATCGCCGCGGCAATTGAGCAGAGCCGATTGGTTTAGCCCCCTCTCCCCAAGAGCAATGGGGAGACGGTTGCCACTCTACTGCCCTCCGAAAAGCTGCCAGATATTGCCGATAGCCGCGTTATCCTGCGGGGGGACAGGCGCCGAGCCGCGTTTCGGACGTCGGCGCGAAGGCTTAGCGCCGTCGTTGTTGGTCTGTTCGGCACCAGAATTGGCGTCCGTGCCGCCGATCTCTGCCTTGACCTTGCGCCGCCGCGCGCGCTGCCGGTTGCCAGCCTCGTTGTCGTCACCGATCTCATGCCCGCCGGCCTGCCGCTTGGCCTTGCCCGCTGTCACCGCCGCCGTCTTGCGGTTCGGCTTGATCACGAAGGCGATGCTCGCCGGCTCACCTCCCTCGAGGGCAGCGATCTCGACCTTTGCGCGAACCGGTTCAGTGCTCCCATCTGGCAACGTCACCTTGATATCGGTGAGATCTGCAAGCGCAAACGCCCACTCGCCGTCCGCAACCGGAGCCCCCTTCGATGCCGTCGTTCCAGCAGGCAGCCCCGTGAGGAGAACCGCTTGCACCGGCGCTATGAGCGCCACCTCCGTCCCGGCGGCGGAAACCTCGTCCTCGACCGCCGCAGCCTCACGAACGTGCTCTGGCGCTACCTCGGAAGCTCGCAACGGCGCGACTGTCTTCGGTAACGTATCGCCCGCACTTGCCAGCGCCATGGCGCGCGCCGTTGTCATTTGCGTCTCGATTGCAGTGCGGGTCTCGAAACTCCGAAGCTCAACCGCACCCTCTCGCGTTGGAGGAGCAGCGGTAAGCGTGACGGCAGGCGGCAACTCACGCAGCGCCTCGGGCACCACGAGCGCCCGCGTGAAGGGACCAAAACTCACGAGCGCCGCGATGACTACAAGGCCGCCGCTAGCCGAATTGAGCAACGCTTCACGACGGTGGCCGCTGCGCCGTCGCTTGCGCGCCAACTCTGCGTTCCGGCACAACTCACCAAGTCGCTCGAGCGGATGAACAACGTGTGTGAGGCGGCCAATCCCGCGCAAGTCGGTAGACATCGCCATCTCTCCGGATCTGTTGCAGGTCGCAGCCCGCGACAGCATCGACAGGCGCCAGTAGAGAATGTGAGAAAATAGCGATTTTTGTGACGATTAGAGACACAAGCGAAGACAAATCATGAGCGCAAGGAAGCGGAGGGAGCACAATTACTCAAGTGAGCCCAGCCACTTGCTATCTCGAGCCGCACGTCAAAACATCAGGCCTGTCATACAGCTCAACCACAGCAGGAGCGGCATGAAGGCCGAGACTACGAAGTTCGTGTTCGGTCCTCGCCGCAAAGTAGTGAAGCGCTCGACGCGCTCACCCCGCGCCCAAAGCAGCGCGCCTCCTTGCCCGCGGGCCGCGGCGCAGGCGTGCCGCCGCCACACTAAAAAGTCACAATTTGTTCAAGCGGGACCAGCAGTTGACTTCGCACCTGCAACATGCAACATGGCCCTATCGCTTAATGATTTGAGCGGTTTACGGTGCTCCAGCCGCGTGAAGGGACACGTATCGGGTTTAAGCCACCCAATTCGTCCCACTGTTGAGCCCCCTGAAACAACCTCCCCATCGACAGCCCAGTGCACGCGGGGCGTCCTAAAGAGACGAGCCATACCCTCGCTCGCGCCTTTGAGCGTGTTCGAGCCTGTGTGGCTGAACATGAAAGATTGCCAATTGACGACTTTTTCTGACCTCGGCCTCGCCGCGCCCATCCTGAAGGCGCTCGAAGGCGAAGGCTATACTGCGCCGACGCCGATCCAGGCCAAGGCTATCCCGCCCATCATGGTGCGCCGAGATCTCCTCGGCATCGCCCAGACGGGCACCGGCAAGACGGCCGCCTTCGCGCTGCCGATCCTTCACTATCTCGCGAACGACCCGCGCCCGGCTCCGCGCAAAGGCTGCCGCGTTCTCGTGCTGTCGCCGACGCGCGAGCTTGCAACCCAAATCGCAGACAGCTTCCGCACCTACGGCAAATATCTTGGCCTCACCGTTGCCGTGATCTTCGGCGGCGTCGCCCATCGCCCGCAGGTTCAGGCGCTAGCTCGGGGCATCGACGTTCTCGTCGCGACCCCCGGCCGCCTGCTCGACCACATGACCGAGCGGGCAGCCGACATCTCGGGGACCGAGATCTTCGTTCTCGACGAGGCCGACCAGATGCTTGACCTCGGCTTCGTGAAGCCGATCCGCCGCATCGTCTCGCACCTGTCGCAGCGCCGCCAGAACCTGTTCTTCTCGGCCACCATGCCGGCGGAGATCTCTGGCCTCGCCGCCGACCTACTGCGCGACCCTGTGAAGGTTGCGGTCGCCCCGGTTGCCACCACTGCCGAGCGCGTCGACCAGCGCGTCATCCTGATCGAGGCTGCCAAAAAGCGCACGCTCCTTTCCGAGCTTCTGACAAACCCCGAGATGACCCGCACCCTCGTCTTCACGCGCACCAAGCGCGGCGCAGACAAAGTAGCCCGTCACCTCGAGACCGGCGGTACGAAGGTCGCGGCCATCCACGGCAACAAGAGCCAGCGCCAGCGTGAGAACGCCCTCGAGGATTTCCGCACCTCGCGCATCAACGTGCTCGTTGCGACAGATATCGCCGCCCGCGGCATCGACATCGATCTCGTCACACATGTCGTGAACTTCGAGCTGCCTGAGGTCCCCGAGGCCTATGTCCACCGCATCGGGCGCACGGCACGCGCCGGTCAATCTGGCAGCGCCATCTCATTCTGCGATGTCGAGGAGCGTGATCTGCTGCGCGCCATCGAGCGCCTGACGCGTCAGCAGATCCCGCACGAGGATCGCCGCAACGATGCCAGCATCGTTGCGCCGCCCCGCTCGGCCGAGCCCCCGCGTGAGCGCGATCCGCGGAGCTTGAGAGGCGAGCGCAGCAGAGGCGATCACGGCCGAGGTGACGGCGGCAGAGGCGACGGTGGACGCCGCGGAGCGCATCACCGCGACGGAGCACCTCGCGACGGCGCACCCCACCGCGAAGGCGCACCGGGCCGTGACCGGAGCTTGGCTCCGCGCCGCGATCCTGCGCCGAGGAGCCGCGATGGCGAGAGCCAGAACCAGAGCAACGGCACCATTGAAAGCGTGGAGTTCCTGAGGCGGCCTAGTGCCGGTAACGCGCATCGCTCCGAGGCCGATCACCGCCCAGATCCTCGCGGCGACCATCATCGCGGCGACCATCCTGGCGATCACCGCGCGCCTGGCCATAACCGCGACCGCAACTACCGCGGACCCCGGCCGACCGGCGATAGCCGCAGCAGCCGTCCAGATGGACAAAAGCGCAGCTTCCGTCCCCGCCAGGGTGGCAACGCAAGATAATAGCTTCGACAGAACACCATCAACCGAGTTCGACTTCGAGAAAAGCTGGAACGCGAGGGGGCAGAAAAGCCCTCTCGCCGCAACTGCCTCTATTGGAGAAAACGCATCATGGCCCGCAAGCCCACCGCCAAATCCGAGTTTGTGCTCTTCAACGTCATCTACGAGGATGGCTCGCAGACTTCGAACCGCAAAGTTCCTGGAGAAATCCTAGGCGGCCTCGACGGCGATGAGCCGGCCCTCGCCGTGATTGAGGAGCAGGACCGCGAGATCGCCGAGCGCTCCGGGCGCCCGCGCGGTCCCATCAAGGCGCTGAAACGCGTCAACTCGCGCTGATCATCTCTCGAAGCATAAAAAAACGGCCCCCTCGAAAGGCGGCCGTTTCCAATTGCGAAACTAGGATCAGAGAAACATCAGGCCATAGCGCGAGCCTCGGCGAACGATACGAGGCGACGCTGGCTTTCATCCCAAAGGCGGAGCTTGATGCAGCGCAGGCTTTCGAGAAGCGTAATGCGGCGGACGTTCGCAAGCTCGGGGAAATCGCGCAGCACCTGCGGCAGCCGGTAATAGGGAATGCGGCTGTAGAGGTGATGCACGTGGTGAATACCGATGTGCGCGGTAAGCCAGGGCAAGAAACCCGGAAGGTCGTAATGCGAGCTGCCGTAGAGGGCCGCCTCATGCACGTTCCACTCGTCGCTTCGTAGCCAGAACGTATCCTCAAACTGATGCTGCACGTAGAACAGCCAAACGCCGACCGACGAGGCGATCGCCACAATCGGCAACTGCACGGCGACAAACGCCTTTACGCCTATCAGGTACGAAAGGACACAGCCCGCGATCAGCAGCGCAGCGTTGGTCGCGACAACGCTCGCCCATCCGCGCCAGCCGGAATCACGCAGCATACTGAATGGCAGCCGGTGTTGAATGACGAACAGCAGCACGGGACCGACTAAGAAAAGCACGATCGGGTGGCGATAGACGCGATAGAAGAACCGTCGCATCGGCGAAAGCGCGCGATACTCGCGCACCGTGAGCGTCGCGATATCACCGGTGCCGCGCTCGTCGAGATTGCCGGATGAGGCGTGATGGATGGCATGACTGCGCTTCCAGGCATCATAGGGCGTCAGCGTAAGTACGCCGATGACACGGCCGACCCAGTCGTTTGTCTGGCGCTTTTTGAAGAACGTGCCGTGTCCACAATCATGCTGAATGAGAAACAGCCGCACGAGAAAAAATGCTGCCGGCACAGTGATCACAAGCGTGAGCCAGTAGCTGACAAAAAGGGCCGCATACGCAGCCACCCAAAGTGCGATATAGGGAATGAAGGTTACAATGACCTCGAAAACGCTGCGGGCCGGATCCGGATGACGGTAGCGTTTTAGGACTTCAATCCAATCTCGCGCCGATGTAGCGCCGGTGCTATTGGCCTCTTTGTTCTGGGTCTCAAGAGCCTGGTTCAATGTCTCCCCCTCAGGTGGAATGTCTGGCGGGACCGCCCGCCGAGGCGACTCCGTTCTAATTTGGCGGCACAGTTGCAGGCTCACACGACCAGCGCAAGAGCCTCCGCGGAAAAGCCTGCGGATGCGACCGAATATCCACGATTGCCCGCTCGGGCTTAAGGATAGAGCCGCGACTTGCTCCACTCCTTGCCGGTGTCCTCTCGGCGGAAGACGAGGCGATCATGCAGCCGGAACGGCCGATCATGCCAAAACTCGATCTCGAGCGGCCGCACCCTGAAACCAGACCAATGCGGCGGCCGCGTGACCTCGCCGATGCCGAAATGCGCGGTGAAGTGCGCCACTCTTTTTTCGAGGGCAAATCTGCCTTCGAGCGGACGCGATTGCTCCGAGGCCCATGCCCCGATCTTCGATAGCCTGTGCCGCGAAGCGAAGTAGGCATCGGCCTCCTCGGACGTCACGGGGGTCACCGGGCCGCGCACCCGAACCTGCCGGCGCAAGCTTTTCCAATGAAACAAAAGCGCGGCAGCAGGACTTGCCGCCAGCTCCCGGCCCTTGGCGCTTTCGAGGTTGGTGTAGAAGATGAAACCGCGGTCGGCTGCCTCGGACCCGTCGAACCCGTTGAGCAGGACCATGCGCACGTTCGGCATGCCCGATGCATCGACAGTCGCCAGCGCCATGCCGTTCGGGTCGTTGATCTCGCTCCGAGTAGCATCTCCGAGCCACGCCTCGAAAAGCGCAAACGGCTCGTTAGCAGCAGATAAGTCCGCGCTTTCCATGCCCGTGTCGCTAGGTTCGCTGTTGGTCTCCGCTTGGCTCACGGTGTCTGTCCTCGTTTGTTTTGCGTCGCAGACAAGAATTCGAGACGCGCCTTCAGCTCGCTTTAACCACAACACGGCACACTGGTGTCCCGATCGCGAAGTTCGTCACCATTAGCAGCACATTCCAAGCGAGCTTCGCGATCGAGAGGACACTAGTAAGTCTATGATTCTAGTGTGGTTCAGTTTCCGAAGTCCGCCTCTGAGGCAAGCTGCCAGGTGGTGGCGGACTTCGCAATCACCACACTAGCGTTCCGGTTCCGACATTTGCCTCCCCCTGCCGTGTGGTTCGGAGCAAATGTCGAAACCCATAGGAACACTAGCAACTCTATGATTCTAGTGTAGCTTTTGCATCTGACGTTTGGTGAAGAGACCTGCCGCAAACGGGGACCAAACGTCAGAGGCGCTACACTAGCAAACGTTGATCGTCGCCGTCGCGGATCAGCGTGTTCCTATTTTGCGTTGAGAGTGTAAAGCGTTATGCGTGATGTCCCCATCGAAGATACCTCGGTCGTCGTTGCCGTTGCCGGCATGATGCTGGCCCTCCTCGTTCTGCTTGGCCCGAGCAAGGGCCATGCCGCAGAGGAACTCCTCACAACCGGCCCGGCCTGCTCCTGCCCCCCGACCGCACGCGGACCCGGCCTTGCAGGAGCCACGAGCGCAGGAACCGCGAGCCGCCTTGACGAGAACGATGAAATCGCCGCGCTTTCGAGCTTGCAGATCGGCCTTTCCCGAATGGACGACGGTACGCCATTTGTCTGGCGGCGCGGCAATGGGCGCCTATCGGGGATCGTCCGGCCGACGCGGTCGTTCCGCTCGGCCAGCGGCTCACTTTGCCGCCACGTCGTCGTGCTTCTGACCACCGGCTACCGCACCCGCACGGCCGAGGGCGTTGCGTGCCGCCTCGAGGGTGGGCGTTGGCAGCTCGAAGGCTGAGCAATTCCCCCGTTTATGCGACCTTCTTCACCATTCTCCCTGCTAAACGCACAAAGCCGGGACGCTCACCCGCGAGCGCCATCTGGACCCACCAGGGCTTTTGTGTAGGATGCGGCCCAAATCGCAGAAAAAAGGTGGGCTCATGACGGGACAAGCGCCGGGCGCGGGAACTCTTGCCGGCAATCTTATGGCAGGCAAGCGCGGCCTCATTATGGGGGTAGCGAACAACCGCTCGATCGCCTGGGGCATTGCCAAGGCCGTCGTCGCACAAGGCGCTGAGGTTGCGCTTACATATCAGGGCGACGCACTGAAAAAGCGAGTTGAGCCGCTAGCCGTAGAGCTTGGCTCGAAAGTCGTGCTGCCGTGCGACGTCTCAGATAAGGCGTCGATGGATGCGCTCTTTGCCGAGCTGAGCCGGGTCTGGGGCCGCCTCGACTTTCTCGTTCATGCCATTGCATTTTCCGACAAGAACGAGCTCGACGGCCGCTACGTCGACACCAGCGAAGCCAACTTCACCCAGACGATGCTGGTCTCCTGCTTCTCCTTCACCGCGCTCGCCCAGCGCGCCGAGAAGCTCATGACCGATGGCGGGTCGATGATCACGCTGACGTACTACGGCGCCGAGAAGGTCATGCCGCACTACAACGTCATGGGCGTCGCCAAGGCCGCGCTTGAGGCGAGCGTGCGCTACCTTGCAGCCGACCTCGGCAAAAACGCCATCCGCGTCAACGCCATCTCGGCCGGCCCGATCAAGACACTTGCCGCCTCAGGCATCTCGGACTTCCGCTACATCCTGCGCTGGAACGAGTACAACTCGCCGCTCCGCCGCACGGTTACGATCGAGGATGTCGGCGGCGCGGGCGTCTACCTTCTGTCCGACTTCTCGCGTGGTGTCACAGGTGAGGTGCATCACGTCGATGCCGGCTATCATGTCCAGGGCATGAAAAACGAGGACGCCCCCGATATTTCCGTTGTGAAGAGCGAGGGCTGAGACAGACTTCGACTTGGATGTCACGCCTGATGCACGAAAACCTAACGATCTACTTCGTGCGCCATGGCGAGACCGACTGGAATGCGGCGCAGCGCTATCAGGGCCAGGCCGATATCCCCTTGAACGACAAGGGCCGCAGCCAGGCCCAGCGCAACGGCGACGCCCTGCGCCGAGCCCTTGCGGATCCCGGCGCTGCTGATTTCGTCGCAAGCCCGCTTGGCCGCGCCCGCGAGACCATGGAGCTGCTACGCGAGCAACTCGGGCTGCCGCGAGAGGGATTCCGTCTGGATGACCGCCTCAAGGAGCTTTCTTATGGATCCTGGGAGGGCAAGCTTCAGGCAGACCTGCCGACGCTTGATCCCGACGGCCTCGCTCAACGGCTGCGCGATCCGTTTCGCTGGCGCCCAAAAGGGGGTGAAAGCTATGCGGACCTGCTCGTGCGTACAGTGGACTGGCTGAGGTCGGTCGAGCGCGACACGGTCGTTGCGGCCCACGGTGGCGTCTCACGCTGCCTGCGTGCCCATGTCCTGGGCCTCGATCCCGAGACAATCCCGCAGCTTGAAAGTCCTCAGGATCGCGTCCTGGTCCTCGTGCGGGCCACCATGCGCTGGCTCTGATGTTAAAAACGAGAAAGGGCCAGAGCAGCGGCAGCTCCGACCCTTCCACCAAGCCACATCATGACGGTCCGCTCGAACGCAGTTGCTCAAAACCGCGAGGAGCAGCCGGACTACGCGAATACGCGCACCGAAGGAACGAGCACGCCATTCCTGTATGCAGCCAGGACCGGCATGGCACCCGCTTCTGCCTCCATCTAAGGAAAGCGCAAAAGGCAGGCACTCTGACCTGCTTATCTGCGTCGCGTCTGCTTTCCAATCAAAACTGCGACCGTCATGACTTGCGGCATGCGCGCCCTGATCTTAAGAAAAGACGGCGCAGCCACGCGGCGACTTCGGTTGCACATGAAATGCGACTAAATTCTCTTTTCGCATTCGTGGGCTGAGTGGAAAAACGAAAGCAGCGGCCCGAGCACGGCGACACCCCTAAGCACAGCGCCCCCCTAAATACAGCGGCACCAATGTCACACAACACCTTCGGTCACTTGTTCCGCGTTACCACCTGGGGCGAAAGCCACGGCGAGGCGATCGGCTGCGTGGTCGACGGCTGCCCGCCCGGCGTCCCCCTGACCGCGCCTGAGATCCAGGCATTTCTCGAGAAGCGGAGACCCGGCCAATCCCGCTTCACCACCCAGCGCCGCGAGCCGGACGAGGTGGAAATCCTCTCAGGTGTGTTCGAGAACCGCGCGGGCACCCTGGTTACGACCGGCACGCCAATCTCGCTCCTGATCAAGAACGCCGACCAGCGCAGCAAGGACTACGGCGACATCAAGGACAAGTTCCGCCCCGGCCACGCCGATATCACCTATTGGCAGAAGTACGGCATTCGCGACTACCGGGGTGGCGGCCGCTCGTCCGCACGCGAGACGGCGATGCGCGTCGCGGCTGGTGCCATAGCCCGCAAGGTGCTGGGACCCGGCGTCAGCATTCGTGGCGCCCTGATCCAGGTCGGCGAGCACAGGATCGATCGATCGCGGTGGGACTGGGACGCAGTCGACGCCAACCCGCTTTTCTGCCCCGACCCAGGCTCGGTACCCGACTGGACGCATTATCTGGATACCGTGCGCAAGGCCGGCTCCTCGATCGGTGCTATGATTGAGATTGTTGCGGAGGGTGTACCCGCCGGCCTCGGCGCGCCGCTCTACGGCAAGCTCGACCAGGATCTTGCCAGCGCCATGATGAGCATCAACGCCGTTAAGGGCGTCGAGATCGGCGACGGCATGGCATCAGCCGAGCTCACGGGCGAATCCAACGCCGACGAGATCCGCATCGGACATGACGGCAAGCCGCGCTACCTTTCGAACCACGCCGGAGGCATCCTGGGCGGCATCTCGACCGGCCAGCCCATCGTCTGCCGCTTTGCCGTGAAGCCGACGTCGTCGATCCTCTCGTCGCGGCAGACCATCGACGTCGACGGCAACGAGACCGACATCGTCACCAAGGGCCGCCACGACCCGTGCGTCGGCATCCGCGCCGTCCCGGTGGGCGAGGCTATGATGGCCCTCGTCCTCGCCGACCACCTCCTCCGCCACCGCGCACAGTGCGGTTAAAGAAGTGCGGCCAGCAAACTGCGGTCAATGAACCGCGGCTGACTCGGCAGGCCTTGCAATGCTCAGACCAAGCCAGACCCATTTCAGCTCGTTCCCTAGCGGTATGATTTGCATCACTACAAAGGCCGCTCCAAAACCGACGCCGCACCAATTCCAGTGATCCGACATGTTGTGCCGCGCGCAGAGAGGGCTACTGCTCATAGCACGGGTACCATCATGGGTTACACTGGCATATGATCGCCGGATTGAGTGAGTTGGCGATCAGCGACGGAAGCAATCGGCGAATTTGCTTTCGATCTCGGCGCGGAAGGCCGTCATTCTCCCGCCGTAAGCATCCGTGCCGGCATTCCACAGATCGAACGGCACAACATCGCAACGCCGCATGAGCCCTAACGCATACCCGGGGCGACTGTGGAGCGCTTGGACGCGCTCACTCCAGGCCGCGTAGGGGCCTTTGATAGCATAGCCGTAGCGCTGGAATGTGTCGCGATCCTTGAACGATTGATACTCCTCGAAGAGGCGCCGCATGTCGCGATCGATGGCCGTCGCGCTGGCCGGCTTCGTGGCCTCGCTGAGTGGCACGAGTAGCCCTGCGTATTCGCTACCCTCGGCGCCGTAGCTCGCAATGTAGCGGGCACAAATGGCGCGCACCTCCGCTGTGGCTTCGCGAACCACGCCATTGAATTCGGCGCGCGCCGCCGCCTGACCTTGACTATACGGGCCATCGAGCTGCGGGGTGTAGTAGGCGAGCGCCGCTCCGTTGATAAGATCGATTTCTGACGAGCTGACCAGATACTTGCTCGCCTTAACCCCACAGAGAGCCCCAACATGAACAAGAAAAATGTCAATACGGGCGAGAGCCGTTGCCATCTTTGGGGAAATACAGGCCCGAGCAGCCTGAGCGGCATGCTCGGAGTTGCGCTGCATCACGGCCAGAACCTGGTCACGCTGTTCCCGGCTGGAACCAGCTCCAATTTCTGGCTCGACCTCAAGTTTTTCGGTCAGCGCTTGAATCGTGCAAGCTGCGGCTGCATCCACTGTGAGTTCCGGGCCTGAAGGTGCTGGCGGCGGCACCGGAGCTGGTGGTGGCACGGTGTTCAAGCCAATAAACGTAAGACCCACAAATGCCGCGAACCCATACTTCGACGTCTGCCGCCCCCACGGACGCCAACAGAACACTAGGCCGACAATCATCGCCCAGGCACTAATGCCCGCCGCTGCAGCGGCGGCTAGATTGATATCCGAGATCATTCGCTCCTCCGCAGCGCGACGCTAACCCGATCCAGTTCGTTTTATCGCTCAGCCCGAGCCAGTTGCGGAAAGCCCCCCTGCCCTCTCAATGAAGGCCGCGATCGCCTCAATGCCCTTTCCATGGCGGGCTTCCGCAAAGACAAATGGCTTTTCGCCCCGCATTCGCATCGCGTCGCGCTCCATGATTTCGAGATTTGCGCCGACGTAAGGCGCGAGATCAGTTTTATTGATGACCAGCAAATCCGAGCGCGTGATCCCCGGGCCACCCTTGCGCGGGATCTTCTCTCCCTGCGCCACGTCGATAACGTAGATGGTAACGTCCGCAAGCTCAGGCGAAAATGTTGCAGCGAGATTGTCGCCACCCGATTCGATGAGGATCAGCTCGAGCGCCGGAAAGCGCCGCCGCATGGTCTCGATTGCCGCAAGGTTGATTGAGCAATCCTCCCGGATCGCCGTATGCGGACAACCACCGGTCTCAACACCATAGATGCGGTCGAGCGGCAGCGCCTGCGCTCGCATCAGGATCTCAGCGTCCTCCTTCGTATAGATGTCGTTCGTGATCACGCAAAGGTCATGCACCGCGCGAAAGCGCTTGCAGAGCGCCTCTGTAAGCGTCGTCTTGCCGGCACCAACCGGCCCGCCGATGCCGACGCGCAGCGGCCCATTCGTTGATCCAGATTGCATGCTCATGAGCGGAAAAGCCTCGAATACTGCGTTTCATGGAAAAGCGACGCAAGGTCGGAGGCGATCGTAGCACTCCCGAGATCGTCGAGGCTCTGAGTGGCCGCCTGAGCCGCGACGCTGCGACAGATCGGAAGTAGTGCCGCCAAAGTGCGCTGGCCGTCGGTCTGTCCGATGACGCTGAGCCGGATCGCCGCCGACACGAGATTGGAGACAAAGGCGATCGCATAGCAATTAAGTGTCGGCGGCAGGGGCAATCCGTGCCGGGCCGCCGCCAGCCCGACCGCGACCGGATAAGCAATCTCCCGAGCTTCAAGGAGCCCCGCCCCTGGCGCAGGCCAAGCCGCAGCAACGGTCTGATGAAACGCCACCCCCTGCGTCACCGTCTCGAGATGGCGTTCCGCCGAGGGCTGCAGAGCGAGAGCAAGCTCGGAAACGTTCATGACACGCTCGGCCGATCTCTCCAACACTCCCCGCCACGTCTCCGCGAGCAATATGAGATCGTTCCGCAGCGAGCCCATCGTCGCGAGATCCGAAAGCCATGCTTCAAGATGCCCGCGGTCACATACCACGCCATCCTCGACCAGTTTCTCGAGCCCATGGCTGAAAGCGAACGCCCCGACGGGAAACCCTGGCGACATCCAGATCATCAGGAGATCCGGAACAGCCTCACTTGTGGCTTCATCGCCTGATCCAGCCCAAGACAGTTCAGCTTCGCTGCCGCCGTCCGCCATCACGTCAATCGTGCGCTTGGTGATGGCCGGCCTCTCCGGACCCATGATGAGCCCCATGACCGTGGCCCTCGTGCGAATGGTGAGACGTCGCGAGCGTGCCATGCCCGCCGTAAGCTCCGCCCTCCGGCTCGAAGGCGCGCACCACCTGCCGCACGGTTCCGCCGAGCCCCTCGATCATGGCCGCCAGCACATGGTCCGGCAAAACGAATATGGCGTCCGGGGTGATCTCCGCCGGCGTATGACGATTGCCGAGATGCCACGCGATCCGGGCAAGCTCCACAAGGCTCGGCGCACGCACCTCCATAAGCGGCTCAAGCATGGCACGAACGACGATATGCTGCCCCTCGGCCACGAGCGCGTCGCCCTCGGCAAGATAGGTGACCTCTTGCAGATCGAGCAGAAACTCCCGGCCGCCATCCGTGCGCATAGCGATGCGCCGCCGCGCGCGCGAATGGCGGTCGAGTGTAATGGTATCGATCGGCACCACCGCGCCCCGCGCCGTGCGCCTTACGACCTCTGTCACTCGCAGCATGCGCGACGGCCTCCCATCACCTCGACGGCGGTCCTCAAAACATGGTCCTCAAAACATAAAGTAGCGCTGCGCCATCGGCAGCGCAGCCGCTGGCTCGCACACCAGGAGCTCGCCGTCTGCTCGCACCTCGTAGGTCTCCGGATCGACCTCGATGTGCGGCGTCGCGCCATTATGCACCATGTCTGCTTTGCCGATACCGCCGCGAACGTTCGACACGGCATGGAACGGCTTTGCGACGCCGAGCTTCTGCGCCAGATCCCCCGCCACCGCAGCCTTCGAGACGAATGTCACGGAAGTTGAGGCAATCGCGCGGCCGAACGCCCCGAACATTGGCCGATAATGCACTGGCTGCGGTGTCGGGATCGAAGCATTCGCATCGCCCATCGGCGCCGCCGCAATTGCCCCGCCCTTCAGAATACAGTCGGGCTTCACGCCGAAGAATGCCGGCGACCAGACGACGAGATCGGCGAGCTTGCCAACTTCCACTGAGCCGATGATATCGGCAACGCCATGCGCGATCGCTGGATTGATCGTGTATTTCGCGACGTAGCGCTTGGCGCGGAAGTTGTCGTTCCCCCGCCCCTTGTCCTCGGGAAGCGGCCCGCGCTGCGTTTTCATTTTATGTGCCGTCTGCCAGGTGCGGATAATGACCTCACCGACCCGCCCCATCGCCTGGCTGTCCGAGCTCATCATCGAGAGCGCACCGAGATCATGCAGAATATCCTCCGCCGCGATCGTCTCCTTGCGGATGCGGCTCTCGGCGAACGCCAGGTCCTCGGGGATCGACGCCGAGAGATGGTGACACACCATCAGCATGTCGAGATGCTCATCGAGCGTGTTGACCGTGAACGGTCGCGTCGGGTTGGTCGACGACGGCAGAACGTTCGGCAGTCCCGCGACTTTGATGATATCCGGCGCATGTCCGCCTCCCGCACCCTCGGTATGAAAGGCGTGAATGGTGCGCCCTTTGAATGCCCGGATCGTATCTTCGACAAAGCCGCTCTCATTTAGCGTATCAGTATGGATCATGACCTGCACATCGTGGGCGTCGGCCACGCTTAGACAGTTGTCGATCGCCGCTGGCGTCGTTCCCCAATCCTCGTGCAGCTTCAATGCGCAGGCCCCCGCCTCGATCATTTCGACGAGCCCGCCCGGCAGCGAGGCATTCCCCTTGCCCGAGAACCCGAGGTTCATCGGAAATGCGTCCGCCGCCTCGATCATGCGGGCAAGGTGCCATGGGCCCGGCGTACACGTTGTCGCGAACGTGCCATGTGCTGGGCCCGTGCCGCCACCGAGCATTGAGGTGACACCTGAGCACAGCGCTTCCTCGATCTGCTGCGGACAGATGAAATGGATATGCGTATCGAAGCCACCGGCCGTGACGATCTTGCCCTCGCCGGCGATGATCTCCGTCCCCGGCCCGATGACGATGGTGACACCCGGCTGAATGTCCGGATTGCCTGCCTTGCCGATCGCGGCGATGCGCCCGTTCTTGAGCCCGATGTCCGCCTTGTAGATGCCCGAGTGGTCGAGCACGAGCGCATTGGTGATGACGGTATCCATCGCGCCTTGCGCATTCGAGATTTGCGCCTGCCCCATGCCGTCGCGAATGACCTTGCCGCCGCCGAACTTCACCTCCTCGCCGTAGATCGTGAAGTCGCGCTCGACCTCGATGACGAGATCGGTGTCCGCAAGCCGCACCTTGTCGCCGGTCGTCGGCCCGAACATTTGCGCATATGCGTCGCGTCGGATCTTCCTCGCCATCGGCTGCGAAACCCCTTCAAATTCTTTTTAGACTAAAGCTTGCCCATGATCGCCTGCCGGAAGCCATAGATCGTGCGGCTGCCAGCGAGCTCGACCAGCGTCACGGTGCGCGACTGCCCGGGCTCGAAGCGCACGGCTGTGCCGGCCGCGATATCGAGCCGGAACCCGCGCGCCTTGTCGCGATCGAAGGCCAGCGCCGGGTTCGTCTCGAAGAAATGGTAGTGACTGCCGACCTGGATCGGCCTGTCGCCGGTATTTGCTACCTCAAGCGTCACCGTCGCCCGCCCGGCGTTGAGCTCGATCTCACCGTCCGCCGTCATGACTTCACCCGGGATCATGTCTCTTTCCTTGTTGCACGACGCTTCCTTGTTGCACGATGCCGCATACCCAGCTCCATTATCGAATTGGATTGTGCACGGTAACGAGCTTGGTCCCGTCCGGAAACGTCGCTTCGACCTGCACGTCGTGGATCATCTCGGCTACGCCCTCCATCACCTTATCCCGACTGATCACTTGCGCTCCCGCCCGCATCAACTCGGCAACCGAGCGGCCGTCCCTTGCGCCCTCCACGACGAAATCCGAGATCAGCGCCACGGCCTCCGGATGGTTGAGCTTCACGCCACGCTCGAGCCGCCGCCGCGCGACCAGCGCCGCCATCGCGATCAAAAGCTTATCCTTCTCTCTCGGCGTCAGATTCACGAGACCTCCCCTCTGCTACGATAGCTCATCATGTTGCCCAGACGCGCGGCATGTCCGACGCGGTCAGCGCCCGGACCACCGCGGCAACCGACCTCCGCACGGCTTCGCTTTTCTCGCCGATCATACGCACTAAGAGGAGCCCATTCCAAGAGCTGGCCGCCGCCCGCACGCGGCTTCCCTCGAGCGAAGCGCGAGCTGCCTCGAGCTGATCCTCAGCATTGGGCGCCATCCATAGCATGGTCGCCACGACACGGGAGCCATCTGCCACGGAGCGTCGTTGCAAGAGCTTGTCGATCGGCCCGTCGAGCAGCATTGCCTCCGCAAGCACCAGCCGGCCGTCGCGCCGCACCCGCCACTGGTCGGAAAACGAGGCATCCATGACCCGCTCGCCCATCGCGTCCCGGCCGAATATCGCAATCTCCGAAACGAGCAGCGACGCGGAACCGGCCACATCAGCTTCGAGCCGGCGCCCAAGCTTGGCACCTGAGTAAAGGATCGTCTCTTGCGGCAGCCAGAACAGGCGAGCGTTATGCCCGGCCTCAAGACGAACCGTCGTCCGCGTCACAGGCCCAAGTGTCCTATAGACGCGCTCGGCCGCCTGGCTTGTCGCAACCAGAGCCCCGTGCTCCGCGACCTTGAAGCTCATGGAGACGTGATCCCCACCAGCCATGCCACCGCCGGTATTGATGATCACGGCTTCCGTCCGCCCGCAGGCCTTCGGCAACAGGACCCGATATCCGCCGTGCTCGTAGACGCTGCTCGCGAACGTCTCGCCGCCGCGCACGGCGAACTCGACGTCCACGCCGCCACGCACGCGCACAGGTTCGAGGAGGCTCGCCGTTGATGCGAGGCCCACGGGTGCCGTCACGAGTTGAGCGCCATGCATCACCAATAAGAAAATCCCACTCGAGCCTCATAGCTATGCAGGCCGCGCACGGGCAAGGCCATCAATCAGCCTAGCCCGGAGACATTAGATCGCGACACGCTCACGAACGCCCGGACGTTGCAGCTCGGCCTTGTCGCCGCTCATTACCACCGCACCACGCTCGAGCACGACGAACCGGTCCGCGAGCTCGCGGGCAAAGTCAAAGTACTGCTCCACGAGCACGATCGCCATCGTCCCCTTGTCGCGCAGATACGTGATCGTGCGACCGATATCCTTGATGATTGATGGCTGAATTCCCTCCGTCGGCTCGTCGAGCAGAAGCAAGCTCGGCCGCATGACGAGCGCGCGGGCGATCGCGAGCTGCTGCTGCTGCCCGCCGGACAAATCTCCGCCTCGCCGTCCGAGCATGTCACGAAGCACCGGGAAAAGCTCGAAGATCTCGCCAGGCACGGTACGCTCCCCTCGCGCCAGTGGCGCAAATCCCGTCTCGAGGTTCTCTCGCACAGAGAGCAGCGGAAAAATTTCTCGCCCCTGCGGCACGAAGGCAATTCCCGCCCGCGCCCGCTCATGCGGCTCCTTGGATTTTAGGTCTACACCCCTCCATGTGATCTTACCGGCGGAGACCGGCCGGTGTCCCGCAATCGCCCGCATGAGCGAGGTCTTGCCGACGCCGTTGCGTCCGAGCACGCAGGTCACTTCGCCTGGCTTGGCCGAGAGCGTCACGGACCTCAAAGCCTGCGCCGCGCCGTAATGCAGGTTCACGGCCTCGATGCTCAGCATGTCGCTACCTTCCGAGATAAACTTCGACGACGCGCGGATTGGCGCTGACTTCCGCCAGCGATCCCTCGGCCAGCACCGACCCTTCGTGCAGGCAGGTGACCTTGACGCCAAGCGCGCGCACGAAATCCATATCGTGCTCGACGACGACGACCGATTTTGCCGACGCCGAGATCTTCCGCAACAGCTCCGCCGTCTGTGCCGTCTCACCATCCGTCATGCCGGCAACCGGCTCGTCGACGAGGAGAAGCTTCGGGTCCTGGGCGAGCAGCATGCCGATCTCGAGCCATTGCTTCTGCCCGTGCGACAGCTCTCCGCCGAAGCGCCTCCGGCTCTCCTCGAGCATTACGACCTCGAGAATCTCCGAGATGCGCTCCTCCTCCGCCTTGGACGAGGACCAGAACAAGGTCGTGAGCGGTCCGCGCGGGTTCTTGAGCGCGAGCCTGATATTATCCTCGACCGTATGGCTTTCGAACACCGTTGGTTTCTGGAATTTGCGGCCGATACCGAGTTCGGCGATTTGTGCCTCGTCGAGCTTCGTGAGGTCGACGGTGCCGTCGAACAGCACGTCCCCCTCGTTCGGCCGCGTCTTGCCAGTGATGACGTCCATCATTGTCGTCTTGCCCGCACCATTCGGGCCGATGATCGCACGCATCTCGCCGGGTGCGATTTGGAGCGAGAGACCGCGCAAGGCCTTGAACCCGTCGAACGAGACGGACACGCCATCGAGATAAAGGACCGAAGGGGTCAGGGAGAGTGAGGCCTCGCCCATGGCTGCAGTCATTCGGCCACCTCCGGCTTGACCGGCGCCGCCACGGGCGACGACCCCTTTCTCATCAGGCGATCCCAGAGCCCAGAGAGCTTATCGCGATCAATCTGCCCGATTAGCCCGAGTACGCCCTTCGGCAAGAACAACGTGACCAGCACGAAAAGCGCGCCGAGCGCAAAGAGCCAGTATTCCGGGAACGCGCTTGTGAACCAAGTCTTCAGCATATTGACGAGGAACGCACCGAGCGCTGCTCCGACAAGCGTCCCCCGCCCGCCAACCGCCACCCAAATCACGGCTTCGATGGAGTTCGACGGCTGGAACTCGGACGGATTGATGATACCGACCTGCGGCACGTAGAACGCGCCCGCGACACCCGCCATGCACGCCGACACAACGAACACGAAGAGCTTGTAGTCCTCGACACGATAGCCGATGAACCGCGTCCGGCTCTCGGCATCGCGAATGGCAATCAGAACCTTGCCCGCTTTCGACGCCACGATATAGCGCGCAATGAGGAGACCGCCGGCGAGCGCCAGTGCGGACGCCGAGAACAGCGCCGCCCGCGTGCTCGTCGCCTGGATGTTGAAGCCGAGAATGTCCTTGAAGTCGGTCAAGCCGTTATTGCCGCCAAAGCCCATATCGTTGCGGAAAAAGGCGAGCAGCAAGGCATAGGTCATCGCCTGCGTGATGATCGACAGGTAGACGCCGGTGACGCGGCTGCGGAACGCGAACCACCCGAAGATGAAAGCCAAGAGCCCCGGCACGAGCAGCACCATCAGCATGGCATAGCCGAACGAGCCGAAGCCGTACCACGCGAGCGGCAACTCCTTGTAGGCCAGAAACACCATGAAATCCGGCAGCACCGGGTCGCCATAGACGCCACGCGAGCCGATCTGGCGCATAAGATACATGCCCATCGCATAGCCGCCCAGCGCGAAGAACGCCCCATGGCCGAGCGAGAGAATACCGCAATAGCCCCAGACGAGATCGAGCGCGACCGCAAGCAGCGCGAAGCAGACATACTTGCCGAAAAGCGCGAGTGCATGCGGCGGCACATGCAGCCACGAGCCCTCAGGCACGGCAAGCGCCAGCACCGGCACGATCGCTGCGACCACGACAAGTGCCAGCACGACGGCTCGAACGCGCCCTTCGTCCTGCCCGAGGAAATGCCGCAAGATCATGCTTCCACCGACCTGCCCTTGAGCGCAAAGAGCCCTCTAGGACGCTTCTGAATGAATAGGATGATGAACACGAGCATCAGGATCTTGGCGAGCACCGCCCCCGCAAGCGGCTCGAGAAACTTGTTTGCGACGCCGAGCGTCAGCGCCGCGACAAGCGTCCCAGTGAGATTGCCGACGCCACCGAACACCACCACCATGAAGCTATCGATGATGTAACTCTGCCCGAGGTTTGGGGACACGTTGTCGATCTGCGACAGTGCCACGCCTGCGATGCCGGCAATGCCGGAACCGAGACCGAAGGCCATCGCGTCGACGCGCCGCGTGCGAATGCCCATTGAGCTGGCCATGCCGCGGTTCTGCGTGACAGCGCGCATCTGCAGTCCGAACGAGGTCAACTTCAAGAGAAGTTGCAGCGCCACGAATACCGCGAGCGCGAAGACGATGATCCAGAGCCGCCCGTACGTGACCGAAAGCCCGCCAACCTCAAACGCTCCCGACATCCAAGACGGCGCCGAGACCTCGCGGTTGGTCGGTCCGAAGATTGTGCGCACGGCTTGCTGAATGATGAGCGACAGGCCGAACGTCGCGAGGAGCGTCTCGAGCGGCCGTCCATAGAGAAAGCTAATGATGCCGCGCTCGATCGCGATGCCAATTGCCCCGGTGACGGCGAAGGCCAGCGGCAGCGCGACGAGGAGCGAATAATCGAGTAGCCCTGGACTATAGAGCCGCATGCCCTCCTGCACGACGAACGTGGCGTAGGCTCCGATCATCACCATCTCGCCATGCGCCATGTTGATGACGCCCATCACTCCGAACGTAATGGCAAGACCTATCGCCGCCAGCAGCAGCACCGAGCCGAGCGATAGCCCGTACCAGGCATTTTGCGCAAGCGACCATAGGGCGAGCCTCGACCTGATCCGCTCCACCGCGGCCTTGGCAAGCGCCGCGACGGCCTCGTCCTTGCTTGCGCTCGCGTTCTCGAGCAGGCCAAGCACATCCTGACCGCCGTTTTCCTGAAGAATATCGATCGCCTTCACCCTGTCCGCGATCGAAGAATCGGAGCTTGCGAGCAATACAGCTGCGCGCGCGCGTTCGAACGCCGTTCGCACCGATGCGTTCGTCTCCGCCTTGAGTGCAGCGTCGAGCGCGGGAAGCGCTGTAGCAGCATTGGGAGACTTGAACATGGAATTCGCGGCGCGGATCCGCTCGGCTGGATCGGCATTGAGCAAGGTCAGTGCGCCGAGGGCGCTGTCAATCGCGCGCCGCACGCGGTTATTGAGCCCGATCGCCTCGAGCTCGCCGTCAGGCGCTTCGCCGGCCGCGGCACCACTGGCCGCCGCATTGAGCGTAAGCACGCCGCCGCCCTTGGGCACAGCAACAACCAGCATTCCGTCCGATTTGCGCCTGTAGAGTACACCCGCGGCGAGCGCCTTGATGATCTCGAGCGCCCGCGGCTCGCCCGTGGCTGCCATCGCCTCGACCGCGGCTGCCTTCTCGGAGTAGCTCTCAGCACCAAGCTTCTGGACGAGTGCCTCGAAAGCGGCCGCATCGGCTCGCGCCGGCTCCTGCGACAGGAGTCCGACAATGGCCAGGAAAGAAAACGCATGCAGCGCCACCCGAAGCGCGGCACAGAGTGGAAGAATAGTCGCTCGTTTGCGTTCCATTATCCCTCGACGCGTCGAGCTTCAAGCGCGAAGCCCCTTGTCAAAAATCGAAAGGCCGCTGCGACGGCCTTCCGGCATTTTCCTGAATGAAACTAGATTGCGAAGTCCGCCTCTGAGACCAGCTACCGGGCGGACTTCGCAATCTGAACCACACGAGCGGACAAAGCTACTTGGCCGCGGCCATGCACATCTTCTCAACTTTATTGTAGTTGCCGCACTTGAGCCCCACCCAGTCGGCTTCGAGATCCTTCGAGCCCGGCAGATAGTCGGTCCAGGCGTCCCCCGCCACCAGATCCTTGGTCTTCCAAACGGTCTCGAACTGGCCATCGGCCTTGATCTCGCCGATCAGCACGGGTTTCGTGATGTGGTGATTCGGAAGCATCTTCGAGATGCCGCCCGTGAGGTTCGGAGCCTCGATGCCGGGAAGCACATCGATGACCTTATCGGGGTCGGTGGTGCCGGCCTTCTCCACGGCCTTGATCCACATATTGAACCCGATGTAGTGCGCTTCCATGGGATCATTGGTCACGCGCTTCGGGTTTTTGGTGAACTCCCTCCACTTGGCGATGAACGCGTCGTTGCCCGCATCTTTGATCGACTGGAAATAGTTCCAGGCGGCCAGATGCCCGAGCAGCGGCTTCGTATCGAGGCCGGCCAATTCCTCCTCGCCGACCGAGAACGCCACGACGGGAATATCCGTTGCCTTGATGCCGAGGTTGCCGAGCTCCTTGTAGAAGGGCACGTTTGCATCGCCGTTGATCGTCGAAACGACAGCCGTCTTCTTGCCGGCCGAGCCGAATTTCTTGATGTCGGCCACGATCGTCTGCCAATCGGAATGGCCGAACGGCGTGTAGTTGATCATGATGTCCTCTTTGGCCACGCCCTTTGAGATCAGGTAGGCCTCGAGGATTTTGTTGGTTGTGCGCGGATAGACGTAGTCCGTGCCAGCAAGCACCCACCGCTTCACCGAGCCGCCGTCCTCGCTCATCAGGTAGTCGACCGCGGGAATGGCCTGCTGGTTCGGCGCAGCGCCCGTATAGAAGACGTTGCGCTCACTCTCCTCGCCCTCGTACTGAACGGGATAGAAGAGGATACTGTTGTGCTCCTTGAACACCGGCAGGACCGACTTGCGGCTGACCGAGGTCCAGCAGCCGAACACGGCGGCAACCTTGTCCTTGGCGATGAGGTCTCGCGCCTTCTCGGCAAAAAGCGGCCAGTTGGATGCGGGATCGACGACCACCGCCTCAAGCTTCTTTCCGAGGAGACCGCCCTTCTTGTTTTGCTCCTCGATAAGCATGAGCATAGCGTCCTTGAGGCTCGTCTCGGAGATCGCCATCGTGCCCGAGAGCGAATGAAGGATGCCGACCTTGATTGTTTCCTCAGCCGCCGCGGCCGGCGCGCCTGCCAAAAGCGCGGCTGCCGCAACAAACCCCGAAACCTGTCCAATCAAACCACGTCGCGTTGCCATTTAGCTCCCCTGTGTTAACAGCGGTTAAGCTAAGCGCAAGCCGCATGCCAAGCCGAAGGAGAACAAACCTTGCGCAGTAATTACAGATACATAGAGAGATGCCCGCATCCCTGAAGCCGCATCAAACATCCCGATCTGCTCGATGAACGATCATCAGGCCGACCGCTCCGCCCAAAAGTTGGAACGATCGTTAAGGCCGAGGCACGGTGCGAGATCACGTCCGATCAAGGTGCCACCGAGAAGCCGGCCGTGCAATTGCTCCTCTTTGCGGGGCGCATCGCACAGCAAGGGCTAAGTGGTATTGAGACTTTGAGGTCAGCCACTCGCCGTGCCAGCCGCAGCCGGCTCGAGCGCCTTGAGCCAGCCACCCGTCCGCACGTAGTCGGGATCGGTCACGAACTTCGCTTTTGGCTGGAACCCTTCCGTTCGGCTCAAGGCAAGCATCACGAGCTTGCGGAACTCCGGCACGTCGAAGTACGTGGCGTGGATCAGCTCCTTCCAAGTGAAGTAGGTAAACAGCACTCCGGCTTTCGTCTCGCCCTCGGCAAAAGCCAGCGTCGTGATTGCCTTTCGGAACTTGGCCAGCGTCTCGACAGCTGTCGACGTTGAATAGGAAGCGATCAAATCCCCAAGCTCTGTCGGCAGGTAAGAATTCTGCGGCACGACCCAGTTCGGCCGCCTGTCGGCGCCGATGGCGATCTCGCTCTCGGTATCGTTGCCGAAAGCCGAGCGCTTGATCTCCGCGAGTGTCAGACGATTGAGCCAATAGGCCGATATGGCGCTGAGACGATGGGCGATGAACTCGGTGATCATGAGAAGCACAATCGCGACCAGCGCCGAGATCACCGGCACAAGCACAATCGGTATCAGCAGGCGCAGCAGTCCACCAAAATTGCCAAAGTCGCCCTCATCCGAAATGACGGCCGCGGAAAGCTCGTCGGTCACCACGTGGAACATGAGCTTGGCGTTGACGCTAAAATGCTTGCCCTCGCCGCACAGCGTTCCGCCGGCACACGTCTTGCCGTTTTCCTCGAGGAAGCGGCGCTTGAAGCGTTGCGCCCGCTCATAGCGCAGGAACTCGGGATCCGTCTCGTTGAGATGCGCACGCATTCCGCGCAGGGTGGTCCTGATCTTTTGCGCCTCCTGCCGCGCGCTTTCCGCTGCCACGGGATCCAGCACCGTGCCCTCGGCCATCTGACGCGCCTGGCGAAGCCGGCCGCTCAAGCGCTCCATCTCCTCAGCTTCCGCACTCTTGGCCTTGTCGTACTGTTCGACCGCGTAAACGTCATTTTTGAGGAAATTGGCGATCCCGACCATCAGCGTCGGCGACGTCACGGCGAACAAATATCCGAGCGGCAGAAATAGGATGGCGGCCATCGAGACCGTCGAAGCTGCGAAGTGCCGGTCGATGAGGTCGAGCTGCACCTTGGGCAGGTACTTGAGGCCCTGCACGGCCTCATCGTTTTCATGACAGAGCGGCAGCCACTTCGGATTGTACTCGGCCTTGGCCCGTTGGATCCATTTCGCCTTGTAGAGATAGAGCTTTCTGTGGTCCAGGTAGCGCAGGATTCCAAGGAAGAAGATGAACGGCAGGCTCATCATCACGCCGGAAAAGAAAAAGCGCTCTGGGCGCCGGAGATAGACGCCGTCTTGCGCTCCCTCCAGGAGTTCCGCGCCGGCGTAGAAGCCAAACATGATGAGCAGCATGAGCGAGGCAACGAAAAGCACGCGCTGTACGAGATTGAGGCGCGTGAACAGGAAGGGCTCGCGCTTCATCTCGATGAATGGCGTTCCGACCGTGATCCACCTCTTGAGGCCGGCGAGCGGCGCGCCATAGGCGACGCTTTCCACAAGCGCCGCAGAGATCACCGATCCGCCATGGCTATGGCCGATGACGCAATAGCTTTCCCCCTTTGCATCAAGCTCGCGCAACATCTCGAGCAGGCGCGATCCCGCAGCCCGCCGCTCGAGCTCGCTATTTTCCGCACTCCAGACGAACGGCAGGAACTTTACCTCCCCGTCCTGGCCGCTGATCAACTCTTGCGCGTGCCGCTCGAATTCGCTGCCCTTCTGCCACCATTGCGATGTCTCGGACGAGCCTTGCCCGGTCGCATCGATGTGCGCAAACGTCCCATGCACGGTTACAATGGTCGCCATAGCTTCCCCACCCTCGGCTCTCAAGTCCCGTCGATACGGGCAACCCTGCTCATCGGGCCACAATTGGGCATGAGCAAGGAGGCACGAAAAAGAGCGTTAAATCCTATCGGCTCACGCGGAAGTCGCCGGCACCTGAGCATGCGTCTCACGCGTTCCCGGCCGAGATAGCACGGCAATATTGCATTTAGACGTGTGCTACGGTCGCAGAATGTCACCAAATCGCCACGGGCGCTAAGCATGAGTTACGTTCGGCGCGACAAGCCGGTCCATATCCTGCTAGTTTGCAAACGGACCGGTGCCAGGTGTAAAGCCGGGCGGCGCCTAGACGCGCCCCTTTGGGGAGGCCAGTTGTACTGTCGATTATAGGCTGGGGAGTATCAAATGCCTGGAGTCTCTTACAGAGCGTACGCCACACGCGTGTCCGCAGTGGCAGCCGCACTAGTGGCCGCAACATTCGCGCTGACGCCGTCCAACACGGTCGCACAAGGTGCGACCAATGAGATCGTCATTACTGTAAAGAGCGTCAAGGCACTCGATGCGTTCGACGATCTTTCGAAGGGCGACATCTTTGCCCGCATGACGATCGACAACGACGTCCAGGTGACGCCGGTCGTCGCGATCGACAAGAAGGTCATCAAGCCGGACTGGAAGCTCACCAAGAAGGTGGCGCCGGGCGTGCACAAGGTGAAGTTCGAGATCATCGACAAGGATCTCGCCGTCGATGACCCGGTTGACATCAACAAGGTTGCCAGCAAGCGCGACCTCGACTTCACCGTCGACACAAAGAGCTGCAAGATCGAGGGCTTCTCATCAATCTATAAGTGCGGCGCAACCATCTCGCGCACCGGCGCTGAAAAGAAGAAGGCCGAGGTCGCCTTCACGGTCTCGGTCAAGAAGTAGGCACCGGGCCAGTCCCGCCATCGACAGCGACGGGGCGGAAAATCTCCGCCTCGTCGACGTAGATGCGCTCAGCCCTTGCGCTTCTTCCGCGCCGCGTAGCGCGCATCGCGCGCGACCTTCTGCTCGGCTTCGAGCTGAGCCCTGCGCAATTCGTCCTCTTCGGCTTGACGCATGGCCTGAAGCGCCCGCTCTTCACTTTCACGCGCCGCCTGCTCAGCCCTTCCTTTTTCTTCAAGCGCCTTGGCGCTGGCCCGCGCTTCCCGGGCTGCTACAATCGCCGCGCGCTCAGCCTTGCGCTGGAGGATCGCGGGATCATCGGCAAGCGGCCGTTCGCGCAGCTTCTGAACCAATGCCTGCTTGGCGCGCGCCGCATTCTGCAGCCGTTCACTTAGTCCCTTGTCCTTGAAGTCTCTCATAACACTCCGGTTGTTCAGCAATATATGGACGTCGATGCGACACGCACGGCCGGCTCCCGCCTTCGCTTGAGGGACGCAACGGGCCGACGCTATCGAGAAAGAAGCACCTTGTTATTTGATCACGCACGCACTGGCAACGGCCACGTGCGAGCCGGCAGAAGAGCGTCAGGTTCCTAATCTGTCCAGGGCAAGCTCCTTGGCTGCCAGATGGGCCCTGTTAATCATAAAGACGGGCACGTCGCCGATGCGGCCAAGTCAAAATGGGCGCTAGCAGCACCGGGTCTTGTCATGGCTTCGGCGTGTACCGCAAGGAAGTTCACCAAACCGTTGCAATTAATGACGAATGGCGACCCCGGCATGGTTCGAACATGCGACCCTCAGTTTAGGAAACTGATGCTCTATCCAGCTGAGCTACGGGGCCTTAAATCGTAGGCTTACTTAAATCATAGACCTAAGTGTCAAAACTGCGCGCAAGCCTTGCAGTGTTCGCGATGGCGACGGCGTGCCAGCCTCTTGAAACCAGCCCCTTGCAAGCCTCTTGTAAGATGTTCGAGCCGTATTGAAAAGATGCCGTGGCGAGACTTTGCGCGCGCTCGGTTTCATGTATCTCCCATCATGCTCCCTCCATGGCCAAAAGCCGATTGACTAGCAGCCTTGCATGGTCAATGTCGCGCCATGCTGACATTGACCTTGCTTCGCCATGCCAAATCGAGCTGGAGCGATACCGAGCTTGACGACTATGACCGCCCGCTGGCGAAGCGCGGCGCTAAGGCTGCGCCGCTGATCGCGAAATACATGCGCCGCGAGGAGCTGCGGCCTGATATCGCGCTCTGCTCAGGCGCCGTAAGAACGCGTGCCACGCTCGCGCTCGTCATCGCCGCACTTGGCCCTCCCACGCCCGAGGTTCGCTACGAGGAGAAGCTCTACCTCGCGAGCCCGGCAACGATCCTCGCTCGAGTTCGCGACATCGCCCCGGCCAAGGCGCATGTGCTCGTCGTCGGGCATAATCCCGGCCTTCACTCGCTCGCGCTCGAGCTTGTGGCCACCGGAGACCGCAAGCTGCTCGAGGGTCTAGCGCAGGAATTTCCAACCGCAGCGCTCGCCTCCCTGACCTTTCCGATCACGAGCTGGAGCGAGATCAAGTCGGCGTCCGGCAAGCTCGAGCATTTCGCAACGCCGAGGCGTCTCGAGCTCGAGTAGCGAGGGATTACCGGCCAGGATTTGCCGGCTAGTGATCTGGATCGAACGCTTGATTCCGGGCGCAGGCCGTCAAGCGTTCGTGCATCCAGACCACCAACAAGGGACTAGGCTAGTGTTCCGGGCTAACGCGCGGGAACCAAGCGTTAGAGCAGGAACACTAGCCGGCTAGTGGGACACGGCGGTGGAACGGGTGCCGTCACGTCCGCGTTGCCCGCCATGGAGCTGGCGATCCTGCTGACCTACATTGCGCTCTTGATTGCAACGACCGCCTTCCTCATCTGGCTGGTCCAACGTGAACGTGACTGACCACGCTTGCCCCCTCGGCGGCCGGAACAATTCGCCCGTTGAGACATTCCTCTTGGCAATGATTGGCGCGCCTGAGGGCAGCCACTGCGGAGGATCGGGCCTTGGCTCGCGTAGTGCTTGTCTCGAACCGGGTGGTCGACCTCAGCAGGGCCTCGCAGGCCGGTGGCGTGGCAGTCGTCCTCGCCGACATCCTGCGCGGCCGCACGGGTCTCTGGTTCGGCTGGAATGGCAAGCTGGAAGAGGCAAGCTCGAACGTACGGACACAGCCACAAATCGCACAACTGAGGACCAGCCGGGCAGCGGCTCAGAGCCGCGCCCAGAGCCGCGCTTTGAGCTCCAACGTCGTGGCGACGCTACCCCTAACCGGCGACGAGTACGCAGACTATTATCTCGGCTACTCCAACTCGGTCCTCTGGCCGGTCTTTCACAATCGCTTGGATCTCGCTCGCTTCGACGCCGGCTTCTACCGCCGTTACGTCGAAGTCAACGAGCGCTTTGCCGAGGCACTAACCCCGCTTCTCAAGCCGGACGACATCATCTGGGTGCATGACTATCATTTGCTTCCGTTTGCCGCCTGCCTCCGGCGGCGCGGCGTCGAGAACCCGATCGGCTTCTTCCTGCATATTCCGGTTCCGCCCTCGCAGACGTTCCTCGCCATCCCCGAGCATCGCGAGCTTGCGTCGAGCCTCGCGGCATACGACCTCGTAGGCCTGCAAACGGCGGCCGATGTCGCAAACCTGATCAAGGTCTTCGAGGACAGCATCTCGGGGCGCATCCTCCAGGACGGCCGCATCAAGGCGCTAGATCGACCCATCGCGGTCGAGAGTTTCCCCGTCGGCATCATCGTCAATGACTTCGCGGGCAGCGACCAGATAGCGCCATTGACCGGCGCGCCGAGCGGCGCGGTCCGCATGATCGGTGTCGATCGGCTCGACTACACGAAAGGCCTGCCGCAAAAATTTGCGGCTTACGGCCGCTTTCTCGAGCGGTTTCCGCACTACCGCGGCAAGGTCGTGCTATCGCAGATTGCTCCGCCCACGCGCGAAAGCGTCGAGGCCTATACCGACATCCGCCGCACGCTCGAGGCCCTATCCGGCAAGATCAACGGCATGTTCGGCGAGCTGGACTGGGTGCCCATCCACTACATCTACCGGTCTGTGCCGCGGCGGCGCCTGCGCGATATTTATCATTCCTCGCGCATCGGGCTTTTCACCCCGCTCCGCGACGGGATGAACCTCGTGGCAAAGGAATACATCGCAGCTCAGGATCCCGAGGATCCCGGCGTCGTCATCCTGTCTCGCTTCGCCGGCGCTGCCGAGCAGCTGACCGATGCCCTCATCGTCAATCCCTATAACCTCGACGAAATCGCCGACGCAATCCGCCGAGCTCTCGAGATGGGCAAAAGCGAGCGCATCCTGCGCCACACCCGGCTTTTGGAGGCCATAAAGCAGCAAGACACCCGAACGTGGGCGATCTCGTTTCTCACCGCACTCGAGGTCTACGCCGCCAAACGCGAGGCGGCGCGCGAGGTCGAGTGCCCGGACATTTCTCGAGCACTGAGGCAGCTCAGCGCCAGCGCAACCGCCTTCCATCTCGACACAACCAGCAAGTTGCATCGACCCGCGACTCCCCCTCGCTATAAGCGCAGCGCCATCCGCGAAATCTAAAGAGACAGATCGTTCCGGCATGAAAGCCATCACCATCGGCGGCGCCACAATCGATACCATCGCGATCATCGACAGTGCCCACATCGAGCGCATGAGTATGCGCAATGCGGAAAGCTCATTCCTGCTTCTCGAGGAGGGGCAAAAGACCGAAGCTCTCGAGGTCGCGGCGCATTGCGGAGGTGGCGCCGCCAACGCGGCTGTCGCGTTCGCCCGCCTCGGCTTCGAAACGGCCGCGCTGGTGAAGCTCGGCGAGGACCAGCGCGCCAAGGCGATCCTAGAGCGCTTTGCCAGCGAAGGCATATCAAGCGCCTTCGTCCGCCGCGACCCGAAACGCCCGACGGGCGCCTCCGTACTTATCTCCTCGCATGAGCGCGACGCCGCCATTTTCACATTCCGCGGCGCCAATACATCGCTTGAGGAGGCCGATTTCAGCGACGACGCCTTCGCCCGTGACCTCGTCTACGTCTCAAACCTCAGCAATCGCTCCGCCGAATGCTTTCCCGGTATATTGGCCCGGGCCAAGGCCAAAGGCGCGCTTATTGCGGCAAATCCCGGCGTCCGTCAGCTTGCCGCCTACACCGAGGCGTTCATAAAGGGCTTACCAGAGATTCATATCCTGACGCTCAATCGCGCCGAAGCTGCAGTCCTTGTGGCACCTCTCGCACGTGCCTTTGGCGAAGGCGATCCGCTGCCAAGTACACCCAGCGTGAACGGATGGAGCCACGACAACGAGGCAATGCCGCGGCTGGCCAGGCGCGGCCTTTCCGGCGGCGGCTTCGCGATGAGCCTCAAAGCGTTCTTCGCAGCCATTTTGAAAATTGGCACTCAGACGGCCGTCATCACCGATGGCGACCAGGGCGCCTACGCCGCTCGGGGTAATGAGATCCATTACTGCCCCGCAACGGCCACACGCGACATTGCTGGCACGGCTGGCGCAGGCGACGCGTTCGCATCGACCTTCGCGGCTTTCGCCGCCGATAGCAACACCATTGACGTGGCCTTGCGCGCGGCAAGTCTCAACGCCGCATCCGTGCTCACTCACGTCGATACGCAATCGGGATTGCTCCCCCTCGCGGCGATCCTATCGAGGCTCGAAGAAAGTCGTGGGCAGCCGAATGGTCTCTGCTGGCGCCTTTGACACTACGCAACCGCGCTAAAGATATTACATATTGTGAGGCACGAACGAGACCGGGATGAAAAAGGGGTTAGTCTTGAGCCGCTCAGCTCGCCAAACGATCCATGCTCCGGTGAGACCACTCGCTGAGAGCCATGCGGTCACCTGCACGGGCCTCGTGCTCAGCGACCCTGCCAACTGCGCGCTATTTCTCGATTTGGATGGAACGCTGCTTAACCTGGCCACGACGCCGAAAGGTGTCGAGGTGCCAGCAGGCCTCATCGATCTGCTGGACGGCCTCTATGTGGCGCTCGGTGGCGCCGTGGCGATCGTAACGGGCCGGCACATAGCAGATGTGGACCGCCTGCTTCAGCCCCTGCGGCTTCCGGCATCCGGAGTGCACGGCTCCGAGCTCCGCGTCTCGGCCGAGAGCGACGTGGCCGTGCTCACTGGCGCCATCCCCTCCACCATGTTCGCCCAAATCTCGGAGATGACGAGGAGCATCCCTGGCGCCTTTACCGAGAGCAAGGAAACCGCACTGACCGTTCATTATCGCCTCGCGCCGGAAGCGGAGCAGCAGATTGCGCAGCAGCTCAGCGAGCTGCTCGCGCGCCATGCCGGCCAGTTTCGCCTCGTTCCGGGTCGCAAGGTCTTCGAGATCCTGCCCGCAGGCCTATCGAAAGGCACAGCCCTCAGGATGCTTGCGGCCATGCCGCAATTCTCGGGCCGCACCCCCATCATGATCGGGGACGATGTCGGCGACGAGCCGGCCTTCGAGGCGAGCCAGGCACTCTCCGGCCACGGCCTGCGCGTAGCAGGCGAGCACTTCTCGATCGACTTTGCAGCGTTCCAAGGTCCGAGCGAGGTGAGAATATGGCTCGCGGAGCTTCTGGAGGTCGTCCGCTGCAAAGAAGTCGACGTTTGAGAGCGCCGCCCGCGCAAGGCCACTTTACGTCGGCGCCATTTCGAGCTTGAGCTCGAGCGTGGTTACGATTTCGCCTTGATGAGCCGGCGTCGGATCGGATTTGAGGGCATAGAGCGCAATCGACATATCATCGCCATCCTTCGGCACAAGCGGCGCGATCGCCCCTTCGGCCTTCGTCGAGCGCAGGGTATACGTCTGGCTCAGGAAGCCAGGCTCTGCCAAAAGCTCGATGGGACCGCGTACGATCCAGACCAGCGCCCTGCTGTCCAGCTCCCCGTCTTCTCCGCGTTTCTTGTCTACTGTGCGTTGCTTACTCGCGTCTCGGCGGAACAGCGTTCCCGAATACATCTCCTCAAGGCCGTACTCCGAGGTAAAGGAGCAGATGACACGAACCGCGGGACCAGATGCATCCGGCGCGGCGCCTTCATCATCCGGCAAGTTGTCACCTGTGGGTCTCTCACTCGGGCGAACCTGGCCACCCGGATTACACGTCAGGCTACCGAGGCTGGCATCCAGACGCAGCTGCACCTCGCGTGCCAGTTCATGAGGATGGTCGCGAGCATGTGCCGTACCACTCAACCACCCCGCACTCAATAACGAAGCTGCGAGGGAGATGAGCGCCGTCATCGCCACAACGGGTCGGCCACACCGTGTCGGCCCTACGTGCGTGTGTTGGCCATACGTGGGCCCTTTCGAGCCCACGCCAACTGTACCGGAACTGAGCCTAGTAGCGCGTCTCACCGTTACCGCCAGCCACGTTACCGGCGGCCATGGTGACCAAACCCACGATGCCCAAAGCCTCCATAGCCAAAACCACGATGTCCGAAACCACGGTGTCCGAAACCACGGTGCCCAAAACCGCGATATCCACGGTGATAGCCGAAGTAGAGGCCAGGGCCATAATATGCTCCGCCATAGTACCGCCCGCCATGGCAATGCCGGTAGCCGCCGCGCCAGTGGCAATGACGATAACCCCGCCAGTGAACCTGCTCGACAATGCTGTTGGCCGCGTGCTCCGACGGCGCGCTCATCGGCGCCGCGGACGAAACCTGAGTGCCTGCGAGTGTCGCCACGACGGCCAAGCCCCCAATGCAGGCAAGTAGCGAAAGTCTTCTCATAAGAAAGTACTCCGTTGTTGAGTTCGCATTCCTTCCACGTGAGCCCAAAAGCCTTCCACGTGATCCTAGTAGTGAACGTCTAAGAGGTTCCATTGTTCCGCATTGCCGGCCAATGTCCGCGCCTACGGAGGAACAGCCAATTCCGTCACAATGACAAAAAATTCCTTGTAAAATAGGGATGTTACAAGTGATTGACGTTTGCGCCTCACGGCCGTTAAGGTTTTGCTGATGGCCGCCTTGGGGGTGGCGCAGGTGGGGACAGATCCATTGCGGGGAATTTCCATTGCTTTCGCCGTGTGCACGGCTGTTGCTGCACCTTGCGCCATTGCGGTCGAGCCGTCGCACGCGACGGGCCCTGAGGCAACGAGCCCCGAGTATCGGCTTCTCGCGCTGGAAGGCCAGGAGGTCAGCTGGTCCGCGCCACGCGAGGGTCTTCCTGCACGCATCACATACGCATTCCTCCCCCAGGCCAGATCATTCCCCGCGGCAAGAAATTGCGGTGCCATGGTCCCTGTCGACCGTGCGCTTGCGGCCTCTCACATTTCGCAATCAAGCTTCCGAGAGGAGGCTCATGCCGCATTCGCCATGTGGTCTGACGTTGCCGCGATCGAGTTCCACGAGGTTGCCGACGCAGCGGACGCCGGCCTCCTCATCGGAGCCCAAGCGGAGGCGCGCGGCCGCGCCTTCACCAATGTCGCAACCAATAGCCCAGGCTCGCCCGGCATCTCGCAGTCGCTAATCTGCCTCAACCCCGAGACACCCTGGAAGATTGGATTTGACGGCAATCTGGACGTCTACGATCTCCGCTACACCCTTGCGCACGAGATCGGCCACGCCATTGGCCTCGACCATCCCGGGCGGGACGGCCATCTGATGTCATATCGCTACAGCGAGAGCTCTCGAAGGCTGCAACCCGGAGATATTGCCGGAGCTGTCGCAATTTACGGGCCCCATGGCTCTCCGCGCATCGCACACCGGCTGGACACCCAAAATGCCAGCATATCTCACAGCCAGAAAGACGACGTAGCGAGCTTTGCCAGAGGCCTCTCCGAGCCCTCGAGTAGACCGCAGACGCCGCCCACGAGGTAGCTCTAGGCTGCGGCCGATGGAACTTGCCTTCTGGTCTGCGGTTGCACCCCATGCTTCGCAACCGTGTCAGGAGGTGATCGTCATGCGCAAAGGGAGTGCGTCGAGGGGCTTGATGCTGATGGCCGCCGCAGCGGCCGTTGCCGTCTTCGTAGTCACACCGGCTTTCGCCGAGGAGGGTAGCGAGCCGCAACCGCCGAGCACGACCACCCCAGCGTCGCCTGGCCCAGCATCGCCGGCCCCAGCGTCGCCTGGCCCAGCATCGCCGGCCCCAGCGTCGCCTGGCCCAACGACACCCGGTACGAAGACGCCGAGCGAGCAGCACGCGACCACCCCTCGAGCCGCCCCGCAATCTGCAACTCAGAGCTGGCGCGCGTCCCAGTTGATCGACCGCGATGTGCTAAACGACCAGGGCCAGGAAATCGGCGAGATCGAGGATATTATCATCGATAACGATGGCAAGGTGGCGGGGGTTCTCGTGAGCGTCGGCGGCTTCCTCGGCATTGGCGAGAAAAACGTCGCCATGCAATTTAAGGACTTCACCATCACGCGCGACGACGACGGCGCTCCCCTCGTGAAATCGTCGATCTCAAGCCAAGCCCTCGAATCCGCACCCGCCGTGGACGGGGAATAGCTTTAGGTCACCGCAGGCGCCCCGCCCGAGAGCATGAACTCAGCGTCCGTCTTCGCTGCGACAACGTCGAGCGGCAGTCTCAACCGGCACGCCAGGCCCTCACTTGGAAACTCGACGATCGGCTGCAGCGCGTAGGCGCCCGCCATCGTCGAGATCAGTGTCAGACCAAAGCCCGTGCTGGATGGAGCAGCTACTGAAGGCCCGCCAAGTTCCTTCCAAGAAAAATTCAGGTATCGCGTCGGCTCGTCCGGAGTGACGTCCCAATCAATGCGCACCGCTCCACCGGTATTCGAAAGTGCACCGTATTTGGCCGCATTCGTCGCGAGCTCGTGCACGATGAGCGAAAAGGTCTGCACAGCAGAGCCGGTCAGAACGACGTCCGGCCCTGCGGCAACCACGCGATCGGAAAACCCGGAGATCTCGGCCTCTACGATCTCTCTCATGGTCGCGCCCTTCCAATAGGCCTCCGTCAAAAGCTCGTGCGCGTGCGCGAGCGCATGCAGCCGGCCGATCAGAATTTCCCGGCACTCGACCACACTTCTGGTTTCTGTCAGCGTCCGCATGATAATGGATTGCAGCACCGCGAGCAGGTTCTTGACGCGGTGGGTCAGCTCGCTGACCAGAATTCTAAGTCGCTCCTCCCCCCGCTTGCGCTCGCGAACCTCAATGCGGAGGCTCTCCGTCGATTGAGCAAGCTCCTCCGTCCGCTCACGTACGCGTTGCTCGAGGAGCGCGTGCGACTGAGCAAGCTCGGCGCGGATCTGGAACAGATCCACAAATACCTTAACCTTCGCGCGCAGGGTCGCCGGCACGATGGCTGGAAAGATGTAGTCCACAGCTCCCAGCTCATAGCCCTCATTGGCTTGCACCTCGTCGGCGAGTGCCGCCAGGAAAATGATCGGCGTATGTCGCGCCCTCTTGATCTGCCGCATGCGCTTGGCCGTCTCATGCCCGGACATGCCGGGCATGTGCACGTCGAGCAGAACGACTGCGAACTCGGCCTCGGCGAGCAGCCTGAGAGCGTCTTCTCCCGACGCCACCTCGACAATTTGTTGCCCGAGACCCTCCAAGATCGAGCGAAACGCAACGTGCCTGTTCGGTGAGCCGTCAACGACGAGGATATTGGCAGGAAATCCGTACCCAGACATTCGTCCCCCCGACTTTCGATTACTGCACAAAGGAGCCCGGTACGCTCCCCATCGGCCGAGAGCGAACTCCGAGAGTCTCATAAATTTGTCTGTAGTCACCGCTAACCCCGTCGTTCGCATCCCGGCGTCCCACAACGCCAAGAAGCGCGGAAAGTTCCGAAAAGACGCGGGGAAAGCTGATGGTTTGCTTAACGAAGCGTGTTCTAATGCAATGGCATATTGAGCTGAAATCGTCCCGACCATGACTCGGCAGCCGCTTCTCCGCTCGTCTCGAGGCCGCCAGAGGCTTGCACGCTCACCCCATCCTTGACCCCGAGCGCGAGACCAGCTTCCGCTTTCATGTGCACGTCGGGCTTCTGCTCGAGTTGCTCGGCCGCACTGAGACTACCGAGCTGATCGAACGCCACGAACGCACCAGCCGCAGCCCGCGGCTCGATGAAGGTGCTTTCGCCGAGCCCAAACCGCCGTTTCACCTCAGGCATAACCTCGACCCGGGCTTGCCCAGCCCCTTGAGCCCCACTCTCGCCACCCGCGGTTTCCTCGGTGTACGAGACTCCGAGTTTGGGAGTGACAGTCCAGTCACCCACCTGTTTCGCCCCCCTAAGCGCGCCTTTAACGAGACGGCGCTCGGTCGAGCCGTTGTCGAACTCGCCGTTCCCCCACGCCGCACGTCCGTCGAAAATTATCCCATGTCCGAACTTCACGCTGGCGTAGGGCCCAGCCATCCAGCCGTTCGCGGAAGCCCCACCCGAAAGCCCGTTGCCGAGCTCCTCGGATTTATCGAGCTGCGCCAGGGCGCCGACCATGATGTCCGGACCCAGCATGTATTTGGTGCCGGCATAGATCACGCTGAGGGAGCCATCCTTGAGGCCGGCGAGGCTGTCGTTGATCTCGTAGGGCCGGTAATGCCCCTCGAACCAGATATCCAGAATGCCCGGTTGCTTCTTCGCATTGTGCTCGATCGCGGCCGCGAGCTCGCTGACGCTGACCGATACCGATACGGGCTTTGGCTTACTCAACGCATCGAGGTCTTGCGACGGCGTCTCGGCTGGCTTCTCCGGCGCACGATCGATGCGGATACGGTCCGGCTCCTGCGCCTTGAGGAGGTCGCTCTGGCGCGCGCGGAAGGCCTGCTCTGCATTGTCGCTTTGCGCTCGCGCTGCGCCGAGCAGTGGCAGATACGCAACGAGCGCGGCCGCCGCAATTGCACATGCCGAGGATCTGGCCGAGGATCTCGTCGAGGATCTGGAAATGCCCGCGATCATGGTCCGTCACTCCCATCTTATTGCTATGCAACACGAGGGGCTATGCGGGCCAAAGTAGACGATAAAATGGCTCGGCCAAGCTTAAGCGTTAGACGATTTCTTCACCTCACGTCGAGCCTGGCTCAACCTAAGCGAAGAACCGCAACGCTGAGGCCGGAATGCGCTGGCGTATTTGGAAGTAGTCGCCCCAGGCCGCCGGCCTCTGGCCGATCCGGGCCAGCACACTCCTCATCGTAAACTGATCAGCCCGTTCGATGCGACGAAGCTCGTCCCACGTCACCGGCATCGCCACAGACGCTGTGGGCTTCGCCCGCAATGAGTATGGCGCGATGGCCGTAGCCCCTCGCTCGTTGCGAAGGTAATCAATAAAGATGCGGCCGCGCCGCTTTGCCTTCGCCATGCTCACGACGAAGCGATCCGGATCGTCCGCCGCAAGCCGCCTGGCAAACCCATGTGTGAAGCGCTTGACCACCGCCCAATCGTGTCGCCGCTCGATGGGCGCGACGACGTGGATGCCCTTACCGCCCGTGAGCATAGGAAACGTTTCGAGACCTGAGGCCCGTAGCAGATCGTGCACATCTCTGGCGGCACGTCTGACTTCGGAAAACGGCAAGTCCTCATCCGGATCGAGATCGAGAACGATGCGATCCGGCCGTTCTATTGCATCCACACGCGCCCCCCAGATATGCAGCTCGAGCGCCCCGACCTGGGCCGCGGCGATCAAGCCTTCTGCCGAGTTGATGCCGACGTAGGTGGCCGTTTCACCGTCACCATCAAGAACCGGAACCGAGGCGAGCTCTGACGGCAGCCCAGGCGTATGATGCTTCTGAAAAAAGCAGCCGTGACTGTCGCCTTCCGGACAGCGGTAGAACGAGAGTGGCCGCCCCCTCACATGCGGCAGCAAGAGGTCGGCCACACGCGCGAGATAGTTGGCGAGATCCTTCTTGGTGAGCCCAGCGCGCGAGAACAGCACCTTGTCTGGATTGGTGAGACGTACGCCGTCCACCGAGGCGCTGCTGCCCTCTCGCGTCGTCGCTTTGCCGCGCCTCTCCGCCATCACGACATCCATTGCCCTTTTGTCCCCACGCTGCCCGACGTACGCCGGATGCCGCAAAACGCCATCTGCCGTGCGCTCGGTGTAGGAAACCTCCACCACGAGCTCGGGCCGGACCCACCGAGCATCGCGCGCGATTTCGCGGGGCGGGTCGACGACGCAGGGCGTATCGCAGGAAAGCAGCAGAAGCTGCTTCTCGAGGCGATGAAGCTCGGCGTCATCGAAGCCGGTTCCAACCCGTCCTCGATAGCGCAAAGCACCCGCTGCGTACTCTCCGAGAATGAGCGATGAGAATGGCCGGCCCTTCTTGCGCGAGCGGCGATAGCCAACGACAACGAACTCGTCCCTGCCGATGCATTTCACCTTGATCCACGATTGCGTCCTGGCCGAGTGATAGCGGCTGTCCGCCCGCTTCGAGACGATACCCTCAAGACCCATTCCGCAAACTTTCGCGAGGACCTCCATCCCCTGCCCTGCAATGTGGGCGCTGAAGCGAATGCCCGCGGGCGGTGAAGTGAGAAGCCGCTGCAGACGGTCCTTACGCGCGATGAGCGGCTCCCGCCGCAAGTCGCAATCTCCCGCGATGGGTAGATCAAATACGTAGTAGATGAGCGGCTCGCTGCCATCCTTGATCGCGCGCTGCAATAGTCCAAAATTGCTTCTGCCCGCCGCGTCGAGAACAACGATCTCTCCGTCGAGCAGCGCGCGCTTGAGACCGAGCGTTGAAAGCGCCTCGGCGATCGACGGGAATTTGTCCGTCCAATCGAGACCGGAGCGCGTGAAAATACGAACGCTTCCTCCCGCAACGGCAGCAAGCGCGCGATATCCATCATATTTGATCTCGTGCAGCCACTCCTCGCCTTGCGGCGGCTCGGAGGCAAGGGTCGCAAGTTGCGGCGTTACGAACGCAGGAGGACGCAGTTGCCTTGCCGATGATCGATCATGGTCTCCGTCTCGGCTCTCTGTGCCGCCTGCAGCTGTCTTCTGACGGCTGCGTCGCGGTGTCCTGCGTCCACGCTTTACCCCTTGAGCCGGCACCATCTGACCGGCGGTAATCCCTTCCATCTGCCGTCCGGTCGCAACGCTGCTCCGCCATCGTTCGGCAGCATCGCCGTCCCGCTCGGCATAGGCGTCCCGCTCTTTGATGAGCAGCCAGTTTTCGCGCATGTCGCGCGGCTTCTTGCCGAGCCGCACCAGCGCAAAGCCGCCCCGCAATCGTTCGCCGCAGAGCTCAAATTTCAAAAGTCCACTCTCAAGCGCCAAATGCGGATCGCCCTCTGGCTCCCACGTCCCGCGATCCCAAAGCATGACCGTGCCGCCGCCATATTCGCTCTTGGGGATCGTTCCCTCGAAGCTTTGGTATTCGACGGGGTGATCCTCCGTGCGAACTGCAAGCCTTTTGTCGGCAGGATCGAGGCTCGGTCCACGCGTCACCGCCCAGCTCTTTAGAACACCATCGAGCTCGAGCCGGAAATCAAAATGCAGGCGCCGTGCATCGTGCTTCTGCACTACGTAGCGCCGGCCGCGTGCAGGTGCGGGTGCCGGAATATCGACCTGACCAGCGGGCTCCTCGGTCCGCGAGAAATCGCGCTTGGCCTGATAGACATCGAGAGGTAATGAGCGGCGGGGCACGGCACATCTCTTTCATTGCGGCACAAAACCAGTTCAGGCACGGCGCGTACGTTTTTGACCGGACTGACCGGCGCCGCCTCGCACCCGCCGTGGCGCCGGTCGCGGGCGACCCCTCAGATCCTGTCCGACGCTCTTCTTGAGCGCATCCATGAGATCGATGACCTTGCCCGGCTCACGGACCCGACCTGGCTCTTCCGTGGTGACGATGGCCTTCCCCTTGCGCTTGCGTTCGACCAGTTCCGCGAGCGCCTCCGCATAGTGGTCAGTGAAGACCGACACGTCGAAAGGCTTCGATTTGCGCTCGATGAGCTCGGACGCGAGCGCGACCATCTCCTTATCGAGACGTAACTCGGGCAACTCCTCGAACAGCGGCTCCGCGGCACGAATTTCATCCGCGTATCTGAGTGTCTCCAGCACGAGACCCCGCCCGCAAGGCACCACGGCAACCAGATATTCACGCCCGCGCATCGTCATTTGCCCCAGACCGACCTTACCCGCGCTCTCGAGCGCAGCCCGAACGACGAGAAACCCTTCGGTCGAGACATTGCCCTCCGGCACCAGGTAGTAGGGACGATCAAAATACCGGGGATCGAGGTCCGTCGCGTCGGCGAACTGCACGAGGTCGATCGTCCGCTTGCTGGCGAGCTTCACCTCCTCGAGCTCGTCGGGCTCGAGGACCACATAGGTGTCATCCCCGATCTCGAAGCCTCTGACGATGTCCTCGGGCTTGATCGGTCCGAGACCGGGCACCACCTTCTCGTAGCGCACGCGCTTGCCCGAGGGTTTATGAATCTGATGGAACGCGATGTGGTGATCGTTGGAAGTCGTCGCCGCGTAAAGCTCGACCGAGATTGATACCAGAGACAATCGCAGAAAGCCCTTCCAGTAGGAGCGCGGTCGCGGCGACTGGGACGACTTCTGAGGAGCTGCCATCTGACCCGACCCGGCACGTCGTGCCATTGAGTGCCATTGATTTCGGATGCAATATCTTGCCTCAGTAGAACACCGGAACCCAATGAAAGTTCCGGATCTTTCCAAGGCGGCACGCGTTGCATACCCCCGCCATAGACAAGGTCGGCCAAGACCCTGAGCGAAGAAAAAAAAGAAAGAAGAGCGACACGCCGCGCGCGTCGCCCTTCTCGACTCCTAGCCGCTCTCGACCCGAGGACTGCCCGCTATGCTGCCTGCTCGGCGTCCTTGTTCACGACGCTGCGTGCGATCGCGGTAAGCATCTCGTCGGCCTTTTTCTCCTCTTGCAAGGTTTCCTCGAGCAGCCTCGCCGCATCGGCATGGCCAAGATTCTTCGCCCATTCCACAAGCGTTCCGTAGCGGCAGATCTCATAGTGTTCGACAGACTGCGCCGAGCTGATGATGCCGGCATCGAGGATCTTCTTGTCCTCGATATCATCCAAATGATGCTTGGCTTCCGCGAGAATGCCCTCCATGGCCTCGCACTTCTTGCCTCGCACCGCCACATCGAGAGAGTTGAAAACCTCTTCGAGCCTCTGCACCTGCTTCTCGGTCTCCTTAAGATGGTTATCGAATGCATGCTTGAGCTCGGAGTGCGACGCCTTCTTGCTCATCGCGGGAAGAGCTTTCAAGATTTGCTTCTCCGCGTAATAGGTATCCTTCAGCGTCTCGACGAACAGATCGTCCATCGTTTTCACAGACATATGCAAACCTCCTGAATGAATGCGCAAAGCGCTCTCGGCGTTTGCGCCCCTGCTCGGAAAACAGATCGACTGCGAATGAGTTCCGGGCCGGGATCGCCCGTTCCTCCGGCGCCCAGGAGAGCGGGTCCATTTCATCCGGCCATTTCATCCAGACATCAAAGCGCCGCCTTGCCGCCAAGCAGCTCATGCAAGACGCGGCCAACCATCTCGAAGTTGAAGGGTTTTGAGAGCGTCGTGATGTTCTTGAAATCCTCGCGGACGACGTCCGCCCCGTGCCCCGTCGCAAACGCGAACGGCACGCCACTGCGCCTAAGCTCCTGGGCCACGCCATAGCAATCGCCGTTGCCGAGAGACACATCCAGAATTGCCGCGTCCAGCCTCGTATCGGCAATCAATGCCAGCGCCTGATCGGCGGAAAATGCCGGACCGATCGCTTCCTCACCTTGCTCGGCAACCCAATCCGCGAGCATCATGGCGATAAGCGGCTCGTCATCCAGAATTAGGATTTTTGCCATTGCGCAGTCGAGCCCTCTTGGACGGCCGACACGGGCCTTGACCCACGTTGCCGCCGCAGCATATCGCGCTAGAAGTACCGGTTTTGCGGGCCACCGCACGCGCCTGCTCCATACTTGCTTAAGTGGTCTACAAAACATCATGACGCGACTTTGCCTCCGAAGGAAAAGCGGACACGGAACTATGGGGCTCGCCTGAGTATTGAAAAAATGCGGCATCCCGACGGTCAATGGAGACGGCGGATGGCACATGATCAAGATCGGGATTCGCCGATCAGAATTTCACCGACCGAAGCCCGGCAAGGCTCGCCCAACAAAACCAACCTGCGGGTGCTGCTTGTGGCGCTGGCGGCGCTGATCGTCGCGGCAATATTTTTATACGGATATTTTTATAGCCGCGACCTTCCAGCCGTGATTGGCCCCTAAATCGAAAATTGGCGCCATGCTCGCCTTTAAGAGGTACGCATCACATTGCGTTCTCTGAACCGCAAAGTGCGACCGCCGCCATCCTGCGCCACCGGCTCAGCCGAAGCAGATCCCGGCACCTTCGCGCTCGTACCGAAGAAGAGAGCCTGACTGACAAGCGCGCGAACCGTGTTCGGCTCGAACGGCTTGGTGATCAGGAAGGTTGGCTCAGGCCGCTCGCCAGTCAGGAGACGCTCGGGGAACGCCGTGATGAAAATAACTGGCACCGTATAGCCGAGAAGAATCTCGTTGACTGCCTCAAGGCCTGAGCTGCCATCCGCAAGATGGATATCGGCCAGAACCAGTCCCGGCCTCATCTTCCGCACTTCCACCAGCGCCTCGCGGTGCGTGCGAGCCACGCCCGATACCCGATGCCCAAGCCCCATCACGAGCGCTTCGAGATCCATCGAGATCAGGGGCTCGTCCTCAATGATCAGGACATCCGTCGCCGTCTGCTCCGCGATCTGTTCTCCGGCATCATGAATGAGACGGGTGACATCCTCAACTGAGCACTCGAGTATCTCCGCGATTTGATGCGTGCTGAAACCTTCCACGGACGCGAGCAAGAACGCCTGCCTTGGACGCGGCGTGATGGCTTCGAGGCTGCGGTCGGCCTGGGTCTTAGGAGATGATCCAGCCGTTTGATTGACGCTGATCGAATTCCAGACTTTGAGAAAACACTTATAGAGGCCTATGCGCGGCAACTGTCCTGCCGGAAAGCTTGACGGATCGGCCACCAGCGTCTCGAGCACGGCAACCACGTAGGCATCCCCGCTTTCCTGGCTTCCGGTCAACGCTCGAGCAAAGCGCCTCAGATAGGGAAGGTGCGGCGCGATGGTATCAGCAAGCGACATTTGAGAAATCTCCCGACTTAGCAGCCTACCCCGTTTGAATTTGCTTAGAGAAGCCGCGACCCTGTGATCATAAACGCAACGCTGCAGAGAAAAGTTCCGCACATGGAACCTGTAGCCCTTTCAGAAGTTTACGCCCCCACAGCAGGCGCTGGATTTCAGATCTTCAATGCGAAAGACGGCCTCGGCGAGGTGATGCGCACGCGTTGCGTCCCACTTATTGCGTCCGGGGATAGGGGAATTTGCTGCGGCACAATGGATTTCAAGCCAATGAAAAATAACGGCACTTACGATTTGACCTGCATTTACCCCTTCGATGCGTACTCGGCAAAAGCAGACGAGGAAGCCCTCAACGCCGTCCTCGGCGCACGGCTGAAGGATGAACACGCCGGCGTCATCACACAACCTCTCACTTCGAAAATGACTTATCTTCTCTTCGTGTTGGGGGACGCAGCAACTGACGCCGAAAGTGCCGCCCAAACTCACGACAAGTCTCACGCGCACCAGCACCCGCAGGCTCACGCCGAGACGATGCTCCGCAACGACCCGGCTGAGGCACGTCCCGCCCTTGGCCCAATCGCCTTTGGTCCGATCTAGTGTCCCGACCACGAAGTTCGTCACATTCTGCTGCGGGCGCTGAACGAACTTCGCGGTCGAAAGGACACTAGCAAGTGTATGATTCTAGTGTGGTTCAGATTTCGAAGTCCGCTCTCGACCCAGCCGAGACGTATGAAGCGGACTTCGAAATCATCACACTAGTGAGGCTTTTCCTTACGCTCAGGCGATCTTGAGGATGCGAGCAGAGCCGCAAGCACGACGGACCCGAGCAGAAGAGGCACGCCAAGCCCGACGCGATCTCTAACGCCGCGCGCGACACTGCGCCCGCCGGACAAAGCCAAGGGCGCTGCCGTAAAAAGACCCGTCATCAGCGCCGAATGGCGAGCTGATTGCCGCAACATCTCGCGTTGATGTCTTTCCCGTGCCAAGACGGCCATCGCAACGACCAAGGCGAGCACAAGGAAAGCGGCCGACATAATCGCGCATGCCCATATGGCGCCGACCTGATCTTGGATCAAAAGGAAGATCGCGGCGACTGCAAAGCCCCCAGCAATCGCGATTGGAACGGAAACCGCGGCGCGCCCGCCGTAGTGCGTCACAATCGCCTCGGCTCTGAGCTTCGCGTGGTCGACCAGGTAGCCAATCATCGTCACGTCCTTCGTTGCGACCACGTTCCCATTTTATCGCTTCCAGAGCGCGCCAAGCACGAATCCGAGAGCCGCCACCATGCCGACCGTAGCCGCCGGCCGCTCACGCAGTGACTGCTCGAAGGCATGCGCAAAATTATTTGAAACCTCACCCACCCCTTCCATGGCATCTCGCCCGGCACGCTGGATCTGCTGGGCAGTGACACGCGCCGTCTCCTGGACGTTCTCGAGCGCCTGCTCGGTCGAACGTTGCGGCATGCTCGAGCCAATCGGGCCACTGGTGCCTGTTCCACTTCTAACATTGGACGTTGTCCCACTCGTGCTTTCATAGCCCGCCATGATCAGCTCCTCAGATCGTTGAAGGTTTTCGTTTGTAAGCAGGGGCGCGGAGCCCGGGTGCGGTTCGGCTCCCACCAGTTAACGCAATTTTTTTGGAACGAGTTCCGACGTCAGTGTCCGAACGAGGACAGACCAATCGGAGGACATGCCCAATCGCTGTGAGACGCGCGGGGAGGCCTCCGCAGCCCTCGCAAACGCTCGGCGGCGAGAAGCGCCTCAGCCAGTCCTCGCCGCAAGGCGCGTCGTTAGCGGTTCTTGCTTTCCGGATATGTGAACTCAGGCAACGATTGCAACGCGTCCTTCGTGCTGTTGAGCGTCGCACGTGGGTTGCCGCGGTCGTCCCTCGAGAATTTGAGATCGGTGAACGGCACCGCAATCAGCTTCTCGCCCATACCGAGAAAGCCGCCGACCCCAAGCACGGCACGATCCACCTTGCCATCGCTTGACACGAGGAGATCGTTGAGATCGCCGATCCTCTCATTTGCCGTATTGTAGACGGCGATGCCAACCACCTTCGACGAGCGCCATTCCTGCTGGCCCTGCGGCGAAGCCTGCGACTGGCGTTGCGTCAATTGCGGTTCGGCGGCGCCAGGAGGATTGGCGGGCGCCTGCGCATGTGCCACCCCACCGAGCACTACAAAGACCGGCACTGCAAGACCAGAAAGCAGCTTGGATGTCATGGCGTTTCTCCTTGCGTAAAGTCATGACCTTGAAGTCATGCAGCAGCAACGCCAGCGGCTCGCCTCTGGTTCCTCTTTACGCGATAGGTTCCTCCCTACGCGATCGATGCACCGTGAGACAGGCAACAGCACGTTGCCCTGGCTCGGCCAATCACGGGTATCAGCGACCGCCTCCCGTTTTGAGGAGCGTTCCACCCGCGGCATGAGGAGCACATACCTCCTCGTCACCCAAGAGCTCGACGAGCCGCGTCCTCGCACGATTGACTCGGCTCTTGATGGTGCCGACCGCACAGCCGCAAATCTCCGCCGCCTCCTCGTATGAGAAGCCCTCCGCGCCGACCAACAGCAGCGCCTCGCGTTGATCCGAGGGCAAGGTGCCAAGCGCGGTACGAAAGTCGGCGAGGTCGAGGTGTCCATGCTGCTCTGGAAGTGCGGCGAGCGAGTTCTGATACTGCTCATCCGGATCGTCGACCTCACGCCGTAGCTTGCGATGCTGAGAGAAATAGACGTTGCGCAAGATCGTAAATAGCCAGGCGCGGAAATTGGTACCAGGCGCAAAGCTCGCCCGGCTGTTCCAAGCCTTCACCAGCGTCTCCTGGACAAGATCGTCCGCCCGCGCAGGATCGTTTGCGAACGAGCGCGCAAAGGCTCTGAGGTGGGGAATTGCTTTGACCAGCGCATGCTCGAATTCTGGTTCAGCCATGGTCAGGCTCCGTCCTTCTTGGAGTCCTGCTCCTTCTTCTTGAGCTCATCCAGCAGCTGGAGCAGCCGTTCAGGAACCTGCTCCTGCACGACCTGGTCATAGGATTCTCGTAGCTTCCTGCCGAGCGTCCCCTGGATCGCAGCGTCGACCTGAGCGGGCGTCTCTCCGGGTTCGATCGACTTGCTCGCCGTCTCAAAGACGGTTGGCTCACTTTTAGCGCTCGACATTCCTTTAGTACCTCGGACTTGATGCTCTAGATCTAAATCTTACCTTAGCATTAGGGCCCGCTCGTGGTGCTCGGTCCTCTTACATGGTTCAGCGTATGAGCGTCTCCAATAGCATCGCCCCGCATTTGCCGTTTCTCCGCCGGTTTGCTCGTGCATTGACCGGCTCCCAGGCAGAGGGTGACGCGTGCGTGGTTGCAACATTGGAAGATCTCGTCAAGAACGTTGATGCCGAGCACATGGCCGCCCGCCCGAGAATGGCACTCTACCAAAAATTCTTGAAGGTTTGGTCGGCAATGCCGGCGCACGCGCTCGCTCCGCCAGAAACGCCTGCCGAGCAGCACCTCCGCGCCCTCACACCTGAAGCCCGCCAGGCCTTTCTCTTGCTCTCGGTCGAAGGCTTCACTTCCCGCGACGTGGCGGAAATCATGGGCATGTCGGAGGAGAACGTTGCCCTGCTCGTCCAAATGATCGGCCGCGAGATCGCGACCGAGGTCGCAACGGATGTTCTGATCATAGAAGATGAGCCGTTGATTGCCATGTATCTGCGTGAGATCATTGAAGAGCTTGGCCATAGGCACGCGGGCACGGCGCACACGCATGGCGAAGCCGTAGCGTTGTTCGAAAGCAAGCGTCCGGGGTTGATACTGACCGACGTCCAGCTAGCCGATGGAAGCTCTGGCCTTGATGCCGTAAACGAAATTCTCACTGCTTTCGATGTCCCCGTAATCTTTCTCACAGCATACCCGGAACGACTGTTGACCGGCGAGCGGCCCGAGCCAACTTTTCTCATCACAAAGCCGTTTGAGCCGGCCGTCGTCAGATCGCTCGTGAGCCAAGCCCTGTTCTTCGGAACGAAGGCCCACGCCGCCCGCCGCATCAAGAACCACTGACCTGGACAAGAAATTTTCTGACCCGAATTCATGAAACGGCTGGATGCCCTCGAGAGTTCCCTGACTAGCTGCAGAAAATTCTTGAGGGGGCGACCGGAAAGTGGGAACCGCTCAAATCAAGCAACGTTTTTTATTTGCCATTGTGTAGCTGACGCCGCCCGCATCCCCTCCCCGACCCTAGAGCACGGGCGTCGTCAAGCTCGTGATGCCGGACCCGAGTTCCGCAAAGGGACCGTCCGGCATCACTCTTTTTTGGCTGGCGATTTTGACTGGCGTCAAGACCGGTAGATTTGCCGCGACGACGCGAAGCCGTATGGCAGCCAGGAGATTTAGATGGTTGAGACACCCATGGCCACGTCACCCATAGTTCAGCTACCCACGATTGCGGGTCCCGCGGTTGCAGCCCCGGCAGCGGGGACGCGGGTCGTTCCCGACACGCTGCGTCGCGCCGAGCGCGCGGCAGGCTTCTCGATGGTCAATTACACGCCCGACATCACGCTTGCCGAAGCTCGGCGGCGGAAACCCACGTGGTTGCGCTTTGCATCTGCAGTCGAGGACGCGTGGTCGCGCATGCTCGGCCAAATTCGCGCGGCCTGACGCGCATCCCAACGCCACGGAAGGCTGGTCTTGGAAAGCCCCTCTCGAGAGCAGCCAAGCGGTGGGGCGCGAGCGAAGATTTTGCGTCGCCTCGCGGGAGCCACATGGCTTGGATCTCGGAGAGCTGCGGCGGCCCTCCCCGGGGCGGCACAAAACCTTGCGCGCGCCTTGCCGGGCGCTGCCCGTACCCTACCAACCCTCGTCCGCGATCTCACTGGACGCCGGTTACCAGCCAAAGAGCCGCCCCCAGCCGGCCTCTTCTATGTCGCTCACATCTGCCTCGAGATCGTCAAGCGCATCGAGCAGCGCAGCATCTTCGTCCTTCCAGGCGGCGTCGCGTTCTTTCTCCTCCTCGGCCTCCTGCCCGCGGCAGCCGCCGTTGCCTCGCTCTATGGCTTGATTTCGGACCCAGCCGAGCTTGTCAGCCTCTCTGCCCGCCTGAGGTCCGTGCTACCAGAAGCGACAGCGGACCTGATTGCCGGCGGCCTCTCACGCGTCGCGGAAGCGCCGCGAAGCTCCCTCGGCCTCAGCGCCGCCGTCGCACTGTTGATGACGCTCATGAGTGCCAACTGGGGCACCAAGGCGCTTTGCGAAGCGCTCAATATCGTCTTTGACCGAACCGAAAGGCGCAACTATTTCGAGTTCACTTGCGTAACCCTACTTATGACAACGCTCGCCGCGGCCATCGTCGGCTGCTACGCCTGGGTTCACTACCACCTGACGCGCGCCCATCTCGCTCCCAATCTCGGGCCTTGGCTGAGCGCGAGCGCGCAGGCAATCTCCATCTGGATGCTTCTAAGCACGATGATCGGCGCACTCTATCGTTTCGGCCCAGCCGCCGATCCGAAACGCCCCGCGACGCCAATCCTGAGCGCTGGCAGCATGACGGCCGCTCTCGCCGTCATGATCGTGTCCTGGGTCCTCTCTCAACAGCTCACCACCAGCGAGACGTTTGTGCGCAACTTCGGCCCGCTCGCATCCATCGCCGCCGTCGTATTGTGGACATGGGTGATCGTAGTCATGATCCTGCTCGGCGCCGAGATCGTCGAGATACGAGAGGAAGAGAAGCGGCAGCACCTTACGCGCTCACGCGGCTTCCTCGCCCTCTGGCGCTAACGCGACTACGGCTCGGCCGCTTCAGGATAGAAGACGAGCCGCTGCAGATAGCAGGGATAGCTTTCGTTGAGACGTTCGTGGAAGCCAAGCGTATTGATCTTGCCGAGAACGGCCGCCGCTTCTCGGCCATCGATCGCGATACTGTCGGCTTGATGCTCGCCGAGCGTTATCGACGTGAATTCGCCGCGGCATTGGTCGAGATCGAAAATGGTGCGGCGCTTTGCGACGGCGGCGAGCGTCAAGCCGTGATATGATGATGCGATCTGCAGAATGTCCTGCTCCGATAGCATCCGCTCCTTTTCGACGTCCAGATGCGCACCGAGCCGCACCGCGGCCTCGGTCATGAAAAATTCGCCGCTGACGGGCAGCTCCGCTGCGACTGCACGCGCCCATCCTTCGAGAACACCCGTCCGCTCGGTTAGCTCCTTGATCTCGATGCGGCCGGCTCTGATCTTGACGCTCGCGTCGATCGTAAGCCGGGACACGAGATAGCTCTCATTTGTATCGACCGGCACGTTCGCCACCCCGTGCTGCGTAAGCGTGCCGAGCTCATGGGTGAGGTCTGGCGCGAAAAAGCGAAACTCGTAGGCAAACGGCAGAACGGCTGTAGTCATCGTGCTCCTCTCCTGGCTGGTCCGAGAGTGAAAAGCGAGAACGACCCCCAGCAGCGGAGGTTCCGACCAATGATCGCGAGCACGGATTGAAGGAGCTATCGTGGAACTTCGTCTGACCACGATTGTTGCACGACAGCCTCATCGCCTGATGATGGATGCACTCGCTCGTCCATCGGAAAGGAGTACCGCCAAGCTCGGATACGTCCAAGTCTCGGATACGTCGCATGCGCTCGCGCTTCGCCTTCTTCGCCCGCTACGTGGCCGACCTCGTCGGCTCTCCATGGGCCTTCATGGCGGCGGCCACCACCGTTCTCGTCTGGATTGCAACCGGTCCCCTGTTCGGCTTTTCGGACACATGGCAGCTCGTCATCAACACCGGCACGTCGATCGTAACCTTCCTTATGGTATTTCTCATTCAGAGCACCCAGAGCCGGGACGCCAAGGCCGTCCATCTGAAACTCGACGAGCTGATCTGTGCGATTGAGGACGCGCGAATAGAGCTGGTCGACGTCGAGGATTCGCCTGAGGAGGAAATCGAGCGGCGCCAGCGCGAATTTGTCAAGCGACGCGACGCGATCGAAGCCCTCAGAAGAAAGCGGCGTCAGGCGCGGCCCGAAATCCACAAAGGCTGATCGCACGCAAACTCCATCTGGCGCGCTCCTCGAACCGCCGCTGATCGCAGCCGACAAATGCCGGTTCCGCGGCGAATTATTGCGCCGCCACGCAACCATCGTGCGCTGCGAGCGTTTCGAGCCATTGGCATGACTTGGCGGTTATGACAGCTGGATAGGTACAGAGTAAAAGCATGCAAGGCTTCGAACAAATTTATATGCGCACCTTGCGCTACCTCTACGATACGGAAACGCAGATATTTGCTTCGCTGGGCTCTCTCTCCTCAGCCGCCATCGATCCCGAGCTCGTCACCGCCTTGACTGCGATCGAGGAGCAATCTCGCCACCAGGCGGAGCGCCTGGAGGAGATCTTTCGCGTTCTCTACCAGGAACCCCGCGGTGAGGCCGCGTGGGTCGCGACCGCCCTGCTCCGCCAAGCCTGGGAAGCAGCGTCGAGCCAGGATGCATGCGGCAGCACGGAGGCGTGCGCTGCCGCTCTCTTGGCGTTGAAGCGGTATGAACTGACACTCTACGAAGCTTTGCTGCGCTGGTCAGAGCGCTGCGATTTGCACGAAGCGCTGCCGGTTATCCGCCGCGCCATCGCCGAGGAGATCCTGCAGGCCTCCGTCCTCGCGGGCTTCGCCTTCAAGACCGGAACGAGCGATGACGCCAGGATCATAAGCTTCCCGCCGATCGCAATTCACTGAGAGCTCTCTAGGGTCGGCGGTACCGTCGAAGCTTGCTCCTGGCAGCCCGCAGGAAGACGCTTGCCGCTGAACCACATCTCATAGCTGTTCGGCGCATTGGTGCGTGCCCACGCCGATCCAGACATGTCCTTAATGTTAAATTCCAATCCCATGGACGCAAAGAGGCCAGCGATCTGCTCGGCACGGGGCTTGTCCCCCGGATGGAAAAACCTGAGCTCCTGGTTGGATTCCGAGTAGGCTTGATATGTCCGAACGGCTGGAAAAAAGATCGTCGCCTTGTCGCCGTCCTTGAGGCCGTCGCGAAGCTTGACGAGGCAGGCGTAGATCTCATCCGTCGGCACATGGATGAAGACGCGTGAAGGCCTCCGCAACAAGGCGACCCGATACGCCTGGGCAACTTCTGGATTCGCCTCCGACGCGCTCTGAATGGCAACCTCGAGCATAGGCAACAACTCGTGGTTCCCAGCAGACGTTGCGAAATCGATTTGCGCTGCCAAGAACTCCACCGGAATTTTACCGTTTTTGGCGAGATATTCGAACATCGCGATCCCGTACTTTTGCTTTTCGGGCGACTTATCTGTGACGAGATCGATCATGCTTTTGAGGTCGGCCACGTTCTGCTGCCAGTTGGTCCAATACCAACCCATGCCCGCAACCGTCATCGGCACGAGCACGATCGAAAGCATTTTGAAAACGCCGTCCCAAAATGCGCTGTTGGCGTGAAATCTCACGGAGCCTCCTTCGCGCTTTGTGTGTCGGATGAGGCAGGGAGGCCAAAGCACTGTGTCACTAAAATGACCGCGTCGCGGTCGTCGCTCGAAGAAGGCCTTGGGACCATCCACTCAAGCTGCGGTTCACCCCGCGCAGAAAGGCAATTAACACGCGCTCCGCAAACGAAGGAGACGACATGAACAAGAAGCTACTGGTTGCATCGGCCGCATTCGTGTTGGCCGGTGCCACTTCCGGCCTAGCGCAACCCCCGACCGGCTTGTTAGGGCACGACCGGGCCTTCCGAGCTCACGCACCATCAGCCCAAGTAACGACCTGTTTACGGTGGGATGGTAAAAAAAGGTAAGATGCCCAATCGGAAAGCAGCAACATGCATGTTGTGATCGTCGACCCAAGTCGCGTCGTTCAGAGCAAGCTTGCCGCTGAGCTCGAAGCGTCCGGCTGCTACGTCGATTGTTTTTCGACGTCGGACCTCGCCCTTCAGCACGTTCAAAATGCCCGCACGGTTGACGTTGTTCTAACGAGCCTCGAGCTCGAGCCGATTTCGGGCCTCGAGCTTTGCTGGAGCCTCCGCTTGGTTGCAGGCATGCAGAGACCTTTGCACGTCATTGCCATGTCTTCGAACACCAGCGAGCGTGCGCTGACTGAGGCGCTCGACTGCGGTGCCGACGATTTTCTCCTAAAGCCGGTTGGCCGCGACGAGCTCAAAGCGCGCCTGCGCGCCGCCGACAGGTTGATGACGCTGCAACGCCAGCTTCTGGAGCAGTCCCGCACCGATATGCTCACAGGCCTACCCAACCGGCGCGCGTTCTTAGAGCAAATGGAGGAGCGTCGGCGCGAGCTGGATGCGACCGACCAGTTCTCCGTCTGCCGCTGCGATATCGACGACTTCAAGCGCATCAATGAAAGCTACGGCCGCGACATCGGCGACGAGGTCGTCAAGGTTGTCGCTGATCTGGCGCGCGAAGAGGCACCGATCGTCGCCCGCCTTGGTGGCGTGGAATTTGCCTTCGCCTTCCCCATTTTAGACGCGACGCAAGCCGGTCACTGGTGCGACGTCATCAGGAAGAGCATCGAGAGCCACGCCTTTGCTTCTCAGCTCGGCTCGTTCAAAGTAACGTGCAGCGTCGGCGTAAGCGAATGGGCTGCCGGAGAAAGCCTTGCAGCAGCGCTGAAGCAGGCGGAGATCGCACTTACTCAGGCGAAAGCCCAAGGCAGCAATCGTGTCCACGTGCACGCGGCGTCGGCCCTGGCCCCCGCAGCGTAACGACGGAAGTCGCGTCCGCGCTGACGGTGTGAGCAATGCGACGTGCTGGGTGTCATGCCTCGGCTTGTCTGCTCGGCTGTCCGGTTTAGCGTCCGAGCACACCAATAGCACGTCATGGCCGCCGTCCGCGCAGCGCGGCTCCGCCGCGACCCGCGTGGAGCGCGGTTCCGCCGCGACAGGCGGCCATCCAGGGCTGTTCTTTCCAGCGTTTGTGGACTTGGCCCTGGATGGCAGGGTGTCGTGTCGAAGGCATGGTTTGGCTTGACTGCTCGAGAGATGCTTCGGCCACTGACCTTGCTCACCCGATCACCACAACTTGACTGCGTCTCTTAACGCCATCTTCAACTCCAACAACGAAGATCGCTTGTCGTGATCCGAGGTATCCCCTGTGTCGAGCCAGCTTGAACTCTTTGAAGGCGCTAGCGAAAAAAAACTAACGGGACGCGAACGCCGAGTAGACTACCGCTATGAGGCGTGCTGGCCCATTCGTTGCCTTTTCGGTGGCACGACCTGGGACGCAACGGTCGTGGACGCTTCCGCCGGTGGCCTCGGCATCGACTGCAATCTGCCTTTGAGCACGGGCACAATCATCACCGCCGAGCTACCTGGCATTGGCACGTACAAATGCCGCGTCGCCTGGAAGTACGAAACCCGTTGCGGCCTCCAGTTCATGCCGTCGAGCGACGACATGCCCGACGGCGCACTCAACGCGCTGGCCGCATCGATTTCCTCGATCTAGAGCCTGGTCGTTACAGCGTTTCCAAGACGCGCAAATGCGCTCTGAGCGCTTCCCGCTAAGGCGCCTGAGCAGACGGCGGGGTTATCTTGACCGCCAAGAGAAGGTTAGACTCGTTCCCGTGCCAGCGGTATCCGATACCGAAATCGAGCGGCTGCGCCTTACCCTTCGCAAACAGATCGTACATTTTGGGCTGGGTCGTGCCTGGGAAAATGCCGAGCGGCGCAAGGTAGCGCCCAAAGCCGGTAAGATGCCATTCCTTAGGATCGAAAAAGCGGAGCGGCACGCCGGAATCGTCCTGCACGAGAACGGCGCTGTTCTTCACCAGAAATTCGCGCACCTTGGAGAAGTTGTCTGAGTGCATGAGGTAAGATGCGCTCTTCACAAAGCTGTCGGCCGGTCCGAGCGACTCGCAGAACTTGAAGAAGCCGCTTGCCTTGACGCCGCCGTCCGAGAGATCGGTGCTGAAATAGTAGAGCGTCTGCACCTTGCCTTCGGCGCCTTCCGAGAATTCGATCTTGGCACCGGGGCTTGCGCCTTTCTCCGCCGCTGCTTCTCCAGCCGGAACCACAGTGCCATCCGTCTTCAGCGCGACGAGGCTCACAGAGCGGACCGTCTTCCCGGAGCGGGCAAGGAACGTATAGAGCACCGGCAGGGTGCCGCTAAGCTTGCCGCCGTTGAGCTCGGTCTTCATTTTCTTGGTGATGAAGAAGCTATAGCTCAACACGCTATTCAACGAGCCCTGTAGCTCGTGCAGCTCCTGGGCAAGCTGCCGCGGCGTGAACCCCGCGACGTCCGGCACCGGTCCAACTGGCTCGAGCGCCGAGAGCACATACGTCGACGCACCCTTGAAGAAAGCGTCGGCGTAGAGGAAATCCGGCCCGCTGAACATGTAGAGCATCACCGGACGGCGGTTCGGGATGTTCTTCACCGACCAGGCATGGATTTTCGAGAGCTGCCGTTCCTCGAGCTGCTTCCACGACTTGTCGAAATACTTGGCGTGCGACTGCCAGGACGCGTCACGCGTAAACGTCTCGAGCGGTGAGTTCGGCGCGACGGAGAGCCCGGCAAGCAGCCGAGCCGTATCGTCCGGAGTGGCGACCCCGGCCGCTGCAACACCCTGGGCAAAGACGAGCAGAAACGCGCAGAAGAGCGCAGCAATGCGTGTCATCGGATTACCTTTGAGAAATACGTTTCGAAAGGGCGAAAACCAGCAGGCCGGTGAGCAGCGTACCCACACTCGCGAGCGTTTGATAAAGCGGCCGTTCGACGGCTACGTAGTACATCATGAAGCCGGTCACCGCGAGAAAAACGCAGGGCGTGAGCGGATAGCCCCACAAGCGATAGGGGCGGACGAGCTTCGGCTCCCGAATGCGCAAGACGATAACTCCGAGCACCGCGAGGAAGGAGCAGAGCGTCAGGCTGAATTGGATATACTCGAGCACTCTTTCGAAGCTCTCCGTCAGCAGCATCACCGTCACGACCGAAAGTTGGAAGAGGACGGCTACGGCCGGAACTCCAGCCTCAGTGCGCCGGGCAAACAGCGAGAGCGCGGGAAAATCCTCTCCCATCGCCATCGTCACGCGCGGGCCGATCCACATCATCGCGCTGATCGTCGAGATCAAGCCGAAACAAATCAGCGCGCCGATGACGCGCCCACCCGCAGGCCCGAAGATATGCTCGCCCGCAATCTGCGCGACATTGAGCTGACCGGCCATGGCACTCATTGGCGTGGTGTAGAGAAACACGGCATTGAGCGCGACGTAGAGCGCGATCACGATGAGAGTTGCCGCGATCAGCGCACGTGGCAGGCTCGTCTCCGGATCCGCAACCTCTCCCGAGATGTAAGTCGCCGCATTCCACCCCGAGTAGGCGTACATGACATAGACGAGGCTCACCGCAAACGGCGCCCCGAGCATGAGCGCAACGTCTCCCTCCTTCGGCAAGAAGGAAATCGGCTGTGGATCGGGCACCGAGAAGCCAGCAATGATGAAGCCGACGATCAGCCCGACCTTCACCAGCGTCGCCACGTCTTGAAGCTTGCTTCCATGCCGAACGCCGCCAAGATGCACGAGCGTGACGAGCCAGGCCGCTGCCAGCCCCATGATTAGAGGTGGCGCTCCCGGTACGACGCCAGCGAAGTATTGCCCGAATGCCATGGCCGCCAAAGCCACCGGTGCCGCGAAGCCGACAGTGGCCGAAACCCAACCCGCCATAAATCCGATCGCTGGATGATAGATCCGCGAGAGGAACACGTACTCCCCCCCCGACCTCGGGAGAGCGGCTGCAAGCTCGGCATAGGCGAGAGCGCCGGCCAGCGCCGCCAGCCCACCGACCACCCAAAGCATCAGGATGGGAAATGCCGACGGCATTCCAGGAATTTGAAATCCAAGACTTGTGAAGACGCCGATGCCGACCATGTCAGCCACCGCAACGGCCGTGGCCGTTGCGGTCGAGACCGTGCGATACGGAGGCGCGGCAGGTACGGCTCCGAGCGAACCATCCATGATCGCAAGATCCCTCTGAAAAAAACGAGTCGTCAGCCTATTGCCAGCGGCAAGCGCGAACAATTGGCAGGCACCTATAAACGGCTCGCGTGGCTTATTTGCACCGCACCAGCAAGTCCAATCCGCCGTATCCTCAGGTTGTCTCGGCCGAGACTACTCACGATCTCGTCACCTTTTGCTCGTATCCCGGCCAGCAGGACCATCCATTGAGTCGCGCGAGCACTCGCACCTGGCGGCGGAGCCAAACCATTGACGGACCTGCTATGAAAGACGAGAGCCTACACGGCTCAAATGTCCCAGCGCGAGACCGCGCACGCGGCGGGAATCTGTATGCGCGGACTAGCCGCGCCGCCGTCACATGGCTAATCGTCCTGCATGCCATCGTGGTCGTTGCGGCGGTCCCATTAAAAGCCGTGGCGACCGCAAAGAAGCCCGCATCCACGGCCCTCAGCGTTCCCGAGCCGCACCAGGTTCAATCGCGCAGCAAACCGTTGAAACAGCCAAAGACCGCGCTCGTCCCGTTTCAAACAGCGCCCTTCCCTTATCACGGCACGCTGCCGAACTCGGAGACCCCTTTCCTCAACGCCTATGAAAACGGCCGGCCCGGCCATCGCACGGCATACGGCCGCCTCTACTGGGAGGACGAAACCTACAGCGATCGCCGCGTCCTGCTACATATTCCAAAGGGTTTCGACGTTCGCCGGCCGTCCCTCATGATCGTGTTCTTCCACGGCCACGGTGCCACCCTCGAGCGCGATGTTCTCAATCGCCAGAAAGTGGCCGAGCAGATCTCGCAGTCAGGCGTCAATGCGGTGCTTGTCGCCCCTCAGTTCGCGGTCGACGCGTCAGATTCGAGTGCCGGGAATTTCTGGCAGCCAGGCGCTTTCGGCCGTTTCATGGGCGAGGCCGCCGAGGAGCTTGCCAAGCTGCATGGCGACCCGCGGTCCGTGCGCACGTTCGCGGCGAGCCCCGTCATGTTTGTCGCCTACAGCGGCGGCTATCTACCGGCCGCCTGGTGTGCCACCAAGGGCGGACTCAACAAGCGGCTGCGCGGCGTCATTCTCCTCGATGCGCTCTACGGCGAGCTCGGCAAATTCGCCTCCTGGATCGAGCATGACCGGTCCGCCTTCTTCGTCAGCGCCTATCTCGGCTCGACCCAGCAGAAGAATGCCGAGCTTGCCGAGATCCTGGACGGCAAAGAGATCGCGTATTCGACGGAGCTGGACCGCCGCATCAACAAGGGCGATATCAAGATCATGCCCGGCGGCCACGACGTCTCCCATCGGAGCCTGGTCACCCGCGCCTGGGTGGATAACCCGATCGAGGATCTGCTCCGCCGGATTCCGGGCTTCCCGCGATGACGTCTTACTGGTCGGCTACCCCGGCCCGGTGAAGCTCGCCCGAAAGCCGCCCGGCAAGCCAATAGCGAAACATCCGAATGTCCCCCCGGAACGACCAGACAGGGAAGGTGAAGGTCGCAGGCGCATTGCCCTCGCGCACGTGCCCAATCCACGACAGTGCATAGGCCAGCGGCAGCGAGACCAGCGGAAAGCGCCAATCCCAAGTTATCACGAACGCGACCAAACCTAGGGCGGCGAGCGCCGTCCCGATGAAGTGCATGTGGCGGGTTTCTTTCCGCGCGTGCTGGCGGAGATAATAAGGCCAGAAATCCTCGAAAGACGAGAACAAGGACGGCACTCCCGCAGCTCAATGCCGCAAACGCCGACCCACCGGTCCAGCGTTACTGAGCAACGCCGGACCGGTGCCAGAGTTCCGAGTGGCGCCATGGCTATGAGGCGGAGCTGTCTATCCCCGGACCGGTGGAACGGCGGTCGAGGTAGCTTGAGGCGAGGCGGAACTCGAGGCGAGCTCACCGCGTTCTATCGGACCAAGACGAGGTGCCCCATGCTGAGAAGCGCACAGGCAGCACACGGCCTCTGTTCGGAGACCGCAGGCAGCGTTGACTACACCGCGCATGCGGAAGCCTACCGCGGCTTCGTTCGCGGTGTCCGCCTTGCTCTTGCGGTCACCGCGATCACCTTGATCCTGCTTGCTTATTTCCTACTCTGAGCAACAGTGCACTGAGCAAAGAGTTGCTCCGGCTGGTCAGCTGCCGGGCAGCATCCGCTTCAACGTGCTGTCCTTCAGTACGTAGTGGTGAGCCAGTGCACCCAAGGCATGCAGCCCAATGAGGAAGTAGCCAATATTTCCGACTGTTCCGTGCACCTCTTCAACCAGCTCCGCCAGCGGCTTGTTCTCAGCGATCAACGGCGGCAACTGCAAGCCACCCCAGAATGGAACGGGCTTGGCCTCGCCGCTCAGAATGACCCAACCCGCAATCGGCATGCAGATCATGAGCGCGTAAAGCAGGATATGCGTCACGCTGGCTAGCTGCCTCTGCCAAAGAGGCAGGTCGGACAACGCCGCCGGCGCCGGATAGATAGCCCGCGCAGCAATGCGCAAGACGACAAGGGTGAGAACGCTAAGCCCAAGCGTAAAATGCCAAGCTTTGAGAGCATTTCGAGGATCGCTACCTTTCGGGTAGTACTCCCGAAGCTCGATGCACGCGTAGACGGCTACAATGAGCAGAAACATCAGCCAGTGCAGTGTGATCGATACCGATGAATATCGCGTAGTGCTCGAGGTCACGTCCGTCCTCCGTGTAAGATTTTCAAAGAGTCACCTAACGGCATAATGTAACAGCCTCGCAACACTGAATCTAATTGAATCATCCGACAGCAAACAGCCCGGCCAAGCATAAGGATTTCGCATGACGAATGAGACCGAAACCGGACTGCTCTTTCGCTTCGACAATAGCTACGCTCGCCTGCCAGCGATGTTCTATGCGCGCGTGGCACCAACGCCCGTTAAGGCACCGCGTCTCATCCGCGCCAACGCGGCGCTCGCCCGCGACCTCGAGCTAGAGTCCAAGCGGCTGGATACGCCCGAGGCCATCGCCGTTCTTGCCGGAAATCAGCTTGCACAAGGTAGCGATCCCATCGCCATGGCTTACGCCGGCCACCAATTCGGTGGCTTCGTACCCCAACTCGGCGACGGGCGCGCCATTCTGCTCGGCGAGGTACTAGACCTCAGCGGACAGCGCCGTGACATTCAACTCAAGGGCTCCGGTCCGACGCCATTCTCGCGCCGGGGTGATGGACGCGCGGCCCTGGGTCCCGTGCTCCGCGAGTACCTCGTCGCCGAAGCGATGCATGCTCTCGGCATCCCCACCACGCGCGCGCTCGCAGCCGTAACGACCGGCGAGCCGGTCTGGCGCGACCAGGAGCTGCCCGGCGCCATCCTGACCCGCGTAGCCTCAAGCCATATCCGCGTCGGCACATTCCAATTTTTCGCCGCACGCGACGACGTCGACGCGCTGCGCCACTTGGCCGATCACGTCATTGCCCGACATTATCCTGAGGCCGCAGAAGCGACCAATCCCTATCGCGCACTCCTCGATGTCGTCATCGCCCGCCAGGCCGAGCTCGTCGCTCAATGGCTCTGCGTCGGCTTTATCCATGGCGTCATGAATACCGACAACATGGCGATATCAGGCGAGACCATCGACTATGGCCCGTGCGCGTTCATGGATTTCTATAATCCGGCGCAAGTCTATAGCTCGATCGATAGTCGCGGCCGCTACGCATTTGCAAAGCAGCCGCCCATCGCCCAATGGAACCTTGCACGGTTTGCCGAGACACTTGTTCCGCTGCTTGCTGGCGAAACTTCCGCAGCGCTTGGCGAGGCGCAAAAGGCCATCGACGCCTTCCGCGGCCGCTTCGAGGCCGCATGGGAGAAAGGCCTCAATCGCAAGCTCGGCCTCGTCGAGCAAAAGCCCGGCGACCTCGACCTCGCCCAGGATCTCCTGGGTCGCATGGCCGCGGGAGGCGCGGATTTCACGCTGACCTTCCGCCGCCTCTGTAACGCCCAGAGCAACCCAGAGAGCAACGCCGAGATCAGCACGGACCAGCAAGCCTCAGGACTCGCTCCCAATCGCGAGCCTCCCGTGCGAGAGCTGTTCTCCGATCCGGCGGCCTTCGACGCGTGGGCAGCGAGATGGTGGCAACGCCTCTCGACCGACCCTCAAGACGCCGCCTCGCGCGCCCACTCCATGCGCCAAGCCAATCCCGCAGTGATCCCGCGCAACCACCTTGTTGAAGAAGTAATCTCGGCAGCCGTCGCGGACGGCGACTTCACACCCTTCGAAAGCCTCGTTGAGGTCCTTTCTGCGCCCTACGACGATCACCCTGTAGGAAGCCGCTACACGCTGCCCCCGGAGCCGGACGAGATCGTCCAGCAGACGTTTTGCGGCACTTGAACGTGCGACCGCGCGCGGGTTAGTGGGCCGCCGCTCTCGCTCTTACCCGCCGCAGCGCGACAATAGCGCAGGTCGTGGCTTCTGCGATCGTGCTCCCGCGCGAGTCGATGCCCGTCCATTGCGCTTTGCGTCCACGCGGGTCGATCTCAACAAGTTTCACGTTCGCCGGCACATCAACGTCGTCGCGAGCAATGCCACGCAGGATTCCATCCAGCGGCGAGGTCACGACCGAGCTTCCCAGAACGCCCAGGGGAAACCCCTTGAAAATGCGCGCTCCGACATCGAGCGCTGTTCTCCAACGGCCCGCACAAACCGAGTAGACAAAGCGCTCCCGGCCTAACCCGCCGAGCATCCTGCTGACGCCGTCTGCCGCAAGCGTTTGACCGCGCTCGAGCGTGTGGCCTTCCTGACCCGGCTTCGTCTCGATCGCAACGTCGCAGTTCTCGCCGACCGTGAAGCCGGGCCCGAGACCAACAGTGATGGACGCAAGATGGCGGAGGTCTGGCGTAGTGGCATGCTTCTGCATTCGAGCATCGATAAGCACGTCGATCTCACCAATCGTAATGAGCTCGTTGATGGGAAGCCGTGTCACGCCAACGCTGTTCTTATGGGAAAGGAGAGCCCGCGCCGCGGTCGTATCCTCGACGCACACGGCGCTGACGCCCTCAATCGATACGGTATCGTCATAGAGCGCGTCAAAGAAGGCCATGCCCCGGCGGATGACCGGAGGGTTCGGATCATGCGACATCAGCACGGCAAAGCCCGCTTCATGCAGCCTGACCCCAACCGCCGAAGCAATCTCGTTTATGCCGAGCATGATGGCACGAGGCGGGTACGGTATTCGTCCACGGGTATGCGTAGCTCTCAGCATGTAGGCCCCGGTCAGCGTGAGCTTTGATCAAAAAAATAGCGCAAGGTGCGTGCCAACAGGCGGACGCGGCGAGGAGACGAATTTTGTTCAAAAATCCTGACCACTCGATGTATACAATCAAACATATCGCGACATTCGCGTGTCGCATTGCCGACAAAGCATGACACATCTGCCTGCCGGATCCGAGGGAGAAACTGGATGAAGCTTGCAGCAGTCATCTATCAGCCTGGCGCGGGGCACGCGGTGGATACGCTTCTCTGCGACGCAGCCGTCAAGCTCGAGGCTGCCGGCATCAAGGTAGCTGGAGCCGTGCAGCGAAACACTGTCGGCGATGGAAGTTGCTGTCAGATGCTGCTTGAGGATATCGCGTCCAAGACGGCCGTCGATATTTCACTTGAGCCGCCCGGACGCGACAGCTGCCGCCTCAATCCAGCGGCCCTCGAGGATGCCGCAGGCTTAGTCGCGGCCTCTCTCGGGCCCGACGTCAATCTCATGATCGTCAATCGCTTTGGCAAGCAGGAGATTTCCGGGCAGGGCTTTCGCGGCGCCATCGAGACGGCTGTTGCGGAAGGGATTCCCGTGATTGTCGCGCTGAATGCCGCCCATCTTGAGCGCTGGCGGGCCTTCACGGAGAACGAGGCCGTAGAGCTTGTCCCGACGCTCGCGGCCATCATGCAATGGTGTGCGTCCAACGTGTCACGGCTCTCCGCCGGCAAAGACGGCACGAGGAGCTCCGGCAGAATAGCCGCAGCCCCTCTGCAAGCGTACGACGTTAGTCGACGGCCACCATTACGTCCGACGACTTGATGACGGCGGAAACCGTCTTGCCGACCTTGAGATCAAGCTCATCGACGGCCTCGTTGGTAATCGAGGCAGTGACGACCGTGCCGCCGGTGTCGATCTTCACATGCGCCGTCGTGGCACCCTTAGTGATCTCGACAATCTTGCCCTTGAGTATATTTCTCGCACTGATCTTCATCAAAGTACCCCTCGATTTGCATCCACCGTAATGTTCGAGGAAACACATCGCCTGTCAACAGCGAGCTGTGCACGATCCTAAGGCACTGAGCGAAGGCACCGGCTCAAGGCGCTTGCACGGCAAAAATGTCCCCGCCTGTTCGGCCGGAGATTACGGCGTACCCGCGCAACGCCAATCCCGGCCAATAGGAGTTCCCATGCTGGTGCCCGAAAAATTCAAGTACCTGACCCGGTGCTTCTGGTTTGGGAGTCATGAAAGGGCGAGAAGCCTCGACGAGTGGGTGACCAATGCCGTGCGGTTGCTGGACGCCCGCAAGAAGGCCGTTGTGAAGCCCTTCCTTGACGAAGCGCTCATTCGGAATTTGTCCGACAAGGAGTTGCAGAACATATGGAATATGTGGTTCACCCTCTTACTGCTTCCCCGAGGCTAACGAACTTCGCCGGGTGCTTGGAGTAATCAGGGATCAGTTGACGGCGTCCTCGCGCTAGGCGTGCTCAGAGCGAGGGTGTCGATGCGTGCCGACGTTTTGACTGCCCCGGCCGCCCGCAGCGTGAAATGCAAGCTATCATCTTGATAGCAAGTTGTTGGCGCCCCGTACGAGGTTCGAACTCGTGTTACCAACGTGAGAGGCTGGTGTCCTAGGCCACTAGACGAACGGGGCATCGCTTTGAAGCGGCACCTATAAGAGAGCCGGCGCCGTCAATCAAGCTTGAAGTTTGCCCCCCGCAGAACGCCACCCCAATGATCGGCCCTTATTGACCCGCCGTGGTCCCCGTGAAGGCGATTCGCCCCACAATCGCTCCCGACTTGACGTCCATCACGATAATGCCGTCTCCAGCCGGTGCCTGATAGTAGACGGCCACACGGTCCCCATCGAGCGACATGGACCTGACGGCCGCCCCTTGCGGGAGCGATAAGCTCAGGCCTTCGGGCAGTGCCGTGGCAGCGCTTGGTGCAGCTACAGCCGCCGGCAAAGGAGCTGCTTGTGGCGCAGGACGGGACGATAGATAGATGATGCGTAAAACCACCGCTGCGAGCCCAGCAAGGATCGCAAGGCCGAGAAACGCCACGACGAAAACGAGCGTCCGTTCGAGCCCCGGCCGCGGCGTGTAGGCCGGTACGGCCTGGGCGTCCGGCTCGGTATTGGGCGTGCTCATCAGAAGGTCCCTAAGGCATGGAAGAGGACGAGGAGATCGAGAGTGCGCCAGAGGCGACAGACAAGACCGCAGCCGGATGGCCCGAGGAGATAACGCTCGAAGCCTATTCCCAGAACTCAGGCGAGCGCATCGACCGCTTTCTCTCCACCGTGCTCGCCGCACGGCTCGACGGCATAAGCCGCACACGCGTGCAAACGCTGATCCGGCAAGGCAACGTTCGAGGTCTGTCCGGGACCATAGGAGACCCCGGCTTCAGGGTCAAACCAGGTGACACCTTTACGGTTACGCTACCCCCGCCCGAGCCTGCCGAGCCAAGCGGCCAGGACATCCCGCTCGCTATTGTCTACGAGGATCAGGAGCTCATCGTCATCGACAAGCCTGCCGGCCTTGTCGTCCACCCGGCCGCTGGCCACGCCGATGGCACCCTGGTCAACGCCCTCATCGCCCATTGCGGCGAGAGCCTCTCCGGCATCGGCGGCGTCAAGCGTCCAGGCATCGTGCACCGCCTCGACAGGGATACCTCGGGCCTTCTCGTCGTGGCCAAGACAGACCGGGTCCACCAAGGCCTCGCCGAGCAATTTGCCTCTCACGGCGAGGACGGCCGGCTCGAGCGCGCCTATATCGCAATTGTCTGGGGCGTCCCGCCGGCCCGCGTTGGAACGATCGACGCCCGTATTGGACGTAGCCCGACCAACCGCACCCGCATGGCGGTGATCCGCCGCGAAGCCGCAAGCCGCCGCGCCGTCACCCACTACGAGCTGCTCGAGACGTTTTCCGGCGACAACGGCGAGCCTCTCGCCTCCCGCCTGCGCCTGGTTCTGGAGACCGGCCGCACGCATCAAATCCGCGTGCACTTGGCCCACATTGGCCACCCTGTCATGGGCGATCCCGTCTATGCAGCGGGCTTCAAGGCGAGCAACAAGAAGCTTTCTTCGCGGGCACAGGACGCCTTGGAGGAGCTTTCACGCCAGGCGCTGCACGCCGCCGAGCTTGGTTTCGAGCATCCGCTGACGGGAGAGGACCTGCACTTTGAAAGCCCGATTCCGGGGGATATCGCCGCACTCGAAGCGGCACTCCGTCCCGCGCCGATCAGCCGGAAAAAGCCATCTGCAACAAGGACCGCAGCTAAGCGCGCTCCGGCCCCGGCCAAAGGCAAAATTGCCAAACCGTAATTACACCAGCGACGGACTTTCGCTTACCATAACGTTTATTGCAGGTCATAGCCGCGATGCGGCCTGGATCTAAACGCAACGTCCTAGCGTATCTTCCAGTACGTCACGCTGTGAGGGAGGGTTCCGGAGCAGTACGGGTGCTGAAAGGCACGGAATGCACGAAAACATTGAAGTAGCATGGGCCCGGCCTGTGGCCCGGACTATGGAGCAAGGGGAGCGCGACTTGGCGGCATTCGCCGTCCGGGGCGCCAGAAAGCAATGAGCACGAAATCGCTTCCGACGATCGCCGGTGGCTCTAATGGCCTCGCGCGCTACCTCGAGGAAATCCGCCGGTTTCCCATGTTGGAGCCGTCGCAGGAATACATGCTCGCCAAGCGCTGGCGGGAGCACTCGGACCCCGAGGCGGCACAGCAGCTTATCACCTCGCATCTGCGTCTCGTGGCGCGTATTGCCATGGGCTACCGCGGTTATGGCTTGCCGATCGGCGAGGTCATTTCCGAGGGCAACGTCGGACTCATGCAGGCCGTCAAGCGCTTTGAGCCCGATCGTGGCTTTCGTCTCGCGACCTACGCCATGTGGTGGATCCGCGCCTCGATCCAGGAGTACATCCTGCGCTCGTGGAGCCTCGTTAAGATGGGCACGACGGCCGCGCAGAAGAAGCTATTTTTCAACCTGCGCCGCGCCAAGAGCCAGCTGCAGGCGCTCGAGGAGGGCGACCTTCGGCCGGAGCACGTCAAGTCCATCGCCAAGAAGCTCGGCGTCACCGAGGATGACGTCATATCGATGAACCGGCGTCTCGGTGGCGACGCGTCGCTCAATGCGCCGGTCCGCGCTGATCAGGAATCGGGCGAATGGCAGGACTGGCTCGTTGACGACAGCCCGGATCAGGAGGAGCGTCTCGTCGAATCCGAGGAGCTGGGCAAGCGCAAATCCTATCTCTCGGACGCGCTCTCAACGCTCAACGATCGCGAGCGGCGCATCTTTGAAGCCCGCAGGCTGACCGATGACCCTGTAACGCTCGAGGATCTGTCCACCGAGTTCGGTGTCTCGCGTGAGCGAATTCGCCAGATCGAGGTCAGGGCGTTCGAGAAGGTGCAGAAGGCCGTCCAAGGCGCCGCCCGCTCCGAGGAGCGCGGCGTCGTCTGACGCGTCCAAGACGCTAGACCCACGTTAGTTCCGCTTCAGCCACTCGCGCGCGCTTTTCTGCGCCGCCGCGATCTGCGCCTTCGTCATCTCGCTCGCAAGTTCGATGCGATAGCGCTTGGCGTCCTCGTTGCCACGCATGGCGGCGAGGTTGAACCATTTGTGCGCCGAAACGAGATCAAGCTCGACCTCGCGACCAGCGCAATACATGAGACCGAGCTGAAACAGCGCATCTGCGCCTCCGCCCTGGGGTGCCACGTCGACGACGTCCAGCACCGAAAATTCGAAACGGCCCATAGCCTACTCCACAACCGACTTTACCGAGCGGCATCGCGTTTCTCCGCGAACCCACTCTTCCTTGCGCGGCCATGTTGGCTGCGCTGGTTCAACTATGTCGCCGGGCATATGAAAAGTAGTAAACGGCAGAAAGGCTGAGACGAGTACGGAGGCCTACCTGGTGCACCAAATCGACCCATTCGCGTGACTTCTACACGTCGAGAAACGCTCCATTAGGCTTTCGCGAAACGAAAAAATTACCATGGCGATCGATTAAAATGCGATGGATCTTGCGAGGGGAGATCTTGCGAAGAGCCGCGGCGGAGAAAAGGCGCGATTTCACACCCACCCTCCACGACCGCGGGCATTGGCTATGCACAAATTAGCTCACGCTCAATGCAGTCGACATGCCGCGCTTGACGCCGTCGCGAGCACCCAGGCGATCGAGCCACGCCGCGACATGCGGAAATGCCTTGAGGTCTTGCCCCTGCCGTTCCCAATGAAGCATCCACGGATAGCAGGCAACATCCGCGATTGAATAGGATCCGGCCAGGTGCTCGCTCTGCGAAAGCCGTTTTTCCATCACCCCGTAAAGCCGCGTCACTTCTTTGGTATATCGCTCCACGCCGTAGGGCACGACCTCCGGCGCGTAATGGCGGAAGTGATGCGCCTGGCCCGCCATCGGTCCGAGTCCCGAGACCTGCCAGAACAACCATTCCTCCACCTGCACACGCGCGCGCTCGTCCGCCGGGTAGAAATTGCCGGTCTTCCGCCCGAGGTACTGCAGGATCGCGCCACTCTCGAAGACCGAGATGGGCTTGCCGCCCGGCCCATCGTAATCGACGATAACCGGCATCTTATTGTTCGGCGAAATCAGAAGATACTCGGGCTCGAATTGGTCTCCCTTGCTGATATCGACCGGATTGATCGCATAGGCGAGCCCGCACTCTTCCAGCATGATGCGGATCTTGTGCCCGTTCGGCGTAGGCCAGAAGTAGAAATCAATCGGCTTTGCAACCGACGTCTTGCTCGGTTTTTTGCGCGGCTGCGCAGTCATGTGTCCCTCCTCAAACAGTCAAAACCGTAGACCCAGTCGTCTTGCGCTGCTCTAGATCACGGTGTGCCTGCGCCACGTCCTTGAGCGCATAAGTCTGGTTGATTGCGATCCTGATGGCGCCGCCGAGCACCATATCGAACAACTCCGCGGCATTGGCGCGAAGATCTTGCGCGTCAGCGGTATACGCCATGAGCGACGGACGAGTTGCAAAGAGCGAGCCCTTGAGCAGCGTAAGGTCGAAGGCCGGTATGGGCCCCGACGCATTGCCGAAGCTCACGAACAGGCCGCGCGGCTTCAGGCAATCGAGAGAAGCCGGAAACGTATCGCGTCCAACGCTGTCGTAGACGACGTCGCAGCCCTTCCCGCCCGTAATCGCAGCTACGCGCTCGACGAAATTTTCGCGGCCATAGTCGATGACGTGCGCAGCGCCGTTCGCACGCGCGAGCTCTGCCTTCTCCTCCGAGCTCACAGTTCCGATCAGGGTGGCGCCCAATGCCCGCGCCCACTGGCACGCGAGGAGGCCGAGGCCACCAGCTGCCGCATGAAAGAGCAGCACAGTCTTGTCCGTCACGCGGAACGTTTCGCGCAGAAGATAGCGGGCCGTCATGCCCTGCAGCATCATGGCAGCCGCCGTCTCGTAGGCAATGCCATCCGGCAGCTTCACCAAGCGATCCGCGGCAATGAGCCTTTCGTCGGCATAGCCTCCGATCACGCCCGCGTAAGCAACGCGATCGCCGCAAGCGAAGCCTGTCACACCCGGTCCAACGGCGGCCACCTCACCCGCGCCCTCCATGCCGATGACGGCCGGCAGCGCAGCAAGCTTATAGAGCCCCGTGCGGTGATAGACGTCGATGTAGTTGAGCCCAGCCGCCTTTTGCCTAAGCTTGACTTGGCCCGGACCGGGATCCGGAACCTCTGTTGTTTCCCAAACGAGAGCCTCCGGGCCGCCTAGATTATGGAGAAAGACCGCGTTCGCCACCCATAACTCCTTGTTCAAAAAGAATAAGATGAAAATTACCAGCAATGTACTGGGCTTGAAGTACCAGGCATTCGTCTTGGTGCTGCCTTGACCCGGCCACCACGGCCTTCTATTGGCTGAACCACGTGATCACAAGGGCCGGTCTAGATGCTCGTCTCCAAATCTGCCCGTTTCGCAACGGCCATTCTAATTGCCATCAGCGCTATGCTGGTCGGGTGCGCCGTCAGTCAGGGAACCGATATCGAGCAGCGCTCGGGCCTTGCCTGCGTCGATGATTCGATCGAATGCATCAGCCGCCGTCAATCCACGTTGCGCCACATGGTAGATGATCCCGGCCGCGCGTGGGTCAAAGAGCCGCCCACACCTGAGGCTTATGCCTCGGGCGTTCGCCTCTTCGCGTACAAGACAAAAAAGAAAGAGCTCTCCTGCGCCGAGCTTGCCCATGGCAAGCAAGAAGCGGACGCGGCGAGAACGAGCCTCAAGAGTGCTGGAGCTAAGTTGACCCATACCCAGGTCGCCCGCGGGGCCATGCTCGCAACCGAGGTCGGCCGCGAGCTGCAAAACGAGATCAATCGCCGCTGCCAGAAGGGTTGAATACCGAGTAGGAAGGCATAGCTGCTGAGGGCTTACTCGCCAGGCATCGTCGCACGGAAGCACAACACATGGCACTCGAGGCAGTCGTAGAAGCAGTGGTCACTTTCGTTCGCGAGCACGAAAGCTGGGCCGCACCGGTTGCATTCATCGTAGCCTTCGGCGAAAGCTTCTGCTTTTTCTCCTTGCTCCTGCCGGGAACGGCGATCCTCGCCGGCATCGCCGCCCTTCTTGCTGCAAGCGGCGTCGACGCGAGCATTCTAGGCCCAGCCATCCTGGCAGCCGGTTTCGGCGGCGCGCTTGGTTATGCCGTCTCCTTCTGGATTGGCCTCTATTTCAAGGACAGCATCCACAAAATCTGGCCCTTCACCACGCGTCCGCATTTGATCGATCAAGGCAAGACCTTCTTCGGCAGGTACGGCACGTTCGGCGTGTTTCTCGGCCACTTTTTCGGGCCCGTCCGCGCCGTCATCCCGGTCGTCGCCGGCATGTTCGGCATGCGCCAAATCCCATTCCAGGTCGCGAACCTCTTGAGCGCGTTCCTTTGGGCTGGCGGCGTGCTCGCACCCGCCTTTTACGTGGTGAACTCCAAAGACGAGATCATGGCCTTCCTCAATGCGCACGAGCCTCTCGTGGCAGCCACGCTTTTCGCGCTCGCACTTGCCAACAGCATCCCGCGTCCGTTGCTCTTTCTGCCGACACTGACGCTCTTCGTTGTGCTCGGCGCGCTGCACATCTTCTCGAAGGGCAACCTCGACATCATCTGGCTGGCAGGCGCCGCGGGAGCTTTCCTCGGCGACGTCCTTGCGTACCGTTACGGCAGCCGCCACAAGGCCGACGTCACTGAAGCCTGGCCTATCGCCGCAGCTCCCGAGCAACACGACAACGCACGCCGCCTCATCAAGCTATGGGGCCCAGGCAGTGTCATCATCAGCAAATTTCAGGGCTTCAATCGCGGCCTCGTTCCATTCGAGAACGGCGCCATGGAACGCGCATTTGGACCCTACCTGAGTGCGAGCGCCATCGCCGCCTTGCTCTGGTCCGGCGCCTACCTGCTGCCCGCCGCTCTGCTCGGCTATCTGACCGCCTGATCTCAGCTCTTGCGGATCAGAATGGCGTGACGCGCATAGTCACGGAACGGCCGCGACAGTGTCAGGTGAGCGCCCGTCCGCTGGGCCAGAGCGCCAAGCTCGGCCTCGAGCTCCTCGCGCGGCTCGACGGAGAACTTCGACAGCCACGCTCTAAGCAGGCTGCGGAATGTCTTTGGCAGCCTGCTCTGCTCGCCGAAGTCGACAATGTGCAGCGAGCCGCCCGAACGCACCGCTCCGAACGCCTGCTCGAGTGCCTCCCGCCACGGTGGGATCATCGACAACGCATAGGAAACGAATACGCGATCGAAGCCATCGACACCGAACAGCGCTTGGCTCGAGAAGTTTGCGGCATCTCCCTGCGCCAGCACAATGCGATCCGAAAGCCCAGCCTTCTCGATCGACGCCCGAGCCGTCTCGAGCATTGCTGCTGAGATGTCGAAGCCATAGAGCCGTGCCGTCGGATAGAGGCGCGCCGCAAGAATGAGGTTGCGCCCCGTTCCGCAGCCAACCTCCAGGATCGACCCGCCGGTCGGAGCCTCGAGGCCATCCAGCATCTGGTCGCGCCCGAGCAGATAATACTTGCGCGTCAGATCATAGATGTGGCGCTGCACGCGGTAGATCGCGTCCATCTTCGACGCGGCATCCTGGGAGCCGGAAGCGGCCGCCATCAGCTCAAGCCCCGAGCTTGTAGAGATGGAACCCGCCGTAGATCGACGAACGGTCCCGCTCAGTCCAAGCGCGGCATTGTGCGGCGTCATAAGTGAAACGGCTGAGGATCGCTTCCGGGATGCGGCCCGGCAGGATCGTCTCCTCGCCGGCGGTGCGGAAAATGACGCGCGCGCCGGGCTTCGCCGTACGCACGATCTCACGCCAAAGCGCGGTCAGCTGCTCATCAGTCATCCAGTCCTGCGCATCGAGTAGCACGTAGGCGTCGTAGGTGTTCTCGGGAAGTGCTGCAAGATGCTCGGTGAACGAGGCGTGCGTGATGCTGACGTTGCCGGCGCGCGCCTTGAGCGTCTCCCAGTTTTTCTTCTCAAGATACGTCGGCAGCGCTCCCTGACCATCGCGCGCATAAGCCCGCCCGAAGGCCTGCCAGGCGAAGTAGTTGTCCTTGAGGTCGAAGCCGCACGCGAGCCGCTCGAGGCGCGCACGAAGCACGCTCGCCATGCTGCTCTCCTTGCCTTTGAGCGCTTCGAACTGCGACGGAGGAATGCCAAGACCGAACAGCGAGGCGGGTTTTTCCATCAGCCAGCGCAGGTGCTTGATCTCGAACAGCGGCGCCAACTCCTCGTTGAACAACCTGATCTGATCCTCACGCGTCTTCGCCGTGATCATCTTGCGCGGATCGCGGCCGTGCGCCCGCGCAATGAGATGACCTGCAGCGATGAACTGGCCGAGCAGGCCTTGCCGGTAGATGTTGCGGCTGAAATAGCTGATGCGCTTGCGCCCGAGCTTGTCGCGCCCCTCCCAATAGGCGCGCGTCACAGGATCGAGGTGCTGGGCGAGCAACCGCTCGTAGACCTCGACGTTCGCCTTGGAGTTCGCCTCCGCGAAGAAACGGGCGAAAGTCGCATGGTCCGGCAAATGGCGGACGGCGGCATGCTTCAGATTGTTGAAGGCGACGTGAGCCGGGTTGAGATCCAAGCCCGAGACCTTGGCGTCAACGGCAGTCACATAGCTCAAAACGTTGCATCCGCCAGACGCGATCGCCACGACGCTCTCGCCGGGCTGCAACGCCATCGCCTCGAGGTCGATGGCGGGATCCTCCCAGATCTGCGGATAAACGAGCCCGGAGAAGGCGAGCGTGAACAAACGCTCCTCGATTCCTTTCTTGCTGGCGGCCGTATAGCGATGGACGGCATTGCGGAGGCGATGGTTACCCTCGAGCGGCGCGACCGCGCTATCCTCCTCGAAGCTAGCCTTTAGCGTCCCCGTCATAGTGCCCTCCAGTTCAGAAACGGAGCGCAAAACCGTCGTGCCGGCGCGCCCAAATCAAACCCGACCTATCTACGTCATGTTGCAGCGCTGTGACACTTACATGAATGCGATGAGACGGAAAGAAGCAGACCTGGAAATTATGGTTGATCTTGGTCCGTTCTGACCGCCAAGCCCACCATAAAGCAGCCCTGCCGCTTGCGTCCTGCGCCTAATTCGCATAGACGAGGCGCAACATCATTTGTACGGGCGATCTGCCCGGCTTCCAAGGACAGACGCCATGACCGCTCGCCACCCGCGCAAAGTAGAGATTCAGAAGAAGAAGTCGCGCCGCGCCATTCCCCGCGACACCGTGACCCGCATCCAGGGCAATACGGCAGGGGCCCGCAAGCGCCTCAAGAAGATGGCCGGCAAGGCACGCGTTGCAAAGGCCGCTCAGGCCTGAGACTAGGGTGGCCGCTCAGATCTGAGACTAGTGTGGCGGCACAGGCCTAAGCCAAGGCGGCCCGAACCGCGCGAACGCCATTGGGTTACGATAGGGAACAGACCGGCAAGGTCTGGCCCTTTTTGCGTTGCCTAGCCGTCTCAGTTGCCTTGCCATTTCGATCAAGGTCAGCTCGGTTGTCCTAAAAAATGAGAATGTAGGACAACCACGCTTCTCACCGCCTGAAAACGGCGGCAGCCTCGACGTGCGGCGAATAGAGAAACTGGTCGATCGGCGTTACAGGTCCCATGCCATAGCCGCCGTCGATCAGGGTCCGGGCGTCGCGTGCAAACGTCGCCGGATTGCAGGAAACGGCAATCACCACCGGGACCTTGGACTTCGCAATACGCTCCGCCTGTGCCGCGGCCCCGGCGCGCGGCGGATCGAACACGACCGCGTCGAAGAGATCCAGTTCCCGGGTCGATAGCGGCTCGCGGAAAAGGTCGCGCACGCGTCCCTCGATCGGCTTCAAGCCCTGCGCCTTGCGCGCTGCAGAGGAGAGCGCAGAGATCGCCCGCTTGTCGCTGTCGAATGCCGTCACGGCAACATGGCGCGCCAGTGGAAACGCCAGCGTACCGACGCCTGCGAAAAGGTCCAACGCTTTCTTCGCCCGTTTCGGAAGAGCCCCGACCACGAGGTCGATCAACAGCGCCTCAGCCTCGGGTACCGCCTGCAGGAAGACGCTCGGCGCTGGCTCAATCTCGACGCCGGCGATCGTCACCGAGACGCTTCCACCCTGCACGATCATCTCGCCGCCAACCATGAGCCGCACCAGACGCAAGCCCGCCGCGAGTGCCGCGATCTCGCTCCTCTCGGCGGGCGTCAAGTCCTTGCGTCCATTGTCGAACGACACGTCGAGCCCATGATCGAGCCGCGTCACGACGAGCCGTCCACCCGTACGGTCCGGCATCACGCGCAGCGCCAGCTCACGCAAGCCCGGCACCGCCGCAACGATCCTCTGGTCGAGCACCGGACATTCGGCCATGTCGACGAGCGTGTGCTGGCCTTCCTCGCGAAAGCCGATCGTAACTGCGCGCCCCCGTCGCTCGACGCCGAGAAACGCCCGCCGCCGCGACCCGGCCTTCACCCGGACAAGCGGCTTTACGTCAGCCGCAATACCGCGATGCTGAAAGGCCTCGCGCACGATCTCCGTCTTCCAGCTCGCGTAGAGGTCGTCCTGCATGTGCTGCGACATGCAGCCGCCGCACTGCAGGAAATGCCGGCAGATGGGGTCCTTGCGATCCAGGCTTGCCGAGACGAGCGCAGGTTCTCCCTCGCCGACACGCCATCTCTCGCCCGGCAGCGCAAAGGGCACATAGACCGGCTCGCCCCCACTCAGGCCCACGCCGTCACCCTGCGCCCCAAGGAGCGCGATCAGAACCTCCGCGCCTTCAGCCATCGAAACGTGCTCCAACAAGAAACTCCTGATTGCCAGATCCGCCCTCGATCGGCGACGGCATAACGCCCGCAACGGTCCAACCCGCACGCCCGCCGATCCAGCCGGCGATTTTCTCAGCCTGGGCCTCGCGAACCGCATCATCGCGTACGATCCCGCCCTTGCCGATCGCCTCGCGGCCAGCCTCGAACTGCGGCTTGACCAGCGCCGTAAGCCAGGCACCAGGAGCCGCGAGCGCCAACGCCGCCGGCAGCACTTTCTCGAGCGAGATGAAGCTCACGTCCGCAACGACCGCCTGCACAGGCGCCGTGACATGCTCGAGCCCAAGCAGCCGAGCGTCGAGACCCTCGAGATTGATCACCCTCGTATCGTCTCGAAGGCTCTCGTGCAATTGCCCGTGCCCCACGTCGACCGCGTAAACCTTTGTCGCCCCGCGCGCCAGCAGAACCTCGGTGAAGCCGCCGGTCGACGCTCCGACGTCGAGGCAAACGCGGCCCGATGGGTCGAAGCCAAACGCATCGAGCGCCGCCTCGAGCTTCAGCGCGCCGCGCGACACGTAGTCGGCAGGCCCCAATACCGCGATGCTCGCGCCCGCGCCGACTGCGGCGCCAGGTTTCACTACGGCCGCGCCGTCGACTGAGACGAGCCCACGCAGGATCAGATCCCGTGCCCTGGACCGCGTCGGCACCAGGCCCTGCATCACGAGAAGTTTGTCGAGCCTATCGCCCATTTATGCCAACACGCCGCCGATTTGAACTTTTCTTTATACGTTGACGCGCCTTCAAAGCCCCGGAACAGACTTCTATACGTAATCGTTGCGCCGTACGAATGCGCAAGCGTCCAACATTTGGAGACACATCGCATGCTGAACGTGCACCGAAGAGCTTTTCTGTCCGCAGCCGGCGCGGCTTCTCTGGTTGCCGCCGCCTCATCCACCGGCGCAACGCGCGCCTTCGCACAAGCGGCGCCCCCCGCAGGTCCCTTCAAGCTTGCCGCGCTTCCTTACGCGCCAGCTGCCCTCGAGCCGCACATCGATGCCATGACCATGGAGATCCACCATGACCGGCACCATGCGGCTTATGTGAACAATCTCAATACCGCGCTCAAGGACCACGCCAAGCTTGCCGAGCTTCCGCTCGATCAACTGCTCGCAAGGCTCGCCGACGTTCCGGATACGGTGCGCACGGCTGTACGCAACAATGGCGGCGGCCATGCCAACCATACGATGTTCTGGCAGATTATGGGCGCCCCCGGCGGGCCTGGTCCCGCAGGCCCCTTGCTCGACGCCATCGAGCGCGACTTCGGCGGCCTGGCAAAGCTTCAGGAGCAGTTCAACACGGCCGGCACGAAGGTCTTCGGCTCAGGCTGGGTATTCATCACCGCCGACAAGGACGGCAAGCTCGCCCTTCAGCCGAAGCCTAACCAGGATACGCCACTCATGGACGGCGGCCGCGTTCTGATGGGCAACGACGTCTGGGAGCACGCTTATTATTTAAAGTATCAGAACAAGCGGGCCGACTATCTCAAAGCCTGGTGGAACGTCGTCAACTGGACCGCCGTCGCCGATCGCTACACGGCCGCCAAAGCCGGCACGCTGACGATCTAGCTCCTGTTAGGGTAAGGGGCAGGTACTCGCCGCACCTAAAGTAGCTGCCCCTCGACTATCCCAGTGCCTCGGCCTCAATCTTTGAGCGCAAACCGCCCCGGCCCGTTGGCAAACAGCAGCAGCAAACCGCCCGTAATTGCTATGTTCTTCATGAACATGATGATCTGGGTCTGCGAGCCTTCGCCAGTGAACGTCGAGTGAAAGATCGCCGCCGTCACGAGACAGAAGACCGCGAGCACGAGCGCCGCATAGCGAGAGAACAGGCCGAGAAGGATAGCGAGCCCACCACCCAACTCGACGACGATGGCGCCCGGCAGCAGGACGGCGGGGAGACCATAGGCCTCCATGTACTGGGCAGAGCCCTCATAGCCGGTAATTTTCTCTATGCCGGCTAAAATGAAAATTGTCGAAAGCAGGATGCGAGCTACGAGGCTCGTTAGATCATGTGACGTCGAAGCCATGAAGTCCTCCCAGGAGACTCGAAGAAAGCCGCAGCGACCTTACCTGATTTAGATCAAGCGGTCTCTCTTGCCGACCTCAGCGCGGCGTCCCCCAAGGCCTCCGACGTGATCCACGCCTGGAGGTGTTGCGCCGCCCTCAGCGCCGCTGTTTCGGGATCATCGAATACCGCAAGCAACTCGCACAGCCGTCCGAACGGCACACCCCGTTGCGCCTCCGTCCACATCATCGCTTCCTCGGGCCCGAGCACCCGCACCGTGGGCACACCGTCTCGCCGCCAGGCAAGAAGCGTCTGGCCATTGTCGAGGTCCACCTTGCTAGGCGCCTCTCCGCCGTCTTTCAGCGCCTGCCAAATCTGAAAAGCGTTCGTCTTGTGGTGAAGAAGTGTGCACGACGCATGCGGAGAAAAGCTCAAGTCCCCCCATCGCTCCGGCGGGTAAGCCGCCAACCCGGCAAGGCTTAGAACCGCCGCATCCGGCGCGTCGAATGCGTCGCTAAGCGCGCGCTCGAGCGCCGCAATCTCGGCGAGCTCAGGATAGGCGCTGTAGCGATCCTGCAAAAATTCCGGCACCTTGTGAGAGAACCAGCGCGCATTCCGTGAGCGCGACGGATGAGCGGCTATATAGCCCTCCGCCATTGGCTCGAAGCTTTCATCCTCCATGTACGCCGCGAGAACCGGATGATCGGCCTTGATGACGCCGACCAGCCGCCAGACATAGGCGTGCCGATAGACGCCGAGCAGCACCTCGTTGCTCGTGCGCGAGTTTCCAGGAACGAGCGCCAGGATCTCATTATCGCCACCCATCACTGCCGCCTGAAAGCGGGCCTGCAGCTCGGCCAGAGAGGGAACGTCCGCAGGACGAGAGTGAGCTGAGTTCATGACGATCAACCGCCCTTCCGCACCGGGAGGACCAATTCCTCGCTTGCAATTTTGCGTGCCACCTCGAGCTCGGCCACCATCTCGCTGAGGGGGGGAATGTGATCATCGCGCTCGATGATGGCCGACACCGCGCCGAACTGCCTCAACGCCGCCCGATAAAGATCCCAAACCTCGTCGCACACCAAGGCATCGTGCGTATCGACGATGTGGCTCATATTGTGCTCGTGTCCCGCGAGATGAAACTGCACGATCCGCTCGGCAGGAACGCCCGCGATGAACGCGCTCGCGTCGAACTCATGGTTGAAGGCCGAGACGAACACGTTGTTGACGTCGAAGACGAGCCAGCAACCCGTGCGCCGCGTCAGCTCCGAGATGAACTCCCACTCCGTCATTTCGGCATGCGAGAACTGCACGTAGCTCGAGACATTCTCGATCGCGATAGCGCGGCCGAGGTAATCCTGCACGTGCTGCACGCGAGCGACCACGTGATCCAGCGCTTCGCGCGTATAGGGCACGGGCAACAGATCATGCAGGTTCACGCCATGCACGCCGTTCCAGCACAGATGATCTGAGATGAACACCGGCTCCGCCCGCTGTGCCAGCGCCTTGAGATCGCGCAGATACGTCTCTTCGAAAGGCGCCGTCGATGCAATCGAAAGCGACACGCCATGCATCACGATCGGGTAGCGCTCGCGGATGCGATCCAGCATCTTGAGCGGCTGCCCGCCTGGCACCATGTAATTTTCGGAGATCACCTCGAACCAATCGACGTTTGGGTTACCTTCGAGAATCTCTGCGTAGTGCTGTGGCCTGAGACCCAAGCCGAAGCCGAGGTAGGGCGGCTTGCCATCGCCAACTTTCGCGCCGGACGTCTCGAGCAACGGCATATCCTGCTGCATCATCTTCGAAGATCTCCCAATCTGATCTTGACCCAGCTCGTGAGTAACCACCGCCGAGCCAAACGCCTCGAACTACTTGTTCTCCAGCGCTGCTGCGTCGAATTTGGCGCCCGGCGCCGTCTTGCACGCGGCCTTCGTCATTTCGAAAGCGCCCCGACTCGTGTCCTGACTTTTGCAGGCAAACTGCACGCCCAACGCATTGCCGCGGCCGATGCGGAACCCGAGTTCGCTGTTCACGGGCTTACCATTTGAGTTCAAGGCGCTCGGAAACGTGCAATGCAAACATCGCACGAGCTACGTCGCCGCTCTACATGTAGTTTCAGTAAGGATCAGAAAGAGTAATGCTCTAGATCAGCCCGGATTTGCACACCCGCTTCTTACCGGCTCTAAGGCGTCGCCTTGACCAGCTTGCCGCTAAACACGACCGGCCCGGTCGGTACGCCGGTGGGTGAGCCACCTTCAGGCTCGAGGCTCACGGCAAACGTTGCGTCCATGAACATGTCATGGTCTTTGCCCTTGGCCATTGGCCGCACGTCCATCTGGCCCTCACGGAAGCAGCCGAGAGACTTTGGCTTCGGCATCTCGTCGTGCACGAGCCAGACCTCGTATTCCTTGCCCGGCGGCTTCGGCGCATTGACCGCCGAGATGACGAACATGTTCGTCTCGGTATCAACGGTCAGCAGGAAGGCCGGCGTCTTGTCGCCGGTTTGCAGCACGGCCACATATTGCGTCGGCACATCCGGCGTCACCGCCCGCTGCCAGCCGACGATGAGAACCAGTGAGGCCGCCAGCGCCGACATGCCAAGCGCTGCCGAGCGCCAGAGCGCCGCACGCTTCGAGAGCATCTGCTCGCGCGCCCTGAGCGAGACAACGTGCTGCGATAGACCGATTTGCGCGCGTATCTTGCTGTAGAGGTTCGCAGAGGGCACCACCGGCGCCACGAGTTCGGCCAATGGCCCGAGCCGCAGCTCCCAATCCGCCACCGCCTTTGCAAAGGCGGTATCGCCGGACTGCCGCTCCTCTGCCGCCCGCCGCTCCTCGCGCGAAAGCGTTCCGAGAACATACTCGGCCGCAAGACCATCGATGCAGTCGAGCTCGGTCATTGCTCGAGGCATCCTTTGAGCTGAGCGAGGCTGCGGTAGAGCCACGTCTTGATTGTCCCCTCCGGGCGGTCGAATCGCTTGGCCAGCGCCTCACGGCTCAAGCCATCCAGATAGGCCAAGCATACAATCTGCTTCTTTTCCGGATCGAGCCCGTCGAGGCATCGCAAGAGACGTGCCACATCCTCTTGGCGACCGAGCACCTCGAGCGGATGCTCGTCATCGCTCTCAAGATCCTCGATCTCGCTCTCGTCAGTAAAGGTCCGGTTACCGCGCCGCCGCACTTCGTCGAGCGCCCTGTGGCGTACAATGGCCGCCATCCAGGTCAAAGGCTGGGCAATCGCTGGATTAAAATCCGCCGCCTTTTCCCAGATCTTGAAAAAGCAATCCTGTAGCACGTCCTCCGCCGCCTCCCTGTTGCGAAGGATACGAAGCGCCACGGCCAAAAGTTTCGCGCTCGTCGCTTGATAAAGCTCCGCAAACGCCGCCTCATCGCCGCGACCGACGCTGGCGAGCAGTTGATCGAGCTGGTTGCGCGGTGGCTTCATCGATACTCTCGGTGAGAGCGCCTTTGGCGCGGTGGCCGCAATAAAGACCGTTTACGTCAAACTGTCGAGCCATCCAACCGCAATTCGGCTAATGCTTAGGAAGACAGCCGGCTGTCCAGCTGGGCGACAGGAGACGCATAGGCAACCTGAGCCGTTTCCCTGGGCCTAATTTCCGCTCGCTTACTGAGGGCAACGGTGTATAAAGCGCCACGCGTGGCGGGCCTCAGGTCCGTGCCACGTGACACCGCGCGACCTGGCTGGACGACATCCCGGCCATGGCCGTTTCCGGGCAAAATGCCCTCTCCATTCGAAAGGAGCTACCCGATGTCGCTGACAGTTGAGCATAAAGCCAAGGTTATCAAGGCTAACGCCACAAAAGCAAACGACACTGGCTCGCCGGAGGTTCAGGTTGCGATCCTCACCGAGCGCATCAACACTCTGACCGATCACTTCAAGCAGCACAAAAAAGACAACCACTCTCGCCGCGGCCTCCTCAAGATGGTGAGCCAGCGCCGTCAGTTGCTCGACTACGTCAAGGGCAAGGACGAGGCTCGGTATCAGAAGATCATCGAGAAGCTCGGCATCCGCCGCTAACGGGTTGGCCGTGGCCAATGCTGGCCCAGATCCAAGCCCGATTAGCCAGATCCGAGTTTGATTAGAAGATGAGGACAGTGCGGCGCGGCGGACCATTTGGGTTCGTGGCGCCGCTCGCATTCGTGCTAAGAGTGCGCCGCAAACAAACCGACCGAAAACAAAGATAGAACCGAAAGAACGCACATGTTCGATATTCACCGCGTGGAAATTGAGTGGGGCGGGCGCAAGCTCAAGCTCGAGACCGGGCATATGGCCCGTCAGGCGGATGCCGCCGTTTATGCTCAGTATGGCGACACCAGCGTCCTCGCAACCGTTGTCGGCGCCAAAAGCGCCAAGCCTGGCATCGACTTCTTCCCGCTGACCGTGAACTACCAGGAACGCACCTACGCCGCCGGCAAGATCCCGGGCGGATACTTCAAGCGCGAAGGCCGCCCGACCGAGAAGGAGACGCTGACGTCTCGCCTCATCGATCGCCCCATCCGCCCCCTTTTCGTCGAGGGCTTCAAGAACGAGGTTCAGGTCGTCGTCACGGTGCTGAGCCACGACCTTGAGAATGATCCTGACATCCTGAGCATGGTGGCCGCCTCCGCAGCCCTAACGCTCTCCGGCCTGCCGTTCCTTGGGCCGATTGCTGCGGCGCGCGTCGGCGTCATCGGCGGTGAGTGCGTGTTGAACCCGATGATCGACGAGATGGCCGAGAGCTCTCTCGATCTCGTCGTCGCAGGCACGCACGACGCCGTCATGATGGTTGAATCGGAAGCTAAGGAGCTGCCCGAGAAGCTGATGCTCGAGGCCGTCATGTTCGGCCACACGCATTTCCAGCCGGTCATCCAGGCAATCATCAAGCTTGCCGAGAAGGCGGCCAAGGAGCCGTGGGACATCCAGATCCCCGACAAGGCCAAGTACATGGACAAGGTGCGCGAGCTTTCTGGCGACCTGCTGACCACCGCATTCTCGACCAAGGAGAAGGGTAAGCGCCAGGATCTCGTAGCCGCGGCCAAGAAGAAGGTGTTCGAGGGAATTCCGCTTCCCGCCGACGACGCCAACGAGAAGGTACTCCTCACCGACGCGTTCAAGGCGCTCGAGATGGACATCATGCGCGGCGACGTTCTGAAGACGAAGCGGCGCATCGACGGCCGCGATCTCGAGACAGTGCGTCCGATCCTTTCGGAGGTGCATGTTCTGCCGCGCACGCACGGTTCGGCTCTCTTCACGCGTGGCGAGACGCAGGCCCTCGTGGTCGCGACCCTCGGCACCGGCGAGGACGAGCAGTTCGTCGACAGCTTGGAAGGCACCAAGAAAGAGCGTTTCCTGCTGCACTATAACTTCCCGCCCTACTCGGTCGGCGAAACTGGCCGCATGGGCTCGCCCGGCCGCCGCGAGATCGGTCACGGCAAGCTTGCCTGGCGCGCCGTGCGTCCGCTGCTGCCGAAGGGCGACGAGTTTCCCTACACCTTGCGCGTCGTTTCCGAGATCACGGAGAGCAACGGCTCGTCCTCGATGGCAACGGTATGCGGTACGTCCCTCGCCCTGATGGACGCCGGCGTTCCGCTGAAATCTCCGGTCGCCGGCATTGCCATGGGTCTCATCAAGGAAGGCGAGGACTTCGCGGTTCTTTCCGACATCCTCGGCGACGAGGATCACCTTGGCGACATGGACTTCAAGGTCGCAGGCACCGAGAACGGCGTCACGGCTCTGCAGATGGACATCAAGATCACCGGCATCACCGAGGAGATCATGAAGGTCGCGCTCGAGCAGGCGCACCACGGCCGCAAGCATATCCTGGGCGAGATGGCCAAGGCGCTCACGGGTGCCCGCGCCGAGCTTGGCGAGCATGCCCCCCGCATCGAGACGATCAAGATCCCGACCGACAAGATCCGCGAGGTCATCGGCTCAGGCGGCTCTGTGATCCGCTCGATCGTGGAGGAAAGCGGCGCCAAGATCGACATCGACGACGACGGCACAGTGAAAATCGCAGCTTCGAAGCGTGAGAGCATCGAGGCCGCGATGAACCGCATCAAGTCGATCACGATGGAGCCCGAGGTCGGCCAGATCTACAAGGGCAAGGTCGTCAAGATCATGGAGTTCGGCGCCTTCGTGAACTTCTTCGGCGCCAAGGACGGCCTCGTGCACATCTCGCAGTTGACCAACGGCCGCCCGCAAACGGTCGGCGAGGTGGTGAAAGAAGGCCAGGAGGTCTACGTGAAGCTCCTGGGCTTCGATGATCGCGGCAAGGTGCGCCTCTCGATGAAGATCATCGACCAGGCAACCGGCAAGGAGCTGCCGCGCGCCGAAGGCGAGCCCGAGGAAGTGTTCTCGGCCGAGCGTCCGCCCCGTCGTGAGCGCGAAGGTGGCGGTGGCCAGCGCCGCCGCCGCGAGTAGTCGCGAAGCTCGAGAGATCCAGCGTTAAAGAAGCCGCGGAGCGTTCTGCTTCGCGGCTATTTTCTTGGCTGGATACCCCCACGTGAGGGCTGAAATTTCAAGATAGCGGCGCCGTGCGGATCTGAGCGAGCTGCGCCGCGAGCGCTGCCGCGACCAGCGCCGGAATCTCGGGCGACGAACCTATCGCGCCGGCATAGACGGCGTGCGCGTTGGCCTCAGCTATCGCGCGTGGCACGTCCTCGCCGGCATGCATGCCGTCCCCGAAGAAGAAGCCTGAAACGACGGTCGGCTCGCTGCTGGCGAAGGCTGCTCCGACGAGCGGCTCCTCCTCAAGGAACGCAACCGCGATCTCCTTGAACAGCGAGGCCTCCGCCATGCGATCGGCCGCAAGACGCGTTGCCTCAGCGGACGCAGGCCCGAATTTCGATCCATGTCCGACGATGAGCAAGCGCGTGCTTGCCGCTGCAAACCCGGCCTGCCGGGCCGCGGCCGACGCCTCGGTGAGCATCAGCGGAGGAAGTCTTGGATCGAGCCCCAAGGGCGCGAGAATCTGAAAGCGTCCGATGGACCCCGCAGCCGCGATCCGCTCTGGCAGCGCCTTCTGCACGAAATAGCCGTCGGCCATGAAGAGCGGATAGATGAGAACGTCTTCCGCACCATCGGCGCGGACAGCCTCGAGCGCAGCCTCGAGCGAGGGCTCTCCCTTGAGCACACCGGCCGCAACGAGAGAAACCCCCGTAAGCGCCCGAACAACCGCTGCTTGTGCAAAGAGGTTGGCATTCGGTGCTTTACCCGCCCGGTCTCCATGGCTCGCGAAAATGACGGCAACTTTGCCGCCGGACCCAGTCTTGTGCTTCATATCGGCCGCACGGGGTCGCGGCCTGCCAGCGCATTGACGAGGCCGCGTAGCGGCTCGGGCACCTGAAGCCCAAGAGCCGCATGCCGTCCATGCGGCGACATTTTCGCAAACGTCTTGGCGAGAATGCTCTTCACCTTCTCGGCTTCATGCTTACCCGCAAAGTCGAGCGCATAGAACTCGAGGAAAACGAGAGCCGCCACGTCCTCGAGCGCCTGTGCCTCGGCATCCTGCTTCAGGTTCTCTTTTCGAATGAGGCTCCCGACTCGGTCGATATCCACCGCCCCATAGCCGCACGCGGCCAGGATCTCTCCCGCCCACTCCGCGTGTTTGCGCTTGAGATCAGTGCGCCAGCGCAAATATCCGACGCGGTCTTGCGGATAGCTCGCGCGCGGTATTTCCCAGCGGCGGAGATGCTGGGCGCGGACGGCAAGCTGCAAGGCATCGGAGGCATCGGGATAGAGCGTGCCCTGCACCTTGCTCATGCGCTCGCCATAGACGAGCTCGGCGGGCCGCAAAGTGCCGCCGTCATCGATCTGCGTCGGATCTGCGCTATTGGCGGCGTCGATTTTTGCGAAAGCGGCTTCGAGACGAGACATGGTTTCCCTTTGTCGAGAGCACATCCTCGATGTCCATGGTCGAGATCAATGGTCCGCCTCAGAGCGGGCCACGGAACACAAAATAGGCACCAGAAATGATAAGCGCAAACCCGACCGCGTGATTGATCGTCAGCTGCTCCTTGAGCACGAGCACCGAGAAACCGGCAAAGACCGTGAGGGTTATCACCTCCTGAATGGTCTTGAGCTCTGCTGTGCTGTAGGTGGCGCTGCCGATGCGGTTGGCCGGAACCGCGAGACAATATTCGAAGAACGCGATTCCCCAGCTCACCAGGATCGCAATCCAGATTGGCAGAGCCTTGTGCTTTAGGTGTCCGTACCAGGCGAATGTCATGAACACATTCGAGAGCGACAGCATGACAATCGGCAAAAGCGTGCTGGAAAGTCCGAAGCTCTGCAAGGGTTCACTCCTCTTCGAGGACGTTGGCAGCCAACGCCGTCTATCCGAAATTGAACACCCGCGTTGGATGCAGCGCGCCCTTTTCGATCTCGCCAACGGCGACGATGCGGCCCTTGTGCATGGCGTACGCTGAACCGCCCAGCACCGGTGCATCGCGGCCGCGGATCAGCACAGACCGCCCCTGCAGGAGATCGGCAGCATCCGCCGGACTCACGTTGAGCTCGAAGAGCTCGCCAAGCGCCAGCTCCACCGGCCGCAGAAACGGCATGAGATCCTCGCCCGCCTCAGCCGCGTCCTCGAGTTCGTCGACGCTCACCGCCTCCTCCTCGCGAAACGGCCCGACGCGCGTCCGCCGCAGCGCGATGACGTGACCGCGGCAGCCGAGCATGCGCCCCATGTCGCGCGCGATCGCCCGCACATACGTACCCTTGCCGCAGCGAGCCTCGAACACCGCCGTATCGGCATCCGGCGTCTCGAGCAGGATCAACTCGTCGATGAAAACCGGGCGCGGCTCGAGCACGACCTCCTCGCCGTCGCGCGCAAGATTGTAGGCCCGCTCGCCATCAACCTTGATCGCGGAGAACGCCGGCGGCACCTGCATGATCTCGCCCGTGAATCTCGGGAGAAGGTCCTCGATATCACCGCGCGTTGGCCGCGCTGCGCTCGAGGCGACAACCGGTCCCTCGGCATCGTCGGTCGAGGTCTCGGCTCCCCAGCGCACCGTGAAGCGATAGACCTTCTCGCCCTCGAACACGAACGGCACCGTCTTCGTCGCTTCCCCGAGCGCAATCGGCAGGATGCCCGTCGCCAGCGGGTCGAGCGTTCCAGCGTGCCCCGCCTTCTGCGCAAAGAAAAGCCGCTTCGCAATGCCGACCGCCCGCGTGCTGGTCATTTCGAGCGGCTTGTCGAGCACGAGCCAGCCATGAATGGGGTTGCCTTTTTTATGTCGCGCCATTGAGGTCCTGCGTTCGCTCTCGCCCATCCGGTCTAGCCGCGGGATAAAAGTCTGATTTGCAATAGCTTGAGTTCAAGTCGCGCCGCAACGCGCCTCAGCCTTTCTTCTCCACGTCGCGCCGTACACGCTCACTATGCAGAAGCCTGTCGATGCGGCTGACCTCGTCGAAGGTATCATCCTCGCGGAAGCGCACCTCGGGTGCCGACCGCAGATCGACAGCATGCCCGATCTCGCCCCGAATGAACTTGCGATTGCGGTCCAAGGCCTCGAGCACCGGCGCCAGATCCTTGCCACCGAGCGGCATGACGTAGGCGGTAGCGAGCCTTAGGTCGGGAGACATCCTGACCTCCGTAATGGTCACCACGTGCGAGGCGAGCACGTCGTCGTAGATCTCTCCGCGCGCCAACATCTCAGCAATCTTATGACGGATAAGCTCGCCCACGCGTAATTGCCGTTGCGATGGCCCTTTAGTCGACGCAGTTTTTTTTCTTGTCATTGTCTTTCCAAGCCGGGGTCGAACCGGTCAATGGCTCATATTTGGAAAATGGCTCTTGAGCCCCAAAGGGCTCGGGAGCAAGGCGACCCGCGGCTAATGCCGCGCCCCCGCGGAACGCGCCCAATCGCTTGCCTTGACAAGCGATTGGATCAGCGCGCACGAGCGCATCAGAGACTCCGCTTGATCGTCTCGACCTGGAAGCACTCGATCTCGTCCCCTTCGCGGATGTCCTGGTAGTTCGCGAACGCCATGCCGCACTCCTGGCCGGCCGGGACTTCGCGCACTTCATCCTTGAAGCGCTTGAGGATCGAAAGCGTACCCTCGTGAATGACGACCTTGTCGCGCAGAAGACGGACCTTGGCGCCGCGCTCGACCTTGCCATCCGTGACGAGACAGCCCGCGACCTTGCCGGCCTTCGAGACGTTGAACACCTGCTTGATCGTCGCGTAGCCGAGGAACACCTCGCGCTTCGTCGGCGCGAGCAGGCCGGACATGGCCGCCTTCACGTCGTCCACCAGATCGTAGATGATGTTGTAGTAGCGGATCTCGACGCCCTGGCTATCGGCGAACTGCTTAGCCTGCGTGTTCGCACGCACGTTGAAGCCGATGACGATCGCCTTCGAGGCCACCGCCAGCGCGATGTCCGATTCGGTGATGCCGCCGACTGCAGAGTGCACGATCCGCGCGCCAACTTCGCTCGTCCCGAGCTTGTCGAGCGCGCCAGCAATGGCTTCGACCGAGCCCTGCACGTCGCCCTTGACGACGAGCGGGAACTCCTTCTTCCCGGCCTCCTTGAGCTGCTGCATCATCTGCTCGAGGGTACGAGCGGTGCCCGCAGCGCCAAGCGTCTCGCGGCGCTTTCTGATGCGGTAGTCGGTGATCTCGCGAGCGCGCTGCTCGTTTTCGACGACGGCGATCTGGTCGCCGGCCTCCGGCGCCGAGCTGAAGCCCAAGACCTCGACCGGGACCGACGGACCCGCTTCGGCCACGTTCTCACCCTTGTCGTCGACGAGGGCACGAACGCGGCCCCAAGCCGAGCCCGCAACCACAATGTCGCCGACGTGCAGTGAACCGCGCTGGACGAGCACGGTGCCCACCGGACCACGCCCGCGCTCGAGCTTGGCTTCGATCACAATGCCTTCCGCCGAGCGGTGCGGGTTCGACTTGAGCTCGAGGATTTCAGCCTGCAGGTGAATGCCCTCGAGCAGCTTGTCGAGATTGGTACGCTTCAGGGCCGAAACCGGCACCTCGAGCGTCTCGCCACCCATGCTTTCGACGACGATCTCATGTTGTAGAAGCTCGGTCCGGACGCGGTTCGGGTCGGACTGCGGCTTGTCGATCTTATTGATGGCAACGATGATCGGCACGCCGGCCGCCTTGGCGTGATTGATCGCCTCGACCGTCTGCGGCATGACGCCGTCGTCCGCCGCAACCACAAGCACGACGATATCCGTCACCTTGGCGCCGCGCGCGCGCATCGCCGTGAACGCCGCATGGCCCGGCGTATCGATGAAGGTCACCTTGGTGCCCATCGGGGTCGTCACCTGATATGCACCAATATGCTGCGTGATGCCGCCTGCTTCGCCCGATACGACATTCGTCTGACGAATAGCGTCGAGCAGCGACGTCTTGCCGTGGTCGACATGGCCCATGATCGTGACCACCGGCGCACGCGGACGCAGGCTCTCTTCCTCGTCCTTGTCGCCGATGAACCCGGTCTCGACGTCGGCTTCGGAAACACGCTTCGGCGTATGGCCGAACTCCTGCACGATCAGCTCTGCCGTATCGGCATCGATCACGTCAGTGATCTTATGCATCGCGCCTTCCTTCATCAGGAACTTGATGAGGTCTACGGCGCGCTCCGTCATGCGGTTCGAGAGCTCTTGAATGGTGATCGCTTCAGGGATGACGACTTCGCGCACGATCTTGTCCCTGGGCTGCTGAATCCCCATCGCCTTGAGCTTTTCGCGCTCACGCTTGCGCTTGAGCGAGGCTAGGGATCTTTCGCGCTGCTGCTCGTCGAGCGCGTTATTGATGGTGAGCTTGCCGCGCTCGCGGCGGTCGTCCACGACCGGCTTAACCGGCAAGACGCGCACGACCTTTCCGCCTGGGCCGCGCTTGACGCGGGCCTCGTCATCGTCCGAGGTCTCCACGGCAACCGGACGCGGGCGAATCTCCTTCGTGAGCTTCGTCGGCTCGGACGCACCACCGCGATCTGATGCAGGTGGAGCGGCAGCGCGCGGCAGCTCGATATTCTTCGGACGCCCGCCTTCACGCGGCGCAAAGCGCGTATCGAACGAGCCCGGCGGCTTGGCGCGAATTTGCGGGCGCGGCGCACCGCCGGAATAAGGCGGACGCCCTTCGCCCGACGGAGCGGGACTCTGCGCCGGTCGATGCGGTGCCGAAGACGACGTTGACTGCGGCGCACGGGCGGCTGGCGCCGGAGCGGCTGCAGGACGGCTGCTGCTCGAAGCGGCAGACGGTGCCGGCGCGGGCGCCAAGGGGGGAGCCGCAACAGCGGCAGGAGCAGCGGGAGCCTCAGCCGCGGCAGGCTTTTGCGCCTCTGCGAGGGGTGCTATCGGAGCCGCCGGCGCAGCAGATCTCATCTCGGCTTCGGCCTTCGCCGCAGCCTCCGCCGCGGCCTTCGCCTGGGCTTGGCGTTCAGATTCTGCCCGAATGGCGTCGTCGGCAGCCTGCCGCCGCGCGGCTTCCAACGCACGCAGCCTTGCGTCGCGCTCCTCGGGGCGCAGGAAATCACTCTTGCCGGCATCAGACTTCGGCTCAGGACGCGGCGCCACGCGCTCAGGCAGCTTCGTCTCGACCTTGATCGGCGCGGCCGGCGCCTCTTGCGTCTCGCGCTCAGGCGCACCGCCTGGAGCCGCAAGCTTACGTGTCTTGCGCTTCTCGACGACGACGGACTTCGATCGGCCATGGCTGAAGCTCTGCCGCACATGGCCCGATTCGACGGTGCGCTGAAGCGAGAGGGGCTTGCGACCTCCCGCGAGCGACTTATCGGCAGTGTCCTTCGTTTCGCCCATACTATGTCCGTTCAAACCTCTGAATTCGTGGGGCCCAATGAGCCCCGGGATGCGCAAATGCCAGACCGGTAGCGCTCCAAGCGCTCGGCCTCGCCAATAAACCGTTGCGTCGCTCCACCCTTTATGAGCGCAGCATGTACCACATTTGACCGCCCCATGGCCAAGCTCAATTGTGATGTTGAAAGGCTGGTAATGATAGGAGCGTTCCGCCCTTTCGCACGAGAAATTGCAATGAACTTCCGGTCGAGCTTCTCGCGACCGCCGTCGGCGGCATCCGATCCGTGCAAGAGTACGCTAACCGTTCCGCCTTCGATCAGGGCCTCGACCTGCGCGAAGCCGGTCGTCAAAAGCCCGGCCTTATTGGCCAGCGAAAGTGCCTGGCTCATGCGCCGGACAATCAGCGACTCGACGAGCTCAGCCAGGCCAGGATCGGCTTTAACTTGCCTTTTCAATGACTTAGAAAATGTATGCCCGGCAACCGCTTGCGCCACGATAGCCTTGTCGGCCTTGACCCAAACACCCCGTCCAGGCAGCTCCTGCCCGAGATCCGGCACGATGCTGCCATCCGGGGCGGCAACGAACCTGATCAGCTCCTCGCGCTCGAGCTCAAGGCGCGTTACGGCGCAGAGGCGATGGCTCGCCCCTCGAGAGGCGACAAAATCCGCCTCATCCTCAATGCGCCTGCGTTCGCCCAAGCCTCGCAGTCCTCCTGGTTGTCCTGACCACTCACGTTAAGCGTCCGAGCCGGCTTCTTCGGCCGTCTCGGCATTCTCTTCCTCGGCGCCGCCCTCAGCTACGGGCTCCGCTTCGTCCGCAGTGATCCAGCCCGCGAGAACGCGTGCCGACATAATCATCTCCTCGGCGTCCTTGCGGTCGACCTCGAAGCCGTCGAGAACGCCCTTGTGGCGCACGGGCTCGACGTCCTTCTCCTTCGAGCGCTCTGTCCAGCCAACAAGATCGTCGGTCGCGCAATCAGCAAGGTCCTCGAGCGTCTTGATGCCCTTCTCACCGAAGGCAACGAGCATCGCGCTCGTAACGCCGGCAACCTTCGCGAGGTCGTCCGAAACACCAAGCTCACGCCGCTTCGCATCGCGCTCGGCTTCCTGCTTCTCGAGGTACTCGCGTGCGCGGGTCTGAATCTCGCTCGCCGTATTCTCGTCGAACCCTTCGATATGCGCGATCTCGGCCAGGTCGACGTACGCGACCTCCTCGACCGACGCGAAGCCTTCGGTGACGAGCAGCTGCGCGATCACCTCATCGACATCGAGCGCATCCATGAATACCTGCGAACGCTCTGCGAACTCCTTCTGGCGCCGCTCGGATTCTTCCTGCTCGGTCAGAATATCGATGTCCCATCCGGTCAGTTGCGAGGCAAGGCGCACGTTCTGGCCACGCCGGCCAATGGCAAGCGACAGCTGGCTCTCCGGGACGACCACCTCGATGCGGTTGCTATCCTCGTCGAGAACAACCTTCGATACTTCCGCGGGAGCCAGCGCATTGACGATGAAGCTCGCCGCATCCGGGTTCCACTGGATGATATCCACCTTCTCGCCCTGCAGCTCGTTAACGACCGCCTGCACGCGCGCTCCTCGCATACCGACGCACGCACCGACCGGATCGATCGAGCTGTCCTTGGATATGACGGCAATTTTCGCGCGCGACCCCGGATCGCGCGCCACCGACTTGATCTCGACAACGCCGTCGTAGATCTCCGGCACTTCCTGCGCAAAGAGCTTGGACATGAACTCGGGCCGCGCGCGCGACAAGAAGATCTGGGGGCCGCGCTGCTCACGGCGAACGTCGTAGATATAGGCGCGGATGCGGTCGCCGTAGCGCACGTTCTCGCGCGGGATCATCTCGTCGCGCCGGATGATGCCCTCGGCCCGGCCGAGATCGACGATCACGTTGCCATATTCGGCGCGCTTCACCGTGCCGTTGATGATCTCGCCGATACGATCTTTGTATTCGTTGTGCTGGCGGTCACGCTCGGCCTCGCGCACTTTCTGCACGATCACCTGCTTCGCGTTCTGCGCGGCCACGCGACCAAAATCGAGCGGCGGCAAGCTCTCTGCAATGAGATCTCCGAGCTTGGCCTCTGGACTGCGCCGCTGCGCATCGGGAAGGGAGATCTGCGTGGCGTCATTCTCGACGGCTTCGACAACGGCCAGCACGCGCGTCAGCCGCGTCTCGCCCGTCTTGGGATCGATCTCGCAACGGATGTCGTTCTCGGCGCCGTAGCGCGATTTCGCGGCCTTCTGGATTGCATCTTCCATAGCCTGGATAACGATCTTGCGATCGATCGTCTTTTCTCGCGCGACAGCGTCCGCGATCTGCAGAAGCTCGAGCCGGTTGGCGCTTATGCCAGCGACGCCTGCCATGTTTAGTCGTCCTCCGATAAGTCCGGCTCCAAGTCTTCGGGATCGGCCTCAGAGCCGTCGCCGAGCTGAGCCTTGCCTTTGCCCTTCGCGCGCCGCAAAGCCTCGCGAATAAGTTCGTCCGTCAATACGAGCCTTGCGCTCGCAATCATTGCGATATCGAGCCCGATGAGCTTATGCCCCTCTTCGCCGAGATCAGCCTCGATTCTCACTTCGCCGTCTTCAAATCCCTCGAGCGTGCCGCGCACGCGTCGGCGGCCGTCGATCGGCTTTGTGAGCTCGATCTTCGCCTCCGATCCCGCCCAGTCCTCGAAATCCGAGGGGCGCACGAGCGGACGATCGATGCCTGGCGACGAGATTTCGAGCCGGTACGCGTCACTCACAACGTCGTGCACGTCCAAGACCGGCGAGAGTGCCCGCGATACCGCCTCGCAATCCTCGATGGTCATCGTGCCATCCGGCCGTTCAGCCATGATCTGCACTGTTTTGCCGTCGCGCCCAGAAATCTCGACGCGAACCAGCCGATAGCCCAGGCTTTCGAGCACCGGCTCGACAAGCTCGGCGAGCTCAGCAGCGACGCCCGTTTCACGCACGAAGCGCACAACAGAGGGTATGCCGTCTTGGCTATGCATGGTTGCGAGAGTATCTATCGCGAAATCTCCTAAAGGATCTCGCGTGGGCCCGGTTAGCCTATGTCAAGCGAGATCCGACCGTTGCCTGGCAACGGACGCTGCCAAAACAAAAAGAGCGGGACCCTTGAGGGGCCCACTCTCAGAGTTGAGATGATCATGAGCAACCAAACATTACGCGAGTAAGTCGATGATGGCAAGCGTGGAATAATGTGACACCTACTCGCCTGAGCGGGCGACTCTAAGCCTTATGGAAGCGGAAATAATACCTGATGCGCCCTTCGCGAAGCGCTTTAGCCTCGTAGCGCGTGGCGGGCCAATCGGAAGGCCGTTCGCGCCAATCCGCCGGTCCCGCTGCAGTCCAAAGGAACGCGCCATTGCCGAGAATCGCCTCAAGTCCGGTTCTGGCGTAGTCCCCGATGTCCGTCCCGAACCTCAATTCGCCGCCGGGCCTTAGCACTCGCGCCAGGAGCTTGACCGTTTGGTGCGAGACCAGCCGCCGTTTCCGATGCCGTTTCTTCGGCCAGGGATCTGGAAAAAGGATGAAAACGCGAGAGAGGGACTTTTCCGGCAGCCACCGCAGCACCGCTCTCGCGTCGTCGGCATGCAGCCGGACGTTTTGAAGCCCGTTGTCTGCAATAGCCGTAAGCGCCTTGACCACGCCCTCCTCGAAAGGCTCGCAGCCGATAAGGGTGACGTCGGGGTTCTGACGGGCTTGCCAGATCAAATGCTCGGCGCCGCCAAACCCGATCTCGAGCCAGATCTCCCGCTGCGGGGTGATTGCCTGCACGCTCTCCCCGCATGGCTTGGAGAGATCGAGCGAGAGCTTCGGCAGCAGCTCTGCCATGAGCAATTCCTGGCGCTCGCTGAGCTTGCGCCCCCGCCGCCGCCCGAACGAGCGCAACTCTAGAGCCTCGGACGTACTCATTCGAAAAGCTCGCCCCGCACGGACCGCCGCGCGTGCACGAAGGCGCGGACCACAACAACCTCGTTCACAACTGAGTAGAAAATCAAATGGGACTGAAACCGAAAGCGTCTCATTCCAGGCAGCAGTTCATCTGCCGCTGTGCCGATACCCGGAAAGTCCACAATCAAGCCGCAGGACCTCTTCAGACCCTCAACGTAGGCCTCGGCCTGGAAAGCTCCGAAAGCCTGCAGCGTGTAATCAAAAATCACGACGAGATCGGCCTCTGCGCGCTCGGAAAGCCGAAAACCAGGCATTAGCGAGACGTCGCTCTTTCACGCGCGTATGCGATAATTTCATCGAAGGTTTTTGTCGAAACTGTCTGACACTCGTTCGACCCGAACAGCTCTCGCATCCGGCGAACCTGCTCGTCCCTCGGTAGGGCGTCCCAAATCGCCCGCTCGTCCGCGCCAAGCGGAAGCGCCCAAGAGGCCAATTGACAATCCACGTCCGATGCAGCGCTCATTCGCCCGTCTCTACTGGTCAACGTTTCAAGCCTACCCGATCCCAAGAGCAAACTCAAACGGCCGCGGGATCTCCCGCGGCCGCTGAAACAGCTCAAACAAAGAACGATCAGACCGCCTTTTTGATCGCCTCGGCGAGGTCCGTCTTCTCCCACGAGAAGCCGCCATCTGCGTCCGGCTTGCGGCCGAAGTGTCCGTACGCGGATGTGCGCGCATAGATCGGCTTGTTGAGGTCGAGGTGCTTGCGGATGCCGCGCGGCGTGAGATCCATGACCATTGCGAGCGCCGCCTCGATCTCGGCTTCCCCGACCTTGCCGGTGCCGTGCGTGTCGACATAGATCGAAAGCGGCTTGGCAACGCCGATGGCGTAGGAAAGCTGGATCGTGCAACGATCGGCGAGGCCGGACGCCACGACGTTCTTGGCGAGGTAGCGTGCCGCGTATGCGGCCGAGCGATCGACCTTCGTCGAGTCCTTGCCGGAAAACGCGCCGCCGCCGTGGGGCGCCGCACCGCCGTACGTATCGACGATGATCTTGCGGCCGGTAAGCCCGCAATCACCGTCGGGTCCGCCGATGAAGAACTTGCCCGTAGGATTAATGTGCCAGATCGTGTCCTTCGAGATCCAGCCCTCGGGAAGAGCCTTGCGCACGAACGGCTCGATGATATCGCGAACCTGCCTCGAGGAGAGATCCTCGACGATATGCTGATGCGAAACCACGATCTGCGTCACGCCGACGGGCTTCCCGTCCTCGTAGCGCACCGTTACCTGACTCTTTGAGTCGGGGCCAAGCTGTGCCGCCGGGCCCTTCTTCGATTTGCGGGCATGTGCAAGATCCTCAAGGATCTTGTGGCTGTAATAAATCGGCGCCGGCATGAGCTCAGGCGTCTCGGTGCAGGCGTAGCCGAACATAATGCCCTGGTCGCCCGCACCCTCTTCCTGGTTGGAAGGCTGTTGAGCGTCGACACCTTGCGCAATATCCGCCGACTGCGGGTGCAGCAAGACCTTGATCTCGGCCTTTTCCCAATGGAAGCCGTCCTGCTCATAGCCGATATCGCGGATGGCCATGCGGGCCACGTGCGAGATCCAGTCTTTGGTCACTGTATCCGGACCGCGCGTTTCACCTGCAATGACGACCAGGTTGGTCGTCGCCAGCGTTTCGCAAGCTGCACGGATGATCCAGGGATCTAATCCAGCTTTCGGGCCCTCGCGGAAGAACAGATCGACGATCTCGTCGGAGATGCGGTCGCAAACCTTGTCCGGATGCCCCTCGGAAACGGATTCACTGGTGAACAGAAAAGATTTGCGTGCCACCCTTTAGCCCCTACATTGCATTCATAAGTTGCAGTAATAGCCGGCTCTCATGCCGTGTTTGCACGATACGGTCAAGCGCTCTACCGGAGCCAGACCGAGGCAAGAAGACCTCGTGCATTTGATAATCTATTCTACCTCGCCGCCAAGCGTGCGCACGAGTTCGACAATGGAACGGCGCACTCTCGCATCGCTAATCCTGACGAACGCTTTATTGAGTTCAAGACCCTCGCGCGTCGACAGGAATTCGACAACATAAGTCTCGGCCGGCCGCTCGGCAAAACCCGGCGCCATCAGCGTATCTACCAATCCGGGAGGCGCTTCGTCGTAGAAGAACTGCACCGGCACGCCAAGGACACGCGACAGATCGAAAAGACGGCTTGCGCCGATGCGATTGACGCCCTTTTCGTATTTTTGCACCTGCTGGAACGTAAGTCCGAGATGCTCGCCCAGCTTTTCCTGACTCATCCCGAGCAGCATGCGACGAAGCCGCACACGAGTGCCGACATGGGCATCGATCGGATTTGGCCTCCGCGAGCTGCGCTCGATCTCGCCGTCGTCTTCTAAAGTTTCTTCGTCTTTTGCCATGAGCTTACGTCCACTCCCGAGACAATTATGATTGAGCGCACATTTTCTCCGTGCGCTAGGTCTATGCGGCAATAATGCACGCCTGACTTGCGCCCGCGAGAAGCGAGGTGCGGTTGAGCGGCAGGCACATTGAAACCCAAGGTCGAACTTTTGTTTCGACCAGAATGTGCGGACATAAACACAATGGCTTGATATTTAAACGAAAAATATGATGCAACGCCGAATAAGGACGGCGTTCAACAAAAACACCGCACCACTAAAGACGAAGACCCAATCGCCGTAAAATACGAGTGGCGGGGCATCGCGAACCATCGGCACGCCACTGTCCAGAACGCCGCGCTCGTTGAGTGACAGGCTCGACAGAACCCGGCCGCTACCGTCGATCACAGCCGATATCCCATTGTTCGCAACCCGAACGATCGGCACACCCTCCTCAACTGCTCTGACCCGTGTCTGATGGAAGTGCTGACGCGGCCCCGTCGTGTTGCCGAACCAGCCATCATTCGTCACATTGATGAAAAGACCCGGACGCTCCGCGGCGGCGGCCCCGACACCCGGAAATATCGCCTCATAGCAGATAAGCCCTCCCACCTTCGGCAGGCCCTGAATGTCCAGCACCGGACGCGGCGTCACACCAACGGAAAATCCGCCCCGCATCCGCGAAAGCTGCTCAAATCCGAGGTCCTCGAGCAAGTGCTGCTGCGGCAGATATTCACCGAACGGCACCAGATGGGTCTTGTCGTAGACCGAGCGCAAGCGGCCGGCATCGTCGAACACCATGAGCCCATTGAAGGCTCGCCAGGCCAACCCGCTCTGAGCCCTTTCGCGGCGCAAGGCGCCCGCGATGAGCTGAGTGCCCTGAGGAAGCATCTCGCCGATGGCTGTTAAGGCCTCCGGGTGCTCGAGCGGCAGGAACGGCATCGAAGCCTCCGCCCAGATGACATGCGTAATGCCCTTGAGGCCGTCTGGCGTGCCGGACGCATCGCGCCCCGAGAGCTCGAGATGCTCGCTGAAGATGCGCCCTTGATTCTCGGGCTGCCACTTCTCCCGCTGCGAAATGCTCGGCTGCACGAGCCTGAGGCGCACGCCCTCGATCATCGCGCCGGTCGGCGTCGCCAGCCGAACCGCACCATACGCCGCGAGCAACGCCAACGGCACCGCGGCGAGCAGGCACCCATGGAAAGCACCGCGCTGGCGCGCCAACCCCGGCTCGGCATCCGCGATCATCACCAGCGGTGACGCGAAGATCCATGTTGCCCAAAGGCTGAGGCCGTAAATGCCGAGGAGCCCCGCGCCTTGCATCATGACCAAGGGCCAGGTCAACGCGTAGCCAAGCGCGTTCCAAGGGAACCCTGTCAAAATATGCCCACGCAGCCACTCAGCCGAGCCGAGCGCCACCGCGAGCACCAGAATTCGGGCAAAGCCAGGATACCAGAACACGCGCGCGAGCGACGCCGCCCCGCCCCAGAACAACGCCAGTCCAGCAGGCATAAGCGTGACCGCGAATGGCAGCGCCCAGGCGAACTTGTCGGCTTCGACAAGGAAGGCTTCCCCGATCCAGAACAGGCCAAGAAAGAAGTATCCGAACCCGAACCACCACCCGGCGACGGCGGACGAACGAAACCGCTCTCGCCCCGCACCGGCCGCGTCGATCAGCCAAACGAGAACGGGCAGCGTTATGAAAAGCACCGGCCAGATGAAAAAAGGCGCGAAAGCCAGGACCGACAAGCCGCCGGCCCCCGCAGCAAGACGCGCTCGCCGCCAGCCTTGAGCGCGCGACACCTCTTCCCGCCAGCGAGCTGGCAAGTCGAGCCATCCCGCGAGCCAGCCGCCAAATGTGACCGTCGAAGCCACCTACCCCCGCGCCCCGGCCGGATCAGAGCGGGAAGCCGGAACATGAATTCTAAGCTTCTTCACGCGCCGAGGATCTGCATCGAGGATTTCAAACTCGACGCCTGAAGCATGCCGTATGATCTCGCCGCGCGCCGGCACGCGGCCGACGATCGCAAACACCAGCCCGCCAAGCGTATCGACGTCTTCCTCTTCGTCGGGCTTCAAAAGCTTTGTCTCGAGCCGCGCCTCGACCTCTTTTATCGGCGTGCGGGCCGATGCAACGAGCCCGAGCTTCGGGTCGATGGAGATATACGCGTCCTCCTCCTCGTCGTGCTCATCCTCGATATCGCCGACAATCTGCTCGACGAGGTCCTCGATTGTGATAAGTCCGTCCGTCCCGCCGTACTCGTCGACGACGAGTGCCATATGAATGCGTGTCGCCTGCATGCGCACGAGGAGGTTGCTCGCCGGCATAGAGGGCGGAACATAGAGCACGGGCCGCCTTATCTTCACGACCGTGATCGGCCGCGAAAGATCAATGCGGGAAAGGTCGGGCCGGGTCGCGCTGGCGCCCTCATTGGCCTCTTTCTCCGCTCGCGAGACATGAAACGGTGCGGAGTCCTTTCGCAACGCCGGATCGACGAGTTGACGGCCTGCCACCTCGGCCGAAATCCAGCGAAACAGATCCTTGATGTGAACCATGCCGCGCGGATCGTCGAGCGTGTCATGAAATATCGGAATACGCGATACGCCCGCTTCCTCGAAGGTGCGGATCAATTCGCCGAGCGGTTCGGTCTCCTCAAGCGCGATAATATCTGCGCGCGGCACCATCACCTCGTCGACGCGCGACGCACCAAACCGCAGGAGACGGCCGAGCATCTTTCGCTCCTCGGCCGAGAACCCGACATCCTCGCTGCCATCGTCGCGCAACGCACCCTCGAGCGTATCCCGCAGGCTGCGCTGCTCGGTCAGACCGACGCGCGTCCAAAACCTGTTCAGCCAGCCGAGCGCCTCGAAGCTCAGCGTCGTGCTCGGCGGGTCACTCGCGTGCTTTTCCTTTTCGTTTTGCGCCTCGGTCGTCATGGGGAAAATGTGTCCACCTCTTGAGTATAGGGATTGGCAATGCCGAGGCCCGCCAGGATCTCGATCTCGAGCCCCTCCATCTCGCGGGCGTCGCTCTCGGTCTCGTGGTCGAAGCCCAGGAGATGCAGCAGACCGTGCACGACGAGATGCTGGAAATGATGCGCGAGCGTGATCTCTTGCTCCTGCGCCTCGTTTGAAACCGTCTCAAGCGCGAGTACGACATCGCCAAGCAAGCGGCTCTCGCCACCGATCGCAGATCCAGTTGCGGCGGCAGGGAAGGAAAGCACGTTTGTTGCTTTGTCCTTGCCACGATAGCGCTTGTTCAGGTCGCGAACCTGAGCGTCGTCACTGAGCGCAACGCACGCCTCTGCCGCGGTGGCAAGCGCGAATGTCGGATGCTTGGCGAGAGCCGCTCCTGCGGCCCTGGCGAGACCCGCCGCATCAACGAGGGCGGACCAGCCCTCAGCTTCCTCCACCAGATCGAGGCTAAGCCAACGCGCCGCCTCGACATCGGGGGCGCCCGATGCCACCCCCGCGCCACTTCGTCGGCTTTCAGGCGCGTCAGGCATTTCTGCTGCTCTTCCGAGGGATGAGCTTATCGTAGGCCTCGACGATCTTGGCCACGAGATCGCGGCGTACGACGTCGGCGTTGGTGAAGCGCACGGCCGTGATCCCAGCCACGCCATCGAGCAACCCCACCGCCTCTTCGAGGCCGGAGGTCATTCCGAAAGGCAGATCGATCTGTGTCGGGTCGCCGGTCACGATCATTTTCGAGTTGTCGCCAAGACGCGTCAGAAACATCTTCATTTGCATGCTTGTGGTATTCTGCGCCTCGTCGAGAATAACGAAGGCATTGGCCAATGTGCGGCCGCGCATAAATGCGAGCGGTGCGATTTCTATAACGCCCTGCTCGAGGTCACGCTCAACCTTCTCCGGCGGCAGCACATCATATAGCGCATCGTAGAGTGGCCTGAGATAAGGATCCACCTTATCTCGCATATCGCCCGGCAGGAAGCCCAGTCGCTCTCCGGCCTCGACGGCGGGCCGCGAAAGAATAATGCGCTCCACGAGCCCGCGCTCGAGGCACTGCGCGGCATACGCGACCGCAAGATAGGTCTTGCCTGTGCCGGCCGGCCCGATGCCGAAAACCAGATCTGTCTTCTCGAGCGCACGAATGTAGGTGCTCTGCGCCGGTGTGCGAGCCTTGACCACACGGCGCCGGGTTGCAATTTGCGCCTGCCCGTCCGAAGGTCCGGTCTCCTCGCGGGCATGCCGGATCAGCCCGTCGAAATCGCCAGGTCCCACGTGATCTCCCTTGGACGCGCGGTCATAAAGCCGCTCCAGCACGTCTCGCGCCATTTCGCAGGCGCTCTCGGGCCCGGTCAGAATGACGACATTGCCGTGCGCATGAGCCTCTATGCCGAGCCGGTCCTCTATCAATGCGAGGTGGGCGTCGAATTCGCCGAGAAGGCGGGTGAGAAGCCGGTTATCTTCAAACGGGACGACGACCCGCTTAGTCGGAGGCTGGGTTTTCGACACTCGCCTTCCACCTGTTGCCGGCTGGCCGCGAATTCCTGTCAATCAGGATCTCCTGGACCTCGAGGAATGCGAATCGCCGCTCCCCTTCGATTGCACCCTATCATAGGCGAGACGGGCGACTAATCAAACGCTCTCGCCTGCCCCGCATTTACGGGCGATCGCAATCCTTAACTGGCGACCGCATACTCCCTTAACAGGCAGCAGAAGGCGTCCGTATGACACCGGCAATGCTGTTTGCGCGAACAGCAACGATCTCCACAGGAACCACCTCGCCGATCAGCGAGGCCGGCGCATCCGCGTGGACGAGCTGGAGGTAAGGAGAACGCCCGACGAGCTGCCCCGGATGACGGCCGAGCTTTTCGAACAGAACCGGCACGGTCTTCCCGGCGACGCCCGCGTTGAAACTCTGCTGCCCGCGCTCGACCAGCTCCTGCAGCCTATCCAAGCGCTCGCGCTTGGCATCCTCGCTCACCTGATCGCCCATGGCGGCTGCCGGCGTCCCGGGGCGAGGGCTGTATTTGAACGAGAACGCATGTGCGAATTGCACCTCCCGCACCACCGCGAGCGTAGCCTCGAACTCGGCATCCGTCTCACCCGGAAACCCGACGATGATATCGGTCGAGAGCGCGATGTCCGGCCGCACGGCCCAGACCCGCTCGATGAGCTTCAAATAATCTCTGACGGTGTGCTTGCGGTTCATCGCGGCCAGGATGCGGTCGGACCCAGCCTGAAACGGCAGATGCAGAAACGGCATGAGCTTTTCTTGGCCGCCATGCGCCTCGATGAGGTCGTCGCTCATGTCGCGCGGATGGCTCGTCATGTAGCGGATGCGCTCAAGTCCTTCGATCTTGGCCAGATGCCCGATCAGCCCGGCCAGCGTTGACGGCTGCCCTTGAGGCCCCTCGCCGTGATAGCCATTGACATTTTGCCCGAGCAGCGTGACTTCGCGCACGCCACGCGCCACGAGCCGCCGCGCCTCGTCTTCGATTGCGGAGACCGAGCGTGAATATTCCATGCCGCGCGTATAGGGCACGACGCAGAACGTGCAGAATTTGTCGCAGCCTTCCTGCACCGTGAGAAATGCCGAGACCGACTTGGGCGCGAGCCGCGGCGGCAAGTACTGGAACTTGTCCTCATCCGGAAACGTCGTTTCGACCACCGGCTTGCCGCCGATCTTCACCTCGCCGAGCAACTCGCCGAGCAGGTGATAGCTCTGCGGCCCGATCACGAGATCGACCGCCGGCTGCCGCCGCACGATCTCATCGCCCTCCGCCTGCGCAACGCATCCCGCGACCGTGATAACCGTGTCCTTGCCAAGCTTGGCGCGAGCCCGCTTTGCGTCCCTGAGCCGCCCGAGGTCCGAGTAGACCTTCTCCGCCGCCTTCTCACGAATATGGCAGGTATTGAGAATTGCGAGATCGGCGTCTTCGATGTCCTGCGTTTCGACATAGCCCTTGAGCGCCAACTGCTCCGTCATGCGCTCGGAATCATAGACGTTCATCTGGCAGCCGAACGACTTGATGTACACGCGCTTCTGCTCAGCTCCCTCCAACGTTTCTGGAGCGCTGATGACGCGGTCGCCGCTGTCCGCAACGTGCTGAAGATCTTCGAAATGGGCATTCACGAGTGAACCCGCCTGGGCAAAATAGAGCCGGTTTTTTGCATTGCACCATCCGCTGCGCTTTTTGTCCAGGTTAAACGCCCAAATAGGCGCCAAACTCGCTAACGCCCAAACCACACGTCCGATTTCTTGCTTAGCGCCAAGAGTTGCCTAGCCCATCCCTATCCGGTCGCACCGCCTTGTCAGGAGACGATCCGGTGGTGCCGCGTCGTGGCTCCTCGGGCTGCGAGGCGAGGACAAGCGGCTCGTCATCTGCCCTGCCCCGCAACATCCTCACCACGCGCTCGCGCACCTCGCCCTCGCTCTTTTTCGCCAAGTCCTTCCGGTCGGCGAAGCTGTCGAGCGGGATCGGCTGTCCGATCCTGATCCTGACGTCGAGCGGTCCAGCCTTGAGCAGCCTCCAGGCATGGCTTTGCATTTCCATGTCGCCATACCAGCCAACAAGCGGACGGCCTGCCCGCCCTAACGGCACCCCGTGCAGCTTCGTGTAGACGAGCGAAAGCGTCTGCACGACGACACCCGGCACCGGTTTCGCTGCCTTGCCCGACGGCTTTGCCGCCGCGAAAAGCGAGGTCTTAAATGGCAGCACGCGGTTTCCGTCGCTCGACGTGCCCTCGGCAAAAAGTACCACGGTTTCGTTCATCTGTAGACGCGTCATGATCTCGTTGGTCGTATCTCCGACCGCCACGCGCCGCTCGCGATCGACAAAAACCGTCCTTTGCAGCCGCGCCAGGGACGATACGAACGGCCACCGCGAAACTTCCTTCTTGGCGACAAACGACAGCGGCGCAACCGCGGATAGCACCGGAATATCCAGCCACGAGACATGATTGGAAATCAAAAGAACCGGTCTTTCCAGGGCGACCTCACCCTCGATCAGCAACCGCACGCCGAGCAGGCGGCAGACCTGCCGATGATACCAATGCGGAAAGCGGCTGGCCGCCCTTGGAGAAACGCGCAGCAAAATCGCCTGCACCGGCATCAACGGCACGGTCAGCGCAAAAAAGCCCGTCAGGATCGAAGCCGCTCTAAAGACGCTCATCTCTCTGCTACTTTGGTTTCGCTTGCTTCTTCTTGTCGAGCGCCACGCCGTAAAGCTCGAGCCGGTGACCGACGAGCTTGAAGCCCAGCTCCCGCGCCACCCGCTCCTGAATCTTTTCTATCTCCTCGCAGCTGAACTCGATGACACGTCCCGACGCGATATCGATGAGATGATCGTGGTGTCCGCGCGCCGTCTCCTCGAACCGCGCGCGTCCGTGTCCGAACTCATGCCGCTCGAGGATACCCTTCTTTTCGAGGAGATTGACCGTGCGATAAACAGTTGAGAGCGAGATGCGGCTGTCAGCCAAATGCGCGCGCCGATAGACCTCCTCGACGTCCGGATGATCGCGCGCCTCGGAGAGGACGCGCGCGATCACGCGCCGCTGGCCGGTCATCCGAAGTCCCTGATCGGCGCAAAGGCGTTCTATACGGGTGTGACGATCGTCGCTCGAGCCCGGCATGTATCGGCTAGCTCACGGATACGGATGAAACGGTCGCTTATAGGTGACCACCCCCGAGCCGTCCAGCAAGCGATGCGATCGAGTTCCTCGAGCCGAACTCTCGCTAAAGCTTGAGGGCGAGCGTCAGGGCATCGATAGCTGGGGCGCCGCCCGGCCGTTCATAATATCCGCGCCTTAATCCTACGCCAAGGAAGCCAGCCTTATTGTAAAGCGACATGGCGCCATCATTGTCGGTCGCAACCTCGAGAAAGAGGCGCTTCGCCTCGGCACGCTTGACGGCACGCGCCAGGGCCGCGACGAGCTGCTGGCCGACACCCTTGCGCTGCCAGGGCCTCGCGACACCGATTGAAAGAATTTCCGCTTCATCGGCGGCGAGCTGCGCCATGACAAAGCCGATGGGCATTTTCGGATTGCCGATTACCGCCAGAAACGCAGTCGAAGCCGGATGGTCGAGGAGCTCGCGGATGCTATCCACAGTCCACGGTGGATCGAATAGCTCAGCGTGAAGCTTGGCGACGTCCTGCGCCTGCTCAGGCCCGGCCCAAAGCAGGCTCACATATTTCGGATCGAGCTGTTGCGTACCCGTCATAGGATCCTCGAGAGAGATTTGCCAACCTGCGGCTTGGCATCGGGCGGCCGGAGATAGATGGGCCTAAGCTGGTTTGTTTCACAAGCCTTGATCGGAGCGGCAAAGTGCCGGGCATCGGGCTCGAGCCTCGGCAGAACCGCCGTGACCTTGTCGCGCCCAAGTTCCTGCGCGGCCGCCACCACAAGCGAAGCGCCCGACCCGACCATAATCGTAGCACGGTCTCGCAAGTGCGCCGCAGCGTCTCGCACGCTCACAAGATGAGGCCCGGCAAGAGAACCGAAGCGGCCATTGAAGACCTCGAAGTAGAGCTCGTCCCGCCGCGCATCAACCGCCACTGCAATATCGGCGCCGCTGATGTCGCATCCAGCGTCCTGCGCGTCGAGAGCAACCTTAGCACTTCGAGCCATGAGCTCGAGGCTCGATATCCCCGACGTTGCGGCGCCGGAGGCCAGGGCCAACGCCCGGGCCGCCGCAATGCCGATGCGAAGACCCGTGAATGTGCCCGGCCCTATCGTCACCGCGATAAGGTCCAGCTCGTCGATCGCGAACGGCGCCTCACCCATGACCTCCCCGATCATCGGGATTAGCCGCTCCGCATGCCCACGATCCATCAGCTCAAAGCGAGATGCTTCTCCGCTGGGCCAGGTGACGGCTGCCGAGCAAGCCCCGAAGCAGGTATCGAACGCAAGCATCTTCATCAAGGGCCGAGCCTATATCGGGATAGCGCAAGTTTCCCGGAACAAAGTGTGTGCCGGAACCAAGCGTGCCCGGATGGAGAACGCAGCAGTGACCGGCGAGGTAATACGGGCGATCCTAAATGATCTTCGCCATCTCCGAAAAGGTTAATCGCGGCGCGCGCGGACGAACACCCGCGGGATCGCCATAGCCGAGGTTGACGAGGAAGTTCGATCTCACATCGGTGCCTGCAAAGAACTCGGCATCGACCCCCGCATTGTCGAAACCCGACATCGGCCCGCAGTCGACACCCAGCGCACGCGCCGCCAGAATGAAATAGGCTCCCTGCAGCGATCCATTGCGCAACGCCGTCACCTGGATGTGGTCCTGTTTCCCGGCAAACCACGCGCGCGCGTCCGTATGCGGGAAGAGCTTCGGCAGCTGGTCGTAGAAACGCATGTCGTAGCCGATGATGGCGGTGACCGGCGCTTTCATCGTCTTGTCGCGGTTGCCCTCCGAGAGCAGCGGCTTGAGCCGTGTCTTGGCCTCCGCCGACTTCACGAACAGAATGCGCGCTGGCGAGCAGTTTGCGCTCGTCGGCCCCATCTTGAGGAGATCCACGAGCCGCTCGAGCAAAGCGTCGGGCACCTCCTTGGTCTGCCAGGTGTTGTGCGTGTGCGCCTCAAGAAAGAGCTGATCGAGGGCCGGGCTATCGAGCGGCTGAAACATCTTCATCTCCTGTAGCAAACACGAAAAGCCCCGCCAGCACGGGCGGGGCCCTCAACCATCGATAGCCGGCTGTCAAGCGGCCTGCACCTCTTCAACCTCGGGGCAGAAGTGCCGCAGGAGGTTCTCGATGCCGTGCCGCAGCGTCGCCGTCGACGACGGACAACCTGAGCACGCGCCCCGCATATGAAGGTACACCGTGCCGTCGCGGAAGCCCGCGAAGGTAATGTCGCCACCGTCCTGCGCAACCGCCGGCCGCACGCGCGTCTCGAGCAGCTCCTTGATCGTCGCAACGACGTCCGCGTCCTTTGGGTCGAAGGCGCCCCCCGCCGCATCGTTCGCGCCGTCGGCCGCAACGGCCGAGGCACCCGACATGAAATGCTCCATGATGGCGCCGAGCACCATCGGCTTCAGATGCTGCCACTCGGTCTCGCCCTTGGATACCGAGATGAAGTCTGAGCCGAGGAACACGCCGGTCACACCGTCGATATCGAACAACCGGCGGGCAAGCGGCGACGCACCGGCGTCTCCCTTGGCGCGAAAATCCGCCGTCCCCTCCGCGAGCACCTGCCGTCCTGGCAGGAACTTCAGCGTCTGCGGGTTGGGCGTATGTTCTGTCTGGATGAACATGTCATGTCTCCGCCAAATCGAGTGGTTCGGCCGCGCAGATCCAAGCTGCACCGTAGCACCACTTTAGAATTCTTCTAGTAGATAGGTAGATAGGGGAAGCCTGCTCGAAAGTCTAGCGCGGTCGTCGGACATGCACAGCGCTTTGAACACGAGGCTCATTCGCTCCAGCTATCAAGCCAGCGCAATGATATCCTCAAACGCAAGATTACCTGGCACGATCGTCACGGGAATGGGAAAGGCGCCGGCCGCGGTGCCGACGGCAAAGGTGGAGATTAGCGGTCCCGGCCCCTTTGGATCGGTCGAGGCTCCGAGCACCAGGATCGACACGTCCTCGTCCTCCTCGATCATCTTCATGATCTCCTCGGACATGAGGCCCTCGCGAACTACCTCCTCGGACGGGATATTGCCGAACCCAGCCAGATTCAGCTTGCGCTTGAACAGCCGGAACAGCGCCCGCGCCTTGTTCGTCTCCTCGTCGACCTGCACCTGCCGAACACCCGCCCAGTGCTGGAACTGTTGCGGCTCGATCACGTAGAGCATAAGAAGCGAGCCCGACGAGCGGAATATGCGGCTCGCAGCATAATAGAGCGCAGCCTCCACTTCCTGGCTCTCATCGACGATGAGCAGGAACTTGCGGGCATGGCCCATCTCGAAGGAGCGGCGTTTTCTGTACGGCATGACGAGATGCTGCCACGTGATTCTAAAGACCACAACACAAGCGTGATGCGCGGCGCTTGAGTGCATCGACGCAACTTGCTTCTCCCCGCCCCGACGGAGGGGCTTAATAACGACGCGAAAGGCTTTCGCCCTACGACCTGATCAGCCCGACGATGTCCTTGACCTCGGCCATGATCGGCTGAGCGATTGCTCGCGCCCTCGCCGAGCCCTCGGCCAGCACGCGATCAATTTCGGCCGGATCATCCATCATGCGGCGGATCTCGTTGCCCAAAGGTTCGAGCTTGGCGACCGCCACGTCCGCGAGTGCCTTCTTGAACGACGAGAACTGCTGCCCGCCGTACTCCGCCAGCACCGAAGCTTTGCTCTCCCCCGCGAGCGCCGCATAAATGCCCATAAGGTTGTCCGCTTCAGGACGCCCGGCGAGCCCCGCTTCCTCCGACGGCAACGCATCGGGATCCGTCTTCGCCTTCTGAATTTTGCGCGCAATCGTCTCGGCGTCGTCCGTGAGGTTGATGCGCGAAAGATCCGACGGATCCGACTTCGACATTTTCTTCGTGCCGTCCCGCAAGCTCATGACGCGCGTCGCAGGCCCGACGATGACCGGCACCGGCTGCGGAAAGAACTCGCCATCCGCATAGCCCTGGGCGCTGATCTGCTCACGGAAATCATTATTGAACTTTTGCGCGATATCGCGGGCGAGCTCGATGTGTTGCTTCTGATCCTCGCCGACGGGAACGTGCGTGGCCCTGTAAACGAGAATGTCGGCCGCCATCAAGTTTGGATACGCGTAGAGCCCGACCGACGCCGCCTCGCGATCCTTGCCCGCCTTCTCCTTGAACTGCGTCATGCGATTGAGCCAGCCAAGGCGCGCCACGCAATTGAAGATCCAGGCAAGCTCTGCGTGCTCCGGAACCTGGCTCTGATTGAAGAGAATGCTCTTCGCCGGATCGAGACCCGACGCCATGTAGGATGCCGCGACCAGCCGTATCGAGCGGCGGAGTTCAAGAGGCTCCTGCCAGACGGTGATTGCATGCAGATCGACCACGCAATAGATGCACTCGCGGCTCTTCTGCATCTCGATCCACTGCAACATGGCGCCGAGATAGTTGCCGAGATGCAGGCTGCCGGTCGGCTGCATGCCGGAGAAGACGCGCTCGGTAAGCTTCATCGTCATGGGTGATGTTTCCAAAGATCGGGTTCATCCGGCACGGAGCTCGCGGACGCGAGACCCGCGTCGGCCACGACGCACGATCCATCAGAGTTGAGACCGGCGCGGGTTATGGCTTGGCCCGGCCTATTGTGCAAGCCTCGCCGGATCTATGCCATGCTGGCAACCGCAGCATCACGCCCGCCGCATCATCCGGGCAAGCTGTGAGACCTTGAGCGTGCCGGTGGCAAGGATCATCACTGCATAAACGAGACACCCAAGCCCAACCAGTGCGGCGAGCGCCAAGAGATGCACAAAAACGGTATGGCCCGAGCCGAACCAGGGAGTGAGCAGGTTTTCCGCGGCAACGAGCCCGCCCCCCATCACGAGGCTCGAGACAACGGTCATCGCCAGCGAGCGTAGAAGACGCTGATCCATATCAAAATGACCGCGCTTGACGAGCGTCCCCCAAAGCAGACCCGCGTTGAGCCAGCCTCCAAGCGTCGTCGCCACCGCGATGCCGAGCTGCGGTAGAAGTCCGAGGCGCTGGAAGAGGAAGAAAAGGCCGATCGAGCCGAGCGTATTCGCCGTCAAGCTGAGCGTCGCGTAGCGCATTGGCGTTTTCGTGTCCTCGCGCGCGAAATAGGCCGGCGAGAAAACCTTGATCAAAACAAACGCCGGTAACCCCAGCGCGAAAATCCAGAGCGCGCTAGCCGTTTGCTGCGTGTCGAGCGCCGTGAACGCGCCGCGTTCGAACAGCACCTTGACGATCACGGTCGGCACCACCGCGAGCGCCACCGCGGCCGGCACCGTCAGCAGCATGGCGAACTCGAGAGCCCGGTTCTGGCTGTCGGTCACCGCCGCATGGTCGCCCGCCCGCAAATGCCGCGACACGTTCGGCAGCAGCACGACGCCAATGGCAATGCCGACGATCGCGAGCGGCAGCTCATAGAGCCGGTCGGCGTAATAGAGCTGTGAGACGGCGCCGGGCTGCATCGAAGCGATCATGGTGCCGATCATGATGTTGATCTGCGTAACGCCACCAGCAACAATACCCGGAATGCCGAGCGAGATGAGCCGACGCATGCTTTCCGTCATGCGTGGCCGTCTGAGGGCCAGGCTGAAGTTGTTCCGCCGCAAGCCGTCTGCAAGAAGCCAGAGCTGCAAAATACCCGCAACGAAGACGCCGATCGCCTGCACGATGCCGCCGGCAGGCTCATTGTGATAGCCGAGGCCGAAGCCGATGAAGATCGCCGCGGCGAGCGTCAGATTGAGCACGATAGAGACCATCGAGCTCTCGACGAACTTGCCGACCGAGTTCAAGACGCCCGAGAATAACGCAACGAGCGACATGCAGAGCAGGTAAGGAAACGTAATCTGGGTCAGGAGCACGGCAAGATCGAATTTCGCCGGGATCTCGCTGAAGCCCGGCGCCAGCAGAAACATAAGCCACGGCATCCCGGCGATGCAAACGACCGTCAGCACCACGAGCACCAAGAGCAACCCCGACATCGCCTCCTCGGCGAACGCGCGCGCTGCCTCCCGTCCGCGGCCCTCGAGCTCTTTTGCAAAGAGCGGAATGAAAGCCGAGTTGAAGGCACCCTCGCCGAACAGCCTGCGGAAAAGGTTTGGAAACCGGAACGCGACGTTGAAAGCATCCGCCACCATGCCCGAGCCGAAAGCCCAGGCGAATAGAATGTCGCGGACGAAGCCCAGAACCCTGCTCACAAGCGTGAGGCCGCCGACAGTCGCAAACGCGCGATAGAGCTTCATCTCAGAGGGCGCCAGTACCGTTGAGGGAACGAACGAGAACGCTGGCTCCCGCGCGAAAGAAACGACGAGATCGAAGCAGATACGCGCCTGCCGAGCCCGCGCCTGCCCTTAGGCTCTCTGTACTGCCTGCGCAAGCAGCGAAAAGGACGCCGACGGTAAGTGTCATGACTTCTTGCACCCGAGCGTTACCGTCTTCGCATAGCCGCCACCCATGCCCATGTTCTGGTTGCCGGATGTAAGCTGCCCACCGAACGCATCGTTGAGCTGCTGCAGCTTCTCAAGCTCATTGGCTGGAATTCCGACATTGACGCTGCAACCGGCGGGCGCTCCGGCGCTGAGCTTGACCGCGTTCTCGGCTACGAACTCGAACGCGATGAAGAACGTGTCGTCATAGACCGAAAACGTGAACCCCTCCGCGTCCGCCAGCACCGGCTCTGCGAGCGGCGCCGTGAAAAAGAGAGAAAGCATCCCGTCCTTGTACTCGAGCCAAGCGTCGGTGGGATCATTGACCTTTAGGGCGGCGTCACCGAGCTTCGGATAGGTGAAGTAGCTGAATTCCTTGAGGCCATCGATATTGACCTTTGCCAGCTCCGCCAGCTCCTCGCGCGAGTAGGTCCCGTCCTGATTGGTATCGAGCCCCTCGACCGCCATCGTGGTGTACGCGTCATCGAAGGTCCACTTATGAGCGAGGCCTGTGATGCGGCCCTCCTTTATGACGACCGTTGTCTCGACCTTCACCCAAACGTGCGGGTGGGCCTGTGCGGAAAGAGGCGCCGCAAGGGCGCTAAACGCCCCGACAAGTGCCACGACGATCATCTGCCAAAGCCGTACCACGAGCATCTCCTTCGCTGATTTGCATGGCCAATTCGCCCCTATAGCATGGACGTTCAAGCAAATCTTCGGACGCCATTTGGCGCGGGCAACGCCATAACGAGCCCGGAACCCAGAGGAACAAATCGAGCGGAAAGATGACGCCTATGCCTCCCGCTGCAAGAAATTGGATGTTATAGTATCCACTCGCAGGAACAGGAGAGCTACTTGGCCATCACCACAAAATCTACGACCGCGCGGCATCGCTATCGCGCCCCCCCTCTCGCAGCAGGTTTTCCGGCGCTTCTCTTGGCATTCTCCGCTCCAGCGTACGCCGAGTTGAAAGTCACAGTCACGATCAAACCGATTCATGCGCTTGTCGCAGGCGTCATGCAGGGCGCCGGCGAGCCCGCGCTCCTAATTACCGGCGCGGGCTCGCCGCACACCTACGCCTTGAAGCCATCCGACGCGAGAGCGCTCAACGCGTCCGATGTCGTTTTCCGGGTTTCGGAACGGATTGAGCCCTTTACCGGCAAGGTCGTGCGATCGCTGCCGGGGAAGGTGCAAGTGGTGACGCTTATGGATAGCCCCGGCCTGACGCTTCTCGAGACCCGCTCGAGCGACACGTTCGAAGGCCACGAGCACGCTCACGCTGAGCACGGAGATGACGATCACGATAGGTTAGGGGCTCACCACGTCGCCATTGAACAACGCGACGAAGAGGACGCGGCCTCCCATGGCTATGACGGCCACGTCTGGCTCGACCCAGAGAACGCCGCGAAGATGGTCGCTGAAATTGCCCGCGTCCTTTCGGAGAAGGACCCAGCCGGCGCCGCGACCTATAAGGCCAACGCTGAGCGCATCACGGCTGAGCTTGCCGCGCTCGAAACCGAGATCACCCACGAGCTCACCTCAATCAAAGGCAAACCCTTCGTCGTCTTCCACGATGCGTATCAGTATTTCGAGCGCCGTTTCGGGCTTACAGCAGTTGGCTCGATCACAGCCAGCCCCGAGGTGCAACCCTCCGCCAAGCGATTGAGCGAGATCCGCAGCAAAATCGCAGCCCTCGACGCGGCCTGCGTTTTTGCCGAGCCGCAATTCCAGCCGAAGCTCGTCGCTGCCGTGACGGAAGGCACTAACGCCCGCTCCGGCACGCTGGACCCCGAGGGCGCGCTCGTCACTCCGGGCCCGCACGCATACACGACACTATTGAAGAACCTCTCGGCCGGCCTCAAGGCCTGCCTCGGCAATGGCTCTTAAGAAGCGGTCCCCCGACATCGTCGCTAAAAAGCAGAAGGGCAGCCCGCAAGGCCGCCCTTTTCAATTTGACGTTCATGAGCTGATCGCGTGATCAGTTGACTTGAGCAGTTTGCGCAGATTTGGCGACCGCTCCGGCACCGACCTTACGGCTAAACTTGGTGACCATGCCAGGTTCCGGACGCGGCGGGTTCGCGTCGTCGTCCGGATAGATGAAGAAGCCTTCCTTGGGGCGCTTGTCGGATGCTGCGGCGCTCTTGGTCTTGGTTGCAGTCTCATATGGCTCAGCGTCCGAAGATGATGCCGCGACAGCAGGCGACCTCGAACTCGCCCCGTACGACGCAGTCGCACCGTACGGCGAAAGCGCGGACGAAGACGCTGTTGACGACCGCTCACCCGGCGAAGGCGCGGAAGCGATCTCGATCGACCCATCGGTCTTGTACCGGTTCCAGGTCACCAGCACCTTGGTGCCGGTGGGAACGCGCGGATAAAGATCGAGGACGTCCTCGTTGAACATGCGAATGCAGCCCTTCGAGACAGCTTGCCCGATCGTCCACGGCGCATCCGTGCCGTGAATGCGATAAGTGCTCGAGCCGAGATAAAGGGCGCGCACGCCGAGCGGATTCATCGGATGTCCACCCGGCACCCAGCTCGGCAGCCTGGGGTTCTCCTTGAACATATCGGGAGTAGGCGTCCAAGCGGGGTTCTCTCTCTTGGCCGACACCGTAGTCATGCCTTCCCAGCGGCTCTGCTCACGCGGCACCGCGATCGGATAGCTGATCGCCTGACCCGCCTTGTCGATGAGGTAAAGCCGGCGGTCGCCGAAGCTCACGATGATCTGGCCGGGCTTGAACTCCTTGCTGAAGCCGACAACCTGGCGCTTGCCGCCGAAGTCTGCTTCACCACCCCAAAGAAAATCTATCACGCCCTGCGCGCTCGCCGCGCCGGGGGAGGCCACCACGCCAGCAGCCACGCAAAAAATGGCCAGGAGATCTCTGACCTTCGAAAGTGCCGACATTCACACAACTCCCGCTTTCATTCGCTGCGTTCCAAAAGCTGGCCCTCACCAAGCCCTCGGGTAACCCGCAGCATGTTGCGCCTGTCCGATGAACAGAACGTATATCGCAGTCCCGCAATCGATGGGAGAGCATGGCAGTCACACATTTGTCAGTTCTGGCACCGCAGCACACCTTCCGACTTGAGAGATGCAAGTCGGCCACTATTGCTAAATCCTAAGGCAATCTAGAACCTTACGCACAACTTCAGCCCTCGCGGAACGACGCACTTGACGAGAACAAAAATAGAACATATTTCTCAGCGACAAGAGCATGGTCCACCGCGGAACGAGCCGAAACATGCTCCGTAGCGCTCCGCAGATGGCAACTTGAGTAACTTTGAGTACTATTGGGTTGCTTATGTAATTTATTTGGTGATCGCCCTATCACCAATAAATACACTTCGAAGGAAGTAGAGCACCAGATGTCAAGATCGTAGCGTTGCGTAAGTAATGCGTACAAATTGCGCTGCGTAACCAGAGTATTGTGTATCTCTAGTTCTGCGTATCATGACCCTAGCTTATCCCCGAACGCTCGTATTGCTGGAGCCTCTGGCCATCACGTATTGCGTAACCGGTGTTGCGTAACTGTAGTGCGTAGCTTGGCTAACGGCTCGCGGCCGGAATGGTTCCCCCACCGTTCCGGCCGATTTTTTTGCGGGCCGCAAGTCACTGCCCCGTGCCCGGCCGACGGCAACCGTCTCGATGGACGACGGAAGCGGCCCAGCGAGCCGCAAAGGTTCCTGCGCGTTCGCGAGCCACTCCGCCGCGAAGCCGAGCAGTGCCGCAAGAGCAAGCATCGCGGCCGCGACAAAGCCACTGACTGCCCGAAAGCGGATATATGCAAGCATCTCGGAGCACCTATAACTACAGTTGTCGCGCCGCGCTGCGCATTCCGCTCGAAATTTGCAACATGAACGGCAAACCTATGGTCGCCAGATCTACCTCGAGCCAATCGCACCCAATCGAGTTTCGCCTCGTCAGGCTGCTGAGCCTCATCTTCGCTTGCCTATTCCTTGTGCCGAACGCGCTCGTCGCCGAGCAACCCGCCATGGAGGCACGCCAGGCCGAGCCCGAGACTTCGACCGGTACGGCCACGAGAAAGCTCGCAACCGGCGCCCGCTATCTCATCTCCACCGCTAACGAGTACGCCTCGGAAGCGGGCCGAGAAATGCTTTGTCGTGGCGGCACGGCGACCGACGCCGCCATTGCGGCCCAACTCGTGCTCGGTCTCGTCGAGCCTCAATCGTCCGGCCTCGGCGGCGGTGCATTCGTCCTGCATTGGGATCGTGCCAGGTCGGAGCTCAAGGCCTATGACGGCCGCGAGACTGCGCCCGCTGCCGCCACCTCCGATCGCTTTCTCATCGACGGCAAGCCGATGGCCTTCGACGCGGCTGTCCACTCAGGGCTCAGCATCGGCACGCCAGGCCTCGTGCGCCTCATCGAGAAGGCCCACCGAGAGCACGGCAAGCTACCCTGGGCGGATCTCTTCGCGCCCGCAATTTACCTCGCGCAGCAAGGCTTCAAGGTCTCGCGCCGCCTGCACTACCTGTTGACCTGGTTCGGCACGGAGGGCTTTGCGCCAAAGGCTCAAGCCTATTTCTTCGATGCGGGCGGCAGCGTCTGGCCGATTGGCCACGTGCTGAAAAATCCCGAGTACGCCGACACCCTCGAACGTATTGCCAAGGCCGGCGCCGATGCGTTCTACAAAGGCCCGATAGCAGACGCACTCGTTGCAGCGGTTAAAGCCGCGCCCAACAAGGCCGGCGACCTCGCCGCTCCCGACCTTGCGGGCTACGAGGCAAAGGAGCGGACGCCCCTCTGCGTCACCTATCGGACGTCGCGCATTTGCGGCATGGGCCCACCTTCGTCCGGCGGCGTCGCGGTTGCGCAAGTCATGCGTCTGCTCGAACCATTCGACCTCGGCAGCGAGCCCGGAGCCGCCATGAACACGAAGGCGCTGCATCTCATCGCAGAGACTGAGAAGCTCGCCTATGCCGATCGCGACCGCTACCTTGCCGATCCCGCCTTCGCGCCGGTGCCGGTGGAAGGCCTGCTCGACCCGGCCTATCTCAACCAACGCCGGTCGCTCATTAATCCCGAATCGACCATGGAGAAGGCCGCGCCTGGCGTTCCGCCCGGCATCGAGAAGCAAGCCTTCGGCATCGACGCGACCATCGAGAACGTCGGCACGAGCCATATCTCCGTCATTGACGCCGATGGCAATGCCGTCTCCATGACGACGACGATTGAAGGCGCATTCGGATCCGGTGTCTGGGCGGCGGGCTTCCTGCTCAACAATCAAATGACCGACTTCTCGTTTCTGCCGGTCGACGCCGGCGGCCGCCCGATTGCCAACCGCGTCGAAGCCGGCAAGCGCCCCCGCAGCACCATGGCGCCGACCGTCGTGTTCGATGCAAAAGGCGAGGTCTCGGCCGTCGTCGGCTCGCCGGGCGGCAGCCGCATCATTCTCTATGTCGTCAAGGCACTTGTGGGCCTACTCGACTGGAAGCTCGATGCGCAAGCGGCCGTCAACTTGCCAAATTTCGGCAGCACCGGAAAGGCCGTCGAGCTGGAATACACCTGGAGCTCCATCTGGCATGCCATAGCGCTCAAGACCTATGGTCAGCCCGTCAGCGCCGATCTCATGAACTCCGGCCTCCATGCCGTGGTGCGGCGAGGCGGCCGCCTCGAAGGTGCGGCCGACCCGCGCCGCGAAGGCGCAGCCCTCGGAGACTAGGAACATGGCAAGCCGCAACATCACCATAGTCGGCGCCGGGATCCTGGGCCTCTGGCAGGCGCTCACGCTCGCGCGCGCCGGTCACCGCGTTTCGCTTTTCGAGGCCAGCGACGAACCCTTCGCGGCCACCGCCAGTCGCCACGCTGGAGCCATGCTCGCCCCGGACTGCGAGGCCGAGGCAGCCCCCCCCCTCGTGCGCGACCTTGGCTACGAAGGCCTAGCGCTGTGGCGTGCAACATATCCGCACCTCGAGAATGCAGGAACGCTCGTCGTGGCCGCTGCCCGCGATCAGCCCGACCTTACACGCTTCGCGAGACACACCGTAAGACATGCGACCCTCGACGCACGGGCCATTGCCGCGCTCGAGCCGGACCTCGAGGGCCGCTACGAGCGCGCCCTCTATTTCGCGGACGAAGCGCACATGACGGTGCCGCATGCGCTCACGTTCTTGTTGCAGAAGAGCAAAGAAGCGGAAGCAGAGATTCGCTTCGCCACCACCTGGCAGCAAAATCAAAATGCCTCGGCCGATCTCGTCATCGACTGTCGCGGACTTGCGGCAAGGTCTGAACTCCCGGCCCTTCGGGGCGTACGCGGCGAGCGTCTTCTCATCCGCACGCACGAGATCAAGCTTTCGCGGCCAGTGCGCCTCCTCCACCCCCGCCATCCGCTCTACGTAGTGCCTTGGACGGAGGGCCGTTTCCTGATCGGCGCCACTGTCATTGAAAGCGAGGATCCAGGCCCCATGACGGTCCGCTCGGCGCTCGAGCTATTGGGCACTGTCTACGCCCTGCATCCAGCCTTCGGCGAGGCAGAGATCCTAGAGACGGGAGCCGGCATTCGTCCCGCCTTCCCCGACAACGTCCCGCGTGCGCTAGCTCGCGGCGACGGCCGGCACATCTTCGTAAACGGCGCATATAGGCACGGCTACCTCCTGGCCCCCGTGCTCGCCAAAGCCGTCGCCGAGCATATCGCGACCGGCGCAACCCACCCTCTGATCCAGAGGCATTGAGCGCGCCTCACCCGGCACCTTAACTTGGCACCAACTCGGCGCTGGCCCCGCGCGGCGCCGTTGGCTATCCTCGTGTCAACAAGCGCAAAGTGAGCCCATGACGAGCCCCAACCAGAACAGCAGCCCAGATAGCGACGGAAGCACGAGCTTCGGCTTTCGCAGCGTCCCCGAGAACGAGCGCCAAGGCCTCGTCAACAAGGTCTTCTCCTCGGTCGCCTCGCGCTATGACCTTATGAACGATCTCATGTCCGGTGGCCTTCACCGGCTCTGGAAGGAAGATTTCGTTACGATGCTCAACGCGCCGCGCGGCGACCGGCCTTTTCGCCTGCTCGACGTGGCAGGTGGCACGGGCGACATCGCCATCCGTTGCGCGCGGAGGTCAGGCCCGAATACCACGGCTGTGCTCTGCGATATCAGTCCGGAGATGCTTGCCGAAGGCAAGACGAAGGTCGCGAAGATCGGCCTCGAGCATCGCATCTCGATCGTCGAGGGCAACGCCGAAGCGCTGCCGTTTGCCGACCGGTCGTTCGACGCCTATACCATCGCCTTCGGCATCAGGAACGTGACGCACATCGACCGTGCCCTCGCCGAGGCTTACCGCGTGCTGAAAACGGGCGGCCGCTTCCTCTGCCTGGAGTTCTCGGAATGCCAGGTGCCACTGCTCGATCGCGCCTACGACTTCCACTCGTTCGAGGTCATCCCCCGCCTTGGCGCCATGACGGTCGGCGACGCCCACTCGTACAAATACCTCGTCGAGAGCATTCGCCGCTTCCCTAAGCAGGAGAAGTTCGCCGGCATGATCCGCAACGCCGGTTTCGAGCGAGTGTCTTACCGCAACTTGACCGGCGGCATCGCCGCCATCCACTCGGGCTGGCGGCTCTGATCCGGAATCATTTTTCTCTAAAGAAAAGCGCGAGCGGCCTTAAACTTCTCCCCGGTCAGCACGCCGCGAGAACTCGGTGTGCCCGCCGGACGCAAGAATGCGCGCCTGCTCGACCCAGTTCTCGCGCTCGATGCGTCCCTTGAAGTCCAACACCTGGCTGACCCGGTCGATGTCCTCGCCGGTCCAGTTCGCCACCTGCTCGTAGCTCGTGACGCCGAGCGAGTTGAGCTTCTTCTCGATCAGGATGCCAACACCGCGAATACGCTTGAGATCGTCCACCCCCTGGGCGTCGATCTGGCCAAGACCGGCGCCATCCCCTCGCAACGCTTCAGAGCGAACCGAGCGCAGGCCGGCAAGCGCCTCAGACCTTGTTGGACGCGGCGGCAAAGCTTCAACCGGGACGGAAGCGCTCTGAGTTCCACGCGTCAGAAATTTGGCCTGATCTATCCAGTTCTCCGCGGCTACGCGACCCGGCTTGCCGAGCAACGCTTCGATGCTGGCGACATCGGCAGTGCCCCACCCCGCTATCTGGCTCAGCTGCGTAATACCGGCACTGGCGAGCATCTGCTCGGTCTGGGGATTGATGCCGATGATGCGATGCAGGTGTCCCCCGATCGCCGGCACCTCGGCAAGCACGGCGGCAGCCTCAGCAGGCTCCCGGCGCCGCGAATACTCCGTCTCATGACCTTTGCTGAGGATCTGCGCCTGCTCGATCCAGTTCTCCTGCTCGATCCGCCCGTAGACACCGAGCGACTGGCTAACCCGGGTAACATCCGCAGGCTTCCAGGCCGCGATATCGGCGTACCGGCCAACACCAAGCGCATAAAGGCGGCGCTGTGTGTCGGCATCGATGGCGCGGATGCGCATCAGGTCGTCAACCGGACCGGCAACGGCCGATAGCGCCGGACTTGCCGCGGCAGCAGCGGCCGCGGCCGCAGCTGTTGCCGCCGCGACGGCCGCGGACGTGAAATCCTGTTGCAGCGACGGAGCAGGCGCTGCTTTGACAACCGGTCTCGGCTCAGACTCCGTCGGAAGCTCCGGCGCAAGCTCAGGCTCAGGCTGAGCCACCGTGGCCGTCGCGCCCTTCCAGAGCGGCTCTGTTGCAACCTCGGCTTCGGACGGCTCTTCCGCTATTTCAACCGGCTTCGCTGCCAGCACGACGGGTGCGGCCGGCGGCACTGTGGCGGTTGCTTGCGGCAACGGCTGCACTTCCACGACCGGCACCTTGCTCGACTGGAACACGGGCGGCACATCGCCCCCGGCCAGCGCCCGTCCAAAGCGATCGGCCTCCTGGGTGCGTGTGGCGACAGGGGCCGCGGCTCCGACCGCACCGGCCACTGCGGGCACGGCTGCGATCGTCCGCGCATCCCCGAAAATGGATCGCCGCACGAGGCATGCCAGCGCCGCACCGAATAGAAATGCGCCGAGCAGCAGTATGAAAACCTGTGCGAGCAACATCGTCATCTGCCCCAACTCCCCATCATAGATCCAGCCCGCGCTCGCGCCGCCCGGTCAAACTGCCAAAGCCCCAAACAGCAAGGCCCCAAAATAAACTCAGCCCTCGGCCCGTCCGCAGCTGATCCAGCCCACAACCAGGCCGATCGCAAAGGCCGCTACCACGTACCAGATGAGTTTAACGAGCAGGTATTCCATTGTGCACTCCCCCCGACGGCCCCCGTCAGATCCCCGTTAGTTTGAGAAAACCTTGAATTCGATGCGCCTGTTACGCGCCATATTCTCGGGCGTATCGTTGCCCGCAACCGGATGGCCGGCGCCGTAGCCAACGGCAGTCAGCCGGCTAGCGGGAACACCCGCAAAGACGAGGCTCTTCACCACCGAATGCGCGCGTCGTTCTGAAAGGCCCTGATTGCGCTCGGGCTCTCCCTCCGAATCCGTGTGTCCCTCGACCTCGATGCGCGTCCGAGGGCAGGACTTCACGATTTCCGCCAGCCGAGCAATTGTTATGACGCTTGCTTCCTGAATGTCCGCTTTAGCTCGCTCGAACAGGATGGTCCCATTCTTGGCCGCCTCGGCAAGACGCTGTTCGCAGGCTCGCGTCTCTTTGGTCGTTGAACGCGGCAGATGCGCAATTTTGGCTGCCGCCTCTGCAGCCACGTCGGCCTCCTTCTTGGCCTTGTCGGCGGCAGCAGCAGCCTCTGCGTCCTTCTTCGCTTTGTCGGTGGCGACGGCTTCTGCATCCTTCTTCGCCTTGTCGGCGGCGGTGGCAGCCTCTGCGTCCTTCTTCGCCTTGGCGGCGGCGGCGGCGGCAGCCTCTGCGTCCTTCTTCGCTTTGTCAGCGGCGGCGGCAGCCTCTGCATCCTTCTTCGCTTTGTCGGCGGCGACGGTGGCAGCCTCTGCGTCCTTCTTCGCCTTGTCGGCGGCGGCGGCAGCCTCTGCGTCCTTCTTCGCCTTGTCGGCGGCGGCGGCAGCCTCTGCGTCCTTCTTCGCTTTGTCGGCGGCGGCAGCAGCCTCTGCGTCCTTCTTCGCCTTGTCGGCGGCGACGGCTTCTGCATCGACAACCGGCTTTGCGGCTTCAAGCGTTGCCGCCGCCTCAGCAGCAAGTTTTGCCTGCGCAGCAGCCGCAATCTCGGCTTCTTTCCTCGCCTGCTCGGCCGCAGCAGCAAGCGCTGCCGCCTTACGGGCCTTCTCGGCCGCGGCCGCAGCCTCAGCCGCCTTCTTCGCCTTCTCGGCAGCGGCAGCCTCAGCAATCTGTTTGGCTTTCTTTGCGCCTTCCTCGGAGGCAAGCGGTCCGATAGCCGGTCTGAGCTCAGGCAGCTCAGCAGAAGCAGCGGCAATATCAGTCTTGAGCTCGACCTTCCGCACGCCCCAGAGAAAGCGTACGGCATCGAGCGCAGCTTTCGGCTCGCCATCCTTCCGGGCGCGCCCCGTGATCACCACGTCACGCCCAGAAAGATCGACGTTAGCCCACTTTTGCCCAGCTGCCGCAACCGCTTTGCTGGCGCGCGAATAGATGTCCGCCTCGATTGCGTCACGCTCGCGATAGTAGGTCGCCCAACTCAACATCGCGATGGGAATAAGGCCCCAAAGCCAGCGCACAGGATTGCATTTCATTCGGCGTTCGCTCCCCCAACCGTCGGACTGCTGCCCTCTTAAGGCGCGTCACATACGTCCCCAGAGCCCCCCTGGACCCGTTTTCGCGCCGCACTATAGCCAAGGCTTGTGTCATTTCCAAGCGCACGCCAAACGAGCAGACATTGCTAACGCCCCGGAATCATTAGTTCCTCTTAAATACGCCGAGGGAAAGCAATTAAGCTTGGCAGCGCCGCCGACTTTTCGCTCCGTAAAATCCGAGAGATAGTGCTGCAGACGAACCCGTCCTTTAGAAACCGCGTTGCCGTTTCCTGCTTGCCATTGCTCGCGACATGGACGACCTTCCGATCCGATCCGCCCTGCGGCATTTTTTTCTACACCATGTGATTGGACCGATTTCCTATGCCGGTCAGATTCTTGATTGTGGACGACCATCCCCTGTTTCGGGAAGCGCTCCAATTTGCGATCCAGTCGGCCTATGTCGATGCCGAGATCGTGGAAGCATCCTCGATTGCCGCCGCCCGCGACGCTCTCGCCAGCGACCAGCAATTCGATATTCTTCTTCTTGACCTCTCATTGCCGGGCACGCGTGGGTTCGAGGGCTTGATTGAGCTGCGCGCCGCACGCCCCAAGCAGCCGATCGTCGTCGTCTCCGCCCACGAGGACCCGCGCATTATTCATGAGGCAATGACCTGTGGCGCAGCCGGCTATATTTCGAAGGCCGTCAAGCGCCCCGAACTCGCCGACGCGATCCAGGACGTGATGGCCGGCCTCGTCACACTTCCGAAGGGCTACGTGCCGCCGGCAACCCCGAGCCCGTCGCAGGATTCGGACCTCAAGTCCCGCGTCGCGTCCCTCACCCGCCAGCAGCTTCGCGTGCTGCAGATGGTGCGCCAAGGCATGCTCAATAAACAGATCGCGCACGAACTCGGCGTCGGAGAGACGACGATCAAGGCCCACGTTTCCGAGATAATGCGCAAGCTCAACGTCGTCTCGCGCACACAGGCCGTCATCGAGGTGGCCCGTCTCGATTATGACGCGGTCCTGGCCAATGGCAGGGACGACAAGGATGCGCCTCGTTCGAGCTGACGAGCAAAGCAACGCACAAGATATCAGCCGAGCAGATGCGTGATAAGCGCCCTGAGCTCGGCCGGCTTCAGCGGCTTGAGCAAGAGCTCGCAATTGGCGGCCTGCACACTAGATGCGACCTCGTCCGACCGGTCGGCGGTGATGACCACAGCGGCGGTTTCCTCACCCCACACGGAGCGGACACGGGCAACCGCACCTAGTCCCGATTGGTCATGGTCGAGATGATAGTCGGCGAGCACGATGTCCGGCTTGAACTCCGGCTCGCTCGAAATAAGTGCCTCGACACCGGAAAGACCGAGTGCGAAGCGCGCGTCGCACTCCCAGCGCCCGAGCAGCAATCGCATGGCGTCCAGCACAGCGTGATCATTCTCGACGACGAGCGTCCTCGTAGAGGCCAGCCCATAGGCTTGGCTTGCCGAATGGCTGCGAACCTGCGCCTGCACACGCCCCTCGCCATCGTCGCGCGCGGCGGGAGCATAAACAGAAAACCGCGTCCCTTTGCCGACCAGCGAGCAGAGCTCCACCCGATGCCCAAGAGCCTCCGCAGTGCGCGAGATAATCGCGAGCCCGATGCCGAACCCGGCCGCCCGTGATCGCTCGGCCGCAACGCCACGATGAAACTCCTCAAAGATCTTATCTTGCTCGGAATAGGCAATGCCCGGGCCCGTATCCCAGACGTCGACACGAAAGTCGTCGCCCCGCCGCCTTGCCGCCAGCAGGATGCGCCCACGCTCTGTATACTGCACTGCATTGGAGAGCAGGTTCTGCAGGATCCGCCTCAGCAGCAGCGGATCGGACTTCACGACCGCCTCTCGGCTGCGTAACGTCAGGATCAGGCCTTTGGCCTGAGCCATCGGCTGAAGATCGAGCGCAAGCGAGCTGAACAGGCTTTTCAGGCTAACGGTCGCAAAGGAAGGTTTGACAGCCCCTGCGTCGAGCCGCGAGAGATCAAGGATGGTCCTCAGCAGCTCCTCGATCGTCGACAATGCGTGATCAATCTGCGTGACAAGCCGCCTGCTCTGCGGCTCGCCAGCACCCGGCTCCGACATGGCCGAAAGCGAGAGCCTGGCGGCATGCAGCGGCTGCAAGAGATCGTGCCCAACCGACGTGAAAAAACGCGTCTTGAAGCGATTAGCGCGTTCGGCGGCATCGCGCGCCGCCATCAGCTGATCGTTCAGCCGCTCGAGGCGATTGAGCGCATTCTTGAGCTCATCGGTGCGCACTCGCACCTGTGCCTCGAGACCGATGGCCGTCTGGAACATGGAGTACGCGTTTGCCTGATGCTCCATCGAACGCTCGACGCGCTGCATCAGCGCGGAATTGATCTTGGCAAGCTTTTCGTTACGCCGCTTGAGGTCCTGCAGCTCGTCCGCGTCACGAACCATGCCGCTGGCGTCCTTCGTCGTCACCGCACAACCCGTCGCTTTCCAAACGCGACACCGGTCAGCGTTTGGTTGAGATGCATGGCGTTGAGCTGCTCCCCATAGGTATGGAAGCCGACAACGCCGTACTTCTGATAAAGCTCTTCCATGGGTCGCCGGATCTGCCGTGTCTCCGCATCGAGGCGTCGCAGGATGCAATCGAAACCTAGAACGAGATCAAGGCCGTTGAGAGAACGGTCGAGATCCTCGAGCACATTCGCCGTTGTTTTCAGCATATCCGTAGGACGCGCCACCGTGAATACGAGACCTTCGTCTATGGCACAAAAGAACGAGAGGCTGCCGTCGTGGTTCATGTTGCGTATCGAGCGGCAATAGTAATCACCGCCGACCTTCACGACGAGTGGATACGAGGCGAAGCTAAAGGGTCCGAGATCGTCCAGCATCAACCCGATTGCCGCTGCGTATTCTCGCGCGGCGGGCTCCGCGTTGAGCTCATAGACAATGCGGTCCTCGGCATTGGCGGCAGTCACGACAAGCTTGGTTGCCGTCGGTTCGAAGTTCTCGGTCTTGAATATTCGGAACGGAAATTCGCTCTCGACGACAATCAGAATAGCCGCACGGTCGAGCGCACGCCCGTCGTGTATCAGCCTCGTGCGCTGAAAGGCGAGACCGTCGCCGGCCGATCCGCCGATCAGCTGCATGTCGTCGAACGCCCAATGCACGGCCGCGACGAGCGTCTCCTCCGCATTCGACAACCCGTCGACGAGCATGACGCCGAAGACCCGGTCGCGAAGCCTCCCGTCCACCGAAGGCGTTATCTGCGATTTGAGCTGTCGCACGATGTTGGTCGCGCGCTCGACGCCGAAAGCGCCGATGTCTTCGATGAGGCCGGTGTGAATACGAAAACCCGAGCCTGGAAACGTGACGAGCAGCAGGCCGCCGTCCATCAGGCCGAACGGACCTATCACGCCGGCAGTCGTGCAGCCACTCACCGGCACGCCGGGAAAAGCATGCCCCAATGCCGCGGCAAGCTCTACCGCGTCATAGGTTGACGAAAAAAAGGCGATGATATGCTGGATCGGCCCGCCGCCTATGCCGCGCTTCGCCTCCTCCACCGCAGTCTGCACCGACGCCGCCGCACTTGCGGCAACCTTGATGCCGCATGAGTTGCCCGAGCTTTCGGCTCGCCACACGTTGCGTCTCCCTTGACCACCCGTTCCGCCAACGATCAACGGCGGGCAGCCTGTTGTGACCAGAATTGAACCGAAGCTGCCACAGTCGAGCCCGACCAGCAAACCTCTTTAGAAGCGCAAGGACGCACAATGCGGTCGCCTTACGGCCTGGCCAGAGGCCCGCTCTGCGATCAATGAGAAGCGATCAATGAGAAGAGTGGAGGGGAGCCGCGCCCGCAGGATTAGCGTGACGGCTGCGCCCAGGCAAAGCTGGCGGAGACGAGGGGATTCGAACCCCTGATACCCTTTAGGGGGTATAACGATTTAGCAAACCGCCGCCTTCAGCCTCTCGGCCACGTCTCCAATTCAGCGAAGCACCCGTATAGATGTGGGGTCACGCGTTTGCAAGCAGCGCTTGAGCGGCATTTCCCAGGAGCTGAGCCTCGTCAACAGGCGAGATGGTCAAGGTTAAAGACTTTGCTCCGCCCGATTTCTGGTGCATGACACCTAGAGGGTGGCGGCCTTGCGGGCCGATCTGCACCGGAGGTGCGTAAGGCAGATTGATCCCATGAGAAAAGCAACCCTTGCTGCGGCACTCGTGTTCATCGCCACGAATCAGGGCCCGTCTGCGGTCGCCGAGGAATACTGCGTGAACTGCGCGGGTCCCGCCGCCATCTACCGATGTACGATACAAGGAACTGCCGATGGCCGCGGTGCCGATCCGCGCCACCAGCTCTTGTGCATTGGCGAGCTGGCCAAGACCGGCAAGCACGAAACCTGCACCGTATCAAAAAGTGCGCCATTTCCGTGCCCAGGCGAGCTGAAGGTCGTGGCAGCGCCACCAAACACGCTTCCTACTGGCCCTGCGCCGCAAGTCGCAGCACCGGCTCCACCCACGAGTAGCCCGGTCCCGGCCTCCCCCACGGATGTACCCGCTGCAGATGCAGCCGCGCCTGCCCCTCAAGAGGGGCCAGCCAAGGTGCCACAGACAGTCGAGGAACTGGCAGGTCAGACCGTCAAATCCACGAAAGAAGGATTGGAAAAGGCCGGCGAGGCCGTGGGCGGTAGCGCCAAGAAGGCCGGCGAGCAGATCGGCTCGGCCGGCAATGTCGTGGGCGATGCCGCCAAAAAGACCTGGAACTGCCTGACATCGCTCCTGAAAGACTGCTGAGCCGCGGCCTGCGACAAACCCACCCCCTGAGTCCGCTTTGCTACGGCGCAGGAATAGTTACGCCGCCGTGGTCGGAACTTCACACGAATCGCTTAACGTCCTTGCCGTGGGGGAAAAATTGCCTCACCCGCCTGCCTGAAGCGTGAGCCTCGGCAGGCCGATCAAGTGTGCATGCGTCAGAGCCCGGGACAGTGTCCTTGCGACCTCTGAGCCAGATACAAACGCTGGTCACGAATGCCAGCCCGACGCGTGGTGGTGCCGGATGGAGCCACCCGAGGGAGCGTCAGGCAGGCGGGCATGTCACCTTTATCGCGGCCCCGTCCAGGACCGCCGTATCCACTCCGGACACTCTGCAGCCGTTGTCGTCACACCGTGCCAGCCCTGGCGCGGCGCGACGTGCATCGCGGCGAACGGGCGCCCGGGTTGCCGATCAAGGCCTAGGATCCGGTACCCATTTCGAAGATGGAGTGCAAAATGCTGAAGCACCTTCGTCCAACCCTTGCAAAAGCGCCTCGACCAGCAAGCTCTGAGAGAGCGCAAGAGCTTCGGCAAGATACCGACTGGAAGTTCGTCCTCCTCTGGCGACTTAAACCCCCTCATCCTCCAAGTATGACTTAACTGAGCTCTGCCGGCAGGGTGTGCGACCCGGAAGCCGGCTACAATAAGAAAGGCCGGTCCCACAGAGGATCGGCCTTAATTGCTTCAGCGGTTGGAAGGCCACTATGAGCGGCCATCTCGCAGCCGCAAGCCCATCAGCAGCCCGTCACATGGGGAGCCGGGCGATTTGCGAGCCGAAATAATTGTCGACGGCAGTTTTGATCGAATCCGAAACTTTGTCGCGCCACGCACCGGACTGCAAAAGCGCCGCATCCTCCTTATTCGTGACGTAAGCAAGCTCGATCAGCACAGACGGGAACTTCGCCGTCTTGAGCACGCGGAACGCCGCCTGCTGCTCCGGCTCGTTTCGCATTTCAGTGCTTGAGCTCATGAGCTCGATGACCGAGCGGGAGAACACGCTGGTGCGCTCGCGCGTCGCCTCGACATCGCGCCCGGCAAGGTCCGCGAGAATGTTTTTAACCGCTGAGAAGTCGCCCTCGACGGAAGCCTGCTTCACCTGTTGCGCCTCCGCCTTGGAGAGCACCTCGTCGCCCTTCGCAGAGCGCTGCAAAGCATTCGCGACGGATTCGCGCAAAGAGTAGATCGTGGCACCGCGCGCCCGCGAATTGTCATCGGAATAGTCGGCGTGGATCGCCATAAAGAGGTTGGCTTTGTTTTGCTCAGCGTAAGCCACGCGACCGTCGAGCTCAACGAACACGTCGGTGTCGCGGGTCATCATGACTTTATATTGGCCGCTCGCCTCGAGCTTGTCCTTGAGCGCCCGGCCAAACGCCAGCACCACATCCTTCTCGACGGCACCATTCTTGACCGCGCCCGAGTCGTGCCCGCCATGACCTGGATCGATCACGATGATTGGCTTGAATGCCTTTGCCGCCTTCACCTCGGGGCGGACGGCCGGCGCCGGCAGCGGCGGCTGTAGCCCCGTCGCGCCAAGAGCATACGGAGCTGAGGTTATGGCCTTCTTCGCCTGCTTGCTGGTGCCCGCCTCGACCGGCACGATCTCGAGCGCCAGGCGATGGCCCTTTCCATCCTTGGACTTCTCGAGCTTGGCGCTCACAACCACCACGGCCTGAGTAACCGCGATGACGACGCGCGTCTTGCCCGGCGCCGACAGGCCCGCACGAAACGAGCTCACGAGCCCGACAGAGATATTCTCCTCCGGCTCCGGCGGAAGCTGCAACGGCACATCGGGCAGCTCGACGATGACGCGATTTGGATTGGAAAGCGAAAAAACCTGAAACTCGACCTGCTTGTCGAGCCCGATCAAGAACCGCGTCCGGGTGACGTCGCCGCCGAGAGCCACTTCGGCCGATGCCGAAGCTTTCGCCTGCGCTGCCGTCGCAACTGCAGCCACAGCCGCTGGCCTAGCAACCGGCGCAATGGGCTTCTCGACTAAAGTCTTTGCGCTCGCAGAGACGCTTGTGGAGACGGGAGCAGATTTGGGTGCCGAGCGGTTGATGAGCTGCTTTGCGCCTTCTACAGGCGGCGGCGTAAGGGCCGCAGGAAAGTTCTCCGCGCGAACGGCGTTCGCGCATGGGATAAGCGCTGCAAGCGCTAACGGAATGCGCAGAGAAAGCGCAAAGAATACCGGCGACGCAACGCGCCGCTTCCGTCCAAACTTCATCGTGTGTGACCCCCGTCTACGCAACACGGTCCTTTGCCGGGACAGTCAATAACTAGCTGCAGGATGATGGCGCTTTACAGGACGCCATAAAGGCATTTTATGGCCTGATAAACCTTAATACTTCGCTAATGCTTGATTTGATTAAGAATCCGTCGGGCTCACCGGCGGATCCTTGTCGCTACGAGCTGGCCTATGCCGTCGGCTCCCCCGCCCGGCCCCAGCGCTGCCGTGCCACCAGGTCAGCCTCGCGCGCATCGACCCAATCACCCGCGCCGTCGACGCCGGTCTCTTTCTTCCAGAAGGGTGCGCGGGTCTTGAGATAGTCCATCAGGAACGACGCAGCCTCGAAAGCCGCATGGCGGTGCGCAGAAAGCGTAGCGACCAGCACAATGTTCTCGCCCGGAGTAAGCTCCCCGTAACGATGCACGATAAGACTATCGATGAGATCGAACCGCGCCCTGGCTTCCGCCTCGACGCGGCCAAGCTCGGCCTCCGTCATGCCGGGATAGTGCTCGAGCGTCATTGACGTCAGCGGCCGACACCGTGCGTCGCCGCTATCATGTGCCTCACCCCTGACGAGACCTGTGAACGTAACCACTGCGCCGACATCGGCGCGCCCGGAGGTCAGCAGGCGAACCTCGGCGCCGGCATCGAAATCCTCTCGCTGGACGCGAACGGCCATCGTTAGCCACCCGTCACGGGCGGAAAAAAGGCGATCTCTCGTGCCGCGTTGATGAGTGCCGCGGACTTCACATGCCGTTGGTCCAACGCGGCACGAACGACCTCGGGACGCTGGAACGCGTCCTCGAACTCGGGTCCCCGTGACCTCAGCCAGACGACCAGATCGCCAACCGTCGAGACGCCCATGGGCAGCTCGACGTCCTCCTCGGCAACGCCAGTCTTCTCGCGCACCCAGGCAAAATAACGGAGCTTGATACGGCGCGGGGCTGAAACGTCGCTTTCAGGCATGCTGACAGCCCTCATTGATCGATGGCGTGGCGAATCCCAGCTTTGAGATAGTCGTATCCGGTCCAGAACGTAAGTCCTGCTGCGAGCCAAAGCAGCATAAGTCCCATGTTCGTCGTGCCGGGCAGGATCTTTTCCCCGGCCGGCCCCGCGATCAGCACCGCCAGCGCCACCATCTGCACGCCGGTCTTCCACTTGGCGAGTTGGGAGACCCGCACAAGCACATTTAGCTCAGCCAGGAACTCCCTGAGACCTGAGACCAGGATTTCCCGGCAGAGAATGACGATTGCCGCCCAGATCGATGAGCCGTCGATCGTGTTGTCGTGCACCAGCATGACGAGCGCTGCACCGACGATTAGCTTATCGGCAATGGGATCGAGCATACGGCCGAGCGTCGATTGCTGTTCCCAGGCGCGGGCAAGGTAGCCGTCGAGCCAGTCCGTGATTGCTGCTGCGACAAACAACGCGAACGCCGCCCACCGTCCGCCATCCCCCGGTACCAGCAGCAGGCAAGTAACCAGTGCAGGAACGGCGGCAATACGCGCATACGTGAGCACATTGGGAAGGTTAGCGATATGAGGACGCGACGGCGCGGCGATAGGATCCATAAGTCCCAACCTAACACCATCCGAGGAGGGCGCCGTCAATGGGGTTCAGAGTTGCACCTCTAACCGAAGGCAACCGCCCCCCCTTGACCACCGCCCCCTCAAGGCCGAGGCCCCACCTGCCAGGGTTATCCACAGAACATCGGCAATCCCGATGGAAGAAAGGGGCTGCTCACTCGTTCTTGTCACAATGGACGATAAAGAGCTGGCCTATGTATCGCGTTGTCGGCTACTGGTCGTCTAACACTTCGGTTGTGACCGCGTAATCTGGGCTCGAGGTGTATTCGGGGCGGAGCTGGAGGGTAACCTCTTGCTCCGCCTTATTTTTTGACGGGGCCCGTCGTCACGGGGGGTGCCGGATACTTTAGCCGCTCAAGCTGCTGCCGAGCGCCTGCGCTTGGCGGGCATTGTGATCTCGCGTGCCAGCGAGAAGGCATCGCGGAAATCGAGTGCGAGCGGGCGGGCTGAACCAATCATCTGCTTGAACAGTCCTGCCTGCGTCTTGTACTTCACATCACCAATGACAAGCGCCCCGATGCCAAGCGCGCTGCAACCAGGCAGCGGCACGCCGTCCATAAACAGGTCCATGCCCTCAACTCCGAAGGGTGGCACAGCATTGACGTCTGCGGCGATCAGCAAGCCTGCCGCTCTCGCGACCTGTTGGCGCGAGATGATGTTCACGCCTGCGGGGCCGGCGGTGAAGATGACGTCGGATTCCCGCAGGATCTTCGCCTTGAGCGCGGCCGTCTGGCCGGCGACTGGCTCGAGCTTTGCTCCGAATTGTTCCTCGGCCATCCTGGCCGACTGCTCGAGCGGCTCGAGAGCCTCATGAGCGACGATGCGCACATGCCCACCGTGCGAGGCCGCGATGACCGCCGCCGCAAAGCCGACGACGCCTGTGGCCCCAAACACCGCGATCCGCGCGCCATCGAGGTCGCGCTTGAAGTGGCGCTTGAGCTGCCGCTCGGTGCACGCGACCATCGCCGCCGCCGTCGTGAACGACCCGCCCGGATCGGCAAAAACCGAGATCTCGAACGGCGGAACCATTGCGCGTTTCGCGGCCCGCATCATTTCAAGGGCCACATGAATGTCTTTGCCGCCAATAAAGACCCCTGTGCACGATTGCGGCGGGCGCGAGAAAATCGCATCCTGAACCAGTGCCGTCACGTCCTGCACGGTGACATTGTCGTAAGGCAGCACAATTTTATAGCCGGAATCGGCGGCCATATTGCAGTCGAAGGGGCTCATGAATTTCTGCGGCGAAAGCATGTAGAGGATTGGCAATGGTGCGCCAGTCGCCTTGCCTGCGTCTACGGATTTAACGCTTGACGCCTTTACGCGTACCGGATTCTGCTGAGCTTCCTGAATATCGGCTGAAAAGGCCTTCCTGCCAAGCCCCACGCGCTTCAAAGTCTTCGCGCCGTTTGCCTTCTCCGGCCCGCGTTTAAGAGCATGGCGCGGAGGTAGTACTTCACTCACTGTCATCAATGCCATCCCGGCTATCACTTGCCGAACGAACCAACGCGGCAATACGCAAATCAACTCGGGCAGCAATACTTTCGGTGTGTCACTCAGTTGTCGAGGACCTACCGTAGATATTAAATACCCCGTACACACACTGGCATGCGATGGTTGATATATGCTTTTGAATTCGGCTTTACTCCGCACAATTTTCAACACCAAATCGAAAATCATGCTAACCCGCATCATCTTAAACAATTATTCATCGAGCGGCATTACTGGCGCCGTTCATGAAAGAAATCGTAAATCTTTTGTGCCAGTTCCGCTGATATTCCCGTCACCGCTTTGAGATCCTCAAGCCCCGCGCGCGACACAGCCTTCGCCGAGCCGAAATGTTTGAGCAACGCCCGCTTCCGCGTCGGCCCGACGCCTTGGATCTCATCGAGCGGATTTGCGCTGAGAGATTTCGCCCGCTTCGCTCGATGCGTTCCGATGGCGAAGCGATGCGCCTCATCCCTGAGCCGCTGCACGAAATAGAGCACCGGGTCCCGCGGCTCGAGCATGAACGGGCTGCGTCCCGGAATGTGGAAGTGCTCGCGGCCGGCGTCCCGGTCCGGACCCTTCGCGACGCCAATGACGGCGATGTCGCGAATGCCGAGATCGGCGAAAACCTGACACGCCACCTGAAGCTGTCCGGCGCCGCCATCGATCAGCACGAGATCCGGCCGGGACGGGATCTCGGCAAGCAGATCCTGGGCCTCAACAGTCACCTCGGCCGCCTCGGTATCCGCAGCGGCCTCTACCGCAATCACCGCCTCTTGCTGAGCGATCGCCTCGCCGGCAGCCTCGCCGGTGACAAGCCGCTTGAAGCGTCGCGTCAGCACCTCTCGCATCATCGCGTAGTCGTCTCCAGGCGTCAGCTCGGTCGAGCGAATGTTGAACTTCCGGTACTGGCTCTTCGCAAAGCCTTCGGTGCCGGCAACGATCATGCCGCCAACCGCGTGCGCGCCCATGATGTGGCTGTTATCGTAGACCTCCACGCGCCGCGGCACGTCCTGGAGCCCGAACCTCTCCGCCGTTGCCTCGAGCAATATGCGCTGCGATGAGCTCTCCGCGAGCCGCCTTCCAAGTGCCTCCCGCGCGTTCGTCAGCGCATGCTCGACGATCCCCGACTTCGTTCCCCGTTGCGGCACGCGGATTTCGACCCGCCGTTCCGCCTTGATCGAAAGCGCCTCCTCGAGCAGCTCGCGATTGGCGATCTCGTGCGACAAGAGAACGAGCCGCGGCACGGGCTTGTCGTCGTAGAATTGCGCGACGAAGCTATCGAGCACCTCCTCCACCGGAAGCGACTTGTCCGCTTTGGGGAAATACGCGCGGTTGCCCCAGTTCTGCCCGACGCGGAAAAAGAACACCTGGATGCACGTCTGCCCGCCCTCCTGGAAGGCAGCAAACACGTCCGCCTCTTCGACACCCTCGGGATTGATGGTCTGCTCGGCGGTGACGTGAGCCAGCGCCCATAGGCGATTTCTGAACTGCGCGGCGCGCTCGAACTCGAGCTTGTCGGCCGCCTCCGTCATGAGCCGCTGGTACATCTCCCGCACCGACTGGCTTTCGCCACGCAGGAACCGCACAGCCTCGTCGACAAGACGCGCATAGTCCTGCGTGCTGACCTCGCCGGTGCACGGCGCCGCGCAGCGCTTGATCTGATGCAGAAGGCACGGCCGCGTCCGGCTCTCGAACACGCTGTCCGAGCACGAGCGCAAGAGGAACGCGCGCTCGAGCATGTTGATCGTGCGGTTGACAGCTCCGGCCGATGCGAACGGGCCGAAGTAATCGCCCTTGGTCGAGCGCGCCCCGCGATGTTTCAGGATCTGCGGCGCCGCCTGGTCGCGGCGGATCAGAATATAAGGAAACGACTTGTCGTCGCGCAGCGTAACATTGAAGCGCGGACGAAACCGCTTGATGAGGTTCGCCTCGAGGAGCAACGCCTCAGCCTCCGTGCGAACCGAGACAAACTCCATCGACGCGGTCGTCGCGATCATCCGCAAAGTTCGATTGGGCAGGCCCGACGGCCGCGTGTAGTTTGAGACGCGGGCCTTGAGATTGCGCGCCTTGCCGACGTAGATCACGTCACCGCTGGCATCCAGCATGCGGTACACGCCGGGCCCCGTCGAGAGCGTCTTCAGATATGCGGAAATAACGTCTGGCCCGGTACGCGCAGGAGCCACTCGCACTTCTTTATCGGGCTTTTCGGGCGCGTCGCTTTGGGTCGCCCCAAGTTGCGTCGCTGCAAGTCGGGTCGCCGCAAGCGGCGGCGAACCGGCTGGGGCCACAAGTTTATCGTCTTTATCGGGCATGGGCCGTACATTGGCCGAGCCGCCGCCGCCGTCAAGCAGCCCGTTCGCGGACGGGTGTCACGCTACCACCGCCGCCGCATCCCAGATTGTGGCTGCATATAGTCCGTCACACGGTCGACCAGGTCGTAGCCGAACCTCCGCCGGTTCGCGCCGATCCGCCAAAGCGCGCCGACGAGAAACGCGAAAGCCGTGACGCCTGCGAGCGCCAACAGAGGTTGCTCTTGCACAAAACGGCGCGTGGCGTAGTAGGCATCCTCGGCCGTCCTCTCGGCCTGCTGCATCGCACGCGAGCCCTGTTCCGACACTGCATGCATCGCACTTTCAGCTCTCTCGCGAACGTCCGCGCCGGCCTCCTGCATCCGCGACGCCACGTTGGATGCGGTGTCAGCTGCGCTGCGCTCATAGGGAGACATAGAGGCCATGGGTTGCTCTCCTTTGTTCGTTGAAAACGTGTGCCGGCGGCAAGAATTGCGGCCCTGAATTGCTGCCGTGGGAACGCTCGGTATTTTGTATATGTTCCGCAGCCGCGGTCTGGTCCGGCCTGCTCAACCGCGACGCGCAGGACCGGCAATCGTCACCCGGCGCCCCGTCGCCACAAATTCGCCCTTTAAATGCGGGCCCTTAGCCTCCCAGAATTCCAGATCGATCAGGCAGGATGGGATTGCGCGAGCCAACGCGCTGATCCGCGCTAATTTAAAAGCGCGCTTCAATAAAGTTTGTGAGGTCGTGATGCGTTTTCTCTCGGCGGTTGTCTTGGCCCTCACCCTGTGCCTCAGCCTGACCGCGACCACGGGCCTCATCCCCACCGACGCTCTCGCAAAAGAAAAGTCCAAGCGCGAAAAGCAGGCCCTCCCGGTGCTCAATCGCCCGGAGGACGTGCTGAAGTGGATCAACGACTATCGCCACGCGCCGCAGCCGGATCAGGTGCCGCACGTCGTGCAGGCCATGAGCCGCCTCGGCATGTTTCGAGATCTTGAGCAGGCCGGCGTCTACATCGGCTTCATCGGCGGCGTGCTCGGCTCAAACCCGAAAACGGCCGAGCGTCTCATCGCACGCATGTTCCCATTGCCGCCCGAGGATCAGGTCGCCCTTATTCGCGCCATTGCCTATTCGAACCATCCCGGCTGGAAGGGTCTCCTGCAAGCGTTCACGGAGCGCATGCCGGCGCGGCAAGTCCTCATCACCAAGTATCTCTACGGCGACGGCAAAACACTGGCGGAGCTGCCGCTCGACGACGGCTCCTACGTCATCGACACGAACTGGGGCTACTACTTCGCGACAGGCTACGCCGAGCCCGTACAGCGCATCGTTAGCGCGCTCGCCTGGACCGAGCAGCGCGAGAGCGTCGAGAAGCTGACCATCGGCGCCATGGCCAAGTGGACGCTCGCGACCAACGCCACGCGCGAGAAGGACTTGCTCGACATCCTGAAGCAGGAAATGGGCGTTGCACCCGAAAACGTGCGAAAGCCCTTGGCCGAGGTGATCGACGCAGCGGAAACCTTCGAAACCGCGAAGATCAGGAAGGAGGCACTCGCTTCCATCGAGGAGCTTAAGGCAAAAGGCCCTGAAAGCGCGCGCCGTTTCTCCTGGTGGGGCACCGCGGGACAAACCGTGCTCGCCCTCGGCTGCGTTGCCGCGAGCGCCCTCGGCCAGGTCGAGGTCGGCATTCCCTGCGTCGTCGGCGGCGCCCTCTCGGGCGCAGCCCTGAAATACTTGACACCGGGCCAGTGAGGGCGCCGGACCAGTGAGCCCCACGGCCGCGGCAAAGCGCAGAGCCATGACGCGGAAGATGTCACCCACTACTCCGGCTGGTTCTGCGCCCGCAAGGCCCTGAGCCTCGACTGATATGTGGACCTGAGACAGCTATAATCGGAGCCGCAGCCGTCGCGTTGGCGGAGCCAATTTCGCTGCGCCTCGCGAAAGCGCTCGGCATCCGCTTTGGTGCCGCCGTTGGCGTCCGAGGTGATGTTGCTGACAGCTATGCTGTACTCAGAGTTCAACTGCGCATCCAGCCCCGAAAGCTCGCTGTTGGCGCAGATCATGCGCTCGGCATCGTTGCCGGGTTGCGTACAGAAACTGTCGCTATTGCTGGATCCTTTGCCGCTCCCCTGACGCCCCGAGCCGAACCCGAGCTGCGGCGAGCAGGTCTTGTAGAGATCCGGCCGCTCCGCCCCCTTCGAGCACAGGATGCCGCCCCAGATATAGCCTTTGGTCTGTTGCGGCCCGAACCAGACCTTGAACCACGGGTAACCATTGTCGAGCTCGGGCGACGTCGCGATCAAGGCGATGTCGTCGCCATTCTGCAGACTGCCGAGCTTCGCATAGCCTTGCCCCGGCCCACTCCGCACGATGCCACCCCATGATCCAGCGTCAACCGGATACTCACCGGTATAGGGTGCAGGCTGCTGAGCCCCCGGCGAGGTATATTGAGGCTGCGAGGTGGGTGCCTGTACCGGCTGCTCGGCAAGCTTCTTCACATAGGCCCGCGCGAGATCGGCATGAAAGCCGCTCGGAAAATTGGCCAGAAACGCGTCCCAGGCCTCGACGGTGCCAAGCTCCTTCGCAGCCTCGAAGGCCTCTTTCTCTGCGCCTCCGCCGGGCGCCTGAGCAAACGCGCGGCCATCAGAGAGAAGCTGCCCGGAGAAGACGAGCGTTGGATCGAAGAACCCTGCCGCGACCACAACAGCGGCGACGGACGAGCACCACACCAAACGAGAGATCAGCTTCGTCATTTCCGGCATTCCCCGCGCATGCGCCATGACGAGCGGATCTGCTCATCTAAGGCATACCTTATACGGATTGCGGAACGGCGTTAAGTGCAGGCCTAAGTCGATACCATCTCGATGTTAACGGCTCTGCGGTGGAGTAGCACAAGTCCCCCGCCTCATTCCGCCGATTGGCACAAGTCCTTGGCCTTCGCCAGCGCCGCCTCGCGCGTCGCGAATTCACCAACCGCCTCGCCACCCGCCGCACGAGCCGAGATGAAGCTCGCAGTCATGCTCTTCTCAAATCCGTCGACGACCGACACTGCAATATAGCGCATGGCTTCCGCCTCCGGAGCGCGAACAAGCACAGTCTTTTCGCCACCGAACGTCGCCACCTCGATGCGGCAGCGCTCCTTCTCTTGCTTCATGCCAAGACCCGAAGGCGGCGTAACGCTCGGATCGAACGCAGACGTGGGCGCACCAGCAGCAATGGCTTCACCCGATTGAAGCTCAGCATGCTGCCCGAGCCAAGCCGGCGGCGTAAAGAGGACAAACTTGAATGGGCTCGGACCGTCGTTCGCGGTCGCGGTGCTATCCGCAGCGATCGTCGCCACGTCTTGCGCAGGCTCACTCTCGCCCTCCGTCGCGGAGATCACAGATTTCGCGATCACGTCGGCGAGCGGCGGCGCCCTCTCGGGGTCACCCGTCCGGCGCCACACCGTGCGCACGGGCGACGCCGTCGACGAGGGCGACGGAGACAAGTCTGATTGCGGCGCATCCTGAGCCTCGGCAATCGTTCCCGTGGTGAGGCCGCTCGCGTGATCGGCGCGCGGTCGCAACGGCTTGTTCGCCCACGGCAGCACCTCGATCTGCTGCGTCAAAGGCTGCTTTGCGTTTGGCAAACGTGGCAGGCCGGCGCCGCTCTGCGCCGCCTCAGTCCCACCGCGGCAATATTCGTTGCGGAAGCCCTGCGCCACCCATTCGATCGAGCTGCCGTATTTGGGATCCGCAGCCCATCGCCGCGCCAGATCCGAAAAGCGCACGGGCCGGTTGAGCCCGCGCGACACGACGAGGATGTCGCCCTGCTTCAACTGCGTGCGCGCCGCCACGGGCTGCGCGATCTGCTCGCCGGAATAGACGACGAGATGCTGGATTTGCCCGAGCACGCCTGTCTTTACGTCGGGGAAGCTGTCGCCGGGTACACCGCCACCCGTCGTCCCGATTCCGGCAAAGTTGTTCTGCCGCGGATCGACGTCGCCCATGCGCCCGTCTGGACGCCGGTAGGAGAGGAAATTGGTCTCAATCGCCATCTGGAAGAAGGCGTAGTCCCAGCGCACGCGCCACGCCTCCCCATGATACTTGTAAAATGCAGCAATGCCTTTGAAGCGCGGCGAGAGAGCTGCGTTGCGGCTTTGCAGAAATGCCATCAGCCGCTCTGGTGTCACGCACGCGGGAACCCTGTTCTCAGCGGTCATGCGGATCTCGGGAAGGGCCGGCGCGGCATGCGCCAGTGTCCCACTCGCCAGATGAGCCCCACTCGCCAGAAGACTGGCAAGCACGATGCCGGGCATACGAAGACGACGACGAAGCATGGCCATGTACCCGTCCATACGCTTGATGAGTCGGGAAGCTTGCGAGCCGCGGCCTCAGCCCTCAGGGCAGAGATCGAACGCCTTTTCCAGCGCCTGCGACTGGCTCGCGAACTCGCCCACGGACACGCCACCTTTGGCATAGGCGCTGATGTAGGCATCGGACTCGTGCCTTTCCGAGCCCTCGTTCACGTCAAGGACCGTGTAGTTGACGGTCTTGTCAGACACAGCCTTGATGATGATCGCCTTGCTGCCGCCGTAGCTCGCGGTCCACACGCGGCACTTGCCCGAGCCCGTCTTCTTTTCCGGCTTGGCGTTGGCCGCCGCCGCTCCCTCGAGCGCGGCCGCTACCTCGATCGTGCCCTCGGGCTTCGTCGAAGGCTTGGCACCCACCTTGGCCTCCGTCGCCGCCCGTGCGGCTGCAGCTGTGGGTTTGTCCTCGGCTTTGATTTCAGCCTTCGCAACCGCGGCTGCACCAGGCAGACTAATGGTCGAAGCCGCCGGCTGCGCATTGATGATCTTGAACTGCGGCGAAGCCTTCGCAGGAGGCGCCGTGTTTACAGCGGCCAGCGCTGCGACGATCGTCTGCGGAGCGGCCGCCGGAGCATCCCCGGGAGCACCCAGGCCGGACCGTGTCGCCCCCTCGGTCCGCGCCGCCTCGACAGCGCGGGAAGCAGCCTCTTGCCCTTTTGTCTTGGGCAGGACCTCCGCCGTCTTTGCCCCGCCCGCCGTGCCGCGTGCTTCCGCCACGAGCTCCGGCCTCGGATCAGGCCCCATGCATGCGCCGGTGAAAAATCGATCGGCGATCGTATCGATATCGCTCGAATAGCCGCGACTGGTCGGCGCCCACTGCTTGGCGACGTCCGTAAACGTGATCGGCCTCGTGAAGTGCTTCTGCCAACTGGTGAGAACACCCCACTCCTGGACATTCCGCGTGCGCTCAGCAACCGGGTTCTCGACCGTTGCACCCGAATACATGAGGAGGTGCTCGAGATGCGCGCGCGCCCCCGTTGCGACATCCTTGAAGCTCTCGCCGCGCACACCGCCGCCGGTCGCTCCAAGGCCTGCAAAGTTGTTCTGGTCAGGCTTCACATCGCCCGTATAGGTGAGATAGCCGGTCTCCAGCAACATCTGGAAAAATCCGTAGTCCCACCGCAACTTGAGGGCTTCTCCCGAGCGCATGTACTCGGTCGCGAGCCCATCATACTTGGCCGCGAGCTTTGGATTGCGCTCTCGCACATAGGCCATCAGGCGGCCCGGTGTTGCGCAGTCAGGAACGGTATTGGTTTCGCTGCTCCTCACGGCCGGCAGCTCGGCCGCCCACACAGGAGTTACAAGCGAGCACAGCGCCATCGTCATTGCGCCAGCAGACAGAGACCTAGATCGGCAGGTCATGGGCCATCCCATCTTTATACGCGGCGCCAACGAGCGCCCAACAAACCGATCATCGGTTCATAAGGCTGTAACGTTAACGCCAGGTTTACGGTCGACTCGCTCAGAGCGAACAATCGCCACGTGACCGCATATTTTGGGCGCGAGTGGGAGGATTGCGCGGAGGAATTGTGGCGAACGGGCGAATGCAGCGCGCCGATCACGTAAGATGCTGCCCACCATCAAGTGCAATCATCTGCCCCGTCATGGCCGGCGCCGCGAGGATGAAGCGGACGGCGGCTGCGATCTCGTCCGGCGTCGGACCGCGCTTCAGAAGCGTCGACTGCACCTCGCTCGCGAAGTCCGCCTCGGTTTGGTGAATGCTCTTGAGCACAGGACCCGGTCCAACCGCATTGACGCGCACGCGCGGCGCCAGCGCCTGAGCCAGCGTACGCGTCGCCGTCCATAGCCCCGCCTTCGAGATCGTGTAGGAGAAGAAGTCCGGCGTAAGCTTCCAGACCCGCTGATCGATGATGTTGATGACGTTGCCGCCGATCCCTTGAGGCAAATTCAGAAACAGCGACTGGGCAAGGAAAACAGGGGCCTTGAGATTGATCTCGAGATGCCTGTCCCACTGCTCCATCGTCGTCGTCGCCAGAGTATCCACCTGGAACTCGGACGCATTGTTGACAAGGCAGACAGGGGGACCGAGCACCTCTCGGCAGCGCGGCACGAGGCTTTTGACATCCTCCTGATGCGCCAAGTCTCCGGCGATGGCTGCCGCTACCCCGCCGCCCGCAACGATTTCTTCGACGAGCCGATTAGCCTCATGACCCGAGCGCCGATAGTGCACCGCAACAGCCCATCCGGCTCGCGCCAGATCGAGCGCGATTGCGCGCCCGATACGCCGCGCCCCGCCGGTAATGAGAGCAACCTGACCCACCAAACCCTCGCTCGACGCCTTAGCCCGACCTGGAACCACGGATGCGTTCATACCATTCAACGCCCGCCAATGGACTTCTACGGTGAGGGATAGGAGAGGCAACAGCCCCTGAATGGCGCATCGGCCGGTTTCGAAGGTGCGTTCGAGCGCTCCGCCCAAGAACCGCGACACCCTTGCCGTTCATGGCCTCAGTCCACGCATCAGTCCAGCATGAGGCATCCCCGGCTCTACGAACCATCGCGGCACAGCGCCGGCAAGGGTTTGAGTCGGACGATCGGTGCCTGTTGTTGATGCAAGCGGGACAAAATTCGTGTTTACGAACCGTTCAGCAATGCCTTCAAATTGAGCGTTTTTTGAGCAACACGTGTCCAACTCGCGTCAATAGTTGCCAGGATGCGACACCCGCCGACGAAGGCCTCCCCGGAACACGCATTGTACTTGTACTCACCGGATTATTTGAGTTTCTTAACAACAAGACGCGGTGCATCAAGCATGCGGATCGGGCAATTCAGCACGCGGCCCGTCTCGCGCACGCATCGCGACGGAACTCACGGCGTGGGATTTTTGGGGGTCAGAGGTACAATGTTTAAGGCAACAATTAAAACGGTAGCAGCCACGGGCGCAGCCCTGCTGGCTCTCACGGGCGCAGCCCTCGCAGACGGCAGCATCAAGGATGCTCCGGCTCCGGCTCCGGCACGTGAGTTCACGTACTCGTTCACGATCGGCGCGACGAGCGACTACGTTTTCCGCGGCATCTCGTTTGCCGACGAAAGCCCTGCATTCCAGCCGTCCATCAATTTCGGCTACGGCATCGCCTATTTGGGCGTCTGGGGCTCCAACCTCGACAACGGCGCCCAATACGGCTCTTGGGAGACGGATTTCTACGGTGGCATCAAGCCGGTACTCGGCCCCGTTACCTTCGACTTCGGCGCCGTTTATTACGCCTATTTCGGCGGCAGCGACGTCAATTATGTTGAGCTCAAGGCCGGCGCAAGCGGATCTCCCGTAAAGAACCTTACGGTCGGGGCTACGGCTTGGTACACACCTGATCAGAGCAACTACGTCGAGACCTACTCGATCGAGGGCACTGCGGCTTACACGCTTCCTGCTCTGGGTATCTTCACCCCGACGCTCAGCGGCCTCGTTGGCTACAGCACACAGACCGACGACCTCGTTGTCGGTGTTGTCGATTTCACCGCTCTCGGCGTTAAGGACTACACCTACTGGAACGCTGGTCTTGCGCTCGCAGTCGAGAAGTTCACGTTCGACTTCCGTTACTGGGATACGACGATTGACAACGGCCTCGCAGACGAGCGCTTCGTCTTCAGCGCAAGCATCACGCTGCCCTAATCAGGCAGCACCAGATCGGCAAGACGCTTGATTTAGGTCGAGATCGATTTTGCAACGGGGCCCCTGCGGGCCCCGTTTTCGTTTGCCGTTGTATCGACTTTCCGTCCACCCATGCTCGTGGCGGATTGGCCACGTAGAGAGAACGATGCGCGCCGCAGTTGCTAATTAATCTTGCCGATGTGCGCCGCGTCGCATTCACTGGTTAAGACCCTATTCGACTCACAATCCGTAGAAGGGATACGCGCGATGACGCGGCGTCTCTCGAAAATGAGGATTAATCCATGAACTGCTTCAAGGATCTCGCGCGGGTGCTCCTGGCGACATCGGCGACCTTGGTCGTGCTTGCCGGCCCCGCAACTGCCGATGGCACCGGCGGCAGCATCAAGGACGCGCCGGTTGAGGAAGGCCGCAAGCTGGCCTTGTCATTCACGGTCGGCGGCACCAGCGATTACGTCTTCCGCGGCGTCAGCCAGACCTTCGAGGACCCGGCCGCGCAGGGCTCTATCGATCTCACCTACGGCATTTTCTACGCCGGCGTCTGGGCATCGAACGTAGACTTTAACGATGCACCGAAGGCTAACGCTGAAATAGATCTCTATGCCGGCATCAAGCCGGTCTGGGGTCCCGCGACCTTCGACTTTGGCGTCCTCTATTACGCATACCCCGGCGCTGGCGAGGCACTAAATTTCGTCGGAACCCTTGGCAAGGTCGACTATGTCGAGCTCAAGGCCGGCTACACAGTGGCTTCGCCCTGGATCAAGAACCTGACCACCGGCACCACCGTCTACTGGTCTCCTGACTACTCGTTCGAGACGGGCGACGTGTTCACGGTCGAGAGCGTTGCATCGTACGCGCTCCCGGCGGTCGGCATTTTCACGCCCACGATCAGCGGCACCTACGGTACGTCGTACGGCGATAGTAGCGAGGGCTTCAGCGTCGGCGGCACCACCGACGATGAATACAGCTACTGGAACGCCGGCATCTCTTTGACCGTCGAGAAGTTCACCTTCGACTTCCGCTACTGGGATACGGATATCGATGTTACCACCGGCGGCACGGTCTGCGCGAGCCAGGGGCTTTGCGACGAGCGCTTCGTCTTCACGGCAAAGGCGACGCTTCCATAAGGCAGCGCTCAGTCAACTTACGAGCATGTTTTCATCAAAACCGGGGCCCAGCGCCCCGGTTTTTTCATGCGCCCTTGAGGCAAGCAGGCGGCAGTCTGAAGAATGAAGATGTCAACGGCGACATAACCTTTTGAATAAGTGGGCGAAAATCATTCGCATACCGGTCATCAGCATGTCACGTGTCGCCGCTACGTTCACCCCGTCACGACCGGAGGAGCTTTCTCCGCCTCGCACGCCCAACGGCTGGGCATGAGGTCCAAGAATGGACCTCAAAGGGAGGCCCCTCCAATGCGCTCTTGCCCTCACATCGAGCGCATTCGGCTAGAGGCCAGCTCGCGAAGGTTCTACCGGCGCCCCCGCTGCCGACCAGAGCATTCGAGCTGGCCTCGTTTGCCTTCGCCCCTCGCCATCTCCGCTCCACATTGCCAGCCAACTACCTGCGTTGCTACGTGGCGGCACGCGAGCGCGTTTGTCCCCAGATCTTAGCCGCGGCCGCTTGATTGCGCATCCGCGAGAGCCTTATGTGAAGAGAGGAAAAACTGGGCTTCGAGCGTGATTCTCATAATCGCAATCATGGTCGCACTTACGGTCGCGGTGGCCGCCCACATGCTGGCTCCACGCATGGCCGAAGGTCGCGTCATCTACGACCAGGCCCCGGATCGCCCCGCCGCATTCGGTTACAGAATGGCCTGGCTTGCTGTCCGCAGCCGCGACACCCGCGCCGTCGTCGAGGCGCTCGGCCTGATCGAGCCGGAAGCCTGCAATTGGAACTCGGGAATAGGCACCGTCTACGACGAGACGCTGGGCACCGACCACGTCTTCGTCTCGCCCCCGGTCAACGGCTGGACTTTCGTCGTCGGCCTATCGCTTCCCCATCCCGCGGGACGCGCCTTCGCCGACAAATGTACGCCGATGCTCGTCACCCTCGGCCGCCGATTTATCGAGGTGCAGTTCTTCTTCAGCTATCCACCGATCGATTTCTTCGCCTGGGCGCGCATGCTCGACGGCCGCCTGGTCCGCGCATTTGCGGTTGGCGACAGTGGCATAATCTTGAACAAGGGGCGCCCGACTAAGGAAGAGCGCGCCCTTGGCCTCAAGCTCTTCGACTTCAGAGGTGTCCGAGGGCGGAAGGGCGACGCCGGGGGCGAGATCATCCTCTATCCGACTGAGGATCACGTCATGCGCCTCGCTGGCCGCTGGAGCCTCGATCCCACCAAGCTTCAGCCCGACGCGGTCGTGGCACCCGGGCTCGGATACATTGCTCTCGCACCCGCATCCTGGCGCCCCGAGCGCCTACGAAAGGCTGGCTGACCTCTCGGCCCGATAACGCTCAGGCGGCGAGCGTCCGCGGGGCTACGGCGCTCGCAATGCTACGCCGCAACTCCGCCAGCACGCGCGTCAGCTCCTTGACGTTCGCCGACCGCAGCGTTGTGAGCTTGAGTATGCGGTGTCGCGCCGAAAGCACCGGCGGCTGCGCTGACTTGCGGTAGCTCTTCAACACGCGCGGAACCTGTTTCGGAATGACCTTACCAGCCGGCGCACACGTGGAACGGCGCTTCCGCACGAGCGCGCTTGGTACGTTCTGGACGGCAACCGAGCGCAGCCGCGCAGCAAGCACATGTGACCGCGCGCGATCGATATTTCGTGCAAGCTCCAAAGTGGAGACCGAGGGTCGTCCGCCAGTACGCGGTCGGAACAGCAGAGTCGGAACCTTGTCTACGTCTGGTTGCTGCAGCATCGAACGGGCGGAAGCGCCGAAGGCCGCGGCGATCCAGCCAAGCAGTCTGCCCAAAATCCCTCGCGGCGCATCCGTAGCCATATCAATCCCCTTCCTCGCCAAAGCAAGGAGCCAAGGTTTAGAGATTGACTGTAAAGGGATTAATTGAGTGCTAATTAGCGTGTAAAAAAGAACCGCTTAAGGATCAAATCTCATCCATTTCTGCCGAAAATACGGATAAGATACGAATTCGGAACGGAAAATAGACATTAAGCCGCCGAGAGGCCGGCTATCTCGGCCATCTGCATCGCAATCATTCGATCGAGAAAGCCTTCGAACGCAACGGTGAAGGTCGAAAGGCCGCGCGGATCGCGGCTCCATTCCTCGAGCTTTTCGGCGAAAGGCGTCGGCAACTCGGCCATCCCCTCGAAGCCCGTCACGCTCGCGCGGAACGCCTCCTCGGTCATCGGCAGAAACGGAATGAGCACCGGATCGATGTGCCCATCCTTGTAGCGCCTTGGTGCGTCGGTCGCGGCGCAGCAGACAATGCTGCGATCGTGCTCGAACGTAACGATGGCACCAATGATGAGGCGCGAGGACTCGTAGCCGTCCGGCGTACGATACGTCCAACATTGGCCGGCGTGAAGTTCCATCAAACCAAGCTCCCGTCTGGTGCATCTCCGACGAGCACGTGACCGCCCGTCGCAAAATGCGAAAAAAATTCTGGCGAGACGCGCCGATAGGGTTTGTGGGGATCAAAGTGCGCGCGCAGAAGCGTCACCGGCACCTCAATCAGCCCGCTGCGACCGGTACCGCTTTTTCGGGGCACGAAGGAGGCATATAAGGGGCGATTCTTTGAATATCCCCAAGTGATTCTCTAGCCCGCTAGGTGAGGCAAAGCCTCGGTACGAATACGATTTCACTTGATCAAAATCTATCTAACGCATAACCGCAGCGAAATCTTCTCGACCTGCAACCCCGTCATTTGGCTCAAGCGAAGCCTCCGTCGAGCACATCGCAAGCGAGGTCAACCCCGTGGCTCGATCGAGTGCAAGTGCGACACAGGCTGGAGCCGAAGCGTAAGTCTGCCCAATGGCAAGCTCGGCCGCGCCAAGTGGCCTATGCGCGGCGGCCTGAGTTTGCTGTGGCGCATAAACCACGTCCGAGACAAAGCCCCAAAATCCGACAAAATGCCAGAAGACTGCGCCGATCACGAATGCTGCGAGCAGCGAAGCCGAATTGACAACGGCACCGTGACCGGTCTCAAGGACATCCACGATGCGCGACAGTCCGCGTCCGTTGGCGAATTGGTTCATAGCGAGCCCGACCGAGAATCATGACGCAGCACGGAACAAGCATGCGTGTCGCCGAATGTCGGGGCAAGCCGGCATTCGGGCAAGCGTGTGGCAGCCGACAGTTTCTCCACAACAACGCGCGCGAGCTACTCGCGCTGTGTCGAGCGCACCGGCGGAATGTGCACTCGGCGTGAGCGGCACATCCTGTCCTGATCCTCGTTGGACCCGCATTCGCGCAAGGCCCCCTGCTTCGTAAAGCAGATGTGCACGTCTTTGAGCCGGCTGCCCGGACCTCCGCACCCAACCGCCACCATCTCAGGCCTCAAAGCGGGATTGGCAGCCACAAGCGCGTCCACGATCTCGTCCGGGCTCATGAATTGAGATTCAAACGGATTGGAAAGACGCCGAGGAATGCTGATCTTGTCGTAGAGCCGGCGCGCGAGCCCAAAATAGCCGGTCGCATCCAATCCGGAGCACGTGCCATGCTTGCGGAACTCGTGCTTTACAAGCCCTGGGCTCGGCATGATATCGAGCATGCCGTCGATCACGTTTTGCGCCACCCACGCGCCGCCGCGCATTGGGCAGCTCTCAGGGTAACCCCGCTCATACTGCGGCCATAGGCCGTGCAGGACGAACGCATATCGCCGCCCGTCGCGCCGCGCGCATTGCATGGCGTCATCCTGTCCTTCAGGGCTCGAGCAATGCGTTGGGCTCCACGACAAAACGAGCGCGTAATAATCGAACGCCCCTGGCGCATTGCGAGACGACGCCGGAATTGATGCAGATCCGCTATCGCGATCTGTCGCCGCGTCGTTCTCAGCGTTGCCCTGGCCCCGCCAGACATCTCGCCCCTGAGCATAGGCGAGGATCGATAGCACAGCGATCAAGGCGAGCGCGCCGGGGAGAGTGAGCCTTGGCTTCGTGACCATTTACATCGGCCTTCTGACGTAACCGGATAATTCGGCGGCCGCGAGCATAGCGATCCCGGCCGCCACCGCAATGGCGAGCCAAGCCCAGTTTGCAACGATGTGGAGCGGAACTGTTCTCTACCCTTGCAGTTGAGCCAGCGCCGCGAGGATGCGCGCCCAGCTCCGCGCGCCCTTTTTGAAACTCTTGAGGTTGTACTTCTCATTCGGCGAGTGGATACGGTCATCCTCGAGCCCGAAGCCAATGAGCAGGCTGTCCATGCCGAGCGCGCTCTTGAACGACGTCACGATCGGGATCGAGGCACCGCACCCCATGAGCAAGGCAGGCTTGCCCCACTCCTCTCCGAGAGCTTTCGCCGCGGCGATCGTCGCCGGTGCGCTGGTATCGAAGCCCACGGCTGCGCTGCCATGCGTGCCGACGAACTCGACCGAGCAATCGGCGGGCAGCGCCTTGCGCACGAAATCATGGATGGCCGAAAGCACGCGCTCAGGGTCCTGCCCCGGCACGAGGCGGCACGTGAGCTTGGCCGACGCCTTGGAGGGAATGACGGTCTTGGATCCAGCGCCCTGATATCCGCCGGTAATGCCGTTGAGCTCGATCGTCGGCCGGCTCCAGAGCTGCTCGATGACGGAACGGCCTTTCTCGCCAGCGGGCGTTGAGAGCCCTATCGGCTCGAGAAGCTGCGCCGCATGGAGCCCAAGCTCCTTCCACTGCTTGAGCTGCTTCTTCGACGGCGCAATGATGTCATCGTAGAAGCCTGGGATCTTGATACGGCCCTTGTCGTCGTGCATGGCGCCGAGTACCCGCGTCAGTGCCCGAATGGGGTTCATCGCCGGCCCGCCGTAAAGCCCCGAATGCAGGTCGCGCGAGGGCCCGGTCACCACGATCTCGGTCGCTGCCAGACCGCGCAACATGGTGGTAATTGCAGGCGTATCCTTGTCCCATTGCCCGGTATCGCAAACGAGAACGAGATCGGCCGTCACATCGCGCCCGCTCTTCTTCAGAAATCCCGGCAGCGACGGCGACCCGCACTCCTCCTCGCCCTCGATCATGACCGAGACCGCGACTGGTAGCTCGCCCGCCACCTCCCGCCACGCCCGCGCCGCCTCGAAGAAGGTCATGAGCTGACCTTTGTTGTCCTCCGCGCCGCGCGCCACGATGACCTTGCCGTTCGCCTTGTCGGTGGCAATGCGCGGCTCGAACGGCGGCTTGACCCAAAGCTCCAGAGGATCCGGTGGCTGCACATCATAATGACCGTAGAAGAGGACGTGCGGAGTTCCTTTGGCAATTTTCTTCCGATCGTGAGCGACGACAATCGGATGGCCCGTCGTCGCCCGCACCGAGGCATCGAACCCGATCTCGGACAGTGCGTCGGCACACCAGGCGGCCGCCGTTCGGCAGTGGTCCTTGTAAGCAGGATCGGTGGAGATGCTCTCGATGCGCAGAAGCTGGAACAGCCGCTCGAGACCGTCGTTGAAGTTGCGGTCCAGTCGATCCAAGACCTGAGGCAGGTGATCCGTCATTCAATCTCTCTTCGGGTAAGGGAAGCCGGAGAGTGCTCGAAGAGCAGCGCCCAGTCAAAGGCACAGTTGAGCGCCCGCCAATGCCGGCCGAGGCAGGACATGTTGGCAGGTTGGCGGAAGAGGGACCCTGTGCCACAGTCCTGGTATCCGGCGACTCTACGGCCGGAGGCATGAGGCGGAGCACGTTTTGATGGCCAAGCCTAAGGCGTCCTCGGGCAAAACACCGAAGTGGGTCTATTTCTTTGCGGCAGGCCAGGCCGAAGGCGGGGCCGGGTTGAAGGACCTTCTCGGCGGCAAAGGCGCAAACCTCGCCGAGATGGCAAGCCTGGGTCTTCCCGTTCCGCCCGGCTTCACGATCACCACCGAAGCCTGCCGCAGCTACTATGCCAACGCCCGGCAAATGCCTCAGGGACTAGCCCGTGAGGCCGAAGCGGCCCTCGCGAGAATCGCCGCAGAGACCGGGTCGATATTCGGCAACGAGAGCAATCCCCTCCTCGTCTCCGTTCGCTCAGGAGCCCGCGCGTCGATGCCGGGCATGATGGACACGATCCTGAACCTTGGCCTCAACGACAAGACCGTGCAGGGCCTCGCCCGCCAGGCCGGCAATGACCGATTCGCATACGACAGCTACCGCCGTTTCATCCAGATGTATGCCGACGTCGTTCTCGGCATCGACCACGCTGTCTTCGAGGAGATCCTCGACAACTATAAGAACCTCAACGGCGTGAGCCTCGACACCGAGCTCGATGCCGATGCCTGGAAGGAGATCATCAAGCTCTACAAGGAGGCGATCGAGGACGCGCTCGGAAAGCCCTTTCCACAAGATACCAGCGAGCAGCTCTGGGGTGCCATCGCCGCGGTCTTCGGCTCATGGCACAACGCCCGCGCCATCACCTACCGCCGCATTCATTCGATCCCCGACGAATGGGGCACCGCAGTCAATATCCAGGCAATGGTCTTCGGCAACATGGGAGATACGTCGGCGACCGGCGTCGCCTTCACCCGCAACCCCTCGACCGGCGCCAACGAGATCTACGGCGAGTTCCTGATCAACGCCCAGGGCGAGGACGTGGTCGCCGGCATCCGCACGCCCCAGCCGCTGACCGAGAAGGCGCGGCGCGAAGCCGAGGACGCGAACCCATCCCTCGAGGAGCTGATGCCGGAGGCCTATCGCGAGCTCGATCTGATCTTCGCGGCGCTCGAAGCCCGCTACCGCGATATGCAGGATATCGAGTTCACGATCCAGAACGGAAAAGTCTGGATGCTGCAGACCCGTTCCGGCAAGCGCACTGCCGAGGCGGCCGTCAAGATCGCCGTCGACCTCGCCCGCGAGGGTATTCTGACCAAAGACGAGGCGGTGCTCCGCGTCGACCCTGCAGGATTCACGCAGCTCCTGCATCCAACCATCGATCCCAGCGCTGAGAAGGAGCTGTTGACCACTGGTCTCCCCGCATCACCGGGCGCGGCCTCAGGCGAGATCGTCTTTACCTCCGAAGAGGCCGAATCCTTGAGGTCGCAAGGCCACACGGTCATTCTCGTCCGCATCGAGACGAGCCCCGAGGACATCCACGGCATGCACGCCTCGGCCGGCATCCTGACTGCCCGCGGCGGCATGACGAGCCACGCGGCAGTCGTCGCTCGCGGCATGGGAGTACCCTGCGTGTCAGGCGCCGGCGCCCTCCGCATCGACATCAAGGGAAACACGCTTCGCATTGGCCAGAGGACGCTGCGAAAAGGCGAGATCATCACCATCGACGGCGCAACCGGGCGCGTCTTCCACGGCGCCGCCCCAATGCGCCAGCCGCAGCTCTCGGGCGATTTCGCGCTTTTGATCGCCTGGGCGGACAACGCGCGAAGCCTCGCCGTGCGCGCCAACGCCGACACCCCAAAAGACGCGCGCCAAGCCCGTGCGTTCGGCGCTCAAGGCATCGGCCTTTGCCGCACCGAGCATATGTTCTTCGACGCCGACCGCATCCTCGCCATGCGTGAGATGATCTGTGCGGCCGGTGAAGCGGGACGGCGAACGGCACTGGCGAAGATCCTGCCGATCCAGCGCGCCGACTTCACCGAGCTATTCGAGATCATGGAGGATCTGCCCGTCACCATTCGACTGCTCGACCCGCCGCTGCACGAGTTCCTGCCCCGCCACGACGCCGAGCTCGAGGGCGTCGCGGCAGCACTCAAGATGCCGCTCGAACGCTTGAAGGCACGCGTCGCCGAGCTTTCTGAGTTCAATCCCATGCTCGGCTTTCGCGGCTCGCGCCTTGCCATTCGCTATCCCGAGATCCCGGAGATGCAAGCACGCGCCATCTTCGAGGCGGCAATCGAGGTCGAGCGGAAGACCGGCCGCAAGATCAAGCCCGAGATCATGATCCCGCTCGTCGCCTATCGGCGCGAGTTCGACATTCTGGCCGAGGTGATACGGGCGACGGCAAGAGCCGTTGAAGCGGAAACGGGCGCCAAGCTGTCGTACGAGATCGGCACCATGATCGAGCTGCCGCGCGCGGCATTGAAGGCCGATGAGCTGGCGGCAGGTGAAGACGGCGCCCAGTTCTTCTCGTTCGGCACCAACGACCTCACGCAGACGGCGCTCGGCCTCAGCCGCGACGACGCCGCGCCCATTCTTTCCAACTATGCAGGCCGTGGCATCTTCGAGGCCGATCCCTTCGTCTCGATCGACCAGGGCGGCGTCGGAGAGCTCGTGGAGATCGGCATAGCGCGCGGCCGCGCAGCAAAGCCCGGCATCAAGCTCGGGATTTGCGGCGAGCACGGCGGCGACCCGGAATCGGTAGCGTTCTTCCACAAGGCAGGCGTCGATTACGTTTCTTGCTCACCCTACCGGGTGCCAATCGCCCGGCTCGCCGCCGCCCAAGCCGCAATCCGCGCGAAGACGCGCTAACTCCCCTCTCTTCTCTCCGTTTTTGCGGGGAGAGGGCTCATGCGGAGCATGACTCACGACTGTCCGGTTAAGGTTTCCGCGCGCGTTTACAGGTCCCGAATAGCAAAGCACATTTTTCAAGGTTTGCGCCAACCTGCCTAGGAAGACGCTGCACCCGCCTCCGCCCTCCGTCATGGCAGGGCCCATGCTGGAAGCGTGCCTTCGACACGACACCCTGCCATCCAGGGCCAAGCCCAGAAACGCCGGAACAAGCAACCCCTGGATGGCCGCCTCAAAGGGCGGCCATGACGCAGTATTGATGTACTCGGCGTTGAACCGGACAGGCGTGAGCATGACTTTGTCATGACAGTGAGGGGCGAGTTCCAGCCCGCAGCGCGAATAGCCGCCCCTCACTTCCCGTCGAGAACGATGGGGAGAGGGGGATTACAAAAACGAATCCTGCCGATCGAGGTCGTCGAGGGTCGCCCGGCGAGGACGCGGCCCCACGCGCTTCGGAAGCAGGAGCAGCCAGATCACAAGTGGCGGGACAAGAAAGCACCACGCCATCCAGAACGAGATGTCCCGATTCTTGACGGACGCCAAGAATCCGGCAAGCACCGCAACGGCAATTGAGACAATGCCCCAGGCCGCAATGGCAACCATCGGATCCTCCTCACGAGCAACGATCGCTCATACCTCAGATGACTAGTGTTCCGGTTCCGGCATTTGCCTCCCCCTGGAGTGCCGTTCGGAGCAAATGCCGGAACAAACAGGAACACTAGCAACTCTATGCTTCTAGTGTAGCTTTGGCATCTGACGTTTGGTGACGAGACCTACCGCAAGCGGGGACCAAACGTCAGATGCGCTACACTAGCAACTGAGGCGCTTTCAAGCACATTCGCAAAGATACCTTACCGGCACCGCATGAACGCAGCTTGAACCGCATTGCCCCATTCTAGGGAGAGAACAATCACTCGAAATCAAGGCCAAGGTCCAGGATTGGGGCGGAATGAGTCAGCGCACCGACGGAGATGAGATCGACGCCGGTCTCAGCGATAACCCTAACGGTCTCGAGATTGACGCCGCCGGATGCCTCCGTCAGCGCCCGCCCGCCGACCCGCTGGACTGCCTTGCGCAGCGCGGCAGGCTCCATATTGTCCAACATGACGACGTCGATCTTGTGCCGGAGCGCCTCATCGAGCTCATCGAGGCTCGTCACTTCCACCTCGATTTTCACCATGTGACCGGCACGCGCGCGAGCAGCAGCAATCGCCGGCCCGATGCCGCCCGCAGCTACGATGTGATTGTCCTTGATCAGGATCGCATCAAACAGTCCGTTGCGATGGTTCTGCCCGCCGCCGCACCGCACGGCGTACTTTTCGAAGGTGCGCAGACCCGGCGTCGTTTTCCTCGTATCGGCGATGCCAGCCCCTCTTCCGGAAACCGCATCCACATAGCGCCGTGTCAGCGTAGCGATCCCGCTCATGTGGCTGAGAAAGTTCAATGCGACCCGCTCGGCCGAGAGCAGCGACCGCGCCTCGCCGGCGACACGCGCCACGATGTCTCCCGCGCCGACTTCCGCGCCATCGGCCACAAGCGGCTCGAACGCGACGCGCTCGTCGAGCGCATGAAACGCCGCCTTTGCGACAGTGAGCCCGGCGATGACGCCGGGCTTGCGAGCGCCGATCGTCGCCCGCGCCAGCGTGCCGGGACGCACCGTGGCGTCCGTCGTGATGTCTCCCGCGATCCCGAGATCTTCGAAAAGCGCCTCCCGCACGGCGCGCGCAATAAGGAGATCTGGCAGGCCAGCGTCAAAGCAAATTTGCATTAGGATGTGAACTCGGACGCACTTGTCCGGCGCGTCCGGCTGCCAATGGCTCGAATGTCCTCGAGACGCAGACGGCTGCGCGTGGCGAGCATTGCATTCGCCTCGGGATAATCAGAGCGGTAGTGCCCGCCGCGGCTCTCCTTGCGCAAGAGCGCAGCACCGGCAACCAGCTCGGCCGCAAGCGCCATGTTCTCGACCACGCTATCTCCGTGCGCCTCGGCCTGGATCTCTCTCAGGAGAGCCATCGCCGTCTCCAATCCGCGCGCATTGCGCACCACACCGACATGCTCGCTCATCGTCTTACGCAACCGTGAGATAGCTGCGAGCCTCCGCGCCGGATCCACAGGTGTTCCACCATCGCGACGATAAATCTTGGCCTGATGGCCCGCTCGCTCCCGCGGCACGAGCATGGCAATGTCGCGTGCCACCCGCGCGCCGAACACGACCGCCTCGAGCAGCGAGTTCGACGCCAGCCGGTTTGCGCCATGGAGCCCGGTCGCGGCCACCTCGCCGACGGCCCATAGACCCTCGACCGTCGTGCGGCCAAGCACGTCCGTCGCGATGCCGCCCATGTGATAGTGCGCAGCCGGCGCCACCGGAATGAGGTCGGTCACGGGATCGATGCCTGCGCGTTTACAAAGTGCATACACGGTCGGAAAGACATGAGGGAATTCCGCGCCGATCGCCGTGCGGCAGTCGAGAAATGCGCCGCGGCCTGCAGCAATTTCGGTGAACACGCCGCGTGCCACGATATCGCGCGGGGCGAGCTCGGCTGCTTCGTGGAGCGGCACCATGAAGCGCCGACCGAGCCCATTGACCAGCACCGCACCCTCCCCGCGCAGCGCCTCGGAGGCAAGCGGCGCAGGATCGGTGGCGATATCAATCGCTGTCGGGTGAAACTGCACGAACTCGGCGTCCGCAATCACAGCGCCCGCGCGCGCCGCAAACGCCAGCGCCTCGCCCCGCGCATAGGACGGGTTGGTGGTCACGGAATAAAGCGAGCCGATGCCGCCAGTCGCAAGCACAACGGCACTTGCCGGAATGAGCTCAAACGTGCCGCTGCCGCGCTCCTCCGAACGAATGAGCCGCACGCCCGTCACGCGGCCGCCCGCGCCACGTCCGCCCTCGATGATCAGGTCCTCGGCCTCGTAGCCTTCGAGCACGCGGATGGAGGGCGTCATGTGCACAGCCGCAATCAGTGCCTGCATGATGGCAGCACCTGCCCGGTCGCCCGAGACCCGCACGACCCGCTTCATGGAATGCGCCGCCTCGCGCGACAGCACATAATGTCCCGCGAGATCCCGGTCAAAAGGCACGCCGAAATTGAGAAGGTCGCGAATGCGCTCCGGCCCCTCGGACGCAACGAGCTTCGCGACAGTCTCGTCCACGAGACCGGCGCCCGCCGCAATCGTATCTGCAGCGTGCTTGGCCGGCGTGTCGCCCTCACCGACGGCAGCCGCGATTCCCCCTTGCGCCCAGGCGCTCGCAGCACCCTCGCCGAGACGGGCGGCGGCAATGATCGTCACCGGAAGCGGGGCGAGCCTCAGCGCCGTGAACAAACCCGCGAGCCCGGCGCCGACGATCACGATGTCGCCCGGCCCAAGCTCCGTCGCGGGATCGCGGAACGAGGCAATCATCTCTTTTCCAAAGTCCGCACCCATGGCCGGCCTCCGCAAAAACAGTCCACGCTCAAGCAATCAAAGCGATGGCGAGGAAAACCCTCGCCATCGATACGTATCATTTGGACGCCTCGACCATCCGTTCAACGGCACGGCGTGCCTTGGCCGCAACCCCTTCGTCGACCGTCACCTCGTAGCGCATGTAAAGCAGCGCCTCGTAGATCTTCTCGAGGCTGATGCGCTTCATATGCGGGCAAAGGTTGCACGGCCGCACGAACTCGACATTTGGCGCCTCGACAGCGACATTCGACGCCATCGAGCACTCGGTGACGAGCACAACCTTGCGCGGCTGTTTGGTCTTCACCCAATCGATCATCGCCGATGTCGAGCCGGTGAAATCAGCCGCCTTGATTACGTCCGGCGGACACTCCGGATGCGCGATGATCTTGAGACCGGGCTCTGCCGCACGCAGAGCCTCCATCTCCTCACCCGTGAAGCGCTCGTGCACCTCGCAGTGACCCTTCCACGCGATGATCTCGACCTTGGTCTTCGTCTGCACGTATTTCGCGAGATACTCGTCCGGCAGGAAGATCACGCGCGGCACGCCGAGGCCTTCGACGATCTTCACGGCATTCGAAGACGTGCAGCAGATATCGCACTCGGCCTTCACCGCAGCGCTCGTATTCACATAGGTCACGACCGGGACTCCCGGGTACGCAGCGCGCAACGCGCGCACGTCCTCCGGCGTAATCGACGCGGCCAGCGAGCAGCCCGCCAGCGGGTCGGGGATCAAAACCGTCTTGCCCGGATTGAGCAGCTTCGACGTCTCGGCCATGAAGTGCACGCCGGCCTGCACGATAACGTCCGCCTTCGTGCGTGAAGCTTCCACGGCGAGCTGCAGGCTGTCGCCGCGGAAATCGCCGACGCAATGGAAAATTTCAGGCGTCATGTAGTTGTGCGCGAGGATGACGGCGTTCCGCTTACCTTTGAGCTCGCGGATCGCGCGGATAAGCGGCGCATAATGCACCCACTCCATGGGCGTCACGACATGGCGGACGCGCTCGTAGAGCGGCGCCATCTCGCGCTTGAGCTGAGGGGTGAACGCGAAGGCTGGATCGACGGCCGGGCGCGCCGCACGCCCCGTCCCGGAGCCTCCACGCGCCGTCCTGGAAACAGTCGCATCAAGCAGAACAGCTTCGGCCATTCGTACCTCCTGCATTAATATGCTCTACGTGAGCATATATGAGCCGTGAAAAATGACCGGCAAACTGACACCGGCCCCGCCCCGCTCTACTCCTGAAGTTATGCTCCATAAGAGCATTGAGCGAAAAACATAAAACTAATGCATTTGCGACGCTTTTGCTAGGGCCACTCGAAGATATTTCAGACCACCGAAGCACGGCCGTCGCACGGCCGGGCACATCCCTTAAACGCGCGTCGACCTTAAACGCGCGCTGGCTTCACACGCACGCCCGGCGCCGGCCTCTCGAGCAGAACTTCGCGACGGAACCGGAATAGCTTTGCCGGCCGGCCACCTGTCCGGGTCTTGACTTCCCCGGTTGGCTCAACGAGGCCTGCGCTCTCCACAAGACGCCTGAAGTTCTGCTTATGCAGATGTGGACCCAAAATGGCTTCGACGGTCTTTTGCAGCTCGAAGAGCGTAAAGTCGTCGGCCATCAATTCGAAGATTACGGGCCGGTACTTGATCTTTGCCCGCACACGACCAATTGCTGTCGCCAGAATGCGGCGGTGATCGATCAGCATCGGCGCTCCGAGCCTCGGTAAAGTGCCCCACGCGAGCGCCGCCTCGCGCCCGTCGCGCCGCGCTTCCTCGATGAGGCCAGCCTCATAAAGAAGCTCATAGCGATCGAGAACCTTTTCCTCGTCCCATCCGCCGCCGTCGAGACCGAAACAGATGCGAACCCGGTCCGACCGCTGCACAGGCCGCGACGGAGCCGTACGTACCGCCGGACGCAGCGCCCACTCGCGCAGGCGCGGCTCGATCTCGGCGCTCAAAACCTCCGGCCGCCCGCGGCGCCAGTCTTCCCACGGAAAATAATGATACCAGCTCCGCCATGTGCCACGCTGGAGATCGCGCGCGTGGCCGGCCTCGGTAAGCGCAAGATAGCCAATCGAAACGATGTGCGGTGAGACGTCGCCCGGCTCTGCGTGCCGGCCACGATCGCCAAACGTATAGAGCTGCTCGACATAGCCGAGCTCGAGACCCGTCTGCTCCGCAACCCACGATCTCAGACCGCTCTCGAGCGTGCGATGCTCGACCGGAGAGAACGGTCCGAACGGCAGCCCATCGATACCGCCTGAGCCGTCGGCTTCACCGCGCACGACCAACGCCACCGGCTCATCGTCCATCACAGCGACGATAGCCGCGTTGAGGCCGATCTCGACGTTCGAGGTTTCCATGTGCTGCAAGGGACTGGGGATCCGGGAAATGTCGCCGTCTCCACGAAACCTGCGCTTGACGTTTGCGTCCGAGGCCATGTGAATACCTCCCTGATACAGCCCCCCCTAGGGGTCGATCGTGGCGTTTTTCAGATCTGATGGAAGGCACAAATTTATTGTGACCAATGGAATAAATTTCAATTCCATGGAACTTTGTCGTTTGATGCGAAAAGAACTCCGAAACGAGCCAGAAATGCGCGTTGTGCTTCATCTGCAGGCGCAGGCGCAAGGTGGTCGAGCCGCGCGGCGACGCTTGGGTGAGCTGCGAGCGCTTGTCCGAAATAGCGCAAGCCTTCTTCCTCGGAAAACCCAGCCAGGCGCGTCGCCTCGTAGAACGCGGCGATCTGGTCGGCACGCTTAATTTCGGAAGCGACTTCGAGCGGTAGGATTGCCGGCAATCCAAAGCGCCGATGGATCGCATCGAGAAGCCTCAGCTCGAAGGCCTTGTAGTCGAGCCCTATGGCCGTCTTGAACGGACTTATGAGATCACCGATCACATACTCCGGCGCATCATGCAGGAGCGCTGCGAGACGCCAAGCAGCCGGCCAGCCGGGATTGAGCAGCGACGCGATCTCCTCGACGATCAGCACGTGCTGAGCGACAGAGAGAGCATGTGCACCCGAGGTCTGCCCATTCCAGCGCGCAACACGCGCCAATCCGTGTGCAATATCCTCGATCTCGATGTCCGCGGGTTGCGGGTTCAATAGATCAAGCCTGCGGCCCGACAGCATGCGCTGCCACGCTCTCGGCGGCTCGTTCTCTCTTGGATCATTCATATGCTCAACGCGGAGGTTGAAATGCTTGCTGGAGCTTAGCGCAAGCGCCGTGACGATGGCACGTCGTAAGATGATCGTTGACCATGCCGGTCGACTGCATGAACGCATAGACCGTTGTTGGCCCGACAAAGCGGAAACCCGCGGCCTTCAGCGCCTTCGAAATACGTTTCGAATGCTCCGTCTCAGGCGGCACCTCGGCGATTAAGCGATAGCTATTCTGGATTGGACGCCCGTCCACCAAGCCCCAGAGGAACGCCGCCAACGTGCCCGTCTCTCTGAGCGCCAGATACGCCTTGGCACTCTCGACCGCCGCCTCGATCTTAAGCCGGTTTCGCACGATGCCGGCGTCTCCCATCAGCCGCTCGACGTCGGCGCTTCCAAAGCCTGCCATGCGCTCCGCGTTAAAGCCGTGAAACGCCCGGCGAAAGCTCTCTCGCTTCCTGAGGATGGTGAGCCACGAAAGCCCCGCCTGAAATCCCTCCAGCACGAGCTTCTCGAAAAGACGCTGGTCGTCGGCGTGCGGCACACCCCATTCCTCGTCGTGGTAGCGCTCATAGAGAGGATCGGCGATCCCGGTCCACGGGCATCGCACGATGCTGCCGCTCATGACCTGGAGATCTCCATCTTGAATGTGGCGAACGCAGGCAGCTCGACGCGAAGCGGGATGCCGCCCGCGGTGATCGACTGGCCCTTCTCCTGCGCCTCCGCTACCCGATCAAGCCGCAAAAGCGCGAGCCCTCGCCGATCCGCAACCGATCCGAGCTTTCCGATGGCAACATCGCCGACAAGCACGTCCGGCCGACCTTCGGGAAGCGCGCTTTCGGCAACGACCTGCACCACACGCTTCCGCGCGGTTCCCCGGTGCTCCATGCGCGATACGGTCTCCTGCCCGACGTAGCAGCCTTTCTTGAACGACACGCCATTGAGTTGGTCGAACAAGGCCTCGTGCGGAAACGTATCGCCGAAGTCCCAGTCTTTGCCACCTTCCGGCACACCGTGTCTGACACGGCGGGCGTGGTATTCAGCCGCTTCACTCTGATGCCAATCCCCAGAAAGCGCCCTGAGCTTGCCGTGAAGCCCGGACCACACTGAGCGAGGAAGCACTGCCCGGCTACTCAAAGAAGGCTCACGCGGATCAGAAAAAACACTCGGCTCATCTTCGAGACGGTTCAAGCCCCAAGCGGCAATGACCTCGTAGTCTTCTGAGACGTCCGCAATCGTTACCTCCGCACGCAGCTTGTACATACTGATGCGCTTGGCGAGCTCACCCACCTTCTCCCGCGCGACGTCGATAAGAAATCCGTCGCTCGCGCCCATGATGAAGAGGTCGAACAAGATCTTGCCCTGCGGCGAAAGTAGCCCGGCATAGATCGCCGGCTCACGCTCGAGCCGCGACATGTCGTTGGTGATGATGCCACCGAGCAGCTTCGCCGCATCTGCGCCGCCGACGCGCAGCACACCGCGATCCCCGAAAACGGCGTACTTCCCAGAATCTGCCAGGGCCTCAGTCAGCATTTGTCGCCGCCTCCGTTCAGTTCACCCGCCGCGACGGCCGCCGGCTGCGCGCTTCTTCTTGAGCAAGACCTCGGCCTGCGCGTCGCCCTGAGACGCAGCCTTGGCAGCGCCCTTCTTCGGTAGCGCCGCCGCAGCACGAGCCGTGATCGGCTTCTGGCATGCCCACTCGGCCACCGCGTCGATGTCATAGAAGCGGCAGCTCTCCATCAGCATCCGGCACTCGGTCCAGATGTCGCCGTCCACCATCGGCATGAATAGGTCGTGCACATTGTCTATGCCGAGATAGCAGCGCACGCCCGCCTCGCGCAGCTTCACGAAGGGCGCGATCGAGTTATGCAGCGGCGCCGTCATCGGCAGCTGCTTCATGCTGAGCGCAGCCGACGGGCAGACGATGATGCCCATGTCCGCTTCGACAACCTTCTCGATGATCCGGTCCTGCTCGCGCTCATCCTTGGCGCCGAGCGAGATCGCATGCACGCCGAACACGCGGCCCTGCATGCCATGCTCGATCGTCTTTTGCGCGAGCAGCTCCGTCTCGTTCTCGAGCGGATTGTTCTCCTGGTCGATGTGCACGTCGACAGGCTTGCCGAGCTTCTTCGCAAGCTCGAGAATGACGTCGAGATGCTTCTCGGGCTGCGGCCGGTCACGCGAGGGAAGGCCACCGCAATAATCGGCAAGCTCGCAAGCCTCCGCATATTGCTCGAACGAAGCCGGGTCGAGCACACCCTGGAGCGGCTGCACGCCGACCTCGAACAGGATGCGATCCGCGTAGCGCTTCTTCACCTCGCGCGCAGCCTTGATCGGCAGCAAGCCCACGGTGCTGTCGGCATCCACCATCGTCCGGCAGTACGTGGCGCCCTGCTGGATCATCGCCTCGACGCCGCGGCTTATCCGCTCCACGAGATCGTCGTGCGAATAGTTTTCCTTGAGGTAGCGATAGAGCTCCCACTTCTTCTGCATGTCGACCTGGCTCAAGCGCAGGTTCTCGTGCGTGATGAGATAGGCCTTGTCGAAATGCGCGTGATGGTTGGCGAGGCCGCCAAGCCGCTCGGCCGCCTGCAGAAAGCGAAGCTTGAGGTTCCAGGGCTCCGAATCATCCGCGAGCCGGTAGCGATAGGTCCCCCGCTCGGCGTCGATGATGATCTGCTCGAGCGTGGCAATGGCAACCTCCGGATCTGTGATCAGCGGAATGCCGTTCTCGATCGAGAGCTTGCGGATGAGCTTCGCATCCGAGTTCTCGTCGTAGTCCTCGTCGCCCGTCAGCACGTTGATGACGAGATCGAAGCGATTAGCCTTGAGGTATGAGAGGATGTTCGGCGAGCGGCTGTCGGTGATCTTATGGATCTCGGTGCTCTTGATGCCTTGCGCGACGAAAAAGCGGTGGGTTCCGGGCGTCGCATAAAGCTCGACGTCGAGCGACAGGATGCGCCGAACCGCGGGCAGCATCCGCTTCTTGTCCTCGATGCGCCCGGCACTGATGAGGATGTCCTTGCGGCGCTGACGACCGAGTAGCTTCAGGTTAAATGCCAGAAGCTCGAGTGAGATTGTGTTGCTCATGTCCTGACCTCTCATTCCGAAAAGCGCACGCGCGCGCACATGCGGACAGCAAATGGCCCGCTAAGTGGTCAGAACGGCACTGTAGTCCAGTTGGGAGCGCCCGGCCATAGGCCTTGGAGCGCTGTCCACGGCTTCAATTAGTTGCCTCGTGCAGTTAATGCAATGCCAAGGCTGCCGCAGCCTCGGCACTCACGCGCGATACTGGCACGAATATTTACGTTAGATTTTTTGCCCGGCGGCGTCTTGCGGCTGGGCCGCGGGCAGAGCCGGCTTTGGCGCGTCCGTAGCCTGCCCGGGAGCCTCTCCCGGCGCGGCCGCAGGCGGTGGTACGCCGGGAGGCGCGGCCTCGACCGGAGCAGTTACCTGCACCGTGCCCTCGGGCGGCATCGCCGGCCCGTCCTTCGGCAGCCGCTTGACGACAAACACCAAGGTCCCGGGCTCAACGAGCCCTGCGAGATGAACCACATGCGCGTTGTGCATCCGGAAGCAGCCCGAGGAGGCCGCCGATCCGATCGAATTGGCGTCGTTCGTGCCATGAATACGGTAGAGCGTAGTGCCGAGATAGATCGCCCGAGCGCCAAGCGGATTATTGAGCCCACCCGTCATGCGGATCGGCAATGAGGGCTTGCGCTGGCGCATTTCGGCCGGCGGGATCCAATCCGGCCACCTCTCGATGCGAGACACTCTCTCAACGCCCGTCCAGGTGAAGCCCTCCTTACCGACGGCGACCGGGTAAGCATAAGCCTCGCTCCGCGAGAGGGTGTAGTAGAGCTTGCGAGCCGCCGTATCGATGATGATCGATCCGGGTTCAAAGCCGTTCTCGAAAGCAATGGTTGCCGGCTCCTTGCCTGCGATCTCTGGGCGACCGCCGCCTTCGCCAAGCGCCTTCGGTGCAATAGAAGCAGGCGGCACGCCAAGGAACGAAGGCTCGGCGCGGTGCCGCTCCGGCGGCTCGCCCCAGATGCCCCATTGGATCGACTGCGCCGCAGCAGGAGCCGTGACCGCCGTCAACGCTCCAAGCGCGGTCCAAAAGCAAAGTGATACTGCGCGCCAATTGATCAGCCGCCGATTGATCGGACTACCAGTGATCAGAGTACGAGTGATCAGAAGAACGTCCATGAGTACACCCTCATTACGCGACAAACCCGTGTCGATCGATCCGCACGGCGGGGCCGCCCTCTACTCTAGAATGAGTGCAGATAATACGAAAGCGCTACACATTAAAGACGTGGGGGTGCGTGGCGCCCCGGCGCAGGTCGTCGCCCATTCGACCGCTCAGTCATACTTCCGAAATGTCAGCCAAGTTCCATCGGCCGAGATAGCAAGCCGCCACCAAAGCCATTTCTTCTTGTCTTTCATAGCCTTGACGATATCTGGCGAAACCAGGCGAAAGAGATCCACCTCCTCTCCTGGCTTGAGCGTCTCCGGCTTGAGCTCGGCCAGGTACGGCCAGACGAAAACGGCAGAGTTCTCGGTATCCGGACCAATCGCTACCTTTGCCGGCGGCATCGCCAGTGCCTCGGCAAGCACGGCGAGAACCTCCCGCCCCGTGCCGTCTGACGATATTCTTTTCCAGTGACCAATGGGATCCGAACCGCCTTCCAGCCCGAAATCCGGCTTCATCTCGTTCCATTCGATCGCGGTCGCGAGGTCCTCGATCGCTCCACTATGCGCGGCCGCAAGAATGGCATCGCGCAACTCGGCGACGTTGCCAGGCAGCTTTCCGGAGTAGGCCCGTTCGGGTGCCTTGGGCTTCTCGGCGGCGCCGGCTGAAGACATGCCAAGTAACAATTTGCCCGGATTGGCTTGGCCGACAACGGCCGATCGGCAAACCAGATGGACAAGATCCGGCGCCACCGCTACCAGTAGCCCAAGGACAAATGCAGCGCGGCCGAGCCTCGTCAAGCTCCGAGGATTGTCGTAGGGCCCTTGTGCGATAAGCGGTTTCGTGCGCGCCATGTAGCGTTCCGCCAGTTTGTTCGTCGTCCCGCCTCTCGCGGCAGTTTCTGAGGTGCGATGCTCTTGATCGTGACAGCTCTGTCTTGCGGATGCCAGACATGCAGCTGATTCCTAACCTCCTGATCATTCCAACCGGAGTGGTAATCGGTGTGCTTGTGGCGGCTCCGGTCGGCCCCGTCAACGTGCTTTGCATTCAGCGCGCCATCGAGCGCGGCTTCTGGGGCGGCATGGCGGCAGGCCTAGGCGCAGTGCTCGGCGACGGCCTGATCGCACTTTTTGCGAGCCTCGGCGTCACTGCCATATCGGGTGCCATCGAAGCTCACCGCACAGCCATCCAGGCTATCGGCGGCCTTGCCATCACGGCGCTAGGCATCAACCTCTACTTTTCTCCCCCGCGCCTCAACGATCTGCTCGCCGGCAGCCAGCGCGCCGCCTCTCTCAAGGATTACGCCTGGGATATCCCCCAGACCTTCTTCCTCACCATAACCAACCCCGGCGCGGTGCTCGGTCTCGTCGGCATTTTTGGCCTCGTCACCAGCTTTGTCGAGATTCGCACCAAGGTCGACGCGCTGACCATGGTCGCATCAATCATGGGCGGCAGCCTGGCATGGTGGATCGGATTGTCCCGCTTGATCGGCAGGGTGCGCCACAAGCTGAACCCGGCAAGGCTATCCGCCATGAACCGTATTGCCGGCGTGCTGCTTATCTGTTTCGGCGCGCTATTGCTTTGCGACCTGATCTGGTCGGGTGCACGCTAGTGTAGCGCATCTGACGTTTGGTCCCCGCTTGCGGCATGTCTCGTCACCAAACGTCAGATACAAAAGCTACACTAGAATCATAGAGTTGCTAGTGTTCCTGTTGGTTCCGGCATTTGCTCCGAACCGCGCTCCAGGGGGTGGCAAATGTCGGAACCGGAACACTAGTTTGGAAAGCCGGCTAGTTAGGAGAAAGGGCCAGAGGTCACTGCACCTTGCGATCGAGCGTGAACTCCCCGAGTTCCACGCGCCTCTCAAGGCCCTGCGCCAGCTTGACCACGGCGTCCTCGCCATAAAGGGATACGAGATCGGTAAGCGCCGTAAAGAGCGCGGCGTACGCCATCTGCTCCGGCGCAACGCCGCTCTCGGCGCCCTCGTCCCACGCGGCGAGAATGAGGCTCAAAGCCCGGAAGCTGAGGTCATCTGAGCTGTTCAGATCTAAATTCTGCATCATCATCCTTCCCCCGTGTCGTGACTGCGGCGCGAGTACACGCCGATACCGCCCTCGCCGCACCTTGAAGAGTACACCTATCACGCATGAGATAGGCGTACAGAGCCCCCCCAATTCACAGTAAACCGCGTCCTACCGTGAATTACGCACCGTCATTTTCGCGCGTGCCCGCCGCGCTAGGCTGTGAACTCATTATGGATGATGCATTGATGATCCTAAGCGAGCCAAGGGCTAGGAAAAGCGCTTCATGCCGAAGGCGTGCTTCCTGCACGACGCGCGATGCCGATCATCGGGCAAGCGGCTGCATGCCGGAGGCGTGCTTCCAGCACGACGACGCTATTGGCTTGCTTAGGCTCACCCCACGGGGGCGCGGTCCTTTGGCACCACTGGTTCATGTCGGAGACATGCTTTCAGCACGTCGCAAAGCCTTGCAAACCATGTAGGTTTGCGGCGGCTTCGCTCCTGCCAGCGGCGTCAAAGTCCTCGCGTCGATGCGCCATCCATAATGAGTTCACAGCCTAGCCTCAAGGCGCGTTCTTGACCAGCGTGTCCGAGATCTGCACGCCTTCCGCTAGGAAGCGGGTGATCGAGCCCTGCGCCGTTGCCGTGCACGACACATAGGTTCGGCGATAGCTGCGGTAGCCCTGATTGAAGCTACGCGTGAGGCGCGCCCGCCTCAATGCCGAGCCGCCGTCGGCATCCAGCAGCTCCTTCATTTTTTCGCGCCAAAGCAAGCCCTCGTTAGCACTGCAGAGCTCTCGCAGATAGTGCATGGCACCTAGGATCTCGGCGAGCCGCATGAGCTTCTCGTCGTATGGCCTGCTGTCCGCGACCTCGGCCCGGGCCGGCGTTGGCTGAGCGGCGAGGAGGCCGGTCGCGACTATGGCCGCGACGAGAGCCCAGCTACGCAGGGCGGCAACGGCACCTACCGCTGAGCCGTGCTGCCCATACTTTGCGCGAGTTTGCTTAACGTAAGGCAACGTCATCCTCGATGTGTCGAACGCCAAGGCTTCCACCATCAATGCTTCTACCATCGATTCTGGCCGACGTTGAGGCCTGCGAGGCGGCAGGCCGCCGCGCTATCAATTGGGAGCCTGCCGATCCGGCAACGCTTCGCTTAACCAAGGCTGGTTACCACAATACCGCAGACCTCCGCTCCGCCCCTCGCCGCATCGCGCGGAAAGGGCTAAAGTGCCGGAAATCTCGGACCCGCTCGGTCTCGAGCGAAACGGAATGCTCATCCTCTCGATGACATTCCCTCGATGACGTTGCGGCACACTTCCGTTGGGGGACTATAGCGAATGGCCTACCGTGGCGAGGATCTCGACCTCAGGACTCCGCAACCCTCTGCGGCACCCGAGGTTGCGCCGCCCGACATCCTAGTCGGGTCGCCCCGATCCAGAAGCCAGATCCCGGCAGCTCGCAGCAGCCCGATCTGGGTCGATGAAACGCTCCTTGACTGCTGCAATCACGCCTTTGATGTAGCCGTCGCGCACCGCGCCGCGGAAGTTCGCATCGAGCACCTCGTCTATGCCATGACACGCGTCGATGCCGCTGCAGAAATCCTTGAGCAGCGTGGCGTCCGCATCGCCGCCCTGAGACGCGAAAGCGCAAACATCATCGCCACCGAGATCCCGGCCGGCCTCCACAACGGCAAGACGGCGTCTCGCCGCTCAGACGCACTCGAGGAGGTGCTGCGCATCGCCGCTTCGAGCGCTTATCGACACCAAGCCGCGGCGAGCGTCGACGACGTGCTAAGCGTTCTACTCGATACGAGCATCGACCTTCCATCCGCTCACCGCCTGCGCGGTCTGCTTCAGCGCCCCATTCAATCTCCAAGCCACGTCGAGCAACTACAGCAAGAGCCCCCGCGCGAGCGTTTTCGCCCGACCTACTACCCAAGTGAGCCCCAACGCGGGCTCAGTCCAGACCTAGCCAGCCTCACCAGCGCGCCTCAAGCGTATGCCCAGACCTCACGCCTGGACGTACTTGAGCAATCGATCCGCTCTCTCTCGTCGGAACTTGCAAACGAGCGTAAAATTATATCAGGGATGCTGCAGGACCTGCAGCGTGAAATCATGGCGCAACGGGACGAAACGGCTCGCAGCGGCGGCCTCTCGCACGACAAGATCCAGGGCTATCTGGCAGACAGGCTCCAGGGCCTCGAGCAGGGCCTCGTGTCGACCCGCTCCTCGACCATGAGCGACCTCTCGCTCGTACAGGAGAAGATCGCATTGCTCGAGCGCGCACTCGTCGCAGAAATATCGGCGACTCGCATCGCCATCAACGATCTCGCGTCAAAGCCGGCGTCGGTCGTCGATCTCTCGCCCGTGAGCCACCGGCTGGACGTGATCGAGGAGGCTGTGCTCTCGCACGACGTCATCGATCGCATCCAGGCCGTCGAAACATCCCTCGCCTACGAGCGTGATCGTGCCACCTCAGCTGACAACACGTTCAACTCCAATCTCCAGGCGATCACCGCAACGCTCGAGCGTCACCCGAACGAGATTACCTCATTGGTGCTAAGCCCGGTCACCGAGCGCTTCAACGGCCTCTCCTATACGCTCGAGAATCACGCGGCGGCGACGAGCAACGGTACAGCCGAGACGCAGCGTCTCCTTGCCGACCTCGGCAACAACCTGGTCAATGTCAGCGACGCCGTAGCAAACATCGGCAACGCCCTCGCCAATGTCGGCAACAACGTCTCCCATCTCGGAAGTGCGTTCGATGCTCACGTTGCGCGGACCGAAAGTGCCGAGCAGGCAACAATTCAGGAGTTCAGCGCGCTGCACGATACCATCGGCAAGCTCGCATCTGGCCTCAACGATGAGCTCGGTGCTCTGCACGAGAGCCTCGCCAAGCTGAACACCAACCAGCACACGCTGGCGACATCGATCGAGCAGCAGAGCCTTGATGCCGCCCAAGCCTTCGCCACGCTCGCCGCGCGCATTGAAAGCCTTGAGAAGGCAACGGCGAAGCCGGTTGCCATGCTCGAGACCCTCTCAGGCACCACGACCAAGATGCATCAGCTGATGGTCGAGAAGTATTTCCGCTTCAACCGCCTGTCGTACTGGCTCTTTGGCACCGACGACTGGCTTGCAGCCAGCTGGCCGTCGCAATCTGCACTCGTCGCCGACGAGCTGACGTTGATCAAACGGCCTTAGGCTTAGGATTTGTTGCAGAGGCGTGCCTCAAGCCCGCCCGCGCTTCACGCGCTGCACGGCATCCTCGAGCACTTGCAGAAACTTCGAGCGATGCTCCCGCGTGAACGAGGCGTTGAAGCCTCGGCTCTCGCCGGTCTCGCGCAGATGCTGCGAAAGATCGCGCATTGCGAGCGCCATGCCGATGCTCGCCTCGTTGAACGGCTTGCCCATGGGCCCGATCGCCTGTGCCCCCGCCTTGAGGCTTCGTGAAGCGAGCGGAATATCTGCCGTGATGACGATGTCTCCGGCAGCCACCCGCTCCGCAATCCAATTGTCCGCCGCATCCGGCCCCTCTGCGACCACGATGCGTCGCACGAGCGCTCCCTCGGGCAGCCGCATCCACGAGTTCGAGACAAAAAAAATCTCGAGCCCATGCCGCGCCGCAACCTTGAGCGCCTCTTCCTTCACCGGACATGCGTCCGCATCAACGTAGATCGCCATTAGCCCTGCCGCCCGACCACCGCTCACTTTCCTGCACCCTAATTTCTAGTCCCCGGTCCCTCGAATAAGCTACAACCGCGTCATGACCTGGCACAAAGACCGCGAGCCCGGCGCGCGCCGCGGATATCATCATGGCAACCTGCGCGAGGCCCTCATTGAGGCCGCGCTGACCCTTATTTCGGAGAAGGGTCCGGGGGGCTTCACCTTCGCGGAAGCCGCCCGCGCTGCCGGCGTGTCGCCCGCCGCACCTTATCGCCACTTCCGCGATCGCGACGCGCTGATCGCCGATGTCGCGCGCCGTGGCTTCGAGGCGTTCGCAGCGACGCTCGGCGCCGCATGGGGCTCAGACGCACCCAATCCGCGCGCAGCCATCGACAGGCTCGGCGCCGCCTATCTCGCCTTCGCGCGTCGCGAGCCGGCCTACTTCTCGGCCATGTTCGAATCCGGCCTCTCCCTGGCGGATTACCCAGATCTCAGAGCCGAGGGCGACAAGGCCTTCGCCGTGCTGCGCGACGCCTGTGAAGCGCTCGTTGCCACACTGCCGCCAACAATACCGAAGGAGCACCGCCCGCCGCCCATGATGATGGCGCTGCACATATGGTCGCTCTCGCACGGCATCGCAGCCCTCTTCGCCCGCGGCGACCGCTCGCGAAGGCCGATCCCCATTGAGCCCGAGGAGCTGCTCGAGGCCGCCGTGCTCATTTATCTGGACGGGTTGGGACTAGGTAGGGTGTGAGTGCAACGACCTAAGCCGCCCGCACGGGCACTGCCGAATAGTCCGTCTCGGCTTTGGCCTTCGACAGGTCGAAGCCTGATTGCATGCTCATCCAAAACTCGGGCGTGGTGCGGAAATGGCGGGCCAGCCTCATCGCGGTGTCGGCCGTAATGCCACGCCGCTCGGCTACGAGCTCACTGATCCGATTAGGCGGCACACCGATTGCGTTCGCAAGCGCCCGAGCACTGAGCCCAAGTGGCTCAAGGTATTCCTCGCGCAGGATCTCACCGGGATGGGTGCGGATACGAGGCATGTGACGCTCCCTTAGTGATAATCGACGATCTCAACTTCCTGTGGCCCCTCGTCTGACCAAACAAAGCAAACTCGCCACTGGTCGTTAATACGAATGCTCCACTGGCCCTTTCGATACCCCTTTAAGGCCTCCAACCGGTTACCCGGAGGCGACCTGAGGTCGGCAAGCTCCCTGGCGTAATCGAGTAGGTCGAGCTTACGCCTAGCGACCTTCTCAAAAGCTCTCCAAGCCGCCGGACATTCACCATCGCGGAACAAGCGCTCTGTTCTCTTGTCCGCGAAGCTGATGATCATCGCCTAATATACGATACGTACAACGTATCAGGCAACTACATTCGCTGGAGTGCACACTGTCTCGGCCGAGCCCGAGACCGCCCCCCCTACTTCTTCCCGTCCGGCAGCACCACGCGGATAGACAGCTCTCGGAGCTGCTTCTGGGCCACCTCGCTCGGCGCGCCCATCAAGAGATCGTTCGCCTGCTGGTTCATCGGGAAGAGCGAGATCTCACGCAGGTTCTTCGCACCTACCAGCAGCATCACCATGCGGTCGATGCCCGCGGCCATGCCACCGTGCGGCGGCGCGCCATATTGGAACGCGCGGTACATGCCGCCGAACTTCTCCTCGACGACCTCAGGCCCAAGCCCTGCGATGCCGAATGCCTTGATCATCGTCTCCGGCTGATGATTGCGAATACCGCCCGATGCGATCTCGAAGCCGTTGCAGACGATGTCGTACTGCCAGGCCTTGAGCGACAGAAGATCCTCGTTCGATTTCGCAGCCTCGAGCGCCGGCAATCCGCCCTGCGGCATCGAGAACGGGTTATGCGAAAAGTCGATCTTCTTCTCGTCCTCGTTCCACTCGTACTGCGGGAAGTCGACGATCCACACTAGTGCAAAGCGGCTCTCGTCAATGAGCTTCAGCTCCTGCCCGACCTTGCTGCGCGCTTCGCCTGCGAACTTGTAGAACTTCTCAGGATTTCCGGCCGCGAAGAACACCGCGTCGCCGACCTTGAGGCCCATCTGCTTCTGAATGGCGCTCGCACGCTCCGGCCCGATGTTTTTCGCAACGGGCCCAGCACCACCTTCCTCGCCCTTGTCTTGCCCGCCTTCGGCAGGACCTCTCCAGAAAATGTACGCCAGCCCCGGCTGACCCTCGCCCTGCGCCCAGGAGTTCATGCGGTCACAGAACGCGCGGCTGCCGCCCGACGGCGCCGGCACCGCCCAGATCCGCACCTTCGGGTCCTTCTCGATCATGCCGGCAAAGACCTTGAAGCCCGAGCCGCGGAAATGCTCGGTCACGTCCTGCATCTCGATCGGATTGCGAAGGTCCGGCTTGTCGGTCCCGTACTTCGAGATCGCGGCGTCGTAGGGGATGCGCGGCCAATCCTTGGTGACGCTCTTGCCCTCGGCAAACTCCTCGAACACACCGGTGATGACGGGCTCCATCGTCCGGAAGATATCCTCCTGCGTGACGAAGCTCATCTCTACGTCGAGCTGATAGAATTCGCCGGGCAGCCGGTCGGCGCGCGGGTCCTCATCGCGGAAGCACGGCGCGATTTGGAAATAGCGGTCGAAGCCGGAAATCATCAAGAGTTGCTTGTACTGCTGCGGCGCCTGCGGCAGCGCGTAGAACTTGCCGGGATGAATGCGGCTCGGCACCAGGAAGTCGCGCGCGCCTTCCGGCGACGACGCGGTGAGGATCGGCGTCGAGAATTCGAAGAAGCCGGACTCACTCATGCGGCGCCGAATGGAGCGCAAATCTTCCGGATAATCCGGCTCGCCGAACACCGGAACCGGCAGCTCCTTCGCGGCCGACAACACCTCGATCTCAGTTGCGAAAAGCTCAATCTCGCCGGTTGGCAGCTCAGAGTTTGCCGTACCCTCGGGGCGCCTTCGCACCAGCCCGTCGATGCGGATCACCCACTCCGAGCGCACAGCCTCCGCCGCCTTGAACGCCGGACTGTCCGGATCTGCAACGACCTGCGTAACCCCGTAATGATCGCGAAGGTCGATGAACAACAGGCCGCCATGGTCGCGCACGCGATGCACCCAGCCAGAGATGCGCACGCGCCGGTCGATGTCCTGGGCCCTAAGCGCCCCGCACGTGTGCGAGCGGTAGCGATGCAGCTCGCCCCCCGCGCCCGCGTCATCCGCGTTGCCCTTGATCGACTTAGCCGTCTTCGCGTCAGCCATGTGCCCGCTACCCGCATTTTCCCTGATTTCGAGTGGCGGAAAAGCGCATGAGCGTTAGGCAAAGTCAAGGCTCCCGGCCCGGCACCGAAAGCCATGCATGGACGGCTATTCGAGTTCGCACCGCGTGTTCAGAGCACAACGAGCACGATTGCCCAGGCAAGCACCGATCCGCAGAAGAAATAGGCCGAAAGCCGGAGCCTGCGGTCCACCTCGCGAAACTTCCTCTTGAGCTCGACAAGTTCGGTGAGCTCGCGGCTCACGGCCTCGAAGGAATTGTAGGCGTTATAATTGCCATCGCGCCGGGCATCGAGCACATCCAAGCGTGCTTTACAGTCGCTGACGCGCCTCTGCACCTCGTCGAGGCTACCCGAGCGCAACCGCAGCTCCTTTTCCTGGAAGATGGCGACGCGGCCGTTGCGGATGCATTCCTCGCGCAGCTCGGCAATATCGCCCTTCATGAGGCCGATCTCGTGCATCAACGACTTCATATCGCGATGCACGTGCTCGATCTTGAGAGCGACCTCCGCCACCGAAGTATCGCGCGCCAACAACTGGACTTTTGGTACCGGAGGCAAACGCTCGAGCTCGATCTGCTCACGTGCAAGTTGCCCAATCGGCCCTGCAGTTACCGTTAGTGACTTCTGCTTGCCAAGCTCGAGCACGTACGCCCCCAACAACTCACAGACATCCGAAGCGAGCAAAAACCGGCTCCCCTCGCGACACCGTCGCTAACCAGCGACTAGGCGTCGAAGGAAACAGAGCACAGATTGACATCGGTTTTTTTTAAGGACCCAGCAGCCGTTTGCGGTGCCGCCTCGGTGGGCCAAATCTTGTACGAAACAAGCATGGATAGAGCGCGAAGCAAGCATCGGAAAAAGCCGCCGATCGAGGGCCGAGCCTCGTGCCTGACCCACCCCGAACTTATACATCAGGGTAGCGATGCTGACTAGATGTCGCACCCCCATGTTTACGCTCTTCCGAACTTTATTCCGCCGGCGGGAGCGGGATGCCTACCTTCCCACCGCCGAGCTTCGCTGCCGCTAAAGTCATTGCTTGACGTGAGCGCCGGAGACGTGAATTGGTCAGCGCCAGAGTGGCGAGAGACTGGCCGGGGGAGACTGGCGGGGACCGGTCACGCGGACACCCCCGGGGCAGGCGTTTCGGACACGGCGAGCTCGCGGGCGGCGCGGTCGGTCCAGAAGCGAGCGCTTACGCCAGCGCGAGGGGGAAGAAAACGACGTGCGGATCTCGATAGTCATTCCGGTCTTTAACGAGGAGGAGTGCATTGGCCCCCTTCTAGAGGAGATCGCCGGGCTCGTAGCACTCGTGCCGCTCGCCGACGTCGTCGTCGTCGACGACGGCAGCACCGATAAAACCGCAGACGCCGTTCTCGCCATCAAAGGCAAGTTGCCCGGTCTTCGCCTCGTTCGCCACGACAGCCGGCGCGGACAGAGCACGGCCATAGTTACCGGCGCGCGAGAGGCGAGGGGCGATCTCATTGTCACCCTCGACGGCGACGGCCAGAACAACCCTGCCGACATCCCGGCCGTCTTCGCAGTTTACGTGCACGCCGCCAGATCTGATCCGCGCGTCATGGTGGCCGGCCAGCGCCTCAACCGGCAGGATAACAACATTCGCCGCTTTTCGTCGCGCGTCGCCAATACGGTCCGCTCCGCCGTGCTCGACGACGGCGTGCGCGACACAGGATGCAGCCTCAAGCTATTCCGCCGGGCAGACTTCCTTGCCTTGCCGCTATTCAACCACATCCACCGCTTTATCCCTGCCCTAATGAAAGCGTCCGGCGTAAATATCGTCCTCGCGGACGTCTCGCATCGACCGCGCATCCGTGGCAAATCGAAATACGGCGTGTGGGACCGTCTCTGGGTCGGAATTTATGATCTCGTCGGTGTTAGCTGGCTCATCCGCCGCATGCTGGCCAGGGTCGAAATCAAGGAGCAATAATGGCAGGGTTTGAAAAGCTGCTGGATAGCGAGCACTTCTGGCTGGCAGTCGGTGCCTGCGGGCAGATCCTGTTCTCGGCGCGCTTTCTTATTCAGTGGCTCGCCTCCGAGAACCGCAAGCAGAGCGTCATTCCGGTCCAGTTCTGGTATTTCTCGATCGGCGGCGGTCTCCTGTTGTTCGCTTACTCGCTCTACCGCATGGACCCGGTCTTCATCGCCGGTCAGTCGCTCGGCATCTTCATCTATACGCGGAACCTGTACCTCATTAACAATGCAGGCTCGCCGAAGTCTGACGCGACGACGACCCCTCCGAAAGAAGCGCCGGCAGAGTGACGGTTGGCAAGCCGGGCCTCACCGGACGTCACCCCGCGTGCGGTTCTCGTGATTCTCCACACCGCCACCCAATCGACCGGCAATGGCGGGCAAAAAAATCCGTTCAATATGCTGGATTGATCCCCGCTCGTCGCCCACCGCAGCTGCCCAAGCCGTCACTGTAGCTTTAGACATGGCCGATCATTCACCGGCGAAGACCCACTCCCCCGGCCTCTCGCGAGGCCGCCGAAAAGGCCGATAATGTCCGGGACAATGACCCCATCCGTGAGCTATAAACACCCCGCAATGCGCGTTATCCTTACGACAACCGAATTATCCGAAACCTGCTCGAGCCTCGCCCGCCATGACTACGTCACGGTGGACACAGAGTTCATGCGCGAGCAGACGTTTTGGCCGGATCTCTGCCTGATCCAGCTCGCCGGCCCGGACCTCGAGGTCATCGTCGACCCGCTCGCGCCAGGCATCGACCTGAAACCTCTCTATGAGCTGATGGCCGACAATAGCGTCGTGAAGGTTTTCCACGCCGCACGGCAAGATATCGAAATCGTCTATTCGGAGGCGGGCCTGATCCCAACCCCGATTTTCGATACCCAGATCGCGGCCATGGTCTGTGGCTTCGGCGAGAGCGTGAGCTATGTGAACCTGGTCAAGAAGGTCACCGGACGCGATCTCGACAAGAGTTCCCGTTTCACCGACTGGAGTCGCCGACCGCTCTCGGAAAAGCAGCTCGTTTACGCGCTCGGCGATGTCACGCACCTGCGCGACATCTACCTGCATCTGAAAAAGGAGCTGGAGACGTCTGAGCGCGCCTCCTGGCTCGATGAGGAGATGGCCGAGCTGACGGCTCCCTCGACCTATGAATCGCATCCCGAGAATGCCTGGCAGCGCTTGAAGATGCGGGTCAAGAACCGCAAGTCGCTCGCCGTTCTGATCGAAATTGCGGCTTGGCGCGAGCGTTTGGCGCAGTCCCAGGACGTTCCGCGCGGTCGCATCCTGCGCGACGAAGCCCTCTACGATATCGCAAATCAGGCGCCGACCACGGCCGAGCAGCTTTCCGAGCTGCGCACTTTGAGCGAAGGCTTCTCCCGCTCACAGCGCGCCAAGGAGATCATCGACGCCGTCAAACGCGGCCTCGACCGCGATATAAAGACGGTACCGCCGCTCAATCAGAGCCAGCCGCTTTCGGCCGAAGCAACGGCCACGACCGAGCTCTTGAAGGTTCTCCTCAAAGCCGCGGCCGCCCGCAATCGGGTCGCGCCGCGCCTGATTGCCGATACGAGCGAGCTCGAGCGCATTGCCAACGAGACCGAGCCTGATGTGCCGGCACTCAAAGGCTGGCGCCGCCAGCTGTTCGGCGAGGACGCTCTGCGATTGAAGCGCGGCGAGCTTGCCCTCACCCTCTCGAACGGCGAGGTCCTGGCCATCGCCACCCGCTCTTAGGCCATCGACGCACCGAAGTGCATTGACTGCGCGAGCGCAAGTCTGGCCTGCGGCCTAGAGTGGTTCGGGATCTAACCTCCCTACTCCCTACTTCCTCCCCGGGTCGTACTTATGCTTCTGCCGCCACTCGCTCATGAAATAGGAAAGCTCGTCGTCGATCTTCTCCGGCAGCACGATGCGGACCGTCACGAGCTCGTCGCCGGCGACGCCCGTCGTCGCATTCTTGACGCCCTTGCCCTTGAGCCGCAGCACCTGCCCTGAGCTGGTGCCCTTCGGAATGGTGAGCTGCACGCGCCCCGTTGCCGTCGGAACCTCGACCTTCCCACCGAGCACCGCCTCGTCGATGGTGATCGGCACCTCGACCAGAATGTCCTCGCCCTCGCGGCGGAGGTCCTTGTGCGGGCGAACATGGATCTCGACGAGTGCGTCACCCGCCTCACCGCCGGCGATGCCCGGCTCGCCGCGGCCACGCAGCCTCAGCACCTGCCCGTCAGAGACGCCTTCCGGCACATTGAGATCAAGCACGCCGCCGTCCGGCAGGGTTACGCGCTTCTTGGCGCCCTGCACGGCCTCCATGAAGTCGAGGTCCAGTGTGTAGCGAACGTCGCGTCCGCGCACCGCAAAGCCGCGGCCACCTTTTGTGCCGCCTGCTGCACCGCCCGAGAATATATCGGAAAAGATATCTCCGAAGTCTTCGAACATGGGGCCGCTGCCTGCGCGCGCACTCCTCGGGCCCGCCCCGCCCTGCGGCCGGTAGGTGTACCGCCGCGGCTCGCCAGAGGCATCGATCTCGCCGCTATCGAACTTCCTGCGCTTCTCTGGATCGCCGACAAGGTCGTGCGCCGCCGTCACTTTCTTGAACCGCTCCTCGGCCGTTTTCGCCGGGTTGACGTCCGGGTGTAGCTGTTTGACAAGCTTCAGGTACGCACGCCGAATCTCGTCCTCCGAGGCTCCCCGCGAAACACCCAAAACCTCATAAGGGTCGTCGGCCATGGCGTGGCGCGTGTCCTGTCGTTTGCAGGGCGGCAAATCCGCCCAAAGTCTCTTGGCCTGAAGTCTCTATCGGCCAGAAGTCTTTCGAGTTGCAGATTGACCTCGAAAGAGTAGCCGCTCAACCCGAAATGCGCACTTCACCTTCCCGTTCGACAAGACCCGCAAGCACATTGAGGCGTCGCCGCAACCGCTCACCGTCGAGTGCGGCATAGGTCTTCGGGATCGTGAGCACGAGCTTCGGGCCCTCATAGCTGAGCCTCGTCAGGTCGATGACGCCAGCCATGCCGATGGACAGCATATGGGCAGCCCGCACCGCCGCGCCAACAATGCGCGCCCGCTTCTGCGCCCGTTTACTGACCGACGCCTTAAGCCGCGCCGAGAGATCGTCCCCGCCGCCATCCTCTCCGCCCGTATGCCGATAATAGATCGAAAGCGCGAGGAAGACGCGGCCTGCATGGTCGATCCCGGCAAGCCCGGAATGCGCCACAACGTTGAGGCTCTGCTCGCCGCGGTAGTCCGGATGCGCCCTCCAGCCGATATCCGAGATGAGACAGGCAGCATGCCGCAGCCGCTTCTCCTCCGGCGTTTCCTTGGGACCCTCGCCCTCGAAGAGCTCATCCGTCCACACGCAAAGCTCGCGCGCGTGCTCGACCGACCGCGAGCGGAGCCGCGCGTAATCCTCGCAGAAGCAGATCAGCGGATCCTTAGCCTTCTCGTGCGGCGGCAGCAGGCTGAACAGCAACCCCTCGCGAATGCCGAAAACGGAGAAAATGACCTCCGACGGTCCAAGCGCCTCGAGCACCCGCTCGAGCACGAGCGCACCGTAGGGCAATGTCTCGCGGCGAGCTCGCGCAATGTCCTCGATGCCGGGCAGTGTCGAGAGTTTCTTGGTCCGCCGCACCAACTGGCAAAACTCGATCGCATCCCGCGTCGGGATCGAGTAGCCGTGCATGACCCGCAGCGGGTAGTTCACATGCTCCATATGCAGCTTGGCCAGCGCGCGCCATGTGCCACCGACCGCATAGAACGGCCGCGACCGCCCTTTGGCGAGCCAGTTGATGCGCGCGACCGCCTCGTCGACCATCGGCAGCGCCTTTTCGATCTTGTCTCCTGTCTGATCGATCAGCCTCAAGCCGCCGAGCGGCAGCGTTGCCGCATCATTCAGACGATCCGACGAGATATCAATGAGCTCGAGACTTCCTCCGCCTAGATCCCCCGCGAGGCCATCCGGAGTCATGAAGCCCATGCGGATGCCGTGCGCCGCAAGCTCCGCTTCCTTCTCGCCCGAAAGCACCTCAACCTTGGCCCCGCAGGCGATTTCGGCACGCCGGATGAAGTCCGGCCCGTCCTGCGCATCTCGCACCGCGGCCGTTGCCAGAACCCGGATATGCTTGACCCTGAGTACCTTCACGATGAAGCGGAACCGGGTCAGCGCCTCGAGGGCCTTCCCGACAGCCTCCTCGCCGAGCAGCCCGGTCGACGCGACGGCGCGCCCAAGACCGCACAGCACCTTTTCATTGAAAAGCGGCGTCGCGGCTCTCGTCGCGCCCTCGTAGACGACAAGCCGGACCGAGTTCGACCCTATGTCGATGACGGCGAGCGGCTCTAAGTCCGAGTTGTTGCTCCGCGTCCCGAACACCTTTGCCAAGCTCACCAAGTTAAAAATCAGTCCTTTTGCACAAGGCTGAACCGGGGAGGGAAGTGATCCTTCAGCGCCTTGCCGCGGCCCGAAAGCGACGGGTTGGTCATAAAGTACTTATGCGCGTTGAACGGCTCTTCCCCTTCGGCAAGCTCTATCCTCGTCGACGAGCCGTCAGCTTTGATCTGCCAGCTCTGCTGGTTGTCGTTCAGGTTGGCGACCATGATCTGGTCGAGCACCTGCTCGAGCACCGTGGCGTTCTTGATTGGCACCATGGCCTCGACGCGGCGGTCGAGATTGCGGGGCATCATGTCGGCCGAGCTGATGTATACGGCAGCCTTGGGGGAGGGCAAGCCCTCGCCGCGCCCGAAGCAGTAGATGCGAGCGTGCTCAAGGAAACGCCCAACGATACTCTTGACGCGGATATTCTCCGAGAGGCCGGGAATGCCGGGCCTCAAGCAGCAAACACCGCGGCAGACGAGATCGATCTCGACCCCCACCTGGCTCGCCTCGTAGAGCGCATCGATGATCTGCCCATCGACAAGCGAGTTGAGCTTCATCCAGATTGCGCCCGGCCGCCCTTCCTTGGCATGCTGAGCCTCCTCGCGGATATGCTCGAGGATGCGGTTGCGTATGCCATGCGGACTGGCAGCGATCTGATCGAGCTCGGCCGGCTCGCCGTAGCCGGTGACGAAATTCAAGATGCGCGTCACGTCCCGCGCAATCGACGGATCGATCGTGAACAGGGATAGATCCGTGTAGATGCGCGCCGTCTGCGCGTGATAGTTGCCCGTGCCGATGTGGCAATAGGTGACCAATTCCGAGTTCTCGCGCCGGACGATCTGGCCGAGCTTGGCGTGCGTCTTGAGCTCGATGAAACCATAGACGACGTGCACGCCGGCATTTTCGAGGTCGCGTGCCCAACGGATATTCGCCGCCTCGTCGAACCGCGCCTTGAGCTCGACAACGGCCGTCACGGACTTACCCGCCTCCACCGCCTCTTTCAAAGCCTGCACGATCGGGCTGTCGCGCGAGGTCCGGTACAGCGTCCACTTGATTGCCATCACATTGGGATCGGCAACGGCCTGGCGCAAGAACTGCACCACCACGTCGAAGCTCTCGTAGGGGTGATGAACGATCAGGTCCTTCTTGTTGATCGCCGCGAAGCAATCACCGTTGAACTCGCGGATACGCTCGGGAAAGCGAGGGTTGAACGGCTGGAACAGCAGATCCGGCCGATCCGCCACGATCAGCTGCGAGATGTCGGCAAGGCCAAGCAACCCATCCTTGATGAAGACGGATTCCTCACCGACCTCAAGCTCTGCGATGACAAACTTCTTGAGCTTGTCCGGCATGCGCTCGTCGACCTCGAGCCGGATCACATGCCCGCGCCGCCGGCGCTTCAGGAGCGTCTCGAATGAGCGCACAAGATCCTCGGCTTCCTCCTGCAGCTCCACGTCGCTGTCGCGCAACACGCGGAACGCGCCCTGGCTTTTTACGTCAAAGCCCGGGAACAGCTCGGAGATGAACATGCCGATCATCTGCTCGAGCTGGATGAACCTCTGCTCGGTGGGCTTCGCCGTGTCGTCGGCACGGATGCGAATGAACCGCTCGAGCTGCGCCGGGATCGGAATGAGCCCGTTCATCGTCTTGGCATCGCTCTTGCGCTGCATCCATACGGCCATCGTCAGGCCCTGGTTCAAGATGAACGGAAACGGATGCGCGGGGTCGACCGCGATCGGCGTCAGGATCGGGAACACGTGCGACATGAAGAGCCGCTCAAGCCAGGATTTCTCCTTCGCCGTCAACTCCGGTGGCTCGACGAGGCGCAGGCCCGCGGCCTTCATATCCTGCTTGAGCCCGTTCCAGCAGGCCTGCTTGTCGGCGACGAGACGCGCCGCAAACCGGTTGATCTCGGTTAGCTGCTGTTTGGGCGTGAGGCCGTCCTGGCTGACTGCCGTCACTTGCGCCGCGATCTGGCCGACGATTCCCGCGACGCGCACCATGTAGAACTCGTCGAGGTTCGAGGCCGAGATCGACAGGAAGCGGACCCGCTCGAGCAGCGGATGATTCGTATTCTGGGCTTCCTCAAGCACGCGACGGTTGAATTGCAGCCACGAGAGCTCACGATTATAGAAGCGGGCAGGCCCTTCGGGAATCTTTCCTGAAACCGCTTTCTGCGCGTCCCCGCGCACTTTACCCTTAGCGACAGCCATGTTTGCGCTCCTGGGATTATCCGCCGGAAGTAGCAATGCTCCTGCATAAGGAGAATGGCACACACCGGACCTATCCGAAGCGAAACACCTACTCGCCTTCGGTTTCCGCCGCAACCGCTGCGAGGCCGTCGGCGGCAATGGCTCGCGTCACCCGCCGCTGTCTCGCAAGCGATAGCTTGTCGATTGCGGCAACCACCCGGCTTGCGGCCTCCATCGAGCGCGTCATATGCAGAGCTAGGTAGCTGATGACATGAGGCTCGACCGCCAGCTGCCGGTCTGCGAAGAGCTTGACCAGTACGCCGTTCAAGAGGCCGTCGTCTGGCTCCTCGATGGCCACCAGCGGCAGCGCCCTGAGCCTCGACCTGAGATCCGGCAGGGTGATCGGGATATCGCCCGGCGCCGACCGCGAGGTCATGAGGATCGCAAAGCCCTTTTCCCGCGCCAGGTTGAGGAGATGGAAGAACACCGTCTCGTCGCTGACCCCGCGATCGATATCCTCGATGACCAGGGCGCGTCTCGCCTCGAGCATTGCGACGCTGGCATCCGAAATTCCCGCCGCGGCGATCACATCTCCCCCCGAAGCCGACCGCCACACATTGGCGAGGTGGCTCTTGCCGGATCCTTTTGGCCCAAGAACGAGCACAGCCCGATTCTCCCACCGCGGCCATGCGTCGACCAGCTCCACCGCCGCCGCGTTCGACCGGCTTACGAGGAAGTCCTCGAGGCCCAGCGCCTGCCGGTGGGGTAGCTCGAGCACGAGTTGCTGAGGTGCCTCTCTCGAAGCAGGTTTCATGGGTCTCGGCTCTCGGCTGGAAACGTACCCTCGATCCCCTGGTAAACGGGGCTCTCGAGATAGACGGAGAGCGCAAAGCGGATCAGGACACCCATCGCGGCGGCCAGCGGCACGGCAATGAGCGCCCCGACAAAACCGAGCAGATAGCTGAACACAAAGAGCGAGAAAATGAGCCAGACGGGATGCAACCCGATCTTGGAGCCCACGATCTGTGGTGAAAGGAACCCGGCATCGAGCCCCTGGCCGGCGAGAAAGATGCCTGCCACCAGCAAAGGCCCGAACATTTCCGGCCAGAACTGCACGGTCGCAACCGACATGGCCGTGAGCAGCCCGAGCGCCCATCCGACGAATGGAACAAAAGCCATGAGCCCAGTGGCAAGCCCGATGAGGAGGCCGTAGTTGAGGCCAACTAGCGACAGTCCGATGGCGTAGAACGCACCGAGCACAATGCAAACCGTACCCTGCCCGCGCACGAACGCGGCTATCGCCTCGTTCATGTCCGAAGCCAACGCCCGGATTGACGCCGCATGATCGCGCGGCAGCCACCCATCGACCTTGGCAAGCATCGGGTGCCAGTCAACCAGCAAGTAGAAGACGACGAGCGGTGTCACCAGTATCAAGGCAAGGAAGTTGAAGATCGCCAGGCTGCCGGTCCAAATCGAGCTCGCGGCCCAGCCGGCAAGGCTCGCCCAGTTCTCCGCAAGCCCCTTGCTCGCGCGCTGCAACTCCGCCTCGAAGCCGACATAGGACGCACCGAGCCGCTCGCGCGCCCAAAGCTCCAGCACACTTCTGAGCCGCTCGATCTCGCCGGGCAACGCCACCGCAAACTGCTGCGCCTGCGCAACCACCACCGGAACCAGCAGCACGAGCGCAACCGCGACCAGCATCGCCACTGCGCCGACAATAATCAGCGACGCCAGCACGCGATTGACCCCGAGCGTAGCCAGCCGATCCGCAACCGGGCTCAGAAAATAGGCGATGGCGATGCCAGCCACGAACGGCAGAAGGATATCGCGCAAGAGCGCAATGGCGACCACCAGCGCCAAAGCGGCCGTAAGCCAGAAGATTACTTGCCGCTCGAGGCGCATGCTGACCTTCCAGAAAGCCATATAGCTCGTTGACGTCGAGGCGACATACTAGTGTAGCGCATCTGACGTTTGGTCCCCGCTCGCGGCTGGTCTAGAAACCAAACGTCAGATGCAAAAGCTACACTAGAAGCATAGAGTTGCTAGTGTTCCTCATGGTTCCGACATTTGCTCCGAACCGCGCCGCAGAGGGAAGCAAATGTCGGAACCGGAACACTAGCCCTACACAGACATATGCCGAAGCCACGCGCGGAGATACGCCGAAAGCGACGCAATGGTCAGTGCCGCTGTCACCCACACCAACAGATCGCGCAACGCCCCGAGTCCGAGCGAGAAACCTTCGTCAGCAAGCACCGTCGCCGCGAGCAGAATTTGCGCCACGGTATTGGCCTTGCTCACGACCAAGGGATTGATCCGCATCGGCTGATCGAGCAGCCAGGAAAGCACGACACCAATCACAATCAGGATATCCCGGGAGACGACCGCGATCACGAGCCAGGACGGCAGCCCCCCCATGACGCCCAACGCGACGAAAATAGAGACGATGAGCAGCTTGTCCGCTATGGGATCGAGATACGCACCAAGTTCTGTCGCAAGATCGTAGCGCTTAGCGATGAACCCGTCGACGGCATCGGAGACGCCCGCCAGCACAAAGGCAAAGAACGCAGCCTTCACCTGGCCGGAAACCAGGAGCCAGAACACGACGGGCACCAGAATGACCCGTGCGAGCGTGATGAGGTTTGGGATATTCAAGCCGAGCTCATTGCACGCCTGCGGATTGGATTTTGAACCGATTCGAATGCTCTCCCGCGACGCTATCGAGAGCCCCGGCCGGGCGAAAATCATGTCGCACGGCAGAAGCCGTCTGAAAACCCCTCAATACTTCGTCCTGAGCCGCCATTGATTGCCGCTACCGGTCAGAACCAAGCCTTCGGCAGAAAATGCGGCGGCAAGTGCAGCGGCTCCACCTTGATATCTGAGGGACATTTGAGCGGTAGCCTCCGAAACGGAACCTATCCTGATGTCGTCCACGCCCGGCAGATCAAGGATGCGCCCACGCATATCGTTCCATTCGACCACGCTGGCGAACTCGGCCTCGATCTGGATCTCCGGCCCGGCACTCGCAGCGGAACCCAGAGCAGCCTCGCCGACTCCGCTAGCGTCGGAGTTTGCCGCCTTCCACCGCCCCTCGAGCACACCGAGCGTGATGACGGCTGCAAGCTCCATCGTGTAGGCAACATCGCCATCCTGTAGACGATAGCTGTGCTTCCAGCTAAACGGGCCAGTCGCATCCTCGCCGGCCACGACCACCTCGAGCCGCTTGCTCGCGTTATCGACTTCCGCAGCCGCGACCACGAGGTAATTGGCCCTGTAGCTGGCGAAAGCTTGATCGACGCCGCCTCCGCCCATCGTCGTCTGAATGGCAGCGGGCGTGATCGCAGCCGCAAGCGGCTCCACCTTTACCGGCGAGAGCGTATTCTCGAGGTCGAGGCCTTTCCACACCTGGTTCCAAGAGCCACCGGCCGCGCGATATTTACCGCCTTCCGACATGATTGGAATGAGCACGAGCTGAGGCGCCTGTTGCTCGACGAACGGCACCCCCTCCCTCTGCAAGAGCTCGCGTACGGCGTCGGCTTGAAATGTGAAATCGAGACTCGCGATATAGCGGGTGCTTGAATTGCTTTCCGAGCGAACGGCAACGCCATCGATGAACTGAGCGGCGTTCACCTGCGCCACGCGGCCCAGCTGATTGTAGGCCGTGACCGGCACGAGGCGCTTGAACAAGGCGCCGAGCGCCGCCTGTTGTCCATCCGTATGCGCCTTCTCCTTGGCCGCGACCGCATCCTTTGCCGTCGCCTCAACCGGATAGGCCGCGATCGTGAACACCCTGCTGCCGGCCGCGACCGCCCGCGCTGCTGGCGCAGCATAGGCAGATGCGATCGTGATGGTCACCATACCCAGGGCCCCAAGCCACCCACTCTTCAAAGCCACACTCCCCTCATGATTTTGGCAGTTTATCCCGGCATGTAGCGGGAGACATCGTTGCCGTCTAAGCCCCGAGCTGGTAGGAGGCCGCATCTCCTGTATACATTCGGGCGAAATTTGGTTCGGCGAACAGCCCCGATGACCGCTCGCCAACGCCGGCACTCGCCGAGAACACACCCGAGGAGCGCCACGAGCGAAGATGGCCCAAAAACCAGACAGCGGACAGGCCGCTATTACGTATCGCGATTCCGGCGTCGATATTGATGCCGGCAATACGCTAGTCGAGGCAATAAAGGGCCTCGCCAAGTCGACGCAGCGAACCGGCGCCGACGCCCTCCTTGGCGGCTTCGGTGGGCTTTTTGACTTGAAGCGCGCCGGCTTCCGCGATCCGGTCCTTGTCGCAGCAAACGATGGCGTCGGCACAAAGCTCCGCATCGCAATCGACACCGGTCGCCACAGCACCATCGGTATCGACCTCGTCGCGATGTGCGTCAACGACCTCGTCGTGCAAGGCGCGGAGCCGCTGTTTTTCCTAGATTATTTCGCCGTCGGCAAACTCGACGTCGAGATCGCGAAATCGGTGATCACCGGTATCGCCGACGGCTGCCGCCAGGCCGGTTGCGCGCTCATCGGTGGCGAAACGGCCGAAATGCCGGGACATTACCAAGGCAAGGACTACGATCTTGCAGGTTTTGCGGTGGGCGCCATCGAGCGCGGCGAAATTCTTCCGCGCCCAGACGTCGAGCGCGGCGATATGCTGATTGGACTGCCATCCTCCGGCGTGCACTCGAACGGCTACTCGCTCGTGCGCCGTCTTGCCGCTGAGGAGCAACTCACCTGGGACGCCAAGGCACCGTTCGCACCTGCAAAATCGTTAGCCGACGCGCTCCTCGAGCCGACCCGCATTTATGTGAAGCCGATCCTCGCCGCGCTCGAAGCGACCGGCGGCGCCGCGGACGGTGCCATTAAGGCTCTGGCCCACATCACCGGCGGCGGCCTCTCGGAAAATATTCCGCGCGTGCTGCCGCCGACCCTCGCAGCAACCATCGATCTCACGGCCTGGCAGCCGCAATCCGTGTTCGGCTGGCTCGCCCGGGCGGGGCACTTGAACGATGCTGAAATGCTTCGCACGTTCAATTGCGGTCTGGGCATGGTCATGGTCGTCCAGCGCGGAGCCGCTGAGCCAATGATGACGTTTCTGAGAGAAATGGGTGAGGCGCCCGTGCTGATCGGCGAGGTGACGCCACCCGCAGGCGAACGCAGCTCCGCCAAGGGCAAGGGCGAGGCCTGGGCTGTCTCCTACGAAGGCATACTCAAGTACCAGTCATGACCGCCATCAATCCCACGGCCATCGCACAGAAAAAACGTGTTGCCATTTTGATTTCCGGGCGCGGCTCGAACATGCAGGCCCTTGTGGAGGCGGCCCGCCAGCCCGACTACCCGGCCGAGATCGCGCTCGTCATTTCGAACCGCCCCGACGCGGCTGGCTTGGCCTGGGCCAAGGCAAGCGGCATACCCGCCCTGGGCTTCGACCATAAGCACTATGAGAGCCGCGAGCACTTCGAAAGCCAGCTGCAAGGTGTCCTGACCGTCTCGCGCATCGACATCGTCGCGCTTGCAGGTTTCATGCGCCTGATGACGCCGGGATTTGTCGAACAGTGGCGCGACCGCATGATCAACATCCACCCATCGCTACTGCCGTCGTTTAAGGGCCTGCACACGCACCAGCGAGCGCTCGACGCGGGCGTCAAAATCACCGGCTGCACGGTGCATCTCGTGCGCGCTGAGATGGATGAAGGACCAATCATTGGCCAGGCGGCTGTGCCGGTGCTGGGAAGTGATACCGCTGAGACACTAGCAGCGCGCGTTCTCGCAGCAGAGCATAAGCTTTATCCAAAGGCCCTTGCCATTTTTGCGCGAGGTCAACTTTCCTTGGAAGCTGGCATCATACGGTGCAGTGCCCCAGTTAACCAGAATACTGCCATGTTCTCTCCAGAACTATAGTTACGCATTACTGAGACTATGCTCCGATCCCTTGCGTTGAGTTCAAAATGTCGCGGGGCGGAGCTGCCGCATGGACACGTCTTTACCCTGAGAGAATACTTGTCCCTCATACGTGTCCGGCAGTATCTGGGGGAGCACGCCCTCGCCAACCCGTTTGTGCTAGTGTCCCGATCGCGAAGTTCGTCACCACCTGCAGCACTCTCTAAACGAACTTCGCGATCGAAAGGACACTAGCAAGTCAAAGATTCTAGTGTGGTTCAGACTCCGAAGTCCGCCTCCGAGGCCAGCTGCAAGGTAGTGGCGGACTTCGGAATCACCACACTAGTGTTGTAGCCAAGCACCGTTCCGACCGGATGTCCGGGAGAAGTATTGAATGACCGCACAAAGCCCAACTGAAGTATCAGCCCATGGCCTCGGAGACGAGAGCAGCGTCTGGTTCAATCTGACGCCACTGCTTAAAGATCCTGAGAACCCCATGCGCCTGCTCATGCGCATGGCAAGCCAATACGGGCCCGTGATCCCGGTTAACATGGCCAACCAGCGCATCGTGCTCATCACCGAGCCCGAGCACTTCAAGCACATCCTGGTCACCAAGGCCGACAGCTACATCAAATATTTCGACGGCCTAAAGCCGATCTTCGGCAAGGCGATGATCACCCACGACGGCGCGCTCTGGCAGAAAATCCGCATGCCGCAGCAGCCCGCCTTCCACCCCGACGCATTCACCGACTACATCCCCTTCTTCAACGAAGCCATCAAATCCAAGATGGCGCAGTGGGGTGAGCTCGCCAAGACCGGCGAAAGCTTCGAGATGGTCGAGCAGACTTGGACCCTCGCAGCTGACATGATCTGCAAGGCGCTATTTGACCGCGACATGCCCTTCAATCCGCACGTCGTCTTTAAGTACGTGAAGACCTATACAGACGTGACCAACCACAAGGACATCCGCCTCAAGCGGCAAGCCGGCGGCATGATTGAAGCAGGTGAGGACGAAACCGCCAAGGCCGTCGAGGCATGGTGGAGCGTCCCCCCCGCAGTGATGGCCGCCAACCCGCGCGATGCGCGCGAAGAGACACTGCTGAAGCTGATCGAGGCCGCCGTCGCCGATCCTGCGATCCCCGAGTTCGACGAGCAGCAGGCCATCGACGAGATCAAGCAATACCTGTGGGCCGGTACCGAGACGACCGCGCTCACGCTCGCCTGGGCGCTCTACCTCACATCGAAGCACCCCGAAGCTGCCGACCGCATCCGCCGTGAAGGCGAAGCCGTGTGCGGCGATCGCGAGCCGACCGCCGCCGATTATTCCGGCCTCGTCTATACTCGCTCGGTCATTCAGGAGACGATGCGCCTTTATCCGCCGGTCTGGAGCCTCATCCGCGTCGCGACCGAGGACGACGTCATCGCCGGCAAGGAGATCAAGCCCGGCGATCGCATCGTGCTGTTCGGATATGGCGCCCATCACAATCCAAAGTTCTGGAATGATCCCGAGGCGTTCATTCCCGAGCGCTGGACCGACAAGACCCAGAAGCAAGTAAAGTACAGCTACATTCCCTTCGGCGCCGGCAAGCGCTCCTGCATCGGCGGGGCCATGAGCCAGCTCGAGAACACGCTTGCGCTCTCGACCTTGCTTCGCCGCTTCCGCCCCGAGTATGTCGGCCACGAGCCGCCCGGCCTCAACGCGACAGTCACTTTGACACCCCGCGGCGGCCTGCACTTCCGCGTCCGCGAGCTAAGCTGACGCCATAGCCCGCCGCAGCAAAAACGGGCCCCCGCGAGGGAGCCCGTTTCGAATTACAAGGTCAGATCGAGGTAACGCTTTACCCCACGATCTCACCGTCCTTGAAGTTCATGGCGATCTCGCGCGCGGCAGATGCCGCGCTATCCGAGCCATGGGCGGAATTCTCGCCCTTCGAAACCGCGAAAAGCTTGCGAATGGTGCCTTCAGCGGCCGCAGCCGGATCGGTCGCGCCCATCACGTCACGGTACTTGGCGACGGCATTCTCGCCCTCGAGAACCTGCAGCACGATCGGCTCGGACGTCATGAAGGAGACGAGCTCACCGTAGAACGGCCGCTCCTTGTGCTCGGCATAGAACTCGCCAGCCTCAGCCGTCGTCCACTTGACGCGTTTCTGCGCGATGATGCGCAGGCCTGCCGCCTCGATCACGGCATTGATGGCACCAGTAAGATTGCGCCGAGTTGCATCCGGCTTGATGATTGAGAACGTGCGCTCGATGGCCATCGTCGATCCTTCAGGTTTCCTCAGGTCGCTTCGCCTTGGGCGGAAGCGTTGCCGCGGCTTATAGGGCGCCTGTGCTACAGCAAGAAGGCGGCGCCTTAACGCAGGCGACAAATCTTGCCCCCAACGCCCTTCTAATGCCCCGATTCAGTGTCTGATCTTGCGGATTGGCGCCGGCCTTGCATCGATCTTGCACGTGTCCTGAGACTTGCACGTGTCTTGCGCATCCAATTCGCAGAGACTTTGCTATTTCGTGGTATGAACGGGCTTATGACGGCACTCGACCAAGAAATCCAATGGTATCTGGCCCGCGACGGCAAACAGCACGGGCCGTTGTCGGACCCTGAGATGCGAAAGCTCGTGGAGCTCGGCCACTTGCGCGCGGCCGACCTTCTTTGGCGCTCAGGCTTTTCTGATTGGCGCCCTGCCGTAACCGTCTTTCCAATGCTTGCGGATGCCACTCTACCGCAGCCACCTTCTGGTCAGGGCCAAGCAAAACCTGATGCCGCAAGCCAGCAAGCCGCCCTGCATGCGAGCAAGCCTCAGCCGGCGCAGCCACTCTTCCCGGACATCAACGCTCCGCCGCGATCGCAGAGGGGAGCCGTGGAGCGGCTCTCCGAGAAATTGCCCGACAATGCACCGAGCAAAGCCTCAGAGAGTGCACCGCGCCCCGCTGCTTCCGAGGCCCGCTCTAGCCGTGAGCAACCAGCCCGCGATCTCCGGCCGGGGCCGTCGCTGGACCGGCCGCTTGAACGCCAACCCGATCGCACCGCCGGCAGAGCAGCCCGCTCACCCACAACGGGTACCGTCGTCAACCCGGCGGCGCAAGGCCCGCGGGGAGCACCCGGGCCGGGCGGTAGCTTCGTACCCATGGGATCACAATCTAGCAGGGGCAGACAGGCGTCGCGGCCGAGCGGCCTACGCACGTTTGTCGTGAGCACGACCGTCCTCGCAATCGTCGCAGGCGGAGCTTGGCTCGGCTATAAATACAAGGATCCCCTGCTAAGCTTCGTTCGCAGGGAGACAGCTCCAAAGTCGGACAAGGCGCCGCAAGAGGCCGAGGCGAAGTCCGAGACGAAGGCGGCAGTTGCAGCCGCTCTAGCGCCGGTGGCCAGCAAAGAGCCAGCAGCAGCCGTCGCGCCTCTCGCAGCCCATACCACGATTGCGGCGGCAGCCGCGCAACCCACAGCGGCAGATCTAGATGCCGAGCTGCAAACACATCCACTCTGGACCGCGCTTAAGCAGGAATTTCCGGAGTGGTATGGCGTCCGCCTGAACGAGGCAGCGCGTCTCGGCAGCGAAGGCAAGTCGCAAGCCGACATCACCCGCCACCTCGTCGATGCGATTGTGGCGCTGCGCCGCGACAACTCACAGTTCGCGCTCTCCGCCAGCCGTGAGAAGCATAAGGCGCTGGCGACCGCCTTCCTCGACAATCTGAAGGCGCTTTCAGCCGATAGCGGTGACGATTGCTACGACTTCATCTCCAAGGGCGAGGCAAGCACAGCCATTGTGACGCGCTTGCAGACGCGGGAAAAAAGCGCGCCCATCGAGGCCCAGGTGCTCGCCGTGATCTCGGCCATTACCGACGGCCGCAAATCGCCAGTAAGCCATACGGCGCCTGGGAAGGCCGACTACGACGTCTTGGCCGCTGAGCTGACGCGCATCGGCTGGACGCAGGCGGACATGCAGCTTTTCGCCGACCCCCGCGCGCTTGCCCGCGCCCCGCGTGATCGCGTCTGCACGATGCTGAGAGATTGGTTCACCGCCCACCTTACGATCCCGGACGCCAGCGTTCAGGAGCGTCTGCTTTTTGAATCCCTGAAGCCGGTTATCTCCGGTTAGCCCGCCGATGCTCGAGACCCTCATCAAGGTCGTAGTCACGAGCCTGCTCGTCGTCTCCGTCTCGGAGGCGGCCAAGCGTAGCGTCGTTCTCGGCGCCATCCTGGCTTCTTTGCCTCTGACCTCGCTCCTCGCCATGGTCTGGCTCTACGCCGACACCCGCGACACCGAAAAGGTCGCAAGCCTGGCCACAGGCATTTTTTGGCTGATCCTGCCGTCGCTCACGCTGCTTCTGGTCCTTCCGGCACTCCTCCGAAAGGGCATGCCCTTCGTCCCAAGCCTCGTCATTTCGGTCACGCTGACGGCCTTTTCATATTTCGTCATGGTCCAGCTCCTGAAACGCTTCGGCATCGAGATCTGACCGCGCCAGCCATTCCGAAACGGGGTCTGAGACTGAGCACGAAACTCTCACGGGCTGCTCGAAACCAAGCTCACCCACGTGACAAGTGCCGCCCGAGCCGCTATTCGCTCAGCCATGCTCCACGTCAATGACCTGACTTACCGGATCGAGGGCAAGCCCATCCTCGAAGGCGCCACCGCCGCCATCCCCGACGGCCACAAGGTTGGCCTCGTCGGTCGCAACGGCGCGGGCAAGTCGACGCTTCTGAAGCTTATCGCCGGCGAGATCCACCCCGACCTCGGTGGCATAACGGTGCCGCGCGGCGCCCGCATCGGCCGCGTCGCCCAGGAAGCGCCCGGTGGCGACGACAGCCTGATTGACTGGGTGCTCTCGACGGACGCAGATCGCGCGAGCCTTTTGACCGAGGCCGAGATCGCGACTGACCCGCACCGCATCGCCGAGATCCAGATCCGCCTGACCGACATCGACGCCCACTCGGCTCCGGCCCGCGCCGCGACAATCCTCTCCGGCCTCGGCTTCGACGAGGCGGCACAGCACCGCGCCTGCCGCGAGTTCTCAGGCGGCTGGCGCATGCGCGTAGCCCTTGCATCCGTCCTGTTCCTCGAGCCCGACATTCTCCTCCTCGACGAGCCGACCAACTACCTCGATCTCGAAGGCACGCTCTGGCTCGAGAACTACCTGAGGAGCTATCCGCACACCGTCTTGATCGTAAGCCACGACCGCGACCTCCTGAACCGGGCGGCAAGCGCCATCCTCCACCTCGAGCGCGGCAAGCTCACGCTTTACGCTGGCGGCTACGACGATTTCGAGGAAACGCGGCGCATGAACCAGCGCCTCGAGCTCAAGCTCAAGAAGAAGCAGGACGACGAGCGCCGCCGCATTCAGGCGTTCATCGATCGCTTCAAGGCTAAGGCCACGAAAGCCAAGCAGGCGCAGAGCCGCGTCAAGGCCCTGGCCAAGATGCAGCCCATCGCCTCGCAGGTCGAGGATCGCGTTGTTCCCTTCGCGCTTCCAAGCCCGGAAAAAATGCTCGCGAGCCCGCTCTTGCGCATCGAAGGGGCAACCGCCGGCTACGATCCGGTAAAGCCCATTCTGACGAGCCTCAATCTCCGCATCGATCAGGACGATCGCATTGCCCTGCTCGGCGCCAACGGCAACGGCAAATCGACCTTCGCCAAGCTCCTGGCCGGCAAGCTCACGCCTCTCGCGGGCAACGTCTTCGGCGCCGGACGCGTCACCGTCGGCTATTTCGCGCAGCATCAGCTCGACGAGCTCAACCCGCTTTCCACACCCTACGACTACCTCGTAAAGCTCATGCCCGATGCGACGGAAGCGCAACGGCGCACGAAGCTCGGAACATTTGGATACAGCGCCGACAAGGCCGACACCAAATGCGGCAAGCTCTCTGGTGGCGAGAAGGCCCGTCTCTTGTTGGCGCTGACCGCATTCCACGCCCCCCACCTCCTGATCCTCGACGAGCCGACGAACCACCTCGACGTCGACAGCCGCGAAGCACTTATCCACGCGCTCGCGGAGTTCGAGGGCGCCGTCATCCTGATCAGCCACGATCGCCACCTCGTCGAAGCCACGGCCGACCGGCTTTGGATCGTCCGCGACGGCACGGTGCGCGCCTATGACGGCGACATGGAGAGCTATCGCGCCGAGCTTCTCTCCGAGCGGGGCGGCCGTACCGAAGCGCGGGGCCGACGAGACGAGACCACTGCCGAGCCGCGCTCAACGCGCGCCCTGCAGCGCAAAGCGGCGGCCGACCGCCGTGCCGAGCTGGCTCCGCTCAAGAAGGCCGTGCAAGCCGCCGAGAAGAGCATTGAGCGGTTCACGAATGAGCTGCAGAAGCTCGACGCGCTGCTTGCCTCTCCCGATCTCTACGCCGATGCCGCCAAGGCGCAGAAAGTCTCGATGGAGCGTGGCCAAGCTGCAAAGCGCCTCGCCGAAGCAGAGGAGACGTGGCTGGCAGCGTCAAGCGCCTTCGAGGACGCAGAGAGCGACCTGGCAGTGGTCTCAGAAGACTAAAACTTTGTGCCCACATTCCACGTGACGCAGTACGAACGATCGCGCGGCAATGTTACACCGCTGTCGAAAATTAGAATATTTTATCAGCGAAGACTGCTAGCCGTCGGATCGTCACAAGAGTATCAAAGAAGCCTTGATTGGGAGCTGGTCGGTCCGGTCTTGCGGGGTAGATCGCTGGCGGATGGAGGGTTACATCCGCCGCTAGACCAGCTCCCTTAATCCCCGCCGTTCAGTGGTTTAACAAACTCGTCTCAGCACAAGCATCTTTAGCGTTGGAGACATCGGTCTGGAACCCATCCGGACCAATAGCGTTGCCGTTCCTGACTTGACAGGCGAGGCGGAGGCGAAGCTGCGCCCCCTGCTTCAGCAAAGGAGGAAGGCGATGAGGATCAATGGTTTCTTACTCGGGCTCGGATTGACAACGCTCGCCGCCGGCGCGGCTCTGGCCGAGAACTCGATCGGCAGCGAGGGTCTTAAGGCAACGCCCACCTCGGTAACGATCGGAGCGGTGTCATCCACCAAGGCGGGCTATGTGGTCGTGCATCAGGACGTCAACGGCAAGCCTGGCCCGATCGTCGGCCACGCCTCCGTAAAGGCGGGCAGCAACTCGGGAGTCACCGTGACGCTCGACAAGAAGGAGAAAGCCGGCACCAAGCTGATCGTCATGCTCCATGAGGAGAGCGACAACGACAACAAGTTCGACAAGAAGGATAAGCCCGCCATATCCGGCGGCAAGATCGTCGAGCAACTGGTAACGGTGCAGTAGCCGGACGGCGCGCCCGTTTCCTCCCCCTCGTCCAGGGGGAGGAAAATCTCAGCCCGCAATTTTGGAAAAATCCGCAACCGTCAGCGTCGCGGCGCGGATCTCCGAGAGCAGACGCAGCCGGTTCTCGCGCAGCGCTGCATCGGCGTCATTGACGATCACCTTGTCGAAGAACGCATCGACGGGTGCGCGCAGGTCCGCGAGCGCATTCATGGCGCCGCGGAAGTTCTCGACGTTGATCGCAGCCGTCGTGTCCTGCTTCACGCTCTCGATCGCAGCCGCCAGCGCCAACTCCTCGTTTTCGCGCAGCAGCGTGAGATCATACGTCCCGGCGTAGCTCTTCTTGTCCTTCTTCTCCTCGATCGAGAGAATGTTCGACGCGCGCTTCACGCCTGCCAGCAGGTTGGCGCCATCGTCGGACTTCAAGAACGCATCCAGCGCCTCGACGCGCTTCACGATGAGAGCGAGATCATCCTGCCCGCCGAGCGAGAACACGGCATCGATGAGGTCGTGCCTGGCGCCCTTGTCCTTGAGATAAACCTTCAGCCGATCCGCGAAGAAGGCGAGGAGGTCGATGATCCGCGGCGAAGTGGAGCTTCCGTTGAATGGAACACCGACCTCAGATGAGAACTGTTGCTTCGACTTCTCGAGCACTGCCTTTAGGCGCAAGAGATGGTCGTTCAAGTTTGATACGAGACTTAGGCGCAAATCATTCTCGAGCACGATGCGGATCACGCCGAGAGCCGCGCGCCGCAGCTGATAGGGATCACCGCTCCCCGTGGGCTTCTCGCCGATGGCCCAGAAGCCGACGAGCGTATCGAGCTTGTCGGCAAGCGCGACGGCAATCGCCACCGCGTCGCCGTCCTCCTCTTTCGGCACGACATCCGTCGGCCCCTTCGGCTTGTAATGCAATTCGATCGCCCGGGCGATTTCGGGCTTCGCTCCCGCCCGCTCCGCGTAATAGCGCCCCATCAGGCCCTGCAGCTCGGGGAACTCGCCGACCATGTCGGACACGAGATCGGCCTTCGACAACTGCGCCGCCCGCCGTGCATCCTCGGGGCTCGCGTCGACCGCGCCGGCGAGCTGAAAACTAAGCTCGGCAATGCGCTCCACGCGCTCCTTTTGCGTGCCGAGCTTCTCGTGGAAGGTGATGCCGTCGAGCGCATTCGCCATCTCGTCGAGCGGACGCTTGAGATCCTGATCCCAGAAGAACTTCGCATCCGAAAGCCTGGCACGGATCACCTTCTCGTTGCCCGAGACAATCTGTGCGCCGCCGTCCTTTGCGGTCAGGTTGGATACGAGAATGAACTTGTTGGCGAGCTTCCCCGTCTTCGGATCGCGGAGCGAGAAGCACTTCTGGTGCGTCTTCATCGACGTCATCAGGCACTCGGCCGGCACCTCGAGGAAGCGCTCGTCGAAGCTGCCCATCAGCACCACCGGCCACTCGGTGAGGCCGGCATTCTCGGCGAGAAGCGCGTCATCCTGCACAAGCTCGAGCTTGGCTTTCTTGGCCAGCGCCTCGGCCTGATCCTTGATCTCTTCGATCCGCTCCGATGGGTTCAGCATCACAGCGTGCTTGGCAAGCTTCGCCGCATAGTCCTCAAAGCTCGAGACCGGGAACAGGGCGTTGCCGTGGAAGCGGTGCCCGCGCGTCTCTGCACCTGCCTTGATACCGGCGATCTCGACCGGCACGACCTTGCCGTCGATCAGACACACGATCGACTTCAGCGGCCTGATCCACTGGAACGTACTCGAGCCCCACCGCATCGACTTCGGCCAGGGAAACTTTGCGAGCACGCCTGATACGACCTCGGCGGTGATCTCAGCCGCTGGCCGACCGGCCTTCTCGACACGCGCGACGTAGTAGTCGCCCTTCTTGTCGGCCACGACCTGTGCCTCCTCGAGCGAGGCGAGACCAGCAGACTTGAGGAACCCCGCCACCGCCTGCTCCGGTGCGCCGACCCGCGGCCCCTTGCGCTCCTCGGAAGCGCCCGGCGACATCCCCGGCACATCCTCGATCGCGAGCGCGAGCCGGCGTGGCGTCGCAAACGCATGCGCTTCGCCCACAGCAAGACCCTGAGCGCGCAAGCCCTCGCTCACGAGACGCTTGAGATCCTCTGCCGCGCGCGCCTGCATGCGCGACGGAATCTCCTCGGAGAAGAGCTCTAGCAGCAGTTCAGCCATGTTCTATGCCTTCGCAATATATCGCCTCTCCCCGCAAGAACGGGGAGAGGGGATTCAAGTTACGGCGCAGGAGTCGGAGCAGCAGGCCCTGCGGCCGGCTCGGTACCGGCCGGCGCAGATGCCGCGGCTTGAGGCGCAGCGGCGGCGGGAGCCTTCGCTTCCGGCTGAACGGCATTGTTCGGCATATAGCTCAGCGCCTGCTTGCCGATATCATCGACGGAGCCCGTAACCGTAAGATAGCCGAGCCCGACGGCAAGGGCCGCAAGATACATAAAAAGCACCGGCCGCGTACGACCCAGCACGACAACCCCGATGATCAGCGCCGGTACGGCAACCGCCAAAAGACCCGCAAGTGTTTCGGTCATCCCCGCCCTCCTTCTGTTTGCAGCCATGCCGCGCAGCAGGCCTTGGCAAGCTCGCGCACACGGAGAATATAGCCCTGACGCTCGGTCACCGAGATCACGCCACGTGCGTCAAGAAGGTTAAACGTGTGTGATGCTTTGATACACTGATCGTAGGCCGGCAAGGCGAGCAAATGTTTATCGCCACCAGATCCTTTGTCGAGCAGCGCCTTGCATTCACGCTCAGCATCCTTGAAGTGCTGCAGAAGTGTTCCCGTATCCGCGTGCTCGAAATTGAAGCGCGAATACTCCTGCTCGGCCTGCAGAAACACATCACCATACGAGAGCTTCCGCTCGTCGGTACGGCCGTTGAAGTTGAGGTCGAACACGCGATCGACGCCCTGAACGTACATGGCGAGCCGCTCAAGGCCATACGTGATCTCGCCCGCGACCGGCGAGCAGTCGAAGCCGCCGACCTGCTGGAAATAGGTGAACTGCGTCACCTCCATGCCGTTGCACCAGACTTCCCAGCCGAGCCCCCAGGCGCCAAGCGTCGGGCTCTCCCAATCGTCCTCGACGAAGCGGATGTCGTTGACGCTCGTATCGATGCCGATGGCGTCCAGGCTCGCGAGATAAAGGTCGAGGATAGTCTCAGGCGACGGCTTCATGATCACCTGAAACTGGTAATAATGCTGCAGCCGGTTCGGGTTCTCGCCATAACGCCCATCCTTAGGGCGTCGCGATGGCTGCACGTAGCAGGCGCTCCACGGACGCGGCCCCAGCGCACGCAGCGTGGTCGCCGGATGGAACGTCCCAGCACCCACCTCCATGTCGTAGGGCTGCAGCACCACGCAACCCTGCGCGCCCCAGAACTGCTGCAGCGTGAGGATCAGATCCTGGAAGCTTTCCTTGGGCCTGAGGACTGGAACTGCGGCTCCGCCCTGAACCCCCGCGCCGCTGTGAGCGCCCGCGGTGGCCGCCTCGGCTTTCTTTGCCGCTGTCGATTTCGTCATAGTGCCGGACACCTCTTTGTGCGGTGCGCACTATACGCATTCGAGCCCGCGTGTCACCCACCGGGCCAGCGACACGTGGAATAGTGCCATGAGAAGTGCGAATGACGCTGCTGCTAATAAGACGTAGCGCTGGATGAACTCAACGAACCCGAGGCCGATAAACGCCCGTTTCCTGGTCGTATTCAAGCGCGCCGAGGTCCTTGGGGCCGCGAGCCGCAGTCCGCGCACGCTCTGCCTGCTCTTCCATGTTGCGGGCGGCGTCCTTCGCTTGGCTGACCAAGCGCGACACCCATTTGAATCCGGCATATAGCCCGGCCCCAGCAATCATGATCGCCACGACTTGCGGCATTTCAAGCCCCCTGCGCGCCATCCCGCTCACAGTCCGAAGCGCGACCAAAGCGAACGCGTTTCGATAGCCGACACCAAGTCATCGGCAAAAGCAAGTCCTCCGACGCCCGCGGCCGCGTCGAGAACTGTGGGCAGGCGCCGCATGCGCAGCGACAGCCACCCGCGCTCCGGCGACACCACCTTGAGACGGACCTTGTCGCCGTGTACCTCGCGCATTTTGGTGCGGATGTCGCTGATGCCGTCGATCAGCCCGAGCTCGAGCGCTCTCGGTGCCGACCAGAACGCACCTGAGAAGAGCTCGCCGTCTGGGCCCTTGAGGCGCCCGAGCCGCCGTTCCTTCACAACGCCGATGAACACGTCATGCACATCGCGCTGGATTGCCTTAAGTCGTTCGATGTCGTCCGCCTTCTCGGGCAGGAACGGATCGAGCGATCCCTTGTTGAGACCAGCCGTGTAGACGCGCCGCTCGATGCCGAGTTTATCGATCGCCTTGTCGAGCCCGAAGCTCGTCGAGATCACGCCGATCGAGCCGATGATCGATGACGCATCGGCATAGATCTCGTCGCCCGCGACCGAGAGATAGTATCCGCCCGAAGCCGCGACGTCCTCGCAGAAGACGTAGACCTTCTTCTGCTTCTCCTCGGCAAGTTGCCGGATACGCTTGAAAATGAGGCTCGACTGCACCGGGCTTCCACCTGGCGAGTTGACGATCACCGCCACCGACGGTGCCGAGGACATCGAAAACGCCTTTTCGATCGAGCCTGCGAATGCTGCGATTGAAAGACCAGGCCTCAGCGGCGTGACCATCCCGATCGCACCCGTGAATTTCAAGACGGGGACCACCGTACCAGTGTTGAACGGCCACATCGTTTACACCTCTTTGAGATCGACTAGCGTGATGATATCGAAGTCCGTTTCATACTTCTCGGCTGGGTCGAGAGCGGACTTCGAAATCTGAATCACACGAGTATCATGCACTTGCTAGTGTCCTTTCGACCGCGAAGTTCGTTCAGCGCCCGCAGTAGAATGTGACGAACTTCGCGGTCGGGACACTAGCGATGCTGAGCAAACTCGGAAATGCGCCGCGCCCGCGCGCGCCCGTCACGAGCGCCCTGCTTACTCTCCAGGCCCTTTGCGCGTAACGCTCCTCCCATAGTCGAGGTCGAGCGCCGCGCCAAGCCGAAGAACCTCGGCTGCACGTAGAGTGAAGGAGTTGTCCCCCTCGTGCAGCGTCAATCCGGCAAGGATCACGAGCGGCGCCTTGGACCCGGCGATCCCCTGGACCAGAACGCGGATCGCTGGCTCTCCGGCGCGGGCGTGGATCGGCAGCACCTTGATGCCACCGAACCGCCGCGCAAATCCCGCGAGCACCGCCTGCAGCGCCTCCGCCTTGTGGATTACCGTCGCGGTGCCGCCAGGCTTCGCCATGCGCGCAAGAAACCGGGACCAAACTTCGAGGCCGTCCGCAACCATGGCGTGCGAAACAGCCTTGAGCTTGTTTGCGGCCGGCGTCCCCGCACCCTCGACATGGTAGGGCGGGTTGGCAATCACGTGGTCGAAGGAATGCGGCGATAATCCAGCCGCGGCAAGCACTTCGGCGCCCGTGTGGCCAATATCGGCAGCGACCACGGAAACCCGGCGCTCGAGCGTGTTCCGCTGTACATTCTCCTTCGCCATATCAATGAGTAGAGGTTCCCGCTCAAGGAGGGCAACGTGTGTCTCGAGGCACCGCGCCGCGACGCAGAGCCCCGCCGTGCCGACGCCGGCGCCCGCGTCCAGAACCCGCTCCGCAACGCCCGACAGGCAGGGGACCGCTGCCGCGAGAAGAACAGCGTCCACCCCCGCTCGATACCCTCTCGCGGGCTGCAGGATCTGCACGCTCCCGCCAAGGAAGGCGTCATCGGTGACGGACATGTCGCGCCATTGTTGAAGCTACCTTTTTTCCGGATGCGTCACCGCCAATCTATGGGTAAGGTGCCGACCATCCTACCGCTATAAATTTGAGAAGCGTTCGCAACAATTGGGGAAGCTGCCGTGGGCGTAGTCGTCGCACTGGACGAGGCACGTGAGCCGTCCGAAAGCCTAGCGCCGCTACTCGAAATCGTCTCCGAGGATATGAATGCGATCAACCGCATCATCCTCGACAAGGCGGTCTCGGACGTCGACATGATTCCGGCTCTTGCCCATCACCTGATCGATTCGGGCGGCAAGCGGCTCCGGCCGATGCTCGCCATCGCCGCGGCCAAGCTTTGCCGCTATAAGGGTGACGGCCACATCCGCACCGCATCCGCCATCGAGTTCATGCACACGGCGACCCTGCTTCACGACGACGTCGTGGACGAAAGCGATACCCGTCGCGGCCGCAAGACCGCCCGCCTCATCTGGGGCAATCAGGCCACCGTTCTCGTCGGCGATTTCCTGCTCGGACAAGCTTTCCGCATGCTGGTTGAAGTCGGCTCACTCCCTGTCCTCAAAATTCTCTCGAACGCTGCCGCAACCATCGCCGAGGGCGAGGTCATGCAGCTTGCCGCCGCCAAGAACACGGCGACCACCGAGGACGCCTACCTTGCGATCATCGACGCGAAGACCGCAGCCTTGTTCTCGGCCGCAGCCGAGGTCGGCGCCGCCATCTCATCGCGCCCAGCCGACGAGCAGGCTGCCCTTCGCTCCTACGGGCGCAACCTCGGCCTCGCATTCCAACTCGTCGACGACGCACTCGACTACGGCGGCGACAGTGCCCGTCTCGGCAAATCAGTCGGCGATGATTTCCGCGAAGGCAAGGTCACGCTACCCGTCATCCTCTCGTTCCGGCGTGGCACGGAGGAGGATCGCGAATTCTGGAAGCGCACCATCGGCAGAAGCGAGATTGAAAACGGTGATCTCGAGTACGCCATAAACCTCATGCGCAAATACAAGGCCATCGAGGCAACGCTCGAGCGGGCGCGCTCCTACGGCGGCATTGCCGATGACGCTTTGGCCATCTTCCGCGACAGCCGAGAGAAGCGCGCCATGCGCGACGTCATCGCCTTCTGCATCGCCCGTGCACATTGAATTTCCGGGAAGGAGAATTTCCGGTCCGGTTAGGATCGGCTACTCCACGGCACATCGGGCCTACGCGATCACGGCCGTCTCGATCCACCAGTGAGGATTGAGCAACCGTAGATCTTCTGCCGCACGCTGAGCGCGGGCCGCATCCGGAAGAATTGCAAAGCACGTCGGGCCGGCACCCGACACGGCGACAAGGTCCGCCTCTGCCTGATTGGCTAAGGCAGCAAGGACGTCCCGCATCTCGGGAACAATCGTGGCCGCTGCTTCCGCGAGATCATTGCCGCAACGGCGCAAATACGCGACGAGGCGCGCTCGATCCGCAAATTCCGGTTCATCGTGCCGTGCTGCTTCTCCACCCGGGCGCGCGCCGAGCTTGCGAAAGACCTGTGCCGTCTTGTCGGCAGGCACAGCGGCCATCGGATTGACCAGCACCACATCGAGCCGCGGCAGCGCATATCGCAGCGGCGACAGAACATCGCCGATCCCCCGCATCCAGGAAGCCTCGCCAGCAAGGCAAACCGGTACATCGGCACCGAGCCTCGCCGCAACAGCGTGCCAGTCGACATCGCGGCCCGCGTCAGGATTGGCGCGCGATATCGCGCGAAGAAGTGCGGCAGCGTTCGCCGAGCCGCCCCCGAGACCGGCCGCCACCGGAAGCCGCTTCTCGAGGTAGATCGTCCCGATCGCGAGCTTCGAAGTCGCCCTACAAAGAAGCGCGACAGCCTTGTCCAGGATGTTGGGGCCGGCGAGATGAGCCGCCATTGGCCCCGAGACCACGAGGCCACGCGGGCCCTCGGTGTCAATCGTCACCGCATCGCAGACGTCGGCAAAGGCGACGAGACTTGAAAGCTCATGAAAGCCATCCGCTCGCCGGCCAAGGATCTCGAGCGTGAGATTGACCTTCGCCGGCGCGCGCTCAGCGATTAGCGTCATGGAAGCTCCGCTCGTACGCCGCCGGCACGCGAGGGATTACCTCTGTGTCGGCTCGTCCGTCTGCGATGCCTGCTTGCCCGTCCGCGCCGTCAGCTTCTCAACGGCATCCAAACCCTGTTCGATTTTCTTCTTGAGCTTCTCGGCGTCTTCCGGCTCAGGCTTCAAGCTGAGCGACTGGTCCCACTGGTAGCGCGCTTCACGATCTCGTCCAACACGCCACAACGCATCACCGAGGTGCTCGTTCAAAACCGCATCATCAGGCCTGAGCTCGACCGCACGCTCGAGATAGCGAACGGATTCCTTGAAGTTCCCCTGCTTGTAATGCGCCCACCCGAGACTGTCGACGATGTAGCCGTCATCCGGCTTCAACGACACGGCCTTCTCGATATAGGTCATGCCCTCTTTCATGTTCCGGCCCTGGTCGATCCAGGAATACCCGAGGTAATTGAGAATCAACGGCTGGTCTGGATAGAGCGCGAGCGCCTTTTGCAGATCAGCCTCGGCCGCAGGCCAGTTCTTGAGCCGCTCATAGCTCGTACCGCGCGCGTAGAAGTAGGACCAATGCCGCCGCTCGGGTTTGCCGATCAGCGCAATGGCTTTGTCGTAGTAGGGGATCGCCTCGGCAAATTGCTTACGCGAGCGCAGAATATTGCCGAGCGAATCCAGGATCTCGAGCTTGTCGGTGAGTGTGAGAGCCATCCGCTTCTCGATCGCGCCAACCGCTTTGCCTGATGCCCCTGCCGAGCTTCCCTTCCTGAGAACCGCCGCATAGGTGTCCGCGCCGACGACGCCATCCGCCTTCACGCCGCTCTTCTTCTGGAACTGCAGAACAGCCCGCCGTGTGCTGTCGCCGAAGGCTCCGTCCGCGTCGACGTCGTAACCGAGCCCCTTCAGCGCCGCCTGCAGGTTGCTCACCTGCTCACCCCGCGACTTGAGCTTCAAAAGCTCGCCCGCATTCAGAGGCACGACGACAGCATTTGTCTTTGCCTCTTCTGTAGGAGCGGCTGCAGCCGAAGCTGACTCGTCGAGGAGCTTGGTCAGCGTCGAGCGCGCGTCATCGAGGCGTTCGAGCGAGCTGAGATTGATGGCCTTGCGGATCTCGACCGCAGTCGCGAGCGGGCTGGTTGGCGGAATGCGTTCATACGTGGCAATCGCCGCGGAATATTGCTTGGTTGTCTCAAATGCGCTCGCCAGCGCGGCCAATGCAAACTGATGCCCCGGATCGGCGTAGAGCGCCATCTGCAAATAGAGAATGCCCACGCCCACGGCACCCTCGCCGATCAAGGCCTCACCAAGTCCATAGAAGACCTCGGCAATACCATCCGATGGACTTGCAACGATGAGGCTGGACTTGCGTCCGGCCTGCAGGCTGTCGCGCAGGCTCCTCAGCAACGGATGACCGTCGCCGCCCTGAGCCTTCTCGATGTGCTCGTTGATAATGCTGAGCGCCAGCTTCCGGTCGCCCGCGTTCGCGGCATGCCGCGCGAAGGCCAGAGCCGTCCTGAGCGTCCGCGTATCCTGCTTGTAGGCGCGCTCGTAGGCAACGCGCGCATCCTGCTTTTTGCCGGCGACGTCGGCAATGAGCGCGCGATGATATCTGAGGAAGAATTGCGCCCACTCGGCCTGTTTCGGCAGGTCGAGCTTCTCGAGCGCGCGATCGAAATCTCCCGTCGCGACATCGACCCACGCTGCTGCGAGTGCGCTCGTCAACTCGCCGATCGGCCCGCCGCCGGCGGCCTTGAAGTGCTCACCAGCCGACTTGTAGTCGCCGTTCTTGAAGGCGTTGAGAGCGAGCGCGAGCTGCGCCATGCGATGCTTCGGCTGCACCGCCACGAGCTCTTCTGCCAGTTTGAAAGCCCGCATCCAGTCGCCGCGGCTCGCTTCCGTCTGGAAGGCCTGCTCAAGCAGTAACTCGTTCTGCGGATCATGGCTCAGCGCACTGCGATAGAAGTCTGCGGCTTCCTTGGTGTCGTTCTGCGCTCTCGCAAAACGCCCTGCGAGATAGCTTCCGACCAGCGAATGCACCTCGACGTTTTCGAGCCCATCGGCCGTTTCGCTTTGTGCTCGGCCTGGCGCGACGGCCAATAGCCCTCCCGCCAGCAGAGGGAGTAGGACGGCGTACCGGCCACGGCTTGATCTCATGTGTGTTCCTCAGCGGGACCCCAACTTATCACGAGAGTAGCAACATGGCGGCATGTTGGCGACAGCCGTTAGTATCCGTCGACAAGTTTATGACAACGCGCAGACTTGCATTGCCGAAGGTCAACCGGAGGGATTAACCAGCGAGACCAAAATGGCCCCAGGTGACCAGCCCGCGCCTACATTTCTGCGTAGTTCGGTCCGCCGCCGCCCTCGGGGCACACCCAGGTGATATTCTGGCTCGGGTCCTTGATGTCGCATGTTTTACAATGAACGCAATTCTGCGCGTTGATCTGGAACCTCGGCTCGCCCTTGTCATCGCGCACGATCTCGTAGACCCCGGCTGGGCAGTATCGTTGCGCCGGCTCGGCGTAGTCCGGCAGGTTCACGTCGATAGGGATATGCGCGTCACAGAGCTTGAGGTGGACCGGCTGATCCTCCTCGTGGTTCGTGGCCGAGAACGAGACGTTGGTGAGCTTGTCGAAGGTCAATACTCCGTCCGGCTTCGGATATTCAATTGGTGTCGCCTGCCGTGCCCGCATAAGGGTCGCAGCATCGGGCTTTCCATGGCGCAAAGTGCCTAACGGCGACCAGCCAATGAAGATCGTCCTGAACCACATGTCCAGGCCGCCGAGCGGAATACCGATGTAGGTGCCGAGCTTCGACCACAGCGGCTTCACATTGCGCACGCGTTTGAGATCCCGCGCGACCTCGCCTGTCCGCAGGGCCTTTTCATACGCAACGAGCACATCATGCGCCCGGCCTGCGCCAAGCGCTTCGAACACGGACTCTGCCGCCTCGACGCCGGACAGGATGGCATTGTGACTACCCTTGATCCGCGGCACGTTCATGAGGCCGGCCGCACACCCGATGAGCGCCCCTCCCGGAAAGGCGAGCTTCGGGATCGACTGCCAGCCACCCTCGGTCAGGGCACGCGCGCCATAGGCGATGCGCCGCCCGCCTTCGAACACTCTGCGAATCGCGGGATGTGTCTTGAAGCGCTGGAACTCGTCATAAGGCGAGAGGTACGGGTTGTCGTAGTTGAGATGCACGACGAGGCCGACCGAGACGAGGTTCTTGCCGTAGTGATAGAGAAACGAGCCGCCGCCGGTCTTGGCGTCGAGTGGCCAGCCGAAGCTATGCTGGACGAGACCCGGCTTGTGCAGATCAGGGCGAACCTCCCAGAGCTCCTTGAGACCTATCCCATACTTCTGCGGCTCGCACTCCCGATCGAGGCCGAACCGCGCGATCAGCGTCTTCGAGAGCGAGCCGCGCGCACCTTCTGCGAAAAGCGTGTACTTGCCGCGCAACTCCATGCCCCGCGCGAAGCTGTCCTTGAGCTCACCCTCGCGGCTGACGCCCATATCGCCCGTCGCCACGCCAACGACCACTCCCGCCTCGTACAGCACCTCTGACGCCGCGAACCCCGGATAGATCTCGACACCAAGCTCTGCAGCCTGCTCGCCGAGCCAGCGAACGACCTGTCCCAGGCTGCCGATGTAGTTGCCATGGTTGTTCATGAGCGGCGGCATCATGAAGTTTGGCAAGCGAATATCGCCGGCAGGCCCGAGCACCAGGAAGCGATCCTCGGTCACCTGCGTCGTTAGCGGGCAGCCCTTATCCCGCCAGCCCGGGATAAGGCGGCTGAGACCAACCGGGTCGATGACCGCACCGGAAAGGATGTGCGCGCCGACCTCCGAGCCCTTCTCGATCACCACGACCGATAGCTCCTGGCCCTTTTCATTCGCGAGCTGTTTCAGACGAATGGCGGCTGCGAGACCGGAGGGGCCAGCGCCTACGATCACCACATCAAATTCCATGGCGTCCCGCTCCGGGAGCCCGGCACCGTCTCGCGCCATCGCCTCTTGTCCTCTATGTCATCTTCGCAACCCCCGATTTGGTCCCAATCAAGAAAAGCGTCAAGCGTCGAGAGGCCGCGCTGAGCCTGCTACGAACCGCAGAAGGAGTGCATTCCGCCCGCCCTGGGGTTACACTTCTTGCGATGCAGCCCGAATCCGAAAGTCTGACGCTCGCCGCTTTGCTCGATTGGTATCGCGCCATGGGCGCCGATGCGGCCGTGGCCGAGGAGGCGACGAATTGGCTCGAGCGCGGCGAAGCGAGCCCTGGGCAGGGCTTCACACTTATTTCCTCACCATCTTCCACACCTGCGCCGCGCGAGAGCCCTGAAGTGTCACGCGCCCGAGCCCCCGCCGCTGCCCCCGCTAAGGCTACGACGCCGTTGCGCGGCTCGGAGCCCGCTCCCGGTGCGCGACCCGCTGACCCGCGATTCGATCCGGTCCGTGAGGCCGCACGACCCGCCCCTCAGCACGAGGCAACGCGGCAAGCATCGGCCTCCCCCGAATCGCGCCAATTCAAAACCGCGGCACCGGATGCGGCAGAGCTCAGCGCCCGCACATTGGCTCGCAACGCGACATCGCTTCCCGAGCTCGAGAAGGCCCTGCAGGCCTTCGACGGCTGCGGTCTCAAAGCCACCGCCAAGAACCTCTGTTTCTACCGTGGCGCCGAGCGCGCTCGCCTGATGATTGTTGGCGAGGCCCCCGGCCGCGACGAGGACCTCGAGGGCAAGCCCTTCGTCGGCCCGGCCGGACAGCTTCTCAACAAGATGCTGGCCGCGATCTCGCTCACCGAGGCGGACGTGCACATCACCAACGTTGTCTACTGGCGTCCGCCCGGCAATCGCACACCCACCCCGCAGGAAGCCCAGGTCTGCCGGCCGTTCCTCGAGAGGCAGGTCGAGCTTGTCGAACCCGAGGCCATCGTCCTCCTCGGCGGCGCCGCGGCCAAGCAGATCTTGGATGTCGCCGACGGCATCATGCGCATCAGAGGTAAATGGCGCGAGGCAGAGATTGGCACACGCAGGTTCAAAGCCATGGCAACGCTTCACCCGGCCTATCTCCTGCGCACGCCCGCCGCCAAGAGGCTGGCCTGGCGCGACCTGCAAGCGATCCGCGCCGCGCTCGGCCACTAAGGCATCGCACACACGACCGCGAACCTGTGAGAAAGGCGGGCTAGGTTGGCGGCGTGAGGCCTACTTCGCTATAGCCTACTCGTCACGGCTTCAGACGACATGCGCCGGCGCCAGCGCGCAAACCGTATCCTCGCTGGTTTCAATTTGGATCGTGGCGTGCCCGATGCCGAACCTTTGCATGAGCTCGTGCGCCGTTTCGATCAGGAAAACGTCGCCCGGGCGCCCCTCAGGCATCACCACGTGCGCTGTCAACGCAAACTCCGTGGTGCTCATGGGCCAGATATGAAGATCGTGCAGAGCTGAGACTCCCGCCAGGCCCGAGAGGTAGGATTGGACCGCCGACGCGTCGATGCCTGACGGCACGGCACTCAGCGACATGGCCAAGCTCTCGCGCAAGAGGCTCCATGTGCCCCACATGATCACCGCGACAATCACAAGGCTTACGAGCGGATCGACCCATTGCCAGCCTGTGGCGAGAATCACTAGGCCCGAGAGCACAACGCCAGCGGAGACCGCGGCGTCCGTCGCCATGTGCAGGAACGCCCCTCGGATATTGATGTCGCCTTTGGCGCCAGAGGCGAACAGCCAGGCCGTGAGGCCATTGATGAGGATGCCGATGGCTGCCACCACCATGATCGTTGTGCCTGCGACAGGCTCGGGCGAAGCAAACCTCTGGATTGCCTCCCAGCCGATGGCGCCAACGGCAACCAGCAGGAAAACGGAGTTGAACAGCGCCGCAAGTATCGACGAGCCACGCAGACCATAGGTGTACTGCCGGCTAGGCGGGAGCTTCGCGAGGATGCTTGCACACCATGCGACCGCGAGTCCCAATACGTCGGAGAGGTTGTGTCCGGCGTCCGCCAGCAGCGCCATTGAATTACTGAGGATCCCAAAACCACCCTCAATCAGAACAAACGTGACGTTGAGAACAATACCTATGGCAAAGGCGGAGCCGAAATTCGCGGCTTCTTTAGCATGACTATGCCCCTTTTGATGGCCGTGCCCGTGGTGGTCGCCGCCGTGATCGTGAGGCCCTGACATCGTTCGCTAGTCCTTGTCTTGGCAAGAGCACTTGCTAAAACCTCTAGCGGCTAGAGGAGCAAGAGAAATGACGACTGTCACGAAATCTTGCCGGCCGAGGTGGTGCAAATCGCTTGGCCAGTTTGCGGTGTAGTGTGCAGTTCTGGACTGAGCCACGGAAACGGTCCAGAAAGCCCGCACGTTAGAAAGCCTGCACGTTACAATGCGATAATCAGGACCCATTAGCCCATGCCCGGCCTCGACGAGACCCGCCCCTTCGTGCCCGTCCGCATCGCCATCCTGACCATGTCGGATACGCGCACCGCAGCCGAGGACAAATCCGGCAATACGCTTGCGAGCCTTGCCACCGAAGCCGGCCACACCATCGCCATCCGCGCCCTTGTAAAGGATGACGCCGCCGAGATCAGGCACACGGTCGCCGGCTGGATCGCCGATCCAACGGTCGACGTCGTCATCACGACCGGCGGCACCGGCTTCACCGGCCGCGATGTTACGCCCGAGGCCATTCGTCCCCTCTTCGAGAAGGAGATCGAAGGCTTTGCGATCCTCTTCCACATGCTGTCTTACCAGACCGTCGGTACCTCGACGATCCAGTCCCGCGCCTGCGCCGGCCTCGCGCACGGCACCTACATTTTTTGCCTGCCAGGCTCGACGGGCGCCTGCAAGGACGCCTGGAACGGAATCTTGAAGTGGCAGCTCGACAACCGCCACCGCCCCTGCAATCTCGTCGAGATCATGCCTCGCCTCGAGGAGCACCGCTGAACTGCCTACAAACGGCGGGCTCAGCTCGCTTTGAGGGAGACTACGCGCCGGCTTGCGAGATGGCCGAGGCGGGCAAGATCAGCCGCCTCGTCTACATCATCGAGTTGGTCGGCAAAGGCCACCCTGAGCCCCGCCAGATTGCGCATTGTATCGGCAAGCGCGTGTGGCCCGGACCATCGCACGCGCTCAAATCCGCACGGCACGCGTGGACGGCGCTTGAAGCCCACAAGCCAATAGCCGCCATCGCCCGCCGGCCCGAGCACCGCGTCATGCTGGCCGAGGAGACGGAAGGCTCGGCGAATGTGCCGCCGCCCGACGCCCGGAATATCGCTGCCGATGATAATGACCGGACCCGCCGGCAGCCGATCCATCACCCGCTGCATGCGCTGGCCGAGATCGCCCGTCCCTTGCGCGATGTGCACGCAGCGAGGCAGCTGGCGAGAGCCGGCACCGTTGTCCGGTGCAACCGCCAGAACGAGCCTCCATTCGCTGCCCTTCAATCGCGCCACTACGGTCGCAAGCGACTGACGATAGAATTGTGCTGCCCTGACCGCTCCAATCTCACGCGAAAGCCGCGTCTTTACGCGGCCAAGCGCCGGCACTTTGACCATGACGACGACATGACCCGGCATCGTGCTCCCCCCTCGGCCGGCCAGTCTTACGGAATGCAGTCTCACGGCATGCTACTGCGCTGCAGCGCCGATGGGCTCGAAGCAGTCGTAACCTCGCCTCCGTAGAGGTGCGCGATCGTGCCGACCGGCACGCGCATCAAGTAGAGGCCGAGGCAGAGCTGGTTGCAAACCACCCGCTTGAGATAGCCGTCCCGGCGATAGCGCACAGCGCTTGTGATGGCGCACGACCGCAGTACGCTCAAGCGCCGCCGCCCGAGACGCCGAACAATATCGACGTCCTCCATCAGCGGCATGGGACGAAATCCGCCAACCTCGTCGTAAAGTCGTCTCGGAACGAGCAGCCCCTGATCGCCATATGGCAGTTTGATCAGCCGTGTACGGAGTTGAACCAGTGTTTCGAGCGCCCGTGGCGCCAAGCCCTCGTCATCGAGCGCGAACCGAAAGACAGCCGCGGTCTCTGCCCGTCGTCCCGTCCCGACACGCTCCATGAGCTGACCCGCCTCGCGCTCCCAACCCGGCTCGAGCTCCGTGTCGGCGTGCAGGAACAGCAGCCACGGAAACCGCGCCCGCTGCGCCCCGGCCTTGAGCTGGTGTCCCCGCCCTGCCTCCGTCTCAAGGATGTCGGCTCCCGCCCCATCCGCGATCTCGAGTGTGCGGTCGGTTGACCCGCCGTCCACGACGATCACCTCGCGCACGAGGCCATCGACCGCGGCCGGAACGAGAGACGTCAGTGTCGCGGCAAGTCCGGCCTCGGCATTGAGCGTGGGTATGATGACAGAGATCATGCCGTCTTCTCTGGCATGAACGGGCCCGCGTCGCCAAGCAGACTGCGTGCTCGTGCGGCAACGAGGCAAAGAAAAAACAACTTTGTTCTTTATTTGTTCTGGACCCCCGTGCTAAGCAAATCTGACGTCGCATTCTGGAAGAGCATGCATCTTGGGCAGGCAAATCAAACCACGGTCGAAGGCAGCGGAGGAAAGCCTGGTTGGGGAGGAGCAGCGGCGCGGACGCGGCGCCCGCTCCAATCACACCGGCCGCTTCGAGGCAGCGACGCGTGGCAGCTTTGACGACGGATGGGAAAGCCTGGGAGAGCTTGAAGCCCTGCGCACCACCGTGCAGGAGGAGCCGGCACGCTCGATCATTACGAGAAACGACAGTCCGGACATCTCCTTCGACCAGTCGATTAACCCCTACCGCGGCTGTGAGCATGGCTGCGTCTACTGCTACGCCCGCCCGTCGCACTGCTACCTCGGCCATTCGGCCGGCCTCGACTTCGAAACTAAGCTTTACGCCAAGACCAATGCGGCCGAGCTGCTCGAGAGGGAGCTAGCGAGGCGCGGCTACGTACCTAAGGTTATTGCCATGGGTACCAATACGGATACCTACCAGCCGATCGAACGCGAACGGCGCATCACACGCCGGATTTTGGAAGTGCTTGAGCGCACCAGCCATCCGGTTGGCATAGTCACCAAATCGTCCCTCGTCGTCCGCGACATCGATATCCTTCAGCGCATGGCAGAGCGCGGCCTCGCCAAGGTCGCGCTCTCTTTGACAACGCTTGATAGGGGCATTGCACGCGCCATGGAGCCGCGCGCCGCAACGCCGGCAAAGCGGCTGAACGCGATCCACCAGTTGAGCGAAGCGGGTATCCCGACGTCCGTGATGGTCGCCCCCATCATCCCGGCCCTCACCGACAGCGAGATCGAGGCGATCCTCGAAACTGCCCGCGACGCCGGCGCCAGTGAAGCAGGATATGTTCTGCTGCGCCTCCCGCTGGAGTTGAAGGATATTTTCCGCGAGTGGCTTGCGTCGGAGTTTCCCGATCGAGCCAAGCGCGTCATTCACCTCTTGCAGTCGATGCACGGCGGCGCGGACTATGTCGCCGAGTTTGGCCAGCGGCAGCGCGGTAGAGGCCCCTACTCCGCACAGATCTCACTGCGCTTCCGCCTCGCCCTGAAGCGTCTGGGCCTCAACGAAAAGCGCTTGTCCCTGCGCTCGGACCTCTTCACGCGCCCCGTAGCAATTGGCCAACAGATGCCTCTGCTTTGAGAGGTCGATAATCACCGCACCTTTACAGGACGAGCGGTTCCCGCGAACCTCCCTCCATGAGAGTGGACGATTCGCGCATAGTCCCGACCTTCGATCTCGAGGCCGCAGAGCTGGCTCTCGACCAAGGCCCCGTTGCCGGCGTCGATGAAGCGGGCCGCGGTCCCTGGGCGGGCCCTGTTGTAGCCGCCGCCGTCATCCTCGATCCCGCGCGCATCCCGCATGGGATCAACGACAGCAAAGCCCTTGAGCCTGAGCACCGCGAGCGCCTTCACGATGACATCTACGCAACAGCCCTCGCCATTGGCGTCGGCGTCGGCGATGTCGAGCGCATCGATCGCGACAATATTCTCGCGGCCACCATGTGGGCCATGACCGCGGCCGTAGCCAACCTGGCGCTCGCCCCGCGCCTCGTGATCATCGACGGCAACCGCGCCCCGCCCCTGAAACATCGGACGCGCACCATCGTCAAAGGCGACGCCAAATGCCTGTCGATTGCCGCCGCGTCGATCATCGCCAAAATCACGCGCGACCGCCTGATGACCAAGCTGGCGCTGACGCTCCCGGGCTACGGGTTCGAGCGGCACAAGGGATATGGCACGCCAGAGCACAGGCAGGCGCTGGCAAGACTTGGTGTCACCGATCATCACCGCCGCTCGTTTCGCCCGGTGCAGCTCGCCCTGGGGCTGGCGGAGCAGCAGTGATACCAACCGCACGAAGTGCTGACGCAGTGCGGGCAGGTCATCAGCGCGCAGGGTTGGTGTGTCATGCTGGAAGCATGCTTTCAGCATGGCTGCGCGCAAGCTAAAGAGAATACTGGCCGGACGCCGCAGACCAGTGAGTCAAGACTTTGTCCGGCCGGTATGAAATGCCCCAACCGCTCGCCTATTCAACGCGATGGAAGACGAGCCGGCTGCGAACGATATAGAGCACAACGAAGCATATGAGCACCGCGACCGTCTTCGCAACCGCCGGCTTCATGCCAAGGTAGTGCACGCCGCCGCCCGTCACAGCAGCCGTGAGAACAAGACCCAGTAGGCCAGTCAGGATGAATTCAACGAACAAGCGGTGCTCACTCTTGTGCGATCCGTCGGTGCCGAAGACGAACCTCTTCGAGAGGTCGTAGTTCAACACAAGCGCTACCGCATAGGCAATAATGCTCGCAGTGGTCGGATGGCCCGTGTAATGTGTAATTGACAGGAAGATCGCGTAATCGAGCGTGACGGTGACGAGATTGACACCGGTGTAACGAAGCAGCCGCCTGATCCGGCTCAGCCGGTCAGCGTCACCCGCGGGTGGCGTCGCTGCCATATCCATAGGAGTCGCAGCCTCTTGGCCGGTCGTACCCCCAGTAGCACCCATTGCGTTCATCCTTAGGACCTGCGTTTCGTGCACCACGACGATGCGGTTGCGGCCCAAGCCCCATTATTTACACCAGCAAGTAACCATATGGACTGCGGCAAGCTGCACATTGCAAATTGCATCCTTAGCATAGCGAATAAAGCTGCCATTTGATTATCGGTTAGCGCAACAGAGGCCCGAGCCACGTGACACGAGCCAGCTCGACACCCAATCAATCAGCCACCGCCGAGAAATTCGAAGAAACCGACGCAGCCGTGCCGCCGCGGCGCCCGTCCGCAGTCGACTCCGAACGCGTCAAGCAGCTAAAGGCTCGCGACAATCTTACGAATTGGCTCCATCTCGCGCAGATCTACTTCGTCATCGCCGGCACGATCGCGCTGGCAATCTGGGGCAGCGGCGAAATCGCAGTGCGCGACCTTGGTTGGGGCTGGACTGTCCTCGTCAACGCAGCAGCCGTTGTCGTGCTCGGGGCCGCCCAGCACCAGTTCGGCGGCGCCATCCATGAGGGCACTCACTTTCTCCTCTTCAAGAACCGCAGGCTGAACGAGCTTATCTCCGACTGGCTCGCCGCCTTTCCTCTCTACACCTCAACCTATCAGTTCCGCGTGCATCATCTGGCCCACCACCAGTTTGTCAACGATCCAGAGCGTGATCCGGATATCGCTCAGCTCAAGGAAAGCGGGCACTGGCTCGATTTCCCGGTCCCGCCCCTCGAGCTACTCTGGTCTTTCCTGAAGCAGCTCTCGCCACTGCGCCTCTTCTATTTCACCATCATCCGCGCCAAATATTCTGCGGTCGGCTTCGACAATCATGCCTACATCGACCCGAATGAGCAGGGCTCCAAGTGGACGCTGCGCGCGGGCATCATATTTGCGGTCGTCGTGCCGATCATCACAGCCGAGGCCACAAGGCGAGGATTCGGGCGCGAGGGTGCGATCTTTCTCGCCATCTCGTGGCTTCTGACCACCGCGTTCCTGCTGCTTGTGCCGAAAGAGGCCTTTGCCGCCTCGCGCTTGGCGCCCGTGATTTCGCACCGCGCAACACTGGTGAGCCGCGTCACATACTTTGGCCTTCTATACGGCAGCCTCACCGCTGTTCAGCTGTCGGGGCTGGCTCCTGCCTGGCGTTACTTCACGCTCTACTGGGTGCTGCCGCTCTTCACGACGTTCCCGCTTTTCATGATGCTGCGTCAGTGGGTGCAGCACGGCAACGCCGACCGCGGTCGCTATACCAACACGCGGACTTTCCTTGTTGGCCCCGCTGTTCGTTACGCCGTATTTCCCTGGGGGATGGACTATCATCTTCCGCATCACCTCATGGCCTCGGTTCCTCACTACAATCTGAAGCAGCTTCATGAGCTGATGCTGAACGATAGCGAGTATCGCGAGAAGGGCGTCATCGTGGATGGCTTCTTTGCGCGGGGCGCGAGGGGCCCATCGGTGGTCGCGTCTCTTGGACCGGCCCATGCTCCAAAAGTGCCCGAACGAGCCTATGTCGACAACGATACGCTGGAGTACGCCGAATTGCGCGATGCTGCGGCCATTGCCCGCGAAGCCGAGCGCTCGGCGGCGAGCAAATGACGAGCGCTGCATCCCTCGCCTAGTGTCCCGACCGCGAAGTTCGTCACATTCTGCCGCGGGTGCTGAACGAACTTCGCGGTCGAAAGGACACTAGCAAGTGTATGATTCTAGTGTGATTCAGATTTCGAAGTCCGCTCTCGACCCAGCCGAGAAGTATGAAGCGGACTTCGAAATCATCACATTAGAGCAAGAGCGAAATATCCATCGCAAAAATTCGTGATTGGCCTGGAGCGAGAAGCGTCGTTCCGGGCTTGTCCCCGAGCTCGCCCGAAAACCCCACCGGCGCCGCATAACCGCTCCAGGGCTCGATGCAGACATAGGGCGCGCCAGGCTTTGTCCAAATGCCGAGCTGAGGCATGTCCGGGAAGTCAACCCTGAGAAACGGAATGCCAGCCGCGCCATAGGTGACGGACCGGCTGCTGAGCTGCGTAAAAATGAGAGCACCCGGCTCGAACATCTCGTCGTTGATGCCGAGGCGCCGCCCCTCCACCGGCGACGGCCTCGGTACGTCGAGGATCAGCTCACTGGCGAGGCCCCGAATTGCGCCGGGCTCATCTCTCTCGAAGATGAACTCATAGTCCCCTCGGCGCTCGTCATAAGGCAGCGGCCAACGAAACGCCGGATGATACCCGAACGAGACAGGCATCATCTCGGCGCCCTCGTTCGCCACAACCGCACGCGTGGAAAGCGTTGCGCCATCGATCGCATAGGTCACGCGCAACACGAAGTCGAACGGGTAAAGCGCCCGTGTTGACGCGTTTGAGCGCAGCTCGAACGCAACCCTCTGAGCTTTTGCATCGATAAGCGTGAAGTCCGAAACGCGGGCGAAACCATGCTTCGGAAGCGGAAAAAGCTTGCCGTCAATCATGACTTGGTCGCCCGGCACCTTGCCGACGATCGGAAACAGCAGCGGCGCCCGCCCCATCCACCATGCCGGATCGCCGTTCCACAGAAGATCCCGGCCATCGCGGTCCCTGAGCCACTGAAGCTCCGCACCCAATGATGTGATCTCGGCCGAAAGCTCCTCGCTGGCAATCCGCACTAAGCTCAGGCCTCCCGTCACTCCAGGCCCTCCCGTCGCGGCAATTCCGTGCCCTCGCCCTGAGGAGGCAGCTCGGCATTGAAGCCCGCGGGCGCTTCACCTTCGGCCGGCGGCTCGTCCGGAAATGCGTCTGGCGCGCCCATCAGAACTTTCGTCATGGTCCAACGCCCGCCGACCAGTGTTGATTGAATCTCGTCGATGACCCACTTGCCGTCCTCGCGCACAAGGTCGAAGACGATCTCACGCGGCTCGCCATGGTTTTTGAAGCGTGCCTGCACGCGCCCCCGCTCCGCGTCTTCGGAGAGCGTCGCAATCGAAAGGTCTGCGATCACCCAGTCGTTGCCGTCGACGAACACATCCCAATCGAGCCGCCCCACTTCGCCCTTCGGCGTCGCCTTCTCGTCCTGGTCGAGCAACGTTTGCAGCTTTGCCGAGTAGATGCCCTTGTGATCCGGCCCATTTGGAAGCGACTTGTATGCCTCGTAAAGCGAGGTGATCACGTCCTGCGGACGCCCAGTGGTCTCGGCGAAAGCCGTCCCTGCGAAGATCACAAGTGCGAACATGAATGCGATACGGCGCATGGACCCATCCTCCGCGTCACGCAAAGATCTCCTTCACGTACGACGCCGAACGCGCAAGAGCAACTTTCCTCGCCCTTCCGGCAACTCTCGAACCGCGCCAAGCTGTTCGCCTTTCGTTCGCCGCAATAGGCTGTGAGTCCTGGCCTCGTCCCGGCTGTTCGATCCAAGGAAAGCCAGCCCCGCGCCATTAACTTGAAATTAACCAGCGGGATTTAGCTTTCGTTAACCCAAGGCTTGGTTTTAGTAAGCGTAGCGGGTCCTTTTTATGGCTCCCTGGTACGTCGTGTTTGTCATTGAGACGTGTTTGTCATTGAGAGTTGCGTCGAATGGGTATGCGTCGTAGTCCGGGCACGGCTCCTGCCGCCCGTAGGGTCGTGGCTGGTAACCGGTCGCTCGTGACCAATAAAATTTTGGTCGGAGACTGCCTCAACGAGCTGCGTCGCATACCTTCGGGCAGCGTCGACCTCGTCTTCGCCGATCCTCCCTACAATCTCCAGCTCTCAACCGAGCTCCTCCGCCCAAACAATACCCGCGTCGACGGCGTCGACGATGCTTGGGACAAATTCGGTTCCTTCGAGGAGTACGATCGTTTCACGCGCGCATGGCTCGCAGAGTGCAGCCGCGTCTTGAAGCCGGATGGCGCCCTCTGGGTCATCGGCTCCTATCACAACGTCTTCCGCCTCGGCGCCGCGCTGCAAGATCTCGGCTTCTGGATCTTGAACGACGTGGTCTGGCGCAAAGTCAATCCGATGCCGAATTTCCGTGGCCGCCGCTTCACCAACGCGCACGAGACGTTGATCTGGGCCGCGCGCGATCAGAAGTCCCGATACACGTTCAACTACGAGAGCTTGAAGTCGTCGAACGATGATCTGCAGATGCGCTCCGATTGGCTCTTTCCAATCTGCGCGGGACCTGAGCGGCTGAAGGATGAAGGCGGCCGCAAGGCCCATCCAACCCAGAAGCCCGAAGCCCTCCTGCATCGCATACTTCTCGCTACAACGAGCAGAGGCGAGGTTGTGCTCGATCCATTTTTCGGCACCGGCACGACTGGCGCCGTTGCCGAGAAGCTCGGCCGCCGCTGGATCGGTATCGAGCGCGACAAGGACTACGTCAAAGCCGCCGAAGAGCGGATCGCGAAAGTCAAGAAGCTGTCGACCAGCGCCCTCGAGACGCAGAAATCAAAGCGCAACGAGCCGCGCGTCCCCTTCGGCACGATCATCGAGCTTGGCATCCTCAACGCAGGCTCGCCGCTGTTCGACGAGCGCCGCCGCGTCCGCGCCGAGGTCAAGGCCGATGGCACGCTCGCCGTTCCCGGGAGCCAGGGCTCCATTCACCGTCTCGGCGCCATCGTCCAAGGCAAGACGGCCTGCAACGGCTGGACGTTCTGGCACTACGAGAGCGAGGGCAAACTGAAGCCCATCGATGCATTGCGCGAGAAGGCCAAGGCCAAGCTAGGCCTCACCGACGCCCCGCCGGACCAGCCGATCATCATCGCCGCAGAGTAGGGCGCCTCATGCCTGCGCGACCGCCGCAACAAGGCGCGCCGTGAGCTTCGCAGCCTCGGCCACGCTGGTGGCTTGGCACTCTGGCGTTGGCGAGCCAGCGCGGTAGAGCGTGAGGACGGAACTCTCGTTTGTCCACTGCACGACCGTTTGGCCCATCACCGAAACCAGCAGCGACTCGCCCTCCTGCCTGCAGTCGATCACACCCGCTTCCGCCTTGCTCGACGCCTCGAGTTCGGACCTGAGCCGCCTCAGCCTGTCAGCCGTGCTGGCTTTGACGAGCTCGCTCCCGGTCTCACGTCTCTGCTCGCCCGCCCTCTGCTCGCCCGCAAGACGCGCCAGCTCCTCGTCGAATATTCTGCCCATAGCGTTCGCTCCCGCAACACAAGTTGAAGAGAACGCACGCGCAAAAGCGGAAGTTCCGCGCAGCCCTTCTATTGCTCCTTCAGGGCGTGGCTGATGATCTTGCGCATGACCGAGGGCAGGGCCGCCCCCCCGAGATCGCGCCGGGCAACCCATCGGCAGGCTTCCGCGCTGGCCCAGAAGGTCAGGCTCGCATCGACCGGCACAATAGCGCGAAACACCATCATCTCGAGCCGGAAATGCGTAAACGTATGACTGACCGCACCCGGCACGGCCCACCAGTCGGCGCGCACGGGCGCCGCCGCCAGTGCCAAATCGGCGGAGAGCCAGTCGTCTTGCCAATCCGTCGACGGCACCTCAAGCATGCCCCCTAAGAGCCCAGCCTCCGCGCGCTTGCGCAAGAGAACCTGCCCGTCCTCGCGCAGTGCCAGAAAGGCGATGCCGTAGCGCGTTGGCCGCTCAGCCTTGGCGAGCTTCAGGGGGAGCTGCTCCGCGATGCCGAGAGCGTGCGCGTGGCAATCCTGTTGCAACGGACACATCAGGCACGAGGGGCGCTTCGGCGAGCAGATCGTGGCACCGAGATCCATCATCGCTTGTGCGAAGTCGCCCGGCCTCCGCTGTGGCGTGAGCGTCGCCGCCAGCCGCTTCAGCTCCTTCTTGGCTTGAGGCATGGCCCGCTTGACGGCGAAGAGTCGCGCCGTCACACGCTCGACGTTTCCATCCACCGGCGTCGCAGGCTCCCCGAACGCGATCGCGGCAACCGCCGCTGCCGTGTAGGGCCCGATCCCCGGCAACTCGCACAACTCTGCTTCCGTCCGCGGAAATTTCCTATCCGGACGCGCGACGACCGCCACGGCGCATTGGTGCAGGTTCCGCGCCCGGCTGTAGTACCCGAGCCCCGCCCACGCCGCGAGAACATCCTCGAGGTCGGCCGCAGCCAGCGCCTCCACCGTCGGCCATCGCTCAAGGAACCGCTGGTAAAAGGGGATAACCGCCTTGACGGTGGTCTGCTGCAGCATGATCTCGCTGAGCCACACCTTATATGGGTCGACGCGTCTGCCACGACGCGTGCGCCACGGCAGATCCCGCCGCTCCGCATCGTACCAGTCGAGCAGCGCCGTAACCGTATCCGGCCCAGCCGGCCTGAGTGGCAGTTGCCGTCTCGCAACAACTCTCAAGGTGATCCCCCTTCGCCGAAACCGCGAATCGGTCTCCAATATGGTAGGCATCAGCACGTTGTCTGGGAACGCCGGTACGAAGCTATGACAGCAAAGCTCACAGGAAATCACGCGGGAAGCGCCAAGTCGCTCCGTTCCGTGGCGCCCTCCGTTCCAGGTCGAGCCGTGCCGTCGCGGAGCCTGCCGCAGCGTGCCGGTTTCACGCCTCGTTTCGCAAGCCCGGCAGTGGCGCGGTACGTACCGGTCAAAGCGGTCGGCAGCTTCCTCCCGACACTGACACGCAAAGCCTTCGAGAAACACGGCTTTGCCGCAGCAACGCTTATCACCGACTGGCGAGAGATCGCAGGCGCCGACCTTGCGAGCTACTCCGTTCCTGAGCGCCTCAAGTGGCCGCGCAGTCCGGCCAACGCTGCAGCAGCAAGTGCTGACGGCGAGGGCCGCCCCGGTGGCACGCTCATGCTGCGTGTCGATCCCGCCCGCGCGCTCGATGTCGAATATAGATCCCGCCAGATCGTAGAGCGCATCAACGCCTATTTTGGCTACCGCGCGGTCGCCGAGCTGCGCCTCATCCAAGCCCCCGTCGAGGCTCGCGAAAAGCCGCAACCAACCGCATCTCGAGCCTCTGGCGCGCCCGGCTCCGGCCAATCCGACCCGTTGGCGGCTGCTCTCGCCCGCCTTGAGAAACGCGTCCTGGGCAAAGAGCCCATGCGCCGTTAGCTATATCCGCCAACTGGATTATTCAGCAGGCATTCAGCGATAATTTGCCTTAATCAGGCTCGCCACCCATGTTATCTGGCAGGCCACGATCGCAAAGCCGTGCCGAGCAGGCGGGCCGAGACAAGCCGAGATTGAGCCAAAATAAGGAGCAGACGATGGACTTGAAGAGCCGGCTCGCGGAGAGCCTTGACCGCCGCAGGGTGCTTGCGGCCGGCGGTGGCCTGGCCGCCACGGGCGCGGCCCTGAGCCTGTTGCCCGGCCACGCCTTGGCCCAGCGCGTGAAAGGCCCGGAGGAGGTTCCCGTCGATGAGCTCATGAAGAAGCAGGATTTGCCGGATCTCGTCCTGGGTCCGGACAACGCCAAGGTCACGATCGTCGAATATGCGTCGATGACCTGCGGCCACTGCATGCACTTCCACACAGCCGTCTTCCCTGAGGTGAAGAAGAAGTACATCGACACCGGCAAGGTGCGCTTCGTCTTCCGCGAGTTCCCCCTCGACGCGCGCGCCTTCGCAGCCTCGATGCTCGCCCGCTGCGCCGGTGGCGACAAGACGTTCCCATTGATTGACGTACTCTTCGAAAAGCAGGCCGATTGGGCGTTCGTCAAAACCAATCCGCAGCCGAAGCTCTTCGAGATCGCAAAGCAGGCCGGCTTCACCCAGGAAGGCTTCGAGAAATGCCTGACCGACCAGAAGCTGCTTGATCAGCTGACCGCCATCCATACACGGGCAAGCGAGCAGTTCGGGGTCAACTCGACGCCGACGTTCTTCGTCAACGGCAAGCGCCTCCAGGCAGCACCCGTGATCGAGGAGTTCGACAAGGTGCTCACGCCGCTCCTCGCCCAGGGCTGAGCCTGATCCCGCTAGTGTCCTGATCGCGAAGTTCGTCACCATCTGCAGCACTCTCTAAACGAACTTCGCGATCGAGAGGACACTGGCAACTCTATGCTTCTAGTGTAGCTTTTGCATCTGACGTTTGGTGACGAGACCTGCCGCAAGCGGGGACCAAACGTCAGATGCGCTACACTAGGGCACATACGCATTGGAGCCGCCGTGTTGAGACGCAACATTATTCTGGTTTCTGTTGGCCTGATCCTCGCCGGTTGCTCCGGTGAGGCGCCGACCATCCCCGGAATTGCCGTCTCGACCGTCACGACGGAAGCGAATGCGGCAGGCGCTTACGACACCGGCCCTGTCAAGAACGACGAGCCGGTGCAGTCCTTCGGCTCGATTCCCGATCCCTCGGAAGGCAGCAGGAAGGTCATCGAGAACCCGTCGCTGGCCGACATCATGATGACCAATCCCGCTCTCTCCGAGATGGCACTCGGCCGCGCCACGGCGCCCGTCACGATCGTGCAGTACGCGTCCCTCAGCTGCCCGCACTGTCGCGAATTCCACGAAAAGACGTTTCCGGAGTTCAAGCGCACCTATATCGATACCGGCAAGGTTCGCTACATCCTGCGCGAGTTTCCGATTGGCAAGCAGTCTGGCAACGCCACGGTTGCACTTCGCTGTGCCCCGCCCGAAAAGTACTTTGAACTCTATGGCAAGTTCATGATGCAGCAGACGTTGTGGATCTCGCAGGAAGTCCGCCTCGACCCGATCTACGCGGTTGCCAAGCAGGTGGGGATGACACGCGCTCAATTTGACGCCTGCTTCCAGAATCAGGCCATGATCGACGCCTTGAAATGGGTCAAGGACCGCGGACGCACGCTAGGCGTCATCGGCACGCCGAACTTCTTCGTTCAAGGTAAGCTTGTAAAAAGCGCACTGACGATGAAGGACCTGCGCGAGCTCGTCGAGGCGCAGCTTGCCGCTCCGGCCAGCGCCTCTGCGAGCGCCACCGTTCAGCGCTAAGTCACCGCCTAGCGCTTGAGGCCGTAAGGAAGGCACATGCGCCGAATTGCATTGAGATCGCGGTCAGCCTGGCGTCGTGCCGAAACCGGGGAGAGACCTCGCGGCCCTGAGAGAGGGGGAGGCACGCATGAAGATTAGCCGCCTCCGGCTTCTCGGCTTCAAGTCGTTTGTCGAGCCGACCGAGCTTGTCATCGAGGGCGGGCTCACGGGTGTCGTCGGCCCCAACGGCTGCGGCAAGTCGAACCTGCTCGAAGCTCTCCGCTGGGTCATGGGCGAGACGTCGCACAAGAGCATGCGCGCCGCCGCCATGGATGACGTGATCTTCTCCGGTACCACGACGCGCCCCAGCCGCAATGCCGCCGAGGTGACGATCTTCCTCGACAACAGCCAGCGCCAGGCGCCCGCCGAGTTTAACGACCACGACCTCATCGAGATCACCCGCCGCATCGAGCGCGACGCCGGCTCGGCCTACCGCATCAACGGACGCGACGCCCGCGCGCGCGACGTCAAGATCCTTTTCGAGGATGCCTCGACCGGCGCACGCTCCCCGGCCCTCGTCCGCCAGGGACAGATCTCCGAGATCGTCAACGCCAAGCCCGAGCAACGCCGCCGCGTGCTCGAGGACGCCGCAGGTATTGCCGGCCTGCACAGCCGCCGCCATGAGGCCGAGCTTCGCCTCAAAGGGACAGAGAGCAACCTCGCCCGCCTCACTGACATCATGGGCCAGCTCGGAACGCAAGTGGAGAGCCTGAAGCGTCAGGCGCGCCAGGCCCGCCGTTACAAGGATCTCTCCGGCGAGATCAGGATGGGCGAGGCGTTGCTGTGCCACCTCTCGTGGCTTGAGGCCCAGAGCCTCGTCGACAAGGAGGAGCTGCAGTTTTCGCAAGCTCTCTCCCTGCTTGCCACCGCGACCGAGGCAGAAGCGCGAGCCCTGCGCGAGGAGGCCGAGCACGCCGAGAGCATCCAGCCGCTGCGCGAGGCGGAGGCCACGCGCGGAGCGGCGCTCGCCCGCCTCAGGATCGAGAGCGAAAGCCTCGAGCGCGAGGTCGCTCGTAATTGTGAGCGCCAGCGCGAACTCGAGGCGCAACAGATCCAGCTCGAGAAAGACCTCGAGCGCGAAACCGTCCTGATCTCCGAGGCTCGCGAAATCCTCGATACGTTGCAAGACGAAGCTCAATCGCTCGACGCGGCGGACGCCGAGGCCGACGTCATGGACGATCACCTTTTCGCCACCCAAGACGACGCGGACGCGGCGCTGAAAGACGCCGAGCAACGCCTGGCCAAGGTCACCGAGCGCGCGGCAGAGGTTCGCGCCCGCCGCAAAAGCCTGGAGGCGACCGAGGCCGAGCGCCAGTCGGCTATCGCCCGCCTTGAGGCCAAGCTCGCGTCCGTCCAGCGCGAGACCGAGCACGTGACGCTCAATGCTCCCGACAGCTTGAAGCTTGCCGCCATTACCGAGCAAGGCCACGCTCTCGCACGCGACATCGCCGACATTGAGCGCAGCACGCTCGAGGCGGAGGAGAAGGCGGGTGATCTCGCGGCCACCGCACGCACAAGGCGCGAGGAGGCCGCCAAGGCACGCCTCGCCCTCGCCGCCCTCGTGACCGAGCGTGAGACCCTGTCCAAGTTCCTGTTGCCCGCGAACGAGGATGGCCTGCCGCCGATCGTCGATGCGCTTCGCGTCGCCACAGGATACGAGGCGGCGCTTGTTGCTGCCCTTGGCGATGACCTTGATGCGCCGGTTGCCGACGATGCGCCGGTGCGCTGGTGCCTGATCGAGATCGCGCAGGATGACCACCCCTTGCCGGCGGACGCCGAGCCCTTGAGCCTGCACGTCGGCGCGCCCCCGGAGCTGGCGCGGCGTCTACGCCAGACGGGGATTGTCGCCCAGGAGCGGGGCGCACGCCTGCAGCCGCACTTGAAGCCGGGGCAGCGCCTCGTCAGCCGCGAGGGCGATCTTTGGCGTTGGGACGGTTTCGTGGCTGTCGCAGGCGGCATGACGCCCGCCGCCCAGCGCCTCGCCGAGCGCAATCGCCTCGCCGGCATGATCGAAGCGGAGAACCACGCACGCAGCCTTGCCGCGAGCCTTGCCGCAGAGGAGCAAGAAGCAGCCGCAGCTCTCGCCGCGATCGAGGCGGAGACACGCAGGCTGCGTGTCCTCTGGCGCGAAACGCAGACCATGCTCGCCACGACACGAGACGCGCTGAACGCCATCGAGCGCGCCGCCCGCGAGACGGAAGCAAAGCTTGCGTCTCTTTCCGAGAACCGCATCCGCACGGAAAGCGACCTCACGGAGGCCAAAGCCTACCTCGATGAGACCCAAGACGCCCTTGCCCTCCTCGACCAAGATGACAGCCCGGAGGCCCTCGTCGAACCCGCTCAGAAAGAGGCCCTACACCGCCGCACCGCCATGCAGATGGCGGCGACACGCCTCGCAACGCACGAGCGCGAGAAAGCCATGCGCAAAGCTCGTCACGAGGCGATCGCGGCAGAGCGCACGCGCTGGACAACGCGCAGCCACGGCGCCACCCAGCAGATTGCAGCGCTCGAAGCTCGCCTCGAAAAGGCGAAGGCCGACGTCGAGGCTCTTTCGAACCTCGTCCCAGCCATCGAGGATCGGCGTCAGGGCCTCCTCACCGCTCTCTCCGACGCCGAAACCGCCCGCAACGCAGCAGCTGACCGCCTTGCCGCCGCCGATCAGGCACTTCGCGCGGCCCTCACCGCACTCCGCGAGGCGCAAGGCCTGGTCGCAAACGCACGCGAGACACGCGCCAGATCGGAAGCGAGGCTTGAAAGCGCGCGCACACGCCGCCAGGACGAGGCGCGCCGCATCCGCGAGACGCTCGACGCAGCGCCTGAGGACTGCCTTCGGCTTGCCGGCTTCACCGCGCCAGCACCGTTAAGCCTGCCGTCCCTCGCCGAGGCCGACCGCAACCTGCAACGCCTGAAAGCAGACCGCGAGAGGCTCGGCGGCGTCAACCTCCAGGCAGACGACGAGCTCAACGTGCTCCTCGAGCAGGTGGGTACGATGGAGACCGAGCGAGCCGATCTCGAGCAGGCGATCGCCAAGCTGCGCGGCGCCATCGGGCAGTTGAACCGCGAGGGCAAAAAGCGTCTTGATGAGGCGTTCCAGACGGTCAACAGCCACTTCCAGCGTCTATTCACCACCCTCTTCGGCGGCGGCGAGGCGCGCCTCGAGATGATTGAGGGGGAGGATCCGTTGGAAAGCGGCCTCGAGATCATAGCCAAGCCGCCCGGCAAGAAGCCCGCCACCCTCTCCCTTCTCTCGGGTGGCGAGCAGACGCTCACCGCACTCTCGCTGATATTCGCCGTCTTCCTGACCAACCCCTCGCCGATCTGCGTGCTCGACGAGGTGGACGCCCCTCTCGACGACGCGAACGTCGACCGCTTCTGCACCCTCATGGAAAAGATGGCAGAGGAAACCGCCACGCGCTTTCTGGTCATCACCCACCATCCCATGACGATGACGCGCATGAACCGCCTGTTCGGCGTCACCATGGCGGAAAAGGGCGTCTCGCAGCTGGTCTCAGTCGATCTCGAAACCGCCCGCGCGTTCCGCGAGGCCAGCTAGTTAGGAGAGCGCTTACTGAACGTCGATCATTTTTGTGCGGCGCAATAAGTGCTCAGGCCAGCTTCGTCCATCGCTCGATGCGGTTTCGTTGCTCGACAACGTCAAGCCGCCCGCCCTGCATCCGCCCAGGTCGCCTGACGACGGCGCATCCCGGAGCTAGGCCGTTTCTTCGATAGAGCACCGGAGCGTCCCCTGAGGCTGGACCTGCGCCGTTTCGCCGTACCCTGACCCGTATCGACAGTGTGGCCCCTGCTTGACACCTCTCACAACCCGTCACTATGGTGCGCGCCGTCAGTAATCCGGCTGTATTACCCACTGCTTTGAACGGGCAGAAAAGTCATGTCGTCAGGCCCCTCGGGTTCAGATCAAGATCCGAAGCCCACGCACGGTGATATTTCACCTGAGGAGCGAGAAGCGTTCAAAAAGCGCGCTTCCGATCTCGGTGCCCGTCTCGAGAAAGTGAAGGCCGAGACGAGGGCTAAGCGTGGCACAGACGAGCCTAATGATAGAGCTCGGGGCGCGGCGTTCGGCCAGGCGATGAAGATTTCCGTCGAGCTCGTAGTCGGCATCGCCGTCGGCGGGTTCATCGGCAAGGTACTGGACGGTCAATTCGGCACAGGACCTGTTTTTCTAATCGTGTTTCTGATGCTGGGCTTCGCGGCCGGAATCATGAACATAGTCCGCACCGCTCGGCGCATGCAGTCTGAGGCTGAGCCGCTTCAGCGCAGCGCGAGGCCCGCACCGGACGAAGAAGAAGACGACGAGAAGTAGGGGGCAGGTAAATTGGCTGAAGCAGCAGAAGTAGCGGGCCACGCAGCGGAATCGCACGGGCCGATGCATCAGTTTGAGATCAAGCGCCTGATCCCGCTTGAGCTTTTCGGCTACGACATTTCCTTTACCAACGCCTCTCTCTTCATGGTGTTGGCGCTTGTTCTGGTCTCCGTATTTCTGATCTCAGCGATGCGTGCCCGCTCGCTCGTCCCGACGCGCATGCAATCGATTGCCGAAAGTTGCTACGAGTTCGTCGCCGGCATCGTCCGCGAGAACCTCGGCGATGAAGGCATGAAGTACTTCCCCTGGGTCTTCACCATCTTCATCTTTATTCTGGCCCTCAACATGCTGGGCATGGTCCCCGGCTCGTTCACGGTCACGAGCCACATCATCGTGACCTTCGCGCTTGCCGCGATGGTCTGGATCACGGTTACGCTCATTGGCTTTGCCCGCCACGGCGTCGGCTACCTGCAGCTTTTCGTGCCGCACGGCGTGCCCCTCTGGCTCATGCCCCTGATCGTACCGATCGAGCTCGTCTCCTATCTCATTCGTCCGATCAGCCTCTCGGTCCGCCTCTTCGCCAATATGATGGCAGGCCACACGATGCTGAAGGTATTCGCGAGTTTCGCCGTGAGCTTGCCGGTGTTTGCAAAAGCAGCACCCGTTCTTTTCACGGCAGCCTTCACGGGGCTGGAGTTTCTGGTGGCATTCCTCCAGGCCTTCATCTTCACCGTGCTGACCTGCATCTACTTGAACGACGCGGTCAACATGCATCACTAAGCGCGCTGAGGCTCGGGACAGGCGGGGAGCTTGGCCCAAGCGTCGACGTGCTCAAAGTTAGCTCAATCAACCAAAACCTAAATGGAGACGACCTATGGATCCCCAGGCAGCAAAGTTCATCGGCGCCGGCCTCGCCTGCTTCGCACTCATCGGCGCAGGCATCGGCATCGGTAACATCTTCGGCAACTACCTGTCGGGTGCTCTCCGCAATCCGTCGGCTGCTCCGGGCCAGTTCACGAACCTTCTAATCGGCTTCGCCCTCGCAGAAGCCACGGGCCTCTTCGGCCTTCTGATCGCGCTCATCATCCTCTTCGGTTGATCGAGCCTAGAGCTGCCCGGGCTTGCGCGTGCGCCAGTCCGGGCGTCTCTCATTTGTATTGGAGACCAAAATGCTTGCAGCGATGACCGCGCTCGTCGCGGCTGCAGCCGAAGTTGCTCACGAGGCCGCCGCGGCTGCCGAGAAGAAGTCCGGCGGGCTGCCGCAGCTCAACGTGAACGACTTTGCCCCGCAGCTCTTTTGGCTGGCAGTCACTTTCATCGTTCTCTACCTCATCATGTCGCGCGTCGCGCTCCCGCGCATCGGCGAAGTGCTCGATGAGCGCAAGGACCGTATTCAGCGTGACCTCGCGTCGGCCGAGCGGCTGAAGGGCGAGACGGAGAAGGCCCTCGAGACCTACGAGAAATCCCTCGCGGATGCTCGCGCCAATGCGTCGTCTATCGCGCGTCAAACTCGCGAGAGCCTGAATGCTGCGGTCGAGAGAGAACGTGCGGCCGTCGAGGCGCAGCTCGCGCAGAAGCTCGGCGACGCAGAGGTGCGCATTGCGGCCACCAAGTCCAAGGCGCTTGCGAGTGTCAACGATATCGCCGGTGAGACGGTCACAGCCATCGTGGGTCGGCTCGCGGGCCAGACGGTAACCACAGACGAGGTCGCAGCAGCACTGTCGCGCAAGTAGCCCGCGGCCGACACGACAGGATTTGCGACGAGACGTCCGAAGACAAGATTTTCGAAGACACGAATTACGAAAAGAGTGAGCTGGAACATGAGCGCCCTTTTAGACCCCCAAATGCCTGAGTTCTGGGTTCTGATCTCGTTCTCGCTTTTCATCCTGGTGCTCGTCTGGAAGGGCGTGCCTGGCATGATCGGAAAAGCTCTCGATGCTCGCGCCGCTGCGATTCGCGCCGAGCTCGACGAGGCCCGCCGCCTCCGCGAAGAAGCCCAGCAGCTGCTGGCCGACTATCAGCGCAAAAGCCGCGAGGCCGAAGAGGAGGCCAAGGCCATCATCGAGCAGGCCAAGCGCGAAGCCGACAACGTTGCTGCCGAGACGCGCAAGGCGCTTGGTGAGCAACTCGAGCGCCGCACCAAGGCCGCTGAGGAAAAGATCGCCCGTGCCGAGGCGCAGGCCGTAAGCGAGGTTCGCTCCGCGGCCGTCGACCTCGCGGTTTCCGCCGCCGAGAGCATCCTGAAGTCCCGCATTACCGGCGACGCCGCCAACGCCCTCGCCGAGACCAGCATTCGCGAGCTGCCGGGCAAGCTGAACTAACAGCAATACGTTAGGCAACGAATCGAAAAGCCGAGGGCGACCTCGGCTTTTTTTCACTGATCGGGACCGACTTATACCAACCGCACGAAGTGCTGACGCAGTGCGGGCAGGTCATCAGCGCGCAGGGTTGGTGTGTCATGCTGGAAGCATGCTTTCAACAGGACTGCGCGCAAGCTAAAGAGAATACCGGCCGGAAACCGCAGACCAGTGAGTCAAGACTTTGTCCGGCCGGTATGAGCCGGGCCATCAACCTGCGTTCGGCGTCGTGCGCTCAAACCCGACGAAGACCTCGAACTCGCCGGGCCGGGACCCTTCCGGCACGTCGAACGTCACCGTCTGCACGCCCGAGAAATATCCGATCGGATTCTCGACCGCGACCGACGCGTCAACCCGCAGCCGGCTGGTCGAAATCTTCTCCCGCTTGGCATCGGCGACGAAAACGCTGATCGGGAGTGAAAGCGGTCCGGTCTTGCCGCGTGGTCCGAGAAGCACTCGCCCCGAGAAGCCGTATCGGACGGTAACGTGGTTCCCCTCGATCGTGCATTCTCGCGCCGTCTTTGTAAGCTCGCCGCGATGCACGATCGCGAGGCCATCGCCAACACGGCCCGGCTCATAAATGGTGATGTGCTGGTCCCTCGGCCAGACCGTGAAGCGCGGGCACCCGGGCGAGGTATCGCCAGCACCCAGGCCCTGCACCTGATCGCCGCCAGCCTTGGCCGCTGCAAGCAGCTCGGTCTCCGTCACTGCACTCGGTTGCGCGGACGCCTGCGACGACCCACCGAATATGCTCGTCCCCAAGCCCGAGGTGACCGACGACAGCCCGCAGCCCGTGAGCAGGCCTGGCAGGAGCGTTGCAAGGCATGCCCCCCTTATCACCATCCTGGCGTTCAGGCTCCTGGCGTTGAAGACGGATTGCACCATCACGCTCCGATCCGCATAATCTGAGAAGCGACGGAGCTCCGCCGGCTTCGTCGAGTTGAGAGGCGCAGCCACAAGGTTTTTCTTGTAAACCGAGGTCAAGCTCTAGCACCCCTATATGCTGTTACGCAAAGCACGCGTAGCGCGCCAAGATTTCGATCAACTGGGCCGTGATTTCAACTAAGTCAGGACCGAGACCGCATGTTACCGAGAAGCCCCAACCAGCAGCCCGAGCAAGGTGGCCAACCGCCGCCTCTCAAGATCCTCCTCGCTGCGCCGCGCGGCTTCTGCGCCGGCGTCGACCGTGCCATTCAAATCGTAGAGCTTGCTTTGGCCAAGTTCGGCGCCCCCGTCTACGTCCGTCATGAAATCGTGCACAACCGTTATGTGGTAGACAGCCTGAAGGCCAAAGGTGCCATTTTTGTGGAGGAGCTCAGTGAGATACCCGATACAGCTCAGCCCGTGATCTTTTCGGCACACGGCGTACCCAAATCCGTGCCGCAAGCCGCCAAGTACCGCAATCTGTTCGCAATCGACGCAACCTGCCCACTCGTCTTTAAGGTGCATATGGAAGCTGGCCGGCATTACGCCGAAGGCTTGGAGATCGTGCTCATCGGCCACGCCGGGCATCCCGAGGTCGAGGGCACGCAAGGCCAACTTCCACCCGGCGCCGTCACCCTGATTGAGACGGTGGCTGACGCGCGCCGCTTCAATCCGCGCGACCCGGACCGGCTCGCCTACGTCACCCAGACAACGCTCTCCGTCGACGATACTGCAGAAATCGTGGGCGTCCTGAAGAAGCGCTTCCCGAACGTCGTGGGGGCCCACAAGGAAGATATCTGCTACGCCACGACCAATCGCCAGGTCGCCGTGAAAGCCATCGCTCCCCAATCCGACCTCGTCCTCGTGGTTGGCGCCCCGAACTCGTCGAATTCCCTGCGCCTCGTTGAGGTCGCCGAGCGCGCCGGATGCCCGAAAGCGGTTCTCATTCAACGCGCCCATGAAATTCCCTGGCACCTCATGGACGGGCTCGGCACGGTCGGCATCACCGCCGGCGCATCCGCACCCGAAGCGCTTGTGGACGAGGTCATCGAGGCGTTACGACAACGCTTCAGAGTTTCGGTCGACGTCATCGCGACGACCGACGAGCGCATCGCATTCAACGTGCCGCGAGAGCTGCGCGGCGCCCTCGCCGGCGCCTGACGTTCTGCAATTTGTGAGCCTCGCTCGCCGAATAGCTGAGAGAAAAAAAGCCCGATGGCCGTCTACACGGAAGTGACCGACGATGAGCTTGCCAAGCTCATCTCAAGCTACGGTCTTGGCGAGCTCCTGTCGTACAAAGGCATCGCCGAAGGGGTAGAGAACACCAACTACCTGGTTCACACCTCAAAGGGCACCTACATCCTGACGCTCTATGAGCGCCGCGTCGCCAAAGAGGATCTTCCGTTTTTTCTCGGCCTTCTCGAGCATCTTGCCAAGCGCGGCCTCTCCTGTCCGCTGCCTGTGCGCACGGAGAAGGGCGAGATACTGTCTGAGATCGCCGGCCGCACCGCCGCGATCGTGACATTCCTCGAGGGCGTTTGGATCAGGCGGCCCGACACCGCTCATTGCACAGCCGTCGGCCGTGCCATGGCCGAGCTGCACATCGCCGCGCGCGACTACGCGCTTCGCCGCAACAATGCCCTTGGCCTATCCGGCTGGCATACCTTGTTCGCAGGGTTTGCCGACCGCGCCGACGAGATCACGCCCGGTCTGCGCAAAATCATCGAGCAGGAGCTTGCGCATCTCAAGGACACCTGGCCGGCCGCATCGCTCGAGATGGGCATCATCCACGCGGACTTATTCCCGGACAACGTCTTCTTCCTCGGCGGCAAGCTTTCGGGCCTAATCGACTTTTATTTTGCCTGCAACGACGCGCTCGCCTACGACGTCGCGATTGCTCTCAACGCCTGGTGCTTCGAGCCCGACTGCGCATTCAATCTCACCAAGGGCCAGGCACTTCTGCGCGCCTATCAGGACGTTCGCCCGTTCGGCGCCCGGGAGCGGGAGGCACTGCCGATACTTGCCCGCGGTGCCGCCTTGCGCTTTCTTCTCACGCGGGCCCACGATTGGCTGCACACGTCCAAGGACGCCCTCGTGAAGCCGCATGATCCGATGGCCTATCTCCGCCGCCTCCGCTTTCATCAAGGCGTGCGCCACAGCAGCGACTACGGTCTGGAGCATCGCTCATGAGCGACGAGGAAAAGCGTGTCCAGATCTACACCGACGGCGCCTGCTCGGGAAATCCGGGCCCCGGCGGCTGGGGCGCCATTCTGATCTATGGCGAGCATCGCCGCGAGCTGAAGGGCGGCGAACCCCACACGACCAACAACCGCATGGAGCTGATGGCCGCCATTTCCTCGCTCGAGGCCTTAAAGAAGGGCGTCGCCGTCGACCTCTTCACCGACAGCGAATACGTCCGCAACGGCATCACGAAATGGATAAACGGCTGGAAAAGAAACGGGTGGAAAACAGCCGATAAAAAGCCGGTCAAAAACATGGAGCTTTGGCAGCGTCTGGACGAGGCCTTGAAACGCCACCAGGTCGCATGGCATTGGGTCAAAGGCCACGCGGGCCATCCGGAGAACGAGCGTGCCGACGAGCTCGCGCGCCTAGGCATCGCCGGCCTCAAGAAGAGCGGTACAACGCGCCCTGATTAGAGTACTGCCGGAATAAATGGACGCAGCTCTTAGCGTTTCTTCGCCCCAGTGGCCAACGCGATGAGATCTGGAAGTTCCAGCGCGAACCAGATCGCGGCGACGAAAGCCAATCCCCGCCAGCTCCACCAACCAAAAAAAAGCAAAGCGAGCGTCAGAAGCGCGAAAAACGTGCGGCGGACCCAGGGACTGAGCTCGAGAACGTTCCACAACAGCTCTGTAAGAGACTCGATCATTGCCCCTCCTTCACGAAATAATCGTGATTGAGCCACGCCCTTGCGACCACGACAGTTCCCAACGGAACGAGCCGTTTCAGGGCGGGCGACGCGTGTGGGTAATGAACCAGATCTGGATCAGCATCTTACCACGGCAATTCGGTTCAAGGGTCGCCGCAGTAAGGATTTACAAAGACCATCATGAGATTGTTGATGAAAGAAAACAATTAAGCTTTGGAATGTAATCATGTTTCAGAAATTGCGGGCTCGCATTCCGGTCGCTCTCGTCGGCTTAGGGTTGATTGGCGCCTCCGCCATGGCATGGATCGGCTGGTCCGGCGCTGAAGACGGTCTCCAAAAAGCAGCTTTCGAACGACTATCAGTCGCCGCTCAATCACGCCGCACAAGCCTCGAGCTCATTGCCGAGCGCTTGCGTGCCGACACTGCCAACCTTGCAAATCAAAAGAGTGTCAGAGACAACGTCGCAGACCTCATAGAAATACTGGCAAAGCCCGAGAACGCCGCAGGCATTGTGAAGGTCTTCACAAGCGCGCCACCTGCCGAACGCGCCGCAATTGATGGCGCAAGCTCGGGCACGATGTACGGACTTCGCCATTCCAAGCTTCACCCCGCGCTTTTGGAGCAACTGGCCCAGGGTCACTACGAGGATATCCTTCTGCTGAGTGCCGAGGGTCAAGTTGTCTATACGGCCAAGAAGGGCCAGGAATTCGGCCAGTGGCTTGGCACGCCGGACCTTGCCGGAAGCGGCCTTGAGACCCTCTTCGCCTCCCTGCAGGAAATTGGCGACAAGGATGTCGCCTTCCAGGACTTCACGGCATCGACCCTGGCCGATGGCGCCCCCGCCGCATTCGTTGCCGTTCCGATCGTTAGGAAATCGAACGTAGCAATGGATCGCGCGCAGGAAGATATCCGCGTCGCCTATGCCGTCATTCGCTTGGCGCCGACCCTCTTCGACCGTGTCTTTGGAGCACGCGATGGGCTCGGCGAGACCGGCGAAACGTTCGCTATCGGCCCCGACCAGATTATCCGCACGAACGCGCCGCTTGCTCAAGCCCCGACCGCCGGCAAGCCCGCCGCCGACATGGGCATCGCGGAGAGCACGTCCAAGTCGCGTATCGTCCTCCACGAAGGCAAAAACCACTTGGTCTCCGAGACCGACGCATCGCTGTTTGGCACGCGGTGGAAAGTCTACGCCGAGCAAACGGCCGACGAGGCATTGATTGACGTTGCCGGAATGTCGAAAAGAATGGGTCTTGCTTTCTTCGTCATCCTCGTCGCTCAGGTCTTGATAGGCTGGCTCGTTGCACGCACCATCGTAGGGCCGATCACCCTGCTCACCGGCGCTCTAAAAATCATGGCGACGGGACAGTCGGTCGAGATTTCCGGCATGCAGCGCTCCGACGAGATTGGTGATATCGCACGCGCCGTTGATCAAATTCGTGCCTTTACCGAAGCCGAAGCCGTGCGCCGGGCAGAGACCGCCGAGACCGAGCGCCGTGAGCGCGAGGCCCAGCGCCGCCAGATGACGGCAAACCTCGCCCATGAGTTTGAGGAGCGCGTGGGTACTGTCGTCAAGTCGGTCGCAACCGCCGCGGGCGAACTCGAACGCTCCGCGCTCGAGATGGCAAAGCTCGCCGACGAAAGCAAGACAAGCTCCTCCAAGGTGGCGAGCGCCAGCAATACGGCCAACCATGAGGTCCAGGCGGTCGCTGCCGCGTCCGAGGAGCTATCGGCCTCGATCCGGGAGGTGGCATCGCTCTCCATACGCTCGGGCACGATTGCATCTGAAGCTGGAAAGCACGCTGAAAGAACCAACGAGATCGTAGCATCGCTTGCCGACAAGGCGTCGCGGATTCAAAACGTCGTCGATATGATCAAGGCCATCGCCGATCAGACCAATCTGCTCGCACTCAATGCGACCATCGAGGCAGCGCGCGCCGGTGAGACCGGCAAGGGCTTCGCGGTCGTAGCAAGCGAGGTCAAAGCACTCGCAAGCCAAACCGCCAAGGCCACCGACGAGATCGGGGCTCAGATCGGCGCAGTCGGCTCAGAGGTCAGCAACGCAGTTGAGGCGGTGAACAGCATTCGCGGCGTCGTTGCCGACATTGGCCACGCCGTCATCTCGATCTCGGCAGCCATCGAGGAGCAGACGGCGGCAACGGCCGAAATCGCCAAGTCAGCGATGTCTGCCGCTGGCGAGACCTCAACGGTCACCGGCACGATCAACGAAGTCTCAATTGCTATCGGCTCGACCGACAAAGCCGCATACGATGTCGTTGGCCGCGCGCGCGCCCTCGGCAAGGAAGCAACGGACTTGAGCTCGAGCTTGCGCCAATTCCTGGACCGCCTACTCGCGGCCTGAGCACGGCTGAGCTCGAGCAAATGAAAAAAAAGGCCGCCTCGCAAGGAGACGGCCTTTTCAGTTCTTAAGGTAATGCTGCGGGACATGATACCGACCGCACGAAGTACTGACGAAGTGCGGTTGGTATCAGCGCGCAGGGTTGGTGTGGCGGGTGCGCGCAAACAAGAGAGAATACTGGCCGGACGCCGCAGACCCGTGAGTCAAGACTTTGTCCGGCCGGTATGAGGCCCGAGCATTCGCGATGGAAGCGCGTGCTTCCAGCGTTCTAAGTGAAAGGTCTTCGGCTTTAGCCGACGCGGAAGACGGCGCCGGCAACCGAGCGAGCGCGCGTACGCACGGCGCCGCCATCGTTACCCGAGCGAACGAGCCACTGCCCATTGGCAGCTTGGCCCACGATCTCCCCGACATGGTGGCGCCATACGACAACGGCGCCAACCTGCGGGCCACCGGCAGAGTGGCCCCACTTGCTCCAGTTCCAGGCGAGGTTCAACTCGGGACCACCGCCACGCTGCGTGCGCATCCACCAGCCGCACCAGGCGCGCGGGCGCCCGCCGGCTGCGTGACGCGAAGAGGAATCCTCCGAACGCTGAGACGAAGCATACCGAACGCGCTCTGCACGCGTGCGAGAGTTGGCATAGCGTTGACGCTTCGTCGAAGAACTTGCTGCGCTGCGGCGAGCTTCGCTCACGACAGACGACTTCTGTACGAATGGACTCCGGTGGTCGTGATCCATCTCGCGCGTGGGGCGAGCGTCGGCAGACGTAGCACCGGCCATAAAGAGAAGAGCCGCTGCGACGGCGAGGACGTTCAATTTCATCACTAACATTCCCATGCTATTGCTTGATGTGCATGCGCAATTCGCACGCACAAAACGGCGACACAAGGGAAAGAGGACTGCACGCGTCAACTTGTCCGAAGCCTTAGGTTGCATCGAACGAGTGACGCGGGCCGCGCATTTCTCAATTAATTAGTTGAATACAGATAGTTCCGAGCGTTTGTTCAGGCAAACAGATGGAGATGTCACAAAGCCGCCAAAAGCTTGGTCGCGGTGGCTTTTTCGTGCGCTGGAGGACTATCCTCGACTCCGAGATAACTCACGACGCCGTCATCGACGATCATGGCGTATCGCTTCGACCGCATGCCGAGCCCGAAGGGCGCGAGATCGATCTCGAGGCCATTTGCCTTTGCAAACTCTGAGTTGCCGTCGGCAAGCATCGTGATCTTGCCATCGGCGTTCCGCGCCTTGGCCCATGCATTGAGAACAAAGATGTCGTTCACCGCGGTGCAAGCGACCATATCGACGCCCTTCGCTTTGATCGCATCGAGATCAGCGAGGAAGCCGGGCAGATGCTGCTCGCTGCATGTCGGCGTGAACGCACCTGGCACGGCGAACAAGGCCACCTTTTTGCCCTTGAAGATGTCTTCCGTCGTGGCGGGCCTGGGACCGTCCGGACCCATGATTGTGAATTTGGCATGCGGCAGCTGATCGCCAACCTTGATTGTCATTGGTCTCTCCAAACTGATTGAACGGCCCGACGCGAGCACAAGGCTCTAACACGGTCCACGATACATTCGGTTCTGCTCAGTTCGCCTGACATGTCGCCGATGAAGCCCCGCCCGCGCCGACGAGCGTCGCCGTTATGGTCCTGCCCCTGAGCGCATCGACGTCGACGTCCACACCGAGTTTGGCCTCGAATTGAAGCTTCCCCCCGCCAAGATCGCCCGTCTTCACCGGATGCGGAATGAAGATCCCACCCGGCACATCGAGATAGACCTCCGCTCCATCGCCGCTCTCGGCAAACTGCGCCTCAATGGCGACGTGGGGGCGATCCGGCCGAAGCACACACTCAGCCTTGACGAGTACAGGATCGCTCGCCGTCAATTTTTCCTGCGCGCGGGGTACGGCAGCAAGCGAACTTAGCGCAGCGGCACCGGCGGCCTCCAACTTGCCTGGTGGCACTTCGAGTTTGAGGCTTGCTTCGACCGGAATGCAGACGTCCTTGCAGATGCCGTATTGCGCATCGAGCTCCAGGCTGAGTGCACCCCCGTCTGCCTGCCGCTTGAGCTCCACGGGAAAGATCACATGGCTTTTGTAGCCGATCGTATCTCCGGCCTTATCCCTCATGCGAATCGGCGCCGGATAGAGGACGGTAGCCTCGGCGAGATTCTGTGACTTCGCCCAGTCGAACGACGGCGGCAATCCGCCGGCATCTCCCGGGTTGCGCCAGTACGTCTTCCATCCCGGCGCCAGCTCAATTTCGACAAAGGCCAGCGCGCGGCCATCGACCTCACCCGCGAATAAGCGGGTTCTCGCCTTTTGGCCCACTTGCCATGGCGTAGTCAATTCGCTCGACCAGGCGCTTGCAGCCCCGGGCCCGGCTGCCGATATAATCGAAAGTAGAGCTAAGGCGCCGCGCGAAGCGGTAAGCCATCCATCCAGCCTTGGCAATTTCATGAGTAAGGACCTCGTGTCTCGTGGCAGTTCCGATCGATCGCTTAAGGCCAGTTTCAGCGGATGAAACCTGCCATCTCGTAAAGTCGTCATCCGAGATGCGGCAATTTCAGGTCAAAAGATCAGAAAAACGCCGCTTCACATCTCGCACAGGGGAGCGCTAGTCTTCCTACCATGAGTACCTTGAAGCCCAAGCGACGAAAACGCAGCGAGACCTTTCTCAAAGGCCAGCTGCTCGTAGCCATGCCGTTGATGACAGATCGCAGGTTTGCTCGTTCGGTCATCTACATGTGCGCCCATTCTCCTGAAGGTGCCATGGGCCTGATTATCAACCATCGCGCAGACCACATAAACTTTCCAAACCTACTGGACCGTCTCGGCATCCCCACCGGTAGCACCGAGGAGGGTATTGCCAGTGACGTTCTCGAGCGCAGCGTGCACATGGGCGGCCCGGTCGAGACCGGCCGAGGCTTCGTGCTGCATTCGTCGGACTACTACGCGACGGACGCAACTCTTCAAATCGATGCCGACGTGAGCTTGACCGCCTCTATCGAGATCCTGCGCGCTATCGCATCCGGCGAAGGCCCGGATCGATCGATGCTTGCGCTCGGCTATGCGGGCTGGTCGGCCGGCCAGCTTGAGAACGAGCTCCAAGCCAATGGCTGGCTTCATTGCCCGGCGGATCTCGACCTCGTTTTCGACCCGGACCTCGACTCGAAATATCTCCGCGCACTCGCCAAGATCGGCGTGGACCCATCCCACCTCGTGAGCGACGCCGGCCACGCCTGAAGGTCGACACGGCGCAACGTCTCACGCGCCCGATGACTCCGACTTGGAGGGCTTTCTCGGCGTATTGCCGGCAAGCCGCGCCAGGCTCTCGGCAATCGACGGCGGCAGACCTGAGAAGTCCGGCGCCGGACGCGGTGGCGCACTATGCTGATGTGGTTGGAATGGCTGCGGTGTCGGCGGCAGGGGCGGCGGTACGACACTGGCCGGTACAATGGCCGGAATGTGGCTTTGCTGCGGTGGCAACGGCGGCGGTATAGCGGGGGGCGACTCAGGCACGAATCTCGCTGCGCCCGGCGCTTGCTCGGAAAGTGGTGACGGCGCGCTCTTTTCAAGCTGCGCTGCAAGCATCTGCAGCGAGACAGGAGCGACGAGCGGCTCGTCCGCAAGCGGCGTGAAATCCTCCGACGAGGGCACCGGCGGTAGCACATCCGCGATGCGCGAGATATGCGAGCCGGCCGGTGCGATCGCCTGCACTTGCGGTGGCGGTGGTGACGGCGGCTGAGGTGAGGGTGCCTGAGCAAACACTGGCCCATTCGCAGGGCCGGCAGCAGGGCGCATCTCGCCTTGTGCCGGACTTGATCCTGATCGTGACATGCTTTGACTTGGATTTAGGCCTGGACTTGAGCTCGGACCTGGCATCGCCACGGAGCCGAGTTGTATTTGCGGTGCTGCCGCCGGAGCTGGCGCGGCTATTTGAAATGCTGCGCCATTGCCCCGCAATGGCGACTGCCCACGCACACGCCGGTTCGCGACCGCAGGTCCAGTTGCATTGACCTGCTGTCCCGTCTGCTGTGCCGTGGCACTTGCCGGCTGGACAGCCAGAGACTTGGCGGCTCGTTCCGGAGTGGCTGGCTGTGCCGGCCCTTTCCTTTGTGGCTTCGTGCGGAACATAGCGCGCGGTTTGAGCTTGCGTTCGGATTTGCTGACAAGCGAGAGAACATTGCTCACCTCGCCCTCGGGGATTGGCTCCCCGCAGTACGGGCCTTCCGCATAATCGCAGCCGATCGAGCGCAGGAAGCTCACATCTCCCTGTGCCTCGACGCCCTTGGCAACGACGGCCTTGCCCATCTCGCGTGCGACCGCAACGAGAGATCGAACGAGCACCGCATCTCCCTTGCTCTGACCGCTGCTTGCCTGCAGCAGCCCCTGGTCGAGCTTGACCGTGTCGAACGGCAACTTCTCGAGATAGGGCAGCGAGGAGTAGCCGGTTCCGAACCCGTCGAGCGCAATCTCAGCCCCGGCACCCCGAAGCAGTTCCAAAACCTCAGTCGCCTTCTCTGGATTTTCCAAGAGCAACTGCTCTGAGATCTCGATCTTGAGTGTTCCCTTCGGCAACTGATTGCGCCCAAGAGCGTGCCTCAGCTCCTGGATCGACTCAGGCTGGAACAAATGCCAGCACGAAATATTGACGAGAACGAACAGCGGCGCATCGCCCCGCATATGCTCCTTCTGCCAGTTGCTCGCATCCCGCGCCGCCCGCACCAACATATGCGCACCGAGCTTCACGATCATATCGGAACGATCATCGAGCGGCACGAAGGCGATGGGATCGATCAGGCCCAGCGTCGGATGCTCCCAGCGCGGAAGCGCGACGAACCCAGCAAGCTCCTCGGTCGGCAAATAGACCACCGGCTGGTAAAAAAGCCTGAGCTGGTTCTTCTCCAGCACCTTGCGCAGATCGCCCTCGAGAGCACGCCGCTCATCTTGATCACCGCGCATCTCCGGTGTGAAGACTTCGATGCGATCGGCGCCGGCCCGCTTGGCGCGGAACATCGCGATTTCCGACTTCTTGAGCAGGTCGTCGTGGCTTGTATCCTCGCCCTCATAGACCGCGATGCCAAGCGAGCCCGTAAGCACGATCTCCTGCCCCGCAATCTTGATCGGCGAGCGCAAGGAGCGGCGGATACGCTCGGCATTCTGCGCTAGCTCCGCCACCGGCTGCTCGGAAAGTGTGAGAATTGCGAATTGATCACCGCCAAGACGGGCCAAAGTATCGTTGGGTCCGACGTGGCGCTGCAGACGCCGTGCGATGGTGAGCAGCAAGCTGTCGCCGAGCACGAGCCCGAGCGAAGAATTCACGCTCGTGAACTTGTCGATATTGATCGTGAGAACGGTCGGCCTGATCTGCGGCTCGCTGCGAGCCCGTGCCACCGCAACCGCCAGCCGGTCGAGGATGAGCTCACGATTGGGCAGCCCCGTGAGGCTGTCGCGCACGGCGTCGTGCAGGAGCCGCTCATGCGCGCGCTTGGCGTCCGTAATGTCACGAAGGAGGCCGATGCACTTTAGCGACCTCGGATCGCTTCCCGGAACGCCCGCGCCTTCGAGCTCGAACCAGCGATAGCTATTATCGGCCTGGCGAATTCTGAACTCGCAGGCGAGACGCCCATCCCGCCGCTCCTGCACTGCAAACAGCGCCAATCTGAAACGCTCACGGTCGAGTGGATGCAGGTGCTTTACAAAGTCGTCCGTACGCGCATTGAGTTCACCCGGCGAGAGGCCAAGCCAGGCCTCGACCAGCGGGCTCACCTTCACTTCATCGCGGCGAACATTCCATTCCCATACCGCTGCGCCCGAGGCATCGACCGCAATCGATCGCGTCTGCAGTTCGGACGGCGTCGCCCCATAGACCGGCTCGATGGAGCGAAAGGCGTACTGCGTCACTGTAAAACCGATGAGCAGCAGGATGAGAACGAGCCCCGCAACAAGGCCTGACACCACGACGTCACCCGAGAGCTGACCGGTGAGCGTAACGCCAGCCCCGAAGATCCACACGAGAAACAACAGCCACGTCGGAATGAGCGACAAGGCCCGGTCCTGTCCCCGCACCGCGAGGAAGAGGATGAGACCCGCGCCGGTCGCTCCGATGAAGACGAACGACAAGCGCGCAAACGTCGCCGCAAGCCGCGGATCGATGATTGCAACGGCGACGAGCGAAAACTGCGCCAAGAGCCAGACGCTGATCAGCATCCGCACGAGCCCGTGCCAGGCCGCCAGCCGCAGGAACACGTGCAGGAACACGACAAGGCTCGCCGCAAGCGCCGATTCCGCCGCCGCGCGATAGACGGCATTCGCCTCCGGCTTCATGTTGAAGAGCTTGTGGAAGAAGCCGAAGTCGACGCAGAGATAGGCGAGTGCGCACCAGGCGACGAGCGCTGCGGCCGGGAAGACGACCTTGTGATTTGCGGCGAAAATCGCCGTGAGGAAGATGGCAAGCAGGCCGGTGAGGCCGAGCATGATGCCGTTGAAGAGCTGCCGGTCCGAGATCTTGAGCTCGTACTCGAGCGGCTTCCAGAGATGGAGCCGCGCGAACCGCTCGGAGGAAAGCTCGGCGACGTAGGTAATCGTCTGCCCCGGCTCGAGTGTAATGCGGAAAAGATCGGCTCTGTCGCTTTTGATGCGCTCAGGCACGAATCCTATCGATGGCGTCACGGTCTCGATGCGCCGGGCGTCGAGATCCGGCCAGACGGCCCCGGACCCGATCACGGCATAGCGGTCGGCCGTGAGCCAGCGCTCGATGGGCTTATCGGTGGGGTTGGTAAGCGCAAAGACGATCCAGTTCGGGTTCGTGCCCGGCGTCGTTGCGGCGACCGACATGCGTCCCGTGAGACCGTCGGCTCCCGCGGCCGTCTCGACCTGCAAGCTATCGCCACGGCCCTCGTAGAGATCGCCAAGCGTCGTAATCTCGATTCGCCCCTGGTCGGTGCTGACCACGATCGGGTTCAGGGCCAGCGCCCGCTCGGGCACGGCGGCGATAAACGCAACAACGAGGAGGATGAGCTCGATGAGGATAGCAGCCCGGCGCATGGCCGGCTCTGCGCGCCCGTCTCTGTTTCGCGTCCCTCCCCTGCTCATGCTCATGCGCCCCGCCCCGCGATGATCCACTCGTCGGCGAGCATCGCGAACAGCACGTGATCCTGCCACTGTCCGTTGATTTTGAGATAGCCGCGCGCCATTCCCTCCCGGCGGAAGCCGACCCGGTCCAGAACTCGCAGCGACGCTTCATTCGTCGGCTGCACGGATGCCTCGATCCGATGCAGGCTCAATGTTTCAAAGGTGTAGGGCAGGATCGCCCGCACAGCGTCCGACATATACCCCCTGCCGACGTAGGGCGCTCCGAGCCAATACCCGAGCGTCGCCGACTGCGTCACCCCACGCTTCAAGTGCGAAAGTGTCAGGCCGCCCACGAGCCGGGCGCCTTCGGTCTCGAAGATCAGCAACGCGTAGCCGAGGTCGTCGAGCGCTTCCTTCTGGTAATGGCGCACACGCCGCCGGAACGAGGCCTTCGTCAGGTCGTCCATTGACCACGCCGGCTCCCACGGCACGAGATGCGCACGGCTCTGCGACCTGAGCTCGGCCCAGGCCGCATAATCGCCGAGTTGCAGTGGGCGCAAATAGACGCACCGTCCCTGCAAGATCAGCGCATCGTGAGCCGACCCGGCCCTCAGGAACGCCATAAAGACCGCCCCGCGTCCGGCTCGACGCGCGCTGCGGCGAGAGCCGCGAGCTTCCCGGCCGATTTGCCGGCTCCGACCACGGCGACGGACGGATGGACGCTGCGGAGACGCCGTGCCACGAGTTGCACATCGTCAGCCGTTACCGCGTCCACCTTGGCGATCAACTCGTCACTCCCAATCAGTCGGCCGTGCGTCATGAGTTGCCGCGCCATCTGCTCGGCGCGTGCCGAGGACGATTCGAGGCTCATCAGCAGTCCGGCCTTGAGCTGAGCCTTGGCGCGCTGCAGCTCGGGCGCGGTAGGCCCGCCGCTGGCAACGGCATCGAACTCGGCGCCGGTCACTTCGATAAGGCTCGCCATCGTCTCCGTTCCTGTAGCCGCATGTACGGCAAAGAGGCCAGTATCGCCGAGCCCCCAGGCCGACGAGTAGATCGAATAGCAAAGCCCGCGCTTCTCGCGAGCTTCCTGGAACAGCCGGGACGACATGCCGCCGCCGAGCAACCCGGAGAACACCTGCGCCGCAAAAAACTGGTCCTCACGGTAGCTTGGCGCCTCGAATGCAAGCACGAGATGGCTCTGCTCGAAGCGCTTCGACTGAAAGCGCGTCCCACCCTGATAGTTAGCCTGCTGCTCGCCCCCGAACCCTCCTGCACTGAGCCCGCCGAATAGGGCCACAGCGTGGCGAACGAATGGCTCGTGCTGGACGGCTCCGGCCGCCGCTATGACCATGTTGCCCGGCTTGTAATGTGTCTCGAGGAACGCCCTGAGATCGCCGGCCGAGAATGAACGCACGTTCTCCTCGCTGCCGAGGATGGACCGCCCGACAGCTTGCCTAGGATAGGCCGCCTCGTTGACCAGCTCGAAGGCGATATCGTCCGGCACGTCGCGCGTCGCCGCGATCTCCTGCAGGATGACCTCTCGCTCGCGCTCGAGCTCGTCCGGAGAAAACTTGGAGTTGAGGAGAATGTCGGCGATCAGCGTCAGCGCCACGCCCTCGTCGCCCTTGAGCACCCGCGCGAAATACGAGGTGGTCTCGAGGCTGGTTGCCGCGTTGAGCTCGCCGCCGACCTGCTCGATCTCCTCAGCGATCGCCTGCGCCGAGCGCGACGCCGTGCCCTTGAAAGACATATGCTCGAGAAAATGCGAGATGCCGTGCTCGCGCTCCTGCTCGTGGCGCGATCCGACGCGAACCCAGAGCCCGAGCGATGTTGTCTCGAGATGCGGCATGCTATGCGTGACGATCGCAAGCCCGTTTGCGAGCCGTGTGATATGCTCCGTCATGCCGCGCCCTCGCGCACGCCGCGCTGAGCGCCCTCGACAAACCGCTCAATGCCAGCAAGATCGTTGTCGAGCACCGAATATCGCTCGGCATCTGTAAGCAACGTAGAAAGCCGTGCCGGCAGGCCTGGCCGTTCGCCGGTGATTGCCTCCATGGCATCCGGGAATTTTGCCGGATGCGCGGTCGAAAGCACGATCCGCGGCGTCTCCCCCTCGGGCAAGCGCTTCTGCATCGCCACGAACCCGCATGCCGTATGTGGATCCATCGTATAGCCGCTCTCCACGCGAACATGACGGATCGCGTCCGCAACCTCGCTTTCGCTCGCCGCGGCGGCCTGAAACTCGGATTGCAGCGCTTGAAGCTGGCCCTTCATCTCGAAGCGCCGGCCCTGCGCGAGCGAGCCCATGGCACCGCGCACGAACGCGGCATCGCGACCTGCCGCCTCGAACAGATAGCGCTCGAAGTTGGACGAAATCTGAATATCCATCGAGGGCGACGTCGTGGCGACCACCCCGCGCATCTCGTAAACCCCCTCGGCATGTGTACGCGGCAGGATGTCGTTCTCGTTCGAGGCGATCACCAGCCACTCGATGGGGAGCCCCATTTGCTTCGCAACCCACCCGGCGAAAATGTCGCCGAAATTTCCGGTCGGCACGGCGAAGCTCACCTTGCGGTACGGCGCGCCAAGCGCGGCCGCAGCGACGAAATAATACGTCACCTGCGCCATGATCCGCCCCCAGTTGATCGAGTTCACGCCGGAAAGCGCCACCCGGTCACGGAACGCGTGATCGTTGAACATGGCTTTGACGAGCCCCTGGCAATCGTCGAACGTCCCGCGCACGGCCACGGCATGCACGTTTTCCTCGCGAGGCGTCGTCATCATGCGCCGCTGCACGTCCGACACGCGCCCATCGGGAAACAGGATCACCACGTCGACGCGCGCCGACGAGCGAAACGCCTCGATGGCTGCCCCTCCCGTATCGCCCGACGTCGCGCCGACGATCGTGGCCCGCTGACCGCGCTTGGCGAGCACGTGATCCATAAGCCGCGCCAAGAGCTGCATCGCCACGTCCTTGAATGCGAGCGTAGGTCCTTGGAAGAGCTCGAGCACCCAAGTGTTGCAGCCGATCTGCACGAGCGGCGTCACCGCCGGATGGCCAAAGCCCGCATAAGCCTCAGCGGCCATTCGCGTGAGCTCGTCCCTCGCGATGGCGCAGCCCGCGAAAGGCGCCATGACCTCGACGGCGACCTCGGCAAACGGCCGCCCGGCAAACGACGCGATCGTCTCGCTGGATAACCTCGGCCATGCCTCGGGAAGATAGAGCCCGCCATCGCGCGCGAGCCCGGCAAGCAGCACGTCCTCAAAGCCGAGCACCGGCGCATTGCCTCTAGTGGAGAAATAGTTCACGGAATGAGCAGTCCTGGGTTGTAGGGCGGCCCACCCACAGGGGCCGCGAGTTATCGTGCGCACCCTAATGCGCCCCCCGCCCCCCGACAAGCAATCGGCAATCTTATACCGTCCCAGAGGCCGGAGCTGGCGGCTCGTCGCGGCTCTACCGCAAGCGCGGCACGGCATAGGCCAGGAAAACGGCAAGCAGCGTGACCGCCAGCCCATACCACGTGAGCACATATTCGAGATGCCGGTTCGAAATCTCGAGCCGGGTCGTGCCACCCCTGGGCCAGCCGCCGAGGTTAGCGGGCTCCGCCCTCGCATCAACAAGGAACGGCAGCACGTGCTTGTCTGCGCCGGCTAAGCCGACGGAAGCCGCCATTGCGGGGAGATCACGCCAGAACCACATGTTGCGCTTGAGGTCAGGGTCGGGCTCGAACGTGCCCTTCGTATCGGCGTGCCGGACGAGCCCCACCATGGTCACCGGCCCCTCGACCTGCCCCGCAGTACGCTTCGCCGCATCCTTGAGAGCCTCCGGCACGAACCCGCGATTGACAAGCACGATATGACCGCGGGCCGTCTCGAGCGGCGTAAGGACATGCCAGCCGGGCTCGCCGTTCTCGACCGCGAAGAGGTGCCGCTCATCCCCATGCCGGAAGCGGCCGGTCACGAGAACCGGTCTGTACTCCTGCTCGCCAAGCGTAATCCAAGCATCCGCCGGCTCCTCGAGCGCCACGGGCGGCTCGCCGACGCGCGCCTGAATTGAGGCGATCAGCCCATCCTTCCAGACCTTGCGCTGGACCTGCCACGTCCCAAGGCTGATCAGCACGCCAAGTGCCGCGAGCGTCATCAGCGACGGCCAGATGAGCTGAGCTTCGCGGAGTCTCTTGAGCATCAGCTACCCTCGATTACGGATTAATCCTTGGCGAGACGCCCTTCCTCGGCCTTGTTCGTATACTGCAGCGCGGCCAGCGTCGCCTTGAGCAGCCTGAGCAGCCCGAGCGCCAGCAGCGGCGTCAGCACACCCCAGAGCACGACATGCACCCACGCAGGCGGCAGGAACTTGAACTCGACGTAGAGCGCCATGCCGAGCACAAGAAAGCCCAGGATGAAGATCGCGAATACCGCCGGTCCATCGCCGGTGTCGAGAAACTTGAAGTCCATGCCACAGTTTGCACACGTATCCCGGAACTCTAGTCCGTTCTTGAAGAGGCTGCCCTTGCCGCAGCGCGGACACCGAGCCAAGAGCCCGGCCTTAACCAGCGAAACAGCATGATGCGTTGCGTTGTCTCGATGATCAGGCATGAGCTACGTCCTCCTAGAAACAGAGGGGCCGAGCCGTAAGGCTCGACCCCCATTTCACATTGAGCTCAAGTCGATGAGCCTAATGGGCCGCGCCGGCGTGAGCGCCCGCGCCCCAGACGTAGATCGCAGCGAACAGGAACAGCCAGACCACGTCGACGAAGTGCCAATACCAGGCAGCGGCTTCGAAGCCGAAATGCTGCTCAGGCTTGAAGTGACCCATGATCGCGCGCACCAGGCACACGAGCAGGAAAATCGTGCCGATCAACACGTGCGCGCCGTGGAAGCCCGTCGCCATGAAGAACGTCGAGCCGTAGCTGTGACCGCCGAAGGTGAAGGCGGCATGACCGTACTCGATCGCCTGCAGCGACGTAAACAGCGCCCCGAGCGCAACCGTCAGCACGAGACCGAGAATGAGCCCGCGACGATCGTTCTTGAGCAGCGCATGGTGAGCCCAGGTCACGGTGCAGCCCGAGAGCAAAAGCACAAGCGTGTTGACTAGCGGCAGGCCCCAGGGATTGAACGTACCCTTGAAGTAGCCGCCAACCGGAGCACCCGTAGCCGGAATGGTGGCGTCCGTTGCCTCGACCGGCAGCGGCGGCCAGTGTCCGCCGTAAAGCTGGTTGCGAGCAACCATGCCAACCGATTCCTGGATATTCTGGATCGTATGCACGTCGCCGGGGAACAGGGCTGAATCGAAGTAGGCCCAGAACCAAGCCACGAAGAACATCACTTCCGAGGCGATGAACAGGATCATGCCGTAGCGGAGGTGAAGCTGCACGACCGGCGTGTGATCGCCGCGATGCGCTTCGGTGATGACATCGCGCCACCACATGAAAGCCGTAGCAAGAATGCCGGTGAAGCCGGCTGCGAAAACCCACGGACCCTTGAAACCGAAGAGCCCCTCAGCGCCCTCGCCCATGGAGCGCATCCAGATAACCAGGCCGATCGCCGTGATGAGCGCCGAGAGCGAAGCCGTAATCGGCCAAGGGCTCGGATCGATAATGTGGTAGTCGTGCTGCTTGCCGTGCGCGTGGGCCATGGTTCGTCTCCGTCGTCCCCGTTATTATTGTCCCCGGCCTCGACCACTGTGACCCGGCATGCGCCCGGGAACCCACAAAGGCCTCAACCCCTTCTTCACCGGCCCGGCTATAACCCCAGGGCCGCCAAAACCGATCAACTCCCCTTGCGGGGCAGAGCAAGCTTGTCGCCGGCGGCAGCGCTCTTTTCTGCCGCGATCGCGTAGAACGTATAAGACAGCGTGATCTCGCGTATGGCGCTCGCATCGGGATCGTCCTTTATCGACGGATCGATGAAGAACGAGACAGGCATATCCACGCTTTGTCCCGCAGCTAGTGTCTGCTCCTTGAAGCAGAAGCATTCGATCTTGCTGAAATACCGGCCCGCCCCGTCGGGCGAGACGTTGAAGCTCGCGCTTCCCGTAACAGGTGCGCCGGATGTGTTTGCGGCCCTATAGAACGCCAAGGTTGTCTCGCCGATTTTCACGTCGACCGTCCGCTGCTCAGGCTCGAACTCCCACGGCATTCCCGGTGCGACGTTGCCATCGAAACGCACCGTGATGACGGTGTCGAGCACCTTGTCCGGCGCCTTGACGGCCCGCTGCGTCGTGCCGCCATAGCCCGTGGCTTGGCAGAACATGCGGTAGAGCGGCACGGCGGCATACGTCAGCGCACCCATCGTGATGAGCGCGCCCACGCAGGCGATAGCGACGCCCTGATGCGTCCCGCGACGCACAGGATCCGGTCGCCTCTCGCGAGACAGCGCGTCGCCACCCTTGTTGCTCGTCTGACCCACGTGAACTCCCTGACCTAAAGCGGCCTATTCATGACGTTGCCGCCAAGCCGAACGATGGTCGCCGCATAGAACAGTGCCACCATGAACCCGAGTGCCAGGGCGATCGCGATCGAGCGCAACCGCTGGCGTCGCAAGCGCTGCTTCTCGTTATCGGCCTCACCCGTCATCAAACGCTCCACAATGCTGTTCAACGAAGTCATGCCATCAGCTTCGTCGCGATGTTCTCGCCGAGCATCACGGCAAACAGCAGGAAGAGATAGAAGATTGAGAAACCGAAGAGCCTGCGCGCGGCCGCGTCGGCCTCACGTCCTTTCGTGACGCGCCAGACATTGATCGCCAGCGCCAGGAAGATGGCGCCAAGGATCACTGACGTGACGAGATAGACGATGCCGCCAAGTCCGATGAAATAGGGTGTCACCGCCAGTGGCGCGAGCACCAGCGAGTAAAGCACGATCTGGCGGCGGGTCTCGGCGGGGCCGGCCACGACCGGCAGCATCGGCACACCGACGCGCTCGTAGTCACGGCAACGATAAAGTGCCAGCGCCCAAAAGTGCGGCGGTGTCCACATGAAGATGATGAGGAAAAGCACGATGCTCTCGAAGCTCACGGAGCCCGTCGCGGCAGCCCAGCCGATCATGGGAGGGAACGCGCCAGCCGCGCCGCCGATAACGATATTCTGCGGCGTCCGCCGCTTCAGCCACATGGTGTAGAAGAAGATGTAATAGGCGATCGTGATCGCGAGCAGCGCAGCGGCGACCCAGTTGACGCAGACGCCAAGCGTCACGACCGAAAACAGCGACAACACCGAGCCAAACGTCAGCGCCTCATCAGCCGTCACCCGGCCACGTGGGATTGGGCGCGCAGCCGTTCGCGCCATCCGCGCATCGATATCAGCGTCGTACCACATATTGAGCGCGCCCGACGCGCCAGCGCCGACGGTAATGCAGATGAGCGCGATAGCGCCAAGCACGGGGTGCAGCCCCCCCGGCGCCGCGACCATGCCGACGAGCGCCGTGAAGACCACAAGCGACATCACGCGCGGCTTCATGAGTTGTATGAAATCGCCGATTGACGGCTCGGACGCCGAGACGGTGCTCGCGGCAGCGCCCTCTACACTAAGACCCGACATCCTGCGACGTTCCTCCGGCTGCGGGGAGACGCCCCGCCCTAAACCCGGGTCGGTTATCCGACCGCACTTCTTTGCTGCTTAGTATCTTGTCGACTTCTTGTCCTTGGGGCGGTGGGCAGAACCTGCCCACCGCCCGGTAGCAACCGATCCGCACCGGCATGTGCCGATGAGGCGTCCTCAGTGACCGCTGCCCGTGATGCGCGGCAGCGTCTCAAAGGCATGGAACGGAGGCGGCGACGAGATCGTCCACTCGAGCGTGGTTGCGCCCGCACCCCATGGATTGTCACCGGCCGGCACCTTGCGGGCCAACGCAACGGCTATGCCGATGAAGAAGCAAAGCGTGCCAACGGCCGTGATGTAGGCGCCGTACGAAGAGATCTGGTTCCAGAACGCGAAGGCATCCGGATAGTCGACATAGCGGCGCGGCATGCCCGAGAGACCCAGGAAGTGCTGCGGGAAGAACAGCACATTGACGCCGACGAAGGTCAGCCAGAAGTGCACTTTGCCCCAGAACTCCGAGTACATGTAGCCGGTCATCTTCGGGAACCAGAAATAGTAGCCCGCGAAGATCGTGAACAGTGCACCGATCGACATTGTGTAGTGGAAGTGAGCCACAACGTAATAGGTGTCATGCAGCGCCCGATCGACGCCGGCATTCGCCAGCATTACGCCGGTGACGCCGCCGACCGTAAACAGGAAAATGAAGCCCAGCGCCCAGATCATGGGCACGCGGAACTGCAGCGACCCGCCCCACATGGTGGCAATCCAGGAAAAGATCTTCACGCCCGTAGGCACCGCGATCACCATCGTGGCGAATAGGAAGTAGGCCTGCGTGTTGACGCCGATGCCGGCTGCATACATGTGGTGAGCCCACACGACGAAGCCGACAAGAGCGATGGCGACCATCGCATAGGCCATGCCGAGGTAGCCGAACACCGGCTTCCGCGAGAACGTCGAGACGATGTGGCTGATGATACCGAAGCCGGGCACGATCAGAATGTAGACCTCGGGGTGGCCGAAGAACCAGAAGAGATGCTGGTAGAGGAGTGGATCGCCGCCGCCGGCCGGATTGAAGAACGTCGTGCCGAAGTTGCGATCCGTCAGCAGCATCGTGATAGCGCCCGCGAGCACCGGCAGCGACAGCAGCAGCAGGAATGCGGTGATCAACACCGACCAGACGAACAGCGGCATCTTGTGGATCGTCATGCCCGGCGCGCGCATGTTGAAAATGGTCGTGATGAAATTGATCGCGCCAAGGATCGACGATGCGCCACCAATGTGCAGCGCCAGGATCGCGAAGTCGACCGCAGGACCAGGATGGCCCGACGTCGACAGCGGCGCATAGACCGTCCAGCCGGTACCCGCGCCGTTCAGGCCCGTCGGGCCCGGAACGAACAACGAGATGAGCAAGAGCGTCAGCGCGACCGGCAGCAGCCAGAACGAGATGTTGTTCATGCGCGGGAACGCCATGTCCGGTGCGCCGATCTGCAGCGGCACGAACCAGTTGCCGAAGCCGCCCATGGTCGACGGCATCACCATGAAGAACACCATGATGAGACCGTGACCGGTGACGAAGGTGTTGTAGACGTGGCCGTTAGCGAAGTACTGCATTCCGGGCTCGGCCAGCTCGAGACGCATCGCGATCGAAAGTGCGCCGCCGATCAAACCGGCGACCATCGCGAAGATGAGATACATCGTGCCGATGTCTTTGTGGTTCGTTGAGAAGATCCACCGGGTGATGCCTGTCGGCAGGTGGTGATCTGCGTGGTCGGTCGTGCTACCCATGATGCAACCTTTTGGCTTGGGTGTTTCCATCAGCGACATGGCAGGCGCGGAATGGGCGCCGCCCGTCCGTTTTGTTGTTAGCGTGCAGCCGCTTCGGACGCGTCGGCGACGTTCTTGACGCCCGCCTGCTCGAGAGCAACCTTATCGATGATTTCCTTGGCCTTCTTCTTGTCCTTAGCCTTCATCGCTGCGGACCATTCGTTGAACACGCCCTCAGAGACGACGCGCACGGCGATCGGCATGAACGCGTGATTGATGCCACAAAGCTCAGAGCACTGACCGTAGAACACACCCTCCTTCTCGGCCAGGAACCACGTGGACGTCAGACGCCCAGGCACCGCATCGATCTTCGAGCCGAACGATTGAACGGTCCAGTTATGGATCACGTCGTTCGAGGTCACGAGCACGTGCACAACCTTGTTCACGGGAACGACGACCTCATTGTCAACGGCGAGAAGACGGGGCGTCTTGAGACCCTTGGCATTGAGCGCGGCAACCTCTTCATCAGACAACATATTGGAAGTAACGAGGAAATTGCCATAATCTGGGTACTGATGCTCCCAGAACCATGCGTTGCCGATGGCCTTGATGGTGAGGTCGGGCTTCGGGTAGGTGTACTGGTTCATGAGCAGCTTGAACGACGGGATCGCGATCACGACCAGGATGAGCACCGGAATAACCGTCCAGGCAACCTCGAGAAGCGTGTGGTGCGACGTCGTGCTGGGAACCGGATTGCGCTTCTCCGAGAAGCGGAACATCACGTAGATCATCAGCAACAGCACGAATATCGCGATCGCGATGATGATAAAGTTGACGAGGTCATAGAAGCTGTGGATCTCGCGCGCGATCGGCGACGCGGCCGCCTGCAGTCCTATCTCGCCTGGTACCGGCTGGCCAAGCGTGTCGGCAAGGGCCGGCTCAATCACGTAGAGCGCAGCGATGAGCCCCGCCACCAACACGCGCGGCCACAACCTAAATACGTAGTTCAACATCCATCCGCTCCCCGGTTATTCGCTTCCCGGCTGGCCGCCGGGCTCTCCCAACTCACGTCTCGTATTTTTTGTAGACCGGGATCTACCCAGCCGATCTGCGTCGGGACGCCGCCAAACTGCACTGGCCAGCCGATACTGCTGCCGACCAGCCAACGCCGAACTGAATCTTGGTGACACCCACGTGTCGCCGCGACGCCCCAGCGGATTCCCCCACCCGCACACACAGCACAATCGCCATTCTTGTCTCAAGTCAAGTTTTCTGCGTCAAATCTACGCGTTGAATCAGCGTCCAGGCTGTGTCGGGTCATGTCGCGCCGCAGCAAAAGTCACCGGCAAGACCCGTATCGCTTTAACTTCGCGCCACAAAAGCCGCGCTTGCGCAGTCGCACTTTGGCCTTTTTCGTCATCGAGACGAAGACCGTAGAATGGCCAGCCTTTGCTTCACCCAGGCGTCTCGCCCGTGCTACCTGCCCCTGGGACCCTTCCCGAGAAATTCCGACCAAGACACTCCGAAAAAGAGAGCGAAACGATCCCATGCGCCCAGTTCGTAAGCGCCCAGTCCGCAAGCTGCTTCCAACTGCACTCGCGGCGCTCGCCCTCGCCGTTCCGGGCATTGCTATCGCGGGCGGCCAAGCGCCGGCAGTGCCAGAGGCAGCCATCTCTCCTAAATTGACCGATGGAACCGTGCGAGGCCAGCACGGTGATTGGCAGACGGTCTGCAAGCCGCCGCCGACGGGAGCTAAAAACGAGGTCTGTGCGCTCGTCCAAAGCGTCACGGCAGAGGACAGGCCAAATGTTGGCCTAACCATCTATTTCCAGAGATTCTCGAATGGCACGCGGGTCTTGCGAGTCTTCGCCCCGCTCGGCATTCTTTTACCACCCGGCATCGGCCTCAAGGTGGATGACGTCGACATTGGTCACGCGCCGTTCCTCAGATGCCATAACTTCGCTTGCTATGCCCAGGTCACTGTCGAGGATAAGCTGATCACGCAGTTAAAGACTGGCAAGACGGCAATCTTCATTATCTTCCAGACCGAGGAAGCTGGCATCGGCATACCGATTTCGCTCGCCGGCTTTGGCGAGGCTCTCGACTCGCTGAAATAGCGCTTGCTATTCGGCCTAGGCCACGCGTCGCCGTTGCGCTCCCGGATCGGCTCCTGCCCCACGCGAGGCGCCGCCGCGCGGCCCATGCTGCTCCCCCGACGAAGCCGGAGAAGCCTCTGCTTCCGTTGAAAAATCAATATAGTCACGTTCTGGATTGGCGCCACTTGCCGGGATCACCTCCGCCCAGATCTCGGTGACGTGCGCGACGCTCTCGAGATACTGCTCGATCGTATTTTGCCAAAAGCCGATCTGCTGCTCCAACACGTCCTGCGGAGTACGGCATCGCGCCAGACGCGACGGATATTCAAGGTAGGCCTGTGCACGCCGGTTTGCGAGCCCGAGCATTTCGAGTTGGCAGCGCGCCGCCGCCTTGAAGGCTTGATTGGCACGATGCAACGGCGGCTCATTCCCAGGCACAGATTGACGGATCTTCCCCGGCGCTTCAGCCCCGGCGAAGAAGGGCTCGAACATCGCCCCAAACGGTCCAAAGACTTTCAAGTCAAAGCCATTTTCTGCGCCCATGGTATTATCCTCCTGCTTAGCCTGGCCTCCTGTTTAGCCTGGCCTGTGCCTCGGCGAGCTAGCTCTTGCATTGCTTCGTATCAATTGCTCAAGCGTCATCTGCAGCTTTTTTGATGCCCTGACCTCAAAATGGGCATTGTCAGACACTACGCCAATATGGTCGTTACATGAATGCAAGAAATGTTACAAAGCGCGCATATAATGCACTTGATTCAGCCATGGGATGGACGGCACGCTGTGGCCGCAAATAATAACAACAAAACATTCGAACACGGAAATAATACATATTAGCTGTTTAAGTTTTTTTCCTACGACAGTTTTTCAAGAAAGCTGTACTTAAGCACTGCTTGTTATGATTTATTCTGTGAAATTGCGGACATCGGTAGAGCTTGCCTCTCACGCCTGATAGGCGAGAGGACCGCACTGATGGGAGTTCCTCCATGCGTAGGGTCTCGACTGCGCCCACACCGGGTGCGACGAGCACGGGTAAGGGCCACCTAGGTCTCGAGGCGTTTTTCGAGCTCTCTCCAGACTTATTCGCGATCGCGTCCGCAATCGACGGCATATTCATTCGCGTGAACCCCGCCTTCTCGAGGCTGCTGGGCTACGCTGAGTGCGAGATTTGCCTGAAGCGTGCGGTCGACTTCGTTCATCCAGACGACCTTAGCCAATGCCATGAAGCAGAAAGCGCCCTGCGGCTCGGAGTAACCGTCACCCTTGAAAACCGAATGCGCACCAAGAGTGGCACGTACGTCTGGATCTCATGGACATTAACTCCGCACTCCGAGCAAGGGCTTTACTGCTGCATCGGGCGTGACATGACCGAGCTGAAACGCGCCGTCGAGGAGCGCGAGCATCTCGCCGGCCTGCTCAACGACCAAGTGCAGGAGCTGGAAGCTATCTACGATCGCGCCCCCGTCGGCCTCGCGCTGATCGATAACGAGCTGCACTTCAAGCGGGTGAACCGCCGCCTTGCCGAAATAAACGGCGTGAGCGCGCAGGACCACCTCGGCAAGTCCGTCTGGGAGATCGTACCGGACGTTCGGGCCACCGCCGAACCCGCCATGCGCAGCGTTTTAGAGCATGGCCACGCCATGACCAACATCGAGATCGTCGGATCCACGAACGCCGCGCCGAATGAGATCCGCACCTGGCGCGAGCACTTTTACCCCGTCGAGCAAGCAGGCTCGAGGTCGATCGGCGTGATCTGCGAGGAGACAACCGAGCAAGTTCGCGTCGCACGCGCGCTGGCTGAGAACAACGCGCGGCTAAGAATTGCCTTGATGGGTGCCAAGGCCGGCGTCTGGGAGTGGGATTTTGCGACCGGCGCCACGTTCTGGTCGCCGGAGACGTTCGTCCTGTTCGGACAAGACCCCAACGACTTCACGCCGAGCATAGACGCCTTCGCCGCCGCCATCCTAGACCAGGATCGCGAGCGCGTGCTTTCAAGTTTCCACGAGGCCGCCGAAACAGGCATGCAGAACTTCAACATCGAGTTCCGTATCCGCCGCGCCAACGGCATGGTGATATGGCTTAGCTCCGTTGGCTGTATCGAGCGCGATCTGCACGGCCAGCCGCTTCGCGCCCGAGGCGTTACTCAGGACATCACGGATCGCAAGACCGCGGAGTTGCGCCTTGCCCATAGCGAGGCGCAGCTTCGCCAGGCCATCAGAGCCGGACAGGTGTTCGCGTTCGAGTGGCATCGCAAATCCGACCGCTCCGACCGCAGCGAGAGCGCCGGACCCATCCTCGCCACGGCCAGCGAGCGCATCGCGTCGGGCAGGGACTTTATGAACCACGTCCACGCCGACGATCGGCAGCAGCTATTGCGAATGACGACAACGGACCGGACCACCGAGAGCCCGAGCTACGAGTTCACCTACCGCTTCGTTCGCCCCGACGGAGAGCTTGTCTGGATCGAGGAAACCGGAGCGGCGAGTTTCGATGACGCGGGCATTCCGACCGGCGTGCATGGCCTGTGCCGCGATGTGACGGCTCGAAAAAGAGCGGAGGAGCACAGCCAATTGCTGATGAATGAGATCAGCCACCGGGCAAAGAACATCCTGGCGGTCGTTCAAGCCGTCGTCCGCTTCACCAATGCCGAGACCGTGGAGGACTTTGCAGCAGCCATCCGCCATCGTGTCCAGGCGCTTGCACGTGTCCAGGGCCTCTTGGCCACGACTGGTTGGCAGGGGGCGCCTCTCTCCAATCTCATCACAAACGAGCTCGAGCCCTTTGGCGGTATTGATAGCGGCAGATTGTGCATCGATGGACCGCCAGCTCTCATTAAGACCAACGCCGTGCAAACTCTGACGCTCATCGTTCACGAGCTGGCGACGAACGCTGCCAAGTACGGCGCCCTCTCGACGCCGGACGGCCGCATCGACGTAATATGGAAGAGGACAGCAGATGGCGGCCTTGAAATTTCCTGGCACGAATCCGGGGGCCCGCCCGTCACCGAGCCATCTCGGCGAGGTTTTGGCTCGCGGCTCATCGAGCAGAGCCTGCAGCAACTCGGTGGCGGGGCTCGTCTCGAATACGACGCCAACGGTTTCCGCTGCCTGTTGACGATCGGCAAGGCCGGCGTCAGCGGCGACACCGCTGCAGTGCCCAATTGCACGCGTCCGAGCGTGCCGCAACCTGGAATTGCACGCACTGGCCTGCCTCTGGCTGGCCGTCGCGTCCTCATCGTCGAGGACGAGCCGCTTCTTGCCGAAGAGATCGGGGTAAGTCTCAAGGATGCCGGCTGCGTCACGATCGGACCTGCCGCAACGATAGACGACGCCCTGCGACTTGCTGCGACGGAAGCGTTCGACGGCTGCTCTCTGAACATCAGTCTTGGCGGCAGATCGAGCAAGCCGGTCGGCGAGGTGCTTCGCGCCCGAGGCATTCCCTTCGTCATCTCGACCGGCTTCGGCAGACGCGTTGCAGAGAGCTTCAACGCTCCGGTGCTCGAGAAGCCGTTCACCTCTGAGGCCCTGCGCGACGCACTCAGCCAGGCCCTCGCCCGCTTGCACTGACCCTGACCTCCTGCCAGCATCGTCACAAACCCTAAAAGTAGATGTGCTTAGTGCGTCGGAGAACGGTTCCGATGTCGGGCAGATCGCGCCTTGCGCCGCGCCATCGGTGATCTGAGAAGTTGGCCCCTGACATTCTTGCATGGCGCGATTATTGAGAGCGTTAATCTATCCCAGCGGAGAGTGCGTACAATGACCGATGCGAACAAGCCCCTCTCAGTCGCATTCGAGGATGCCGAGGATATGGGCTCGAATGTCACGGCGAACCCGACCCTCGGCGACATCATCGCTGAACGGCTCTCCCGGCGCGACCTGATGCGCGGCATGCTCGCCGTCTCCGTCGCCAGCTCGACCATCGCGCCACTGGCAATTGCTGCATCCACGCGCGCGGAAGCGGTAGACCCCGCCACCGGCACAAGCGCGAGCCCGTTCAACTTCGAGGAGCTCGCCGTCACCTTCGACGAGACGCATCACGTCGCCAAGGGCTACGACGCCGACGTGCTGATTCGCTGGGGCGACAAGGTGATGCCCGACGCGCCCGCCTTCACGCCTGAAGCACTCACCGCCGAGAGCCAAGAGAAGCAGTTCGGCTACAACAATGACTTCCTGGGCTTCATCCCCCTCGACGGCCGCTCAGATCATGGCCTCCTCGTCGTCAATCACGAGTACACCAACGGTGAGCTGATGTTCCGCGCCCTGGCCGGGGCCAGCCGAAAAGACGGAAACTTCGACAATGTCACCAAGGACATGGTTGACGTCGAGATCCGCGCGCACGGCGGCTCCGTCATCGAGATCAAGCGCGAGAACGGCAAGTGGAGCGTGGTCGACGCGTCGCCATACGCCCGCCGCATCACTGGCGAAACCGAGATAAAGATCTCAGGGCCTGCCGCGGGCCATGCCTCCATGCAGACATCGGCCGACCCAACCGGAACCCGCGTCCGCGGCATGCTCAACAACTGCGCGGGCGGCGTCACGCCATGGGGTACGTGGCTCACCTGCGAGGAGAACGTCAACGGCTACTTCTGGGGCAAGAGCGCCGCTGAGGCGCTCACGGCTGAGGCCCGTGCCCTCCGCCGCTACGGCATCCCGGCCGAATGGTACGCCTGGGGCAAATTTTACGATCGCTTTGACGTCACGAAGGAGCCGAACGAGCCGAACCGCTTCGGCTGGGTCGTCGAGATCGATCCACTCGATCCGAAATCGACGCCGGTTAAGCGCACGGCAATGGGCCGCTTCAAGCATGAAGGCGCCGGCAACATCGTCAACGGCGATGGACGCTTCGTCGTCTACCAGGGCGATGACGAGCGCTTCGACTACGTCTATCGCTTCGTGACCGAAGGCAAGGTTGATCCCGCAAACCGCGCTTCGAATAGGGACCTGCTCGACAGCGGCACGCTTTCGGTCGCCCGTTTCAACGCCGATGGCACGGGCGAATGGCTCCCGCTGGTCCACGGCCAGCCGAACAAGATCGGCCAAGTCTGGCTCAGCGAGACATTCGGCTTCAAGGATCAGGCGAGCGTCCTCATCAACGCCCGCCTCGCCTCCGACCTCATCGGCGCCACGAAGATGGATCGGCCAGAAGACGTCGACGTCAATCCGAAGACCGGCAAGGTCTACGTCATCTTGACCAACAACGCGAAGCGCAAGGCCGATCAGGTCGACAAGGCGAACCCGCGTGCCGACAACAAGTTCGGCCACATCATCGAGATCACGCCGCAAGGCGGCGATCACGCCGCGCCGACGTTCACCTGGGAGATCCTGCTCCAGTGCGGAGACCCGGCGGTGGCCGACGTCGGTGCCACCTACCACGCCGCGACGAGCAAGAACGGCTGGTTCGGCTCGCCCGACAACTGCGCCGTCGATAGCGAAGGCCGCCTCTGGGTGGCAACCGACGGCAACAGCGGCCCGAAGACCAGCCGCGCCGACGGCATCTGGGCGATCGAAACTGAAGGTCCGGGCCGCGGCACGTCCCGGTGCTTCTTCCAGGTGCCGCGCGGCGCTGAAATGTGCGGACCCTGCTTCACGCCCGACCTCGAGACGTTCTTCGTCGCCGTCCAGCATCCCGGAGAAGCCAACGAGGACGAGGCAGGAGCGCGGGTCTCGACCTTCGACGCACCATCGACGCGCTGGCCGGACTTCAAGGAAGGCACGCCGCCGCGTCCTTCAGTCGTTGCCATCACCAGGAAGGGCGGCGGCAAGATCGCGGTGTGATATTGCGCTACCGCCTCCGGTGCGCGAGGAAGAACCTGACCATCTCACGGCTCGCGTCCGGGCCGTGGGGAGCCGTAAAGGACCCGGCGGGGCTTCCGCCGGACCAGGCGTGGCCTGCTCCATGCAGCACCCAATGCTCGAGCAGCGCCTGCCCGGCGCCAACAGCCTGGACCGTCCGCGTATACGCGACGCCGCCGCCGGATACGCCTTGATGCGTCGTGATCTCGAGCCGCGTCGCGGCCTTCGACTGTAGGATAATGTGGTCCCCGTTGATCGGGCTCACCGTCGTATCCCGATCCCCATGAAAGACGATTGTCGGTATGGGACCATGCTCATGCGTGCTGACCCTCGAGCCACCCTGACGCATGGCCACGAAGGCTGACGAGATATCGCTCGCTACTCCGCACGGGAGACCTGAATGAACCCCGACACCCGCAAACAGGTCCGGATACTGCGAGCCGAGCACCGTCGCCAGAGCCCCACCCGCCGACAGGCCTGCAACGTATACTCGGGTCGGATCGCCGCCGACATCACGTAGAATCTCGCGCGCAATGCCAGCAATGAGTGACGGCTCGCCCCGGCCGCGCGCCTGATCCTCCGGCTTGAACCAGTTCCAGCATTTCGAGCCGTTCGCCGCCGAGCTCTGGTTCGGATAGGCGACGAGAAACTTCTGCTCCTCCGCAAGCTCGTTCATGCGCGTTCCGAGCGCGAAATCGTCGGCCGATTGCGCGCACCCATGCAGCATCACCACCAGCGGAAGCAGCTCACCCTGGTGATGCCCACCCGGCACGTAGAGTTTGTACGTTCGCGTCCCAGCCTCATTGAGGAACGTGCGCTCCTCGAAGAGGGCCGGTGCTGGCGCCCGCACTGGTACTGGTACTGGTACTGGTGGTACTGGTACTGGTACCCGGGTCTCGGGCCGCGGCGAGCGTGCCGCCGGCGCAGGGCCGATCTTTTTGAAGCGCCCGAGCAAAGCTGAAATTTCTTGCCGCAACTGCACGTCAATCGCGCGCGAGCTCAAGGCACCGGGCCTTCCAGTCAGCGTCGCGGCGATTGCATCGAGTGACGCAACGTTTGAGCGCGAGCCCTGCAACAGAGCCATCGCATCGGCAAGACGCCCGGCCCGCGTCAAACGCGTAACCTCGGCCATCTTGGCAGCTAGGGATGAGTGCGTCATCGGTCTCGCTTTCGATGGAGTTCGAGGCGCGCAAGCTCGTCAACACGGCGGCCTGATGCTGTGATGCCATGCGCCTTTGTAGGTGAGTCGCTACAAGATCGATGCTAGCGGGTAAGAGTCTTGTGCGGACCTGAATGAAGAGCCTAGCGAATTTGGCTGCCGGCAAGGATCCGCACCTGGGCCTGTCGAGCATCCATCAGCGGTCCGTGCAAATGTATGCTCGCCATACGGCAACCGCTCTGTGGAAGCCTCCGAGACGAATCTCGGCCAAGCTCGGCTCCTGATAGTGAAGCACATCGCCCCCCACGACCATAGCCTCAAGGTCTAGCCGGCCATAATGCCGCAGATGCAAGGCCTAGATGCCAGCCGGTCGCGCGGAAGTTTGCTCAACCAGCTCGTTGCTCCGCTCGATAGGTCTGCGCTTCGGCCTTCCTACCCTTGGCGGCCCTCCAAGACGGCTTTCTTTCTCCGCTTGTCTGGGAAGAGTGTGGGCGAAGCTCGAAGGTCTTGTGCAAAACGACCTCGGCCCCTCCCCGACAAAGGGCACGGGAGAACCTGGTGGCGTTACGAGAGTCGCTCTCCATTTCGCGAAATAGAAATAAAAGGAATTCCGGCATGCCGGAATTCCTCATCCCAATAAGGTCTGCCGTTCCCCTGATTACTTTAATGGCGCCGGCACTTCCTCATGCCCGCCAAATTTATATGCAAGACCAATTCTTATGGAATGGATATCGCTATCAGCGTCCAGGCGGTCGGTTTCGTACGTGCCGCAATAGCAGGATTCATATTGGACATTGTGCACCAGCACATCCTCGAAGTCCGAATAGCGATACTCGAGCTTGAGCGATACGCCTTTATAAAGCTGGTGCTCGACGCCGCCGCCGACGAACCAACCGTCGATATTCGGAGAGACCTGCGCGAATTCGGTCCTGAAGTCGACGTTCGCCTGTGTATAGCCGCCCGTCACATACCACAGCGAGCAGCACGAGGATGTGATGCCAACACGCCCGCCGACGGCCCACACGTTGTCGTGGCCGAAGGATCCAAAATCATAATATTCGTTGTTGTGATCGCTATCGAAATCCCCGAAGGTATAATCAGCGAATATGCCTACAACGAAGCGATCGCCAATCTGCCGGTCATAGCCGATGGCGACCGAGCCGATGATCTCGTCGGCATTGTCGTCCCGGCTGGAGCGAAAGCGATAGAAGTCGTAGCCATCGTCGGTCGTGTGCTCGTGCGAGCTATCCGTGCCCGCACGTGCCCACCCGATGCTCGCTGCTCCGAAGAAGCCGGTCCAGTTCCCTTTGCAGCACTCCTCTGCCACGGGCGCTGCGACGACTGGGATGCCGTCTGCAAGCGCTGCTGGACTGAGGCTTGCAAAGAGCATGGCGATGAGAAGGTATATCGCGCGACCCGAGCTGCGTATTACGCCGTATCCTGCACGCCGAATTGTCGTCCCGTCCATTGTAGCCTCCGATTTTCACCTCGAGCGCCCCGCTCGATCGAAGCCCTGCGGTTTCGCAGAAACGACGAGCGGACGACATGCGCTATGGGCGAGACAATCGGCGATTCGGTCGGCGCCATAACGCCATGGCAAGTGAGATAAACGAACTGTAGCGACTTTGTTGACATGCCATTCCGATTGCGGAATGGCGATGTTTCCCATGAGAGAAAAGGCAAAATCTAAAATGAAAAGAAATAATCCGCAGAATGACCGCAAAAGGCATTTTGCAAAATTTCATCTCAAAGATCGCAAAACTCGAACGGCCGACCAGTCCCGGGCCACCACCGGCGCGGGAGCGCGAGCCTCACTCAAATGGACCCAAGACCCCGGATCCAACGCCCGTCCCGGACCCAAAGACCCAGCGCCAAGCCCCCTGTCCGCGCAGACAGGCCCCAGCCGTGCTGCCCAAGAGCTTGAACGCCACAAAATCAGCCTTGCCCTCGCCTTGCGTGGCAGTGCAAACAGGGAGATCATAGTACTGTGGCGACCCGGCCCGGCCGAACTCGCATCAGACGGCCCGGATAAGACGGCCACATCAGCCGGCAACATCAGCGGGAAAGTGGAGATCGCCTCTCGATGAACGTTCACGTCATTGATAAGTCAGGCGCCCTGGACGCGCCGCGCCACAATTGGACGCGCGCCGAGGCCCAGGCGATCCACGACCTGCCGTTCAACGATCTCTTGTTCCGCGCCGCGTCCGTCCAGCGCGCCCACTTCGATCCGAACAAAGTTCAGCTTGCTCGCCTCCTCTCAATCAAGACCGGTGGCTGCGCCGAGGACTGCGGCTATTGCAGCCAATCCGCGCATCACGCCTCAGGCCTCAGCGCCTCGAAGCTTATGGAGGTGAACCGGGTCATCGAGGAGGCCCGCAAGGCCAAGGCACAGGGCGCCACGCGTTACTGCATGGGCGCCGCCTGGCGATCGCCGAAATCGCGCGACTTAGAGGCCGTGACCGCCATGGTCAAAGGCGTCCGCGCCCTCGGCATGGAAACCTGCATGACGCTCGGCATGCTCTCGGACGATGACGTCGTCCGCCTGAAGGACGCCGGCCTCGACTACTATAACCACAACATCGATACCTCCGAGCGCTACTACTCCGAGGTCATTAAGACGCGCTCGTTCGCCGATCGCCTTGATACCCTGGCCCGCGTTCGCGAGGCCGGCATCAAGGTCTGCTCCGGCGGCATCATCGGCATGGGCGAAGAGCCGGAAGACCGCGTCGACATGCTGATCACGCTGGCCAATCTCGACGAGCATCCGGAAAGCGTGCCGATCAACATGCTGATCGCCATCCCAGGAACGCCGCTCGAGAAGCAAGAGAAGGTCGACCCAATCGCCTTCGTCCGCATCATCGCGCTCGCTCGCATCATGATGCCGGCCTCGTTCGTGCGCCTGTCCGCGGGCCGCACCGAGATGAGCGACGAGATGCAAGCCATGTGCTTCTTTGCCGGAGCCAACTCGATCTTCTGCGGCGACACCCTCCTCACGGCCGATAATCCGGGAGAGGACAAAGATATGGCCCTCTTCGCCAAGCTCGGCATCGAGCCCATGGCACTCAAGGCAAGCGGCGAAGTCGTATGTGAGCATTCCGCCGACGCCACCACAGCAGGGCCGTCCAGCTCCTGCCAAGGTCACGAATGTCCGACAGCCACCAGCGAGCACTGAAGGCCCTGGAGCGGCGCGGACGCCTGCGTCGCCTCTCGCCGCGCCTCGGCATCGATTTCTCCTCGAATGATTATCTGGGCCTCGCCTCCTCGTGCGAGCTGCGCGACGCGGTCAGGGCTGCGCTCGACCGCGGCGTATCAATCGGCGCCGGCGGCTCGCGCCTATTGCGCGGCAACGACCCGGAGCATGAGGCCCTCGAGGCAGAAGCCGCGCGCTTCTTCGGGGCCGAGAGTTGTCTCTACTTCGGCGGCGGCTTCCTCGCCAACTATGCTCTGCTCGCGACGCTACCCGCACGCGGCGACCTCATCGTCCACGACGAGCTGATTCACGCCAGCGCCCACGACGGCATGCGCGCCAGCAAGGCGTCGGTCGCAGCAGCCCTGCACAACGACGCCGAAAGCGTCGACGCTGCGATCAAGACCTGGCGCGCAAGCGGCGGCACTGGCCGGCCGTGGGTCGCAGTCGAAAGCCTCTACTCAATGGATGGCGACAAAGCCCCGCTCGAGGACTTCATAGCCGTCACACGGCGCCATGACGGCATGCTTGTCATCGATGAGGCCCATGCGACGGGCGTACTCGGTCCAGGCGGACGCGGCCTTGCAGCAGCGCTCGAAGGCGCTCCTGACGTTATCTCCCTTCATACATGCGGCAAGGCACTCGGCGCCAGCGGCGCTCTGGTGCTCGCCCCGAAGCTCATGCGAGATTACCTCGTCAACCGCGCTCGCCCCTTCATCTATGCAACGGCCCCATCGCCGCTGATGGCAGCCACCGTGCGCGCCGCCCTCGACCTCATCCGCCGCGAGCCCCAGCGCCAAGAGCGGCTGGCGAAACACGTCGCCGCTACGGGCCGCGAGCTCGAGCGGCGCTGCGGCGTTGCGCCATCCGGCTCGCACATTCAGCCGGTGATCCTTGGGTCCGACGACCGCGCCACGGCCCTCGCCGCCTCGCTGCAGGCGCGAGGTTTCGACATCCGCGCCGTCCGCCCGCCAACCGTGCCTGAAGGCACCGCGCGACTGCGTATTTCCCTCACCCTCAACGCCGGAGAGGACGCGACCCTTGCCATGCTCGACACCCTGAGCCACAAGCTCGCGAGCACCCCCGCATGACCCAGCGCTTCGTCGTGACGGGCACAGATACCGGCATCGGCAAAACAGTCTTTGCAGCGGGCCTCGCAGACGCACTTCAGGCGACGTACTGGAAGCCGATCCAATGCGGTCTCGAGGACGGCGGCGACACCGCGCGCGTGCGCCGTCTGGCGGACCTGCCCGAGCGCCGCGTGCTGCCTGAGGCCTATCGCCTTGCCATGCCAGCTTCGCCTCACCGCGCCGCCGAGGCCGAAGGCGTCGCGATCTCTATTTCCCGGCTCGTGCTGCCTGAGATTGCGGAACCACTCGTCGTCGAAGGGGCCGGCGGCCTCATGGTGCCGATTTCACGCGAGTGCCTGCAGATTGACGTCTTCCGGTCCTGGCGCTGCCCGGTCATCCTTGTGGCCGCGACGCGCCTTGGCACCATCAACCACACCCTCCTTTCGATAGAGGCGCTGAACGGTCGCAACATCCCTATCCAAGGCATCGCCTTCGTCGGCGACGAGATGGCGGATACCGAGCGCACCATCTGCGAGATGGGCAACGTTCGCCGCCTCGGCCGCCTGCCGCACCTCGCCACTCTCACGCCTCAATCGCTACGTGGAGCGTTCGAGGCAAATTTCCGGCGCGAGGACTTCGCCTGATGTCGCGCAACACTGTTTGGCATCCCTTCACCCAGCACGGCCTCGAGCCAGAGCCCGAGCTCATCGTGCGCGGCAAGGGAGCCTGGCTCGAGACGATTGACAATCGCCGCATCGTCGATGCCATTTCGTCCTGGTGGGTCGTGACGCACGGTCACCGTCATCCGGCCATCGTCGCCGCCATCAATCAGCAAGCCGGAAAGCTCGATCAGGTCATCTTTGCAGGCTTCACCCACGAGCCAGCCGAAATCCTCGCAGACAACCTGATCGACATTGTGCCGAAGGGCCTCGAGCACGTTTTCTTCTCTGATAGCGGATCAACTGCAGTCGAGGTCGCGATCAAGATGGCGCTCGGCTACTGGCGCAACATCGGCCAGCCGCGCACCCGCATCGCCGCGCTCGAGCACGGCTATCACGGCGACACCATCGGCACCATGTCCGCCGGCAGCCGCAGTGTCTTCAACGCCGCCTACGAGCCGCTGCTGTTCGACGTTGTCCGCCTCCCCTTCCCCCACCCCGGCCGCGAGCAGGAGACCGTCGATGCACTGGAGCGGGCCTGCGAGACCGGCCCCCTTGCCGCGCTGATCGTCGAGCCTTTGATCGCGGGCGCAGGCGGCATGCTGATGTATGAGCCTGCGGCCCTCGCCGAGATGCGGCTCATCTGCGAGCACTACGGAACCCTCTTTATCGCCGACGAGGTGATGACCGGCTGGGGCCGCACCGGCAAGCTCTTCGCCTGCGAGCACGCTGGCGTTACGCCAGACATTCTTTGCCTCGCAAAGGGCCTCACCGGAGGCTCGCTGCCTCTCGCAGCCACTCTGGCAACCTCTGCGATCTTCGAGGCGCACTATTCGACAGACCGCGCCAAGACCTTCTTTCATTCCTCGAGCTATACCGCGAACCCGATCTGCTGCGCCGCCGCCGCCGCCAACCTGGAAATCTGGCAGCGGGAGCCGGTCGGCAAACGTATCGCAGAGCTCACTGTTCTCCAGGCGCAGCATCTTGCGTCTCTCGACGGAAATCCGCATTTCGCCAATCCGCGCCAGATCGGCACGATCGCGGCCCTGGATCTCGTCGTCCCGGATGCAGGCTATCTCGCCGGCGCCACCCTGCCGCTGCGCCGCCATTTCACGTCCCGCGGCGTGCTCCTCCGTCCGCTCGGCAATACCATCTACGTCATGCCGCCCTATTGCACGACGGGCCCGGACCTCGACCTGATATACGACGCCATACGCTCGGCGCCGACCGCGCTCGGCCTTTGAGTCTCAATTACGGCGCAAAATGTAGAGAGCCTCTTCGAGCCGCGACATGCCGCGCTCCTTGAGGTTCTTACTCTTTTCAAGACCATCCCGGCACTCGACGAGGACGATGCGATGCAACGCGCCGAACAACGAGGCCACCTCCACGAGGGCCGTCGAGAATGGCGGACCTTTGATCTCGCCCTCCGGAAAGGCGAGGGTAATGAGAAAGATCGGCGCCGCCGCTGGCACGACCTCGACGAGCTTTTTTGCGTAGGCCACCTGCATCGCGGGCGGAAAGGCAACCAGCGCGGCACGATCGTAGACCGCTGCCACCTGCGAAAGGGCTTCCTTCGGCAGCTCGAACAGATCTCCGCACCAAAGCTGATACGGTCCCGCACTCTTCACCGTGAACGACCCGATGGTCTCGACGGTTGGCGTCAGCCCCCGCTCCGCAAAGAACGCGTCGACCGCAATCGGCGACAGCTCGACGCCGATGACCTTATGACCAAGCCCGGCGATCCAGACCATGTCATGGCTCTTGCCGCACAATGGCACGAATACAGCCGAACCTCCCGGCAGCTTCAGCCCCGGCCAATGCGTGGCAAGATAGTCGTGCACGTCCGGCTGATGAAAATCGACCTCGCTATTTTTCCAGCGCTCGATCCAGAACTGGTGCTGCATGCCGGTCCTCCTGTCAGAAGCCTGTGCTCGTGTTCCTAACGCTTGATACCCAACTCACTCCATGACTGCCTGTCGCGGCGGAGCCGCGCTCCGCGCGGACGGCGGCCATCCAGCGGCCAAAATTGCTGCCCCGTCCCAATGAACTCCTGGATGGCCGGGTCAAGCCCGGCCATGGAGAGGGGGAACCATCCGTCAGGCTTGCAACACGAGCCTGATCGTTTGCGATGGCAGCGCTCGCGCTTCCATCGAAAGCGTGATTCAGGTTCTTAAGCAAACACTTAGAGTGCGTTAGCGTCTCGAATAGCGAGTCCAGCAAGAAACAAACGCGCTCTAGCTTCGGTAATCTGCATTGATCGAGACATAGCCGTGCGTGAGGTCGCACGTCCAAACGCGCGCCGCCGACCGCCCGGCACCAACATCGATGCGTATGACGATCTCACTGTTTTTCATGTAGGCCGCAACGGTTTTCTCGTCGTATTCGGCGGCGCGCTCACCTTCGCGGGCAACGCAATGCTCGCCGAACCAGATCGCGAGCTTGTCCCGGTCAACTGCCTCGCCAGACTTGCCGACAGCCATCACAACACGGCCCCAGTTCGGGTCCTCACCTGCGATCGCAGTCTTGAGGATCGGCGAGTTAGCGCAGGAAAGTGCAATCTTTCGGGCTGCTGCCCAGCTCTCGGCCCCCTCGACCTCGAAGGTCACGAACTTGGAAATACCCTCTCCGTCCTTGGCGACCTGGATCGCGAGATCCCTCATCAGATCGTGCAGGGCATCCGAGAACGCCTTGAGCTTCTTGCCCCCGGCTTTCCTGATAGGGTTCTGTCCTCTGGCCTCGGCCGCGCCCGTTGCGAACAGGAGACACGTGTCGCTGGTCGAGGTATCTCCGTCGACGGTCATCGAATTGAAAGTGGTTTGCACATGCTCGGAAAGCAGCGACTGTAGAGCTTCCGAGGCCACTGCCGCGTCCGTAAAGATGAAACACAGCATTGTCGCCATATCGGGAGCGATCATGCCGGCCCCTTTGCAGAAGCCGTTGATCGTCACCTCGACGCCACCGATCTCCGTCGTCCGGGTCGCGAGCTTCGGATAGGTGTCGGTCGTCATGATCGCGCGCGCGGCCGCCTCGAAGGTATCCGCCGCAGCCGTCTTGGCGAGGCCCGCGAGCAGCGGCGCGAACTGATTTGCGTCGAGCGGCTCACCGATGACGCCGGTGGAGGCTAGAAACACCTCGTGGCGTTTGCACTCGGCAGCAGCTGCAGCCGAATCCGCCGTGATATCAACAGCGTCGCGTCCCTTAAGTCCCGTAAACGCATTCGCGTTACCGGAGTTGACGACGAGGATCTGCGCCTCTCCCTTCTTGAGATGCTTGCGGCAGAGCAGCACCGGCGCCGAGGCGGTCTTGGATTGAGTGAGCACGCCGGCAACGCTCGTGCCCTTGCTCATGACCGCGACCATGAGATCGGTGCGCCCCTTATAGCGAATGCCTGCCTCAGCCGTCGCGAAGCGGACCCCCTCAACCGGTGGCAATCGCGGCAGGGACGTGGGTGCGAACGGCGATGCGGTCGTGCTTTTTCCCATGTATCGCTCCGGGAGCAGGTGGCCCAAGACTTTGGCCCGAGTTTCTGTACCCAAGAAACGAATCGGGCCGCCTTAGTTAAGCGGCCCGACCAAAAAATCCAAGCGGCAGTGTAACGAGCGCCAGCGCGCGGAGCTTTTACTTGCTCTCCTGCTTCTCCTTGGCGTCCATGCTTTCGATCTGCTGCTTCATCTGATCGTCCATCAGCTTCTTTTGAGCCGCGGCCTTGATTGCATCCTGCTCGACTTGCAGCTTCACTTCCTGATCGATGTATTCGATCTGAGCCTTTCCACGCAAATCCGTCGAGACCTGCTGCGCCTTCTGCTGCACCATGGAGCCGATCAGCCGGTCCTTCACCTCGTCGTAGGTCGGCAGCGGCTTCTGGCGACGGTCCTCGAGCTTGATGATGTGCCAGCCGAACTGGCTCTTCACGGGCTTCGAAACCTCGCCCTTCTGGAGCGCGAACGCGGCATCCTCGAACTCCTTGACCATCTGGCCCTTGCCGAAGAAGCCGAGCTTGCCACCATCGGTCTTCGAGCCGGGGTCTTTGGAGTTTTCAGCAGCCAGCTTGGCGAAGTCCTCGCCCTTGCCGGCGCGCTCCGCGAGTTCCTTGGCCTTGTCCTCGCTGTCAACCAGGATATGCCGCGCCTCGACCTCGTCCTCCGGCGGGATCATCTTGACCTTGTCCTCATAAATGCTCTTGGCGAGAGCATCGCTGACCGAGGACTTGATGGTCTTGTCATAGAATTCGTCGCGCATGGCGCGCTGCCGCCAGTATTCTGCACGCTGCTCGAAAGCCGCACCCGTATTCAGCTTCGCTCCTTCTGCCGCCTGCGCGAAGAGACGCGTCTCGATAATATATTCGACGAGAACGCGGCGCTTGCTCGAGGCCGGCATGTTGTGCAGCTCCGGCCCGATCTCGGTTTCCGCCAGCGCCATGTCGGATTCTTTGATTTCCTTGCCGTTGAGCTTGGCGATCACGGCATCATCTGCCTGGGCCGCGCTGAGTGTTCCAACCGATAGCGCCGTTCCAAGCGCGGCGGCGGCGATGAGGCGGAAAGCAAGGGTGTTTTTCACGAGTAGTCTGCTCCATGACAGTTGCGAGCGGGGAGCGAACGAGCGCAACTCAAGGAACGCCGCCGAACTCCAGGCCGGATTTCGAGGCATCCATAGACCACGGGCTCTTGGCCTGCCAAGTTAAGAATTAGAGATGTTGGAAAGCGCCCGGGGTTCTCGTCCCCAGTTTGGACTAAGCACGGCTCCGCCACGACCGCAGAGAGGGAGTTTCCCAACACGCGTTGACAATTAGGGTCCCGGATACTTATGTCTGCCCCCGTGTGGCCTGAAAAATGGCCGAGCTGGCTTCACGAGGTTTTCCTCCTTTCCTCGGTCTGCAGTGCTATTGCGGCCGCCGCGAGATGAAAATGCGTCGAAGGCCCGTTGCCTTGGCTGTGACCAACCCCTGCCAAGATCCTGAATTTGAGGACTTATCCGAATGCTCTCTCTAGGTTCGTTCGCCGCGAAGCTCTTTGGCTCATCGAATGAGCGCAGAGTGAAGATCTACCGGCCCAAGGTCGAGGCGATCAATGCACTCGAGCCGGAGATCGCCAAGCTCACGGACGACGAGTTGCGCGCCCGCACCGCCGACTTCCGCGAGCAATACAAGAACGGCAAGAAGCTCGACGATTTGCTGGTGCCGGCCTTTGCCACGGTTCGCGAAGGCGCCAAACGCGCGCTCGGCCAGCGCCATTTCGACGTGCAGCTGATCGGCGGCATGGTGCTCCACGAAGGCAACATCGCCGAGATGAAAACGGGCGAAGGCAAGACGCTCGTCGCCACTCTGGCCGTCTACTTGAATGCCATCGCCGGCAATGGCGTGCACGTCGTGACCGTTAACGACTACCTCGCGCGCCGCGACGCCGAATGGATGGGCCGGGTCTACCGCTTCCTTGGCCTCACCGTTGGCGTCATCGTACACGGCCTCAACGATGAGCAGCGCAAGGCCGCCTACGCCGCCGATGTCACCTACGCGACCAACAACGAGCTTGGCTTCGACTACCTGCGCGACAACATGAAGATGCGCATGGACGATATGGCCCAGCGCGGCCACGCCTTCGCCATCGTCGACGAGGTCGACAGCATTCTGATCGACGAAGCACGTACGCCGCTCATCATCTCCGGCCCCCTCGAGGACCGCGCCGACCTCTACAATGCGGTCGACCGCCTGATTCCACTCCTGACATCCGAGGAGTACGAGCTCGACGAGAAGCAGCGCCAGGTCTCGCTCAATGAGGCGGGCAACGAGCGCATGGAGCAGATGCTTGTCGAGCAGGGCCTGCTGACCGGCTCCCTCTATGACATCGAGAATGTCACGCTGGTCCACCACGTCACGCAGGGCTTGAAGGCCCATAAGTTGTTCCAGCTCGACAAGGACTACATCGTCAAGGCCGGCGAGGTGATCATCATCGATGAGTTCACGGGCCGCATGATGCCGGGACGTCGCTATTCGGAAGGTCTCCACCAGGCTCTCGAAGCCAAGGAGCATGTGGAGATCCAGCCCGAGAACCAGACGCTCGCCTCGATCACCTTCCAGAACTATTTCCGTCTCTACAAAAAGCTCGCCGGCATGACCGGCACGGCGTTGACGGAAGCCAACGAGTTCATGGACATCTATGGTCTGGACGTCATCGAGATCCCGACCAACCTCATCGTCTCGCGCATCGACGAGGACGACGAGATCTATCGCACCCAGAAGGAGAAGCTTGCGGCCATCGTCACGACGCTGGCGGATTGCTCTCGTCGCGGCCAGCCGACGCTGGTCGGCACCACCTCGATTGAGAAGTCGGAGCAGCTCTCGAGCCTCCTCAAGGACAAACCCTACGTTTTGAACCTCGGGCGCTCGCTGAAAAGCCTGGCCGAGAAGCTGAAGGACGCCAAGAACGGCAAGACCACCTCGGAATCCGAGCTCAAGGCCTGGTTCAACGATATCGGCGAATACTTGATCGAGATCGGATCGCGAAAGAGTAACGCCGATCCGATCCCGCATCAGGTGCTGAACGCCCGCTTCCACGAGCAGGAAGCCGGCATCGTCGCCCAGGCGGGCGTACCTGGCGCCGTCACCATCGCCACCAACATGGCAGGTCGCGGAACTGACATTCAGCTCGGCGGCAACGTCGAGTATCAGCTCCGCGATTGGGTTGCCGAGCAAACCGCCGCCGGCACGCCGCCGACCGATCCGGAGACTGAAGCCCGCCGCGCCGAGATTGAGACAGCTGTCGCCGAGAAGAAGAAGGCCGCCCTCGAAGCCGGCGGCCTCTACGTGATTGGCACCGAGCGCCACGAAAGCCGTCGTATCGACAACCAGCTGCGTGGCCGCTCCGGCCGTCAGGGCGACCCCGGCCGCTCAAAGTTCTACCTCGCCCTCGATGACGACCTGATGCGCATTTTCGGCTCTGAGCGCATGGACACCGTCCTGAAGACGCTCGGCCTCCAGGAAGGCGAAGCGATTACGCACCCTTGGATGAACAAGAGCCTCGAAATGGCTCAGAAGAAGGTCGAGGCCCGCAACTTCGATATTCGCAAGCAGATCCTCAAGTACGACGATGTAATGAATGACCAGCGCAAGGTTATCTTTGACCAACGCCTGGACATCATGGCTCAGGACGACGTCCAAGACACGGTTGGCGACCTTCGTCATCAAGTTGTGGGCGAGCTCGTCTCTCGCTTTATTCCCGAGAAGGCCTACGCCGAGCAGTGGGACACGAAAGGCCTCCAGGAAGCCGCAGACGCAATCTTCGGCCTCGACCTGCCGATCAGCGAGTGGGGTGCCGAAGAGGGCATCGCCGACGCGGAGATCCGCGAGCGCTTGAACACCGCAGTCGATGAGCGGGCCGCCAAGAAGGCCGCCGACGTCGGGCCCACTATGTACCGCCAGATCGAGAAGATGGTCCTGCTGCAGACGCTCGACCATCTCTGGCGCGAGCACCTCCTCACGCTTGAGCATCTCCGTCAGGTCATCGGCTTCCGCGCCTATGGCCAGCGCGACCCCCTGAACGAGTACAAGAGCGAGGCTTTTGTTCTCTTCGAGAGCATGCTTGCCCGCCTGCGCGAAGCAACGACGGGCCAGCTGATGCACGTCGAGCTTGCGCCACCCGAGGAGCAGCCCTCCCTACAGCCGGTCGAGCTGCCTGAGATGCAAGCTCATCACGTCGATCCGTCGACCGGCCTCGACGAGTTCGCCGAGGAGCTGGCGCTGGTCGATGCAGCCATCGCCGGGCGCGGCCGCGGAGACCGTCAGCCTGAGAAGCCGGCCCCATTGCAGACTCGCAAGGCCGCGACGGAGATCGATCCGTCGAGCCCAGCCACATGGGGCAAGGTCTCCCGTAACGCGATGTGCCCGTGCGGCTCGGGCAAGAAGTACAAACACTGCCACGGCAGCTACGAATAGTAGGACGACCAACAAAACTCGAAGTTCGTTTTCAGCTGAAGCGCCTCGCGACTTCAGAAAGCGCATCCTTGTGCGCGTAAAAAATACCTAACAATTCATGATGCCACAAGCAATACGACAGAACCAATAATTAATTAACCAACGACATAGGGGACAATTCTAGTACACTCTCCACAAGCAAGCGAATTATCAACAAATATCACTACAATTATACTTATAAGTACATAGATACATAAAACTTTATCTTCGCGATTAATGCGCGGGCAACGTACGTAAATCTGCGCTCACTTGCCATTTACCTCGTATTAATAGGTGCCGTGTAGGTTCAGTCTTGTCCGAGCACGAACGCAACGAGCTCGAGCGAAGAACACGCAAAACACAAATACGACAAGGGATGTGCAGTCATGATGAACATTTTCTCGCGTTTCGTTAAGGACGAGTCGGGCGCAACGGCCATCGAGTATGGCCTGATTGCCGCCATCGTCGGCGTCGGCCTCGTTGGCAGCCTCGGCACCCTCAAGACGAACCTCGCCACCACCTTCACTAACGTAGGCACATCGTTGACGACGGCTCCGTAATCCAAGTCGTTCGGTCCATCGCGATGCTAGGCGAGCCACCCGAGGACTTCTCCTTAGGGTGGCTCACTAGCTTTTGGACGGCGCGGACATCTTCAAAGCGCCGCGGGGGCGGAATGGATTTGCGTGGGGTAAGAAAATGCGCAGTGTGATCTCGCGTTTCCTGAAGGATGAGGCAGGCGCTACCTCTATCGAGTATGCCGTGATCGCCGTCATCGTATCGGTTGGCATAGCAACCAGCGTCCGCACCATTCCGACGGCTCTGGGCACGGTTTTCGCCACCGTCGGAACAAGCTTGAATTAACGCGGATCCGACGTGGGCATCAGACGCAACCCACCGAGACAGCGTCGGCACCGGACGCGCCTCTAACACGCGGATGCTGCGTGGGCATCCGAAGCGCAATCAACGCGCGGATGCAGCGTCGGCATCTGAAGCGCCACCGGCGCGCGGATGCTGCGTGGGCATCCGAAGCGCAATCAACGCGCGGATGCAGCGTGGGCATCTGAAGCGCCACCATAGAGTAACGTTGCCTTTACGCTGTCATGAGAGCCTAAGACGGGCCTCATTGTGAGTTCGGCGATTTGCTGGAGAGTGTTCCGTGTTCGAGTCTCTTGTCCTCCTCATATTTCCGATGCTCATGGCCTTCGGCGCCGCCATGGATCTTCTGACCATGACGATTCCGAACCGGATCTCGCTTTTGTTGCTCGCGTCCTTCCTGGTCGCAGCACCGCTGATCGGGCTTTCTGCCTCGGAGTTCCTGAGCCACCTCGGCGCCGGAGCGATCATGCTCGCGGCCGGCATCGTACTATTCGCGGTCGGAGGTTTCGGTGGCGGCGACGCCAAGCTGCTCGCAGCGGCAGGCCTCTGGATCGGCTTCGACAACCTCTTCACTTACCTGATCTATGTCTCTCTCTTTGGCGGCGTGCTCGCGGTCATGATCCTCGGCTACCGCTCCCTCCCCCCCTACCCGCTCCCCGGCTGGGCCATGCGGCTGCATGAGCGCGGCACAGGTATCCCGTACGGCATAGCAATCGCCGCTGGTGCGCTCACGGTATTTCCGAAGACTGTTTGGTTTCCAGCTCTCGCGCTTATCGCGTCCTAAATCGGACCAGGGGTTAACCCTGAGTTTACCATTGTCCCACATAGTTTGGCCTCCAGTTCCAATTGGCTAGCCACGACGAGTAGGGATCCAGCGCAATGAAACGTCCGCAGCTCATCGGCCTTGCCGTTGCGAGTTCCGCAGGGTTGCTGGCGTTTCTCTTGGTGAGCGGGCTCATCAACAAGCCGGCTATCGAGAGAACGGTTGAGGTTGAGGTCAAATCGTCAGCAGTTCTCATTGCACAATCTGAGATCGGCCTCGGTCAAGTGACGTCGCCCGAGATGTTCCGCTGGCAGTCATGGCCCGAGGAATCGATTACGCCTGAGTTCATCACGCGCAAGACCCAGCCCGACGCAATCCAGATGTTGTCGGGCTCGATTGCGCGCGCACCGCTCATCGCTGGCGAGCCGATTACCACCCATAAGCTGATCAAGGCGGGGCAAGGCGGCGTGCTGGCCGCAATCCTGCCTCGAGGCATGCGCGCGATCTCGACCAAGATCAAGGAAGAGACTGCCGTCGGCAACCTGATCCTGCCGAACGATCGCGTCGACGCCATTCTCACCCGCCGCATTCGCGGCCGCAACGGCCAGGACGAGTTCGTGAGCGACTTGCTGTTTGGCAACGTACGCCTTCTCGCCATCGGCCAGCAGATCGAAACCAAGGGCGGCAACAAGACCGTCGACGGCGCAGCGAGCACGGCCACGCTCGAGCTGACCGCGCGTCAGGCCGAGCTGCTCGCTCTCGCAAACTCCATGGGCGAAATTAGCCTCTCGCTTCGTTCTCTCGCCGACATGGGCTCGGAAACGGGTCCCGTCGTCGGTGAGGATCTCAATGCGTCCAAGGACGGTACTGCCATTCGTGTGCTGCGTTACGGTGCGAGTTCGCGTGCGTACGGCGTGAACTGAGTACTACTGAAGTCGTAGCTCGTCGGAAGGTCAATTTATGCGCATTCACGCGTTGAAGCGCGGGAGCTTCTTTATGCTCGCCGCACTCGGAGTTGTCGGCAACTGTCTCCTCTTGGCAATCAGCGAACGCGCCCTTGCAGGCGGCGATCGCGCAGCCGTGCAAAACCCGCCCGGCACCCATCAATCGCTCATTCATATCAGCGAGAGCGAAGGTCTTCCGCAAACCCGCACCATCCGTATCGGGAAGAATAAGTCTCTGCTCGTAGAGCTGCCGCGAGACCTGCGCGATGTCGTCGTCTCTGCACCGGAAATCGTCGATGCCGTCGTTCAGTCCACAAACAGAGTGCATCTGATCGGCAAGAAGATCGGCCAGTCAAACGCCTTCTTCTTTGACTCCAACGGCGAGCAGATCCTCACCCTCGAGATTTCCGTCGAGCAGGACACCCTGGTGCTCGACCAGCTCTTCCAGCGCCTCATTCCTGGCTCGAACATCAAGTCCGAGATCCTCAACGAGACCGTCATCCTGACTGGCAGCGTGCGCACGCCCGTCGACTCGAACCGCGCCTTCGACATTGCGTCCCGCTTTATCGTCTCGCCCGACAAAGAGGCCGACAAGCGCGACAAGATGAAGGTGATCAATCTCCTCGGCGTCGAAGGCGAGGAGCAGGTCATGCTGCGTGTCTTCGTAGCCGAGGTCCAGCGTGAGCTTCTGAAGCAATTCGGCATCAACCTCGCCGCTGACATCAATGCCGGCAACTTCAGCCTGGGACTGCTCACGGCCAACGCACTTCCTCTCACAGCCGCTGCCGGCCTCGGGACACTTCCGGTGCCCGGCGTCAGCGCGGCCGTCGACGCCGAAAACTTATGCGCCGGCACTACGTGCTTCTACAACAACGGTCCGTCCGGAACTTTCGGCAACTCGGGCACGACGAGCGGCTATAGCAACGGCGATGTCAGTATCCGTAAGGCCATCCGCGCTCTCGAGCGCGACGGTCTCGTGCGCATGCTTGCCGAGCCCAACCTCACCGCAATCTCTGGCGAGCCGGCGAAGTTCCTCGCCGGTGGCGAATACCCGATCCCGGTCATCGACAACACCGGCCAGACCAGCATTACCTACAAGGAGTTCGGTATCGGCGTCGCGTTTACCCCGGTCGTTCTTTCCGAAGGGCGCATCAGCCTCAAGATTGAGAGCGAAGTGAGCGAGCTGACGAATTCGGGTGCGATTGTCCTCAGTGGTCTCTCTATTCCAGCTCTCAAGAAGCGGCAGGCAAAGTCGACGGTCGAATTACCTTCGGGCGGCTCGATTGCACTCGCAGGCCTCATCTCCGACGATGTCCGTCAGAACATCGACGGGTTTCCTGGTCTCAAAGACCTACCTATGCTTGGCACCCTTTTCCGCAGCCGCGACTTCATCAAGCGCGAAACGGAGCTGGTCATCATCGTCACGCCGTACCTTGTAAAGCCCGTCGCCCAACAGCAGCTCGCCAAGCCAAGCGACGGCCTGCTGCCGGCTTCCGATCGCAAGGCAAACTTCCTGGGCCACCTGAACCAGATCTACGGCAGCGAGCGCGGCGCACCCGTTGGCGATCTCAAGGGTGACTACGGGTTCATCGTCGAGTAATGGCGCATTCTGGAGACGTTCACATGCAGTCCCTCCACCACCCGCTCCGCGCCAAACGCAATTGGGCAATGCGCGGAACCGCGGCCTCGCTCTCGCTGGTGACCCTTCTCATCTCGGGTTGCGGTCACGACCAGGAGCTTGGCGGACCGCAAGTTGCCGGCTGGTCGCTCATCGATCCGGCACAACGCCATCCCATCGTCGTCTCCCAGCAGCCGCAGACGATGCAGGTTGACGTCGCCCGCAATGCCCGCGGCCTCACGCCGAGCCAGCGTGCAGAGATCTTGCACTTCGCCGACCTCTCACGCGCAAGCGACGCCGGCAATAGCCGCCTTGTCATCTCAGCTCCCGCCAGCGGCTCGAATGATATCGCCGCAATGTACGCTGTGAGCGAGATCCGCCAGATCCTGGGAGACAACGGCTTCCAGGAAAGTTCAATCTCCGTCGAAACCTATCGCGGCTCCGATCGGCGGGCGCAACCGGTCAAGATCACCTATCTGCGCTATGTCGCAGAGGGCCCGGTTTGCGGCACCTGGCCATCGAACCTGGCTCACGAGCCAAACAACGTCTCCTACCCGAACTTCGGCTGCGCCAATCAGCACAACCTCGCGGCCATGGTAGCAAACCCTGCGGACCTGCTCGGCCCGCGAACGGAAAGCGACCGGCCCTCGGAACGCCGCGACGTGACCTGGGACAAGTACGTGAAGGGAGAATCCTCAGCCTCCCAGAAGACAGACGACGAGAAGATCAAAACCACAGCAAACTGAGATCGCATCTGACCATGTCTAAGAGCAAACATTCGGCAGACCACGATGCAAACGCATCCGGCGCTGGCTCCCTCGACGGTGCAAGAGGTGAGCTGCCCCAGAGCGAGCGTGCGCGCCCGCTGCCACGCATATCGATCCAGGCCTTTTGCGAGACACCGAGCGTCGCCGAAGCGGTGAGCGCGGCTGCCAGCGACCGTCGTCTCGCCAAGGCGCACGTGACCGTACATATGGGTGGCGCGGCCGCGGCCGTAGCCCACTATCTCGAAAGCCCGACGCCCAACCTGATCATCCTGGAATCGCGCCTTCCCCGTCAGCAGCTCATCGCTGAGCTGAATGAGCTGGCGCAGAGCTGCGACCAAGGCACGAAAGTGCTGGTCATCGGCTCAGCAAACGACGTCGATCTTTATCGCGATCTCCTGAAGCGCGGTGTCTCTGAGTACATGATTTCTCCGGTCGATCCATTCGAACTGATGGAGTGCCTCTCGAGCCTTTACAACAATCCGACATCCGACCCGGTTGGTCAGGTCTTCGCCTTCGTCGGCGCCAAGGGCGGCGTCGGCTCGTCCACGATTTGCCACAACGTGGCCTGGACGCTATCCGAGTTTCTGAAAACCAACGTCGTGATCGCCGACCTCGATCTTGCCTTCGGAACCACCGGCCTCGACTTCAACCAGGATCCCGTACAGGGTATCGCCGACGCTCTGCAGGCCCCCGACCGACTCGACGAGGTGCTCCTCGATCGCCTTCTTACGACGTGCTCGAAGCATCTTTCCATCTTCGCAGCCCCCGTGGTGCTCGACCGCGATTACGACTTCTCGCCAGAAGGCTGCGAAGCCGTGATCGACGTGGTTCGCCAGAATGTCCCCTACCTGGCCGTCGACCTGCCCCACAGCTGGAGCCCATGGAAGAAGCGCGTGTTGCTTGCAGCCGACGAGATCGTCATCACGGCCGCCCCCGACCTCGCCAACCTGCGCAACGCCAAGAACATCATCGATCTCGTCCGGTCGGTTCGTAAGAACGACCAGCCGCCGCACCTCGTGATCAACATGGCGAACATGCCGAAGCGGCCCGAGATCACCCCGCGCGAGTTCGAGAACGCACTTGGGCTGACGACGCTCGCCATGATCGACTTCGACTGCGAGAGCTTTGGCCAGGCCGCAAACAACGGCCAGATGCTCGAGGAGTTCAACGCCAAGGCGAAGGCCACACAAAACTTCCGCGACATTGCGCTGGCGCTCGCGCATCGCAAGGAAACAAAGGTCGAGAAGAAATCCAGCTTCGCACCGTTCCTCGAAAAGCTCAGACTGAAGCGTTGAGGAGGTTACAATGTTCGGACGTCGCACGAATGAACCCGGGTCTCAGCATCGGCTGCCGCAACAACAGCCGAGCAACCCCGCGTCTGCGCCCCCACCGGCACGCACGGCCCCCGCCGCAGCTGCCGCAACGCCGCGCGCAGAGGTCCTAGATCAACAGCAACGCCGGCACTCGGAAGAATACTACGATGTCAAGACGACGGTCTTCAATGCGCTGATCGATACCATCGATCTCACCCAGCTTGCGAAGCTCGACTCTGCCGCGGCCCGCGAGGAGATCCGCGACATCGTAAGCGAGATCATCCAAGTCAAGAATGTCGTCATGTCGATCGCCGAGCAGGAGGAGCTGCTCGAGGACATCTGCAACGACGTTCTGGGCTACGGTCCCCTTGAGCCTCTGCTTGCCCGCGACGACATCGCCGACATCATGGTCAATGGTGCCAGCTCGACCTTCATCGAGGTCAACGGCAAATCACAGAAGACCTCCGTTCGCTTCGCCGACAACCAGCAGCTGATGAACATCTGCCAGCGCATTGTCAGCCAGGTCGGCCGCCGGGTCGATGAATCGAGCCCAATCTGCGACGCCCGCCTTCCCGACGGCTCGCGCGTCAACGTCATCGCGCCGCCTCTCGCCATCGACGGGCCGGCCCTGACTATCCGCAAGTTCAAGAAGGAACGCCTCACCCTCGAGCATCTTGTCAAGTTCGGCTCCATCACCCCCCAGGCTAGGACGATCCTCGAGATCATCGGCCGCGTTCGCTGCAACGTTCTGATTTCCGGCGGCACCGGTTCGGGCAAGACGACGCTGCTCAACTGCCTCACGGCCTGCATCGATAGCGACGAGCGTATCATCACGTGCGAGGACTCAGCCGAGCTTCAGCTCCAGCAGCCCCACGTCGTCCGTCTCGAAACGCGCCCGCCGAACCTCGAAGGCGAAGGCGAGATCACCATGCGCGATCTCGTCAAGAACTGCCTGCGCATGCGACCCGAGCGCATCATCGTCGGCGAGGTTCGCGGCGCCGAGGCCTTCGATCTCCTGCAAGCCATGAATACCGGTCACGACGGCTCGATGGGCACGCTCCACTCAAACAGCCCTCGCGAGGCGCTGAGCCGCCTCGAGTCCATGATCATGATGGGCGGCTTCGCGCTGCCGATAAAGACCATTCGCGAGATGATTGTAGGCTCCATCGATATCATTCTCCAGGCGTCACGTCTCCGCGACGGCTCGCGCCGCGTGACCCACATCACGGAGGTGATCGGCATGGAAGAGGACACGATCACCCTTCAAAACCTCATCGTCTATGAGGTGATCGGCGAGGACGCCAACGGCAAGCTCATCGGCCGTCATCGCTCGACTGGCATTGCTCGCCCCGGATTTTGGGAGCGTGCCCAGTACTACAAGGAGGATACGCGCCTCGCCGCCGCCCTCTCCGCAGCCGAGGTCCTCGACGACCATGGCAATCCGCTCGGAGAGATCAATGCTTGACCCTTCACTTACGCAATTGCTGACTGCTGGCGTCGCCGCGATCTCGTGCTCCGCAATCGCTTATGTAATCGCCTATCCCATGATCTCAGGCGACCGCGCCAAGGAGAAGCGGATTACGAGTGTCACTGAAACCCCGTCCAGGAAGTCCATCAAGCGGAGCGCCGCCGAGACCGCAGCAAACCGCCGCAAACAGGTCTCTGAAAGCATTAAGGACCTAGAGCAACGGCAGCGGTCAAATCGCAAGGTAACCTTGCGACTAGCCATGGAGCGGGCCGGCCTCCCTGCGGACCCGCAGGCGTTCTACGTCGCGAGCGCAATAAGCGGGCTGCTCTGCGCGGCCATCGCCTACTTTTCCCTTCCCAAAGGTCAGCTCCTGACGACCTTGACGGTCGTCGCCGGATTCGTCGGCGTCATCGGCTTGCCGCGCTTTATTCTGAACAAGCTCTTCGAGCGCCGTCAAAAACGCTTCATAGCTGGGCTCGCAAACTCGATTGACATCATCGTGCGCGGCGTCAAGTCGGGACTGCCTCTTAACGAATGCCTCAATATCATTGCCAACGAGGCCTCTGATCCGATCGGTCCAGAGTTCAAGGAAGTGGTGGAGCAACAGCGCCTCGGCGTTCCGCTTGGAGAGGCGCTCACTCGTCTTTCTGTAAGAATGCCGTTGCAGGAGGTGCGCTTCCTGGCGATCGTCATCAGCATCCAGCAACAGTCCGGCGGCAACCTGGCAGAAGCCCTGAACAATCTTTCAACCGTGCTGCGCGACCGTCACAAAATGGCGATGAAGATTAAGGCCCTGTCCTCTGAAGCGAAGGCATCCGCCCTGATTCTGGGCTCCCTTCCTCCGGGCGTTACGGCCATGCTTCATCTCTCCGCGCCCGAGTACATTTTGCCTCTATTCAATACCCACAGCGGCAACCTCTTTCTTGGGGCCGGCCTGTTCTGGATGGGCATCGGCATCTTCGTGATGCGAAAGATGATCAATTTCAAATACTAGGAAATGGGCTCCTCGACCATGTCTGAACTGGTCACTACACTGACGAGCGTGCCGTTTCTGGCGACATTCTGCTCGGCTATCGCTGTATTTGCGACGGTCCTGTCGGTCATGAGGCCGATCCTTGCGCGCGACCAGATGAACCAGCGGATGCGCGTCATGGCCCTCGAGCGCGACAAGCTGCGCAGCAAGCGCATGAGTGACCTCAATACGCGCGACGCGCAGCGGTCTGGCAAGCTGCGCCAATCGAATGGCGGCTTCATGCAGAGGATCGTCGATAAGCTCGACCTTCGCCGTCAGTTCGACAATGAGGAGCTTCGCAACAAGCTGAAGATGGCAGGATTGCGCGGTGAAAGGCCGATCGTGGCCTTCATGTTCTTTCGCGTCGCCGCTCCCCCGCTGTCTCTTCTCGGCGCGCTTGTTTATCTCTTCGTCCTGTCGGACCTCGGCTACACGACAAACACCAAATTGCTGATCTCGGTGGCAGTCGGTGCCGCTGGCTATTATCTGCCGAACCTCTTCATCGAAAATCTGGCGCAGAAGCGCCAGGAATCCATCAAGCAATCATTCCCCGATGCGCTCGATATGCTCTTGATTTGCGTACAGGCGGGCATGTCGGTGGAGAGCGCATTTGGCAAGGTCTCAAAAGAGATCTCCGCACAATCACTGGAGCTCGGTGAAGAGTTCTCGCTCACCACAGCAGAGCTTTCCTATTTACCCGAACGCCGCCAGGCCTTCGAAAATCTCGGCAAGCGCACAGGCCTTGTCGGCGTCAAGGCCGTGACTACGGCACTTATTCAAGCCGAGCGCTACGGCACCCCCGTGAGCCAAGCCCTTCGCACCATGGCCAAGGAGAACCGCGAGATCAGAATGGGCGACGCGGAAAAGAAGGCCGCGGCACTTCCCCCGAAGCTGACGGTGCCGATGATCCTTTTCTTCCTGCCCGTGCTTTTCCTCGTCATCCTCGGTCCCGCAGCAATTGGCTACTGGAAGCTACACTAAAGTTTAGTTTCGTCTCGAACACCGAATAGGCCAGCGCAAACGCGCCAAGGCAGCGGTCGAAGCGTCAAAAGCGCGACCCACCGCGCCCACGTTTCGCGGGCAACCGGCCTATCTCAGCGCCTTGAAACAATAACGGCCAGCTCATCGCCAAGCTGGCCGCTTCCCGTTTCGTTCTCCGTTTACGTCCGACCGACTCTAATTCGCGGCAGGCTTCAGCGGCGTCGAATTGGTCGCGGAAACCTTGGTCACGAGCGCGCTCGATGGCGCAGCAGTCATGGCCATGGCGCCCGGCGCTTCCGCCACCTGGGTTTCCCAAGCGCCCGTTGGCAGTATCGGGCTCTGCCCTTTCGCAGCGTCGAGTTTCACGATTTTGCGCAGGATGTCTGCATTTTCCCTCGCGCTTTCGGCCGGAATATCCATGGATCCGACGTGGGTCGCCTCGTCATACTTGCCCTGCAGGCCAAGCACGATAGCGAGGTTCTGGCGCACCTTGGCATTGACGTCGGACCCGGCCGCCGCACGCCGCAAAAGCGTTTCGCCCTTCTGCGGTTCGCCGCTCATGGTATAGGCGAGAGCCAGGTTGCTCAAAACAGATGGATGATCCGGTTGCAGCGACTGTGCGCGCTCGAAGTAGCCAGTCGCTTCCTTATAGTGTCCTTCCTTCGCGAGCGCAGTGCCACGCGCCATGACGACCCGCCAATCGGGATTGGCCGGATCGTCGGCAACCTCGAGCAACTTCTTCGCGACGCTGACCTGATCGAGCTCTAGCGCGAGGCGCCCGTATTCCGAGGCAAGGGCCCTGTCGGTGCTGTTGAAGGTCGCGGCCTGCTGCAGAACCGCCAGAGCCTGTTGCTTTTCCCCGAGCGCCTTGAGCGCTCTTGCGTAGGCGATAGCCGTATCGAGGCTGCGCGGATTCTTCATGTACTGCTTCGACCAATAATCCGCTGCCTGCCTCGGCTCCTGCGGAGCCGGCGACGCCGCGGTTCTGCCCGCGCCAAGCTCATCGAGCAGGCCAGCCTCCTCGCCGACCTGCGCACAACCGCCGAGCATCAAAGCCGACGATATCGCGGCAATCACACGGATCGAGCCCCTATTGACAATCGCCAGGCATGTGGCGGGCTGGGACATCATAATCTCCACTGATCATCGGACGGCAATGGCAGCGGTTTACGCAGCCTTCAGTCGTCATCCTCTGATACAGCGGTCAAGAAAGGTTTAACTTTATCGCAGCACTCATCATGCGGGTGCTGCGAACTCCCTCCGTGCGCCTTCCCCCCATTGGGTCATGGCCGGCAACGCGAACAAGCTCTCGACATAGCGTGCCGCCGTGCCGTCGTCCCCGAACGGCGCGAGGTCGGGGATATAGGTCATAAAGCGCGACGCGACCGGAGCATACATTGCGTCCGCAATAGAGAAGCCGGAAAAGAGGAACGGGCCATCGCCCCCGAAGCGGCGGCGGCAGTCGATCCACAGGCTCACGATCCGCCGCACGTTGAATTGCACGGGCTCGATAAGCTCGGACATCGGTATCCGCTCGATGAACTGCATCGGGCAGTGCTCGCGCAAGGCCTGAAAGCCCGAATGCATTTCCGCGGCGGCCGACCGCGCAACCGCCCGAGCTGCCGCTTCACGCGGCCATAGGCCAAGATCCGGATGCCGATCGGCAAGATACTCGGCGATGGCGACGCTGTCCCAGACCATCAAATCGCCGTCCCACAGCACGGGTACCTTGCCCGCGGGCGAATGGGCGACGATCTGATCACGCTTATCGGGGGCCCTGAGGTTGATCACCACCTCCTCGAACGGCAGCCCGAACTGCTTCATCAGTAGCCACGGCCTGAGGCTCCAGCTCGAGGTGGTTTTATTGCCGATGACCAGTCTGTAGCTTTGTGCCGGCATGCCCTCTTTTCCCCATGCAAATGTGTTTGCCTCGAGCCGAATAATGCCCGAACCTCCTCCTTCCGTCCAAGCGACCTTTCCACCGAGCCCCTGAAGAACGACATGACCGATCCTCTAGCCACCCAAAATTCCCTCACACCGCAAGATGTCTTCATCCCGGATACGAACCCCGAGCCAAGCGTACCGATTTGGCTGGTCTCTGACGCCACGCCCGTCGTCGCGCAAACGGCGATCGGCCAAGCCGAGAGGCGTTGGCTCGAGCAAGTGCGTTTCAATGCCTCGCCGAAAAAGCAGGCCCTGGTTCCCGGAGCCGCAGCGGCGCTTTCCGGCGTCGCTCTCGGCCAAGGCAACGGCGCGGCGGGCGAGCCGTCGGGCCCCTCGGAGCTGCTCGTTGGCCAGCTTGCGAGCACCCTGCCGCCCGGCGCCTATCATTTGGCTGATGGCTGCCCGTCTCCGCGCCTCGCAGCGATCGCCTGGGGCCTCGGTGCCTATAAATTCCGCCGCTATAAGACGGGTGCGCCCAATGATGCCGCGCCCCGCCTCCGTATCCCTGCCGGCGTCGATGAGGCATCCCTCTACAATGAGATCGAAGCGGTCTGGCGCGGTCGCGATCTCATCAATACCCCCGCCGCCGACATGGGACCCGCCGAGGTCGAGGCTGCCGTGCGCGATATCGGCGCCCGTTATTCCGCAACCGTGACCTCTATCGTTGGCGATGACCTGCTAGCCAGCGGCTTTCATATGATCCACGCCGTCGGCCGCGCCAGCCCGAAGGCCCCGCGCCTCGTTGACCTTCGCTGGCACAGGCCTGGCGGCCGCGCCGACGCACCAACCGTCACGCTCGTCGGCAAAGGCATATCCTTCGACACAGGTGGCCTCGATATCAAGCCTGCCTCCGGCATGCTGCTGATGAAGAAGGACATGGGCGGCGCCGCGACCGCCCTTACTCTCGCCTATATGATCATGGGCCAAGGGCTCGACGTGCGTCTGCGTGTGCTGATCCCGACCGCCGAGAACAGCATATCGGGCGATGCCTTCCGTCCCGGCGACATCCTCACGAGTCGCGGCGGCAGGACCGTTGAGATTGGCAACACCGACGCGGAAGGTCGCCTCGTGCTTGCCGATGCCATCTCGCTCGCCGACGATGAGGCCCCCGATTCGTTGTTTGTCTTTGCAACTCTCACCGGCGCCGCCCGCGTCGCCCTAGGGCCTGACCTGCCGGCGTTCTTCACCGATAGCGAAGGCCTCGCCTCAGCCCTCGCCGACACTGCGTTGAGCCAAGGCGACCCGCTGTGGCGGCTGCCGTTCTGGCCCGGCTACGATCGTTATCTCGAGAGCGAGATAGCAGACATGAACAACGTCTCCGATAGCCCCTTTGCTGGCGCCATCACTGCTGCCTTGTTTCTGAAGCGCTTCGTCAAGAACGCACGCCGCTTTGCGCACTTCGACCTCTTCGGCTGGCGGCCCGCAGCCCGCCCGCTCGGACCCAAAGGTGGCGAGCCGCAGACAGCGCGCGCCCTCTTTGCGCTCCTCAAGAAGGAAGGCGGCCTATGAACGGCCCGGAAACCGGCGACGAAACCGTGGAAATCGCAGAGACCGACGCGCAGCCAGCCTTGGCGCCTGTACAGGAGCAACCCGCCCTCGATCCACGACGCAATGCTTTCCGCCCGGATCTCGCCGCCCTCTCCCTACGCGGCAAGGTGACCGCGGCGCGCTTCTCTCCAGGTGTGACGCGTCAAGTCGTTCGACCCGCCGTCCCGCTACGCCGCCGGCCGGACCCCGTGCTCGGCCTCGAGACCGAGGCGCTCTTCGGAGAGCATGTGACGGTCTACGAGGAGACCTCAGGTTGGGCCTGGGTCCAGCTTCAACGTGACCAGTATGTTGGCTACATGCCAGCCGATGCTCTGACGCCCGAGATGCGCGAGACAACCCACCGCGTCAAGGCCCTCGGCACGTTCGTCTACCCGACCCCAGACATAAAATCCCCGCCGATGATGCATCTCTCCATCAACGCGCAACTATCTATCGCCGAGACCAACGATCGCTTCAGCCGCCTGGAGCGGGGCGGTTTCGTTCTGACGCGCCATATCACCGAGAAGACGCGCTTCGAGCGCGACCCCGTCGATATCGCCGAGCGTCTGATTGGCACGCCCTATCTTTGGGGCGGCCGTACCCGCATCGGCATCGATTGCTCGGGCCTTGTCCAGACCTCGCTCGAGGCAGCAGGCATTCTCGGCCCGCGCGACAGCGACATGCAAGCGGAAGAGCTCGGCGAGAAAATCGAGCTAGCTGAAAACTATGAGGGTTTCGAACGAGGCGACCTCGTCTTTTGGAGTGGACACGTCGGCATCATGGCCGATGGCTTGATGCTGGTGCACGCCAATGCACATCACATGTCGGTCGTCATCGAGACGCTGCCGGAAGCCGCCGAGCGCATCGCCAAGGGCGGCTCCAAAATCACCACCGTCCGCCGCCTCCCCCCGCGCACAAAGGCATGAGACGCCTCTGAGGCAGCTGCTAGGTGGTGGCAGACTTCGGTGCCTGAACCCACCCTACCGCCGGTAGGGCAGAAAGTGCCGGCACAAACCTTCAATGTTTTCCTCTGCAATACCATGTGGCGGCTGTCTTGCGGTCCAAAGGGTTCCATCGCCCATGTCAACAATGGTCTCTAGCCCGCACGGGGCGCCGGTTGCCTGGCTCGACCATCTGCGCTGCAAGACGCGCCCGTCGGCAATTTGCTGCAACATCACGACGAGCATGTTGCGTGCTGTAAGCGACTGCGCCTCGTACTTCTGACCGCCGATCTCGATATCGAACAGCCCATCGTTGCGCAGCAGAAGCTCGACCGGGCAAGCTCCATCCGTTGCCGGAATGATGAAAAGCCGCCACCCTTCAGGTTCATCGATCTCGTAGACGCGAGCGACATCCTTGACGGTCGGCACCCAGTAGCGAAGCTCTTCGATGATCGCTTGCGAATGGAAACGGCCGGCGACTCTCACGTAGGACGTTTTTCGATCGCTATCCGGCACGAGCAGCAGGACCTTCACATTTGCCCGAGCCAACTCGCGGCCGGGCCATCATCAGCCACGGACTACGATGACGCAAAAGCCGGTGCATTTGAAGCCCCTTCGTGCGCCTTGGACCTGATCAACTGGCAACAGCGGCCCTGTGCGCGACCTTGAGATCGAACGCGGCCGAGAGCAGCGCGCGCGTATACTCCGCCTTGGGTGCCGAGAAAATCTGCTCGGCAGGCCCTTCCTCCACGGCGCGCCCGTTTCTCATCACGATCACATAGTTGCACAGCGCACGCACCACCTTGAGGTCGTGGCTGATGAAGAGATAGGCGAGATCGCGCTTGGCCTGGAGATCGCGCAGGAGATCGACGATCTGCGCCTGCACGCTCATATCGAGTGCGCTCGTCGGCTCGTCGAGCATCACGAACTTCGGCTCGAGCACCATGGCGCGCGCAATGGCAATGCGCTGGCGCTGCCCCCCGGAAAACTCGTGCGGATAACGATCGATGGACCCCGGATCGAGCCCGACCTCGGCCAAAGCCGCACAGGCCCGCTCGCGTCGCTGCTCGAAGGACCATTCCGGCTTTTGAATGAGGAGCCCTTCTTCGAGGATATCGAAGACCGAGAGCCGCGGCGAAAGCGAGCCATACGGATCCTGAAACACAACCTGCATCTCGCGTCGAAGCGGACGCATCTCCCGTGACGTTAGCCCATCGATACGGCGGCCGACGTACACGATCGGCCCTTCGGAACCCAGAAGCCGCAGGATCGCGAGCCCAAGCGTCGTCTTGCCCGAACCCGACTCGCCAACAACGCCAAGCGTTTGCCCCGCCCGCAGCTTGAGCGATAGCCCATCCACCGCCTTGACGTGATCGACCGTGCGCCGCAACAGCCCACGCTTGATCGGGAACCACACCTTGAGCTGATCGGTCTCGAGCACGACCGGCGCTGACGCGTCGAATTTCGGCGGCTTGCCCTTGGGCTCGGCTGCGAGAAGATGCTGGGTATAGGGATGCTTCGGCGCGGTAAAGATCTGCTCCGTGGCGCCGTCCTCGACGATGAGCCCGCTCTGCATGACATAGACGTGCTCGGCCATCCGCCGAACGATCCCGAGGTCATGAGTGATGAGCAGCATCGCCATGCCCATCTCGCGCTGCAAATCGCGCAAAAGCTCGAGGATCTGCGCCTGAATGGTAACGTCGAGGGCCGTCGTCGGCTCATCCGCAATCAAAAGATCCGGCTCATTGGCAAGCGCCATGGCAATCATCACGCGCTGCCGCTGTCCGCCCGAAAGCTGATGCGGATAGGCACCGAGCCGCTTCTCGGGCTCTGGAATGCCGACCTTGCGCAAAAGCTCGAGCACGCGCCGGCGAAGCTCGTCGCCCTTGATGCCCCGATGCAGCTCCAAAACCTCGCCGACCTGCTGCTCGATGGTATGCAGCGGATTGAGCGACGTCATCGGCTCCTGAAAGATGATCGAGATGCGGTTGCCGCGTATCTTGTGCATCTCGCTGAAGGGTGCCTTCAAGAGATCCTTGCCGTCGATGAAGATCTCACCCGTCGGGTGCGTAGCCGCCGGGTAAGGCAGCAACCTCAAGATCGACAGTGCGGACGCCGACTTCCCGCTTCCCGATTCTCCGACGAGCGCCACCGTCTCCCCGCGGCCGATCGAGAACGAGATGCCCTTGACCGCCCGGTTCTCCGTCTGCCCCGACCGGAACGAGACTGAGAGATCCTTCACCTTGACGAGCGTCGTCTTGCGAGACATTGCGTGCTGAGCCATGTGCCGAACCCCTTACCGGAACGTCTTGCGCGGATCGAGCGCGTCACGCACCGCCTCGCCGACAAAGATCAGCAGCGAAAGCGTGACGGCGATCGAGAAGAAGCCGGTCATGCCAAGCCAGGGGGCCTCGAGGTAGCGCTTACCCTGCAGCAAAAGCTCGCCGAGCGAAGGCGATCCAGGCGGCAGTCCGAGGCCCAAGAAGTCGAGCGCCGTCAGCGCCGAGATCGAGCCGGAAAGCTGGAACGGCAGAAACGTCAGCGTCGCCACCATGGCGTTTGGAAGCAGATGCTTCCACATGATCTTCGAGCTCGAGAGCCCAAGCGCGCGCGCCGCGGTGATGTATTCGAAATTGCGCCCGCGCAGAAATTCGGCGCGCACGACGCCGACGAGCGCCGTCCAACTGAAGAGCAGCAGCACGCCAAGCAGCGTCCAGAAGCCGGGCACGAGCACCGACGAGATAATGAGCAGAACGTAAAGATACGGGATCGCCGACCAGATCTCGAGGAAGCGCTGCATGTAAAGATCGATGCGCCCGCCGAAGTAGCCCTGCACCGCGCCGGCAGCAACGCCAATGACCGATGAGAGCGCCGTCAGCAGCAGCCCGAACAGCATCGAGATGCGGAAGCCGTAGATCACGCGCGCCGCCACGTCGCGGCCCTGGTCGTCAAGACCAAGCCAGTTGCGGTTGCCGATGGCCATATAGCGCGCGAGCTGGTCGGGCGGCGCTTCGCAGAACTTCGCCGTCGAGGCCCACTGCGGCGGCGCCGGATAGCCGAGACACAAGCCGCCCGGCCCTTCGCGGCGCGGGTAATCCTTGTTGATCGTATCGTAGGAATAGCGGATCGGCGGCCAGAGCGCCCAGCCGTTGGCGTTGATCTCGTCGAGGATCACCGGGTCCTTGTAGTCGGTCACGGCGAGAAATCCGCCGAACTTCGATTCCGGATAATCGACCAGAACCGGCGACAACAGCTCACCCTTGTAGCTCACAAGAATGGGCCGGTCGTTGGCGATCACCTCGGCGAAGAGCGAAACCACGAACAGCACCGAGATGATGATGAAGCTCAGGTACCCACGCCGGTTCGATTTGAAGTTCTGCCAGCGCCTGAGGTTGATCGGGGAAACCTGCTTTAGGCCCGCACCCCCAAACATGCTCGTGACACGCGCGAGGACGCTGGGCGAAGAGGTTGCAGGCTCGACATACGCCGACATGGCTCAGACCTCCCGGCTCTCGAAGTCGATGCGGGGATCGACGAGCGTATAGATGAAATCGGAGACGAGGTTCACGACGAGCCCCAAGAGCGAGAAGATGTAGAGCGTCGCAAAGACCACCGCATAGTCTCGCTTGATCACGGATTCGAAGCTCAGAAGCCCAAGCCCATCGAGCGAGAAGATCGTCTCGATCAAAAGCGATCCCGAGAAGAACGCGGCGATGAATGCGCTAGGAAAGCCCGCGATGATGAGCAGCATCGCATTGCGGAACACATGCCCATAGAGCACCTCCCGCTCGGATAGTCCTTTCGCCCTGGCCGTGATGACGTATTGCTTTCTGATTTCGTCGAGGAAGCTGTTCTTTGTCAGGAACGCCATGGTCGTGAAGGCCCCGAGCGACATGGCGATGATCGGCAGCGTCAGATGCCAGAAATAGTCGATGACTTTTCCCGCGAGCGAAAGCTCGGCGAAATTCTCGCTCGTGAGCCCGCGCGACGGGAACCACTGGAAGAACGACGAGCCCGCAAAAAGAATGAGCAGCAGCACGGCCACCAGAAATCCCGGCACCGCATAGCCGATGACCAGGAGCGTGCTCGTCCAGGTATCGAACGGCTCCCCGTCGTGCACGGCCTTCCTGATGCCGAGCGGGATTGAAATGAGATAAGTGATCAGCGTCATCCAGATGCCGAGTGAGATGGAAACCGGCATCTTTTCCTTGACGAGCTCAATCACCGAGACATCGCGAAAATAGCTCTTGCCGAAATCGAAGAAGAAATAGTCCTTCATCATCTGGAAGAAGCGCTCATGCGCCGGCTTATCGAAGCCGAACTGCTTCTCGAGGCTCTTGATGAATTCCGGATCGAGCCCTTGCGCGCCGCGATACTTCGACGTGACGCTCTCCGCCGCGCCCTGGCCGAGCTGCGATTGATTGCCTTGGCCGAGCGTATCGCCGCCGCCCCCGCCGATGCGGTCACTCATTCCGCGATCGGTGCCGGTGAGCTTGGCGATCACTTGCTCGACCGGCCCGCCGGGCGCGAATTGAATGATCGTGAAGTTGATGAGCATGATGCCGATCATCGTCGGGATGATGAGCAACAGTCGTTTCAGGAGATAAGCACCCATCGCGCGATCGTGTCTCCTAGCTAGCTGGACTTCCGCAAGCTTACTTCACCTATCCCGTAAGGGAAGGTCGACGGGGCAAGCCTCGTCAATACAATCTATCGCCCAAGCTTGGCGGACTTTTCGGCATCATACCACCACGTCTCGAGCGCCCCGCGTTCGTACTTTGGCTTCACTTGCGGCCATCCGAGCTTGTTCCAGAACGCAAGATTGTGCGCCCCCTTGTACCACTGCGGCACCCAATAGTGCCCGGCGCGAAGCACGCGATCGGCAGCACGCGTTGCAGTCACCAACTCTGCACGCGACTTGGCGGTGATCACCCGCTCGATCAGGCTATCGAGCACGGGATCGGAAATCCCGGCAAGATTGAAGCTCCCGGTCGTCACCGCGGCCTCCGAGCCCCAGTAATTCTTGAGCTCGATGCCCGGGGTCAGCCGCAAGCTATAGCGCTCGGTCGTGAGATCGAAATCGAACTGCTTGATGCGCTGCTGGTATTGCGCAGCATCAACGATGCGCATCGACGCATTGACGCCAATTGATTGCAGGCTCTTCACGTAGGGCCCGATGATCCGCTCGAAGCTCGGGCCTTCGTAAAGGATCTCGACGTCGAGCTTCTCGCCCTTGGCGTTCTTCAAACCCTCTGGCGTCTGCGTCCAGCCGGCCTCGCGCAGCAACGCCGCCGCTCGCCTCAGTTGATCGCGATTGGCTCCGCCGCCGTCCGTGACCGGCGGCACATATGGCTCCTTGAACACTTCAGGAGCGAGCTTGTCCCTGAACGGCTCGAGGAGCGCTAACTCCTCCGGGCTCGGCAAGCCTTGGGCCTTCATATCCGAGTTCTCGAAAAAGCTTGCCGTGCGCGTATAGAGCCCGAAAAAAAGATTGCGGTTGCTCCACTCGAAATCGAACACCAGATCGAGCGCGCGGCGCACGCGGATATCCTTGAACTTGTCGCGCCGCGTATTGATGAAGAAGCCTTGCGCGCCGGAAGGTCGTTCGTCCGCAAGCGTCAACCGTTGAATGCGGCCGCTTCTAACGACATCCTTGTCGTAGCCCGAAGCCCAGTCCTTGGACGTGAACTCCTCGCGAAAATCGAAACTGCCCGCAAACAGCGCCTCGAGCTCGAGGCCGCGATCGCGGAAATACTCGTAGCGAACCTCGTCGAAATTATACTGACCGCGATTGACCGGCAGATCCTTCGCCCAGTAATCGTCGCGTCGCAGATAGGAGACGAACGTCCCAGGCTTGAAGTCGCCGATCTTGTACGGTCCCGAGCCGAGCGGCCGATCGAGCGTCGTCTTGTCGAACTCGACCGCCGCATAATAGGCCTTCGAAAGCACCGGCAGAAGCGCGACCGTGCTCGGCAGGTCGCGCACGAGTGTACCCTTGAATGTGTAGCGCACCGTCAACTCATCGAGCACTTCCGCTCGCTCAACATCGCGCAGCGTCAGCGCGATGCTCGGGTGGCCCTTGCTCTTCAGGATGTCGAAGGAGAAGGCGACGTCAGCGGCCGTAAGCCGCGAGCCGTCCGCAAACTTGGCTTCCGGCCGAAGCTTGAACGTAACCGACATGCCGTCAGCCGCGACGTCGGCAGTTTCGGCAACAAGCCCATAGACCGCGTCAGGTTCGTCATAGGCACGCGCCATGAGCGTATCAAACACCAGCTCAAGCCCCTGCGCCGCGTCGCCCTTCAGAATGAACCCGTTGAAGCTGTCGAAAGTCGTGACGCCCCCGGATCCAATCTGGGAAGCCCGCCCGCCTTTCGGCGCGTTGGGATTGACGTAGTCGAAGTGCTGGAAGTCTGGCGCGTATTTGAGCTCGCCAAATGTCGAAATTCCGTGGCGCGGCTCGGCGGCAGCGGCCCCCGCCATGAGCGGCGACATGAGAGCCGCCCAGAGTATCACCAAGTAATCGGCCCTCAAGAGCCGCGTAAGAAGGCAACGCACCCCGCCAATTCCCATCCCGCTCATTTCCCTTGGCTGCCGCTGGCGGCCTGCTGCTTCGCCGGATCGAGCCACCACGCCCTGAGGTAGCTCACGCCTAGCATCGGCACCTTCTCAGGGTGACCGAACTTGTCCCAATAGGCGAGCCGCTCATAGGGGTAGCCCCACTGCGGCACCACATAGTGGTTCCACAGCAGCACGCGATCAAGCGCGCGCGAGGCGGCAACCAGCTCAGCGCGGTCCTTTGCAAACACGATCTTGTCGATGATCTTGTCAATCGCCGGGTTCTTGATGCCAAGCGTATTGCGGCTGCCCTCGATGTCCGCCGCGGCCGAGCCCCAATAGTCGCGTTGCTCGTTGCCGGGCGAGAACGACTGCCCAAAGCTTTCGACCACGATATCAAAGTCGCGCGACCGCTCGCGCCGCTCATATTGCGAGCTATCGACGATCCGCACTGACGCGCTGACGCCGATTTTTTTTAACTCGTTGATGAACGGCAGCACGACGCGCTCGAACTGCGGATCGGAGAGCAGGAACTCGACACTGAATGGCTCGCCTGCCGCGTTCGTGAGCACGCCGTTCTTCACCGTCCAACCAGCATCCGCGAACAGTTTGGCCGCTTCACTGAGGTTGCGGCGGCGATCCTGCGGCGCCACATTGACCGGGTTCTTCCATTCGGTCGCAAAGACCTCCGCTGCAACCTGATCCTTGACCTCATTCAAGATCTCGAGCTCGCGTCCCTCGGGCAGCCCGTGCGAGGCAAGCTCGGTCTTGCCGAAATAGCTGCCGACGCGCTCATACATTCCATAGAAAAGCGTCTTGTTCATCTGCTCGAAATCAAGCACCAGATTGAACGCCCGGCGCACCCGCGGGTCTTTGAACTTGTCGCGGCGTAGGTTGAATGCGAACGCCTGCATTACACCCGGACGCGTCACGGGAAACGCATTCTTCTTTATTGCGCCGCTCGTCACGGCATCGAAGGCGTACTGCGTCGCCCACCGGGTCGCGCTGCTCTCGGGCCAAACGTCCACCTGCCCGGCCTTGAATGCTTCAAACGCCGGCAGCTGATCGCGGTAGTAGGTGAAGCGGATCTCGTCGTAATTATATTGACCGCGCATGATGGGCAGATCCTTGCCCCAGTAGTCCTTCACCCGCTCGAGCACGACGCCGCGGCTCGCCTCGATCGATTTGACCTTGTAGGGGCCCGATCCGAGCGGCACCTCAAGCGTCGATTTTGCCAGATCGCGCGGCTCGCCGTTGGCGCCCTTTGCTTCCCAGAAGTGCTTAGGCAGGATCGTAAGCTCGCCCACGATCTGCGGCAGCTCGCGGTTCCCCGCCTTGTCGAAGGTGAAAGTCACCTCGTGCTCGCCGGTCTTCTCGGCCTTGACGACGTTCTTGTAATACGCCGCAAAGCGCGGGTTCGCCTTCTTCAAGGCGTCCAAACTGAAGACCACGTCCTCCGGAGTAATGGCCATGCCGTCCTGAAACCGCGCTTCGGGCCTCAATCCGAACGTCGCCGACGAATAGTCGGCCGGATACGTTACCCATTCGGCGATCAAGCCATATTCGGTCGCGGGCTCGTCGGGGCTGCTCTCCATGAGAGATTCGTAGATGAACGAGACCTCACCTGCCGCATCACCCTGCACCGAGAACGGATTCAAGCTATCGAACGAGCCAAACCCAAACATGCGCAGCGTCCCGCCTTTCGGCGCGTCCGGGTTCACCCAATCGAAATTCTTGAAGTCTGCAGGGAAGCGCGGCTCACCGACAAGCGACAGCGCGTGGTGGCGGGTGCCAGCATCCTTAGCCGGCGCCACCGCATCCTCCGCGCCGGCAGACGCTAGTCCGAGGACCAGAAGCGCGGCCGAGGCGAACCCGGCAATCCAATATCGAGCAGCATGCATTTCGCCGGTTCCGTTTGCTATATGACTAGTGTGATGATTTCGAAGTCCGCTTCATGCTTTTCGGCTGGGTCGAGAGCGGACTTCGAAATCTGAATCACACTAGAATCATGCACTTCCTAGTGTCCTTTCGACCGCGAAGTTCGTTCAACGCCCGCAGCAGAATGTGACGAACTTCGTGGTCGGGACACTAGCGCAGTTTAGGCAGTTCCTAGCACGGCCGGGCGGCCGTTCGGATTAAACATCGGCAATACAAAAAGGCCCCGCCAGATCGCTGCCGGGGCCCCTCGAAACATCTTGAAAATCGTGACCTTAGCCCGACTAATGAAGTGACGCCGGGCTATCCGATAAGGTGCGGATATAGGCGACCAGGTCGGCAAGGTCGGTCGCGTCCGGCACACCGGGAAACAGCATCTTGGTGCCCGGCAGGTAGCCCTTGGGATTGTGCAGGAAGCTGGCAAGGTTGGCGAACGTCCACTGCTCGCTGGCCTTTGCCTTCATGGCCTCCGAGTAGCCGCCGAACTCCGTCGAGCCTTTGTTGCGGCCAACGACGTTCCACAGATTTGGACCAACCTTGGCAGCGGCGCCCTTCTCGGCGCTGTGGCAGCTAAGGCACTTCTTGAAGGTGCCGGCGCCATTCTCGGGCTTTGCCATGGCGATCATGGCGACAACGGCAGTCGCATCGAATGCGGTCGGGGCCGTTTCCTTAGGCCCGCCCGCCGGCGTCGCCGTCGCCACTGGCAGCGTGTAGCCGCTCTCAGCCGAGCCGTGATGGCCGGACCTGCCCATCTCGATCAGCGTCTTCGGAAAAAAGATCAGGAGCAACGCCGACAGCACCGCAGCCGCAATCTTCGTCAGTTCAAAAGAATCCATCATCGCTCCACCCTGCGGACCGGCGAGAAACCAAATGCCAGGAGATCTACCCCAATCGAAACGGAACCCGCCGCCCCTCGGATCCCATACGACACGTCATCAGCCCACATGTACAAACGCTCTGACACGCCTTGCAACAGAGTGCCTCAACGGGCTAAAGCACCAGGCGACCGAGCGGAATTCCAAGCTTCGATCCTTGCTCATCCTCCAGCCGAAGAACGAGGCACAGTCGAAGCCTCAGCCTGCCGGAGACATTCGCCTACGAGCCTGACCTGGCACTTACCTAGAAAATCTTTCGTTGCCTCGCCATGGGGCCAAGTGTCCCTTGCTCTACCCAGGACCGGAATATGCCGAAGACCCTGATCGTAATTCCAGCACGCATGCAGGCCACCCGCCTGCCGGGCAAACCGCTGGCCGACATCGCCGGCGAGCCGATGATCGTCCATGTCTGGCGACGCGCTCAGGCCGCCGAGATGGGGCGCGTCGTCGTGGCGACAGACGCCGAGGCGATCATGGAGGCCGTCCGCACCGCCGGCGGCGAAGCCGTCATGACGCGCGCCGACCACGTTTCCGGCTCCGATCGCATATTCGAAGCGTTGAACCGCGTCGATCCCGATGCCGAGGTCGATGTCGTCGTCAACCTGCAAGGCGACCTGCCCACGCTCGAGCCGCATCTCGTCCGCGCCTGCGCCGCTGCGCTCGAGAAGAAGGGGCCGGATATCGCCACCCTCGCTGCCGAAATTGTTGAGGACGACGAACGCACCAACGCCAACGTTGTCAAAGTTGTCGGCACACCACTGCCTGATCGCTCCCGCCTTCGCGCGCTCTATTTCACGCGTGCGACCGCCCCCCACGGCGACGGTCCACTCTATCACCATATCGGCATCTACGCTTATCGCCGCGCCGCCCTCGAGCAGTTCGTAACGATGAAGCCATCACCGCTCGAGCTGCGCGAAAAACTCGAGCAGCTTCGCGCCCTCGAAAACGGCATGCGCATCGACGTGGCGATCGTTGACACTGTTCCGCTCGGTGTCGATACTCCCGCTGACCTCGAGCGGGCGCGGCGCCTCATCGGCGAAACCACACGGCCACGCTGATCAGATTAGCTTCCCGAGAATTTCCCTTCCCCGGCGAGCCCTCCAGAACGGGCCACCAAGACGAGCCCCAAGACAAAAGCCATGACCCAAGCTTCAAAACCATCGCCTGCGCGCGAGCGCATCGCCTACCAGGGCGAGCCGGGCGCCAACTCGCACCTCGCCTGCACGGAGTGCTTTCCGGGCCGCGACGCGATCGCATTCCCAACGTTCGAGGATGCCTTGAGCGCTGTAAAGACCGGCGACGTGCACTTCGCCATGATCCCGATCGAGAATTCGGTCGCCGGCCGCGTGGCGGACATCCACCATCTCTTACCCGGCGCCGCGCTCTACATCGTCGGCGAGTATTTCCTTCGCGTGCGCCATCAACTCATGGCTAAAAAGGGCGCCACCCTGTCGACGATCAAGCGGGTGCTGAGCCATACGCAGGCGCTCGGCCAATGCCGTAACACGCTCCGAAAGCTCGGCCTGACGCCGGTCCCTGAAGCCGATACGGCAGGGTCTGCCCGCATGGTGAGCGAGACAGACGACCTCACACTCGCCGCCATAGCGCCGCGCCTCGCAGCCGAGATCTATGGCCTTGAGATTTTGAGGAGCGACGTCGAGGACGATAAGCACAATACGACGCGCTTCCTAATCCTGGCCAAGGACCCGGACGATGCCGAGCCGGGCGATGGCCCCGTCATCACGACCTTCATCTTCCGCGTTCGCAACGTCCCGGCCGCTCTTTACAAAGCCCTCGGCGGCTTCGCGACCAACAGCGTCAACATGATGAAGCTCGAGAGCTACCAGCCCGAAGGCTCGTTCAACGCGACCATGTTTTACGCCGATATCGAAGGCCATCCGGCGAACCGGCACGTGCAGCTTGCCCTTGAGGAGTTGTCGTTCTTCTCGACCGAGCTGCGCCTCCTCGGCACATATCCGGCAAGCCCCTACCGCGCCGAGGCAGCCCGCCTCATGCAGCCGCCGCGTTGAAGGGTCGTCTTCTAAGGGAAGGCCGAACCTGCACCCCATTGTTGAGCTGAAAGAACTAAGGTGAGAAAAACATGCGGCTCGACGGCAAGATCGCGATCGTAACCGGCGCGGCCTCAGGCTTCGGGCGCGGCATCGCCGAGCTGTTTGCGCGCGAAGGCGCCAAGGTCATCGCAGCCGACATCGACACCAAAGGCGCCGCCGCCGTCGCGGCCGGCATCGGCGCCGTGCCCTTCACCTGCGACGTCGCGAGCAAGGCCGACGTCGACGCCCTCGTCGCCACGGCAGTGAAAATCTTTGGCGGCCTCGACATCGTCGTCAACAATGCCGGCATCACGCACAAGAACCAGTCGCTGATGACCGTTACCGAGGACGAGTTCGACCGCGTCTACGCCGTCAATGTCAAATCGATCTATCTCATGACGCTCGCTGCCGTGCCGGAGCTCGAGAAGCGCGGCGGCGGCTCGATCATCAATACGGCGTCCACAGCCGGTGTCCGCCCGCGCCCCGGCCTTACCTGGTACAACGGCTCGAAGGGCGCCGTCATCACGCTCACGAAGTCGATGGCGGCCGAGCTTGCAGCCAAGAACATTCGCGTCAACGCCATCAATCCCGTGATCGGCGAGACGGCGATGCTCGAGCAGTTCATGGGGCTGCCCGACACGCCCGAGAACCGCGCGCGCTTCCTCGCTGGCATTCCCTTGGGCCGCATGTCTCGCCCGGAGGACATCGCCAACGCCGCGCTCTTCTTTGCCGATCCCGCTTCCCACTTCATCACCGGCACCGCCATCGAGGTCGACGGCGGCAGGTGTATTTAGGCAGACGATCGCCTGGCCTCGGCATTCGGCGGTCTGCGCGATCGGCCGGCTCATCATGTTGTTTTCGCCGACCCGACGGATTATAATCACCAAACAGAGTAAGTTGGGTATGCTAGCCGGCTGATGTCATCATCCACAGCAGCTAGCCATGCATTGATACATGACGGTTCCCTGACGTAAATCTGTGTGAGCGAACGCATGTCTGGTGAGATTTTCGTCAGTTACAGGCGTGACGATAGCGCCGGGACGACCGGACGGCTTTATGACCGTCTCATCCGCACGTTTCCGCGTGAAAAGGTGTTTATGGACGTTGACGCGGCCATGCATGGCCTCGATTTTGTCCGCGTACTCAATGACAAAATTGCTGCCTGCGACGCCGTCGTGGTCATCATTGGACCGGACTGGCTATCTGCGACCGACAAAGCTGGTAACCGCCGAATCGACAACCCCCAAGACTTCGTCCGCATTGAGGTCTCCGCCGCGTTGAAGCGAGAGATCCCTGTGATCCCCGTCCTCGTCGACGGCGCCACCTTGCCGTCCGAGGATGACCTTCCGGACGACTTGAAGCCTATGGTTCGTCGCCATGCGGTCCAGGTGCGCAACACGCGCTTCGGCGACGACGCCAATATGCTGGTGTCGGTGTTGGCACAACGGTTCGGAGTGGTCAACCGCAAGACGTGGCGTTGGCCCGCGGCAGTGGCCGCGTTGGCGGTTGCTGTCGCAGCCCTCGTCGCGGTCGTTTTTCTGCGCTCGCCGCTATTGCCGGTAAGTCCAGGGCCGGAACCAGCCTCCAATACAGTACCGACTCTCGCTGACGTACCCCGGCCAGCCGCTCAGCACAACGCGATCGAGGCTGGGGGTGACACCGATGTCGATCGCAGGATGCAAGCTGCCGCCGACGAGGCCCGCAGTCTTAAGGAGGCGAACGATCGGCCTACTGCCATCGAGGCCGACGAAGAGCGGCGGATAGCTCGTGAGCGGATCACCCGTCTGGAGGCCGAGGCAGCAGAGGCCGCCCGCCGCCGCGCGCAACTTGAGGCCGAGGAGCTCAGCAGCCGGGAGGCCGCGGCCGAAGCACGTGCTCGTGCGGAAGCAGCCGAAGCCGCCGAGCGGCAACGCAAGCAAGCGGAAGCAGAGGCGGAAGATCTGCGACGCCGCCAATCAGAGGAAGCCGAACGCCAGCGCCAGCAGGCCGCAGCGCAAGCTTTTATTCCTGCAACAAGCTGGGCCCACAGCTATCCATCTCGCGCTGCCGCCGAACAGGCAGCGCTCAGCACATGCCCTGGATCCTGCAAAATCGCGATCTGGGTCCAGAATGCGTGTGCCGCAATAGCCGTTGGCGAGCGCGGCGCCTGGGGCACGGCATGGCATTCAAATCGCAGACACGCTGAGCAAGCTTCTGTCGTCCACTGTCGGCAATATGGTGATCAAGGCTGCGCCGTGCGCCAATGGATCTGCAGCAATGGCTATGGCGCAATCTCGGTTCAGACGACGCCCTGATGGCGGCACAGCCCTTGGGCACTGCGCATGAAGACGTTGTGAGGACAGTTCTAACTTGTCGGGGTGCATATGACTGGGGAAATTTTTATCAGCTACCGCCGAGACGACAGCGCCGGGACGACCGGGCGAATTTACGACCGCATCATCCGCGCATTTCCACGCGAGAAGGTGTTCATGGACGTGGATGCAGCCATGCACGGCCTCGATTTCGTGCGCGTACTTGATGAAAAGATCGCCGCAAGTGACTTGGTCGCTGTGGTCATAGGGCCATCCTGGTTGACGGCGAAGGATTCCAGCGGGCGTCGCCGGATCGACAACCCGCATGATTTCGTGCGTATCGAAGTCGGCGCCGCCTTGAAGCGTGAGATACCAGTCATCCCGGTACTTATCGACGGTGCCGAGATGCCGGGAGAAGCCGATCTGCCGCCCGACCTCAAAGCGCTTTCGCGTCGGCATGCCGTCGAGGTACGCAACACGCGTTTCGGCGACGACGCCGACACATTGGTTGAAGCGCTCGCGCAGCGGCTCGGCGTTGCCAAACGGCGCAAGTGGGTGATGCCGGCGGTCGCAACAGCAGGGCTCGTGGTAACCGCCACAATTGTTGCGGGAACTGTCTGGGGGTGGACGATGCCAATCAGACTTCCCGACTTCGGACTGGCCTCCATTACCGGGCCTGCCGTTAAGGCCGAGAAGCTGATGGCTGATAAGAAAGCCATCGAGGCTGAGGCTCAGGCAAAGGTCAAAGCCGAGGACGATCGCAAGGCGCAGGCCGCCGCCGAAGACGCCCGCAAAGCCAAGGAAGCACGCGAGCTTCGAGAGCGGATCGCTCGCATGGAAGCCGAGGCGCGGATCCGTGCGGAATTCGAGGAGCGTCGGAGGCAGGAGATAGCGGCCGAGGCCCGGGCCCGCGCAGAAGCCGACGAGCGTCGACGGCAAGAGGAGCGGACCCGCGCAGAAGCCGACGAGCGCCGACGCCAGGAGGAGCGGACCCGCGCAGAAGCCGAGGCGGCCGAGCGGCAAAGACAGCAACAGGCGCCTGCGCCGGCGGCCGTCGACATCGCGTCGCTACCGATCTGCGAGAGGCTTTGGCACCAGCGCAATTCCATATTTCACAGCTTTGGCTACTGCTTCGCAACGGGGAAGGGCTTGCTGGTCTTTGGCAATACCAACTGTTCTCGCGATCAAGACCAGACATGGCTAGCCATGGGCGAGAGCAACCGGGAGCTCATCAAACGCATAAAGGAACAGGAGAGCGCAAATGGTTGCTAAGCGCGACTGCCGCTACTCAATAGCGTCCAGAATTTCACCATACGTGGCCGACCTCCCCCTCAAACCCTCAACGCCCCGCCCCTGATCTGATACAGCGTCAGCGCCGTGGCGACCGCAAGGTTCAAGCTGTCGAGCTTCCCCGCCATCGGGATCTTGACCAGCAGCGAGCAGCTCCGCGTCAGGCTGTCCGAAAGCCCCGGCCCCTCGCTACCCATGATCAAAAGCACCGGCCCCTTGTACTTGGCACGCCGGAAATCCTCGTCCGCATCGAGGTGCGTGCCGACAACGTCGCCCTGCCATGCGCCGCGCCACACCAGAAACTCCTCGCGCGAGACCCGCACCAACGGCACCGCGAAAATCGACCCCATCGTCGCCCGCACCGCTTCCCGGGAGTAAGGATCACAGCAGTTGCCGATCAAAATGATGCCCCGCACGCCGACGGCGTCCGCGGTGCGAATGATCGTGCCGAGATTGCCCGGGTCGCGAACCTCCTCGAGCGCGAGCCAGCAGTCGTCTGCCCCGGCGCGCTTCGGGAGATCCACCCAGCGCTGCTTGAACACGCCGAGCATCGACTGCGGGTTCTCCTTCGAGGCGAGCTTAGAAAGCACGGGATCTGTCACCTCGAGCACGTCCGCGCCCGCCGCAAGGGCCCAATCGGACAGCGCACGCGTGATCGGGCCGCTCTCGGTCCCTGCCTGATAAACGAGGCTCGCCGGCACGAAGCCGGCATCCTTCGCCGAGACGAGAATGGAGGCGCCCTCCGCCACGAACAGCCCCGTTTCGCGCCGCTCCTTGCGCATCTCGAGCGCCCGGATCGCCTTCACCCGGTCGTTCGTCAGGCTGGTGATGACGCGCGCCTCACGCCCGCCGATCTCACGCCCGCTCATGACGTCCACCTGACGAAGAGCGACGTCGGTACGACCGGCCCGCCACCCTGCGGTCGCAGCACAAGTTCGCCGCACGAGAACGCCCCGCCCTTGTCGCGCAGCACGTCGCGCGCAAGCTGGTCGAACGCGAGAGCCGACGCGCGGATCGCGTACGACGTCAGCACCATCGCCGCATCCTTCGGCGCGAGCAAAGCCGCGCAAGCCTTGAGCAGTCCGGGCAGCCCTGTAAACAGGTCCCAGACCTCGCCGTCCGGCCCACGGCCGAACTTCGGCGGATCAACGAGGATGACGTGGTAGCTCTTCCCACGCCGCACCTCGCGCGCCACGAACTTCACCGCGTCATCGAGCATCCACCGGATTGGCGCCGCATCGAGCTTGGATGCCGCCTGGTTCTCCTTCGCCCATTGGACGGCCTTCTTTGATGCATCGACGTGCACCACCTCCGCCCCGGCCCGCGCCGCGATCAGCGACGCGGCGCCCGTATAGGCAAAGAGGTTCAAGACGCGCGGCGTCTCGCCCTTGATCGAGGCGATCCGGTCTCGCATCCACTCCCAGTGCGGAAGCTGCTCAGGGAAAAGCCCGACGTGCCATAGCCCCTGCAGGCGGCACGACATGGTCACGCCTGCGATCTCGACCGGCCAGCTCTCGGGAACCGGCTTGTCGATGCGCCACTTGCCCTTCTCTTCATCCTCACTCGAGGCCGAGAACACCGCGTGCGCCCGCGCCCATTCGGATTGAGGACGCACCGGTTGCCAAAGCGCCTGCGGCTCCGGCCGGTCGACAATGATCGCGCCGAAACGCTCGAGCTTTCGCGAAGCTCCGCTGTCGAGCAGCGCATACCCGCCGGAACCCGTGCTTACGATGACGTCCATCACCGGGCTTGCCGGCCACCTTGTCCCATCGCGGACGGCTTCTGAGTGAGGCGCACCGGAACCTTCTCCGTTCTTTGTGGTCATGGGGTCCTGGGCTGAACTCAGCGTCGCGCCGATCGCGCCGCCTGATCGAGGATGTCGAGCACCTTCTCCGGCGCCACGTCCATCTCGAGGCGCAGAAAATCGCCCTGCAATCGCAAAGCCGCATCGAGCCGGCGATGGAACTCGTCCCGCTCCACCTCGGTCGTTCCGAACTGGCGAAGATGCTCGGTCACGAACTGCGTATCGAGTAGGCTAAAGCCGCCAGCGAGAAGCCGCGCGGCCAGATAGACGAGCGCAATCTTCGAGGCGTCGCGGACATAGGAGAACATGCTCTCCCCAAAGAACGCTCCGCCAAGCGCGACACCATAGAGGCCGCCGACCAAGCGCTCCGCCTCCCACACCTCGACGGTATGGCAGTGGCCGAGCATAAAGAGCTCGCGATAGAGGGCCTCGATGCGCGCATTGATCCACGTCGACTTGCGGCCGGGCCGCTCCGCCGCGCAGCCGCGAATGACGCCCTCGTAGTCCGTATCGATGGCCACGCGCAAGGCGGTCGTCCTGAGCGTCCGTTGCAGCCGGCGCGGCACATGCACGGTCTCGAGCGGCAGAATGCCCCGATGCTGCGGCTCGATCCAGTAGAGTGCCGGATCGTCCGCGCTTTCGGCCATGGGGAAAATTCCGCAGCTGTAGGCCTTGAGCAGGACCTGCGGCGTGATCTCGATCATGATGTCGTCTCGCGACGTCATGAAAGCTCGTCCTCCCTTGGCATGCCCTCGCGGGCCGACACGCCAGCGGAATTGCGGCGCGCGCTTACTTTAGGACTTTCCGAGATATTTTTCGAGCCAATGGATGTCGTACATGCCGTTGGCAATGTCCTGCTGTCGGATCAGCTCGTTGAACAGCGGGATGGTCGTCTCGATGCCGTCGATCACGAACTCGGAAAGCGCGCGCCGAAGCCGCATCAGGCACTCGTTGCGGTTCTTTCCGTGCACGATGAGCTTACCGATCAAGCTGTCGTAGAACGGCGGAATGCGATAGCCCTGGTAGACACCGCTATCGACACGCACGCCGAGCCCGCCCGGCGGATGCCAATACGTGATCTGCCCCGGCGAAGGGCGGAAGGTGCGCGGGTTCTCGGCATTGATGCGGCATTCGATGGCGTGCCCGGAGAAGACGACGTCCTCCTGGCTGAACGACATCCCGGCCCCCGAGGCGACCCGCAGCTGCTCAAGCACGAGATCAATGCCCGTGATCGCCTCCGTCACTGGATGCTCGACCTGCAGCCGCGTATTCATCTCGATGAAGTAGAACTTGCCGTCCTCATAGAGGAACTCGACGGTCCCCGCGCCACGGTACTTGAGCTTGCGCATAGCGGCAGCAACTGTCTCGCCAATCAATTTGCGCGACGCCGCATTGAGCGCCGGCGACGGGCTCTCCTCGAGGATCTTCTGGTGGCGGCGCTGCAGCGAGCAATCGCGCTCGCCGAGGTGCACGGCATTGCCCTGCCCATCGCCGAACACCTGGATCTCGATGTGGCGCGGCTTCGTCAGGTACTTCTCAATATAGACGCTGTCATTGCCGAAGGCGGCCTTGGCTTCCGAGCGCGCCGTCGCCAGCGCGAGACCAAGGTCGGCAGCTGAATGCGCGACTTTCATGCCGCGCCCGCCGCCACCGGCCGTAGCCTTGATGAGCACCGGAAAGCCCATGTCCTTGGCGACCTTCATGGCCTGAGCTTCGGTGGTCACGGCGCCGTCGGAGCCGGGCACTACCGGAATGCCAAGCTTCTTTGCGGTCTCTTTCGCCTCGATCTTGTCGCCCATGATCCGGATGTGCTCGGATGTCGGCCCGATGAAGGTGATCGCATGCTCTTCTAAGATCTCAGCGAAGCGCGCGTTCTCCGAGAGAAATCCGTAGCCCGGATGCACGGCATCGGCGCCGGTGATCTCACAGGCGGCAAGAAGGCGCGGAATATTGAGATAGCTGTCGCTCGCGGCCGGCGAGCCGATGCACACGCTCTCGTCGGCAAGACGCACATGCATGGCGTCGGCATCGGCCGTCGAGTGCACGGCAACCGTAGCAATGCCGAGCTCCTTGCAGGCGCGCTGAATGCGCAATGCAATCTCACCCCGGTTTGCGATCAAGACCTTATCGAACATTGCTTTCGTCCATGTTCCCTTCCCCGCATGTTTCGTTACCCCACGTGGGAAAGGGTAGGCTTAGCGGGCCACTCCAACTCGCAACCAACCGCACGGAAAAGCGGCTGCGATGGCCCCGGCCTCACCCACTCGCGGGCACGAGGCTGAGGTGTCGATTTATTCGATGATGACAAGCGGCTCGCCGAACTCGACGGGCTGCCCATTCTCGACCAGGATCGCCACGACCGTGCCGGCACGTGGAGCTGGAATTTGATTCATGGTCTTCATGGCCTCGATGATCAGCAGAGTTTCACCGGCCTGAACCTTCGCACCCACCTCGATAAACGGCGGCGCCTTTGGATCGGGCGAACGATAGGCCGTGCCGACCATTGGCGACTTTACCGCTCCTGGATGCTTCGCAGGATCGGCAGCCGGCGCAGCCCCCGGTGTGGCACCGGGTACGCCATGCGTAGCCTGCGCCGGATAGGCGTGCCCAGCCTGCGGATAGGCGGCGGTCACCGTGACAGAACGTGCGACGCGAACTTTAAGACCGTCTTTCTCGATTTCGATCTCGGTGAGCCCGGTATCGTTGAGAAGCTCTGCCAACTCGCGGATCAAACGTTGTTCAGCGTTTGGTTTTTCGGCTTCGTCTTTCGCCGTCATGCTCACGTGCCCCTTCTTCATCGACTTGTTGTCGCCTCGCTTGGCTTTCTTGCTCACGGGCTTGCTCATCATCTGATCAGCTTTGCCATGGCTTCGAGTGCCAGCTCATAGCCCTGGCTCCCGAGGCCGCAAATGACGCCCTTCGCGGCCAGCGAAACATACGAGTGATGCCGGAAATCTTCCCGGCGGAAAATATTGGAAAGATGAACCTCGATCACAGGTAGCTCTGCCGCCCCGAGCGCATCCAAGATCCCGATCGAGGTGTGCGTCAGAGACCCGGCATTCAGCACGATGCCAGATGCCGCCTCCCTCGCCTCCTGAATCCAGGAAATGAGATCGCCTTCGAAATTCGACTGGCGAAAATCGATTGCAAGACCGAGCGTTGCAGCACGGGCCTCGGCGCGCTTCTTAACGTCCGGGAGCGTCTCGCGGCCGTAGATCTCGGGCTCGCGGACACCAAGCATATTGAGATTGGGTCCGTTGAGGACGAAAACCGGCTTGGCCATATCACCAGCTGAAGCGCAAGAGGAATCATCACGAAAATTCAACTCGAGCGCGCATTGACGCTCGAGTAGGCACCCATTCGAGTAGAGGTGCTGAAAAACTGACTAGCAGCTTTATCGCGCCTGCGAAAGACCGCCAAGCCAAAGCTTCGAGCCAAAGATCGTTGAGAGGCTTGAAGCTTGTCCCGCAGATGGCCAGCGGGACGACCCGGCCCGGGCCCGTGGTCGGCAAGTCAACTAGCCAGCGCTCAGCAGTAGTTGCACCCGGACTGCCTGAGCTCCGCGACATGCTGCTCAAGGATATCATAGAGATTTTCCGGTGCACCGCCGATCGCCCGGTCCCCGACCAGGAAGTGCGGCGTGCCGTTGATCGAGAGCTTCTTGGCCAGCTCCTTCACCCCGTCGAGCTCGGCCTTGACCTCAGGCGAGGCCATATCGGCCTTGAGCTTGACCATGTCGAGCCCATGCTTCTCGGCAGCCTTGAGACCAACCGCCTCATTCACGAGCCCCTTGGTGGTGATCATCTCCTGATGCACTTCCCAATACTTGCCCTGCATGCGCGCGGCGAGCGCAACGCGAGATGCCTGCTCAGATTCTTCCCTCAGAATGGGAAACTCCTTGAACACGACACGCACCTTCTTGTCCTTCTCGACCAGCTTGGCAACCTCGCTGAACCCGCGCTTGCAGTAGCCGCAGTTGTAATCGAAGAACTCAACAACCGTGATGTCGCCATCGGCGTTGCCCGCCACGGGCGCACCCGCAGCGCGATAGATCTCACGCCCATGTTCGGCGACGAGCGTCTTGGTGCGCTCGGATTCCTCCTTCGCCATCTTCGTCTCGAGCGCCGCCTGTAGCTCGAGGAAGATCTCGGGATGCGCCAGGAGATAGTCCTTCATGATACCTTCGACCGCGCGCTTCTGCGACGCAGAGAATTCGGTCTGATTTGCCCCGATCAACTGCGTGCCTTCGGACGCGCCACGTCCGAGGAAAAACGCGCCGAGCCCGACCAGGACAAGCGCGGGAACAAGCACCATGACGGTGTTGCGGAGGCCGTGAGGACTATTCGAAAGCATGGTGACTTGGTTTCTCCGATTGCGAACGCGTTCGCCGTCATCTCTTAGAGCATGCGCCTTTTAGAGTATGAGCCGGCGGGACGTCAGCCATTATCTGGCTTGAAGTTAAGAATATCGTCTGCCTTCACCCATTCGGGTGAGCCGGGTTGAAGGCCGGCCTGCGCCCGGCGAGCGAACTCCTGCGACTGCTTCAACGCACCAAAGTAGAAGAGGCCCTGTGCGCGCGCCAGCTCCGATTGCGGCAACAGTCCCTTGTCGTAATAGGCCTGTCCCAGCGTGTTGTAGGCAGTTGCGTTGTCAGGCTCACGCGTAACCGCCTTGCGCAGCAACGTGATCGCTTCGTCCGTGGACTTGGGGTTCTTGCTCTGCACAAGCACCTGCGCCAACTGCACACTGACCAAGGGCGCATCGCCGCCCAAGAGTTGCAACGCCTTCCTGAGCACTGGTATTGCCTCGGTCGCACGCGCCGACTTCTGCAGGAAGTCGCCCTTGAGTTCCCAGAAGTAGGGATTGCCCGGTTGCTCGCGGATCAGGCCGTCCACGTCCGCGATCGCCGCTTCGAGCCCACCGGCTCCGCCCTGCCGAAAGCGCGCGGCAGCTCGCGCATATCGCGCGGGCAGGCTTTGGTTCGTGCTCGGATATCGATTGAAAACCGTAATTGGCGGTTCGATGTAGCCCGAAAGCTTGGCCCGCATCATGTCATGGCGGAACTGCAGCTCCGGCGGGTCCTTGGTTGCATAGTTAGGGCTCGACTCGACAAGCTGGCGCAGACGCGCAAGACGATCTGATGCAACGGGATGCGTGCGCACGAACGCGTCCTTCTGAGCGTCCGAGAAAAGCTCCTGCCCGGCGAAACGCTCGAAAGTCGTCAGCATTCCAAGACCAGACTGTTGCGTCGCCTCGAGAAAGCGAAGACCGGCTTGGTCGGCCGCCGATTCCTGCGAGCGCCGTTCTGAGGTGAGACCGCGCAAGAGAAGCTCGTTGCCTCCAAATAACACACCCTGGCCTGCGCTGCCGATATCGCGCCCCCCATCACCGCCCGCAACCGCACCACCGATCAGGGCGCCGATGCCGAGGATCTGAATGAGTAACGAGCGCGTCTGGTCTTTCGCAATGCGGGCCCGCAAGGCAGCCAAGTGACCGCCGGCGATGTGGCCCGACTCATGCGCGATGACGCCGATCACCTCGTTCGGCGTCTGCGCCTGCATGAGCGTGCCGGTATTCACGAAAACGTTGCGGCCATCGACGACGAACGCGTTGAACGCGTCGTTGTTGATGATGCGCACCGTCACGCGCCCGCTTCCAAGCCCGGCCGCACGGAAAATCTTCTGCGAATAATCGTTGAGCAGTGCCTCGATCTCGGCATCTCGGATCAGCGGCAGACCTTGCGCACTCGCAGGCGTTGACGGAACTAGCGAGGCAGCGAGCGTAAGTCCCGCGACAGCTCGCGCAAATGCCTTCGTGATCACGTGTTTCATGATTTCCGAATTCACTCAAATGGCCAAGCTTGTCTTCACGGCCCCGACGCTAGATCGGGCGCAAGCGTCCGTCAACGCAAGCCTAGCACTCCGCTCAGTTCGGGACTGCATCCAGATCGCTTCCGCTTGGTTCTCTGATCCTGAAGAAGCCCGCCATAATGGGGCCAAAGGATGGCAAGGACTTCAGGGCCGATGGGCCCAGAACATAAGAGCGGGAGACACCGAGGTGCCTCCCGCTGCTCCACACGTCTAGGTCCGACTTGCCCCTCAGCCTCTCTGGCGGGAATTGAGCGAGACGAAGCGCGGGCCAATGTCGACATGGATATGGCTCATATTCGCGTACGTCATGGTGCCGCCGGAGTGGTGATTCTGCAGGAGCCAGTTGACGATTGCGCCCTTGCGCCCACCAGCGCTGAAATCGATCGCCATCCCGTAGCGATGCTTCGATGGCTTGCCTGAGCCCGCAACGACGGCTCCGGGGCGGCACGTCGAGACGATGCTGACCGGGCCGAACTGCGCTTCGATCCGACCCAAAAGCGCGCGCGCCTCGGACTGGAGGCAGCTCCGCGATGTTCCCGCTCCATCATTGCCAGCGGTGACAGCTCGGCTCTTGAGTTTTGCGCCGCGTTCGGTGCTCCGCGAGCGCGACGTGCCCCGCGCCTGCCGCGACCGCTCGCTGCTCCGCTTCGCGTGGCGGTCTTGCTTCGCTCTGAAGTTCTTGCTGAGACTGGGCCGCGCGCCGCGCCAATCCTCATCGTACGTCGAGCTGATCGGACTGTGATCGACACGTGCTTGCGCCGATGTGGAAAGAATGGCGATTGCGCACGCGCCGAGAAGCGCGGTGAAGCTCCGCTTGCTCATAGATTACTCCCTTAAGTTGGGGGTGACGCCAAGTGCCACCAAGCCAAGACGAAAGACTAAGCTTGAGGAAGCACTAGCTCTTCCAGAGAAGATCCGAGATGAGCAAAAGCAACGATGTCAGCTATTCTGCTCAACCGGACGAAATCCCAAAGTCAATCTCTGCGAGGATCTCAATGAGAACTCTAGGCTTCACCACGGAAGCCTCCTCGGATGACTTGGGCCGACCTAACCGAAACACCATTCAGTTTTGTTCAAAGTGTGGCAACGGGGTGAGGCACCTTTTACCCTGCGTCTCGCCATCGGTCACACCGCGGCGTTACGATTTGCCAATCCCGCCAAAGGCATAAAAAAGGCCGGGCAGTATGCCCGGCCTTTTGCATAAGACCTGATTATCAGGCGTCGGCTCTATGCCTATTGGCCGCCAAGCCGGCGCTGCCACCAGCCACGCCGCGCCGGCTCCCCAGAGTTTTCCTCGCCCGCGATCGCATCGACATGATCTGGCGCGATCACAACGCGTTCGAGTTTCGGCTCCGTTGCCGTTGATTGGTTGCGCGTCCGCGCCCTAGGACGGACGTTGCTGGCTGCAGGCTCCGTATGAGCTGGTTGCGCCGTCGTAGCGGCAGGCTGCGCGGCAAACACCTCTGGCGTGACTGCTGGTTGCTCTGCAACCGCCTGAGGCACCTGGGCCGCAGGCCGCCGAGAAGGACGCTCCTCCGTCGCCGGACGCCGCTCTGGCTCCGCCGGGGCCGGTGCTTCGACGGGCTCCATCGCCGCGACCTCTCCCGCATCGAGGCCGGCCTCTGCCTCCTGCCCATGCTCACGATCGTCGTAGTCGTCGTCGTGCGTGGCGGCACCTTCCGCTCCCGCCTCGATCGCAGCACCCTCGCTCGTGGCGTTGGGCAGGCGATTGCGATCGCGGCCGCGCCGGCCGCCGCGGCGGCCACGGCGTCGACGGCGCCCGCCGCCTTCCTCGGAACGTCCGCCGCCTTCCTGGCGATTGCCACCCTGACGCGGCTCGGACGAGTTGGCAGCCTCTGGGCCGCCGTCCTCGTCGACCATCTGATCATCGGAGACATCACGCTCCGCATCACCCGACCAATCATCGCCTCGCGAGTAGCTCGGCTGCGGGCCCTCGCCCGGTATTTGGCGGGCATGACCGTTGGCCTGCCCCTCGGAGCGGCGCTCGTCATGCCGGTCACCCTCGCCACCACCAGTTCCGCCGCGGCGCCCGCGACGGCGACGGCGGCGACGCCCGCCTTCCTCGCGACCTTCACGGCCTTCGCGCCCCTCGTCTCGTCCGCCGCGTGCCTCGCGGTCGTTGGGCCGGTCGTCGTCCTCCGCGTCTTCGACGAATGTAACCGACGCCTCGCCGCCCTCTTGCGGCTCGCTGGCGTCTCCCTCGCCCTCGAAGCCCCAATCCATGTTGACAGCTGTCCGCTCGGGCCGGCGCGCAGCAGCCGGTGCCGCGTGCCCCTTTTCGATCTGGAAGTTGGCGCCCTGGAGCTTGTCGCTCGCTTGCACGGCAATAAAGATACCGTGCCGCGCTTCCATCTCGTTGATGAACGAACGCTTGTTGTTGAGAATATAGAGCGCCACGCTCGGCGTTGTCGTGGCCACGAGCGACGTGCGGGCGCCCGCCATCAACGCATCCTCGAGCCCGCGCAGTACGGCGAGGGCAACGCTCTCGGTCGAGCGGATGATGCCGGTGCCCTGGCAATGCGGACATTGCGCCGTCGAGCCCTCGAGCACGCCCGTCCTGAGGCGCTGACGCGACATTTCCATCAGGCCGAAATGGCTGATGCGGCCAAGCTGGATGCGGGCACGATCAAAGCGAAGCGCGTCCTTCAACCGCCGCTCCACCGAGCGATTGTTGCGCTTTTCCTCCATATCGATGTAGTCAATGACCACGAGGCCCGCGAGGTCGCGCAATTTGAGCTGCCGCGCGATCTCGTCAGACGCCTCGAGGTTGGTGTTAAGCGCGGTTTCCTCGATCGAAAACTCGCGCGTTGCCTTGCCCGAGTTGACGTCGATCGCCACCAGCGCCTCAGTCTGGTTGATGACAAGATAGCCACCGGACTTGAGCGTCACATAGGGGCTGAACATTGCATTCAGCTGCCGCTCGATGCCGTACTTCGTAAACAGCGGCTCGGGATCCTGGTGCGAAAGAACGTTCTTGGCATGGCTCGGCATGAGCATGCGCATGAAGTCCTTGGCCTCCTTGAAGGCCTGATCGCCCGCAACGATGACCTCCTCGACATCCTTGTTGTAGAGGTCGCGGATCGAGCGCTTGATTAGGTTGCCTTCCTCGTAGACAAGGCTCGGCGCGGTGCTTTCGAGCGTGAGATCGCGAACGCTCTCCCACAGCCGCAGCAGATATTCGAAGTCGCGCTTGATCTCCTGCTTCGTCCGCGCGGCACCTGCGGTGCGGATGATGAGACCCATGCCCTCGGGAACTTCGAGCTCCTGCGCAATGGCCTTGAGGCGCTTGCGGTCCTGCGGATTCGTGATCTTGCGCGAGATGCCGCCGCCGCGAGCCGTATTCGGCATCAGCACGGTGTAGCGGCCAGCAAGCGAAAGGTAGGTCGTAAGCGCTGCACCCTTGTTGCCGCGCTCTTCCTTGACGACCTGCACCAGAATGACCTGGCGGCGCTTGATGACCTCCTGGATCTTGTAGCTGCGCGGCCTGCGGCGGGGACGCGACGGAAGCTCCTCGAGCGCATCCTCCGAGCCAACCTGCTCGACAGCTTCGGCGTCCGCCGATGGAGCCGCGATGACATGAACGCCGCCGGCCTCCTCGGCGCGGGCATCCTGCGCGCTTTCGGCCTGCGCGCCGCCGGCCTCCGACACGTCGCCGGACGACCTTTCGGATACCTCGGCCTCGCTTGCCTCATGCTCGACAGCGGCCTCGACCTCCGCCTCGAAGCCACCGGCAGTCTCTGGCTCGGCGGCGTCCTCGACGATCGTATCGTCGCTCGCCCTCGACGCTTGCGCCATCGCATGGGGCTCGGCGCGATGCGACGCGTCCTGGTGCCCCTCATCGTCATGAGCACCATCGTCATGATCGGCGCGGTCGTCGCGATCGTCGTCGCCCTCGGCGTCGTCATCCTCCTCGCCATCGTAGGTTGCCCGGTCGTCGCCCTCCCGGTCGTCACCCTGGCTCTCGTCGCCAGCATCACCCTGTTCGCCTGAGCTCTCCTGGCTGCGCTGGCGGCGCCGGGCGAGACGCTCGGCTCGCGCATCGGCCGCAGCTTCCTCCTCGGCCTCGGCCGCAGCCTCCTCATCAAGAAGCGCCTGCCGATCCGCCATCGGGATCTGATAGTAGTCGGGGTGGATTTCGTTAAAGGCGAGGAAGCCGTGCCGGTTACCGCCGTAGTCGACGAACGCGGCCTGAAGCGACGGTTCCACACGCGTCACTTTGGCGAGATAGATATTGCCTCTTAGCTGCTTGCGGGCAGCGCTCTCGTAATCGAACTCCTCTACGCGTCCACCGCGCAAGACCACCACCCGAGTCTCCTCGGGGTGGGTGGCATCGATAAGCATTTTGTTGTTTGCCATTTTCTTTTGTCCTTTGCGCGCCGGTGGGCCGAACCACCGGAACCGGCACGGAGGCCGGAGGCGTCATGCGGCCGTGTCGTGGCGCGCGCCTGTGTTATGTCTGGAATGAACGTGAGATTGGTGAGCCGGTCGCGCAGACCCCCTGCATCCAGATAGTCCGGACGCGAGCACAGCTGTGCGCATGGCGCAGTGGCTTCCAGGAGATTTGAGCGTTCGTTCTGCATGGTCCTTAAGGTGTGCGTCCTTGAGGTCAGGGTCCTTGGCAAGGTCCTTTGGTAAGGGTCTTGAATTTGCTGCTCGCGCCCTGGGCATTGCGCGAGACGGAATGTTGGCGTGTGACAGATCTGGCGCGAGTGCGGCGGATGAAAGCCACGCCTCGTTACTGCTGCGAGCAGGAAAGGCGCCCAAGTCGCCTGCCGGCATCGTATCCGGCCCACGTCTGGTCCGCACGTCCCTACTGGCTCGCGATGCCTCCTTTCGCCGGCACCTGCGAGCACCACACCACGACTGAGATCGCAATCAGATCTGGACAAACCAGCGCACTCTTCTTCGGCGCATAGCTCGGAAGCCCGCGGGCTGAGTGCCGATGTCGCCGACAGCTTGAAAGCCGCCAATTGATCACTGATCCGCGCGCATTGCCCGCTTCTGGGACTGAGGCGATCATGGCTGGCGCCTGCCGATCTGAAGCAGACCGGCGGTCAACAGCCGAAAGAAACCTCTTGAAGAGGACCTACTCAACGTGATGCGAAGCAAATTAGTACGGCTTCGCGAGCGAGGTGGCAAGTAGGTTTAACGCGTTGGGGGCACTTCCTTGCTCGATCTTGCGCCATCCTAGGGAATATGAGCTAACTTGCAGTTGCCACACCACAAATCTGCGTAAGGGGGAGTGTTTGCCGGACGTCAGGCGAAAACCCGGGTCTCGGCTCGGTGCGGCAGCATGTGTTGCTGCAGCACTCGCCCTCCATGCCGCCACGAGCCCGCCTCTGCTCGCCGCGCCGCAAAACGGCTGGCGCGCATCAATTACTCCAGAAGCCCAATCACAACAGCAGCCTGTACCCCAAGGCGTAAAGCTCGCCGCCACCCACAAGGCAACGGCAACGGCAGCTGCACTTACCGGTGACGCGAAGCGCACGACTTTCCGGCTTGAGCTCTCGGACGGTGTGACGGCTGAAATATTCACCCTCGCCGACCCCTACCGCGTCGTCGTCGACCTTCCGGACGTTGCATTCGACCTCACGGATGGTACCGGCAAGGACGGGCTCGGCCTTATCAAGGCGTTTCGCTACGGCCTATTCGCCGAGCACAAAGCGCGCATTGTGATTGATACAAACGGCCCCGTCCGCGTCGAGCACGCAGCCATGACGGCAACTGGCGAGACCAGCGTGTCCTTCACGTTCGACATTGTGGCAACGGCGCCGGAAAGTTTTGGCCAAGGAACCGGCCCAAACCGCAGCGACAAGCCGGCGGCCCAACCGATGCCGGAGGCCGACCCGCACTTCAAGCCCAAGCCTCACGGCAAGCCCGTGATCATAATCGACCCCGGCCATGGCGGCATCGATGGGGGCGCGGTCGGCGCAAGAAACCTGCTCGAGAAGGATATCGTGCTCGCAGTCGCCAAGGAGCTACGCGGAGCTCTCGCCGCGGGCCACCGCTACGACGTTCAGCTGACGCGTAGCACTGACGTATTTATTTCCCTTGATCACCGGGTGTCGCACTCAATCAAGAGTGGAGCGGAGCTGTTCATTTCCCTTCACGCAGACTCGCTCGGCGAGCCCGGCTCCGCACAGGCCATCCGTGGCGCAACCGTCTACACCCTCTCGGACCGCGCGTCCGACGAGCAAGCCCGCCTCATGGCAGAGAAAGAGAACGCGTCCGACCTCGTCGCCGGCCTTGCGAGTGCCAACGGCGAGGCGGCGGATCAGTTGAAGAACATCCTGATCGACCTCCTGAAGCGAGAGACCGCCAATTTCTCGAAAGACTTCTCGAATGTTCTCGTGCGCCAGCTCAAGCGCAAGATCATGCTTTCCCGCGACCCCCAGCGGGCTGCGGCCTTCAAGGTGCTGAAGCAGACACACTCTCCTTCCGTCCTCGTCGAGCTCGGCTACCTGAGCAATTTCGATGACGAGCAGCTTCTCTGCGATCCTGCCTGGCAGAAGCAAGCCGCGAGTTCTATTGCCGCAGCCGTAGACGACTATTTTTTGAAGCGAAACTCGGGTAGCCGTTGAACTATCAACTCGCGCCCGCGATTAAGTCTTCTCGAACGTGTCGTCTCGTAACTAGTGTAGCGCATCTGACGTTTGGTCCCCGCTCGCGGCTGGTCTCGAAACCAAACGTCAGATGCAGAAGCTACACTAGAAAAATAGAGTTGCTAGTGTTCCTCATGGTTCCGACATTTGCTCCGAACCGCACTCCAGGGGGAGGCAAATGTCGGAACCGGAACACTAGCGTCGCTACGCTGGCGATTCTGAGGCACCGCGGTCCGAACTGGCCAGCCGTTTGCATTGGCCGCTTGCATGGAAGAGGCGGGAAATCGAGCAGGCGGGAAATCGGAAGCGAGGCCCGTCAATCGCGCCACCGACGACGTGATGCCACAATCGATGGTAATGTGATGCTGCTATCCCGCGATTGCTGCGGCGCAAAGGGCAGGGTAAACACGAGACGGCCTTGGCTCTTGCCCGAGACCCGCCGACAACTCCGTCTCCTGCCTAGGACATCTTGAAATTGGAAGTATTATCAGTGTGTTGTTAGTGTAGTTGAGATCGAGACTTCGCACCACGGCAGGCCACGGAATGTGGCGAACATATCGATCGGCACACGAGCGGGATCAGGCGGATGCGAGCCCCAGTACTTCCACCAAGACCAGAGAAAAAGAGGAAGAAGCGGCGCAAAAGCCTGCTTTTGAGCTTCCTTGGCTTCTCGTTTGGCGCCTTCGTCGTGCTTTTCCTTGTCGGCTCCGCCGCTGCAGGCTTCATGCTTTGGTCGGTCTCGCGCGATCTCCCCGACTATGAAAGCCTGGCCAAGTACGAGCCGCCGGTAATGACGCGCATCCATGCGCACGATGGCTCGCTCATCGCCGAATACGCGCGCGAACGGCGCATCTTCGTGCCGATCAACAACATCCCCAAAACGGTCATTGCCGCGTTTCTGTCCGCAGAGGACAAGCGCTTCTATGAGCATGGCGGCCTCGACATGCAGGGCATTGCCCGCGCCATCTTCAAGGCTGTCGAGACCAAGGTAAAGGGCAGCGACAAGCGTACCGAGGGCGCATCGACGATCACCCAGCAGGTCGCCAAGAACTTCCTGCTGACCAGCGATCGCACGTTCGATCGCAAGATCAAGGAAGCAATCCTGGCGGTCAGAATCGAGCGCGCCTATTCGAAGGACAAGATCCTCGAGCTTTACCTGAACGAGATTTATCTTGGCATTGGCGCCTACGGCGTCGCCGCAGCTGGCCTTGCCTATTTCAACAAGGAGCTTAAGGACCTGACCATCGAGGAGGTCGCCTACCTCGCGGCCCTTCCCAAGGCGCCGAACAACTACCATCCCTTCCGCCAGCGCGAGAAGGCCACCGAGCGGCGGAACTGGATCATCGGCCAGATGGCCGAGAACGGCTACGTGAAGAGTGAAGAGGCCGCAGAAGCCAAGAAGAAGCCGCTCACCGTCAACTTCCGCCAGGGCGGCGCCCACATCTTCGCCGCCGAGTACTTCGCAGAGGAGGTCCGGCGCTCGCTGCTGGCCGAGTACGGCGAAGCCAAGCTCTATGCCGGTGGTCTCTCCGTGCGCACGACGCTGGATCCCCGCCTACAACAGATGGGCCGCACGGCTTTGATCGAAGGCCTCGTCAGGTTTGACCGTCAGCAAGGCTGGCGCGGCCCGGTCACCAAGATTGACATTTCCGGCGACTGGGGCGTGCCGATCGGAGCCATTGATAGCCCAACCGACATCGCGCCATGGCGCCTTGGCGTCGTGCTCTCCACCGAGAAAGGCAAGGCCGTTGTCGGCTTGAAGCCGCCCCGCAAGCAGGACGGCGCGCTGACCGACGAGCGCCAGGCCGTCGAGCTCGGCTTCGACGAGATCAGGTGGGCAAAGGTCCTGGGCAAGCGTACCGAGCCCAAGGCCGTCGCCGACATCCTTGCTCCCGGCGACGTGATCTACATCGCGCCCAAGGACCCCAACAACATCGCGGGCGCCTGGTCGCTTATGCAAATTCCCGAGATCGGCGGCGGCTTGATCGCGCTCGACCCGCATACCGGCCGCGTGCTTGCGGTCGTCGGCGGCTTCTCGTTCTCGATGAGTCAGTTCGACCGGGCACTCCAGGCCAAGCGCCAGCCGGGCTCGTCGTTCAAGCCGCTGGTTTACGCGGCTGCACTCGACAACGGCTATAAGCCCACCTCTATCGTGCTGGACGCCCCAATCGAGATCGAACAAGGCCACGGCCAGGACGTCTGGAAGCCTGAGAACTACGAGAAGGAGAATGCGGTCACCGGCCCGACAACGCTTCGCGTCGGCATCGAGAAATCCCGCAACCAGATGACGGTTCGCCTCGCCCAGGACATGGGCATGCCTTTGATCACTGAATACGCGCGGCGGTTCGGGGTCTATGACGATCTCCTCCCCGTGCTCTCGATGTCGCTCGGCGCCGGCGAGACGACGCTGCTCCGCATGGCGACCGCATATTGCATGGTCGCCAATGGCGGCAAGGCCGTGCGGCCTACCCTCATCGATCGCATTCAGGATCGCTGGGGCAAATCCGTGTGGCGTCACGACGCCCGCCAGTGCACCGACTGCACGGCCCCGCAATGGGCGAGCCAGGAGGAGCCTGAGATCGCCGACGACCGCAAGCAGATCATGGATCCGCACACCGCATATCAGATGACCTCGATCATGGAGGGCGTCATCCAGCGTGGCACGGCAACCTCGTTGAAGTCGCTGAACCGGCCGCTCGCCGGCAAGACTGGCACCACGAACGACGAGAAGGATGCCTGGTTCATCGGCTACACGCCGGATCTCGTCGTTGGCGTCTTCGTCGGCTTTGACACGCCGCGGGCAATGGGCAAAGGCAACACCGGCGGCCACGTGGCGGCACCAATCTTCGGCAGCTTCATCAAGATGGCGCTAGCCGATACGCCAGCATCTCCGTTTCGTGTTCCGCCCGGCGTCAAGCTCGTGCGGGTGAACCTTCGCACTGGCCTGCGGACAGCGCCAAACGACCCGGACGGGATCATGGAGGCGTTCAAGCCCAACGAGGAGCCGGATGATGCCTATTCGGTGATCGGCTTCACCGAGGCCGCAGCGGCTCCCGAGAGCGGCGCGCCATCTCCGGCTTCTGCCGGTGGCTGGGCCCCCACGCCGCCGACCAGCCCCGGTTTTGGCGGTGGCGGCAGTCGCAACGGCATTTGGTAGCGCCGGTTCTCTAAGCCTTGTTGACGACATGCGTCACGGGCGCCGTGCGCGTTTACAGCGCCGGCACCGCCACTTATATGGTGTTCTTCTCCATGGGTCGGTATTTGGGAGGTAAGGATGCGCGCTGAAGCGCAGAAAGTCGTGAGCTCCGTTGAAGAGGCATTGGTCCTCTTGAGGAGGCATCTTTGACCCGGAGCAAGCTGACGTAAGATTGGCTGACCTCAATAAACGCACCGAGGATCCGAGCTTCTGGAACAATCCCGCGACCGCGCAAAAGGTGATGCGCCAGCGTCAAATGCTGGAACGCTCGCTGACTGACTTCCGCCGCCTCGAGCGCGAACTCGAGGATAACGTCATGCTATTGGAGCTTGGCGAGGCGGAAGCCGACGAGGCAACCGTCACCGAAGCGGAAGCCGCTCTAAAGCGGCTTGACGAGGAAGCCCAGCGCAAGACCGTGGAAGCGCTCCTTTCGGGCGAAGCCGACGCCATGAACACCTATGTCGAGGTTCATGCTGGCGCCGGCGGCACCGAAAGCCAGGATTGGGCATCCATGCTGCTCCGCATGTACATGCGATGGGCCGAGCGCCGCGGCTATAAGGTGAAGCTTGTTGACGAGAGCCCGGGCGAAGAGGCCGGCATCAAATCCGCGACCCTCGAGATCGAGGGCGAGAACGCCTACGGCTGGCTGAAGACCGAGGCGGGCGTGCACCGGCTCGTGCGCATCTCGCCGTACGATTCGAACGCGCGCCGCCACACGAGCTTCGCGTCCGTCACGGTCTACCCCGTGGTCGACGACACCATCGACATCGAGATCAACCCCGCTGATGTCGACATCAGCTTCGCCCGCTCGAGCGGCGCCGGCGGCCAGCACGTGAACCGAACCGAAAGTGCTGTCCGCCTCGTCCACAGACCGACGAACATCGTCATTTTCGCGCAGGAGCAGCGCTCTCAGCACCAGAATAAGGATATCGCCTTCAAGCGCCTCAAAGCGCGGCTCTATGAGCTTGAGCTGAAGCGCCGGGAGCAGCAGGCATCTGCGGACCAGGCTGCGAAAACCGATATCGGCTGGGGCCACCAGATCCGCTCGTATGTGCTCCAGCCCTACCAGCTGGTGAAAGACCTGCGGACAGGAGCCCAGAGCGGCACCCCGGACGCCGTTCTCGATGGCGACATCGACAGCTTTATCGAGGCAACCCTGGTGCACCGGATGCGGGGCGGCACCAACAATGAGGTGTCAGACCTCGATTGATCGAGCTGCGAAAAAAGCGCGAAACGTTAACTATTCAGGCGGCTTGTGCCGCACGGAACAGCGTGCGTCCCGAGCCAAATTTAAATGTTGTGCCTATGGGAACCCAGCGACCTCCCCGCCGTTGTTCCCATGCAAAGCCCACTAACCGCTCCCCCCGCGGTTTCCTGGGCAACGAGGGCGCTGGTGCGGGTCCTCCCCCGGCCACGCTTAGCCAGCGCTCTTAACGCACGGTCGGCCCCCCAGTTCCCCCCGCTGGGGGGCCACTCATTTTTCGGGACGGCCGGAAAGGCCAAGACCGAAAGGCCAGTACCGAAAAGTTCGGCACAGAAAACCCTGCAATTTCAGAGGCGGAAAATTCGCCTAGAGCTTATCCACAGCACAGCCGCCCCCTGCGGCGAATAAACCAGCGCTCGCGTCGTTGTTCTCATACCTCGGCACGAACTGCTTATGTCCCCGCGTGGCAGAACGAGCCGAAGCCGACGTCCCCGTGTTAGTATTGCGTATCGGATACGGGACGTAACTGGACGGGACAGGTCCCGCACACCTGTCCCGTCTTTTCACCTGCACGACCCAACGTCGGCGATCTCGGCTGTATGAGTGGCTCTCCTCATCCTGGCAGGGATCGCGCGACGTCTTCCATTTGCCGGATCATGGTTCCCCAGCCATCGAAGAAGCCCATGTCCTCGTGGTTCTTGCAATCTGCATCGTCCTTGTGGAGACAGCGCGCCGTGTAGCGGGTGCCGGAGCCTTCGTCTTCCAAGATGAAGATACCGGTCATGCCGAGCCACGGTACCGCTGGGCGCCAGCCTGCGACGAGCATAGATGTCCACACGATGCGTTCCATCGGCACGACCTCCAGAAAGATCCCCGGATTGTCGCTTTCCCCGCCGCCAGGGCCGCTCATGAAGGTATGAAATGCGCCGCCAGCGCGGAAATCAAACGCGCGCACTTCAGTCACCCAGGGCTTCGGGCACCACCACTGCTTGAGGATGTCGGGATTACTCCAGGCCCGCCACACCTTTTCGCGCGGTGCTGCGACGAGACGCACAATCTCAAGATCTAGCTTCGTGTAAGTCATCTTTTTGGATCCTCCAGCAAGGCATCAAAGCGATCGAAACGCGCTTCCCAGATCGAGCGTTGTTGAGCGAGCCACGCGTCGGCCGCGGCAAACGCCTTCTTCTCGATTACGCATGTCCGCACACGACCGTCCTTACGCGTCACAATCCATCCGCTGCTCTCAAGTATATGGATGTGCTTCATGAAGGATGGCAGCGCCATATCGAACGGCTTCGCCAATTCGCTGATGCTCGCCGGGCCCTTGCCGAGCCTCCCCAGCACGGCTCGGCGCGTCGGATCGGCAAGCGCTTGGAAGAGGTCGTTCAGTCGAACCTGATACTTTTCCATAAGGCTAAGTATCACGGCCGGACACTTAGCGCAAAAGCTAACTAAAGTAGCTCAAGCAGCGATCAGTTACAGTGGATTCACCGGTCGAGAGACCGGCGGCGTTCGGATCGGCCGGAATCATTCCCACTCGATTGTCCCGGGCGGCTTGGATGTCACGTCATAGACGACGCGATTGATGCCCCGCACCTCGTTGATGAGGCGCGTTGCAACCCGGCCGAGAAAGCCCATGTCGAACGGGTAGAAATCCGCCGTCATGCCGTCGACCGATGTGACGGCGCGCAAGGCCAGCACGTGATCATAAGTGCGCCCGTCGCCCATCACGCCAACAGTGCGGACCGGCAAAAGCACGGCGAACGCCTGCCATATCGCATCGTAAAGACCGGCCTTGCGGATCTCGTCGAGATAGATGGCGTCCGCCTTGCGCAGGATCTCGAGCTTCTCGACCGTGATCTCACCTGGAATGCGGATCGCAAGCCCCGGTCCCGGAAACGGATGCCGCCCGACGAACGCGTCGGGTAGCCCTAGCTCCCGCCCGAGCGCCCTCACCTCGTCCTTGAAAAGCTCGCGCAAGGGCTCCACGAGCTTCATGTTCATCCGCTCCGGCAAGCCGCCAACATTGTGATGGCTCTTGATGGTCACCGACGGCCCGCCGGTGAACGACACGCTCTCGATCACGTCCGGATAGAGCGTGCCCTGGGCAAGAAACTCGGCGCCACCGACCTTCCGCGCCTCCGCTTCGAAGACGTCGATGAAATGCTTGCCGATGGTCTTGCGCTTGATCTCAGGATCGGAGACGCCGGCGAGAGCATCGAGAAATTGCTTCGACGCGTCCGCATGCACGAGCGGAATATTGTAATGGTCGCGGAAGAGCCCAACGACCTGCTCGGCTTCGCCAAGCCGCAAGAGGCCATGGTCGACGAAGACGCACGTCAGTTGCTCGCCGATCGCCTCATGGATGAGGACAGCCGCAACGGCACTGTCGACGCCACCGGAAAGCCCGCAAATGACGCGGCCTTTGCCCACCTGCCGGCGGATCTTCGCGATCATCTCGCGCCGGTACGCCTCCATTGTCCAGTCCGCCGCAAGGCCCGCGATCCGGTGCACGAAATTCGAGATGAGCTTCGCCCCATCCGGGGTATGCACGACCTCAGGATGGAATTGCACCGCATAGAAACGCCGACCCTCGTCGGCCACCGCCGCATAGGGCGCGTTCTCGCTCGTGGCAATGACGCGGAGGCCGTCGGGTAAGCGCGTGACGCGGTCGCCATGGCTCATCCACACCTGATGCCGGTCGCCCTTGCCCCACACGCCCTCGAACAGCGGGCTTGTTTCATCGACGCTGAGCACCGCGCGGCCGAATTCCCGATGGTGCCCGCTCTCGACCTTGCCGCCGAGTTGCTCCGCCATCGTCTGCTGCCCATAGCAGATGCCGAGCACCGGCACGCCGGCCTCGAACACCTCTTGCGGGGCCCGCGGGCTCTGCTCCTCGGTGACCGACGCCGGCCCGCCGGAAAGAATGACCGCGCCGGGCGCCAGCGCCTTGAAGGCATCCTGCGCATTCTGGAAGGGATGGATTTCGCAATAGACCCCTGCCTCGCGCACCCGCCGCGCAATGAGCTGGGTAACCTGGCTGCCAAAATCGATGATGAGAACGGTCGCGGTCATGCGGGACCCTGGGCGCTGGCGTGAAGCATATTTACGGGGGGTAGACCACCCGGCCGCGGCAGCGTCAAGAAGCGCGCGCCCCGTGACGCAGCAGCCTGCACTGGCAAGCCGCCGAGAGAGCGCTAAAAAGCGCGTTTGTTAACAGATGCCTACCGCAGCGCCTAAAATGCGGCCGTTGCTCCTAACTCAACCTAAGCCGAGCCCGTGGCAGATTAGTGCGGAACAAGGGACAGGGAGCCTAAGGGATGGCGGCCGCACTTTCGCCGACGGACACGATGGCATTGACGCACGCGAGGGCCGCCGCTTTAGCCGCCTCAGGAACCGCGTGCAACGAGACGAACGTCACCTTTCAGGAAACGCTCGGCGCAGCACTACGGCGCTGGCTCCTCGGCTTCGCCTATGCCGTCATGCCGGCGCGCATCTCCGGCATGCCGCATCTCATTTGGAACATGGCGCTCGACATCGCTCGCGGTGGCACGCGCATTCCCGATCAAGCGCGCACCTCTCAGCCCGACACCTTCGGCGGCGTATGCCGTGACATCTCGCCGGCGAGCATCCTCGCCGCAGCGCGCCTCGGCTTCTTTCCCTGGTGCCACATCGGCCCGCTCAAGTGGTGGACCCGCGAGAAGCGCATGGTGGTCTTCTTCAACGAGTACCACATCGCCAAGACCCTTCGCCGCGACATGCGCAAAAAGGGCTACCGCGTCACCTTCGACGAGGCGTTCGACCGGGTGATCGCAGCCTGCTCCGGACGGAGAAGCTACAACAGCCACGCCCTGACCTGGATCACGCCCGAGATCATGCAGCTCTATAGCGCGCTCCACTGCCATGGCCACGCCCATTCGTTCGAGGTCTGGAGCCAAGATGGCCGCCTCGTCGGCGGCGGCTACGGCGTCTCGGTTGGCCGCACCTTCATGACGGAATCGCTCTTCAGCCACGAGCCCAACACGTCGAAGATGGGCTTCGCCGTGCTGAACTACCACTTGGCCAAGTGGGGCTACGCGCTGAACGACGGCAAGGATTTCTCGCCGACGCTTGCTTCACTTGGCTTCCGTCTCATCCCACGCGCCGAGCACGAGGCGATCCTCAAGGACAACACCGAGATCGGCGGCTTGGGCGGCAAGATCGGCCAATGGCAAGTCGAGGACGACATCGCCACGGTGGCCGGTTGGAACCTCAGTTCAACAGCCAGATCGCAAGGTTGAGTGCCGGCGCGCAGAACATCCCGTTAATCTGGTGCCTGATTTGGATCGACGATGTGTGGTGGCTGACGACGCAGGCGCTAGCCAAGCGGGAACGCGGCTCGAGCTTGAGCAAGTCACCACAACACCACTCCAGTTAGGAGACTTCGACCAATCAACGCGATGGGCCATAAACGGACAAGAGCACAGTGGTCTTAGACCCGACTTCAACGACCGCTCGTATACAGAGCCGACCGCATCTTTAACCTCGGCGATGGACGCATCTGTGTCAAAAGGGTAAGCAAGCCCAAGCGCCCAAGCAGGTTTTGGGTGTCGTCACTTTGCACGCCGTCTGCCAGGAGCGACACGTCGTTGTCGCCGAGCCGTCTACGCACGTCGTGTGGACAGGGCCTTGGCCCACGCGACCCTTCCCATAGATGAGGTTCGCAAGACCGTGCGTCGCAAAGGTCTCGGCGATTCCGTGGGTCACAGCTTCGCCGAGCGCCTCGACCTTGACGCAATCAGCCTGAGCCGTCGCCGAAAGTGCGCAGATCACCGCAGTGGCAGCCAAGCCCAGTTTCAAAGAACGCACTCGCCCCTCCAAAAAAACGATTTATCCCGGTCTGGAAGATAGTTGAGCGCGTGGCCCTGGACAATAGAATCGGCCTACTGCAAGCCGGTTCTCCCGCAAGGAACCGGAAAGCGTGCCGCAATTGCCACTCATCCCGCGGCCCGTAGTGCCCGGCACGATCCACGCGGGATTAATACCAACCGCACGAAGTGCTGACGCAGTGCGGGCAGGTCATCAGCGCGCAGGGTTGGTGTGTCGTGCTGGAAGCATGCTTTCAGCATGACTGCCCGCAAACAAGAGAGAATACCGGCCGGACACCGCAAGCCCCGTGAGTCAAGACTTTGTCCGGCCGGTATAACGAGAACTCATCGGCGCATTCTGGCGGTCTCTGAACTGGGCGCCGGCTCCGTATCAAGTGGCGATGCGTAGTCGGCGGAGGAAGCGGAAATTGAACAGGCGAGAACAGCGGCTTGAGCTTGAGCAAGTCACCACAGCACCACTCCGGTTAGGAGACATCAGCCGCCCATCGCGATGGGCCAATGAACGAACCCGCTCTCGCGGGAGGGTACCTGCACCCGAGCGAGCATGCGGCAAACGAACGGCCTGATGCCCTTTACCACGACCAGCCCTTTTGGCCGACATAATTGCCGCTGCGCCGCCGCTTAGTGCCAGTGTTCTGGACTGTGCTCGGCGAATCGAAAAAGCCGAACAAGCCGTTGCCCCACAAGTTGTCGCTTGCAACGGGGACCGTGACCGTAGGCCGGCGTGTGATGAAGCCGCCCTGGGGCTGGTTGCTCAGAACCGCAATGAACTCGGTGCGATAGTTGGTCTCGCCGCTCAGCGGTTCGTCCGATACGATGATTGAGGATCGCGGCAACGTGGTCGGTGCGATGCGATCAATTACGTCCTGCGGGATGGTGATGCGGTCGAGCGCGTTCGTGGCGGTGTCGCCATTGTCGATCGTGACCGCGGTCCAGCGAAGGCCAGCGTTGTTGTTGGCCATCGCCGTGAATACATGCGTGCCGAGCGGCTGATCAGGATTGCGGATGGTGACAGGTACCTCAATGTTCGCATCGAACACCTCGCCACCGTCTGCCCAAGGTTTATGCGTGTTCCGTCGTACGTATAACTTCTGCGTCGCCCGGCTGATGTAGACCGAGACTGGCTCAAGCGCGAGCTTGGCTTCGTTCGCCGCTTTTGCAGCGTCAACCTTACGATCCGCGGCCGCTTTGGCGTCATCCTTCGCTTTGGCCGCGGCATCGAGCTTCGACTTCGCATCGACACTCGCGGCCTCGAGCTTCGTCCCCACGTCCGCGGCCTTGGCAGCGGCCTTGGTCTTCTGGTCCTCGGCTCTAGCTTTTGCTTGGTCAGTTTTTGCTGCGGCGAGCATCTTGTCGGCGAAAGCGAGCTCGGCGTCGGCTCCCTTCTTAAGTCTTGCCAGCTTGCTCAGCGACGCCGTGAGCGGCGCGGCCTCCCGCGCCGCTGCCGCCGCGGCCTTCTTCAACTCGGCGGCTGCCTTCGCGGCCTCCTCGGCCTTGCGCTCGAGCGTCTCGGCACGTTCCGGGGCAGCCGCGACCGTCTCTGCGTTCGGCACGAACAGCGTCGCGTGAGAAAGCTCGACCGGAGTCGCGTCGTCAGGCGAGACGATTACCCGCATCCCGATCCGTGTCTTGTCGAACAGATCCTCCGCAAAGCCGTACGGCATCCGCACGCAGCCGTGCGAGGCGGCATAGCCCGGTAGCGGACCGCCATGAAGCGCGATGCCATTCCAAGTGAGACGCTGCATGTGTGGCATCGAGGCGTCGTCATAGAGGCTTGAGTGGTGGTCCAGGTCCTTCTCAAGAATGGCGAAGATACCGGCTGGCGTCTCGCGTCCCTTGACGCCAGTCGACACCGGCGCGCGACGGATCCAACCGTCGGCGTCATAAAAGGTGACGTATTGAGTCTTTATCGACACGATTGCCATGATTGGCTCGCCTGAATCGCGCGGCGCTGTCGTCTCAACGGGGGTCGCCGGGCGCGCTTCTCTGGCTCTGGCATCACCAATAAGCGCTGACGGCGCGGCAACGGCCGCAAGCGATACAATGGCTGCAAGCCTCGAACACCAGTTTATGGATTGCGCCGTCGAAGGTCGAACTGACATGCCACTTCCCAGTTGAAACGCAAGTCCGTGCTTGCTCACCCACTAGTGTTCCGGTTCCGACATTCGCTTCCCTCTGCGGCACTCGCCCGAGCAAATGTCGGAACCAAAAGGAACACTATGATTCTAGTGCAGCTTATGCATCTGACGTTTATTTGAGAGCCCAGCCGCGAGCGGGGACGCAAACGTCAGATGCGCTGCACTAGCAAAAATAGCAGACCAAGTAGAAGGAAAGATGGTTCGCGCCAGATATGAATGGCCCATTTGCAGCGACAGTGTTGCCCCCTGGCACGATCTTTCGGGTCACCAACAGAAAGTCTGTGCGCCGTCCACGCGGCAGCGAAGTCTCTAACTGCGGACATCGCACGAGCGTGAACGAACTCCCCGCCGTCTCAGCCCGCCGCGCCGCCCAACCCCACCACCCACTCCCTACTGCGCCGCCTCGGCCTGCGGCGCCTGCGGCCGCGCCACGATGTTAAGCCGCTCGACGGCGGCCTGTAGAATTTGCGCGAGAAACTCGGAGTACCGCATGCCCTGGAAACCGGCCATGAGGTTCATCTTGCCGTCCCAGCACCAGCCGGGATTGGGGTTCACTTCAAGGAGCTTGATTTCGCCCTTGGCGTCCGCGCGGAAATCGAAGCGCGCGTAGTCGCGGCAGCCGAGCCGCTCGAAGAGACGCGCCGAGTGCTCGACAAGCTGTTGCTGCGCAAGCTCGGAAAGCGTCGCCTCATGGTAGCGGATCTGCGTCCAATACGGGCTATCCGGCTCCCACTTGCTTTCGTAGCCGAGGATCTTCGGAAGGCTCGGATCCAACCGCGTGAAATCGACCTCGAGGATGGGCAAGGCCCGGAGACCCTGGTCCGGATTGCCGACCAGCCCAACCGTATACTCGGAGCCTGTGAGATATTCCTGCACGAGCACCGACCGCCTCGGGAACTCGACCCGCAACCGGTCGAGGTAGTCGAGCAGCGCCTTCTCGTTCGAGACCACCGCGTCCTTGGTGATGCCCTGCGAGCTGTCACCCGTATTTGGCTTGAGGAGAGCCGGAAACACCGACGGCAGCGTCGCGCCTTGATCGCCTGGCCGCACATAGGTCTCGAGCGGCACCGGCACGTCGAGCGTCATGGCCACGGCGCGCACCAGGCCCTTGTCGTAGCAGGCAGCCAGCGCCGCCGGTGCGCCGCCCGTGTACTGCAAGCCCAGCGCATCCAGCATCGCCGGGACGTGCAGCTCCTTGTAGGGGTCGTTGTTGAAGCCTTCGTCGCAGAGATTGAAGACCAGATCGGTCCTAAGATCGGCAAGGTCGCGATCGAGCGTCGCGTGATTGTCGAGGTAGTGGAAATTGTACGCTGGTAACTCCGCCAGCGCATCCTTGAGCCGCCGCACGGTCTCGTGGTCCTCGACCTGAAACGCGCCGCCGCGCTTGACCTGATCGGGCAGGCGCGGGTCGCCCATGAGCACCGTCACGTCGAGCCGTTGCAGCTTACCGCGCGGCTTGCGGATGGCGTGCTGCGGCGCGTCGGCCGAGAGGAGCAGTCGCCGGGCCATCATGCCGAGGTCTTGATCGCGATCGGAAAGCGCCTCGGCGCTGCCGTGATGGCGCACATTGCGGAAGCCGCACTTCTCGAGCAGCCGGGCGATGCCCTCCCTCGTATAGAGGCGCTCGGCGTAGAACTGGTCGGCAATAACACCGAGCTCGTCGTGAACGATCACCTCCCGCGAGATCAGCCGCTCACGATCAGCCGAGAGCGAGCGCTCACGGCAGACGAAGTGATGCTCGTCGATCCACTCCCACGACCGCCGGTCGAAGTTGTCGGCCATGTAGGCGCCGTCAGTAATGTCGAGCACGAGCTGACCGGATTGGCGCAACAGCTTGCCGACCGTCGCCAGCACCTTCTCGTCGTCCTGCTTGTTCGAGAAATAGCCAAACGAGTTGCCCATAATAGCGACGCAATCGAAACTGCTATCCGGAAGGCGCGGGCTACGCGCGTCACCCTCCTTGAAGACGACGTTGAGACCTTCGGTCTGCGCGCGCTTCTTGGCAAGCCGCACAAGGTAGCGCGAGCGATCCACTCCGGTCACATTCTTGAAGCCGCGCCTAGCGAGCTCGAGGCAATGCCGGCCCTGTCCGCAACAGAGATCCAGGATCTGGCTGTGCGGCTGAATGGCGGCTGCCGCCACGATAAAATCCACGTCTCGGCGCGTGTTCTCGGTATTCTCGACGACGTCACCGTCGGTCTTCACATAGAGTGCGTTGAAAAGCTTGCGCCACCATTCGGCCGGCAGATGCTGCTCGAGATCCGCGACCGGACCGAGACAAGACCGTGGCGGGGGACGCTTTGGCTTCTTCGCCTTAGGCAGTGGTGCCATGATGCGCGACTGTCCTCGAGAGCAACAAACAGTCCGTGGCCGACAGCTGTGAGGCAGGGGGCGACGAAAAGGCAAGCTTCCCGCTGCCGGCTACCGCTCGGACGCATGAATGAGGCTGCTCGTGCCCTCACGCAGCGGGCGATACTTAGTTCAGGATTGTGACATTGCAAGTGACAACTTGAGCTCGTCCCCACCGCTTATTTGGGGCGCCTCCGCACTCCCCTCAGGCCGCCAACTTCAGCGTCGCGATGAAGAAGCCGTCCGTCGCATGACGTCCTGGCGTGAGCAGCAAAGCACCCTCCTGCCCGTCAGCAGAAACCGGCGGCTCTCCGCCCACTCTCGCGCGCCAAAGCTCCCCGAACGGCTGCAGCTGAAAACCGGCATGCTGGGCGAGGAACCAGGCAACCTGATCGCCGTTCTCCTCGGGCAGGACCGAGCACGTCACGTACGTGATGGATCCGCCCGGCCTCACGAGCTTTGCGGCGAGATCCAGCGTTTTCCGTTGATCTGCGAGCCGCGTCGCGAGGGCTTCCGGCTTGAGCCGCCATTTCGCATCCGGCCGCCGCCGCCACGTACCGGAGCCCGTACAGGGAGCGTCCACCAGCACCACGTCAAAGCGCGGTCCCAAGGCTTCGAGCGCGGCTTGATCACCGCCATTCAACACCTGAACGTTGCGCACGCCCGCGCGCTGCAGCCGCTCGAAGATCGGGCGCAGCTGCCCCTTGTCCGCGTCATAGGCGTAAATTTGGCCGCTGTTGCCCATGGCGGCCGCAAGCGCCAGTGTCTTGCCGCCGGCCCCCGCACAAAGATCGAGCACCTGCTGGCCCGGCCTTGCCCCCGCGAGCAAGGCCGCGATCTGGCTGCCCTCGTCCTGCACCTCGAACCAGCCCTTGCCGTGGGAGGCCTCCGCCTCGACATGCGGAGCTTTTGCCGCGCCAACCGGCGCCGGAATGCGCACGCCAGCCGGTGACAGGGCCGTTGCATGCGCCCCCATCGCCTCAAGCGCCTTGAGCACCTTCTCCCGCGTCGCCTTGATGAGATTGACCCTAAGGTCGACCGGCGCCCGCAACGCCATCGCCTGGCCTTCCGCGACCACCCGATCGCCGAACGCCCGCTCGAAGGACGGCATCAGCCATTCCGGAACATCTGCCAGCACGTGGAGAGACGCGTCCGCCGGAACGCCGCCGAGCAGCCGGGTCCGCTCCTCGTCCGCCAAAGGCTCGAGCGCATGCGCCGACCCATCCGCAGCCGATGCGACCTGCTCGGCCTCGACGCCATAGGCCCGCGGCGCCGCCGCCAGCACAAGGGCGCGCGGCGATGCGCTGCCCATTTGCGCGGCCAAAGAGTGCCGCCGCCGCAAGGCGTCATAGACCAGCGTACCGATCGCCGCCCGATCGCCAGATCCGGCGAAACGATGCCGCGTGCCCCAATCGGACAAGGCATTCGACGCCGGCCGATGCCGCTCGAACATCTCTTCGAGAACTTCCGCAGCGGCCTTGATCCGCGCACCGAGCCGCATGACTAAAACCTTAAGCGCTGAAACGCGCGATGAGGAGGGAGGCGCCGAAGTAGACCCACATAGCTGCCAAGATGCCGACCCCGACCACGAAGGCGGTGAAACGCCGACGCATATTATTGTGCGTCGTGTGCACGCGCGCATGCCAAAGACGCGACACGACGAACAGCCAGGAGAGCACCAGCAGCACGCTGTCGGCACGGCTCGTGATGAGAACGAAGGCAACCAGCACGTAAAAGAGCATCGGCAGCTCGAGCTGGTTTGTGTATGCCCTGGAAAGCTGCGTCACAGGCCCGGGCCAGGCATTCTGCCCGAGAGCCACATCGGCGATTTTGACCTCGCCCCGCCGAACCGCCGTAACCCGGGCGCGAGCAGCGCGCACGAGCAGGTAGAACGTCAGCAGCACCTGCGCGAAAACCGGAGCGATGAGATCGATGGGCTGCATGAGACCTTTCCAGCTCTCTGCTACATCGAGCCACGATAGTTCGGGCTCTCGCGGGTGATCAGCACGTTATGAGCGTGGCTCTCGCTCATGCCGGCCGCCGAGATGCGGATGAACTTTGCGTTCTCGCGCAGCTCGGCCAATGTCCGCGAGCCCGTATAGCCCATGCCGGCCCGCAGTCCGCCGACGAGCTGGTTGAGAACGGCGTCGACTGGCCCCTTGTAGGGCACCTGTCCCTCGATACCTTCCGGAACGAGCTTCAGCGCGTCCTTCACCTCCTGCTGGAAGTAGCGATCCGCCGACCCCCGCGCCATGGCCCCGACAGAGCCCATGCCGCGATAGGCCTTGTACGTCCGCCCCTGATAGAGATAGGTCTCGCCCGGCGCCTCGTCCGTGCCGGCGAGCAGCGAGCCAACCATGACGCAGTCTGCGCCGGCTGCGAGCGCCTTCACGATATCGCCCGAATAGCGAATGCCGCCATCTGCGATGATCGGCACATCGTGCTTCCGCGCCTCCTCGGCACAATTCAAGATTGCCGTGAGCTGAGGCACGCCGACGCCGGCCACGATCCGCGTTGTGCAGATCGACCCCGGCCCGATACCGACCTTCACCGAATCGGCGCCGGCCTCGATCAGCGCTCGCGTGGCCGCCGCCGTAGCGACGTTGCCGGCCATGACCTGCACCGAGTTCGAGAGCTTCTTGATACGGGTCACAGCGTCGAGCACAGCCCTCGAGTGACCGTGCGCCGTGTCGACGACGATGAGATCACAACCGGCCTCGATGAGGCTCGCCGTCCGCTCCCACCCATCCGGGCCGACGGTCGTCGCCGCCGCAACGCGCAGCCGCCCCTCGGGATCCTTGCAGGCGTATGGATGTTTCTGCGCCTTCTCGATATCCTTGACCGTGATGAGCCCGATGCAGTGATACTCGTCGTCAACGACAAGCAGCTTCTCGATTCGGTTCTGGTGCAAAAGCCGCTTGGCGTCGTCCTGGCTAACTCCGCGCTTCACGGTAATGAGGCGCTCCTTGGTCATGAGCTCCTTGACCGGCAGCGCGAGGTTGGTCGCAAAGCGCACGTCGCGATTCGTGAGAATACCGACGAGCCGGCCCTTGGTATCGCCCGGCCGAGGCTGCTCGACCACCGGAATGCCGGAGATCGAATGGGCTGCCATCAGCTTCAAGGCTTCGTCGAGCGCGGCGTTGGGATGGATCGTGACGGGATTGAGAACGATGCCCGCCTCGTACTTTTTCACAGCCGCCACATGCCGCGATTGCTCGTCGGGCACGAGATTGCGATGCAGCACGCCGATACCGCCTTCCTGCGCCATGGCGATTGCGAGGCGGCTCTCGGTCACCGTATCCATGGCCGAGGAGAGGATCGGAATATTGAGAGAGATCGTGCGGGTGACCCGGCTCGCAACGGCCGCTTGGCTAGGCATAACCTCGGACGCGGCCGGCACCACGAGCACGTCATCAAAGGTCAGGGCCAGCCCCAAATCGCCATCGATTGGGCTTTTCACCATCGCTCTCTCCTTGCGGCGGGTATGACAAGATGCGGCCGCACCACGATGCGGCGGCTCAATTGTCGGAAGGCCTATAGCACTCGTCCGCGGAGAGGGGAAGGGAGCGTCCTTGCGGCCGAGCGCATTCGTCCCCGATCTCGGGTGTTGTGGCTGAGCCAATCTTGTGCAGCGCGAGAGATGCCGGGGCATGTCAGTATTGTGGCTACCTACGCCGCTTCTGATGGCGCAGAAAGAAAAAATCGATTAGACGTGTTCCCTCGATCAGGCTAGATAAGAGCCCGTTCGAAGTGCTTTACGAACGAATATCAGGAGGAAACAAAAATGAAGATTTGGTCCAAGCCCGCCGTGCGCGAGCAGGAAGTCGGCCTCGAGGTCACCAGCTACCTCCCGGCAGAGATCGACGTCATCTAACTAGATGACGCAGGTTGGGCTCGTGCACTGACGAGCTTTAAGACGGCGGTCGAGCAAGCGGCCGCCGTTCTTCTTCTTCAAGGTCGCCATCTTAACCCTAAAGATTGCGTAAAGGCCAAGCTCAGCGCCGGACTGAAGCAAGCCACATCAGCAAGAAGTCACGTCAGTAAGCCGCCACGCCGGGCTTCTCATGACCCAGAGCGTTTGCGATGCTAGTGCTGGCGCCTCCATCGAGAGCGTGAAGCAGCCTCTCAGACAGTTCCTAGACATTTCGGTCCAGGTTTCTTTGCGCCACCCGCACCCACTCCCGATCTGCGTCGGTCAGCACGACGCTGCGAGCCTTGCTAACGCGAACCACCTCTTCGAATAGCCGCTTCGCCGCCGCGGGCTCCCCGAGCTTCAGAAGAAGCAGCGCATAACGCGTGCGAGCTTGTGTGCCGACGTAGTATTGCGCGATCGCCCGATACTCCTGCCGAGCCTCCTGCTCTCGCCCGATCGTCTCGAGCGCGCGCGCATAGGTGAGGTGTGCGTCCTGGTTCTGGTAATCCGGATTGCCGGCGCGCAGCCGATCGAGGGTTGTCAAAGCAGCCTCAGCGTTGCCCGAGCCAAGCAAAGCCCGCGCGAGGTCGCTTAGGAGGCCTGGATCGTCGACGTAGGGTCCGCGCGCCGCCTGCCGATACACGGCGATGGCCTCCACCCACATGCCTTTGCGCTCGCACTCGCGCGCCAGCTTGCTTTTGGCCTCGACCGTATCGCGCTCTTGTGCGTCCCGCCGCAACGCATGCCAGTCGGCATCCGGACTGACGACCGATCTGATGTCTGTTGCCACACGCCGCGCTCTACGGCTGTTCGCAACCTCAGGCAGAAGCTCGAACAGCACGTAAGCGATAGAGCCGGCCAGCGGAATAAAGATCAGGATATAGATCCAGAACTGCGGCCGACCGGTGCGATGAGCGTGAAGCGCAAATCCAATTGCGATCATAAAGTGAAGAAGTCCGATCAGTGGCATGCCACGCCCCCAAAATTGATCCGCGGTGCTACAATGCCTCCCACCACATGGAGAGGCAATGCCCCAGAAACGCGATACCGGACTTCTGTGATAAGTACTGTCCCGGCTGGAACATTTACGCCAAGGCTATGGCGCTTTCTTGAAGCCAGTGGCCAGCACATAAAGCTCGGCACTATCAGACCGGCTCGCCGGCGGCTTGACATGGCGCACAGTCGCGAACGATCGCTTCAGAAGATCGAGCAGGTCCTTTTCCGTGCCACCTTGGAAGACCTTGCACAAAAACGTGCCGCCCGGCGTCAGCACCTCGCACGCGAACTGCGCGGCTGCTTCCGCAAGCATCATGATGCGAAGGTGGTCCGTGCTCGTGTGGCCGACCGTCGGCGCAGCCATGTCGGAAAGCACGACGTCGGCGCCACCGCCGCGCAACATGCTTCTGAGCCACGTCTCCGCCTCAGGCTCCATGAAATCGAGCTTCGCATGCTCGACACCCGCCAAGGGTTCCATATCGAGAATATCAATCGCGACGACCTGCCCTCGCGCCTCACCGATCGACCTCACGCGATCGGCTGCGATCTGGCACCAACCGCCCGGCGCCGCTCCGAGGTCAACGACCCGGTGTCCCGGCTTCAGGAAGCGATACTTGTCGTCGATCTCGATGATCTTGTAGGCCGCGCGCGACCGATATCCCTCTCGCTTGGCAGCCGCCACATAAGGGTCGTTGAGCTGTCGCTCAAGCCAACGCTGTGACGAGGCCGTGCGGCTGCGGGCCGACTTCAGCCGCACGTTGAACTCGCGCTGACCGCCACCTGGTCCCGCCGCAGTGGCACTCTTGCCGGCACCACCGCCCTTGCCGGCGCCGCCCTTACCAGTCCGGCCGCCCTTGCCGGCACCGCCGCCCGATCTGCTCTTCATTCGCATGATGATTTCACTCGGAGTGTATTCACTCGGACCGCTGCCGACGCCGCCGACGCCCAGCGCGATAGACGCCATCCTCGCTCATCAAGGTCGCGAGAATGCCTTCCCGCAACCCGCGGTCGGCAACGCGAAGGCGCGGCGCTGGCCATGCGCGGAGAATGGCTTCCAGGATTGCGCAGCCGGCCAGCACGAGATCTGCTCGCTCGAAACCGATGCAAGGCTCTGCTACGCGCTCGGCGTAGGTTCGCGCCAACAGCCCATAAGTCACGCCTCGCACATCCTCGACATTGAGCCAGCACCCATCGACACGCGCGCGCTCGTAGCGGCGCAAGCCAAGCTGAATGCCGGCGACCGTCGTCACCGTACCGGACGTGCCCAGGAGATGCACGTTCCGGCCGGCAAGCCTCGGAGCGAACCGATGCTCCTGCTCGAACGGAGCGATCAGGGTCGCAACGTGACCGACCATGCGCTCGAAGCTCTCGGGTGTCACTTGATGACCGCCGAACCGCTCCGCAAGCGTTACAACGCCGACCGGGAGCGAGGTCCAGGCCGCAATATCCGGCCGCACGCTCCACCGCGTCTCGCCACGACTGCCGTTGCCTTTGGCCTCACGCGTCAGGTCAACCCAGATGAGCTCCGACGATCCACCGCCGATATCGAAGACCAGCACATAGTCCGCCCGGTAGTCGATCAGCGATGCGCAACCCGAGACGGCAAGGCTTGCTTCCATCTCACGTTCCAGAATCTCGATTTTGAGCCCAACCTCATCCTCGACCCGCGCCAGAAAGTCGGCGCCGTTGCGCGCGATCCGGCAGGCTTCTGTCGCAACGCATCGCGCTCGATCCACATCGTTGCGCGCGAGCTTCGTTGCGCACACCTTGAGAGCGTCGATGGTGCGGCGCATGGCTGGTTCCGACAGCACGCCCGTTTGCGAGACACCCTCGCCAAGGCGAATGATCCGAGAGAAGGCATCGATGACCCGAAACCCGCGGCGCGACGGGCGGGCGAGCAGCAGCCGGCAATTGTTGGTGCCAAGATCCAGCGCGCCATAGATGTCGGCAGTGCCCCCAACCTGCCAGACACGGCCATCGGGGTGAACCGGCTCTCGACGCGGGTTGGAAGCGGGACGCAGGGGAGGAACGGCGTGCTTACCCGCCTGAACGGCAGGAGATACCGGGGCAGTTCCCAGGTCGCGGCTTTGCTGCGAAGCGCTCGCGCGCTCGTCGTCTGATATACCTGCCACGTTGCGTCCCCAGAGCCCGGTTCCAGGCTGCACCCGCAGCGATGAAGCCGTGGCGTCCCTCAACTCGGGCCATTTCTGGCAATTTCCTGTGCTCACCTTAGCACCCATCTGCGAGTCGTACAGCAAAAGCCGCCGAGCTTGGTATAGAGACGATCAAAGTTGATGACGATGTAGGGCATCCCCATGCAGGCAAACCGCACGACGACGTCACATCTCCCGTCAGACCTTGGCCGGCGGATGACCACGCTGGCCGGCGCCATATTGGCCAACGTGGCGCTGACAAGCCCAATACTTTCTGAGGCATCCGCTGCCGAAGGCGCCGGTCCCATCGCCCGCCTCATCGCCGCCTACCCTGAGCAGCGGCTCAGCCGGGAAGGCAACGACCTCGTCTGGCCCGACAACACGCGCATGCGGATCGACGACGGCAAGGGCCTGAAGCCCTTCGAGGCGTGGCTCGCCAACCCCGACATCGAGGACATGCTGCAAATTCCCTATCCGGCTGGAGCCCCCGCGGCCGCGCCGGAGAAGAACGCCGACCCGGGCCGGGCCCGCAACCAGACTTTCTTTGACAAGATGTATGGCGACTGTCGCAAGGGGAGCGGCCCGGCGGGCGTGCAGCCCAAGCTCAAGACCATCAGCTGGCTTCCTAAAAAGATCGGCCAGCGGCTCGAATTCTCGAGCGTGAACGGTGCCGCATCGGCGCTCGAGGCCGTATCGAAAGAACTCGATGAGCTGCCGGCGGACTTCGACAAATACCTCTATCCGGCCGCCGGTACTTACAACTGCCGAATGATAGCAGGCACGGACCGCCCCTCCGCCCACGGCCACGGCATAGCCATCGACATCGCCGTCGAGCACACGAGCTACTGGCGGTGGTCGAAGCCCGGTCCCAATGGCGACTTGCCGTACAAAAACGAGATCCGGCCTGAGATCGTGCGCGCTTTTGAAAAGCACGGCTTCATCTGGGGCGGCCGCTGGTACCACTATGACACCATGCACTTCGAATACCGGCCTGAATTGCTGGCAGACGAGCCGCTGCCTGCGCCTTAAACGGCGCACTCCGAAGCGAGTTGAGGGCTAGTTGAGGGCTGAGAGCAAGCAGCAAGGTACGAAATCGGGCGCTGAGGTCGAGAAGGCGAGGATCCAAGCCGGGGCCTAGCCGGGAATGGCACGCACCCGCACGCGAGGCTCAGCCTCATGCCTTGCAGGAACCGAAGCGAGCTGTTATACGGCGCCCTCCCGGTGCGCGAGAAGCCCACCGCGATCCCGGCTTTGGGGGATCGTCTAATGGTAGGACTGCAGACTCTGACTCTGCCTGTCTAGGTTCGAATCCTAGTCCCCCAGCCAATGAAATCAATGAGTTACGCAGTTGCTCACGACCCGCATTTTTCGCGGGCGTACTCCCGGCGTACCGTTCAGCCTCGCGGGCCTTGGCAACTCAAACAGACGTTGTCAGCGAAGCGAGGTGGAGCCGACGCAAGGCAGGCGCATGGCGAAGGCGTGCTTTTGACCCTGGCTGTGCGAAAAGACCCGCCATTCCAATAGCAAGGTGGAGCGGCGGCGTTTGCAGTTGGAGCCGCCGCCGAGATGGCGCTGCACGTCCCTGCTTAAAATATCACCCGTGAGATGAACATCATGGGCATCAAGCCGCTGATGGTGGCCGGCAGGGCGTGAGACGGGTCTAGCCGGCGCTCCGATTGAGTCCATCGAAACGGCCAATGGATCCACCGCAGCGTATTCACACGACCAAGACCCATAGCAGACTTGGTAAGCGCCTTCGCATTCCACAGAAAGCGAATGGCCCGGCAAATTACCTAGCCAGATGCGTTTGGCGGCTGTTTAGTGCGTCGGTGGACGCGAGCTTCACCTTGTTCTCAGGCTTCAGCAGATCATCGAGCGTGCCCTTCGGCAGCTTGGAGAAGGCCTCATCGGTTGGGGCGAACCCCGTGTACGCGCCGGGCGCGGTCGGGTCGCAACAATCCCCACTTTAGAGTTCAATGGCTGGGCCGATAGGCTCGGAAACTAATCACGTGTCGGATCGCAGAGACCTGCGCGTGTAGAGCTTCAGAAGCCACCTGAAAGGGCGCCGACTGCGGGCAGGCTCACGGTGTGTTTTTAATTTAGAGCGAGGGGCATGATCTCGGCGTGACGTCATTTGCACGCTCAAAATGCACTTGGATGGCAAGCGGCTCGCCTTCGTGGAGGGGATCTGCGCTCTCGAACAGAGTGGCGAGATCGAAGAACGTTGCGCCGGCCTTGAGCGGGAACGCGTGAGTTCCGTCGCAGAAAAGCGCTAGGACGTGCCGCGTATCGACTGAGTCGGGGGTGAAGGTTTGCATGACGCACTCCAGGGAACATTCAAGGTAAGGTTTTGAGGAAGAGATCGGCACGCCGGGCCTGTGGTTGCAGTAGTCCCGGCAGAAAATTCAGGTTCTGTGGATATGAAACGCCTCGTCATCATAAGGGACGAGGCGGCTTTGTTGCGGTTTTAGTTGCAGTACGTGCGTCCACGGCGCCTGTAGCAATCTCGGTCGCCATATATGGCCCCAGATGCGAAAGCACCGAGAATACCGAGAGCGATCCACTTGCCTTTGACGTAATGGCCACGGCCCCGATAGTTGCTTTGTGAATGGCGATGGCTGTCACTGAAATGATGCCCGTGGCGCCCAATGTCAGCCTCCGCCCCGGGAGCGGCTGTCGCGAAGGATAGGGTGATGGCAAGCGCCATCATCGCAATCGTGTTTGTCACTTCGACACTCCAGCTTATTTTGCGGCAATGCGCCGTCCACGCGGCTGCGGTTGGCGTTCAGACTTTGGCGGTGGCCGCTGGGCAAATTAGGTCGCGCACACCCTTTCGGGCGCGCAATTGAGAGAGCCATGCGTTGGCACGCCTCTCTCGAAAGCAACTACTTCTTCACGATGCCAAGGTCGGCCATGGCTTCCTTGATATGCGCCTGACATGCTTCCACGTCCTTCTGGTCCATACTCTTCTTTGCTAGATCGATATGGCCCATGGTCATCTTCTGCTTGTCCTTATCAATCAGCGCTCCGGCCTTTGAAATCAACGCCGTCAATTCAGCCTGGAGCAGGTTGAGCTGACGGCGTCATCGTCAGAGTGGCGTTGGTCATGGCTTCGGTCGGACCTGTACCGGGTTGGAGCTTTCCTTTGACTTCTGCAAGCGCTGCTCCGGCGCCGAGTAAAGACGCGACCGACAGAAGAATGAGATTGGACTTGATCATTGATAGCTCTCCTAATTTCGCGAGGTTGTCATCGTGAGGCTGACAGCCACTTCGCGCGACCCTTTCCGAGATGGGCGGTGCTTGCTGCCGATGCGCCGGAAGGCATGCCCCTCGTGTCGATCGCTCGACACTGCGCGCGCTTGGTGCGTCTGCGGTAGACTCGGACTCTACTCAGTAGATGATGCGCGCCTGCTCGACTATGCGCCGCGAAACATCGCGATATCTGCTTGAGCCCCGCGCGCTCCACCCTTGAGACTCTTCAGCTCCGATAGTGCCCCATGCGTCTTTGGAATTAACATCGCACCGACAGGACTCCGCCAGCGCAGCACGACATGGACTTCGCCGCCGTGAGTGGTGGTCAGCGGAGGATCGACTGACCTACCGCAGGCCACGAGACACAACCGTGAGTAATGTCCGACTCTCACGTCGCGCGTTCGACCGGTTTAATGATTTCAGATCAGGGCGGGCGGAGCGACTGCCGTGATGTGTGCGCCTCCGGTGCAGGCGTCTCAACTGCCGCGCCTCCTTCAAAGACCCAAAAAAGGACGAAACACATGAAACGTCTGCTCCCCACGTTGACCGCAGCCGTGCTGGCAGCATGCCCCATCTTCGGCCCGTACACGGCCCAGGCCGCGGCGCCACCGCCAGTTGCGTTTGTCGCTCAAGAGGGCCCAACCGATTGGCTCGCTGGAATTTTCATCGGTGAAGTCGTCCACAACACCGCGGGCGAAACCGTCGGCAACATCAATGACATCGTTATCGATCGCCAAGGCCACATCATTGCGGTTGTCCTGGGTGTCGGCGGCTTCCTTGGCATCGGCGAGAAGGATGTCGGCATCTCCTACGCTTCACTTGCCTTCGATGTCGGGAGCAAAGGCGAGCGCGTGATCGTGGTCGATGTCGGCAAGGCGGCGCTGCTTGCAGCAGAGCCGTTCAAAACTACCGAGAAGACGACGATGGAACGCGTGAAGGATAAGGCCAGCGATCTCGGCACCAAGACGATGGATAAGGCAGTCGATCTCACGAACCAGGCAGCTGAGAAGATTGAAGCCATGAAGAATGGCGACACAAAAAAGCAGTAGCGAATTGTCGTGGCGCGAGCTTGCAAGAGAGTTCGCGCCTCTTCCCTCGCATTCTAGTAGTCGGCAGAAATCGCGAGCCTGATGAGTGCGGGAATCGATTTTGATCCGGTCTTCTTCATGATCGCGGCGCGATGATTGTCGACCGTACGCTGGCTGATGCCGAGATCTGCAGCAATGTTCTTACTTGGATGTCCGGCCAAGACGAGATCCATGATCTGCCGTTGACGGCCGGTGAGGCTCGCGACAATAGACGCCGCGAGCTCTCTCTGTCCAGACAGCTCCAAGACCTGACCGCCGCGAGCAAGCGCTCCGGCGATGCTGGCAAGGAGCTCGACGTGCCCGATCGGCTTCTCGATGAAGTCTCTTGCGCCAGCCTTCATCGCCCCCACCGCCATTGCAACATCGCCATTGCCCGTGATCATGATCGTGGGCAGTCGGCACCCCATTGCGGCGAGCCGTTGCATCAACTCCAGACCGCTCATGCCCGGCATCCGCGCATCGACAAGCAAGCAGCCCTGCGTTCGCCCGGCCTGGAGGAAGGCTTCGCCGCTGGCAAAGGCCTCCACCGCATAGCCATGCTCCTGCAGCAGATCACGCATCGCCTCCCGAACAGCCACGTCATCGTCGACGACGAAAATTGTGCCCGCCGACTGAAGAGGTACGTGGACCGACATGAGCGCCTCGCCCCGGTCGGGTGCGGCTATACCGGGCCTGGCGATCAACTTTTGGATCAGACCGGTGAGCTGATTTGCCTTCACGGGTTTGTAGAGATGCACATAGCCGTGGCGCGCGATAGCGAGTAGCGTTTCGGTCGAGATGTCGCCAGTTAGCACGATAGCCGGCGTCTTTGTGCGAAGCCGCGCGTGAACGTGTGAGATCGCATCTAGTCCGGTCAGACCGCCGGGCAGGTTGTAGTCGGCTATCAGCAGATCGGGCGGCGTGGCATATTTCTCTGCGATCCGCAGGGCATCGGCCCCGTCCGCAGCCACCTCGACCCGGTGTCCATCTGCCTCGAGGAGAAGCTTGATCATCTCTCTCACAGCCGGATCGTCCTCGACGACGAGGATCGCGGCGCTCATCGGGGCACCGTCCGAGGGTTGCTTGGACAGGCGAATGGTACCGCTCAGGGCAGCGCGCCGGCCGGCGGGCACTTCAATTCCAAACGCTGACCCGCATTGCGGCACGGACCGAACGTCGATCGAGTGCTCGAGGAGCTCCGCCAGACGCTGCACGATCGAGAGCCCGAGCCCAAGACCTCGACTGCTCTCTCGCGCCGGGTTGTCCAACTGATGGAACTCTTCAAAAATCCTCTCCACCTCGTCTGCTGGAATTCCGATTCCGGTATCCAAAACCTCGATGCGAACCTTGTCGCCTCTCCGCCGACAGCCGAGAACAACCTTGCCTGTCGGCGTGTATTTGATCGCGTTCGAGATCAAATTGCGTAGTAGCTGCTCGAGAAGGCGCGGATCACTCTCCACTACCAGGCTGCTCTTCACGACACGCCAGTCGAGACCCTTCTCGCGAGCCAGATAGGTGAATTCCGCTTGCAGGTCGTCGAGCAAATTGCTGATCGAAAAGTTCGTAATCTTTGCCTTCACGATTCCGGCTTCGAGCTGGTTGATATCGAGCAGCTTGTCCAGCATGCTCGACATGGTCGTGACCGTCTCGTCGAGCCTGAGCAACAGCTTCTGCGAGGCCTCGTCTTTGACCTTCTTCAGAAGAATGCCCTGAAGCAAACTTATGGTTTGCAAGGGCTGCCGCAGGTCGTGACTCGCCGCCGCGAGGAAGCGTGATTTTCCAGTGTTGGCCCGCTCCGCTTGCGCTTTAGCTGCCTCCAGATTATCATCCGTCCGTTTTGCCTCAGTCACATCATCAATCGTGAGCAGGAAATTTGGCGCTGCGGACGGCACGTCTCTCACGAGTCGCGCCGTCATGACAAAGGCCCGGCCGAGTGTTGGAAGCTCTATCGTAAGCTCCGCGCTTGGCTGCGCGGCACCCAAGGCGCTGAATGACGCTACAAACCCACGGAATTGCGGCATATCAAGATGGGCGCTGATCTCGCGCAACTTGCGGCCCACGGTCGCGTCTGGCTCGACACCAAAGATGCGACAGAAGGAGCTTGAGGCCGAGATGACCCGAAGATGTCTGTCCAGCACCACGAGAGGCTGGCCGATGGTGGCGATGATGCTGTCCGAATACGCCCGAGCCGCTTGTATTTCTTGCTGAGCCGCCTTCATTTCTGAGATGCCGGAAAACGTGATGATCACACCCTCGACCTGACTTTCGCCGTTGCGGTAGGGCAGAATGCTGCGAATAAACCAGAGGCCGTTATCAGCCTTGATCTCACGCCTGCGAGGCTCCACCGTTTCCAGCACGGCGCGGGCGTCAGAAAGTAGTTCGTCATCGCCAAAGCGATGTGTGATGTCGGAGAGCGGCCGACCAAGATCAATTTCAATCACGCTAAACAGGCTCTTGGCCTCTGGCGTGAAGAAGCGAATTCTGAGCGCTCGATCGAGAAAGAGCGTCGCAACGTTCGAGCTGTTCAATATATTGCTGAGATCATCCGACGTCGCGCGCTGCCGTTCGACCGTTTCCTGCAACTGACTGTTGAGGGCATTGAGCTCCTCATTCAGCGACTGCAGCTCCTCCTTGGATGTTTCCAGCTCCTCGTTGACCGACTGGAACTCCTCATTGATCGACATGGCCTCTTCGTTGATCGCCTTATGCTCTTCGTTGGCGATATCGAGCTCGCTGATGACGCTATTCAGCTCGCCGCGGGTCGACGACAACTCCTGCTCGAGGTCCGCAATCGAGGCCGTTCGGACGATAGGCACCTCCGGTTCACCGGGCGTGCGAGAATGCGCCGGCGTCTCCTCCTTGAAGCTCAGCAAAAAGTAGGGCTCTCCGTCGCTCACAAGAGGCCTCACCAAAATGGCGACGTCTGTGGTGCTTCCGTTGTGCTCTACACGCGCGGAGCTCGTCGCAGTGCCATTCATGAGGCCGCGCGCTTCTTCAATCGTCACCCTCAGCTTGCTGCGCAAACCGGCCCTCGCCATGAGCAGGATATCCTGATGGACATCGCCCGATGCGATCTTCAAGTAGCGATCGACCGGCCCGAAGAAATGCACGGCGATCCGCTTATCATTGATCAGGACTGAAGCTGGTACAAAGGCGTCCATCAACGTACGTCGGGCAAGCTCGCTCAGCTGGCGCGGATTGTTCTGTTGGGATTGCGGCGCCTTGGCCGGCAGTATGAGGCCCTGCCCGCCGCTTCGGCGCGGAAACTCAATCTCGTCCGCCCGGCTGCGTCCACGATGACGAAAGATGCACGCGGACTTGCTTGCCGGCAGAAATTTATCGCCAAGATGGCCGACGCTTTCGGACGAGCCAAGAAACAGGATCCCATTTTGCCTGAGCGCGCAGTGGAACAGGGTTAGAATTCGCTTCTGCGAGTCCGGACTTAAATAGATGAGCACGTTGCGGCAAGAGATCATGTCGACACCTGAGAACGGCGGATCCGCCAACAGGTTTTGCGTCGTGAACACGATGGCTTCCCGCAGCTCGCGCGTGACCCGGTAGCCCCCGGAGGTCTTGAGGAAGTATCGCGCGAGCCGATCCGGTCCCACGTCCGCATCGATTTGGGCGGAGTACACGCCGTCACGCGCGAACGCGATGCAGTCGGGGTCGATGTCGGAGGCGAAGACCTGGAGCTTGATACTGCGGTCGGTCGACGCCATCTCGTCGAGGCAGAGCATGGCAATCGAATAGGCTTCCTCACCAGTGCTGCACCCCGGCACCCAGATGCGCAACGGCCGCCCTTGAGGCAGGCTGCGCACGAGATCCGGAATGACGTCCCGTGCGAGGACCTCAAACGCCGGCGCATCACGGAGGAAACGGCTCACATTGATAAGGAGAGATTTCGCAAGGACCTCGCGCTCGCCGGGGTTCTCAGAGAGGAGCTTCTGATATGCGTCGCTGTCCGCAATGGAGATCGTAGCCATGCGCCGCTCGATCCGGCGATGGAGCGTGCCAGGCTTGTAACTCGAAAAGTCGTGTGTCGTTGTAGACTTGAGAATGGCGATGATCCTGGCAAGTGCTGCCGCAGAGATCGCCCGACCCGCAGGGTCGGCGCCGGCTTGGGTTTGGTGGTGTTGACGGCTGTGCTTAATAAATGCGTCCGGCATTTCGACGATCGGTTTGACAAGGCTGCCGTGGACCGCAGCAAGCGCACTTTCTGGCATGCCGTCGTAGGTCGCCTCTTTGGGGTCTTGAATAACGACGAAGCCGCCCTGCGCGTTGACGGCAATCGAGCCGAGAGTTCCGTCCGCTCCCGTCCCTGAGAGAACGCCGCACATCGCGTCTTCGCCGTACTCCCGAGCAAGCGATCGAAGGAAGAAGTCGAATGGCAGGCGCGCACCATGACGCGCTCGCGGTGCGGATATGCTGAGCACTCCTGCTTGAACTGCGAGGTAGACACCGGGCGGGATAAGATAGACATGCTCCGGCTCGACCCGCATGCCGTCCACAGCCTCCACCACCTCCATGGACGTATGGGCCGCAAGCAACTCCCGCATCATACTTGCGTGCGTTGGCTCGAGGTGTTGGATCAGAACAAGCGCCATGCCGTTGCTCGGTGGCATCGCATCGAGGAATCGTCGGAAGGCGTCGAGACCTCCGGCGGATGCACCGAGCGCAACGATCGGTACGAGCTGTGGAGCGGCATTGAGCGAACGTGAAGGCACCACTCCAATCGAGCCTGTGTGAGGCTCCGTCATCTCTGCCTGCTTTCAGCGAGCTAAAATAGCACTGCAAGCGTAATGCTGCAGATCTGAAACACTAACACATCCTTCAGCAATAGCTCGGCGCAACCGTCGCATTTTCTGCGATTCACGCCCGACGAGTCCTGAGCAGTTTCCGAGGCTAGCGCGCGGCAAAACCACGGCTAAGCTGCAGCTTAGCATTCAAGGCATGGTCTACCGGGTGCCGACGGTCGAAGTCGTTCAGCAAACCAAATGTAAGAGTGAGTTCCATGGGGCAGGTTCAAGCATCGGTTTTTAACAGCTTCCGGTCTGTGTCGCCGAACACACGCCCAGGCTCGAACGGTCGAATGAGGGAAAGAGAGCTTCAATTCGTTGTGGGTGAACTTACCCACCGCACCAAGAACCTGCTCGCAGTAGTCCAGGCGATTGCCAACTCGAGCGGACGCAATTGTCAGACAGTGAAGGAATTTCTGCCGTTGTTCTCGATGCGCTTGCAATGCCTCTCTCGGTCGATCGATGCGGTTTCGCAGGAAGACGGCCATGTCGCGCCGATAAATGACCTCGTACGTCGCCAGCTCGAGCCGTTCGGCGCCATCGACGGGACGCGCTTTGTCGTCACAGGCCCGCCTGTTCACCTTACTCCCGACGCAGCACAGAACATCGGCTTGGCGCTACACGAGCTCGCAACGAACGCCGTGAAGCATGGTTCGCTTTCTGTGCCTGAAGGCGCGGTGACGATAAATTGGGAGGTGGGTCCAGGAGAGCTCGCAATGGCAGTTTTCCGCATGACATGGCGGGAGCGGAATGGTCCGCCCGTGCTTGCCCCAAAGCGTCGCGGCTTTGGCGAGGTCGTTTTGCAACGGATTACCGGACAGACCCTTCAGGGCAAAACTACACACGAATTTGCTCCGACAGGCGTGATCTGGACGCTCGAGGTTCCCGCAGCCGCAATCACGACATGAGCATCCGGACCCGTGGCCTAAAACTTGGGCCAAGCAGAGCGCGGCTCGAACGCGACGGAGGAGAGCCGGCTCGCCGTCAAATGTTCAGCCCGGTTTGAGTACATTCCGTATCTAACACTCGGCCAGTACGAGGCGCAGATTTCAGGATGACAAACGAACTATTGATTCACGTCCGCAGCGCTACGGCCGGCACGCGGGTCCCCGCACCACCAGCGATGGCCAGGGCGGCCTTTGCATCAACCTTGAGGTAATCATCAACGACATGTCGAAGACCGCTTCCCCCAACCCGGAAAGTACAGGGCCCAGGAACCCTGCCTCTCCGCCGAAGCTACCGGGCATCGCAAGAGTTGTTCCGACGATCATTCCCCCGCGCGTGCGCCCGGCCGCAATTCAACGAAAAGTCAACACGTGAACCGGCTCTCAGCCGGGCCGGGCTGATCGAGGCGTTGGCCGGCTTCCTCGCGATTTGCTTGCTGGAATACTCATATGAAAGCGTTGTCGATGCGCGACAGGAGAGCGCACTCCGTCTCCCTTCTTTTCATCGCATTCGTCTCGGTATCGCTTGCGAGCCCGACGCCGAGCGGAGTCGCTGGCGAAGCTGCGCGCACCAAGCCTGGTGAGGCAATAACTGACAGCTTTCCGGTTCATAGTCTCACGCGGGCTGAGGAGCTTGCTGCATGTTTAGCTCTATGGGAGCCGTCAACCCATATGACCAAGCCGCTTTGGATGGTCGTGTGTAAGCGCATCGATGGAAGACACTAGCCAAGCGATATCTCGTAGGCGCGAACAGGGGACGCTCACTTGGACCTAACGCCTGAACAGATCGCGCGGAGAATTCTGCAATTGCTGGATGAACGCCATACCCGTCCCGGCGAGTATGATAAGTTCAATGCAATTATGGCTCGGCTTGCGAATGACGAAATTAGCGGGCCCGATTTGGCCGGTGGCGTGGATTTTGGAACCTCTAGCGGCTGGTTCATTGTACGGGGCCCGTTAATTCATCGAACATCAGACTCCGGCCATTCAACCGCACGCGCAACGGCAACGTAACTTGCCCACTGAGCAGAATCCGACCCTAGCGCGCCTTCCAGATGCCAGCGATAGTCCAATCGCATCTCACCGCACCGGCCCACGCAGGGCCCGCTGAAGACGATGCGCTAGGTCATGGAGGCCGCAGGTGCCGGTGGTCATGCTTCCGGTAATTTCAAGATAGATCCGCCCACGAAACCCACCTTATTGCGAGGCAATAAACTCATGGAAATGCAAGCTCTATTGATTCTGCTTTTGATTGGTGCCGCTGCTGGATACTTGGCCGGGGTGATCGTCCAGGGCTACGGGTATGGCGTCGTTGGCAACATCATCGTCGGCATCGTCGGTGCCGTCGTTGCAGGCTGGCTGCTTCCGCGTGCCGGTCTCTTCCCCAGCGCCAACATCATCGGCCAAATCATCTCAGCAACAATCGGCGCGGTCGTCTTGCTGGTTTTAATCAGCTTCGTGCGACGGATCGCTTGAGGCGAACGTCGAGGCCAGCGCCCAACCGCGCTTGCATCCTCATCGCTTCTTCCGCTGCCGGCTTTGCCACCTGCAAACGTCGCGATGACGTCATAGCGGCAGGCGCTGCCCGGCGCAGCGCCTGATTAGACACGCCTGCTTCCCACTCCCTCAAATCAGAACCGGAATAGAGATATGCGCACGACACACTCGTTCGTCATGGTGACTGCCGCCGCTATGCTCACTGCAATTTTCAGCGCTGGCGGCGCAAGCGCTGCAGACCACCATCAGGGGCCGTCGCACATGGACGGGCATGGCAAAGGCGGCCAGGCTCACGACAATAACCATGGCGTCAACCGTAACCACAACGGTCACCGCTCTCTTCATTTCCGCGGTTTCGGCATCTACAGAGGTGACAACGGGGGCTGCGGGCCCTCCTACCGCCGTTGGCAGGAAACCGGAAGCCGCTACTGGCGTGACCGGTACTACGCTTGCCGCAACGGCTAGGCCGCTTCTACTCGCAATCCCTCAATTGCGAGCGCCTCGTGACGAGAGGCAGCCGAATGTTTCGGCTGCCTTTATACCCTCTGCTCTCGAAAGCGCACTCCGCAGGCTCCAGCATCTGATGTGCCTTCCCTCGCTCAGACCCTCAGAGCAGCAGCTTTCGCGCATTGAGCTCGCGTTGCACGTGAGCGAGATCATCGTCGACGAGTGGAGCATACTTCTCCCGCAATCGCGCAAATTCCCCTTGCACGGCTTCGAGGTCTGCATCGGACATATGGTCAAGCTGCACCAAACCGGTCCTCGCCCCTTCCACCGCGCGCAGAAGCTCGTCGAGTTTGAGCCCAACGATCCGCGTCTCACGATTCTGTGTGTTTTGGATCAAGAACACCATAAGAAACGTGACGATCGTCGTGCCGGTGTTGATGAACAGCTGCCAGGTATCAGAGTATCCAAAGACCCGACCGCTCGCGCCCCAGACGATGATCGTCGTGAGGGCAAGCAAGAACGCCCAGTAGGAGCCGACTGCGTGCGCGGATAGTTCTGCCACCTTGCGAAACTGTTCTCTCATCTTGGAAATCCTATTTTTGCGCAGCGCCGGGCGTCCCACCCGACCATCCAAAGCCAGGCATGAGTAGATTCCGATCCTGCGCCGAAGCTGCCGTCCTCGCTACAGTATCTACGAAGGCTTCGCCCGGACGCGAGCGTGCACCGCTTCTTGCTTGCCTCGCAGGGCACTCACCGTCGGGAGAAACTGCTCATGAAAGACCGTCATCCAAACATTGTCGCACAACCAGGACAATGGAGCACGATAGCGCCGTGGATCGTACCCCCGTTGGTTGTTCCAGCGCTTTTCATTGTGCACTTTGCTGCAGACATTCTCTACCAGAACCTGCGTTAGCGGGCAGCAAGCCTGAGCCCCCAGTACCGGATCGCGCAACCTGATCCCCACACCGTTGCGTCAGCCTAAAGGAGTACCAGCACGTGTCCCTGATGTTTCCGAACACGAGCCGCAACTACGATACGGCCCGCCGCCGCGTGCGCTTCTGGGGCCATGATGGCGCGTTCGAAGTCTGCTTTTTCGTCGAGCAAAGCGCCATTGCACTTATGAGCCCGGGCACTGTCGTAGATGAAACTGGCGCGCTCACCACCTTCGATCGCTCTCGCGAGAAAATAATAGCCGCCGCGCGGTCCGCCTACCGAGGGCACGGGACGGGCACCTATTCGCTTGTGGCCGCGAACTTCTGAGGCCGCCCAAACTTCGACGACAACGCTGCCATCCGGGCATCGGCCGTCTTCACTTATGTCGGTCAGCCGGCAAGGAGTATGCAATGACAACGCGCGTCGTTAATGCAATCGCCGTATTTAAGCGACCCTTCGTACTTAAGGGCATCGACGATGAGCTGCCCGCTGGACGCTATCTGATTGAGACCGAAGAGCAGCAGCTTGAAGCCCTTTCGTTTGTGGCCTACCGGCGGGTCGCAACAACCATCACGCTCCCGAGGGTCGGAGGTGGAGGTGGGTTGCGGCAGGTCGTCGATATCGACCCGGACGACCTTGCGGCTCAACAGCTCAAGGATACGGAAGGAGACGCGCGGCTACCTCCTGCGGCGCAGACGGCAAACTCAGATTCAATCGAAAATTGATTGCGTCTGAAGCGGCGAGCCAAAAGGCTCGTGGCTCGCCGTACATTCTCGACTGCTAGTTCCCATTCGCCGTGCGTGAGTGCGTCTTCAAGTATGTGAGGATGATCTCCCACGTCTCGTCGCTGACCGCAGACTTAGAGAGCGCATGGCCCGCTTTGATCGTCGTCTCGGCCCGGGCTTTCTGAGCTCCAAGGTCCGGATGCTCCAGGTCGATGTAGTCCTCGCCAGCCCTTATTACCGATCGTGCCTCCGCATTGCTCACGTTGGCGACTTCGGCATCGGAAAGCAGGTTTAAGATCGACTCTCGTGCATTGTATCCGGCGGTGCGTGTCACGGTTGTCATGGGATAGCCCGTTCATGCTGTCGTCTTCTAGTTTTGATATATCGCATGGTCGCTTGCTCGGCATGCGGTCTAATTCGAGCGCAGGAGAAGCCAAAGCGTCGCCGCGGCGTCCTCAGCAGATTCGCTCTTGCCTGAGCATCTCATCGAGCCGCTCATGGATGATGCAGACCACGTACCTCCGCCATGGCGTTCGAGCGTGAACTCAGCGCTTGGGGCGAATTCCACGCATTGATCCACAAGCTCGGTCAATGTCGGGTCGATGAGCGCGTCTGCTGTATGGTGGAATTTTCTCGGGAAACCCGCATCCACTAAACTTTGGCCGAGCCTTGCGTCGTTCATGTGCTGATCCTCGCATGTAGCCGGTTCGCAGCAGACTGTAGCCTGCCGCATCCAAACCTTCGAATTCGGAATATACCTAAGCCCGCGCTGGCAACCGCAGTAGCGGACCTCACTCCTCGCGCGCAGCGGACTTAGCCGCGCGAACCCCATGCCTCATCGCGCTATCGGCCTCATCGCGATGGCGGACTGCTTCGCGGGCAGCCTTTTTCTCACCCTCCTCCAACTGCGTGAACACATCGGTGATGCCCGCGACCCATTGGGCGGCTGGCGAGGCTACCGTATAGCAAGCGCTGGCCCTCACCGATCATTGGCTGCTGCATCACGCTCAACGCGCTCCAGCTCTGCTTGTTCCGCACTCGAAATAATCCTGGCGTGGCTCTAGCGGAGCTCACGGCTCTCCTCTTTTGGAACGTCAGGTCTTCCTCCCTTGGAAGGGAAGAGGGCTGACATCCAATTGAGTAGTTTCCGACAGTATCTGCCCAGGGTGCTTGCCTCTACGGTCGCTCCGGCCGGGACGATGATCGAAGCTCACACCAAAGGCGGACAGCAATGGCGCTCGAACTTGCGCGTACGATGACGCGATCGAGGCCTTGGGGCGTATCCGACCTGCGGCCATGGATTTCGTCGCCAACGGCCGGGGAGGTTATTGGTGAGGTCTCCTACCATAGACACGACGAAGGCTCCCCAACACCGGCGCTGCTTCTCAAGCTCCTATTCACGAGCTCTCCTCTTTCCGTTCAAGTGCATCCCGACGACTCGCACGCAAGAGAGTTGGGAATGCCGAACGGCAAGACCGAAGCCTGGTACGTCCTCAATGCCCGTCCTGACGCGACAGTAAGCGTCGGCTTGACGCGGACGCTGTCCGAGCGTGAGCTGCGTGAAGCAACCATCAACGGCACAATTGCGCACCTGCTTGCCCGGAAAGCCATCTCGAAAGGAGATGTCATCCTCGTTCCAGGAGGAACCATCCATTCAATTGGCGCCGGTCTTGTCATCGCTGAGATCCAACAACGCAGTGACGCTACGTTTCGTCTCTTCGACTTCGGACGCCAACGGGAGCTGCACGTCGAGCACGCGATTGCGGTGGCGAACGCGGGTCCCGTTGAAACCCAGGTGCCACCTCGCTGTCTGACAGATGAGCGCGTGGTGCTCGTCGCCTGCGCGCACTTTGTCCTCGAGCGCATCGAGTTGAGAGCTGGATCCACGTGGCGCCTCGGCGCTTACGTCGAAACCTGGCTCATTGTCATCGACGGCGGCGGGAGAGCCGGGCCGTTCGATATAGCTAAGGGCGATGCCATCTTCGCGCAGTCCGATCGCGTGGACATTCTTGTTGGTGCCACCGGCATGAGTTGTCTCGTGGCATACGCGAGCAGCAGCGCGTCACCGGATCTCTTGCAGAGTGTAACCGGACCAACGGAAAAGCGGACCCGCCAATCGAGCAGGGCACCTACCCACCACATCGTGGGGCGCCGAGGCATGAAGACTCAAGGTAACCTGCAGGTAAAAGCCGAATGACATCGCTTCAGAGGCTCGCGTTCATCGGCAATTATCCCCCGCGTCGTTGCGGGATCGCGACATTCACTTCCGATCTGCACGCGGCCGTGTCAGCGGCTCGGCCTGCTCTCGAAACCTGCGTCGTCGCCATGGCTGATGCAGCCGGGACGTATGACTACTCCGACGCAGTCGGCTTCCAGGTGCGCGATGGAGAGATCAGAGATTACGTGGAGGCGGCTGAGTTCTTGAACGACTCAGCGTTCGAGATGGTCAGCCTCCAGCACGAGTACGGTATTTTCGGTGGTGAGGCGGGTAGCCACATCCTCAAGCTGTTGTCACGGCTAAAAATGCCGATCGTGACCACGCTGCACACGGTGCTCCCGAAGCCGACCCTGGAACAGCATCGCGTTATGCGGCGCATCATTGACGCATCCGCAAAGGTGATCGTCATGGCGGAGAAGGGCGTAGACTTCCTGCGTTCCGTGCACGGCGTGGACGAAAACAAGCTCGAGATCATTCCTCACGGCATCCCGGATTTCCCGTTCATCGAGCCAGACCTTGCGAAAGCAAAACTCGGCTTCACTGGTAAGACGGTTATTCTGACGTTCGGCTTGCTCTCACCGAATAAGGGCATCGAGATCATGCTCGATGCAATGCCACGCGTGATCGCGTCCTGCCCGAGCGCCGTCTACGTTGTGCTAGGCGCGACCCATCCCAACCTCGTCAGAGACCATGGCGAAGCCTATCGCGATCGTCTCGTCGCCCGTGTCAGAGAGCTCGGCATTGAAGAGAGCGTCGTGTTTTTTAATCAATTTGTTGATCAGAGCACGCTCTTGGACTTCATTTCCATGTGCGATGTCTATGTGACGCCGTATCTCAATGAAGCCCAAATGACGTCCGGTACGCTTGCCTATAGCTTCGGCCTCGGCAAGGCGGTCGTCTCCACACCCTATTGGCACGCAAGGGATCTGCTGGGGGATGGCCGTGGCATCCTCGTTCCATTTGGTGACGCCGCAGCGATGGGCTCGGCAATATCAGGCATTCTTACGAACGACGCGCGCCTCTATTCCATGCGTGAACGCGCCTATGCCGCGAGCCGCTCGATGACCTGGGCACAAACCGGCAAGCGTTATGTGGAGACACTTGATCTCGCGATCGCCAAATTTCGACGCGCGGCCGTATCGGAGCGGGTGTCCGTCGACCCTCCCTTTTCCGTGTCAGAGCTCCAGCTCGGCCATTTTCTCTCACTTTGCGATAGCACCGGCTTGCTGCAGCATGCCGTGCATTCGGTTGCAGATCGCGCTCATGGCTACTGCATCGACGACAACGCGCGTGCCTTGCTTCTGTCTATGGCGCTTACGAAGTCCGGCACTACACCGCTTCCGGATTCGCTCACGGCGCGGTTCGCGGCCTTCATTCAGCACGGCTGGAACCCAGACACTCAGCGTTTCCGCAATTTCATGAGCTACGATCGCCGATGGCTGGAACCCGCCGGCTCCGAAGATAGTCACGGCAGGACGCTCTGGGCTTTGGGGGAATGCACCCGCCACGACAGCGATGGCGCACGACGCAGGTGGGCGGCCATGCTGTTCAAGACGGCGCTGCCCGGCGTCGAGAGCTTCTCGTCTCCACGCGCCTGGGCCTTCACGCTGCTCGGATTGGATGCCTATTGCCCGCAGTTCCCTGCTGACCAAAGCGCGAGCCGCATGCGGATGGTGTTGGCGGACCGGCTGCTCGACATTCTCGTGCAATACACTGCCGTCGATTGGCAGTGGTTCGAGACCGTTCTTGCCTATGACAACGCGCGCCTGCCGCAGGCTCTTCTGCAAACTGGCTTGACGATCGGGAGCGAGACATACATCGCGGCCGGGCTGCAATCACTGCGTTGGCTTACCACGATGCAAACAGCGCCATCCGGCCACTTCAGACCGGTCGGCAGCGAGAGCTTCGGCAACGCGCATCAAAGGCCGCAGGCTTTCGACCAGCAGCCTCTTGAAGCGGCCGCCACTATTTCTGCTTCCCTAGCCGCAAGGCGCGCAGATGGGGGCACGGAATGGGCCAATGAGGCGATGCGGGCGTTCAACTGGTTCCTCGGTGCGAACGACCTCAGGAGACCCCTCATAGACCGCAAGACCGGTGCCTGCTCGGATGGCCTACACCGCGACCGCGTGAATGAAAATAGAGGCGCGGAATCGGCTCTTTCCTACCTGCTTGGTGGTCTTGAGATCCGGGAGTTGCGCCGCAGTCAGGGCATCGAGAACATCAAGCACGCCTCCCGCATATCGCCAAGCCTCGGAACACAATCACTCTCGTATAAAAAACGACAAGGGGATGCCGGTGACGCAATCCAGATTCTTGAACCGTCAAACATTGCACCTACGCCCCGACACGGCCCGAGTCGTCGTGCGGCCGTTTAAGCCCTCGACCGAGCCGCGAGACCTCAATCCGACGGATAAATCCAGAGCAAACCACATCGTTGATCGCGTCATAGCTCTCGCGCCTGAGGCTGCAGCGCGGCAGCTAACGGAAGTTCTTGAAAACTTCGAAGGCCGCCATCGCAACCTGCTTGAGATTTTCGCTGCTCGCGCAGCCAACATGGAAGACGTCCTCCACCCGCACGCGGCCTTCACCCAGACACAACACTGCCTGATCGGCGCATACTTCCTGCACGAATACTCCTTCGAAGCGGCGGCGCTTTTCAACCCGAGCATCATCCGTCATCCGGACCAAAGCGGGGCGCCCATCAACGGCTGCCGCTTCATCCTGAGCCTGCGCGCTGTTGGCGAGGGGCATATCTCGTCCCTGACCTTTCGATCTGGAACCATCGCAGCGGACGGCAGCGTCACGGTCGATCCCACCACCCGTCTTGCCTACGTCCCGGCGATCGAGCGGCGGACGACAACTGCGAACGGAGATGACGTGGAGGTGACGTTTCACCATGACGGGGACCTGAGCGAGCGAGTGATCTTCCCCATTACGGATGCGCAGTCGAATGGCATCGAGGACGCGCGATTTGTCGAGTTCAAGGACGATGGGCGAACGACCTACTACGCCACCTATACAGCTTATAGTGGCCGCGCCATTCGATCCGAGCTTCTTGAGACGAGCGACTTCAAAACGTTCCGAATGACGCCGCTAGCAGGCCCTGCCGCGCGCAACAAGGGGATGGCTTTGTTTCCACGCAAGATAAACGGCCGCTACGCAATGATCGGCCGGCAGGACAACGAGAACCTCTATCTCCTCTATTCCGACGACCTTTACACTTGGTCCAGCGGCGACCTTATCCTGCAGCCTGAGCACCCTTGGGAGTTTGTCCAGATGGGAAGCTGCGGATCACCCATTGAGCTCGACGACTGCTGGCTGCTGCTCACGCACGGCGTGGGCCCCGTTCGCAAGTACTCGATCGGAGCCGTGCTCTTGGACAAGAGCGACCCAACGATCGTGCTTGCAAGATCGCGGGAGCCACTCGTGCGGCCTGCACCGACAGAGCGCGAAGGGTACGTTCCGAACGTGGTCTACACGTGCGGTGGCATGCGCCATCGCGATCTCATTATTCTGCCCTATGCGATCTCAGACACCTTCTCGACTTTTGCGACCATCAAGATCGCCGACCTCGTGCATGCCATATCGGGCTAAGCGCGCATCCGCTATATCGACACGGGTCAGTTGCTGGGCGAGGTTGCCGCGGCCGAGCGTGAAGGTGAAAAGGAAACGCAAGGCGACGGTCGAGCTGTTCATGCTTGGCGGCTGCGCGCCGCGCTCGACCTGATACACCTGATAGCGCCGCAGATCCTCTCCCGTTGCCGTCTCCGGCGAGCGGCCTAGGAACTTCACAAAGTTCTCGATATGGCGGATATAGTCGTGTTGCGTCTTCTCGCCGAAGCGTCGGACGGCCACGTCCTCCAGCATGCGGCGGCGTAGATCGCTGATGGGCTTCTCGATTGCCGGGTCCTTCATCGGGGGCTCCTGTCTGAGAAATGGAGCGCTGAACCCCTCGATCCTCACGACAGGCCTCCCGGCCCGTTATCATTACCCTCTCAGTTGGTTACTCGCCGCCCGCCCTTCGCCGCAGCCTGCGCGCAGCACCCTCCCCCGGCAGCGGGTTCGTTCTGTGGCCCTGAGCAGTCCTTGAAATTTTGGCGGGACAAGTCCACTTCGCATGCATAATCTGACATTCGACTAGAAGAAGCGGCTCTGACTCTGCCTGTCTAGGTTCGAATCCTTGTCCACCAGCCAATAAAATCAACGACTTAACCAGCGTTCAAAATCAACACAGACGGCTTGGCTCACTCCGGGCTCACTGTTTTGCCGTCTTGGATTTGCGGGTGTTTCGGTGTTACGAGCCGCCCTTAGTCCGCTTCTAATGGCAGAGCCGACAAGTTGCATTCCGAGCACGAGGCGTGCTTGTGACCCCAACCGGACTCCGTGCCCGGGCGCAACAGAGAGCTTGCTTTGACGCAACTACACTCGAGACGAATGGTGCACCGCAGTTTCTCCTAGACAAATGGAGGGGCGATAGGCTTACGGCCCGATTGCGATGTCACCGGCCTGCGGATACAGCTGAATTTGAGCGGCATTCCCATTTTTGAGGAGGCGCAGTTGCGCGCCCTCGGGGACTGACCCCAACCCGTGCCAACCAAAGTGCTCGATCATCGACATCGGCGCGAGGGCAGCCGCGGGCCCGCCGGTCAGAGCACCCACCGCCACGCTCGCAGCCTTTCTGGATGGCTCCGGCAAGCTGTTGCCACTGGCAACCGAATTCTGATCACACAGATCGAAGCCTTCAATCGGGTGTCACACAGCCCGACTATACGGAGATGGTGAACATTAGGTGCCGATTGTTCGGAGATAGCGCACATGAGTATCGCTGCCGCAAGGCTCGAGATTCTGACGGCTTCAGATGTCGAGGTGACCTATCCCAACGGCGTCAGAGCGCTCGAAAAGACGAGCGTTGCTTTTCAGCGGGGGACGATCACCGTACTTCTCGGAACATCGGGCGCAGGTAAGTCGACCCTTTTGCGGTGTCTCAACGGTTTGGTCCGGCCGACCAAGGGCGATGTGATCGCTTCTGGCCAAGGTTCGATCTTCAAGAGTCGCCGAGACCTGCGCGCTCATCGCCGGCGCACGGGAATGGTCTTCCAGCAGCACCACCTCATTGGCCGCTCAAGCGCTTTAGAAAACGTCCTGACGGGTCGGCTGTCGGCACACGGAACCTTGCGAGCGCTGCTGCCACTGCCTCGTGCCGACAGGATCATTGCATTGGAAGCGCTGCAGCGGGTCGGGCTCGCCGAGCGTGCACTCGACCGTGCTGACAACCTGTCCGGCGGCCAGCAGCAGCGCGTGGGCATCGCCCGGGCGCTTGCCCAGCGGCCTGAAATCATTCTCGCGGACGAGCCGGTCGCGAGCTTGGACCCGGAGACATCCGTGCGGGTACTCCAGGATCTCCATCGCATTTGCCGGGAGGACGGCATCACGGCGATCGTGAGCCTCCACCAGCTAGATCTTGCCCGACAATTCGCAGACCGGATCATCGGGCTGGCGAATGGGCGCATCGTATTCGAAGGAACCGGCTCCGAACTCGGATCGACGGCCTTCGACAATATCTACAAAGCGAACCCGGCGTTACTTCGGGAGGCCGCTGAGTAGACCCCCTGAAACAGCGAGAGATGTATCCATGAAACGCCGTAGTTTGCTGGCCGCCGTACTGGTGGCGGGCGCCATGATTGTCGCTGGATCGGTTGCCGGTCCGGCCTTGGCCGACAAAGCCAATCCAGAGAAGATTCGCGTTGCTCTTCTTCCGGACGAGAACGCTTCCACGATCATTCAGAATGCGCAGCCGCTCAAGGCGCATCTCGAAAAGGCCCTCAAGAAGGAAATCGAGATCATAGTGACCACCGACTATTCCTCGATGATCGAAGCCATGCGCTTCGGTCGCATCGAGGTGGCCTACTTCGGTCCCTTCTCCTACGTCCTTGCCAAATCAAAGGCGACCGAAATCGAGCCGTTCGCGGTCGGCGTCGAAAAAGGCAAGCCGTATTACAATTCAGTCATTATCGCCAATGCCGAAGGACCGGTGAAGTCGATCGAGGACATCAAGGGAAATCCGTTTGCCTTCGGCGATCAGGCCTCGACATCGAGCCACCTCGCACCCCGCACGCTGCTCGCCAAGAAGGGGCTCATCGGCGACAAGGACTATAAGGTCGTGCACCTCGGCAAGCACGACGCCGTGGCGCGCGCGGTGGCGGCAGGGCAAGTTCCCGCCGGCGCACTCTCGGAGGCGATCTACCGCGTGCTCGTGAAGGACGGTAAGATCGACCCCAGCAAGCTCAAGGAGATCGCACTCTCCGATCCGATCCCGAACTATCCGATGACCCTTCAGGGCTATCTCGCACCCGATCTCAAAGAGGCGATCAAGAAGGCCTTTCTCGAGCTGAACGACCCCGAAATCCTCAAACTGTTCCGCGTCGAGAAACTCGCACCCGCAACGGACAAAGACTATGACGTCCTGCGCGACATGGCGACGACGCTCGAACTCGACATAGCCAAGCTGTAGGTCGCACAATGGCAGTATCGCACTCCTTCGACGCGATCCTCGCCGACGAGCGCCGCTCCGCACGACGCGGAGCGGGGCTTGTCTCGTTGATCGTTATCGTCTGCCTTGTGGCGCTCTGGGTCACAGGCTTCTTTGATGCGCAACGCTTTGCAGACAGCGGCCCTGCAATCTCGCAGCTCGCGTCGGAGATGGTTCCGCCGGACTTTTCCCGCGCATATCTCTGGATAAGACCACTCGCGGATACGCTCGCGATGTCGATTGCCGGCACGGCGCTGGCCGTGGTTATTTCGCTTCCGCTCGCTATTCTGGCGGCTCCAAATACGAGCCCGCATCCCACCGTCTACTTCTTCACGCGGACGCTCCTCGCCTTCCTGCGCTCGGTGCCGGAACTCATTCTCGGCGTTCTCTTCGTTGCGGCCGTCGGCTTCGGTGCTTTGCCCGGTGTTCTGGCGCTCGCACTTCACTCCGTTGGCATGGTCGGCAAGTTCTTCGCGGAAGCGATCGAGCACGTCGATCCGCGGCCGCTGGAAGCTGCTCGTGCGGCCGGGGCGACCAGATCGCAAGTCATTTTGCATGCTGTGCTGCCTCAGGTGCTGCCGCAGTTGACTGATGTCACGATTTACCGCTGGGAGTATCACTTCCGAGCCTCGACCGTGCTCGGCATTGTGGGGGCCGGCGGCATCGGGTTCGAACTCATGGCGGCGCTCCGGTTGCTGAATTACGATCAGGTTTCGGCAATCCTGCTGACCATTCTCGCGTGCGTGGTCGTGGTCGACACCATCGGAGCTGCGCTCCGCAAGTCGCTCAAATAAAGCACCTAGAGAAGAAACGAGAAAAGCCAGCATGTCCGAACTGCCGGTTGTGGTTCTCACGAACGCGACCTTTCCCGAGACACGAGCGATGTTCGATGGCGTCGCTCGTGTCATCGCTAACGACGGCACGGAGCCTTGGTCAGACGAGCTGTTGCAGACTCATTGCCGGACCGCGTCCGGCCTGATGGCCTTCATGACGGACCGGATCGACGACGGCTTTCTGGCAGGGTGTCCGAGCCTCAAAATAATCGGTGCCGCACTCAAGGGTTACGACAATATCGACGTCGCTGCGGCTACGACGCGCGGTGTTTGGGTTTCGATCTGCGATGATCTCTTGACGGTGCCGACCGCGGAGCATGCCATAGGCTTGATGCTCGCACTCGGGCGGAACATGCTGGAAGGCGACCGGGAAATTCGGTCGAGGGGGTTTCGTGGCTGGCGGCCGCGCCACTACGGCATCGGGCTTTATGGTTCCAATGTGGGAATTGTCGGATTCGGCAAGGTCGGCCAAGCAATCGCCAGCCGGCTCGTGGCCTTCGGTTGCCAGATCCGGGCCTACGACAATTCCGCTTCCGAAGTCCCGGACGCACTTGCGGGCCATGTCACGCGCAGCGCGCTCGAACCTCTGCTGGCGGCGTCCGACTTCGTGGTGCTCGCGCTCCCACTTCTGGCTTCTACGCAGCATCTGATCAATGCCGATGCGATTGCGATGATGAAGCCCGGCGCGCTTCTCATCAACCCCGCGCGGGGCTCTCTCGTCGATGAAGCGGCAGTTGCAGCAGCTGTCGCCCGAGGACATCTGAAGGGATACGCAGCCGATGTTTTCGAATGCGAGGACTGGGCACGGCCGGACCGTCCCGCAACCATCGACCCTCAAGTGCTCGAATTGACAGGGTCAACCGTTCTGACGCCGCACGTCGGGTCAGCCGTGGTGCACGTACGCCGCCAGATCGAGGCATCGGCGGCAGAGAACATCATCGCGGCGCTGCAGAACAAGATACCACCGGGCGCAATCAATGTGGGACGTTCACTGTGAGACCGTCCCCGTCGCATTCGGCTTCTTTTTCATGATCAACCTCGTGCACCTGCGCTCCTTCCTGGCCATTGTCGACGCCAAAGGCGTCCGGGCTGCTGCAAGAGAGCTGGAACTTGCTCCATCGACGGTTGTCGAACATATCAGACAGCTGGAAAACGACCTGTCCGTGCCGCTCCTCGTGCGTGCCCACCCGGTCACGGAGGCGACGCGGGAGGGCGAGCGGCTCCTTCCTTATGCTCGCGCGCTCGTGCGGACGGCGAGCCAACTCGGAGAGCTCATCCGCACGCCGTCTCTGCGGTTGTCGGCGTCGAGCAATGTCGGCACCTACATGCTTCAACAGCCGCTGGCCGCCTTTTTCCAGAGGACCGGTATCGACGCTGACTTGTGGATTGGCCCCAACCCGGATGTCGCAGCGCGCCTCGAGCGCGGCGAAGCGGACATCGCCGTCATGGAGTGGTGGGACGGGCGGAAGGGATTCCGGGCAACGACCTGGAAGCAGGAACCCCTGGTCGTTATCGTGGCGCCGGGCCATCCCTGGGCAGATCGATCCGTCGTGGAGCCGGACGATTTGGCGTGCGAAACCTTGCTCGGAGGGGAAAGCGGTAGCGGGACGGGGCGTATCCTTCGGGAGCAACTTGGCTCCGTTGCCGATCGCTTCAGGACACGCACGGGCTGGGGAAGCACCGAGGCTGTCAAGCGCGCGGTCAAAGCCGGATTTGGTATTTCGATCGTCATGTCATCGTCTGTCGCCGATGAAGTGGCCGCGGGCCAGCTGGTTGCACTGCCCGTGTCAGGTGTGTCGTTTGTGAAGGAAATCAAAGTTGTTCTGCCCGAGACCCAGTTGCAAAGCTCAGCGGCAGTGGAGTTCCTGAACGTCTGCTGCCGAGATCTCGAAGATGCATAATCGCAAAATCCCGTACCGCGATTTGCAGGATTGAGTTCACGGGTTCATTGCGGATGCGGCTGCTACCGGGCGCAAGCGGCCGGGCTCTAACTTAATCCCTGGTATCGCGATGAGGGGCAGGCCAGAAGGGCAACCGGACATTCGGTCTCGATGACCTTTGCACCGGTAGCTTCGCAATGCATCATGTGCCGATCCGTTCGATCGCACTCAATGCAACACACGTGTTGAGCATGGGCACTGAGTCCGGAGTGGGTCAGGTGCAGGCTTGAGCGGCGTTCAGATGGCTACCGGAGTGCCCCCAATACCGACCATCTGCGCCATGACCGGCGAACGCCGACGCAATAGGTCCAAGACCGACCGTGATCTCGCGTTGCAACGCAACGTCGGTCAGGGCCAGGAGCAGTCGACTTTACGATTTGAAAATGCATGCGCGCAAATGGCCGGTACCGCTGTCGTGCTATCGGGTCGAGGCGCATCGCCATGTAGAACGAACCAACGTGCTGAGAGGGGAAGTCCCTGGGAGTAGTAGGATGGCTCATCTGGGCCGTTCAATTATCGAGCCGAACCCGGGCTGATGGAGCGGATGCACTGCCGCTGGCCGGAGATTGATTCCTGTCAACGTGCTTTGTGTTCTGGGGGGATTACGTTTGCGCAAGCCGACCCCTTTCGCTCTTGAAGGATTGGCACCCGTGCCTGCATTCCCAAGCAGGGGAGTTCTAGAGATTGCGGCAAGCCGCGCGAATGGCAGCCTTCGCCCAGTCGGTGCTCGATGCGCTTACCACCACGGTCGCCGTGCTCGACCAGAAGGGTATCATCGTTGCCGTCAACGAGGCGTGGCAGGCGTTCGCTCGCTGCGAGGGAGGGCACGCCAAGTCCTACGTCGGCACGAACTATCTCGATACCTGTGAGTGTGCCGCCGGTCCCGATGCCGATATGGCAGTAGAGGCGGCCACGGGCATTCGCGCCGTGATCGCTGGGGAACTCTCCGAGTTTTGCTTTGAGTACCCCTGCCATAGCCCCAACGAACGGCGCTGGTTTATGCTGCGCGTGACCCGCTTCGATGACAAAGGCGAGACCTATGCTGTTGTGGCCCATGAGAATATCACAGAGCGCAAGGAGGCCGTGGAGCGGCTTCATTTTCTTCTAGGTGAGGTGAATCACCGCGCGAAGAACCTGCTTGCCGTCGTGCAGGCAGTCGCACGCCAAATGGCCCGGGATGCAACGTCGCAGGAGTTCGCTCGGCAATTGGACCAGCGCCTGCAGAGCCTCTCGGCGTCGCAGAACCTGATCATTCGAGGCGACTGGCAGTGCGTAGCATTGAGGGATCTAATCCATTCCCAGCTGGGCCATCTCGGGGACGCAATCGGCACTCGTGTACATATCGAGGGCAAGCCCCTCATGCTCAGACCCGCAGCGGCCCAGGGGATCGGCCTGGCGCTGCACGAGCTCGCCACCAACGCCATGAAGTACGGCTCGCTCTCGAACGATACGGGAGAGGTCCTGATCGCCTGGTCGATCCTATCCTGTGGCGCTGCACGGCGCTTCCGCATCAACTGGACCGAGTGTGGCGGCCCGCCGGTAAAAAGGCCCAAGGTCTGCGGCTTTGGCCAGACAGTGATTGAGTGTATGGCAGGCCAATTTGTCCGTGGCGAAGTTAAGCTCTGCTATCCTGCGAGCGGAGTTCGTTGGGTCCTCGAGGCGCCCGAGCAAGAGGTTGTGAGCCAATTGTGTAGCTCAACCGGGGGCGCGAAATTTAGATCCTAACATCAGCCGCGAGTGAAGACCGCCTCGGGTCACCAAGAGACAGTCTAGGTGCCGTTCGCTCGTCGGTAGCACCTCTAGGTGCGGACATTGGATCGGATGCTCCCCGCAGCGAACGTACCCGGATGCTCGATCGTCCGCTTCTGGATACGAGCGCCGATCGTGTCGTCGACGGGCATGGTGAGGACGAATGAACGCAATTGACGCCGCTGCGGGTCATTTGCTGCCACGACGGCAACTCACGACGAACACAGCATCCGTTTCCGCGCGTTAGGTTTTTTTGAAGAGGGCGGCTGCGGCCTCCTCGTGGGCGCGTTTTTTGTCGAGCTCGGCCAGGGTGCGAACGATCTCGGCTTCGAAGGCGTTGATGCGCGCTTCGAGTTCAGCGATCGAGAGGCTTTCAAGGTTGTCACCGATCGCCGCGCTGGTCTTGGCGGCTTTGGGTCTCAATTCGTCCCAGTCCATGGGATTTGCTCCTCTTGATCCGATTGCGGCCAAGGGTGTCACGTTCACCCGCTTGTCTCAACTCGTCCGCTCGGGCAGGTAGGGTTGAACGTCAAGCAAATGGAGACGAGCATGAGAGCGCCGGCGGCGACGATGACTGCGATTGCCATCCAAGGTAAAGGCGGGCCGGAGGTTCTGGTGGCGGAGATGCTGCCTGTGCCTGTGCCGGGGGCGGGGCAGATCCTGATCAAGGTCGCGGCGGCAGGCGTCAATCGCCCGGACGTCCTGCAAAGGAAGGGGCTCTACCCGGCGCCCAAGGGCCATTCGGAGCTTCCGGGGCTCGAGGTTGCGGGGGTGGTCGAGGCGGTCGGTCCTGAAACGTCCCGCTTCAAGGCCGGCGATCGGGTGATGGCGCTGCTCAATGGCGGTGGATACGCGGAGTACGCGGTGGCCGACGAGCCGGCGTGCCTGCCCATGCCTGAGGGGCTTTCCATGATCGAAGCCGCTGCGGTGCCGGAGACGTTTTTCACCGTCTGGCACAACGTGTTCGAGCGGGGTCGCCTTAAGGCCGGCGAATGGTTTCTCGTGCACGGCGGCACGAGCGGCATCGGGGTGACGGCGATCCAGCTTGCGAGCGCGCTCGGCGCCAAGGTGATTGCAACGGCGGGATCAGCCGAGAAGTGCGCCGCTTGCCGCGAGCTTGGAGCTGTCCGCGCCGTCGACTACCACAGCGAGGACTTCGTCGAGGCTGTGAAGCAGGAGACGCAGGGTCGCGGCGTGGACGTCATTCTGGACATGGTCGGCGGCGACTACGTGGACCGCAACATCCGCTCGCTCGCCGACGATGGGCGCCTCGTCAACATCGGCTACCAGAACGGCTCGAAGGTTACGGTCGATATGATGCGCGTGATGCTGAAGCGGCTGGTGCTCACCGGCTCGACGCTGCGTATTCGCCCGACCGCTATCAAGGGCGCAATTGCGGCTGCCGTTCATGCCAATGCGTTGCCGCTGATCACCGAGGGCCGCGTGCGGGTCGTGATCGACCGGACGTATCCGCTTCGCGAAGCCGCTGCCGCACACGAGCGCATGGAAACCAGCCAGCACATCGGCAAGATTGTGCTGACCGTTTGATCGTTGACCAGAGCCGCGGGTCTGCTCCTGGTCCGCTACCAGACGAGCCCGGACATGGCTGCGATGGGGCGGACGGCGGGGTTTGGGAAGAGCCTCGCGAGGCCATCGCTTTCGAGGCCGCCGGCCACATGCACGCCGCTGGCGATGAAAACGCTATCGATGCCGGCTGCTGCGGCGCCGCTGATGTCGGTGCGGATGCCGTCGCCGATGGCGAGGATGCTTGCCCGCTCGATGTGACGGCCCTTGAGCTCAGCGAGCTTGGCAATGGCCTGATCGTAGACCGGCAGATAGGGTTTTCCGGCGTAAGTGACGCTGCCGCCGAGTTTCTCGTAGGCCGTGGCGAGGGCGCCGGCACACGGGATGATCTTCGAGCCGCGCTCGACTGTAAGGTCCGGGTTGGCGCAGACCATGGGCAGGCGGCGCGTGGCAAAGTCAGCAAGCAGATCCGCGTAGTCGTCAGGGCTCTCGACCTCGTCCTCGAATAGCCCGGTGCAGGAGATCGCTTCAGCGGTTGCGGCGTCAGCGAGCCTGACGTCGAGATCCTCGTAGAGGGCGAGGTCGCGATCGGGGCCGAGGTGAAAGACGGAGCGCGGCCCGAAGGCCGAGACGAGGGCACGGGCGGCGTCGCCGGAGGTCAGGATCGCATCCCAGGCTTGCCGAGGCACGCCGATGCGATCGAGCTGAGCGATGACGCTCGGAGCCGGGCGCGGCGCATTGGAAAGAAGGAGTACGAGGCCGCCCGCGGCGCGGAACCTGGCGCAGGCGTCGGCTGCCGCCAAGAAGGGTGTGACGCCGTTGTGCATCACGCCCCAGATGTCGGTCAGCCACGCCTCGCGGCCAGAGGCGAGGCCGGCGATTGAGGACAGGATCGGCAGCGGTGGCGGGGTGGTGGGAGACTTTTCTTGCATGGTGAATAGAGCGGGCTCGCCCTTCCGACTTAAGCTGAAGCAAGTCAGCTTAAGTCGGAAGGCTTTTCTTGTCTTAAGCGTATTGCCGCAAGCTCAGGCGGCGGCGGTCTTGGTCACGGCTTCGGCCCGGACCGGGCGAGGGCCACCGAACAGGTGGCCCTGACCAAGCAGCACTCCGAAGCCGAAGATGCGGGCTGCCTGCTCGTCCGAGTCGATGTGCTCGATGACGAGCGTCAAGCCGACCTTGGCGAGGAAGCGGCAGACATCGTTTGCCGAGATGTTGCCGTTCGCCGCCGGCAAGCCTTGCAGGAAGACGCTCGCGTCGAGCTTTGCAAAGGCGAAGCCCTGCTCGGCAAGCTCCTCGAAATCCATGTCGAGGTCGGTGATGCTCGAGATCGCGAAACGAAAACCAAGCGCGCGCATCTCGGCCAGCGAGTCCCATTCGGGCGTTGATAAGTGACGCACGTCTGCCTGGCTGAAGGAGAGCACGAGCTGGGTTGCTAAGGCTCCGCGCTGGTGCAGGGTTTCGGCAAGCTCGCCCACGAACTGGTCATCGGCGATCGATTCGCCGCTGAATGTCGAGAACACCGATCCGCCTTTGCCACGCTCGTCGAGCTTCCGGGCGACCGCCGCAACTCGAGCGATGCCGACGCTATCGAACAGTGGCAGCAGGCCTGTGCCGCGCAGATCAGGACCGTCGCCGTGGACGTTCAAGGGTGTACCGTTCGCATCGCGCAGCCGGATTGCAACCTCGTAGTGACGCGTCTTCTGGTCCTCAAGCCCGAGGATCGGCTCGAGCGTGACGTCGATGCGGCCGGCAGTGATGGCGTCCGCGAGGATGCGCGCACGCGCTTGCGAAGGCGAGACGACTTGCGGCGCGGATCCCCATGTATGCGGGTGAGGTGCCGCGTCGGCCGGAAGCGGCGGCGGCTCAAGATGAGTGCGCGGCTCCGCCGGACGCTGGTCGCGGGCTTCGGCCGCGCGCATCGAGCTGGCCGCATGCCTCAGAGCATCAAGCGATTGCTCGATAGCGGCCTCATTGGCGGAACGCTCATAGTCTTCGGTCCGTTGAGCGGCGATGCTGTCCTGCTGACGAGCGACTGTCTCCTTGCGCTCCGCAGCATTCACCTCCACGAGGAGGCGCTTAATGGCGTCCTGGATGATCTCGACGTCTGCTTCCCGTGGGCTTGCGTGAAGAGTTGGCGCGGGCACCGGTGCGCGGGCGGTCTCTGCGTAGCGGTTAGCATCGAACGTGGGCTCGTTCGGCTGGTCGCCAACATGAGCGCCACGGGCGTTGACGCGGCCGGTCACAAAGGGCGGCAGCGTTGGCTGCGACGCTGGGCGAAAAGACCAATAGTCCTGGTTGTCACTGCCGGTCGAGTCGGGAGCGCGAGCGGTAAGCGGCGGCGGCGTCAGGCGTGCCGAGGGTGGCAGCGGGGGTGGGGCAAGAGGCTGAGACGGCGACGCAGGGTTTCGACCTTGCGGCGATGGGCTCGTCCAGGCCGGAGCGCTAAGAGGCGCGTGAAGCGGCAGCGTGGGCTCGTCGTCGATGCCAAGGGCATCGAGGTTGAAAGCCGGTGCGCGCGATTGCGGAGCGTTCGGGACGGCGCGAGCTGCAGCCTGCGCAGCTTCAGGCATCGAGGCGGTCTCGCGTGATGACGGGGCCTTCGCAGCGGCACCCTGTGGACTGACGTTGTTGGTCGGCCCAGCCTTGGGCAAAGCAGGTGAGGTAAGCTTCGTATTGTCCGGCTGCATTGAGGCTGGCTGCGCCGGGGCTGGCTGAGCCTGAGCCTGTGTTTTGGTCTGGGCGTGGCCGAGGACCTGAGCCTTGGTCAACGCGGCTGAGACCTTTGCCTCCTCCTTCACGCGGCGCAACTCTGCCTCGCGGCGGTCCTTGCTTGCGGCCGTGTAAGAGCCGGAATTCGACCGCCAAAGAAAGACATGCAGCGTCAGCAGCAGAACATAGGCAGAAAGTGCTGCGGTTGCCGCCACCGGGCCGGGCAGGCCAGCGTGTTGGTATACCGCTACGGCCAGGGCCACACAGACAAGGCCCATCGCGAGCATTACGAACGTTTGCGATGCTTGATGGTCGCGCATCATTGGCGGGTCATCCTCACCAGCTAATGGACCCAAGAGGTCCCATGGAACTACGAATCGTTAAGTTAGAGCCTCGGGCGCTTTGCGCTCCGGCGCAATGCGGGCGCAACACCCTATCCACGACGTTTCTTCAAGCCAGCAGTGCTGGTTAGACCGGCCGTGGCCGTTATGCACCTAGCTCGCGAGACGGAGCCTTGGGTGTTGGCAAAGGCGGCAGCCGCAATCGCGACACGGCTTGGCCAAGAGGCAACCCGAATCGTCCTGCCGTTTAGATCTCGTTAGTTAGAATCGTCGTGCTATCGTCGCGTCCGGGCGTAGCCTCAAGAGTCCGGAGTACCAAGGAGCAAGCCCTGATGTTCATGAGTGTTGTCGAGCGGTCATCCGAGTTCGAGTACTACCCGGAGCTTGCGGGCGCCCGCGTGCTCATCACGGGCCTCACCTGCGAGATAGGTTTCGATGTTGCACGGGCGTTTGCCGAGCATAAGGCGCGGCTGGTCATCGTCTCGCCGGATAGCTCGCCCGCGATGGTTGAGCTTTCCGCTTTGCTCGCGGAGTGTGCGTCCGAGATACGCCTTTTCAACGAGCCCTCAGCCTCCCCTGATGACGTCGTGCGGCACGTGCAACGGGCTGCCCAGGATCTCGGCGGCTTCGATGCCGTAATCAACCTCGTCGGGCTCGATGAGGCTGACGTCCGGGCCTTCGAGCGCGGCTCCGACGTGGAGGCATTGATTGCCGCCAGGCTGGAGGAAATGCTGTTGGTGACGCAAGTCGCTGCGAACCGCATGCGGCTTACCTGGACCGATGGGTCGATCCTCAACGTGGTGACGATGAGTGGGGCGACGACGGGGCGCGCGGGGCTCGTCGCCGACGTGGTGCGCTCCATGATCGCACAGTTCACACTTGGCCAGGCGCGTCAGTGGGCGGGTGAGGGAGTGCGCATCAACGCCATCGCGCCGCAATCGTCCCTCGCCGCGTTGCTCGGCGGGAGCTCGACTGTGTCCGACGCGGACATCGCCTCGACGGCACTTTATTTCGCGAGCCGCAAGGGCCGTGCGCTGTCCGGTCACCTGCTCGATGCTGAGGGGCTCGCTCAGCGGCGCTGCGGCGGTTAATTTCGCGTTGCCTTGGTCATTCGGCAGCAGCTGCTAAGGCGACTGGGGTTCTGGAGACGATCTCCTCACCGGCGACGATCTCCTCAGACGCATGGCGCGTGCCGATCAGCGTCAGCACGGCCGGCACGACGAAGAGCGTGAGCAGCGTACCGAGGCTCATGCCGCCGAAGATGACCCAGCCGATTTGCTGCCGGCTTTCCGCGCCGGCGCCCGTCGCCATGGCAAGCGGGATGGCGCCGAGCACCATGGCGCCGGTGGTCATGAGGATCGGACGCAATCGCAGGGTCGCGGCCTCAATGACAGCATCACGCCGCAGCCTGCCCGCCGCCTCGAGTTGATTCGTGAACTCGACGATCAGAATGCCGTGCTTGGTGATCAGCCCAACGAGGGTGATGAGGCCGATCTGCGAATAGACGTTCAACGTGCCGCCTGAGAGGTGCAAGGCGGCGAGAGCGCCGGTGAGCGATAGCGGCACAGTCAACAGGATGATCAGCGGGTCGCGGAAGCTTTCGAACTGGGCCGCAAGCACGAGGTAGATGAAGGCGAGCGCCAGCACGAAGACGAGGGCCAAGCTCTGGCCGGCGGCGCGGTAGTCGCGGCTCTGGCCGTTGACATCGGTCTGGACCGTGCTGGGCAAGACCTCGCGGGCGACGCCTTCGATATGGGTGAGCACCTCTCCGAGGGCATAGCCGGCTGCGAGATTTGCCTGCAGAGTGACCGAGCGCAGCTGGTTGAAACGCTTCAGCTCCTTCGGCGCCACGGACTCGATCACCTTGACGATATTCGAGAGCTGGATCATGTCGCCCGCTGGCGAACGCAGAAAAATTGTGTCGAGCGCCGTGGGCGTCGACCGGTCGTGCTCAGCGAGTTGCACCCGGACATCGTACTGCTCGCCGTTCATCTCGAACCGGGTGACCTGGCGGCCGCCGAGTAGCGTTTCCAACGTGCGGCCGACGACGTTCACATCGAGGCCGAGGTCGGCCACCTTGGCACGGTCGATCTCGATGCGGAATTCCGGCGTGTTGAGCTTGAGGTCGGTGTCCATGCTCTCGAGGCCTGGATAGTCGCGAAGGCCTTCGAGGAGCTTATCGGCATAGCTCTGGAGATCGTCGTAGGTGCCGGAGGTCTGCAATACGAACTCGATCGGGCGCACAGATCCACGCTGGCCGAAGGCGCCGGGATCGGTCGGGAACGCTTGCACGCCGGCTATGCCGCGAACCTTGGGGGTGAGCTCGCGCGAGATTTGCTGCTGTTTGCGCAGCCGGTCGTCCCAATCCTTGAGGCGCGTGAAAACGAGGAACTGAGAGACCTCGGGGTTGCCGTTGATGACGAGGCGGGAGCGTATCTCGGGCGTCGCCTCGAGAATTTTGTCGACCTCGGCACTGTAGCGGCTCGTGTATGCGAGGGTAGCGCCCTCAGGTCCGGTGCCGCGGACGCGGATGACGCCGCGATCCTCCACCGGCGCCAGCTCCGATTTAAGCCCCGAAAAGAGGTAGAGGCTGGATCCGGCAACCGCGAGGGCTAAGACAAGCACAACTGCGCGGTAGTTGAGGCTTGCCGACAGCGCCTTCCTGTACCCATGCTCGACCGCATTGAGGAGGCGTTCCACGAGCAGGAAGAGGCGGCTCGGCTTTGGGTTGTGGCGCAAGAGCTGCGAGCACATCATAGGGGTAAGCGTCAGCGCGACGAAGCCCGAGATCAGCACGGCACCGGCGAGGGTCAGCGCGAACTCCAGGAACAGTTTTCCGGTCTTGCCGGTCGCGAAGGCGATCGGCGCGTAGACGGCCGTCAGCGTCAGCGTCATGGCGACGACCGCAAAGCCGATCTCCTTGGTGCCCCGGATGGCCGCCTCCACCGGCTTCATGCCGCCCTCGATGTGGCGATAGATGTTCTCGAGTACGACGATGGCGTCGTCGACGACGAGGCCGATTGCCAGCACCATGGCGAGCAGGGTCAGCGTATTGACGCTGAAGCCGAGCGCAAACATGAGGGTGAAGGTAGCGATGAGCGAGATCGGGATGGTGACGACCGGGATCATCGAGGCGCGTAGCGAGCGCAGGAAGAGGAGGATCACCAGCACGACGAGGAGAATGGCTTCGCCGATGGTCTGGTAGACGGCTGCTATGGAGCGGCTGATGAAGATGGCGTCGTCGTTGCCGACATCGGCGACAAGGCCGTTCGGCATGGTGCGGTTGATCTCGGGTAGGAGGGCGTTGACCCCCTTGGAGACGTCGAGCGGATTGGCGACGGCCTGCTTGATAATGCCGACCGCCATGGCCGGCGTGCCGTTATAGCGGCTTTCGCGCCGCTCATCCTCGGCGCCGAGCTCGACGCGGGCGACCTCGCGCAGCTTTACCTGATGGTCGCCTGCGAGCTTCACGACGACGTTGCCGAACTCCTCCGACGTCGTGAGGCCGGTGCGGGAGAGAACGGTGAACTCGCGGTTCTCGCTCTCGATGCGGCCAGACGGCACCTCGACGTTTTGCGCGCGGAGGGCGTTCTCGACATCCTGCACCGTCAGATTGAAGGCGGCGAGGCGCTCGTGGTCGATCCAGATCCGCATGGCGTAGCGGCGCTCGCCGTAGATGGTGACGTCGGCGACGCCATTGAGGTTCTTTAGGCGGTCGACGACGAAGCGGTCGATGTAGTCGGTGATCTCGAGCGGCCCCAACTGCGGGCTCGTAAAGACCAGCAGCATGATGGGCTGGGCATCTGCCTCGACCTTGGCGATGATCGGCTCCTCGACCTCATCGGGAAGGCGGCCGCGGACGCGCGAGACGCGGTCGCGGACATCGCTTGCGGCGACATCCTGGTTGACGTTCGGGCGGAAGCGGACGTTGATGCGGCTTTGCTCGGAACGGCTCGAGGAATCGAGGACGTCGATGCCGGAGATGCCGGCGATCGAGCCCTCGAGGATCTGCGTTACCTGGCTCTCGATGATCTTGGCCGAGGCGCCGCGGTAGGTGGTGGTGACGGAGATCACCGGCTCGTCCACGTTCGGGTACTCGCGCACCGTTAGGCGGGTGTAGGAAACGATGCCAAGAAGTATGAGCACGAGGCTCAGAACGGTCGCGAAGACGGGGCGTCGGATGCAAAGCTCGGAGAGGCCCATTAGCTGCCCTTCGCCGCTGGCGTGGCGCTGGCCACAACCTCGACCACGCTACCGTTCTTGAGCTTCTGCTGGCCGGCCGTCACGACCCGGGTGCCTGGAGCTAAGCCGCTGACAACCTCGACCATGCCATTGCTGCGCGCTGCCAAGGCCACGATTGTCTCCGCCACTTTGCCGTCTTTTATGACATAAACGACCTTGCTGCTGCCGCGCGGAACGATGGCACTTTCTGGAACGAGAACGACGTTCCGTTGCGTGAGGCCCTTGATCTCGATGCGCGCAAAGAGGCCTGGCCGTAGGATGCGCTCAGTATTCTCGAGGCGAGCGCGGATCGAGAGCGCACGGCCGTTGACGTCGATGTGCGGGTCGATGGCGTAGATGGTTGCTGGGAATTTGCGGCCGGGTAGCGCATCGACCTCGATGCTCACCTGCTGCCCAGTCTTGATATTCGAGAGAAAAAGCTCCGGGACTTTGAAGTCGATCTTGAGGGTGTCGATCTTCTCCAGGTTGATGATCGGCTGGCCAGCGGCGACGTAGGCGCCGGGCGAGATCTTGCGCAGGCCCGCGGTGCCGGGGAAGGGTGCGCGCATGGTATGCTTGGCGAGGCGCACCTTGGCGAGCTCGAGGGCGGCACGGGCAATTTCGGCATTCGTTGTCGCCTCGTCGCGGGCGCGTTCGGTGACATTGCCGGATTTCGCCAATGTGTTGGCGCGGCCCAGGTTGCCGCTGGCAAATTCGAAACGCGCCTCTGTGTCGGTGACCTCGGCGCGTGCGAGTGCATCATCGAGCTTGACGAGGATGTCGCCGGCGGCGACGGCTGCTCCTTCAACGAGAGGAATCTCGGTGATGCGGCCGGCAATCTCCGAGCTTATCTGGACACTTTCGTCGGACTGAAGGCTGCCGAGGGCGCGAATGTCTTCGGAGGTCGTGGCGGCCTCGGCCTCAATGGCCTCGACGGCGACGGCGCGTCCTGCTTTGGCATTGGTGGTCGCAGGGGCGGCGGGCTTAGCCTCCGACGTGGCACCAGCGAAAAAGGTGTTGCTTAGGTTCCACGTGGCTGGGTTCCAAGCACTGAGTTGCAAGGCATCGAGTTGCAAGGCGCGCAACTGCCAGGCGGTTATCCCAGCGACGATGGCCGTGCCGAGGAGTATCGCCCTCCACATTTTCACCTTACTCTCCTCAAGTTCCACGTCGGGTCGTGCCGAGGTAGCAAATGTCGTCAGCTCAAGTGGCGAATGGCGTTCAAGTCAAGGCGAAACAAGGCTGGTCAAGGCGAAACTAGGCTGGTCAATGCCGCGCTCCTTCAAGATGGCGAGGCTGCGCGCTTGCACTAATAACGCCGATCGTCCCGTTTTCCGTCGCCGGCGGAGACAGCTAGATGTTTTTCCCGGCCGTTAATGGCGAATTCCGGCCGATCGAACGGCCCAGCGGGGCTCACGGGAGCCACGGCTCACTGCTCTATGGTGTCGTCAGCGGCGGGTGCCGAGGGGCGGCGTTTGGCTGCCGATTTGTGGCTTACGGTTTGCGCCAAGGCGTTGTTGCCAACCGGAGCCGCCACGTCAGGGCCGCCGCTCTTTTTGGATGCATTGGCTTTGGACGTATCGGCGGCTTTGTTGGATGTGTCCGCCTTGGCTGCGACGGCGACGGCGCGGTCACGCCCGGCGGGAGCGAGGATTGTGACTGGCGGGACAGCGCCGTCAGCCGTCGCCATGGCGGGGCTCTCGGGGTGGCTTGCGACCGTCTTGTTTGCCGCGGTCGCTTTGGCGAGGACGGCCTTCAACTCGTCGTCGTAGTCCTTAAGGGGTGTCGCCGTTGCTTTGGCGCGCAGATGCACGACCTTGAAGCCGCGTGACTGCAGCTCGGCAAGGATCGTCGGCAGGGCCTTAGCAGTTGCCGCCTTGATGTCGTGGAACAGCAAGATGCCGCCCTGGTGTGCTTCGGCGAGCCTGATCACGCGTGCGGCGAGGTTCGCCGAGCTCGCGATGTAGCTGTCGTTCGAGACCACGTCGACGGTGAAGCTCGCGATGCCGCGCTTCTGCAGGTGGTCGAGCAGGGCGTCGCTGTCGCTCAAGCCCGGGAAGCGGAAAAAGGGAGCGACCGGGGTTTCTGCGGCAAGCGAGACGGCTGCTAGGCCTCGCTCGATCTGGGCGGTGGCCTTTTCGACGCTCAGCCGGTTCAGATTGAGGGGATGCGTCCAGGTGTGCGTGCCGAGGGTGTGGCCGCGGGCAAGGACATCTTTCACCGTTGCTGGATACTCGAGGGCCATCTCGCCGACAGAGAAGAATGTGGCCTTGGTGCAGAATTTGTCGAGGGCGTCGAGGATGGGTGCCGTGATGCGGGGGATCGGGCCGTCGTCGAAGGTCAAGACCACTTCTTTCGGTGCAAGGAAGCTGTCTTCCTTGGCGCGCTTCGTGATGTCGCCGAACATCGGGCCGGTCGAGGTGTCGATCTCAATGATCCGCGACACGCCAAGCGCATGGGCCGGATCGGCACACGGGGCCGCAATGGCCGGACCCGGCGTGAGATTTGCTGCAGCAAGCATTGCGGCGACAACCAGTGCCGCGATACGCGCCGTGTGCCTGATATGCGTCATGTTCGGCCCCTCTGAGATGGCGCTTTACCTATCACGGGAGCGGATGCTTCGAAAAGCTCAGCTTTCGCCGCCAGCCGCGTGGCACGCAAGCCCACTCAGCAAAATCGCTTACTGTGCGAAGGGATTGGTGAACCAGCTACCTTCGGAGGATGCGGCGTCCTCATCTGTGGAAGTCGCAGGCCGTTGCTTCCGTTTCGTCGGCTGGATAGAAGCTGGAGCGATCGCGTCCGTGTTCGTGCCTTCACTATTTGCGGCAGCCGCGACGTCGCCGGCGACCGGCCAGGTCGCGGCACGTGGAGCAAGCGGGCTGGTTGTTGCGATCGTCTCTTTGCCCTTAAGGGCTCGTTCGGCCTTTGCGTCGTACTCAGGGAGCGTCGAGACGCTAGCCTTTGGGATCATGTGCACGATCTTAAAGCCACGCGTCTTCAGCTCGGCGAGCATGCTCGTGAGGGCGCCTGCCGTCGAAGGCTGAATGTCGTGAAATAGAATGATGCCCTTTTTCTCGTGCTCGAGCTGAGACATGACGTTGCGCAGCACTGTGCCGGGGCTTCTGGTGCGGAAGTCACTCGAGTCGACATGAATGCCAAAAATGCCGATGCCGCGGCTCTCGACGTAGGCGAGGCCGGCCTTGCTATCGCCGAGGTAGGGGAAACGGAAGAACGGCGCAATCGGGACGCCGGCGGCCTTGGCTACGGCCGAAAGGCCGAGTTCGACCTCATTCTTCAACTCTGCGGAGCCAAGCTGGCTGAGTTTTTTGTGCGACCAGGTATGCGTGCCGATGGTGTGCCCGCGGGCCGCGACCTCACGCAACATAGCAGGGTCGGCGACGGCCATGCGGCCAACCGAGAAGAAGGTTGCTTTGGTGCACTGTGCATCGAGAGCGTCGAGGATCGGCACCGTATAGCGGCGGAGCGGCCCGTCGTCGAAGGTCAAGATGACTTCGTAGTCCTCAAGAAAGTGCGTTTCGCCTCGATGCAAATACTGATCGCCGAACCGGGGCCCTGTCGTGGTGTCGATCTCGACGACGCGCGAAACGCCGAGCAGATCCGTCCGGTCGGCGCAGACCGGCTTTTCGGCTGAGGGGGCAGCGGGCGGCTTGGTCAATGCTTGGGCGAGTGGCTGGGGCGTGGCGCCCGGCTCGCTATGGAGCGTGGGCGACACGGCAAGAGCCTCGTTTGGCCTCGCCAGAATGCCGCAAACACTCAAAACCGTGATGCTGGCGCAAAAAACGCTGGAGAACGCCAAAAGCGCGCTACGACCGGCCCTCATAGTCTGCTCTCCCGATCTCGACGCGTCCGCTCTCGTCCCGAAAGCGGATGCCACGGCCCAGCCCGCAATACAACCCGCCCGGCGCATCGTACAGACCTTCGGTGCAATTGCGCAACGCACGCTTGCCGCATCGCTCTTATTCCGGATGAGAGTGTCGGAGCGGTGACTACTGTGTTAAGGCGCGGACCGCGAACGCCCTTTGCGAGCCGTTTACTATACTTGGCCGATCAAGCCAGTCTCATAAGCTTGGCGCGCTGAATAGGGCGGAAGCGCCGAAACTTGAGGACGCTCTATGGCTGGTCCGGAAGATCATCATCACCTTGGCAACGATGACGAAGACAGCATCGCCGATGTCGTGCGCGATGTGGCGATTGCGTTACATGACGAGGATCTGCCGCGGGTCTCGGCGCTCGTGTCGGCTTTGCGAACGCGTGATCTCGCAGATGTCATCGAGCTTCTGAGCCCGGACCAGCGCATCGAGCTCATTCAGGCCTTAGGGCCGGCGTTCGACTACGAGGTGCTGTCCGAAATCGACGAGACGGTGCGCGATCAGCTCTCGGAGGCCCTACCGAACGAGCTTCTCGCGAAGGCGGTGACGGAGCTCGACACCGACGACGCGGCCTACCTCATCGAGAACCTCGAGGAGAGCGACCGTGAGGAAATTCTAGCGCAAATCCCAAAGGTTGAGCGCGCGGCGCTGAAGCGCAACCTCGACTATCCGGATGAAACCGCCGGCCGGTTGATGCAAGGTGACTTCGTTGCCGTTGCACCTTATTGGACGGTCGGTCAGGTCATCGATCACGCCCGCGAGACGGATGACCTACCGGAGGCGTTTTCGGAAATTTTGGTCGTCGATCCGGCGTTTCGGGTGCGCGGCCGCGTCGAGCTCTCGCGGCTGCTCCGGACGAAGCGGGACGTGTCGATCTCCGAGATCATGGATACGGACCTCCACCTCGTGCAAGCGACCGCCGACCAGGAGGAAGTCGCCCGCGAGTTCGAGCGCTATGGCCTCATCTCGGCGCCGGTCGTCGATCAGTCCAACAAGCTCGTCGGCGTTATCACGGTCGACGACATGGTGGAGGTCATCCAGAGCGAGGCCGACGAGGATATGAAAGCGCTTGGCGGCGTCGGCGATGAAAGCCTCGCCGACAGCGTGCTCGAGACAGCGCGGAGCCGGGTGGTCTGGCTGGTCGTGAACCTTGCGACGGCGGTGCTCGCCTCGTCGGTCATTCAGCTCTTCGATGCGACGATCGAGCAGATGGTGGCGCTGGCGGTGTTGATGCCGATCGTGGCGTCGATGGGTGGCAATGCCGGAACGCAAACCATGACGGTGACGGTGCGCGCGCTCGCGACGAGCAAGCTCAGCGAGGCGAACGCGCATCGCGTCATCACGCGAGAGACCTTCGTGGGCTTGCTCAACGGGCTCGTGCTGTCGATCATCACGGCGACGCTGGTGTTTCTCTGGTTCGGCTCCGGCAAGCTTGGCGGTGTGATCGCCGGCGCCATGATCGTGAACCTGCTCGCGGCTGCGCTTGCCGGAATTCTCGTGCCCCTCGCACTGCATAAGCTCGACCTCGATCCGGCACCGGCGTCGGGCGTATTCGTCACGACCGTTACAGATTGCGTCGGGTTCTTCGCCTTCCTCGGGCTCGCCTCGATCTTCCTCTTCTAGACCTCTTCTAGAGTTGCAATGCGTTCATGCGGCGTGCTTATCAGAGGCGAGAAGTGGGTCGCGGGGAACGGCACCAAAGCTCAGGACGACACGGATTCGGGGGCGCGACATGGATCAAGATAAACGCGTACAGCATCTTCGCCAGATCCTGCTATGGCCGGTCTACCTGCTTCCCTTCAGCGACGACGTGCCGGCGCATGAGCATTGGGACCTGATTACGGAATCATGTGCTAACGGCCCTTGGCGGGAAATCGACGACGAGTTCGGCGATCCGGCCGAGTTTCAAGCGCGCCATTATAACGAGTTTGTGACGTTTTTGCCGCCGGTGCAGCGTTTCCTCTACGGGCAGGGGATCGGCAAATCGGTGCGTAAAGTCTACGGCGAGAGCCCGATCAGGGTGTTGCGCCGGAACGACGTGGCGCAAGTGCGTGTGACGCTCGACAAAGATGGCCCGGCGGTCACGCTCGAGGTCAAGCATGTGGACCTCTATTTCTTCTTCGACGTCGACATCGTGATGTTGAACCTCGAGGTCTTTGCCGATGACCTGCCGCTCTCGCTGGCGCAGGATCTGATGTTCCGCTTCGGCCGCGCCTATCCCGCCTATTGGGAAGAGAACGGACGCGGTGGTCATTGTCCTTGGAGGGTCGAGTGGCTGTCTGCCGCGGGCGAGATCCTCGCGGCGTCCGACTACGAGAACAGGGAGAAGTATCTCTCGTTCGTCTGCCGCCATCGCGCGGCGGCCACCGCGTCACATTGGGAATTCCTGATGGATCCGCTGGTTGGCTACCATTGCGATAAAAAGGGCGAACTCCGGTACCGGCAACTCGAATATTACCGCATGCCTTACATGACTTTTCTGGCCATGGAGGATATCGGGTTGGTGACGAGAGCGGACTGCATCCGGCTTGCGCTCGGCAGTCAGCCCGGTAGCGCGGATACGCTGCCTCACTCCGAGACCTACCTCGGCGATTTTGAGCGTCGCTATTGCTACGATCGCCACTTCAGCCCGGCCGGTGAGTCCTCACCGTCGCAAACCCGCTTCCTCGCCTCCGGGCATACGCTCGTCGTGCTCGGTGACGGCCGAGATGAGTTCTTCATGAATGGCGAGGGGGGCATGCTTGGGCGCTTCCGCCACCAGCACTTCCTCATGTTCTTAATCGCGCATTTCCAGAAGGCGTCGCTGCGCATGTTCTCAGATAGGCTTGTCGCTGCGGTGAGCCGTCTCGAGATTGCGAGCGCGAAAGCAAACAGGGCGTTCCGCGCCGAGATTAGAGCTGCCCTCGAAAACTTCCTGAGGTTTGCGCAGCGCTACTGGTTCCACGAGATTTCGAACCAGGCGCAGACGCGGGAGCTTTTCGTTCGCACGCGCGATCACCTCGAGCTCGACGGGCTTTATGCCGAGGTGCGCGAGGAGTTGCAGGACATGGCGAGCTTCCTCGAGGTGGAAGCGACGCGACGGCAAAACGAGACGGTGGTGCGGCTGACGGTCGTCACGACTTTCGGTCTCGTCGGCACCGTGACGACGGGTTTTCTCGGCATGAACCTCATTGCCTGGGCCGAGGAGCCGGCCTGGTGGCGGGTTGCGGCGTTTATGGTGATCTTTGTGCCGACGACGCTTCTCACGCTCTATACAGTGATGAAGTCGCCGCGGCTTTCCGAATTCCTCGATTCCCTCTCTGACGAGGAAGCAGGCTGGGTGGGCAAGTGGCATGCGCTGACGCGCGTCTGGTCAAAGAAGGGCTAATACCGGCCGGACAAAGTCTTGACTCACTGGTCTGCGGTTTCCGGCCGGTATTCTCTTTAGCTTGCGCGCAGCCGCCACACCAACCCTGCGCGCTGATACCAACCGCACTGCGTCAGCACTT
>JBAZXL010000002.1:0-291317 GCA_041659825.1 Hyphomicrobium sp.
GAAGGTCGTCAAGCGGCCGTGATTCCAGAGCACAAACAAAAACTTGGCTAGGGTTCCGGCGGAGACGGTTGGGAACCAACCGTCGGAGTCGGAACACTAGTTCGTCATGGCCGGGCCTGGTGCGAGAGGCGCGACCCGGCGATCATGCCTGGAGAGTGACCATGCGTAGAGAGACTTTAGCCTGCAAGACAAAATCCCGTCCAAGACCTTAACGGTTCTGCCCCGGCACCCACAACACGTCGCTGCGCCCGCGGTCGTTCACATAGCGGCCGGCAACGAACAGGTAGTCCGAGAGACGGTTGACATACTTGAGTGCCGCCTCGCTCACTGGCTCCCCCTCGAGCGCTGCCAGTGTCACCATCTCCCGCTCTGCACGGCGGCAGACCGTCCGCGCGACATGCAAAGCTGCCGATGCCGGCGACCCACCAGGAAGCACAAATGACTTCAACGGTTTGAGCTCGCCGTTCATTTCGTCGATCTCGTCCTCCAGGCGCGTCACCTGGTCCTCAGACACGCGCAGCGGCTCGTAGGCCGGCTTCTCGCCACGGTCCGGCACGCAAAGGTCGGCGCCGAGGTCGAAGAGATCGTTCTGAATACGCTCGAGCTTCGTATCGAGCCCTTGGTGCCCCGTAAGGTGCAGACGCACCATTCCAATCTGCGCGTTGGTCTCGTCCACGGTTCCGTAAGCGGCGATGCGTGCCGCGTCCTTGCGCACGCGCTCACCCGTGCCGAGACCAGTGCTCCCGGCATCGCCTGTCCTCGTGTAGATCTTATTCAGCTTGACCATGTCCGTGCCACCCCATGAGCGCACAAAAGAAGCGCACAAACTATCGCCGGGCGCCGCCAAATCAAGCAAAAGCGCGGGCTCAGGCACCCTGCCTAAGCGTGCTGCTGGATCAAAACGAAAACCATTATGATGACGATGGCGACAAACTGCAGGCCAACGCGCCAGCGCATCAACTTTTGGCTAAGGTTCGGGCTCGTGCCCCGCATCATGGTCCAGAGGCCCATGAGCAGCACAACGAACACAGCCGCAACAGCAATGGTGGTGGCATAGTACATGGCGGTCTGCATCATCGGCCCCTCGCTAAACTCAGATCTTCAATCTAAGGCGTCCCAGCGCTCGCTGCAAACAAAGGCATCTCAAAACGCCCGACTTGGCGAGTTTGATGCAATGTATCTCTTTGGTAATGTTAGCGCCCTAAATCTAGCCACTTATCTCGTCCACGTCTGGCGGTCACCAGCGAGGAGCCTTGGGGTGAATTCGGCGTGAGCCAAAGACGAGACCAGAAGCAGGCGAAGATGGCACGCGCGAGCAGGCTCGCGATTGCGGCCGCTCTCTCGCTTGCCTTTGAGGCCGTGCGCCAAAGCCCAGCTTCGGCTCAAGCTGCCTCGGACACCACGGTCCAGACCACGCGAGCAGCCCTCGATAGTCGGCGCACCGAGCTCGAGACCACCGAGCGCCGCGCCCGCGACCTCGAGACGAGCCTTACGAGCATTGCCGATGAGCGTCAGGAGCTGAACAAGCGCTTGATCGAGACTGCGGCGCTCGTGCAGAAGAGCGAGGCTCAATTGACCGCCATCGAGGCCCGCCTTACCGAGCTCGAGGGCCAGGAAACGAAAATCCGCGCGTCGCTCGCCGAGCGCAACAGCCAGATATCGAAGCTCTTGGCCGCCCTCCAGCGCATGGGCCGCAATCCACCGCCGGTGATGATCACAAGGCGCGAGGACGCCCTCAAGATGGTCCGCAGCGCCATGTTGCTCGCCACCGCCTTCCCGGAGTTGCGTACCCAAGCCCTCGAGCTTGCCGGCAAGCTGGACAGTCTCGTCCGCATCATGACCGACATCCGCGGTGAGAGCGAAAAGCTCAAAACCGAGACGGAGCGGCTGGATGCCACACGCACGCGCTTGGCGAGCCTGATGGACACCAAGAAGCAGACCATCACTGAGCGCCAGACGGAGCTGGCGCAGGTGCGCCAGGCCGCCGCCGAAATCTCGAAGAACGTCACCGACTTGAACGACCTGATAGCCAAGCTTGGCGACGAGGTTGGCAAGTCGGCCAAATTTAAGGCGTTCGAGAAGGAGAGCGCGCGCCAGATTGCAGCCGCGGCCGAGACGCCGGCCCCAGTCCAAGAGTCAACAGTCCCAGCGTCGACGACGCCACCTGCAACGCCGGATCCAGCCGCAAAGCCTCGGCCTGCTAAGCAAAAGGAAGGCCCCGAGGCGCCACCCGGCGACGTCGCGATGCTGACGCCTCCCGCCGAAACCGCGGCGAAGGCCCCGGCCATCGAGCTCGCCCCCGCCGCCGCCTCGCTTGTCCCGGGCAGCCACGGGCGGATGCAGCCAGCGCTTGCCTTTGAGCTTGCGAAAGGCAGGTTGCCCTTACCGGCTCAAGGCCGCCAAGTTCTGTCCTTTGGCGACAAAACGCAGTATGGTGGCACGTCGAAAGGCATTGTCATCGAGACGCGCTTTGGCGGGCAGGTGATATCACCTTGCGACGGCTGGGTCGTTTTTGCGGGTGAGTTCCGCAGCTACGGGCAACTCTTGATAATCAACGCCACCGGTGGATATCATGTGCTCGTGGCTGGAATGTCGGCGATTGACGTCGAGCCCGGCCAGTTTGTCTTAGCGGCCGAGCCGGTCGGCACTATGAGCGGCGCGCCACGTACGGCGCTGTTGGCAGCGCAGAGTAACCGTTCAAACGTAGCGCAAGGAACCGCAACCGCTAGCTCGCCCGTTCTCTACGTAGAGTTCCGCAAGGACGGTCAACCCATCGACCCAGACCCGTGGTGGGTCGGTAACAAGAAGGTACAGAACTAATGCGCAAGACTGACTTCGCCTTCTGGACATTCCTCACGATGACGGGTCTTGCCGCCGCAACAACCGTCTTTAACGTCACGCATACGTATTCGGCAAACTCGCCCAATTCGGAGCTCTATCGCCAGCTCGACCTTTTTGGCGATGTCTTCGAGCGCGTCCGCTCCGAATATGTCGAGAAGCCCGACGACACAATGCTGATCGAGAGTGCCATCAACGGCATGCTCGCGGCCCTCGACCCACACTCGTCCTACATGAGCCCCAAGAGCTACCGCGACATGCAGGTGCAGACCCGCGGCGAATTCGGCGGCCTTGGCATCGAGGTGACGATGGAGAACGGCGTCGTCAAGGTCGTCTCTCCGATCGACGAGACGCCCGCTTCGAAAGCCGGCGTCCAGGCCAACGACCTTATCACCCACCTCGACAACGAGCAGATCTCGGGCCTCACGCTTGAGCAGGCGGTCGAGAAGATGCGCGGTCCAGTCAACACGCCGATCACACTTACCATCGTGCGCAAGGGCAAGGACGAGCCGTTCGACGTTAAGATCGTCCGTGACGTCATTCGCATCAATGCCGTGAAGGCCCGCGTTGAAGGCGACATCGCCTACATCAAGGTTACGACCTTCAACGAGCAGACGCACGCCAACCTCGTGAAGTCGATCGAAAGCCTCAAGAAGGAGATCGGCCCGAACCTCAAGGGCTACCTCATCGACCTCCGCAACAATCCCGGCGGCTTGCTCGATCAGGCGATCTCGGTCTCCGACGATTTCCTCGAGCGCGGAGCCATCGTTCTGACGAAGGGCCGCAATAACGAGGAAACGCAGCGCGCTCAGGCTCGCCCAGGAGATATCACGGACGGCAAGCCGGTCGTGGTCCTCATCAACGGCGGCTCTGCCTCTGCGTCCGAGATCGTGGCTGGCGCGTTGAAGGACCACAAGCGCGCCACCATCATCGGCACCCGCTCGTTCGGCAAGGGCTCTGTCCAGACCATCATTCCGCTTGGAGCCAACGGCGCCATTCGCTTGACGACGGCTCGCTACTACACGCCCTCGAATCGCTCGATCCAGGCGAAGGGCATCGACCCCGACACCATCATCGAGCAGCAGCTTCCGGATGAGTTGAAGGCCAAGGCGGCCGCTGAGAAGCCTCGTGGTGAGGCAAGCCTGCGCGGCCACCTCGCAAACCCGGATAACGCGGATGCCGCCAAGGCCGCCGACGGTAAGGAGGCGCCGAAGGAGGCGAAGGAGGAGAGCGGCTCGTCGGCCTATGTGCCGAAGGAGCCGGAGAAGGACACTCAGCTACAGTATGCGCTGAGCTTCCTGCGCGGCACAGCGACGGGCGAGACGGTTGCGAAGCCGGCGGAGTTGCCGGCTGTCAACCCGGCACCCGACAAGGCCGGAGTTCCAAACTAGGACTCCCCGACCAAGGGCCACAAACTAGGCTCGTCTGCTCATTGATTTCGCGGTACGTGATGGGCGCCCAATCGGCGCCCATCAACTTTTTGAGCCCAAGGAAGTCGAGCGCGCACTATGACCGATACCTATCAGCATCTCGGCTACCGGCCCTGTGTCGGCATTCTCGTCCTCAATCCGGACGGCCTCATTTGGGTTGGGCAGCGCGCCGACAATCCTGGCGACGCAGAAGGTCGCGGCGTCTGGTGGCAGATGCCGCAAGGCGGAATTGACGCTGGCGAGGAGCCGCGCGCCGCAGCTCTGCGCGAGCTTTACGAGGAAACCGGCATGCGCTCGGTCGCTATCCTCGGCGAGACGCAGGATTGGCTGACCTACGATCTCCCTCCGCATCTCCTCGGCACAGCCTGGGGCGGGCGCTTTCGCGGCCAAAAGCAGAAATGGTTTGCGGCCCGCTTTCTAGGCCCCGAGAGCGAGATCAATATCACGCCCGACAACCCCGATCACATCGAGTTCGTGGCCTGGCGTTGGTCCCCTGCGGCCCAGCTGTTGGACAACGTCGTTCCGTTCAAGCGGGATGTGTACTCAGAGGTCTTGGCCGCTTTCCGTCCGCTGCTGACCGGCTTCTAGGACGCGCGTCGCACGAGGCGCACGAGGTCCTGACGCCGCGCGCAAGGCCATCGCGCGCGCGGCTGGTGGGGCGGCCGCGCGTGCTCACCTTTAGAGGCCGTTCCAAGAGGCGCGAACGCGCTAGTGGTTCGCCTGTTTGCGGCCAAGGGCATTGCGCCTTAGGCGAATTTTCGCTAGCCAAGCCTAACGCAAAATATTGCGATCCGCCCAGGTCCAGATCCGACGACCCACATTTGACGAGCCAGATTTGACGAGATTGTCCATTCGCCACCATGAAGTCAAAAATCTCAAGCGCCGCTCAGCCACCTGACCTGCCCTATCGAGATGGCGTCGGGATCATGCTGTTCAATCGCGAAGGCCTTGTTTGGACAGGACGGCGGCTGCCGAAGTGGGCAGGCGATCGCTCGGCTTATATCTGGCAGATGCCGCAGGGCGGCCTGGAAAAGGGCGAAGAACCGATCGACGCCGTCCGCCGCGAATTGCGCGAGGAGACCGGCGTTACGAGCGCCGACGTGCTTGCCGAATACCCGGATTGGCTGACCTACGATCTTCCGCACGATCTGCTCGGCATCGCTCTTAAGGGCAAATATCGCGGCCAACGCCAGCGCTGGTTCGCCATGCGATTTTGGGGTGACGACAGCGAGATCGAGATTTCACCTCGCACCGGCAAAGCTGAATTCGACCGCTGGCGCTGGCGTCAGGCTGCGGAGCTTCCGGAACTAATCGTATCGTTCAAACGTCCCGTTTACCAAAAGGTCGTCAGTACATTTGCACATCTAGCCGAAACCTGAAATCTATTCGAAGTTCGTACGCATAAGCTGCGCACGCGGCCGCAGGAGATAGATCGATGCTGAAGAGAACCTTGCCCCCTTTCAACGATACCGCTGAATATCAGACGCGGCAGCCCTTTGGCCCGGCGGACTATGAGGAGGTAAAGACCTTGTGGCTCGACCACATCGCCGCTGAGCATCGGGGCGACATCCCTGGCCTCCTTGCCACCCTGACTGAGGATTGCGTCTACACCATTCTTAACAATGGCAAGGTGTGGCATGGCCACGAGGGCGCGGCAAAGTTCTACGAAGGCTTCCTCGCAGGCTTCCCCGAGAACTGCTTCTCGGTCGTGAACGTCTTTGTCGGCCCGCAAGGCGTCGTCGAGGAAGCGCATTTCAACGGCGTGCACACGGGCGATCTCATGGGCCTGCCCTCGACCGGTCAGCCGATTGAGTTCGACGTCGTCCTTCTCTTTCCGTGGGACAACGTGAAGAGGAAGTTCAAGGGCGAGCGCATCTACTTCGCCATCGAGCGCTCCCTGATCGCCAACGTCGGACAGATCCTGCGCCGCATTCGCCGTGGCGAGGCCGACGCGGATATACTGAAGTAAGTTTTGGTGCAGGGCGGGTTAGGTGGATTTTCGCCGTAACCTGCCTTACACGCTCAGCCTTGTGCAGCGTGCGTCACGTCACGCGCACAAAGCCGGTCATCCCGCTCTTCTGGTGCTCTATGATGTGACAGTGCAGCACCCAGTCGCCGATGTTGTCGGCGACGAGGGCCAGCCTCACCCTCTCATCCGGCAGAATAAGATAGGTATCGCTGATAAGCGGCATCACGTCTCGCTTGGAGGACGAAAGAACCGTGAAGCTCATCCCATGCAAATGGATTGGATGCAGATGCGGCGTCGGGTTCTCGAGATTTAAGATATAGCTCTTCCCAAGCTTCAGCTCTGCAAGCGGCGCCAGTCCGTCGGCCGTATCGCCCGGCCAAGGCACCTTGTTGATCGCCCAGAAGCTATATCCCGATGCCCCGCAGATGCTATTGACCGCGACGTTCTCCGCCGTCGCCGAAAGCACGAGCGAGATCTCTTTCGCCGACGAGAGATCCGCCTCCTTGATCGGGTTGCGCGGAAGCGGCCCCACGTCGCCGAGGCTGCGCTTGCGGCTCTGCCCAATTGCCCTGAGGTGAGCGATAGCCTTGTGACTGGTGCCGCGCAAGTCCATCAAAGTTGCGGTAGCGCCTTCGACCGCCGGCATGAGCACAAGAAGGTCGAGACGTTGCCCCGGTCCAATCATCAGCAAATCCAGTGCAAATCGAGAAGGGACCGGATTGCCATCGATGGCGATGACGACCGCCTCGGCGCCCTCCATCTTGAGCGCGTAGACGCGCGTCACGTCGGTCACCGCAAGACGCAGGCGCACGACCCCGCCGGCCGGCGCATCATATTGTGGTTCTAGGAGCCAGTTCGCCGTGCGCACAGTCCCGAACGTCCCGGCCTTCGCCGCATCTCTAGGCTTTGACTGCTCGATGAACTGAGCGTCGCTTCCGAGCCGCCAGTCGCGCAGATTGAGCGCAATATCAGCGTCGAGGACAGGATCCGCGGGGTTCTCGACGACCAACAACCCGGTCAAGCCGCGGCCCATCTGGGTCAGCGTATTGCAATGGGGATGGTACCAAAACGTCCCCGCGTCTGGCGGCGTGAAAGAGTAATCGAAGTTGTCGCCTGCATAGACGTAGGGTTGGGTAAGAAACGGCACGCCATCCATGTTGTTCGGAATGCGTAGCCCATGCCAATGGATCGTCGTCGGCTCATCGAGACCATTGACGAGGCGGGCAGCAAACGGCTCGCCGAGCTTTGCCCTGAGCGTTGGCGGCATGCCGCCGCCCTCCCCATAGGTGAGCACGCCCCTTGTCGGACCAGTACCAATAAGGTTGGCGTCCGTCATTTGCGGCCTAAGGACTAAGGGCTCTGGTGGCGGCTTCGCAAAACTGAGCTTTCCGGCCAAGCCGGCAGCAAATCCAGAAGCACCCGCAAGCGCAACGGTCTTCAGCACATCACGGCGAGTGACGTTGCGCACGGCCTGCTCCAGCTTTTTCGATCGTTCGTCCGACCTGCCAGCTACGTTTAAAGTATACTTTCAAAGTCGTCAATACCGCGGGACGCCGCTGCCGTCTGCCCCAAGAACGAAAAAAAGCACAAAAAAAGCGCCCCAAACGAGGGCGCCTTTTTCAAGCACGTAGCCGCCGATGGTGACTTGGCCTAGCCCCGAAGGCCGCTCAGCACCGCGATCGCCTGGTTGGCAACGAGCCGCTGCTCGTCATCGCGCGCTGCCGTAAGCTCGGCCTCCGCCGCCGAAAGCTCAGCCGCAACGATCGCGTGGGTCATCTCGGCGACATCATAAGCCTTCTCGGCCAGCACGGTCAGTCGATCAGGCTCGACCTGCGCGAACGCTTGCTTGACGAATACACGGGCCTTGGCGCCCGCAAGCACCACATCGAGGACGCCCGGGCGCAGTGTCGAAACCACCGGCGAATGACCCGGCAAGATCGTCATGTCACCCTCGGAGCCGGGCAGCAGCACCTGCTCTGCGTCACCCTCGATGATCACTTTCTCGGGACTAACGAGCTCGAATTTAAACGTCTGAGCCATATCCGTTCCGTGCCTTCCTGGACCTCAAGCTGCGCACAATTCGAAATGCGCGGCAGCACCAATCACTCGCCGGCCTCTTCTTCGGCTTCCGACTTCGCGCGCACCTCGTCTGCGGTCTGCAGACGCTTGCCGCAGAACGGACAGAAGAAGATTGGATGGTCAACCATGCCGGGCTCCTCCTCCTCGAGCTCGACGAGCCCGACGGACATATAAAGAACCTCATCCTCGCCGACGGTGATCAGCGGCTCGAACTCCTCGCCGCTCATCGCCTCTTTCAGCTCCGTGCAGCACGAGCCGAACCCGCCTGCCCCTTCACCACCAGCCATGATCTCTCCCCGCAAGCCCCCGAGGGCCCCTAATTTATACCGTCGCAAACCTTAAGCAGCCTCGGCCATCTTCTCGGCCTTGGCAATTGCTTCTTCGATGGATCCCACCATGTAGAACGCCGGCTCCGGAAGGTGGTCGTAGTCGCCTTCGCAAAGGCCCTTAAAGCCCTTGATCGTGTCGGCGAGCGCGACGAGCTTGCCGGGCGAACCGGTGAACACCTCGGCGACCGTAAACGGCTGCGACATGAAACGCTCGATTTTGCGGGCGCGCGCAACGATGGTCTTGTCCTCTTCCGAGAGCTCGTCCATGCCGAGAATTGCGATGATATCCTGAAGCGCCTTGTAACGCTGCAGGATCGACTGCACGCGGCGGGCGACCTGATAGTGCTCCTCGCCGACGACGCGCGGGTCGAGCATGCGCGATGTGCTATCGAGCGGGTCCACAGCCGGATAGATGCCCTTTTCAGCGATCGAGCGCGAAAGAACCGTCGTGGCGTCAAGATGCGCGAACGAGGCGGCCGGTGCCGGATCGGTCAAGTCGTCGGCCGGAACGTAGATGGCCTGAACCGAGGTGATCGAGCCCTTCTGCGTCGTCGTGATGCGCTCTTGCAGAGCACCCATATCGGTTGCAAGCGTCGGCTGATAGCCAACTGCTGAAGGGATACGGCCGAGCAGTGCCGACACTTCCGAGCCCGCCTGGGTGAAGCGGAAGATGTTGTCGACGAAGAACAGCACGTCCTGGCCCTTGTCGCGGAAATCCTCGGCGACCGTGAGGCCCGAGAGAGCAACGCGCGAACGTGCGCCCGGCGGCTCGTTCATCTGGCCGTACACAAGCGCGCACTTCGAGCCTTCCGCGCTGCCGTTGTTCTTCTTCGGGTCCTTGTTGACGTTGGACTCGATCATCTCGTGATAGAGATCGTTACCCTCGCGCGTGCGTTCGCCGACGCCTGCAAACACGGAGTAACCACCGTGGGCCTTCGCAACGTTGTTGATGAGCTCCATGATGAGAACGGTCTTGCCGACGCCGGCGCCGCCGAAGAGGCCGATCTTGCCGCCCTTGCGTAGGGAGCCAGAAGGTCGACGACCTTGATGCCAGTGACCAGGATCTGCGCCTCCGTCGCCTGATCGGCAAACGTAGGTGCGGGCTGATGGATGGCGCGGCGGCTCGCGGTGTTGATCGGCCCTGCCTCGTCCACCGGCTCACCGATGACGTTCATGATGCGGCCGAGCGTCTCTGCGCCGACCGGCACCGTGATCGGTGAGCCCGTGTCAAACACGTCCTGGCCGCGCACGAGACCCTCGGTGGAGTCCATGGCGATGGTGCGGACGCTGTTCTCGCCGAGATGCTGCGCAACCTCGAGAACCAGGCGATGGCCCTGGTTCGTCGTTTCGAGAGAGTTCAAAATCTGCGGCAGCTCGCCGTCGAACTGCACGTCGACCACGGCGCCCATAACCTGGCGAACTTTACCGACTGATTTAGCCATTTGCTCGTTTCCTCGTCTTTTGTCGCGTCAGAGCGCCTCGGCGCCCGAGATGATTTCGATGAGCTCTTTCGTGATGTTCGCCTGACGCTGCCGGTTGTACTTCACCGTCAGCTTGTTGATCATCTCGCCAGCATTTCGCGTCGCACTGTCCATGGCGCTCATGCGTGCACCCTGCTCGGACGCAGCATTTTCGAGAAGCCCACGGAAGACCTGCGTCGTGACATTGCGCGTGAGCAGGTAGCTGAGGAGCGATTCCTCATCCGGCTCGTAGTCGCCCACTGCTGTTGCCACGTCGGACTTGCCCGCACCCGCTGCCATCTCCGGCAGCTTGGCCGGGATGAGCTGCAGCGCCGTCGGCTTCTGCGCGATCACACTCTTGAACTCGGAGAAATAGACCGTCGCCACGTCGAATTCCCCGGCGGCGAACATGGAGAGTAGCTTGGTGCCGATCGCCTCAGCATTCGCAAAGCCGACCTGGCGGATGCCACGCAGATCGACGCGCTCGACGATGTACTTGCCGAGGTCGCGGCGCAGGTTATCCGCACCCTTGCGGCCAACCGTCATGATCTTCACCGTCTTGCCGAACGCGATCAACCGGTTCGCATCGGCGCGGCAAAGCTTTGCGAGGTTCGAGTTGAAACCACCGCAGAGACCACGCTCTGCGGTCATGAGAACGAGCAGGTGCACCTGGTCCTTGCCCGTCCCGACCAGCAGCGGCGAGGCCCCTTCGCGCGTTGCGCGCTTATTGAGGCTCGCCAGCACGGCGTCCATGCGCTCTGCATAGGGCCGGGCAGCGGTCGCGGCCTCTTGTGCACGGCGCAGCTTCGCAGCCGCCACCATCTGCATGGCCTTGGTGATCTTTCGCGTCGCCTTAACCGAGGCAATGCGGTTTCGTAGATCTTTTAAGCTCGGCATGGCGCCTTGCTTCCCCAGATAGCGTCCTACGACGCCGTTTTATCTCATACGTCATGGCCGGGCTTGACCCGGCCATCCAGGGCCTGAACGCTACGTCAGACCCCGGGGCCCCTGGATGGCCGCCTCGAGGGCGGCCATGACGTGGTGGAGGGCTCCAAGTTCGCGCGACGATTAAGCCGCGAAGCCCTTCGAGAACTTATCGAGGAACTCGACGAGCTTCTTCTCGGTATCGGGCGACAGCGCCTTCTCAGCCGCAACCGACGAGAGGATCGACTTCTCGTCGCGCAACGCGGTCAAGAGGCTCTGCTCGTACTTGCCAATGGCCGAAACCGGCAACGGATCGAGATAGCCGCGCGTACCCGCGAAGATCACTGCAACCTGCTCTTCCATCTTGAGCGGCGAGAATTGCGGCTGTTTCAGAAGCTCGGTCAGGCGAGCACCGCGAGCCAAGAGCTTCTGCGTCGCAGCATCGAGGTCCGAGCCGAACTGAGCGAAGGCCGCCATCTCGCGGTACTGTGCGAGCTCGCCCTTGATCTTGCCGGCAACCTGCTTCATCGCCTTGGTCTGCGCCGAAGAGCCGACGCGCGACACCGAGAGACCGACGTTCACGGCCGGACGGATGCCCTGGTAGAAGAGATCCGTCTCAAGGAAGATCTGGCCGTCGGTGATCGAGATGACGTTCGTCGGAATATAGGCCGAAACGTCGTTTGCCTGCGTCTCAATGACCGGCAGGGCCGTGAGCGAGCCCTTGCCCGAAGAGTCACCCAGCTTCGCAGCGCGCTCGAGCAAGCGCGAATGGAGATAGAAAACGTCGCCGGGATAGGCTTCGCGGCCTGGCGGGCGGCGAAGCAGAAGCGACATCTGGCGATAAGCAACGGCCTGCTTCGAGAGATCGTCATACGCGATCACAGCGTGCATGCCATTGTCGCGGAAGTATTCACCCATCGTGCAGCCGGTGAACGGAGCGAGGTACTGCATCGGAGCCGGATCGGATGCGGTCGCCGCGACGACGATCGAGTACTCGAGCGCGCCGCGCTCCTCGAGAACCTTCACGAACTGCGCAACCGTCGAGCGCTTCTGGCCGACTGCGACGTAGACGCAATAGAGCTTCGCGCTTTCATCGGTGCCGGCGTTGATCGACTTCTGATTGAGGAAGGTATCGAGGATGATCGCCGTCTTGCCCGTCTGACGGTCGCCAATGATCAGCTCGCGCTGGCCGCGGCCGACCGGGATCAGCGCGTCCACAGCCTTGAGGCCTGTCGCCATCGGCTCATGCACCGACTTCCTCGGCAGAATGCCAGGCGCCTTGACGTCGACGCGCATCATCTTGTCGGACTTGATCGGGCCCTTGCCGTCGATCGGGTTTCCGAGACCGTCGACAACGCGGCCCAGCAGTCCCTTGCCGACCGGAACTTCCACGATCGCGCCCGTGCGCTTGACCGTGTCGCCTTCCTTGATGCTGCGGTCGTCGCCGAAAATAACGACGCCGACATTGTCGGCCTCGAGGTTGAGCGCCATGCCGCGAATTCCGCCAGGAAACTCGACCATCTCGCCAGCCTGAACGCTGTCGAGACCATAAATGCGCGCAATTCCGTCACCGACCGAAAGAACCTGCCCGATCTCGGAGACCTCGGCCTCCTTCCCGAAATTCTTGATCTGATCCTTCAGGATCGAGGTGATCTCTGCGGCCCGAATGTCCATCACTTGACCTCTGTATCTTGGGCGTTTTCTCGAATTCGTTTTTATTTTCCGAAGCAGCCTTTCGAGCCGCCTCGATGCATTTGAGCGTGAAAGGAGTGCGCGCAGGCCGAGGCCCGAGCGTCAAACCCCTCCCTTGAGCGAAACCTTGAGGCTCGAAAGCTTGGTGCGGAGCGATGAATCCACCATCCTGCTGCCAATCTTGACGATGAGCCCGCCAATGAGGGAAGGATCGACGGCCGTCCGGAGAGTAACGTCCTTGCCGACAGTTGCCTTGAGGGCCGCCTTGAGCTCCCCCGCCTGCGCGTCCGAAAGCGGGTGTGCAGTTGCGACATTGGCCGTGACCTCGCCGCGAGCCCTGGCAGCCAGCGCACGATAGGCACGTATCATGTCAGCAAGCGCGAACAGCCGCCGGTTCTTTGTGACGAGCTTCAGGAAGTTCTGCGTCAGCGCGCTGACACCGAGCATCGTCAGCACGGCGGACATGGCGCGCGCCTGGTCATCCGCAGCAATGACCGGGCTGCGCACCAGCCGCTGCAGATCGAGGCTGCCGTCCAGCGCGTCATGAAGCTTGATGAGATCCTGCTCAACCTCGGCAACCTGTCCTTGCTCACCCGCGAGATCGAAAAGGGCGGCTGCATAGCGCCCCGCAACACCGGCTACGATTGGTTGTTCTGTCGCCACGTTCACAAAATCTCGCGTGCTCAAGGGGTTGAAAGAAAGCCCCGCGGCCGAAGCCACAGCCCTTTTGTGAGAAGGTAAGTCGCAGGAGGGCCGCGCACAAAAAGGCGCACCGCCACCTGAAACCCGCGGTTCTGTATCATGGGCGTCTCACCGCATCAACCGGCCTTAGCGAGCCGGATCGCCGCATTTCCGCGTCGTTTGACCGCTCCCCGGCCGCCGAAAAGGTTTTTTGGAACATCGCCAAGAGCCCTGTGTTTTGAGACCAGATGAATGGCCATCGCGGTGCGGGGTACGCGCCTGGTAGCAGCGACCCGCGAAACGCCCCCAATATGGAAGGAAAAGCGGGATGAAAGCAGGACGATACATTTTTTCGGCAATTCTCTTGAGCGTGCCCCTCTTCGGCGCGCCGCTCTCGCTCAGCGCCGCGCCGGTGCAACCGGGGGCTGCAAAGCCAATTGCCCCGATTTCTTCCGACCAGCCTGGCGGCAGCGGTGATCTCATTCTTGTAAGAGGAGGAGGTCGCGGCGGCTTCGGCGGAGGAGGCTTCGGAGGCGGCCGTGGCTTTGGCGGCGGAGGCTTCGGTGGAGGTGGCCGTGGCTTCGCAGGCGCCGCTATACGTGGCGGCGGACCTGCGTTTCGTGGCCCCATTGGCCGCGGACCGGTCATACGAGGCGCCAGAATAGATGGATTCCGGGGGCAGGCCTTCAGAGGCTACGGCGGGCCTCGTGTTGCGGGCTGGGCAGGGCGACGCGGCGGCGACGGCATTGTTGTCGGACCGCGCCGCGGCAACATCGTCAATGGGCGCCGCTGGGTCGCCGGACGTGGTGATTGGGATGGCTGGAGAGGCGGACGTGGGTGGCGGCGCGGCGCCATTGTTGCTGGTGCACCCTGGTACTGGTACGGTAACGACTACTGGTACAATGGTGCCTATGACAACGTCGTCGCAGTCGATGACGGTGGCGACCCGGTCGACCGCTGCCGCGCTCGTTACCGCTCGTTCGACCCCGCGACCGGGACCTTCGTGGGCTATGACGGCGTACGCCGCCGCTGCCCCTATCTCGGATAGCGCCCCCGATAGCGGCGACAAACATGAACGAAAGCTGCAAGCTCCGTTCAAGTCGAGTTCAAGGCTAGCCCTTTAAACCTGATCTCAAGCGCCGCACGGGGATTGTCCTCGGTGGCAGGGGATCAGACCAAGGGAGCCTAACACCATGACTAACAACAATAGCTCGTTTAAGAAGATTGCGACCAGTGCCGCCGTGATCGCCAGCATTCTCGTTGCTCAGGCGGGCCCCCTGGCAAGCGCAGCTACCGCCGGCGGCCGCAACGATAGCTTCTCCGGCGAGCGCAGCTTCCGCCATGACAATGGCAACCACGACGATTTCCGTGGTCTGCGTGACGGCCGCGGTGGTCGTCACAACAGCTTCGGCTATCGCCGCGGTGGCCACAGCGACCATTCAGGCCGCAACATCGCAATTGGCCTCAGCGCCCTCGCGCTCGCGGCAATCCTCGCCGCACAGGGCCACCGCAACCACTAACGCTTTTCCCGCCCCCTCGTGCGGGAGGGTTAGGGAAAGGGGGGGATCGCAGCGCATCAGCGGCTGAGATCCCCCCTACAAGAAGCTATAGGGGTCGATATCGACGGTGAGGCGCAGGTCGCCCGAAATCTTCGGCAGCGCCTCGCCCCACGCCCGCAGATAGCTTTGAATATCCATCTCGCGCGGCGCCTTGACGAGTAGCCGCCACCGATGCCGCCCGCGCACCACCGCAATTGGCGCTTCTGCTGGCCCGAGCACCTCGATGCGCTCGGCGGCCGGCGCGCGCCTTGCAACCTCGCGCGCAAATTTTTCCGCAAGCTCCTTCTCGCGCGCCGACACCACGAGCGCCGCCAGCCGGCCGAAAGGCGGCAGCATACCGCGCCGGCGCATATCGATCTCACGGTTGAGAAACGCTTCGCGATCACCCGAGATGATGGCTTCCATGACCGGATGCTCCGGCATGTGCGTCTGCACGAAGCCACGCCCCTTGGTTAGCGCTCGGCCCGCACGCCCCGTGACCTGATGCAGAAGCTGGAACGTTCGCTCTCCCGCGCGTGGGTCAGCTCCCATCGAAAGCCCGAGGTCGCCGTCGACAATACCGACCGTCGCGAGGAGAGGGAAGTTGTGCCCCTTCGCCACGATCTGCGTCCCGACGATGATATCGACCTCGCCATTCTCGATGCTGCCGATGATTTCACGCATCTCCGTAAGGCCTGGAATGAGGTCCGACGAGAGCAAGGCGATGCGCGCCTCCGGAAAGCGCTCGCGCACCTCCTCCGCAACACGCTCGACACCCGGGCCACACGCCACGAGTGAGCCGATCTCGCCGCACTTCGGGCACTTCTCCGGCATCGGCAGGGAGAAGCCGCAATGATGGCAATTGAGCTTATGGCGGAAGCGATGCTCGACAAGCCACGCCGTGCACTGCGGGCATTCGAAGCGATGTCCGCAACTCCGGCACAATGTGAGCGGCGCATATCCACGCCTGTTCAGGAATAACAGCGATTGCTGCTTTTCCCCGTAGGTCTCCGCCAGAGCCTCAACCAGCACCGGCGACAGCCAGCGACCCTTCTCCGGCGGATTGGCCCTGAGATCGATGGGCGTCACCGACGGCAGCTCGGCGCCGGTGAAACGCCCGGGCAATAGCACGTGGCGATAGCGACCGTTGCGCGCGTTCACATGGCTTTCGATCGACGGCGTTGCCGATGCCAGAATGACCGGAAATTTTCCGAGGCTCCCGCGCACGACACTCATGTCGCGCGCCTGATAATGCACGCGATCGTCCTGCTTGAAGCCCGCGTCGTGCTCCTCGTCGACGACCACCAACCCGAGGTCGCAAACCGGCAGAAACAACGCCGAGCGAGCCCCGACGACCACCCGCGCGTCCCCCGTCGCCACCGCCCGCCAGATGCGCCCGCGCTCGGCAGTCGAAAGCGCCGAATGCCACTCCACGGGCGGTGCGCCGAAGCGGGCCTGAAACCGGCTCATGAACTGGCTGGTAAGAGCGATTTCGGGCAGCATGATCAGCGCCTGGCGCTCGCGCCTTAACGTCTGCGCCACCGCTTCATAATAGACCTCGGTCTTGCCGGAACCGGTGACGCCGTCGAGCAGCGACACCGAGAAGCAGGCCCCGTCGACAGAGGCGATTAGCGTCTGCACGGCCATCGCCTGATCGTCGGTAAGGTCGGTCCTCCGGTGATCCGCATTGGGCACCGGATAGCGTTTTTCCGGGATCGCGACCTCAACCAGATTGCCCGACTGAACCAGCCCATCCACGACGCCGGAGGTGCAGGCTGCCTCCTGGGCCAGCGCCGCCTTTGCCCGGATCAACCCGTCGCTGGCAACCTCGAGGGCACGCTTGCGCGGCGGCGTAAGTCGTGGCGGCTCTCCCGCACCGGCAACAATACGGACACCGAAACGCGGCTTCTGCGGCTCGAACGCCGCCTGCGCGCTCATCATCATGCGCAACACCATGCCGAGCGGCGCCAGCGTGTATTTAGAAATCCACTCAGCAAAGCGCAGCGACGCGACCGGCAGCGGCGGCACATCGAGCCTATGGCTCATCGCCTTGAGCTTCTTGCGATCGACTGGCTTTTCCGGCTGTCCAAGCGGCTGGTCCCAAACAACACCGACGCGGCTCTGCGAACCGAACGGCACCAATACGAATGCACCGGGCTCGAGCCCAAGCCCCTCAGGCACCAGGTAATCGTAGGTCTGGTCGAGCGCGACCGGCAGCAACACGGGCGCGCAGGGCTGCGCCATGTTGCCGTCGTTTGCATTAATGCCAAGAAGGCTATCCAATTGTCCTGCGACCGGATTAGAAGCTACGACTACCGAATCGAGGGGGATAGCCTAGTCAGCTCCACATGGCGAGCTGACGGCAAACCCCAGAGGGGCCAGGAAATGAAGTTCTTTGTCGATACTGCCGATGTTGCTGAAATCAAAGAGCTGGCTTCCACCGGCCTCTTGGATGGCGTCACGACCAACCCGTCGCTGATTGCCAAATCCGGCCGCGACTTCAAGGAGACGATCGCCGAGATATGTGCAGTCGTGCCCGGCCCCGTCTCGGCCGAGGTCGCGGCCCTTGACTACGATACCATGATGCAGGAAGCCCACGTTCTGCGCAAAATAGCCAAGAACGTCGCGATCAAAGTTCCACTGACGTTCGACGGCCTCAAGGCCTGCAAAGCCTTGACGTCTGAAGGCACGATGGTCAACGTCACCCTGTGCTTCTCGGCCAATCAGGCGCTTCTGGCAGCGAAGGCCGGCGCCACGTTCGTATCGCCGTTCATCGGCCGTCTCGATGACATCGGCCTCAATGGCATGGACCTTATCCGCGAGATCCGCGCCATCTATGACAACTATCACGACCTCGACACCAACATACTCGCGGCCTCAATCCGCTCGGTCAATCACGTCAAGGAAGCGGCTCTTATCGGAGCCGACGTCTCGACCGTCCCGCCGGCAATCCTGAAAGCCCTCGTCAAGCATCCGCTCACCGATGCGGGGCTTGCGACCTTCGTGGCTGACTGGAAGAAGACCGGCCAATCGATCATCTGATCTTTGATCGGAGGCGACCGCTAACCGCCGCATCGCTACCCGTCGCGTTGATCGTCCAAGATGACCCGGAAGATCGACGCAGCAACGAATGGGGCGGCGGGCCGCTTTGCAGCCTGCCCGCCCTGATCGTGCAATGGCAGCATTAGATCTGCTCTTTGAGATCCTTGGCGGCGCGGAACGCAACCTTCTTGCTCGCTTTGATCTTGATTGCTTCGCCCGTTGCAGGGTTACGGCCCATGCGTGCCGGACGCTTGCGAACCTGCAGAATGCCGAGACCGCCGATACGAATGCGATCGCCCTTCTTCAGGTGCTTGGTGATCATCGCGATCATGTCCTCGAGCACGGCGTTAGCCTGCTTCTTCGGCAGATCGTGAGCCTCGGAAAGCGCGTTGCCGATGTGGCGCAGCGTGAGGGTATCCTGCTTCGCGGCTGGCTTGACAGCAGCCTTGGCGGCTTTCGCAGCCGGCTTCGGAGCAGCTTTGGTGACAGTTTTCGTTGCAGCTTTGGCCATAAGTGGTTTCCCCAAGAGAATCAATGACTGCGAAAACATACAATAACTATCAATGTTCGCGTCTACTGATTTCAAAAGATTGCGTTTTTGCGTGCCGATCTGGACATTCGGACACTCTTGCTTGAGCAACAGCACAGGCCCCTCGCAAGTTTCTTGAGGCCGCGAGCGCCGAGCTCTGCAAGTTGCATAACACCAGCAATAGCGGGCATTCAATCAACTCAATGCAGAAATTCCTTGGTTCGCAAACGCGAGCCTGTCTGAAAGTGTGCGCACGATGAACTCAAGAAACGCTCGGGCAAGCGCCTCATCCTCCGCCTTGAGCCTCTCAAAAGCCTCGCGATTCAAGGTGAAAACGCTTGTAGGCCCCTCGGCTGCAACGCGCGCCGCCCTCGCAGTTCCGCGGAAAAAGCCCATTTCTCCGACAACGGTTCGCATCGACATTCGGCGAACGACGAGCCAAGGCTCGCCTGCGTCAACGTCGTCTCTAGCAAGCAAAACGGCTATTTTACCGCGGATCACGAGATCAATAGTGTCTGAGGCCGTGCCCTGCTCGTAGAGAACCTCGCCGCCTGCGAGGTCGCGGCGCACGAGATAGCGGGCGAGCCGCGCCATCTCATCTTGCCCGCCGATCTCGGCCGCAAGCCACGCCTCGATATCCGCAGCCTGCTCTAGCTTTCCCGGCTGCGAGGCTTCGTCGAGAAGCTGCTCCTCGCACCACGCGAGAGCCGCATCACGAGAGCTGAATGTGCGATGCTCCCCGTCGGCCGCCAGGCCTTCCACCTGCGGGAGCGCTGCGGAAAGACGCGTATCGAGCCCGGCAAACGCCAGCACGATGCAATGGCCGGCAGCGTGATTGCAGAGCTTGATGAGCGAGAGCACGGCCGCCGAATCAAAGCCCGAGACGTTGGAAAAGTCGAGCACAGCGAACCGGCGCGCATTGCTCTTGGCGGCTCCGCCCGTCTCGAGATCACTGGCCCTCTCCATCGCATCCCTGATGCTTTCGAATAGGCGATTGGAGGAGCCAAAGAAGATGTAGCCCGAGAGCCAGAACACGTGGATGCGCTCTCCTTCTTCCTTGAGCAGATGCTGATCTGATCGAGCTCGCTCCGTCGTCGAAGCGATAACGCTCCGCGTGAGATGCCGGCGGATGACCTCCACGCGGCTGTAGCTCACCGCAAACATGAGGCACGCCGCGATAAATCCGAACACGACACCCAGGAGGTAGCCCTCGGTGATGATCGCGAACATGATCGCGAGCGCGAGCACGAAGTCCTTCCATGCGCCATGCGCAGGCGACCGCAACGCCATCTCGGCAAGCACGACAAGACCGAGATAGATGAGCAGTCCCGCGAGCACCGGCTTCGGCACAATCCCCGGCAGATCGATGCCCGTCAGCACGATGGCGGCGACGACCAGCGAAGCAAAGACGCCGCTGATCCGCGCCAAGCCGCCGGTCGCGTCGAGCAGCCTGCTGCCGTTGAGCGAGAGGTTCCCCATCACACCGCCGAGCGGAGCAGCAATCATGTTTGCCATACCGTTCGTACGGAATTCCCAATCGAGATCCCCGCTTCTCGTGCGCGCAACCTCAAGCCCCGTGACGTCGAGGAGCAGCGCAATCACCGTCACACCGGCAGCGACCGCAATTTCGATCGCGGCGCCGAAGAATATCGACCAGTCGAAGTGATTTTCGGCGAGCGTCCGCAGCGGCATCCACGGCTCGAGCCTGGATGCCCCCGTGATGAACCATCCACTGTCCTCTCCCATGAGCCCCAACCACCACAGCATGAGGTCGAGCACCAAGGATCCCGCAATGAACGCCACCGGCAACACATACATGCTGCCGGTCCTTGCACGGAAAGCGTAGACTACGATCGCGAACGCCACGCCAAGCGACACCATCGGCAAGCGGTCGCGCGGCACAGCAGCCGCAAGCTTGTCGAGCGCGAGATCGGCCCCCGTCATCACCTCGAAGCCGCCCTTCGCCAGCAAAAACCCAGACGCGGCAAGGAACCCGCCGATTACCGGGTACGGGATGAAGCGCACATATTGGCCGAGCTTCAATCGGCCAAGCGCATAGAGCACCGCTCCCGTGACCAACGTTGCGAGCGAGAACGCGATCAGGACGTAGTCTGCCGCGAGCTTTCCATCTCCGCCGGCGGCAAGCACCGGCCCCGCAACGGTTCCTGCGAGCACCGTAAGCACGGCAACCGCCGGATTGTCCGGCCCCGCCTCCGCCGGCGGCAGCGACGTCGTCAAAGAAACGTAAAGACCAGCAACCGCAGTCCCCACGAGCAAGGCCCAGAGCCCTGCGCCAAGGCCCGGCGCAAGCGCGCCCTGAAAAAGCAAGGCGCTGAACGAGAGGCAGTAGGCAATCGAAAGAAGCGAGGCGATGAAGCCTGATACCGCGTTCTGCGCCAGTGCAACGCCGTGATCGGCAAGCCACCGCTTGCGAAGCTCAGGATGCAGAGCGGCAAGGCGAATCTTAAGATCAAGCAGCCGTTTCGACGTGATCGCCATGGGCCGTGCACTCTCAAATTCGCGCAAAGTCTGCGCCGCCCATCGCCCACCCGCAACATCAAATGGCGCAAAGGGCAACGTTTCGTGCCATATGGAAGGTCGTTAACGCTTCGTTAATGATTGCGGCTCGATGCTCGGAAGCATGAGCAGACGATCCATCAGCACCGTCCTCAACGCCACCGGCAAGCTGCCGCTTGCGGACGATCTCAAACGATCGGCTGCCGGCTGGCTGGAGCACCTGATTGCCGAGCGCGGCCACTCGCCGGCAACCATCGCCGCATACGAGCGCGACCTTCGCCAATTCCTTGCATTCCTGACGGCCGATCTCAGCCGCGCACCCTGCCTTGGCGATCTCGCGCGCCTCGACCTCAAGACATTTCGCCGTTTCATGGCGGCCCGCCGCCGCGACGGCCTCACCAGTCGCTCGCTCTCGCGCACGATGTCGGCGTTGCGCACATTCTTCCGTTGGCTTGAGAGCACCGGCACCATTGCCATACGCACCGTGCACCAGGTCGCGCTTCCGCGAGTTCCTCACTCCGTCCCGAAGCCGTTGACCGTCGACAAAGCCGCCGACCTCGTCGGCCATGCCTCTGCGACGGCGGATCCCTGGATCTCGGCTCGCGACACGGCGGTGCTCCTGCTCCTCTACGGCGCCGGCCTCCGCATTTCCGAAGCCCTGGGCCTCATCCGCAGGGACGCTCCGACGACCGGCCGCGACGTCATCAGGGTCATCGGCAAGGGCGGCAAGGAACGCCTCGTCCCTATTCTCCCGATCACGCAGAAAGCCATCGAGCGTTATCTCGCACTCTGCCCGTATGGGCTCGACCATGACGGCCCCCTCTTCGTCGGCGCCAAGGGCGGAGCGCTCTCCCCGCGTATCATCCAGCTTATGATCGCGCGCCTGCGGGACGAGCTGGAGCTGCCTCAAACTGCAACGCCGCACGCGCTCCGCCATTCCTTCGCGACGCATCTCCTATCGGCCGGCGCCGACCTTCGTCAGATCCAGGAGCTTCTCGGCCACGCCTCGCTCTCGACCACTCAGGTCTATACCGAAGTCGATCGCGACCATCTGCTCGCGGTTTACGATCGGGCCCATCCCCGCGCCTGATTGCCCCTCACCCCCCCGTGAGACTTTGCCCAACGGCCAAAACTCGGCTATGAGCGATGAAAAACGGAGTGAGCAAAAGTGTACAAATTGTTGAATTCGATAATGCTAGCGGCTCTCATAAGCCTCTGCTCTCCAGCGCTCGCGGTCGATGGCAAAGCCACAAAGACGCCCGCCGCGTCTGCAAAGGGCTGTGGCGGCTCGGACCTGCTCGCTGAGCTCGCAACGACCGATCCGGCGGCCTACACCCGCGTCGCACGCGGAGCGGAGGCAGCCCTCAACGGCAACGCGCTCCTCTGGAAAATAGAGCGCGAAGGGACGCCAGCCTCGTACATTTTTGCCACCCTGCATCTCACCGACGAGCGCATCACAACCCTTCCTGACAAGGTGCGCACTGCACTCAGTTCCTCGACGCAAGTGCTGCTTGAGGCGGCCGACGTCTCGCAGGGAGCCTCGGCAAGCGCCCTCGCCGACGCGTCGAAGGCGGCGCTCTTCTCTGACGGCCAAACCCTCGAGAAGCTCCTGACGCCAGAGGAATACGCCAAGGCGAAAGCAGCGCTCGACCTGGCAGGCCTTCCCGGCGCGGTCGTCCACCTCTATCGCCCGTGGATTGTATCATTGTTCATTGCCGCCACGGCGTGCGAGCGCGAGAAGCTGAAGCGCGGCATCCCGATCCTCGACATGCAGATTGCGGCCGAGGCAAAGTCGCGCGGCACGCCTGTCGCAGGGCTCGAGACCATCGACCAGCAGTTGAGCGCCCTGGCCAGCCTGCCGGAGGATCAGCAGCTCGGTATGCTTCGCGCTAGTCTCGCCATGCACGAGCGCACCAACGATTTGGCGGAGACCTTGGTACGGCTCTACCTCGATCGCCGCACCGGCGCCGCGTGGCCGCTACAGCTTGTTCTCGCCGAGAAGGCAGGCATTGGCGCAGACGCCTTCCAGGGCTTCCAGGACAAGATCGTCAACGAGCGCAACATCAAGATGCGCGACGCCGCCACGCCGTATCTCGAAAAGGGTGGTGCTTTCATCGCCGTCGGCGCCTTGCACCTCATAGGCAAGAGCGGCCTGGTGGAGCTTATCCGCGAAAAGGGCTATACGGTAACGGCTTTGCAATAGGGTCCTCAATACGCATGGACACGCTTTCGCTGTTCGGCCTCTTCGCCGTCACCTGCATGCTCGTCTTCTACGCGCTCGAGGAGCGGAGCCATTGGTTCATCCTCGCGTTCGCGGCATCCTGTGCGCTCGGCTCGATCTATGGCTTCCTGCAGGGCGCCTGGCCGTTCGGGCTCGTCGAAGCCATCTGGAGCCTCGTCGCCGCCCGCCGCTGGCACCAGCACAAACTTACACTGCCCATTGGCCAGAGATAACGCGCCGAAGCTCACATATGGATCGCGCGTTTGCCGGCCGACATGGCCGCTTCCTTCACGGCTTCTGACAGCGTCGGATGCGCATGGCACGTCCGCGCCAGATCCTCGGCCGAACCGCCGAACTCCATGATCACGGCCGCTTCCGCAATAAGCTCGCCCGCGTGCGCACCAATGATGTGCACGCCGAGAATGCGATCCGTGTCCGCATGCGCGAGCACCTTCACGAACCCGTCCGTCGTGCGGTTCACCTTGGCTCGCCCGTTCGCGAGGAACGGAAATTTTCCGATCGTGAACGCCACGCCCGCGGCCTTGAGCTCTTCCTCGCTCTTGCCGACGGAGGCAATCTCAGGCGCCGTATAGATGACGTTCGGGATCACATCGTAGTTGACGTGGCCGGCCTGCCCAGCGAGGATTTCCGCGACCGCGACACCCTCGTCTTCAGCCTTGTGCGCGAGCATCGGCCCGGCAATCACGTCGCCGATCGCGAAGATGCCGGATACGTTCGTTTCAAAACGCCCGTTGACGGCAATGCGCTTCTTGGCGTCGAGCAGGACGCCTGCCTCCGCGAGCCCCAAGCCGTCCGTGTAAGGGACGCGGCCGATCGACACCAGCACGGCGTCAGTCTCGAGTGCGTCGGCCATCCCTCCGGCAGCCGGCTCGATCAGAACACGCAAGCCGGACCCGGTCTTCTCGATGCCAGTCACTTTCGAGCCCAGACGGAATGTCATTCCCTGCTTCGCGAAAATGCGCTCGGAGCTTTTCGCGATGTCACTATCCATGCCGGGCAGGATGCGATCGAGATACTCGACAACGGTCACGGTCGAGCCGAGCCGTCGCCACACGGAGCCAAGCTCGAGCCCGATTACTCCGGCGCCGACGACGAGCAAGCGCTTCGGCACCTCTGCCAAAGTCAGAGCGCCGGTGGACGACAGCACATGCCTTTCGTCGATCTCGATATTGGCAAGCCGCGCAATATCCGATCCGGTGGCGATCACGATCGCCTTCGTCTCGAGCACGCTCTTTTCGCCGCTCTCGGCCGTCACTTCGACCCGCCCAGCCCCCAGAACCCGTCCGGTTCCGCGGTACGCATCGATCTTGTTCTTCTTCAAGAGGAACGCCACGCCGTCGACGTTCCCTTTCACGCCCTCGTCCTTGAACTTAAGCAATTGAGCGAGGTCGACCGTCGGCGCGGCATTGATACCCATGCGCGCAAAGCCGTGCTGCGCTTCCTCATAGAGCTCGGTCGCATGCAGCAGGGCCTTCGACGGAATGCATCCGACGTTGAGACACGTGCCGCCATGCGTCGCACGTTTCTCGACGATAGCAACCTTGAGCCCAAGCTGCGACGCACGAATGGCGCAGACATAGCCCCCCGGGCCACTGCCAATCACGATCAGATCGTACGGTACTGCCATTGAACACCCCGAGCTCGTTCGAAAGTCTGCACGCCGTATTCTCTTAGCTCTGAGACGACCAAGCCGTCTCTATCTCTGAAGTCCGCATATTCGAGATGCACAGCTACAGGAATCGAGGCTTCAAACTCTCGCTTCCAAGCCTGTTTCCCGAACATCCAAATGGCCAATCCGTCCCTTCTCTCGTCACCGGCCGGAACTATGGCAACATCTAGATCGCTGTCCTCGCGATGATTGCCGCGGGCCCTGCTTCCGTAAACCCAAAGCTCCGCAACATCGGGATTACGTTGCGCCCATTCAATTAGCGCCTCTTTCCAACGAAGAGGGATCACCTAAAGCTCCAGAATGAACCTTTGCGGATCCTCGAGGCACTCCTTGACGCGGACGAGGAAGGTCACCGCCTCCTTGCCGTCGACGATGCGGTGATCGTACGTGAGCGCCAGATACATCATCGGCCGCGCCACGATCTGCCCATTCTTCACGACCGGCCGCTCCTCAATGCGATGCATGCCGAGAATGCCCGCCTGCGGTGAATTCAAGATCGGCGTCGACAGCATCGAGCCGTAGACGCCGCCGTTCGAGATCGTGAACGTGCCGCCCTGCATATCGGCGATCGAAAGCTTGCCGTCTCGCGCCCGCTTGCCGTAGTCGGCGATGCTGCCCTCGATCTCAGCGATCGACATGCGATCGGCTTCGCGCAGCACCGGCACGACGAGCCCGCGCTCGGTCCCGACCGCGACGCCAATGTGATAGTAGTTTTTGTACACGAGATCATCGCCGTCGATCTCGGCGTTCACAGCCGGGATCTCGCGCAGCGCTTGAATGCACGCCTTGACGAAGAAGCCCATGAAGCCGAGCTTCACACCGTGCCGCTTCTCGAAGAGATCCTTGTATTGCGCGCGCAGCGCCATCACGGCCGACATGTCCGCGTCGTTGAACGTGGTCAGCATCGCCGCCGTTTCCTGCGCCTCCTTGAGACGCGTCGCAATGGTCTGACGCAGCCGCGTCATGCGCACGCGTTCCTCGCGCCCGGCCTCGCTGACACTCGTCGGGACGCGCAGCTCGCGGGACGGAACAGTCATCTGTGAAGCACGACCAACCGGCCCGCCAGCTGGCGGCGACGCGGCGACGGGAGCAGACGCCGCTACAGGCACAGCCGCGGGTGCGGTTTCTTCATGCCGTTCGACAGGCTGCATTTTCTTCACGGCCGCAGTGATGTCCTCTTTGAGGATCTGGCCCCGGCGGCCCGAGCCGGCGACATCCTCGGCATCGAGCCCCGCTTCTGCCAAGTGCTTTCGCGCGGCCGGTGACGGCGGCATATCGGAGCCCGGCGCAGCTTCTCCGTGGCTTGGAGCGGCCTTTGCCTCGGCTTTCGGCGGGGCAGGCGCCACAGCAGCACCCGCTCCGTCACCGGGCCTGAGCGCCCCGATCACAGCGCCGATGGCAACCGTCATTCCCTGCACGGCCACGATGTCGGACAGCACACCCGCGGCAGGAGCCGGTACTTCGACGGTGACCTTTTCGGTCTCGAGCTCCACCAGCGGCTCGTCGACCTTCACTGAATCGCCCGGTTTCTTGAGCCATTTGCCGACGGTCGCCTCGGAAACCGACTCCCCGAGTGTCGGAACACGTATCTCGATCGTCATCCTGGCCTGCCCTCTTCCTATCTACGGCGCCGCTCGCTTCCCTAGAGAGAAGACACAAGGCGGCGCGACTACACCTTCAAAGCTTCTGCCACGAGCGACTTCTGCTCGTGGATATGCTTGCTCAAGAGACCCGTCGCAGTGGACGCCGAAGCGGGCCTGCCGACATACTTGAGCCGCCGCCCGGTGGTTTTCGTATGCTCGAGAACCCAATCGGTAATCGGCGCCACAAACGACCATGCACCCATGTTACGCGGCTCTTCCTGGCACCAGACGACGTCTGCCGAGGGAAACCGGTTGAGCTCCTGAATGAGGGCACGAGCTGGGAACGGATAGAGCTGCTCGACGCGCAGGAGATAGACGTCCTTGATGCCTTGCGCCTCGCGCGCGTCCAAAAGATCGTAGTAGACCTTGCCCGAGCATAGGACGACCCGGCGGATCTGCGCGTCCGCCACCAGCTTCAGCTTCTCGTCGGCCGCGAAATCCGCGTTATCCCACAAGAGCCGATGGAACGTCGTTCCCGGACCAAGCTCGTCGAGCCGCGACACGACGCGCTTGTGCCGAAGCAGCGACTTCGGTGTCATGAGAATGAGCGGCTTCCTGAAATTGCGGTTCATCTGCCGCCGCAAAATGTGGAAGTAGTTCGCAGGCGTCGTGCAGTTCGCCACCTGCATATTGTCCTCCGCACAGAGCTGCAGATAGCGCTCGAGCCGGGCCGAGGAATGCTCCGGGCCCTGTCCCTCGTAGCCATGCGGTAGGAGGCAAACAAGCCCGGACATGCGCAGCCATTTGCGCTCACCCGACGACACAAACTGGTCGAACACGACCTGCGCGCCGTTGGCGAAGTCGCCGAATTGAGCTTCCCACGCAACAAGCGCGTTCGGCTCGGCCAGTGAATAGCCATACTCGAACCCGAGCACAGCCTCTTCCGACAGCATCGAGTTGATGACCTCGAAACGCGCCTGATCTGGCGTCAGGTGGCGGAGCGGCGTCCAGCGCTTTTCCGTCTCCTGGTCGATCAGCACCGCGTGGCGCTGCGAGAACGTGCCGCGCTCGCAGTCCTGGCCTGAAAGTCGGACCGGAAAGCCTTCCCGCACCAGCGAGCCGAATGCCAGCTGCTCGGCCATCGCCCAATCGATGCCCTCGCCCGTCATCACCATCTCGCGACGCCGCTCGAGCAGCTTCGCGATGGTTTTGTGTGCGTTGAAGTCCGATGGCAGCGTCGTAAGCCGCTTACCCATGTCGCGCAGCGCATCAAGCGCCACACCCGTATTGCCGCGCCGTTCTTCTCCGACGGCAAAACCGACGCCGGCCCAGCGCCCATCCAGCCAATCGGCCTTGTTCGGTTTATATCCGTCGGCCGCCCGCATCTCTTCGTCAAGATTGGACCGGAAGCGGGCCTTCATACCCTCAACCTCGTCCGGAGTGAGGACGGTCTCCTCGACGAGCTGCTTTGCGTAGATCTCGACCGTGCTCGGATGCTTCTTGATCGCGTTGTACATCAACGGCTGCGTAAAGGCCGGCTCGTCGCTCTCGTTGTGGCCGAAGCGGCGATAGCAGAACATGTCGATGACAACGGGTTTTTGAAACTTCTGGCGGAACTCGGTCGCCACCTTGGCGACGTGCACGACAGATTCCGGATCATCGCCATTCACGTGGAAGATCGGCGCCTCGATGATGCGCGCCACATCTGAGCAATAGGGCGACGAGCGCGAGTAGCGCGGGTTCGTCGTAAAGCCGATCTGATTGTTGATAATGAAGTGTATGGACCCGCCGGTGCGATGCCCCTTGAGGCCCGAGAGCCCGAAGCACTCGGCAACCACGCCCTGTCCGGCAAAAGCCGCATCGCCATGAATGAGGAGCGGCAAGACTGGCGTACGCTCGCCCGGCTCGCAGCTGAGTTGATCCTGCTTGGCGCGCACCTTCCCGAGCACTACCGGATCAACGATCTCGAGATGCGACGGGTTCGCCGTCAGCGAAAGGTGCACGTTGTTGCCGTCGAACTGCCGATCGGACGAGGCGCCAAGATGATACTTCACATCACCCGAGCCCTCGACGTCATCCGGCTTCCACGAGCCACCTTTGAACTCGTTGAAGATGGCGCGAAACGGCTTGCTCATCACATTCGCAAGGACGTTGAGACGTCCGCGATGTGCCATGCCGATGACGATCTCCTTCACGCCGAGCTGACCGCCACGCTTGATGATCTGCTCGAGCGCAGGAATCATCGATTCACCGCCATCGAGCCCGAAGCGCTTGGTGCCCGTATATTTCACGTCCGCGAAGCGCTCGAATGCTTCACCCTCGATCAGCTTGTTGAGGATGGCGCGCTTCCCTTCCCGCGTGAAGCGGATGTCCTTCTCCTCGCCCTCGATGCGCTGCTGGATCCAGCTTTTCTGCGCCGGCGAGCCGATGTGCATGAACTGCCAACCGATCTTGCGGCAATAGGTGCGGCGCAAGATCCTCAACACCTGCCGAATGGTCGCCGTCTCCATTCCGAGATAGCGATCGATGAAGATCGGCCGGTCGAGATCGGCTTCCGTGAAACCATAGGTCTCCGGTTTCAGCTCCTTGTGCACTTTGCGCTCGGCAAGGCCCAAGGGATCGAGATCCGCCGCGAGATGCCCCATGACGCGATAAGCGCGGATCATCATGATGGCGCGAATGCTGTCCTGGGTCGCGCGCAGCGATACGGCGGGCGACATATCGAATCCGGCTGCGAATGACTGGGCCGAAATCTTTTCGCGCAAGCTCCGCTCTGTTTCGCCATAGTCTCCGGTCAGCGCAGCAACGAGATCGCCGCCGACGGATTGCAGCTCGGAAAGCGGTACGCCCCATGACGGCTCCGATGCCGCCGGGTGCGGCTCCGACCGCTCGTCCACGCGACCGCGCTCCCGCTCCTCCTTCAGGCTTTCAAAAAAATGCCGCCACTCGTCGGAGACAGAACCAGGGTTCGTCTCGTACTGCGACTGCAGCTCCTCAATGTACGGCGCGTTGACGCCATTGAGGAACGAGGTTCGGAGAAACTGCTTGTTTGCCGCTTGGCGTGACATGCAAAACCCCGCTGTTTTCCGGTCTATATCCGGCTCGCCTGCACTGCCCCGGACTTAGGTGAGTCTTCCCACCCTTAGTACGCAAAACTTAGTGTGTCCGGGTCAGCCCTTTAAGACTTTAGTCAATGTCGTGCCGAGCGAGGCCGGGCTGTCTGCGATTGCAATCCCGGCCCGGCGCATGGCTTCGACCTTGTCTTCCGCCCGCCCCTTGCCGCCCGAAATGATAGCGCCGGCATGGCCCATCCGGCGGCCTGGCGGCGCTGTCATTCCGGCAATGAACCCGGCCATGGGCTTCTTGCGGCCCTTCTTTGCCTCGCTGATCAGGAACTCGGCGGCGTCCTCCTCAGCGGAGCCGCCAATTTCACCGATCATAATGATGGAATGTGTCTCTGGATCAGACAGCAGGAGCTCGAGCACATCGATATGCTCGGTGCCCTTCACCGGGTCGCCGCCGATGCCGACCGCGGTCGACTGGCCGAGGCCTGCGTCGGTCGTCTGCTTCACCGCCTCGTAGGTCAGCGTGCCCGACCGCGAAACGATGCCGACCGTGCCCTTGCGGAAGATGTTGCCCGGCATGATGCCGATCTTGCACTCGTTCGGAGTGAGAACGCCCGGACAGTTCGGCCCGACGAGGCGGGATTTGGAGCCGCACAGCGCCCGTTTGACCTTGACCATGTCAAGCACCGGAATGCCCTCCGTGATGCACACGATGAGCGGGATCTCGGCGTCGATGGCCTCGAGGATAGCGTCTGCAGCGAACGGCGGAGGCACGTAGATTGCTGAAGCGTTAGCTCCCGTTGCCGCCTTCGCCTCGAGCACGGTATCAAAGAGTGGCAGGTCTGCGAGCTCCGCATCTGCGTGCTTGGTGCCACCTTTACCGGGTGTCACGCCGCCGGCCACCTTGGTGCCATAGCTGCGCGCCTGCTTGGTGTGAAACGTGCCTTGTGCACCTGTAATGCCCTGGCAGATCGTCACTGTTGTCTTGTCGACAAGTATAGCCATTGTAACCAATTCCCCGATAGCTGCGGCGAGAGCCGCCGGCATGAGCCAGCCTTCAAGCCCGCGCCTTCAAGCCCCAGTGTTCACGCCAAAGTCTTCAAGCCACCTGCTTGATTGCTGCGGTGATCTTTCTAGCCGCATCAGCAAGGTCGTCTGCCGGCACGATCTTGAGCCCGCTCTTCGCCAGGATACCCTTGCCGAGCTCGACGTTTGTCCCCTCGAGGCGCACGACGAGCGGCACGTTGATCGCCATCTCGCGTGCAGCCGCAACGATGCCGTCCGCGATGATGTCGCAACGCATGATGCCGCCGAAGATATTGACCAGGATGCCCTTCACAGCAGGGTCAGAAAGAATGATCTTGAACGCGGCCTGCACCTTTTCCTTTGAGGCGCCGCCGCCGACATCGAGAAAGTTGGCGGGCTCCGCGCCATAGAGCTTGATGATGTCCATCGTCGCCATGGCAAGACCGGCGCCGTTGACCATGCAGCCAATCGACCCGTCGAGTTTGACGTACGACAGCTCATAGCGCGCCGCCTCGAGCTCCATCGGGTCTTCCTCGGTCTCGTCGCGCAGAGCGAGAATGTCGGGATGACGGAACAGCGCGTTGCCGTCGAAGTCCATCTTGGCGTCGAGGCAGATCAACGTGCCCTCTTTCGTCACCACGAGCGGATTGATCTCGAGCAGGCTCATGTCCTTTTCGAGGATTAGCTTGTAGAGCCCCTCGATGACGCGTGTGCACTCCTTAACGAGCGGGCCTTTGAGGCCCAGCGCATAGGCCACTTTGCGGCTATGAAACGGTTGCAATCCCGAGGCTGGATCGATCGAGAGCGTGAAGATCTTGTCCGGCGTATCGTGCGCGACTTTCTCGATATCCATTCCGCCTTCGGTCGACGCAATGAAGGCGACGCGCGACGTGGCCCGGTCAACGAGCGCCGAAAGATAGAGCTCCCGCGCGATGTTGACGCCTTCTTCTATATATAAGCGCCGCACCAGCCGGCCTGAGGGCCCGGTCTGGATGGTCACGAGCGTCTTGCCCAGCATCTGCTCGGCAAACGAGGCGACATCGGCCGCCGACTTGGCGATGCGAACACCACCCTTCTCGCCGGCTTCCTTCTCCTTGAACGTGCCCTTGCCCCGCCCACCGGCGTGGATTTGCGCCTTGACGACGCGCACATCAGTTTTGATCTCCGCCGCGGCCTTTTCGGCCTCGGCGACCGAGAAGGCGGCGATCCCTTTGAGGGTCGGAACACCGTACTTGATGAGAAGCTCTTTGGCTTGATGCTCGTGGATGTTCATGCCGAATGCACGATCCTTTGCTGAGACCTGAGCGAATAGGCGCCGCGGATGACGCCCCATGGCTGGGGCGGCGCATGCGGAGAGCGCCTTACTACGACACTTGTCGACTTCTAACTACCGGCTAACGGCAACGAGCTTTGCTCGCGGCTTTTAGGCTCCAAGCTCCGGATTGATTTTGATACAAGCGTCGACCAAGCCCTTCACAGACTCGATCGACTTCATCAACATGGCCCGCTCGGCCGAATTGAGGTCGATCTCCACGACGCGCTCCGTGCCCCCGGCACCGATGATGACCGGCACGCCGATATAGAGCCCCTTAACACCATATTCGCCGTTGAGGTAGGCCGCGCAGGGCAGCACGCGTTTCTGGTCCTTGAGGTAGCTCTCTGCCATGGCGATCGCCGAGGCGGCCGGCGCATAATAGGCTGACCCGGTCTTCAACAGAGCCACGATCTCGCCACCGCCCTTGCGGGTCCTATCGACGATCTGGTCGATACGATCCTGCCGGATCCAGCCCATTTTCACGAGGTCGGGCAAGGGAATGCCGCCGACGGTCGAATAGCGCACCAACGGCACCATGTCGTCGCCATGGCCGCCGAGCACGAATGCCGAGACGTCCTTGACCGAAACCCGGAACTCGTCTGCGAGGAAGTGCTTGAATCGCGCCGTATCCAAGACGCCTGCCATGCCGATCACCATGTTGCGCGGCAACCCGGACGACTTCTGTAGGGCCCACACCATGGCGTCCAGCGGATTGGTGATCACGATGACGAATGCGTTCGGCGCATATTTGCGGATGCCCGCACCGACCTGCTCCATGACCTTGAGGTTGATGCCGATCAGATCATCGCGGCTCATGCCCGGCTTGCGCGGTACACCGGCGGTCACGATGCATACGCTCGCGCCCTCGATGTCGGCGTAGGCATTTGTGCCCTTAAGCGTCGAATCGAAGCCTTCGACCGCGCCGGACTGGGAGATATCGAGCGCCTTACCCTGCGGCATGCCCTCTGCGATGTCGAAGATCGTCACATCTCCAAGCTCCTTCATGCCGATGAGGTGAGCCAGGGTGCCGCCGATCATGCCGCCGCCGATCAAGGCAATCTTGGTGCGCGCCATAAGTAGTATCTCCTGATGATGATCCGATCCGGGTGTCCCCAGTTCGCACGCGCGAGAAGCGCCCGCGAAGATTTTGGTAAGACCAAATGCCGTTTTGCTCAAGCATGAGCATGAACTTTGATGCCAAAGACGAGCCTCAGCATTGAAGACTGCATGGCGAATGGCGGTTTGCCCTGTACTAAAGATGAAATAGCAGGCAGCCAGCTCGGCCGTGTCCGAACACGAAGTTCGATTGCAGCGTCGGGACGCTAGGCTGTGACTAGCTCGAGCGCCTCGACCGCGACGCAAGAAAGGCCTCGCTTCGCATCTCGATGAGACGTGACGCCGTGCGTTCGAAGAGAACGGCTCCGTCGCCCGCCGGATAAAGCAGGCCAGGCTCAGCCTCCGCCGAAGCAATGAGACAGATGCCATGGTCGTAAAGTGTGTCGATGAGGTGGATGAACCGCCGCGCTTCGTTGCGCCGGTCTGGCGTCATGACCGGAATGCCCTCGATGATCACCGTATGAAATGCATGTGCGATGTGAAGATAGTCGAGAGAGCCAAGCGGCCTCTCGCAGAGGTCTGCGAAAGCGAACCGCGCAACGCCCATGGCGGCCAAAGGCACACGCACCGCGCGGCCTTTGACCTCGAGAATGGCCGGAGCGGCCGTGTGCTGGCCCGTGAGCCGTTGCCAATGCTCCTCCACCCCGGCCGTCGCGGCGCCATCGCACGGAGAGAAGTAGAGTTGCCGTCCGGATAGCTTCTCGAGCCTGAAGTCCTTGAGTGAACGCAGCTCAAGAACATCCATATTCCGCTCGATGAGATCGATGAACGGCAGGAAAAGCTGCCGGTTGAGGCCGTTTGCGTAGAGTTGGTCCGGCGCAGAGTTGGAGGTGGCAACGACGACTGTGCCACGCTGGAAAAGGCCTTTGAACAGCCGGCCTAGGATCATGGCGTCAGCAATATCGGTGATTGCCAGCTCATCGAAACACAGGAGCCCTGCCTCCGCCCCGATTTCGCCTGCGACTCCCGGGATTGGATCACCATCGGTGGTCGCCCTGCCGCGCTGGATGCGCTCGTGCACCTCCGCCATGAACGCATGAAAATGCAGACGCCGCTTCGGCGAAAAGCTCACCGCGTCATAAAAAAGGTCCATGAGCATGGTCTTGCCCCGGCCGACGGCGCCGTGAACGTAGACGCCAATCGGTGGCTGCGGCCGGCTTCGCCTCAACATGGAGAGCAGCCCAGGCTTCGCAGGACGCCACTCGCGAAGCTCAGCAGCGAGCTGCTCGAGCCGCAATGCCGTACCGGCCTGCGCCTCGTCGCGTTCGATCTTGCCTGCCTCGACGCGCTCAAAGTAGGCGGCAAAGATTGGTCCTCGATGCCTTGGTCCTAAAGGAAATGATGTCAACGGTCCTAGTGTCCCGATCGCGAAGTTCGTCACCACCTACAGTCCTTGCACGCGCAAGACCGCTACATCTACACGGCTTGGCGGCGACTGCCGAGTACCGCCAGAAGCACCCCACCCCTAGGTTGGCCGTCCGGCACCTCACCGGATGCAATCCTGCTCCGCATTTTTTGCAATGCAACACCCTGCCGCCCTTTGCACCTTGGGCCCGTGGCACTTTTCAAGCCATTTCCGTGACTTGATTACGCCATTGTGCGTCGCAAAAAAATGCTAGTCTGCGGCACGGCATCGGGCGGCGTGCCACCAGCTTCAAAACTGGAGCGAGGCTGGACGCTATTGCAGAGGGGCCGAACCGGAGTTGAACGCCATGACGGAGCACTTGAAACCCAAGGGCACGATTCGCAAGCTCTGGCCGACGGAGCGAGCGCTTTTCCGCGATCATCTTCTCCGCCTCGACACAACGAGCCGTCACCTGCGCTTCGCCCACGGTGTATCGGATTCATTTGTCGAGGACTACGCCTCGCGCATGGGTGACTCGGGATCGACGGTCTATGCCTACGTCGAGGATGGCCAGGTCCGCGGCGTAGCCGAGCTGAAGAAGCTTGGCGACACGTGGGGGCGCGAAGCCGAGGCCGCGTTCTCGGTCGAGACCGCCTTCCAAGATCATGGCATCGGCTCGGAGCTGATGGGTCGCGTCATCCGCTCGGCGCGAAACCGTGGCGTCCAGCACATCTACATGAGCTGTCTGGCCTCGAACACGAAGATGCAGGCCATCGCCAAGAAGTATGAGGCCGAGCTGCGCTTCGAGTACGGCGAGGTCGTGGGCGAGATTGTGCCCGAGGAGCCGAACTACTTTTCGCTTCTCGCTGAAGCCGTCGAGGACCGTGTCGGCCTCATGCTGACCGTGCTCGATCTACAGCTCCGCGACGTCAAGGCAGCATAGATTGCGAGCGCGCATCGCCTCGATGGCACGCGCATCTCCGCCCAAACAATGCGCTCAGAAGCTTGCGAGATTCATCTGAGGAGTCATGCGCATGAAGAAGCGAGCTGAATGAAAACATCGCAAGAGAGCGATAGCAGCCTAAAATATCGACGATTTTGTTGAAATCCCGCAACACTAAAGGTTGAATGCGTAGAAATTCGACGGCAGAATCCAATTTACCTGTCAACAAGTTCGACGAATTTGCTCATGATTTTTTTGTTCGAAACTGATTCGAACTCTAGAGGGAGAGAACTATGGCTAAGACTGCTGTGAAGAAGGCACCGGCTCGCGCTGCTGCTAAGACGACCAAGAAGCCCGCCGCTCGTAAGCCCGCTGCTAAGCCGGCTGCTCGCAAGGCTGCTGCTGCTAAGCCGGCCGCTAAGGCCGCTAAGAAGCGGAAGGCTGCGTAACAAGCGCGGCACGTCAACCCGTTCCTGGCTGGGCACCGGGAGCGCGGATGGCGGGTGTTCTGAAAGACACCATCTGACCTTCGAAGACCGGTGGCTGCGCGACGCGCCACCGGTCTTGTTTTTTTCAAGGACACCTCGGACACCCCCAAGGGCGCCCTATTCCGGCAGATGTGTCACCGCCTCGATATTGTGACCGTCCGGGTCGAGCACAAACGCCCCATAGTAGTTGGCATGATAATGCGGCCTGAGCCCTGGCGGACCGTTGTCCTTTGCGCCGGCTGCGAGCGCTGCCTCATAAAACGCCCGCACCAGCGATCGTTCGGGCGCAGCAAATGCGATGTGTAGGCGACCTGTCAGCGGCTGCCCCGTGCCAATCCAGAACTGCGGTCGCTCCCGCCCGAAGCCGGCGTATCCTCCAGGTCCATTCTCATCTGAAAGATCGATCTCCTTGAGCAGGCGATAGCCGAGCGGCGCGAGCACGCGGCCGTAAAATCCTTTCGACCGCACGAAATCGGAAACCGGAAAGCCAATATGGTCGAGCACGACTTGTTCCTCCTATGCTTGGCCGCAGCGCAGCCGTCAGATTGGAGCGAAGCACGACCCGAGCGGGCCTCGACACTCAAGCAAAGTCTCGGCCTGCAATCCGATCAAACCCGCCGCTGCACCATGAGCTTCTTGAGCTCCGCAATTGCCTTCGCCGGGGAGAGCCCCTTCGGACATGCCTTTGCGCAATTCATGATCGTGTGGCAGCGATAAAGCCGGAACGGATCTTCGAGATTGTCGAGCCGATCGCCGGTCGCCTCGTCGCGGCTGTCGATCACCCAGCGATAGGCCTGTAGCAGCGCCGCCGGACCAAGATAACGATCCGAGTTCCACCAATAGCTTGGGCACGACGTCGAGCAGCAGGCGCAGAGGATGCACTCGTAGAGCCCATCGAGTTTGGCGCGATCATCGCGGGACTGCTTCCACTCCTTCGGCGGCGCGGCAGTATCAGTCTTGAGCCAAGGCTCGATCGACTGATGCTGGGCGTAGAAGTTTGTGAGGTCCGGGACGAGATCCTTGATGACCTCCATGTGCGGCAGGGGATAGATCTTGACCGGCCCCTCGATCTCCTCGAGGCCCTTGAGACAAGCGAGATCGTTCGTGCCATCGACGTTCATTGCGCAGGAGCCGCAGATACCCTCGCGGCAGGACCGGCGAAACGTCCGCGTCGGATCGATCTCGTTTTTGATCTTGATGAGCGCATCGAGCACCATGGGCCCGCATTGCTCCTCATCCACCCAATACGTATCGATGCGCGGCTGCTCGCCATCGTCCGGGCTCCATCGGTAAATACGAAACTCGCGCCATTTGCCCTTGATGTCGGGCGCATTCCACGTCTTGCCCGGGACCATCTTGGAGTTCTTCGGAAGCGTCAGCTGAACCATCGGGATGGCCCCCTAGAGTTGCCGGGAAAAACCGGATTACCGCACTGTAAAAATTCATGGAACTCGCCGCGTTGCCTGTCAACGTGTTGCCGCAAGATTGGCTTGCGCCTCTTCGCCACCGCGAGCTTTTTCCTCGCCCGGAGTGACCGCCGAAACCCGCAACTCTTTAAATCACCCATCCATATCTTCCGCGATCAGCGTTTTTCATGAGGAAACTCCGAAATATCTAAATTACTAAGCAATTACGGACAAATAGGCCGTCATAAATCCACAGCGTCTTAGCGATAGAAACTGCCCACCGGCGTTACCACGCCGGGTGCAGAGCGCTGGCGGAGGGCCGCGTTGTTGCATAGTCCACGATACAATGGAGACTAGCGTGAACACCAAGTTCATCGCCTTCGCGGCTGCTGCTGCAGCCGGCCTGGCTACGTTCGCAGGTGCGGCTTCGGCAGGCGACCAGATCCGCATCGTCGGGTCTTCGACTGTATATCCGTTTACAACGGCTGTTGCCGAGCAGTTCGGCAAGGCTAGCGGTGGCAAGACCCCTGTGGTCGAGTCCACTGGCACCGGTGGCGGCATGAAGATCTTCTGTGAAGGCCTCGGCGTCGACAAGGCTGACGCAACGAACGCCTCGCGCCGCATGAAGAAGGCAGAGTTCGAGCTCTGCGCCAAGAACGGCGTCGCCGAGATCGTCGAGATCAAGGTCGGCATCGACGGCCTCACCATCGCCCAGTCGAAGGAAGGCCCAGCCATCAAGCTGACGCGCAAGCAGGTGTTCCAGGCTCTCGCCGAGCAGGTTCCCGACAAGGACGGCAAGCTCGTCGCCAACCCCTACACGAAGTGGTCTGAGATCGACCCGTCGCTCCCTGACATCAAGATCGAGGTTCTCGGCCCCCCGCCGACCTCGGGCACGCGTGACAGCTTCCACGAGCTGTTCATGGAGAAGGGCGCTGAAGGCTTCGATAGCCTCAAAGCGATGAAGAAAGACGACGAGGCCAACAAGACCAAGAACTTCGAGAAGGCCTGGAAGTCGATCCGCAAGGACGGCGCCTACGTCGAGGCTGGCGAGAATGACAACGTCATCGTCCAGAAGCTTGAGGGCAACAAGAACGCCTTCGGCATCTTCGGCTACTCGTTCCTTGAAGAGAACACTGCCAAGCTGAAGGGTGTCTCGATCGAGGGCGTCGATCCCACCTATGAGAACATCTCGGGCGGCAAGTACAAGGGCGCTCGCGACCTCTTCATCTACGTCAAGAAGCAGCACATCGGCGTAACGCCCGGCCTCGACAAGTTCATCGCCGAGTACGTCTCTGAGAAGGCCATCGGTGCCGACGGCTACCTCGCTGCCAAGGGCCTTGTTGCTCTCCCCAAGGAAGCTTCGGAGAAGGTTGCCAAGGCAGCTCTCGCCAAGGAAGTTCTCAAGGGCGATGAGCTGAAGTAATTCGCTATCAACGTTGGGGTCCGCTACAGAAATGCGGGCCCCACTCGTCTACTCGATCCATCCGCTGTTCATGTCGCACGACGCCTCGAAGAAATGTGCTTGCTAGTAAATACTTGGACATGCAGATTGCAGCCAATTGAAACGGTCCTTAGGCTTCCACGTTAGTCCCCTAAATCGGGGCTCGTCTGGTAGCTAGACGCAAGCAGCGTCGCCAGGCGCGACGAAGAAGGGTACGCAGTATGGTCGCGCAATATTTCCTGCTTCTCGCTCTTCTCGTCATCTCCGGTTATTTTTTCGGAAGCTTACGAGCCAGGTCTGTCGCCGGCGGTAACTTCGCGTCGATGCATTCGCTGCCTGAGTATCACGGCCTTTATACCGCCGCTCTCGTGCTGGCTCCGATGCTGTTTATTTTCGCTGTTGGCCTGCCATCCCTTCTCAAGGTCGCCGAGGCAAGCGCGCTTGGCCATTTCCCGGCAGATCTCCGCGCAGATCCACTAAAGTCGAGCGCCACGCTTCGCGATATCATGAACCTCGCGTCGGGCGGCCATTCGGGGGCGGTAGCTCCTGAGCTCCAAGATGCCGCCAAAACCTATTCAGACCTCATGAGCCGCGGCGGTTGGCTGATCTTAGGTCTCGGGCTTTCGGCAGGTCTTTGCGCGATTTCGTGGGGCGTAAGTTCTGTCTCTATGAGCTTCCGAGCCCGCAACAACTTTGAGCGCTTCGTCAACGTCGCCCTTCTCCTCGCTGCGTCAATCGCAGTCTTGACGACGATAGGTATCGTTTCCTCGGTCATGGGCGAGACCTACCGCTTCTTCTTCGACCCCAACATCAAGGGCAAGCCGGGCGTCTTCGACTTCCTGTTCGGTACCGAATGGAACCCTCAGGCGGCCATGCGTGCCGACCAAGGAGAGATCTCGACAGCTTACGGCTTCCTCCCCCTCCTCACTGGTACTCTTCTCATCACCTGCATCGCCATTGCGGTGGCAGGCCCCCTCGGGCTCTTCTCGGCGATCTACCTTGCCGAGTACGCGAGCCCCAAGGTCCGCGCGACCGCTAAACCGATCCTCGAGATTCTAGCGGGCGTGCCGACGGTCGTCCTCGGCTTCTTTGCGGCACTGACGGTAGCGCCCTTCGTTCGTGGCTGGGGCGAGTACTTCGGTCTGAACGTTGCCTCTGAAAGCGCGCTTGCTGCGGGCCTCGTCATGGGAATGATGATCATTCCGTTCATTTCTTCGCTCTCGGACGACGTCATCAACTCCGTGCCCCAATCACTCCGCGACGGCGCCTACGCTCTGGGCGCGACGAAGTCCGAAACAATCAAGCAGGTCATTCTCCCTGCAGCCCTCCCCGGTATCGTCTCCGCCTTCATGCTCGCGATCAGCCGCGCCATCGGCGAGACGATGATCGTCGTCATGGCGGCCGGCCTCGCCTCGAATCTAACCTTCAACCCGCTAGAGGCGGTCACCACCATCACCGTTCAAATCAAGACGATCCTCGTCGGCGATCAGGAATTCGACAGCGCCAAAACGCTGGCAGCTTTCGCTCTCGGCTTCGTCCTCTTCTTCGTGACTTTGCTACTAAACTTCATCGCGCTCCGCGTTGTTCAGAAATACCGAGAGCAATATGACTGATATGACGGCAAATATTCCGACTTCTCACGTGCGTCGCCTCAACTTTGCGAGCACGGAAGCTCAGGCACGCGTGCGCTCGCGCTATCGGACCGAGGCTCGCTTCCGTTGGTATGGCATCGCTGCCCTCACCGTCACGACCGTGTTCCTGGTCGTGCTGGTTGCAGACATCGTTGTAAAAGGCTTTCCGGCCTTCTGGCAGAACAGCGTTTATCTCGACGTTGCGTTGCCGGCCGAGACTGTCGACCCAAAGGGCAATCGCGACACGGCCGAAATCCGCGGAGCCGACTATAATGCGCTTGCCCGCGCCGCACTTGCAGCCGCCATTCCGGGGATCGAGGGTCGCGCGGCCAAGAAGCAGTTGAACGAGCTGCTGAGCAGCGGCGCGGCCGACAACCTTCGCGAGGAGGTCGTGGCCAACCCCACCCTCATCGGTACGACTGTGAAGGCCAAGCTCCTCCTCTCCGATAACGCTGACCTCTATCTCAAGGGTGACGGGACGAGCATAACTCGCTACGCCGCGACCCGAGGCATCGCGACCCCCACTGCCACCACCGGAGAGGTCAAAGTACTCGTTTCCTCCAACGACTTTGCCGAGATTCTCGTCTCCATTAAGCGGGACCTAGAACTCCGCGGTGGCGCGCTTGAGCGTGAAGCAAGGCGTCTTGACGGTAATCCGGACGCTGGGGCGCATGTCAAAGAGCTACGCGCCGAGGCCCAGGGTCTTAAGGACCGTTACTCGAAGCCTAGCGTTGCCGAGACACTCGACGCGCGAATGCCGACCAGGCTCATCGCCACCAACGGTGGATTGATCAAAATCAGCGCCATATCCGATAGCGAAGCGACCGGCGAGGTGCTGCTGCCCCTCACCTCAACGGCTGAGGCCAAAGCCGGCGACTGGCAGATCGTGACTTACGAAACTCCCGAGGCCAGCCGCAACGTTAATGACCGCATGGTGACGTTCCTGGAGAAGCTCAAGGCAGAGAACAAGGTTGCCAGCAACTTCAATTTTGCCTTCTTTACATCCGGCGATAGCCGCGAGCCGGAGCTTGCGGGCATTCTCGGCGCTCTCGTCGGCTCGGCCCTGCTCCTTGTCGTAACACTCTTGATCTGCTTGCCCATCGGCGTGATGGCCTCGATCTACCTCGAAGAGTTTGCCGTCAAGAACTGGATGACCGACATCATCGAGATCAACATCAACAATTTGGCTGCCGTGCCGTCGATTGTGTTTGGCCTGCTTGGCCTCGCCGTGTTCCTGAACTTCTTCGGACTGCCCCGCTCGGCCCCGCTCGTCGGCGGCCTTGTGATGGCGCTGCTTGTGTTGCCGACGATCATCATCGCAGCGCGTGCCGCGCTCAAGGCCGTTCCGCCGTCGATCAAGGAAGCAGCACTCGGCGTCGGCGCCTCCAAGCAGCAGGCCATCTTCCATCACGTCCTGCCGCTTGCGATGCCGGGCATCATGACCGGCACAATCATCGGTATGGCCCACGCCCTTGGCGAGACCGCACCCTTGCTCATGATCGGCATGATCGCCTTCATCGTGGACGTGCCGCAGGGCTTCACGGAAGCGGCGACGGCGTTGCCCGTTCAGATCTACCTTTGGTCGGATCTCCCTGAGCCTGCCTTCCAGGCAAAAACCGCCGCTGCCATCGTCGTGCTTCTCGTCTTCCTGTTCTTGATGAACGGCACTGCAATCTGGCTTCGCAAGAGATTCGAGCGTCGCTGGTAGACTTTAACTTTTTGAGGAAAGCATGGACACGCAAGTCGCTTTTGAGTCACAGAGCAAAGCCGTGAGTTCAATGGCAGGAACGAAGCCGAAGGTCGTTGCACGTGATTGCAACGTCTACTACGGTGAAAAGCATGCTCTAAAGAACGTGTCTGTTGACATCCCTAACCACAGCGTCACGGCCTTCATCGGCCCCTCTGGCTGCGGCAAGTCGACCTTCCTGCGCTGCATCAATCGCATGAACGACACGATCTCGATCTGCCGCGTGACGGGCAACATCTTGATCGATGGGCAGAACATCTACGACCCCGCGCTCGACGTCGTGCAGCTCCGCGCCCGCGTCGGCATGGTGTTCCAGAAGCCGAATCCCTTCCCGAAGTCCATCTATGACAACGTCGCTTACGGCCCGAAGATTCACGGCCTCGCGCGTGGCAAGTCAGACCTCGACGACATCGTCGAGAAGAGCCTTGAGAAGGCCGGCCTCTGGAAGGAGGTCAAGGATCGCTTGAACGATTCCGGCACCGGCCTCTCCGGCGGCCAGCAGCAGCGTCTTTGCATCGCCCGTGCCATCGCCGTCGGTCCCGAGGTAATCCTGATGGACGAGCCCTGCTCGGCTCTCGACCCTATCGCAACCGCCAAGGTCGAAGAGCTGATCGACGAGTTGAAGAGCAACTTCTGCATCATCATCGTCACGCACTCGATGCAGCAGGCAGCGCGCGTATCCCAGCGCACCGCCTTCTTCCATCTCGGCATTCTCGTCGAAGAGGGTCCGACCAGCACCATCTTCACGAACCCGAGCGACAAGCGCACGCAGGACTACATCACCGGCCGCTTCGGCTGAAACGGACCGGGACAATTAAATGGCAACGTCTCGACAGAGCTGGCTCTCGGGGTTCATCCCCCGGAAGCCTTCCGAACCCCTGCCCGCCGAACCACTTACGCGACCCGAGCCAACGGGCGAAGGAGCCGACATGAACGAACACATCGTCACCTCGTACGAGGAGGAGCTCGCTCTCCTCGACAAGAAGATCGCGCATATGGGTGGCTTGGCCGAGCACATCCTCGGCCAATCGTTCGACGCGCTTGAACGCCGCGACGTCCGCTCGGCTGAGAACGTCGTCAAGGCCGACAAGCAGATCGACCAGCTCGAGCGCGAGATCGAGGATCAGGTCATCTCGATGATCGCGCGACGCCAGCCGATGGCCAACGATCTTCGCCACGTCATGGCTGCACTTCGCATCACAGGTGACCTCGAGCGTATCGGCGACCTGGCAAAGAACATCGCCAAGCGCGCCCTCGCCATCGCCCATGAGAGCCACCCGAAACCTTTGATGACCGGCATGCGCCACATGGGCGAGCTCGCGCTCACCCAGCTGAAGCAGGTTCTCGACGCGTACGTCGAGCGCGACGCCGACCGTGCCCTCGCCGTATGGCGCGACGACGAGAACATCGACGCTATGTACAATTCACTGTTCCGCGAGCTCTTGACGTACATGATGGAGGATCCCCGCAACATTGGGCTTTCCACACACCTCCTGTTCGGCGCCAAGAACATTGAGCGAGTTGGTGACCACACGACGAACATTGCCGAGACGGTGCACTTCCTCGTCAAAGGCACAAACATAACGGACGATCGCCCGAAGGGCGACGACACCGCGACGACGATGTTTTCGAAGGACTGAAGGCGGGAGATTAGCGGATCGGCAGCGAGACCGGCGATCCGGCCTCGCTAGAAAACCCTGAGCCAAACGCCACGACCTCGTTTGCCAGTTGAGTGAGCTGACAAGAGATCCGGGACACCACATTGATGACCGCCAAGATCTTGATCGTCGAGGACGAAGCTCCCCTCGCGGAAATGCTTCGCTACAATCTCGAGGCAGAAGGATTTCGCGTTTCCCACGCAGAGAACGGCGAGGATGCGGAAGTGCTCGTCGCCGAGGAAATGCCTGATCTGGTCGTTCTCGATTGGATGCTTCCCGGCGTCTCCGGTATCGAGATCTGCCGCCGCCTCAGGACGCGCATGGAAACCAAGGCGATCCCGATCGTGATGCTGACGGCGCGCGGCGAGGAAGGTGACCGCATCCGCGGTCTCTCGACGGGGGCCGACGACTATGTCGTGAAGCCGTTCTCGCTGCCCGAGCTCATGGCCCGCGTCAAAGCCATTCTTCGTCGAGCCTCTCCCGACCGGATGGCCGACGTTTTGCGCTTCATCGATATCGAGCTGGATCGCCCGGCGCATAAAGTCATGCGTGGCCTGCGCGAGGTGCACTTGGGCCCCACCGAGTTTCGCCTGCTCGAATTTCTGATGGAGAGCCCGGGCCGCGTTCTCTCCCGCTCGCAGCTTCTCGATGGCGTCTGGGGCCGCGACGCCTTCGTTGACGAGCGCACCGTCGATGTGCACGTCGGCCGCCTCCGCAAGGCTCTTATCCGCGGCAAGGAGCGTGATCCGATCCGCACCGTGCGTGGCTCCGGCTACGTTTTCGGCGAGCGCTCCGGTAACAACTAACCTCGTGTTGTTCCAAACAGAAGCCGTTGCGCACTCGCAGACGCACTGAGGCGCGCACGATTGGAAGGCTCGCTCCGGCACCCCAATAGCAAGATCCTGTCACCCCTCGGCCGCACTCAAGACAAAAACCGCTCCTATTCCTGACGCCGGATCACGCGCGGGAATAAGCGGTTTTTGAGCGTTTTGAGCATGGACGCGCGAATGCGGTAACGGCGCGCACCAAGCTTATCAGACAGGTCGGCATATGGTGTACGCGTCGGATGCGGGACGGACGCGCGGGGCTGCCGCGCGTGCCATGCGGTTAGGGCTTATGTCCGACGCCACTGGCGACGCGGAGCCTGCAGCTCCACCCCGCGATTGGAAGAAGCTCGTCATCGTAACCGGTCTCGGTGCGCTGTCGTGGGTCGCAACCTACGTCGGCATGCTCGAGCTGATCGAAGCGAACATGGGTGATCTACCGATCGTCCACAAGCTGATCATCGGCTTCTCCGTCGCCATGCTGATGACCATGATCGTCTGGCTCTTGGACCAGATCTTCTCGCCCATCGGCTTCATGCAGCGACTGAGCTATATCGCCGGCTACGTCTTCCTCTCCATCATCTCAATTGGCTTTGGCTTTGGTTTCTATTGGAAGGTGCTCGAAAGCAGGTCGGAAGCGTCACGCTCAGCGGAATCGGCCGTGACCGCCGTTCAAAGCTCACTGAATGCCGCCTCCACGCGCCTTGAGCAATTGAACGCCACGCTTCTCCAGCTTGCCGCCGTCTCGAAGGAAAAAGCCGAGATCGAGCGCAACAAAGGCACCTCCTGTCCGAACAGCAAACCTGGCGATGGCCCGCGGCGGCGCATGCGCGACGACGATGCGGCTCGCTTTTCGTTCGCGTCGGATTTCGTCGCCGGCCGCGTTGGCGCTGTGAAGGGGGACATCTCCGCCCTCGACACCGACCTCGCCAAGATCGCCGCCAGCGACCCGTCGATCATCGATGCGAAGACCGGCACCCGCAACGAGTTCATGAAGGCTCTGAGCCGCAAGCTCGATATGACCGTCTCGAGCTTCAACGCGCTGCGAACAGACCCGCAGCTGAAGGAGCTGCGCGCCGATCTCTCCGAGCGGTCGGAAAAGTCAACCTTCGGCGACCCGAAGAGCGGCGGCTTCCAATGCCCCGACACGCAACTCTCGCAAGCGCTTCGCGGTGCCGTCCGCGCCATCAACGAGCTGCCCGTGCTCGAGAAACCCGTGATTGCCGCGGTCGAGGGATCAGAAGCCACCATTGAGGCCTTCCGCCGCCTCACGGCGACATTCTATGGCCTTCTCGCATTCAAATTGCCGCCCTCAGCCGATGAGCTCCGCGAGCTGCAAAAGAAAGCGATGCAGTCGCTCGAAGGCGGCGCACCGACTCCGCTCACCGAAGCAGCCGGCCTCTCCAAACGCGACTACGTTCCCCTCGCCATCGCCATCTTCGTCGACATCTGCCTGCTGCTGGTCTCGATCGGCCGCCCGATGAACCGGCTGCACGGGCTGATGCCGAAAATGCGCGAAGCCGAGCGCGGCCCGGTCATCGAGATACTTTCCCGCTTCAACGACATTCATAGAGACGAGGAGATCCGCGAGAGCTTCGAGCTTTTCCGCCACGTCGTCTTTGACGTGCATGGTGCCTACTACGTGGCCGTGCCGCTTGACGCCCCGCCGCGCCTCGACCCGCGCGAGCGCGAGGACCTCCGCGTCGAGGTGCAACTCCTTGCCAACCTGTTCACGAGCTTCGAGCAGGATCGCATATTCAGGCGGACTTGGACGCCCTTCACCGGCACCATCAGGAGCAAGCTGCGTAAGCAAGGCTCGAAATTTGCCGGCTCCGATGCCTTCCGCGTCTATCGCTTCCGCGATGGCGCCTGGTCTGAGATCATCCTGGGTGCCGTCATGGGCGCGGCACGCCGCGCCGAAGCCGAAGCACAGCGCCGCCGCGTCGAGCGCGACCTGCTCAATCCCGGCCGTGCGACCCTCGGCCGCCACGAACCATACCTTGCCGAGACCGCGCCCTACCGCACGTCCTACACCCACGACGCACCATCCGCGGCTAAGCCGCGCGAGCACGAGGCAACCCCGGACCTGCTCCACTCGGACGCACGCTCCGACGCACACCAAAGCGCCCGCTTCGCCGCACAATTCGGTGCCCACGCCCGCCGTGCCGAGAAGGAGCTGCGTCCCGAGGCCACCGAGCCGACCGCTCCCCGCGCAGCCAACAGTAATACCGCACCCGCCTTATCGCACCCCGTCGTTCCCCGCTCCGTCGCGCCGCCCTCCCTGCCAGCCCAACCCGTGTCAGCGCGTCATGATGCACCAGCTAACGATGCAAAGTCCGAGGCGAGCGTGTTGGTCGCGGAACGCGCGGAGCCCGCGCGCGAACGCATTGACCTAGTCCTTAAGCGGGAGACCGCAACGCTCACGCTGCCAGTGAATGCCGGCACACCTCATGAAGCGCTCATCGGTCGCATGAGCGAAGCGCTTGGCCGGGTCGAGGACGCAGAGCTTGCTGACGCTGACCGCAGAGAAGCGCAGAATACGGAGAGTTTCGAGGAGTTTAACTCAGAGCTTGCATCTGATCCTGCAACTGCCGACGCGATTGCAATCGCCGGGCGCCTGCGCCCCGCCGTCTCCGGAGACCGCTCATGACCCTTATCGATTGCAGATATGTCCGCAAGCGAGGTACGGGCTCAACCGTTGGTTAACTGTATTGGCCACTTAATGCCTAACGACAACGATACGGCCACTGACGCGGAACATATACGCCGCTGAGCCGTAGTTATAAGGAACAACAGTATGCGCCTTAGCGCCTTCGCCCGCATGCACGTGGTCCAGAAAGAGGAGAAGGAATCAAAGCTTAAGGATTTTATCGGCAGGGATATTGCTGCCCGCAAGGCAGCCGGCGGCACCGCGCAACCCGTCGTCTACCGCTTGCTTGCCCTTTCCGCGGAAAGCCCGGCCGCAAAGGCCATTGCTCAATTTGCCGAAGAGGCAGAAAGCCTCGGCATCACCATCCAGGCGATCTTCTTCCGCAAGGGCACGGCTACGGGTCAGCCTGGCGCTTCGGACCCTGTCATCCCCGCCTCCGCCTGCCGTTACGTCTCCGACAAGCGCCTCCTTGACGCCCACGAGCAACTCGTTCTTGGCGATGCAACAACCTGGCTCGGCGACTGCATGCGCCGCGAGCCCTCGAAGCGCGACGCCTTCGAAAGCTACAGCGAGACGTGCGAGGCGACGGCCCGCCGCGCCATTCGTGCCTTCGAACATTTCTGGATTACAGCCAAGCCGGCGAGCCTGAGCGCGGCCAATCGGAGATCGGCAACCGCCATCGGACAAGAGGTTCTTGATCCCTCCGTAATCGCTGGTGCCGACCTGGAGCTGAGCGCCGTTGCCCTCCGCCACTAGAGCCTGTTCGTTAGAGATGGAAGCACTCGAGCTTCCATCGAGAACGTGAATCAGACTCGCATACAAAGACTCTAGAGCGCTCTTGCTCCCAGAATAGCGATCCAAGCAAGAGCAACCGCGCTCTAAGCGTTCACCTTAAAAGCATCGACTTCGCACGTGGGCCGGCCCGCTAAGGGTCGGCCTTTTGCGTGCAAAAATCCGTATCGGCCGGAACTTGCCGGTAAATGCGCCCTTACCGCCAAGCTTCTGTCACTCCGCCCTGTTGGGCTTCCCGGCAGGGTTCGAGCGTTCGATAGTACAGGCATCGTGGTCTGGCCTCTCGCGCCGCCCAATCGGCTCAATCAAGGTGACAGCAATGCGCATTATCGGCTGCATTCTATTCGCACTCCTTTGCTTCGCGCTGCCCGTGTCCGCCACGGCTGAGGAACGCCCCTTCATCCACAAGGGCGTCTCGAAGGACGCGGAACGGTATGAGACCTATGTTCGCGAAAACTGGAAGGCCGGCACCAGGCAGGCCCCCGACTTGCGGCTCGCCGCCGAGAAGCTCATGTCGGCGGATCCCCGAGCGGCATCCCGCAGCTATGCCCAGGCGGTCGCCACCGACCCCAAGAGCCCGGATAGCTGGGTCGGCCTTGCCCGCGCTCTGCTCGCCATCAAACCGGAGACGGAACGTTCGTCCGAGCAGTACGACCTGCCCGTCAACGCATCCGGCGCCGCCTACCGCGCCTACGAGCTGAGCTCCGATCCCGCCATGAAGGCGCGCGCCCTTGGTGTGCTCGGCGAAGCCATGCAGCGCCGCTCCTACTGGCGCCCCGCCATCGACGCTATGAAAGCGAGCTTGGCTCTGGTCGAGGCTGCCGACATCCGCGATGCCTACGAGAAGCTTCGCGCCGAGCACGGCTTCCGCATGACCGACTACACGGCCGATTCGGATGCAGCGACACCCCGTGTGTGCGTGCAGTTCTCCGAGAGCCTCGCCCGTGGCCAGGTCGATTTCTCGAAATTCGTCTCCGTCGACGGCCGAGACCCGCAGGCCGTCAGCCCCGAAGGCAGCCAGCTCTGCATCGACGGCGTCGAGCACGGCAAGCGCTACGAGATCCAGATCCGCGCCGGGCTGCCGTCCGATGTTAGGGAAGCCCTCGAGAAGCCCGTCACCATTGCCGTCTACGTTCCCGATCGCAAGCCCGCCGTTCACTTCACAGGCAAGAGCTACGTGTTGCCGTCAAGCGGACAGCAGGGCATTCCGCTTGTCACGGTGAATACCGACAAGGTTGGCGTTGAGGTCTATCGCATCGGCGATCGCAGCCTTGCCAACGCCTTGAACAACGGCGACCTCGACCGCCAGCTCGAGGGCTACGAGCTCGAGCAGATCAAGGATCGCACCGGTGCCCTCGTCTACAAAGGCGAGCTCGACGTCACAACCAAGCTCAATGGCGAGGTGACGACGGCCTTCCCTGTCAGCGAGGCCATCGGCAAGCTGCAACCTGGCGCCTATGCCATGATCGCCCGCCCCGTGGGTGTCACCGAGGATAGCTGGCGCAACGTCGCGACCCAGTGGTTCATCGTCTCCGACCTGGGCCTCACCTCGTTTTCCGGTGATGACGGCATCCACGCCTTCGTCCGCTCGCTCGCAAGTGCAGTCCCCGTATCCGGCGCAAGCGTCCGCCTTGTTGCCCGCAACAACGAGATCCTAGCGACATCAACGACCGACAAGAACGGCTACGTTCGCTTCGAGCCGGGCCAGACCCGCGGCGTCGGCGGCTTGCAGCCCGCAATCATCGTCGCCGAGAACAGCGCCGGCGAGTACGCTTTCCTAGATCTCGCAACCAATGCCTTTGATCTCTCGGATCGCGGTGTCAAAGGCCGTGACGCACCTGGCCCACTCGATGGCTATGTCTACACCGAGCGCGGCGTCTATCGCCCCGGCGAGGAGGTGAACTTCACCGCAGTCCTGCGTGACAGCGCGGGCGTCGCCGCGACGCTTCCCGTAACCCTGATCGTACAACGCCCCGATGGCGTCGAGCACGGCCGCTTCACGCTCACCGACGAAGGCCTCGGTGGTCGCTCCCTGAACCTCAAGCTGGGTGGCGGCGTCATGACCGGCACTTGGCGCGCGAAGCTCCACGTCAATCCGAAGGAGGACGCGATCACGCAGGTCTCCTTCATGGTCGAGGACTACGTTCCCGAGCGCCTCGACATGACGCTGAAAGATGGCGGCGGCCTGCTCGCGCCGGACGAGACCAAGAAGCTGCTGGTCAACGGCCGCTTTCTCTATGGCCCGCCTGCTGCCGACCTCGCGGTCGAAGGCGACATCGTCGTCAAGGCTTCGAGCAAGGACCTCGAGGGCTTCCCCGGCTATCGCTTCGGCCAGGCCGACGAAACGCTGAGCCCGGTGCGCCAGCCGCTCGAGGGCCTCCCCACGACGGATGGCAGCGGCAATGCCGAGCTCGCCGTCAAGCTGCCCGCCGTGACCAAGACCGCCCGCCCGCTCGAAGCCGATGTCATCGTACGGCTTCGCGAAGCCGGCGGCCGCACCATCGAGCGTTCGATCACGCTGCCAGTGAGCCTCGGCGAACCGAAGATCGGCATCAAGCCGCTTTTCTCTACCACTGGCCTTGGCGAAGGCGAGAAGGCGGACTTTGAGGCCATCCTGCTCGACGAGACAGGCAAGCCGAAGAGCGGCACGCTCAATTGGCAGCTCGTCCGCCTTGATTCATCCTGGCAGTGGTACAGCCGCGACGGCTCCTGGGCCTATGAGGCGCAGACCATCTCTCGCAAGATCGCGGCCGGCAGCGTCGAGGCTGTGGCCGGCATCCCGTCGAAGCTATCAGCGAGCGTCGACTACGGCCGCTATCGCCTCGAGGTGAGCTCCCCCGAGAGCGGTGGCCTTCTCACCAGCGTCCTCTTCAATGCGGGCTGGTATTCCGGCGAGCAAACGGCCGAAAGCCCCGAGATGCTCGACGTCGCACTCGACAAAGCCTCCTACAAGCCCGGCGAGACGGCGAAGCTGCGCATCGCGACAAAGCACGGCGGCAAGGCGCTCGTCGCGATTCTCGGCAATGGCCTTCACATCATGAAGGAGGTCGAGCTCGCCAAGGGCGGCGGCGACGTGGACATCGCCGTCGGCGACAGCTGGGGTCCAGGCGCTTACGCCACGGCACTTCTCTATCGCCCAATGGATGAGCAGGCCAAACGCATGCCGAGCCGCGCCATCGGCATCCGCTGGATCGGTGTTGATCAGACGGCGCGCACTTTGAAGGTCGCACTGAGCCCCGAAGCAAAGATCAAGTCCGGCAGCACGCTTACAGTACCGGTCAAGCTCGAGGGACTGACTCCCGGCGAGGAGGCGCGCATCACGGTCGCCGCCGTCGACGTTGGCATCCTGAACCTTACCCGCTACGAGGCTCCTGCGCCTGAATTGCACTTCTACGCACAGCGCAAGCTCGCCTTCGAGCTGCGCGACTTCTACGGGCGCCTGATCGACGGCATGCGCGCTGAGCGTGGCAAGCTTCGCTCCGGTGGCGACGGCATGGACAGCGAAGGCCTCAAAGGCAGCCCGCCCGTCGAGGAGACGGTGGCGTTCTACTCCGGCATCGTCCGCGTCGAGCCGGACGGCACCGCCAAAGTCGAGTTCTCGCTCCCAAGCTTCAATGGCACCGTTCGCGTCATGGCTGTCGCCTGGACGAAGGACAAGCTCGGCCACGCAACGACGGACGTCATCGTTCGCGATGCCGTTGCCCTCACCGCCTCGGCGCCCCGTTTCCTCACACTCGGCGACGAGGCACGCTTCGACATCTCGCTGCACAACGTCGATGGTCCTGCCGGTGCCTATAAAGCAACGGTCACCGACACGACGGGCGCGGCCGTTGAAGTCGCCACACGCGCCATCGACCTCGTTGCCGGCGAGAGGAAGTCGGAGCGCGTCAACGTCAAGCCGGTCGACGTCGGCCTTCGCACCTACGACGTCGCCATTACCGGCCCCGGCGATATCAGCGTCGCGCGCCGCCTGACGTTCGACGTGAAGCCTCCGGCCGGCGACATCCGTCGCACCACCGTTACCGCGCTCGCAGCAAAAGGCGGCAGACTTACCTTGTCGAAGGATCTGATCGCGGGCCTCATCGCCAGCCGCACGAGCATCAGCCTCTCGGTCGGTCCCGCAGCCACCATGGACGTGCCCGGCCTCTTGACCGCGCTCGACCGCTATCCGCACGGCTGCGCCGAGCAGACCGTCTCGCGCGCACTGCCGCTGCTGTACGCCAACGCCGTCGCAGCTCAAATCGGCATTGCTGCGGACAAGGAGCTCAAGGAGCGCGTCCAGGCCGCCATCGAGCGCGTCTTCGAGATGCAAGACAGCTCCGGCGCCTTCGGCATCTGGGGCCCATCCAACGGCGACCTCTGGCTGACGAGCTACGTCGCAGACTTCCTCACCCGCGCCAACGAGCATGGCTACTCGGTTCGCCAGCTTGCCTTCAACCAGGCCTTGGACCGCCTGCAGAACTTCGCTCTCAACGGCGAAGACTTTCACAATGGCGGCGAGGAGCGCGCCTACGCACTTTACGTGCTGGCCCGCAACGGCCGTGCGCCGGTTGGCGAGCTTCGCTACTACGCCGACACGCGCCTCGATCGCTTCACCACACCGCTCGCACGTGCACAGCTTGGCGCGGCGCTCTCGATGGTCGGCGACAAGGAGCGGGCCGAGATGACCTTCAAGGCGGCGCTCGAAACCTTCGACCATGAAAAGATGCCGCTTGCGCGCCAGGACTACGGCTCCGACCTTCGCGATGGCGCTGCTCTCGTGACGCTCGCCTCCGAGACCGGCGTCGCCAAGTCAGAAAGCCCGCGTCTCGTCAACGTCGTAGCCAAGGCCTACATGAGCCGGCGCTATACCTCGACGCAGGAGCAGGCCTGGATGCTGCTCGCAGCTCACGCTCTTGGCGATCAGACAAAGGGTGCGAAGCTTCTAGTCGGCGGCGCGCCGGTGCAAGCCCCGGTGATACGCTCGCTCACGGCGGAGGATCTCGAGAAGGGTCTCACCATCGAGAATGATGGCGACGCCTCGATCGATGCCGTCGTCAGTGTTATGGGCGCAGCGTTTGTGCCCGAGCCGCCTGCCTCGAAGGGCTTCAAGATCGAGCGCACCTATTACACGCTCGACGGCAAACCGATTGATCTCGCAAGCGCCAGCGGCGGCACCAGCAGTGTGAAGCAGAACGATCGCTTCGTCGCCGTCGTGAGGATTGAGAGCGACGAGGCGACGGGACGCGTCATCCTCGTGGATCGCCTGCCGGCAGGCCTCGAGATCGAGAACCCGCACCTTGTCGACAGCGGCGATGTGAAGACGCTCGACTGGCTGAAGTCCAAGCTCCGCCCCGAGCATACGGAGTTCCGCGACGATCGCTTTGTTGCAGCCTTCAATCTCTGGGGGAACAGCGAATCATCGAGCAACGGCGATAATGAGCAGGACGGCAACTCGAGCGAAAATACGGCGGAAAACAATTCCGATGCCACCACAAAAGCGCCCGAGGCCACTGCAACAGTCGCCTACATCGTCCGCGCTGTGACGCCTGGCACCTTCGTGCACCCGGCCGCCACCATCGAGGACATGTACCGGCCCGAGCGCTACGCACGCTCGGCCGCTGGCAAGCTAACCGTAACTGCGAAAGACTGAAGGCTATCACCACAATGCCCGCATGGTTCTCTGCACGGCCCACAACCGAAACTTCCTCGCGCACCCCCGCCAACGAGGAAGCCGCGCAACGGCTCTCCAATGACAGCCGTTACGCGCACTCGGTGGGGGTGACCGAGCCAGCCCGCCCGTCCCCCTCGGTCACCTCCACCACCCCCTCCCAGGAGCCAATACGATGCACGAAAAGGCGCCGCGCATCTTGAAGCCGATCGCGCTCGTTGCGACAGTCCTCGGCGTGCTGACATTCGCCGCCTGGGGCGGATTGCAGCTCGCTGTCGCGCGTCTCGACCCACTGCCGCTCGCGGATGCCAACCAATCCTCTGTGACCGTTCTCGACCGCGAGAACCGCCTGCTCCGCGCCTTCACGACCACCGACGGCCGTTGGCGCCTGCCGGTCGAGGTGGGAGAGGTCGACCCGCACTACCTCGCCATCCTGATGGCCTATGAGGACAAGCGCTTCTACGAGCACGGCGGCGTTGATTATCTGGCCTACGCGCGCGCGGGCTATCTGCTCGCTCGCCATGGCCGGCTGCTCTCTGGTGGCTCGACGCTCACCATGCAGGTCGCCCGGCTTCTCGAGGGCAAACATGAGCGTACAGGCCTCGGAAAGCTTCGGCAGATCGTTCGCGCCAAGCAGCTCGAGGCGTATCTCACCAAGACCGAGATCCTGAAGCTCTATCTTCGCCTCGCACCTTTCGGCGGCAACATCGAAGGCGTCCGCGCCGCCTCCCTCGCCTACTTCGGCAAGGAGCCGCGTCATCTTTCGCCGGCCGAGGCAGCACTTCTCGTCGCGCTCCCGCAGTCACCCGAGCGCCGCCGTCCCGACCGCAACATTGATGCCGCCCGCCGCGCCCGCAATCACGTGCTGGATCGCGCAGTCGAAAAAGGCGTCCTGCTTCCAGCCGAGGCCGAGCGAGCCAAAAGCGAGCGCGTGCCAACGGCCCGGCTCGAGTTTCCGAAGCTCGCCCCTCACCTCTCCGAGACGGAGGTCGCCGCCAATCCCGCCCGCCCGGTCCACCGCCTGACGCTCGATCGCAATCTTCAGGCAGCGCTCGAAACGTTAGCGGCTGAGCAGACAAAACTGCTCGGCCAGAAGCTTTCGGCCGCCATCATGGCGGTTGACAGCACGACAGGCGAGGTGCTGGCCCACGTTGGCTCAGCGGACTACCTCGACCAGAGCCGCTGGGGCGGCATCGACATGACGGCTGCCGTCCGCTCGCCGGGATCAACACTAAAGCCATTCATCTACGGCCTCGCCTTCGAAGGCGGCCTCGCGCATCCCGAGACGCTAATCGAGGATCGCCCTACTCGCTTTGGCACCTACACGCCTGAAAATTTCGACGAGGAGTTCCACGGCACGGTCACCATACGCCAGGCACTCGGTAACTCCCTCAATGTCCCCGCGGTGAAAGTCCTCTCCGCAGTGGGACCTGGAAAGCTCGTCGGCCGTTTCCGCCGCGCTGGCATAAGTCCAAAATTCCCCGCCGAAGCCGAGCCGTCGCTCGCGATCGCGCTTGGCGGCATCGGCCTCAGCATGCGCGATCTCGTCTCCCTCTATGCCGGCCTTGCCCAAGGCGGCGAGCCGGTGAAGCTTTCCTGGAGCCGCGACACCGAAGCGGAGAAGCTATCGGCGAGCGATGCCAAACGCCGCCGCCTGCTCTCCCCCGTTGCCGCCTGGTACGTCACCGATATCCTGCGCGAGGCCCCGCCACCGCCCAACATGAAGGGCGGCCAAATCGCCTACAAGACCGGCACCTCCTATGGCTACCGGGACGCTTGGGCCATCGGCTACGATGGCAAATATACCATCGCCGTCTGGGTCGGCCGCCCGGATGCAGCCTCGACGCCGGGCCTCATGGGCCGCCTCTCTGCGGCTCCAATTCTCTTTGACGCGTTCACCCGCATCTCAGAACGCCGTGCTCCCTTCCGCCCTGCCGTGGCGGGCGTCGTCAATGCCACCGGCGCAACGCTCCCCCCGCCGCTGAAGCGCTTCCGCGAAGCGGGCGAGGAAACCGCCGGGAACGGCCCGTTCATCGAGCAGCCGGTGCTGATCTCATTTCCGCCGGACCGCTCCGAGCTCGACGTCGCGGAACGAGACGACGAGCCGCTCGTCCTCAAAGCGGAGGGCGGAGCCCTGCCGCTCACCTGGCTCGTCGACGGCACCCCCCTCACATCCGAGCCCAACCGGCGCGGCATCACCTGGAAGCCGGATAGCCGTGGCTTCGTCAAGCTCTCCGTTGTCGACGCAAAGGGTCGCGCCGACCGCGTGACCGTTCGACTGCGCTAGCAAAAGCACCTATGATGGAAGGCGGAGACGAACCCGCCCAATAAACGCCGCGAGGAAACACCGGAATGCGCTTTCCCGCTGCCCCCTGGGTCGTCGCGATGCTCGTCATGTCGAGCATCATGTTCGGCCTCACGTTCAAGAATGGTACCGAGACCACAGAGAGCGCGACGCTTCCAGCGCTCGGCGCAAAGCTTACCGAGACCTCAGTCTCAGGCATTTCTTCCGGTGCCTACATGGCCGGCCAATTCCAGATCGCTCACTCCAAAATCGTGACGGGAGCAGCCATCATCGCTGGCGGCCCCTACGGTTGTGCCGAGAGCTTTTTCGCCGACATGATGCCGGGTCCCGGCATCACATTTCTCAACATGTCCAAAGCGGTCAATGGCTGCATGCTGAATGCAATGGCCATATGGGGCGTGCCGAACCCAGAGATGCTGGCAGAGAAAGCGCGCCGCCTCGCGGAGGAGAAGCGCATCGATCCGATATCGGACCTCGTGACCGACCACGTCTATCTGTTCTCTGGCACCAACGATCATACGGTCGTGCCTGCCATCGTCGACGCCGCAGCCCGCTTCTACGAGCAGCTTGGCGTTCCGCCCGACCATCTGAAGCGGGTGACCGACATCGCCGCCGGTCATGGCTTCGTGACCGAGGAGCAGGGCCGCTCCTGCAGCTATACCGGCGAGCCCTATGTCGTCGATTGCGACTATGACCAGGCCGGTGCAGTTCTGTCCTTCATGTATGGCGAGCTGAAGCCCCGCGCCACCACACCAGGCGGCAAGCTTTTGCCCTTCGACCAGCGACCATTCTTGCAAAACCTGGCTAGTCACGGGCTAGCCGATGACGGCTATGTCTACGTGCCGGACGCCTGCACCACCGGCACGACCTGCCGCGTTCATATCGCCTTCCATGGCTGCGCGCAGAACTACGCGACTGTTGGTGACGCGTTCATTCGCACCACAGGCTTCGGCCGCTGGGCCGACACCAACCGCATCATTGTCCTCTTCCCGCAGACGGCGGCCGCGAATGCATCGAATCCGCAAGGCTGCTGGGATTGGTGGGGCTACACGGGGCGCAACTTCCTCACGCGCGACGCCCCCCAGATCACCGCCGTTTCGCGAATGCTTGAGCACCTCGCCGCACCGCGCACGTCGTGAATTCTTTCCTATATGGTGCGGCTGTTAGCTGCGGGAAAAAACTACTTCTGTGCAACTCGAACCTATGCGAAAAGCCAAGTCGCATCCGCAAGGTAGAGAACGACGTCCATGCGAATCCAGACCGTCCCCGCAGCGGAATTCAATTGGACCTCGAGCCCCTCCATACCCATACCAATGGTGCTCGACGCGTTTGCATCGTTAGTGGCGGCGGCATGGCTCGCAAGCCTCGTTATCCGGCCGTTGTTCATTGAGTCGAACCCACCAGCCAATACCGGCAACAGGACCGCGGTCAGTGCCAGCGAAAATGCCGGTGACGCCAAAATTCAGCCAGCACCCGACGGCCGCGAGACCGTCGTCAGCGCCTATGGCGGCGCGCCGTTTTACTATCGCAGCGACGTCAAGCTCGACCGCCCCGACGGGACTGACCTCGAGCTGAAGCGACTCGGCTGGGATGGCGATTCACTCTATTTTCCAATCGACGGCGGCGCGCGCATGGTGCGCTGGTCCGGCACATTCGGTGTCATGGTCGACTTTCTGCACAACAAGGCCATCTCACGGCTGGGCAAAGGAGCGCATGGCCGCAAGATCAGGGATGGCGTGATTGAGACGGTCGAAACATCCGGCACGCTGAAGGGTCAACCGGCAGCCGCGCAACTTCGCCTCACAGACCTTTTCGAACGGTTGGAGTTCACGCATGGCCACAACGTGTTTCTCCTCACCGGGATGGCTCGCCTCGCGTCGTTGACGCCGACCATCAGGCCCTATGTCGGCGTCGGCGCCGGCGTCGCTCTTCCGCATGTCGAGGTGGGGTTTGCCGGCGAGACGGGGAACACGAGGACCAACGAATACCAGTACGCCGGGCCTGCGGCGCAACTCATCGCCGGTCTCGAGCTACGTCATGGACGGGGCTCGTACTTTATCGAGTACAAGTTCACGTGGGCGTCGATCGCCGCGGCGCTGACCGGAAATCGCTCGTGGTCGCTCAAGAATGTCGAATCGCTGAAGGCCGTGCCCCGCTGGCTGATCGAGCCGTTTGTGGGCATCATGGAGCTGCCTGGCGACTTGTCGCGCCAGCTATACCGCTGGCGAAACGGCGAGGCCGCCGGGGGACACCTGAGCACACGGCTTTCGGCGCACCAGCTCGTCGTCGGAGCCGGCTACGTATGGCCCGGTGTGAGCAAAGCGGTGCAGTAAGGAAGGCCGCAAATTCCTCTCCAAAAAACGAGAGAGGACTTTCTCAAAACCGCTTCAATAGACGTTCCAGATACTCGAGCTCCGTTGGCATGCGCGTGCTCTCTCCGAGACGCCGCCGCAGCTCCTCCAGGATCTCGCGCGACCGCTGCGCATCGATCTGCCCCGGCACCTTGACCGACGTGCCGTCGTCTGGCCCTTGCGACCTCTGCGGCCTCCCGAGGGGATCGCGCGGAGTATCGCCACCCTGGCCGAATCTCTGCGGCATGTTCCGCAACATCTGCTGCGCCATGGATTGTGCGCTCTGCCGCATCTGGTCCAGGGCCTGGCCCTGCTGCTCGGTCGCCTCGGCAAGATCGCCATCCTCGAGCGCCTGCTCGGCACTCTCCATGGCCTCCTGCGCCTTGCCGAGCTTATTGTCGCCCTGGCCCGCCGCGCCCTTTTCCTTAAGCTCCTTTTGCAGCTTGCCGAGACGGTCACGCAGCTCGCGCTGCCGCTGGCTCAATCCTGCCTTGCCGCCCTGATTGTTGCCCTGGCCGAGTTGATCGCCTTGGCCTTGCTGGCCCTCCTGGCCTTGGCCCTGACCCTTCTGGCCACCTCGGCCCTGCTGCGCCCGCTCGCCTTTGCCGGGAGGAGCGCCGACATTGCCCTCCTTGCCATCACCGCCCATCCCCTTCATGCCCGGCGGAGGCTTCTGGCGACCCTGTCCTTGCTGGCCGCCCTTTTGCTCTTCGCGCCCACCACGTTGCTCTTCGAAGGTATCATCCATGAGCTTCTGCTGGTCGCCGACCATGCCGCCCAGCTCCTCCATGGCCTGCATCATCTCTTTGTTCTTCTGCTGTTGGGCCTCGTCGATACGGCCCGATTGCAAACGCTCCATGAGATCCTGCATTTCCGATAGCATCTGCTGCGCCTGCTCGCGCGAGCCGTTCTTCGCCATCTCCTCGAGATTGCGCATCATCCGCTCGAGATCCTCTTGCCCAAGCGACTGCTGATCGGGATTCTGCCCGTCCGGCTGCTCTCCGTTCTGGCCGTTCTGCTCGGCGAGCTGCTTCATGTAATCGTTGAGGGAGTCGCGCAGCTCCTTCATGAGCTGCTTGAGCTCGTCCTCCGAGGCACCGTCCTCGAGCGCTTTGGCGAGCTTGTCCTGGGCCTCTTTGAGACGGCGCTCGGCATCCGAAAGGCTGCCGTCCTCAATGCGCAACGCAATTTGCCAGAGCTGGTCGATCGCGCTCTTCATGCCTTGGCGCGAGCGATCCAACCCGAGGCGATGGTAAACGGACCGCAACCCGAGATAGACACGCAGATCGTCGATGAACCCGTCCGGCTCAAGCGTCAGGGCGTCGAGCGCCGTGGCCACGACAGGCCAATATCTGGAATCATCGAGTAGCTTGTGCCGTTGCTCGGCGACGGCACGCGCCAACGGCTTCGTGAAGCGTCTCTCCGGCAGGATCATTTCGAACGGAACGCTGCGGCCGGTCTGCCCGGCGACATCCTTCGCCTCGAGCGTCATGAGCACTCTCATGCCAGCCCAGGGATGCGATGCCAGCTCGAAGTAGGTGCGATCTGACACCTCCTTTGCATTCGCCTTCGGCAGGCGCAGTGTCAGCTCCGGTGGCCGTGTGAGAGGCGGGCGCGGCCCCTTAGGCCGTGCCGGCGCAGCCCAAGCCTTCGCGGGATCGGCCGGTAGAGGGTCGAGCTTCTTGAGCAAGACCCGAGCCGACGCGACGCCATAATCGTCCTCCGCCTTGAACGTGATCTTGAGCGACCCGCGGGGCGTCAGCTCAGGTGGCCGAGAAAGCGAGATTGCCGGCTGGGCGTCCGGAGTGACGTCGACTTGCCAACTAGCAAGCTCGGTCCCTCCTGCATACGCACGGATCGTAGCCGAGCGCTTGAGCTCCGTGCGGACCTCCTGCAAGTCGCTCACGCGGACATCCCCGTCCTTGCGCGGGTCGGCTAAGAGGCGCTCGATCGACGGCTTTTTGGTATCCGGCGCGCTCGTTTCGATCTCAACGGATAGCGGCAGCCCGCCCATGCCACTGGCGCGCACAAAGAGTGCGCTTCGCTCCGGCACTTGATGTACGACTGGCTTATCCGCGGCAGGCGCATCCGGCACTCGCTCGCTCGACGCAAGACCCACGACACCCGCGCGCGACCCGGACCCATCGGCCAGCATAACTGGCGGCCGAGCCGTGTAGGTCGGGGGTGCCAACCAGGCATCCAGCCGCGCCTCGGAAAGCACACGGTTTCCGGACAGGTCGAACGCCGAGGCGAGCCGCTCCCGCGCGGTGGTTCCCAGAAGCGCCGTCAACACAGCGACGACGAGCAGCAAAAATGCGCGCCCAGCGAATGGATCGAACCGATCGGTGCGTGGCGCCGGATCGCCGGCCTTCAGCCGCGACAAGAGCGCGGCCATCCGAGTGCGATGCGCCTGCCAGATCGCAAGCGTCTCTGGATTGTTGGCAGAAGCCGACAGCGTGTCCTCGTAAGAGGAAGCCGGCCGGTGCGGCACACCCGATACGCGCTCGATGCGCCTGATGGCTTCCTCACGAGACGGCCAAGCGACCCGCGCGATGTTGCCGAGCACGGCCAGCGCCGCAACAACGAACAGACCCAGCAAGGCCACATGCGCAACAAAACCGAGCCTTGGCCAGACGTCGGCGTAAGAGACCAGCAAGAACGCGCCCGCAATCGCGAACAGCACCCAGATCCTGAGCCAAACCTGCTCGAAGACCGCAGAGATCTTGGCGTGCCAAATCTTTCGCTCGAAGGCGCCGGAAACCGTCGACCCAGACTTGTCCTCGTTATGCATTAGCAAAGCCTACCATGGGCTAACTCGCGGCATAAATTACAAACCGCTAACGTATTGCCCCAACCGTGGGCCAAGACACCCCTCGCCAAGACCCCGGGCCAGGATCCGAGGCGCCAGGATCCGAAACCTGCCCCTCGAACTGCCGAAGCACCGGCAATGGCAAACAGCCTAAAGCCAGTCCGGCAGCCGATCTAGCCCGATGAGATCATCGTATCCCGGTCGCGGCCGCACCACGGCGTAGGCTTCGCCGTGCACAAGAACCTCCGGCACGAGCAGCCGCGTATTGTAGGTGGACGACATGACCGCGCCATAGGCACCCGCCGTCATGATAGCCATGAGGTCCCCGGCCTCGAACGGCGGCAACTCCCGCTCGATCGCCAGATAGTCGCCCGTCTCGCAAACCGGACCGACGATATCCTGCAACGCGGGCGCCATGGCTCCGCGCGCTTCCGACACCGGCCAGACCTCGTGGTAGGCCTCATAAAGCGTTGGCCGGATGAGATCATTCATCGCCGCGTCCACGATAGTGAACCTCCGGCCCGCGCCCTCCTTGACGAAGATGACGCGCGACACCAGCACGCCCGCATTGCCGACGATCATGCGCCCCGGCTCGAGGAACAATTTCGCCTCGAGATCGCCAAGCGCAGCGGCCACAACCGCCGCGTACTCGTCCGGATGCGGCGGCACGTCGTTCGACCCGCGATAGGGCACGCCAAGCCCGCCACCAATGTCGAGATGATGGATCTCGTGCCCCTCACGCCGGAGCTCGAGCGTAAGATCGCGCATCAGCCGGAAGGCATCCCGAAACGGCGCCAGATCGGTGATCTGGCTGCCGATATGCATATGGATGCCGGAAACCTCGATCCCCGGCAGCCGCCGCGCCTCGGCATAGAGGGCAGGCGCCTTGAGATATGGAATGCCGAACTTGTTCTCGGACTTGCCGGTCGAGATCTTGGCGTGCGTCTTGGCGTCCACATCCGGATTGACGCGAATAGCAACGCGTGCGCGCATGCCGAGCGATGAAGCAACTTCGGATAGCGCCTCGAGCTCCGGCTCGCTCTCGACATTGAAGCCGTAGATTCCCTCGCCTAACGCATAAGCCATCTCGTCTCGCGTCTTGCCGACGCCTGCGAAAATGATCCGGTCCGCTGACACTCCGGCCGCCCGCGCCCGCCGCAGCTCGCCTTCGGACACTACGTCCATACCCGCACCGAGCCTCGCCATCGTCGCCAGCACGGCCTGGTTCGAGTTGGCCTTCACCGCAAAGCAGATGGTGGCGTCCTGGCCGCGAAAGGCCGCTGACAGCACCTGGTAGTGCCGTTCGAGCGTCGCCGTAGAGTAGCAATAGAACGGCGTGCCGACCTCGGCCGCGAGGCGGGCCAAGCTGACGCCTTCGGCGTGCAGCACGCCGCCTTTGTAGCTGAAATGATGCATGAAAGCGGAGCGCTTCTCGCGTTGATTTCTAATCCGCGCCCAAACACCGGCAGAAAGTCCAGGTCACGGAACCCGTGCCGCAACCGAAACTTCTCTTGTCAGGTGGACGTCGTGCGAAGCACTTAGCGCAGGAGGCCGTCGAGAATAAAGGGCTTATGCGGCTTCGGTGCCGCATTCTCAGGCTTGCCCTGACCGGACTGCGCGTCTGCCGTCGCCTCAGCCTTGGCATCGGCCGGGCTCTCGAGCCCGCCACGCACGCCGCAACCGGCGAGAACGAACGCCAGTACGGTAACGATGCCAACGGCTCGAACCCAACTCATCATTATGCCAGACCCTGTATTCCCCAAGTCACTCTAACAAGCCACTCGACAAAGCTAACCCGCGCCGAGCTTAGCCCTTCGCGCCGTCCTTTTCCAAGCGCTTGACCCAGGCCTTCGCCATTTTCCGGACGTTCTGTGGCGAAGTTCCCCCATAGCTCGTCCGCGACTTTACGGAGTTCTCAACTGAAAGGACAGAGTAAACATCGTTCGTTATCCGGGGCTCGGTTGACTGCATCAAGGCAAGCGGCACGGCCTCGAGGTCGAGCCCCCGCTCCTCGGCCGCCTTGACGATGGAGCCTGTGACGTGATGGGCGTCACGAAACGGCATCTTGAGCTCACGCACCAGCCAGTCCGCAAGGTCGGTCGCCGTCGAGTAGCCACGGCCCGCCGCCGCCCGCATGACATCCGCCATAGGCTCCATGTCCTCCACCATGCCCTTGATGGCGAGAAGCCCGAGCCGCAGCGACGCCAGAGCATCGAATGTCGTTTCCTTGTCCTCCTGCATGTCCTTCGAATAGGCGAGCGGCAGACCCTTCATGACCATAAGCAAGCCCTGGAAAGCCCCGGCCACCCGGCCAACCTTGGCCCGGACGAGCTCGGCCGCATCGGGGTTGCGCTTCTGCGGCATGATCGACGAGCCGGTCGTAAACTTGTCGGAGAGCTTCACGAAGCCAAATTGCGGTGTCGACCAGATCACGATCTCCTCGGCAAACCGTGAAAGATGCACGGCCGCGATGGAAGCCGCCGCCAGCACCTCGAGCGCGAAATCCCGGTCAGCCACGCCATCGAGCGAGTTGGCCATTGGCCGGTCGAAGCCTAGAGCCTCCGCCGTCCTGTGCCGGTCGATCGGAAACGAGGTCCCAGCCAGCGCCGCCGAGCCGAGCGGACACTCGTTAAGCCGCGCCCGCGCGTCCAGGAAACGCCCGCGGTCACGTCCGAGCATTTCGACATAAGCCAGCAAATGGTGACCGAAGGTTACTGGCTGTGCCGGCTGCAGGTGTGTAAAGCCCGGCATCACCGTCGCGGCGTGCTCCTCCGCCTTGCGCGCCAGAGAAAGTTGCAGCTCTCCCAATGCCTTAGCAGTAGCGTCCGCAGCATCCCGCACGAACAACCGGAAATCGGTGGCAACCTGATCGTTACGCGACCGTGCCGTATGCAGCCGCCCTGCCGGCGCGCCGATCAGCTCCTTGAGACGGCTTTCGACGTTCATATGCACGTCCTCGAGCGCACGCGAGAACTCGAGGCTGCCGTCCTCAATCTCTCCTGCGACCTGGTCGAGCCCGCGCAGGATCTCGCGTGCGTCGGTTTTCGTAATGATCCCGCATTCGGCGAGCATTGCAGCATGCGCCTTGGAGCCACGAATATCTTGCGGAGCAAGAACCTTGTCGAACCCTACGGAGACGTTTATCTCCTGCATGATCTCGGCTGGCGAAGCGGAGAAGCGGCCGCCCCACATCTTATTGGCGCTTTTTTCGGTCACTGAACGGGCCCTCCGGACGGCCCCATCGAACGACAAGTTGAAACGGATACCTTGAACGGATACCGAGCATGAGAAACGAAGAAACACCGCGACGGCCGAGCATGGGCTCAGTCGCCGTGATTGCCGTGGCCGTTCTCTCCGCTCTTGCCGGCTTCGCCGCGGTATACGGCACGCTTGGCCGCCCTGACAACAAGAGCAATGCCGCGACATCCGCCGCACTCGCAACTCCACATGCCCCGGATGCTGCACCGACGACCACCACGAAGGGCTCGCTCGTCGCATTTGTTCGCAAGTCCGCGCCCGAAGCATTGCCCGACATTGCATTTGCCGACGCCCAAGGCGCCTCGAAATCACTCAAGGATTTCAACGGCAAGGTTGTACTCTTAAATCTTTGGGCAACTTGGTGTGCGCCCTGCCGCGAGGAGATGCCGTCCCTCGACCGGCTGCAAAAGGAGCTCGGCTCCGACAAGTTCGAGGTCGTCGCGCTTGCGGTCGACCGCGGCGGCACCGACGCGGCCCGCAAGTTCTTGGACACCATTAAAGTCGGGAACCTTGCCGTCTATGCGGACAAGACGGCCCGCTCGGCTTCGACGCTCCGCGCCCTCGGCATGCCGACAACCATTCTCATCGACAAAGGCGGCCGTGAGATCGGCCGTCTGCCGGGCCCGGCCGAATGGGATTCGCCCGACGCAAAAACACTCATTGAGACGGCGTTAGCTCAATAAAGCCGCACGGCAATTGCCGTCGCGAGGATTGCGACCGAGCTCGCGAACAGCAAGACGGCGAGCTTTGCCGAACGCTCCGCCGCAACAACCCGCGTCTCGATGCCGTCGAGCGATACCAGCCTCCGGTCCACGCACTCGAGGTCCTTGTACGTGAGATTGGCAATCGCGGTGCGCGGGCCCTCGATCTGCTCGAGACGGCCTCTGACATCCTTGAGGCAGCGCTGCACCTGATCGAGCTTGTACTCGCGCGCATTGCGCAGGCTCTCGGCGAAGGAATGAAATCGTGCCGCCTGGTGCGCATTGTCCATCAGCTCGGACACGTGGCGCTTCACAATCTCGCCCTGGTGCTCGAGCCGCTCGACCTGCGACTGAAGCCGATCGAGCTTGATGGAGGTTTCCGCGACATAGCCGTCGCGAGCCATCCAAGGTCCCTGGGTCACGACGCCGCTCTGCTCGCGCCCGCCAAGTTCGTTAGCCCCAAGCATCAAGTCCCCCGTACGCCTACGCAACAGCTACACCGGACGCACTGCCATCGGCTCCGCGCGTATCGCGATAGTTTAAGGCGGCTTGCTTAACGGCGGGTGTGCGTATCATTTACGAGAGGTTGCGGACGGCATTTTATGGTCCAGGATTGACACGTTTCCCGGCAGCCGCCACAACCCGGCGACTATTTGCAAAGGCCGGCGACGAATTCAAAGGACAGAGCCGTGGCGATGACGAACCTCGAGACGACGATCAACGAAGCCTGGGAAAACCGCGACGCTGTGACCTTCGCGACGACAGGTGCCGTGCGTGAGGCCGTCGACGCTGCACTCGAGCTGCTCGACAAGGGAAAGGCCCGCGTTGCCGAGAAAGTTGCCAACGAGTGGCAGGTCAATCAGTGGCTGAAGAAGGCCGTGCTCCTCTCGTTCCGCCTGAATGACATGATGACGATTTCGGGTGCCCCCGGCGGCGCCTCCTGGTGGGACAAGGTCCCCTCCAAGTTCGCCGGTATGACCGCCGACGACTTCCGCAAGGCCGCCTTCCGCGCCGTCCCGGGTTGCATTGTCCGCCGCTCTGCCTTTATCGCGCCCGGCGTCGTACTGCTCCCATCGTTCGTGAACCTCGGCGCATACGTCGATAGCGGCACCATGGTCGACACGTGGGCAACCGTCGGCTCGTGCGCCCAGATCGGCAAGAATTGCCACCTCTCCGGCGGCGCCGGCATCGGCGGCGTCCTCGAGCCGCTGCAGGCCGGCCCCGTCATCATCGAGGACAACTGCTTCATCGGCGCCCGCGCCGAGGTTGCGGAAGGCGTTCTCGTCGGCGAGGGCTCGGTGCTATCCATGGGCGTCTACCTCGGCGCCTCGACCACTATCATCGACCGCGCCACGGGCGAGAAGTTCTTCGGCAAGGTGCCCCCCTACTCCGTGGTGGTCTCAGGCACCATGCCTGGAAAACCCTTGCCCTCGGGCGAGCCCGGCCCGAACCTCTATTGCGCCGTCATTGTGAAGCGCGTCGACGAGAAGACCCGCTCCAAAACCTCCATCAACGAGCTGCTGAGAGACTGAGGTAGTCCCCTCTCCCCGCGTAGCGCGGAGAAGGTTAGGGTGAGGGGCAGCCGCTTGCGCTGCGGGAGGCCACATGTTCCGCACACTTGATCCGGAAAAGATCATTGCCACGCTCGAGACGCTGAGCCGTCGCGTCGGCGAGCGGTTCCCCAAGACCGGCCTCGCCCGCGTCAGCCTCGAGCTCACTGAGGTCGCCCGCGAGACCTCCTCTGGCATTGCCGCCATTGCCCGCCCAAACTACCTGATGCGCATGGTGGTGGCTCTCGTGCTCCTCCTCGGACTCTCGGCGCTGGCAGCTCTCGCCATCGCCGCCATGAAGATGGAGACGTCGACAGAGCTCACGAATGTGATGCAGGGGCTCGATTCGACGTTCAGCCTCCTTGTCTTTTTTGGCGGCGCCGCGCTCTATCTTTCGACCCTGGAAGGCCGCTGGCGTCGCGACAAGGCTCTCAAAGCACTGCATGAGCTGCGCTCGATCATCCACGTCATCGACATGCACCAGCTGACCAAGGACCCGAGCGCGCTCGGCGCCCCGCGCACGTCCTCCTCGCCCGATCGCTCAATGACCATCTACGAGCTGCTGCGCTATCTCGGCTACTGCTCCGAGCTGCTCTCGCTCACAAGCAAAGTAGCGGCCCTCTACGCCGACAAGCTGCGCGATCCGGTCGTCGTCGAGGCTGTGGGCGACATAGAGCGCCTGACATCGAACTTGAGTCAGAAGCTCTGGCAGAAGATCGAGCTCCTGCAGCAGCGAATGCCGGCGCGCCCCGCCACGTCGCCCCCAACCACCGCGGCACTCACATGACCACGACCAAGTTGGACGCCGTCTCAGTCGCTCAAGCGCTTGTCCGTTGTGAGAGCGTGACGCCTGCCGAAGGCGGTGCACTCACCTTTCTCGAGCAGGTGCTCGACGCGAACGGCTTCGCCTGCCATCGTATGACCTTTACGGAGGACGGCACTCCGGACGTCGAGAACCTCTACGCCCGCATCGGCAAGGCCGCGCCGAACCTCTGTTTTGCGGGACATACGGACGTCGTGCCACCCGGCGACCTGGCGGCGTGGACCATGCGGCCCTTTGCAGCTGAGATCCGCGACGGAAAGCTTTATGGGCGCGGCACGGTCGACATGAAGGGGGGCATTGCCTGCTTCCTGGCCGCAACGCTCGCCCACCTCGCGGCCAATGGCGGCAGACCCGCGAGAGGGTCGATCTCGTTCCTCATCACCGGCGACGAGGAAGGCCCTTCCATCAACGGCACCATGAAGGTGCTCGACTGGCTTCGTGCCCAAGGCGAAAAGCTCGACGCCTGCGTCGTCGGCGAGCCGTCGAACCCGGAGGTGCTCGGCGACGCGATCAAGATCGGTCGCCGCGGCTCCCTCACCTGCGAGGTCGTCGTGCACGGCAGACAAGGCCACGCCGCCTACCCGCACATGGCCGACAATCCTGTTCCAAAGCTCGCCCGCATCATCGACCGGCTCTCCTCGATAGAAATCGATCGCGGCTCGGCGCACTTCGAGCCGTCCAATCTGCAGGTCACCGTCATCTCCGTGCCGAACCGGGCCGCGAACGTTATCCCGGCCGAGGCGCGCGCCACCTTCAACGTCCGCTATAACGACCACTGGCGCCGCCCAACGATTGAAGCCTGGGTGCGCACGCAATGCGAGGCCGCGGCCGCAAGCATTGACGCCCGCTGCGATCTCTCCTTCGCCGCCACCGGCGACGTGTTCCTCACCGAGGCCGGCCCGCTGGTCGAGACGATGCGCGAAGCCGTTGAGGCAATCACCGGCCGCAAGCCCGCACTCACCACCGGTGGCGGCACGTCTGATGCGCGCTTCATCAAGGACGCCTGCCCAGTCATCGAGTTCGGCCTCGTCAACAAGACCATCCACGCCGTCGATGAGCACGTGCCCCTGCGCGACCTCGAGCAGCTGACCGCCATCTACACGCGCTTCCTCGAGCGATACTTTTCTTGACGCAGGCTAGGCCGTGTCCTCAATTTCGATGGTGCATTGATGAGCCAAAGCAAGCCAAGGGCTAGGAAAAGCGCGCAGCGCGATGCCGAGCCATCGGGCAAGCGTTTTGACGACGCCATTGGCTTGCTTTGGCTCACCCCAACGGGGCGCGGTCATCTTCCGCCGCTGGTTCAAGTCGGAGACATGCTTTTAGCATGCCGCAAAACCTTGCAAACCATGGAGGTTTGCGGCGATTTTGCTCCTGCCATCGGCGCAAGACGCCTCGCGTCAATGCGCCATCCAAATTGAGGACACGGCCTAATCTAGAATTCGGTGCGACCAGGTTGCGTGCGCGATGCCGGGCCGTTTCCCGAACTTCTCGACCAGCTTGTCCAGCGCCCGCGTCTCAACCGCACTTGCGTAAAGCGTCGCGATCACCTCGACGGACTGCGCGTTGCTCTTGTAGACCCTCATTTCCCGGGCCGGGTACTCGATGGTGTCGAGTGCGTCGCGCAAGTGAGCGCGAACATCCGCCGATTCTTCCATATCCGCGATGATATGCACCTGGTAGCGAGCCCCGCTTGATCGCTCATTGAACGGCAAGTGATTGATGCCGTTGACGAGTGGGCGCAAAAGCGTGTTGCCGGCAATGACGAAGGCCGTCAGCACAACTGCTTCCGCAAGAAAACCCGCGCCTGACAAGGCGCCGACCGCCGCTGACGACCAAAGCGTTGCGGCCGTATCCAAGCCGCGCACATTCGGTCCGTCGCGCAGAATGGCCCCTGCGCCGAGAAAACCAATTCCCGAGACCACGTAGGCGGCAATATGAACCGCACCGGCCGCGTCCGTGAGTTTCCCACCAAGGTCGACGAAGGCAGCTGCGCTGATCGCCACGAGAACATGCGTGCGCAAGCCCGCACTGCGGTTCCTGTATTGCCGCTCGGCCCCAATCAGCACACCAAGCGCGAATGCCGCGCTAAGGCAGATGATCGAGTTCGCGAGCTTGGCGTCTTGAAATGTCGAAACTGGCATCGGCTTACCTGTCAGTACGCCTCCCCGGCCCGGGCTTTAGTAGCAGTGGCCGCGGGCTCAGCAAGCCGAAACTCCAAGCTACCTCGCCGACGCAGCGCGTGCGTCGGCGAGGTAGATGCCGCTTTATCAGAACGTCAGTCCACTGCCGCCACCGACCTCGATCACCTCACCGGTGACCCAGCGCGCGCCCGGACCCGCGAGGAAGCCGACAACATCGGCGACGTCCTCGGCCATGCCGATCCGTTTCAGCGCCTGCTTGCTCTTGGTGAACTCCTGACCTTCCGGCGTTTGCACGAACTCTGCCAAATCGGTCGCGATGACGCCAGGTGCCACGGCATTGACCGTGATCGCGCGCGGCCCAAGCTCGACGGCCAGACACTTGGTGAGGTTATTGAGCGGCGCCTTGAGAGCCGAATAGGCGGCAACCGCTGGAAACGGCAATCTCGCGACGATCGAGGAGGTGCTGATGACGCGGCCGCCATCATTGAGGCGCTTGACGGCTTCCTGCGTAAGGAAGAATGGCGCCTTGACGTTGACCGCGTAGATTTCGTCCATGACGGCTTCTGTGGTGTCGGCAAAGCCGACGAAGGGCGCAATACCGGCATTGTTCACCAGGATATCGAAGCGCGGTGAGCCGGTCAGGCGCGTGAGGTCGGCGTCAAGCGCAGTGAACAGCTTGGCCGCGGCCCCCGCCTCCTTAAGGTCGCCGCCAATGGCAAAGGCTGCCCCGCCTTCGGCCTTGATCGCCACGACCACCTCGTTCGCCGCTTCGCGGTTCTTGCCGTAATGCACAGCGACCAGAGCTCCATCGCGAGCCAGCCGCTTCGAGATGGCGCGGCCAATGCCGCGGCTACCACCCGTTACCAGCGCAACTTTACCATCCAGATCCTTAGACATCTGATTTTCCTAACGATTTTAATTAAATTTGTGCACGTTTCTTTGCTCGGCCTCGCAATTGCTTAACCGGCGCAAGCCTTATCTAGGTCGAAAATTCCGTAGTTCAATATCATCGAACTATTGAGCTTGGACCTTGGAAAGCTCATATCTGGCGCATGCAGCGCCCATTCCTTCACCCACCGATCGAGACGATAAAGCTAGAGAGCGTCCTCTACGCTCTCGCTGATCCCGTTCGCTTGGAGATTATCCGGCGCATATCTGCCGGGGGCTGTCCGCTCAACTGCTCGGCAGCGGCGCCCGACAATCTGCCAAAATCAACGCAGTCGCATCACTATCAAATTCTCCGCGAGGCAGGCCTCATCACCTCGGAGCGACGCGGCACCGAGGTCGTGAACACACTGCGTTGTGCGGAGGTCGAGAAGCGCTTTCCCGGTGTCATCTCCGCCATCCTGAGCGCCGCTGCGGTCGCGCGGAAGCCGGAATGTAAATCCTAGGCTAAATTTACAAAACCAACGGCCCCGCCAAGTCGTAGCTAGAGTGAGGCACTGGGTATTTTTCGGAGCGATCGTTTATGCAGCACGAGATGGTCAAGCTTTACTACGGCAAGGTTCTGAAAACCAACGCCGACCTTAAAACGTCAGCCTGCTGCACGGCGGACGCGATGCCAGCGCACCTCCGCCAACTCAGCACCAACCTGCACGCCGAGGTGACCGAGAAATACTACGGCTGCGGTCTCGTAGCCCCGTCCGTGCTTGAAGGCCGCCGCATTCTGGATCTTGGCTCTGGCTCCGGCCGCGACGCCTATATGCTGGCACAGCTTGCTGGCGAGCACGGCGAGGTCGTCGGCGTCGACATGACGAGCGAGCAACTCGCTGTCGCCACGAAGCACGTCGACTGGCACGCACACGCTTTCGGCTACTCCAAGCCCAACACACGCTTCATCAAGGGCTATATCGAGCGGCTGGACGACCTCGGCCTTGCACCTCAGAGCTTCGATGTCGTCGTCTCTAACTGCGTCATCAACCTCTCGCCCGACAAGGCCGCTGTCCTGCGAGGAGCCTTCAATCTCCTGAAATCCGGCGGCGAGGTCTATTTCTCGGACGTCTACGCCGACAGGCGCCTGCCCGAGGAGCTATCCAAGGATCCGGTCCTGCTCGGCGAATGCCTGGGTGGCGCGCTCTATTGGAACGACTTCCTCGCGCTCGCGAAGCAGGCTGGCTTCGCAGACCCACGCCTTGTGACCAGCCGCCCGCTCGACGTGACGAGCCCCGCGGTCAAGGCGAAGCTCGGATCCGCGAATTTCTTCTCAGCCACCTATCGGCTCTTCAAGCTCGAAGGCCTCGAAGCGTCCTGTGAGGACTACGGACAGGCCGTGATCTACAAGGGCGGCATCCCCGAGCAGGCCAATGCGTTCGAGCTGGACAATCATCACTTCATCGAGCGCGGCAAGGTGTTCCCCGTCTGCGGCAATACCTGGCGCATGCTCGCCGAGACGCGCTTTGCGCCCTACTTCGACTTCATCGGCAATTTCGACACCCACTACGGCATCTTCCCCGGCTGCGGCACGAATATCCCCTTCGCCTCGAATGACGCGTCCGCCACCTCGGGCACCTGCTGCTAAATTTGCCCAGACGAACTTTATTTCGCGCGAATGCCACCAGCTCACCCTCCCTCACAAAACGGGGGAGGGGCCCTGCCCTACCTGAAATGCTTTGAAAGCTTCAAGCCTTGGCCTTGATAGTGAGACCCGATACCTTGCCCGTAAACACGGGCAGGTCCTGCCGCCAAGTCCTCATAGACGAGACGCGCTATGATCTGGTTGTGCTCAAGGAAGAAGGGCACATCATGACTACGAACCTCCAAGACAGCTCTACTTCCGAATTCTTCTTTCCCTGTACACCCGAAGCCTGGATCGAAAAAACCCGCGTAGTGTGCCCGAAATTCCCCCATCATGGGATCAATCGGAACCATCTCTGCGGCATAATCCGGGGGAACCTGCAGCCGCTCCTGAGAAGCCAAAATATAGAACTCGCCAGGGTCAAGGATTAGCCGACCGGCCCGAGTGGAACGGATCGGCTCCCAAAAATCCGAGATCCTAAGCGCAGCCTTTTGCTCAACGTCAATAATCCCAGTGTGTCGTAGCGCGCGATATCCAATGATAGCCCCAAGCTTGGGGCCCTTCAGGTCGACGCGGACATTAAGTCCATTCCGGATCGTAGCCTTTCCCTCAACGAGAGGGTTCCGTTCATGAAGCGCCTTTAAGCGGCGGTCATCAAGTTGCGGTCGATCATAGCGATCCTGAGAACTTGTTCGCCTCAAGAAGCGAAGCTGATTCAGACGCGATCCACGGGTCACCCGAATACTGAATGTGCGTGGCGATATCTCACTATAAAGCCTGCCACCGTACTTGGCCTCAACATAATCGAATACTTCACTGTTATCAGCAATTAGGCGGGTGAAAACGTCCAGTCTGCCAGTGGAACTTTTTGGATTAGCAATCGCCGAGACCATTTGAGGCAGTTTGAGTGCCTCTTGAAGCTCGACGACATACACACAACCGCGCTCGAGAACGGCACCCTTTGCAAGATCCATTTCCTGAAGTGACTCGGTATTGAGCTGTTGCTCAACGGTTCGCGACAACCCAGGCAAAAAGCTGGCGCGAACTCGAAATGCCCGCTTACCCAGCCTTAGATCCAAGCTCGATGGTTGGATCTGGTTGGGCTCGATATCTCCCCCATCAGCGGCGTAGACTACCTTACGTTGAATAAGACTCTCGATGTGCTGGCAGGGCAGTATTCCTTGCTTACCGGCTAATTCCGCCCGCTTCGGTTCAGACACATCCCCTTCCGCACCTCGATATTTCAAGGGAAGAGTGTCAAAACGCCTCGTCGGAGCCGTGCCTATTGGAACTTCTGATTTAGTGCGCGACATGAAAGCTTTACCTGACTTTTACATAGGGATACGCGGCTCCGCTACAATGCCACGCCAACGAGCGGCTGTCTGTAGACCAAGCGCCTCTTGACGCCAAGGCCCGCAACGGTCTAATCCCCGCTTGCATGCGTCCTCGGACGCTCGTGGTGATTTGGCCGGCCGGCTTGCAGCCACGTAAAACAACTCGCTAAAAAGGGCCCATGGAAAGACCCGGCAGTGGTCTGTCTCGGCTCATGGTCAGCGAGGCAGGCAGCGCCGGGTTTATTAGTGTCCGGAGCATGAGTTGCGCTCCACGAGCGCAGAGGAGCGCGCATGACCAAGAAGCCGACGAACCCCGCCGATCCCGCAACCTGGGACGCGGCAACGCAACTCGTGCACGGCGGCGTTCTTCGCTCGCAGTTCGGCGAGACCTCGGAAGCACTTTTCCTTACCCAAGGCTTCGTCTACACCTCGGCCGAGCAGGCCGAGGCGCGCTTCAAGAATGAGGACCCGGGCTTCCAGTATACCCGCTTCTCGAACCCCACTGTCTCCATGTTCGAGGAACGCCTGCGCCTCCTCGAAGGCGCCGAGGTCTGCCGCGCAACTGCAACCGGCATGGCCGCGGTCACGGCTGGACTTCTCTCGTTCCTGAAGGCTGGCGACCACGTGGTCGCCGCACGCGCCATGTTTGGTTCCTGCCGCTACATCGTCGAGACGCTGTGCCCGCGCTTCGGCATCGAGGCCACCCTGATCGATGGCCGCGATCTCGAGAACTGGCAGAAGGCCGTTCGCCCCAACACGCGCGGCTTCTTCTTCGAAACCCCGGCAAACCCCACGCTTGATCTCGTCGATATCGCAGCCGCAGCCAAGCTCGCCCGCGAGAACGGCATTCTGACCGTCGTCGACAACGTCTTTGCGACCCCCATGCTGCAGCGTCCACTCGCGCTCGGCGCCGACGTCGTTGTCTACTCGGCAACCAAGCATATCGACGGGCAGGGCCGCTGCCTCGGCGGCGCTGTCCTCTGCTCTGAGAAGTTTCTTGTCGACCACCTGCAGGACTTCATTCGCCAGACGGGACCGTCGCTGAGCCCGTTCAATGCCTGGGTCATGCTGAAAAGCCTCGAAACCCTGCCGCTCCGCGTCACGGCGCAGTGCGCAACAGCAGCAGCAGTCGCCGATCATCTCGCAGCCGCGCCCGGCGTGACCAAGGTGCTCTATTGCGGCCGCGCCGACCACCCGCAAGCATCGCTGGCCAAGAAGCAGATGAGCGGTGGCGGCCAAGTGATTGCGTTCGAGGTCGAGGGCGGCAAGGAAGCCGCCTTCAAGCTGCAGAACGCGCTAAAGATCATCAAAATTTCCAACAATCTCGGCGACGCGAAGAGCCTGATCACTCATCCGACGACGACGACGCACTTCCGCATCGGCCCGGCCGCCCGCGCCGAGCTCGGCATCACCGACGGCATGCTGCGGCTCTCGATTGGCCTGGAAACGGCGGTGGATCTCAGCGCCGACCTCGATGCGGCGCTGCGAGCGACACGCCTTTGAGGCAAAGGCAATGACACAAAGCGAAAAAACGGTCATTGACTGATCATCGACGGCCCGTGGTAATGCATGTCGACAACAGCTCCGGGCAGGCCCGTGGACAACGACAAACCATATGAGCAGGTGACACGCGGCATCCGTATCCGCGTGACGCCGCAATACTCGGACGACCAATCGACGCCGGAAGAAGGTTACTACTTCTGGACCTACACCGTCGATATCTCCAATGAGAGCGACGAAGAGGTCCAGCTCAAGAGCCGCATCTGGCGGATCACAGATGCGCTTGGCCGGACCGAGGAGGTGCGCGGCCCGGGCGTTATCGGACAAACGCCTGTCATCTCGCCGGGCCAGTCCTTCACCTATACCTCCGGCTGTCCGCTGCCAACGGCATCTGGTATCATGGTTGGCAGCTACCAGATGGTCAGCGCCGAAAGCGGCAAGCTCTTCGACGTCGCCGTGCCGGCCTTCTCGCTCGATAGCCCTTATTCCGTGCGCAGCGTGAACTAACCGATGTCGGCGCCAAGCAATTTACCCGTCGAGTTGCTCGCCCGCCTGGTCGCTTTCGACACCACGAGCCACAAGTCCAATATGCCGCTCGTGCGCTTTGTCGCGGATTGCCTTGCAGAGCACGGCGTCGCCGCCGAGCTGATACCGACGCCGGACGGGCAGAAGGCATCGCTGTTCGCCACCATCGGTCCCAACGGCATTCCCGGCATCGGCCTCTCCGGCCATACCGATGTCGTCCCGGCGGACCCGGCCGCCTGGACGCGCGACCCCTTCACGCTCCATGAGGCGGATGGCCGCCTCTACGGCCGCGGCACCGCCGACATGAAGGGCTACCTCGCGTGCGTGCTCGCAATGGTGCCGGAGTTGAGGAAGCGCGCCCTCAAAACGCCAATCCACATTGTCTTCTCATACGACGAGGAGACCGGTTGCACGGGCGTGCGCCCAATGATCGCCGAGATGGGCGGCAAGCTGACCAAGCCGCGCGTCGTCTTCGTCGGCGAGCCGACCTCCATGGCCGTCGTCGACGCACACAAAGGCCCTGTTCGCTGGCACGTGGAGGTCGTCGGCCGTGCCGCGCACTCGAGCATGGCGCCGCTCGGCGTGAACGCTATAGCCTACGCCGCACAACTGATCTCGGAGCTCGGCCGTATCGAGCGTGACCTGCGCGCACTCCCGCCCAATCCTCGCTTTGAGCCGTCCTACCCGACGCTCCAAGTCACCGAGATCACCGGCGGCATCGCATCGAATATCGTGCCGGCGCTATGCCGCTTTGGCTTCGAGGTGCGCGCCCTGCCCGGCCTCGACGTCGACGCTGTTGAACGCCGGCTCCGCACCTTTGCCGAGATGCAGTGCCTGCCCGAGATGCAGCGCACCGCCCCGGAAGCGGCGATCACGATCCGGCAGACCAATCGCGTGCCGCCATTTGCGTCTGATCCAGCGTCGGAAGCGGTCGCCCTCGCCCTCAAGCTCGCCCGGCAGAACCACACCAACGCCGCCTCCTATGCCACCGAAGCAGGCCTATTCCAAAACGCCGGCGCACCTGCTGTGGTCTGCGGCCCAGGCGACATTGCCCAGGCCCACACCGCCGACGAATGGATCGCGAGATCCGAGCTCGACGCCTGCATGGGCTTTCTTCGCCGCCTCGCCGACTGGGCCGAAGCCAACTGATATCACTCCGCCACGACGGCTGAGGAAAGCCTTGTGCGCGCCCCCCAAAAAAAAGGCCGCTTGGGGGAGCGGCCCTAAGGTTCTCTTGATCTAGGCAGTGATTTTCAGGTTAGTGATTTAGTGCTCGTCTGGTCGTCCCGAGTAGTCGGACAAAACGCTTTCGCCACTTCGTTCAACAAAACTTGCTGCTTCAGAACGCACGCAACGGGTGGAACTCTGAGCATCTCGCCCACGACGCCCATCTGCGCTTCAACGGTCGCCGCAAGAGCATGCAAACTTAACGCGTACCAATGGGTGAGCCACGAAGCCTCCTCCGGCTGCGCCGGACTGGCGGCAGACGTGAGGTCCGGCCCTGCCACAAGGCTTGCGGCAGGCTCGTCGCTTGGTGGCAAAGAATCGGGCGGCAATGGAACTGGCGGCGCCATCAGCGCCGCAGCAACCGCGGGCACGGCAAGCGGAGCCGCAGCTCGAAGCGCCGGCTCGGCAACGTGCCGGCAAGCCACCGATGCGGCCGCCACCGGCTGAGACCAAGGCTGAGGCTGAGCGAACCGTGGCGCAGCTTCGGCCGCCAGAAGATGTGGGGCGGAAAACCCGTCCGCCGCGCGCACCTCGGCCGTAGAATAGGGCCCGGACGCGCGCGCCTGGGGAGCATCCACCTGTTGGCGCAGCTTGTCCCGCAAGCGCCGGATTGTCGACGGGTCCGTGACGCCGGCGAGCTTTATCGCCGTCGTCGGCTTCAATGCCGGATCAGCCGCGAGCATACGAGCGATGTTTGTGAGTTGTACCCGGTCATCGAGACCACTGCCCTTCGGCCGACCACGACGAACATGCTCATCGGGCATCGCGAGATCCAATCTTCCGATTCGTCTTACAGTGGATTGTGCTTGAGCTCGTCGAGCAATCCAAGAAGAAAAACGATACAGAACAGACGGTAGAGTGAGCAGGTTTAGACATGTTGCGAATAAGCAAGTCGGACTTGCATGTAAAGCTTGTGAAAAGCTGAGTTACGAGATCAACCCGCGTATCCTTGCCAAGTTCGAGAGCTTTGCTTCCGGCCGGGCGCCAATGTGGCAGATGATCTCCGACGCCGCGAAACTGCCGAGCCGCCCTGCTGTCTTGAGGTCAAGACCCCGAGCCAGACCAAACAGGAAGCCCGCAGCATAAAGATCACCGGCGCCAGTTGTGTCAACCACGTTCGAAATCGGCTCGGGCGCCACGACGATGGCCTTGCCCTTCTCAACGACGACCGAGCCCTTCTCGCTGCGCGTCAAGACGGCGAGCGCGGTATCCTTGCCAGCCTGGCCCACGGCTTCGTCGAAGCTCGCCGTCTCATAAAGCGCGGCGATCTCGCTCTCGTTGGCGAAAAGAATGGCGATGCCGGATCGGATCAGCTCGAGAAACTCGGCCCTATGCCTGTTGACGCAGAAGGAATCCGAAAGCGACAGCGCCACCCGCCGCCCGGCTTTGTTGGCGACCGAGAGCGCCTGCCGGAAAGCGGCCTTCGCCTCCGGACGATCGAACAGATAGCCCTCGAGATAGACGAGCTCCGAGCTCTTGATGATCTCGGGATCGACCTCGCCGTGATCGAGATCCGTGCTGATGCCGAGAAATGTATTCATCGTCCGCTGCCCGTCCGGCGTCACGAGAATAAGGGAGCGCGATGTCTCCTTGCCCGGAATGGCCACTGCCGGCGTCTTGAAGGAAACCCCAGCCGCGCCGATGTCGTGCCGGAAGATCCGCCCGAACTCGTCCTCCGCCACCTTGCCAATGAACGCCGTGCGGCCGCCAAATGAGGCGACACCCACCACCGTATTGGCCGCCGATCCGCCCGAGATCTCGACCGCAGGCCCCATCTTCTTGTAGATGGATGCGATGGTCTGGGTATCGACGAGCTGCATGTGTCCCTTAGGCGCCCCGCAACGATCGAGGAACGCGTCGTCGCAGCGACCGATGATGTCGACGATCGCGTTGCCGATAGCGACGACGTCGTAGTGAACGGCTGCCATGATAATTCCCCCTGGGTCGACGCGGGCGCGCCCGATCAGTCGAATAAGAAGCGGTAAGTCACGGCCACGAAATCGCCGCCCGCAAGCGCTCCTGCTAAAATACTGCCGCACTATAGGCGACGAGCCAGCCCGTGCAAGACTGCGCCGGAGGACGTCAACACGTCCGACGCTATCGCGCCCGGCTGGCCTGCCGCGCCAGCTCCGCAAGGCTGAACAGCAGGCGTTCTGCGAGCGCATCCTCAAGCGCGCTCGAGAGCCGCGCCGCCTTCGCTGTCACTGCAATCCTGCGCTGCGCTTCGAGCAACCGCTCGCCCGTCCACAACCGGCACTGCTGAGCGAACGCGTCTTTCTGCTTGAAATGCAGCGGCGGACGCATCTGCCGCAACGCGTCCTCGACCGACCCGCCGCGCTCCACCGCCCCTCGCACGCGATGCAGCTTCTGGAAATGCCGCTGCGTCGCCGCGATGATGCCCTGCGCACTCTCGCCGGACGCTACGGCCCTCTCGCACTCAGATAGCGCCCGCGCCGCCTGCCCGGCCGCAGCCGCATTGTAGATGCGCTCGAGCGCCAGCTCCGAAACGTCGCCGACCACGGCCTCGACGTCCGCGATATCGACCTCGCGCTTCCCCCGCGCATAGAGCGCGAGCTTCTCGATCTCGCCGCGCGAGAGTGCCCTATCCGCGCCAAGCCGCGCGACGAGCGCCTCGCGCGCGTCCGGGCTGATCGAAAGCGAAGCCTCCTTCAACACCTCCCGGATGAGGGCCTCGAGATCCTGGACACCGTCGGAATAGCAGGCGACCGCTGCGGCAAGAGCCGACTTTTCGAACAAACCCCTGAGGCTGTCGTCCGGCTTGAGATTGCCGCTCTCGACGATGAGCATGCCTTCGAGCTTGATCTCGAGCAGTGGCCTCAGGGCCGCCGCATTAACCCGCCGGCCGGAGGTCACACGGATGATCTTCGGCCCGCCGAACATGGGCACTGTGGCGAGCTCGACGGCGAGACGATCCGGATCGCCGTCGAGGTCCGTGTCGTCGAGACGAAGCAGCTCGCCGGGAGGATTGAACTTCGCCGCGCAGGCCTTCGCAAACGACTGCGCCCGCTCCGCGACCAAGCCTGCGTCGGAGCCAAAGAACAGCACCGCGCGCTGGCGCGGATCGGGCGAGGAGATGAACGCTTGTGCCTGGTGTGCCTTAACGGCGACCATAACGTTTATGCGGCCTTAAGCCGGCCGCGAGAGGTGAGCCGCAAGGCGCGACTTGAGATCGTCGCCGATCGTCTTCGCCGCGCGGTTCTCCGCGTCCTCGCGGGCGCGCACGTTCGAGAAGACGGATTCGAAACGCTCAAAGCCCGCACGCGCGTAGCTCGTGCCGGTCAGCACGACGGCGTTGTCCGAAATCCGAATGAGGTTGAACGCCGCTTCGAGGTTGTACACTTGGCCCTCGGCGTCGCCATCCTGCCGCACCAGCGTCGAGGTAACGCTCTCGCGGATCGCGATCTCGAGGCGCATCGTCGGCTCGAGCGCTCGACCGCCACCCGTCGATTGGAAGATCAGCTCGTTGCGCACGCGCTGGCCAACGCGACCGGGGATCTGCGTAATGCTGACCTGCGCCAGCTTCTCGTCGACATGTGCGCCGATGCCTGAGGAGCCATAGAGCGGGCGGAAACCTGCATCGCAGCCCGAGAGCAAGGGCGCAGCAACCACAGCGAGGATCACGAACGCAAGAGTGCGCGGCCCGGCGCTCCGTCCGCTCACATTCACTCGGGTGGTCCCGCCTGCCTCAGGCAACGACATTTACAATCCTTTGCGGCACGACGATAATTTTCTTCGGTGACCGCCCCTCAAGCGCCCGAACGACACTCTCGAGCTTCAGAGCGGCAGCCTCTATCTCGTCCTTCGCGGCGTCCCGAGCAATCACGAGCTCGTCCCTCCGCTTGCCATTCACCTGTACGGCAATGGTGATCTTATCGTCAACGAGCAACGCCGCCTCTGCCACCGGCCAAGGCTGATTGGCGAGCAAACTGTTGTATCCGAGCCGCGCCCAGCATTCCTCGGCCAAATGCGGCATCATAGGCCCGATCATCTGCACGAATAGTTCGCCGGCCTCGCGCAACACCCAGGCCATGTCTTGGCTAGTCTCGGAACCTGTCTTGGATAAGGCGGACGACAGCGAATTGGTAAATTCGTAAATCTGCGCAACCGCGACGTTGAACCTCAGCCCTTCGATGCTCTGCGCCACGGCGTGAAGCGCCTTGTGGGCCGCGCGCCTCAGCTCCTCCGCCTCCGGGCCGATCGCATCAGGCTTCGCCGTGCCCCCCGGCGCCGCCTTGTCCGCGAGATCGTCGACGACCCGCCAAGCACGCTGGATGAAGCGGCCCGCGCCCTGAATGCCGGCTTCCGTCCAAACCACGTCGCGCTCGGGTGGGCTATCGGAGAGCATGAACCAGCGAGCGCAGTCCGCCCCCCAGTTCTGGATGATGTCATCGGGATCGACGAGGTTCTTCTTGGACTTCGACATCTTCTCAATGGAGCCGATGGCTGCCGGCCTGCCGGTCGCAAGCTCGACGGCCCGCCGGCTGTCGCCATCGCCTTCGAAGCAAATGTCGGTCGGCAGCAGCCAGGCGCCGCCCTCCGACTTATAGGTCTCGTGGGTCACCATTCCTTGCGTGAAGAGGGCTGCAAACGGCTCGCGCAGGCCGTTGTCTGCCGGCCCCTCGTTGACACCATGCCCATTGACACCATGTCCGGCATCCGAGATCGCACGGAAGAAAAACCGTGAATAGAGCAGGTGCAAAATCGCGTGCTCGATACCGCCGATATACTGGTCAACCGGCAGCCAGTAGCTCGCAGCATCCCGATCCACCGGTACGTCGGCGTGCGGGGCCGTAAAGCGCGTATAGTACCAGGAGCTATCGACGAACGTGTCCATCGTATCGGTCTCGCGGCGCGCCGGCTTCCCGCAGGTCGGGCAATCGACGTGCTTCCACGTCGGATGCCGGTCGAGCGGATTGCCGGGCTTGTCGAACGTCGCATCGTCCGGCAAGCGCACGGGTAGGTCCTTCGCCGGAACCGGCACCGGACCACAGTCCTCGCAATGAATGACGGGAATGGGGCAGCCCCAATAGCGTTGGCGGGAGATGCCCCAATCACGCAGGCGATAATTTACCTTCCGCTGACCGACCGGAGCCTTGCCGAGCTTTGCCGCCTCGAGCCGCTTTGCCACCTCCTCGAATGCCGCCTGCGTGGTCAAGCCATCGAGGAAGCGCGAGTTGATCATTGTGCCGCTGGCATCATAAGCCTCGGCGCCAATCTCGAACGTCGCGGCATCCTCGCCGGGCGGCAGAATGACCGGCACCACCGGCAGGTCATATTTACGAGCGAAATCAAGGTCGCGCTGGTCGCCGGAGGGACAGGCAAAGATCGCGCCCGTGCCATACTCCATCAACACGAAGTTCGCGACATAGACCGGCAGCAGCCAATCCTTATCCAGCGGATGGGAAGCGCGGATGCCGGTATCGAAGCCCCGTTTCTCGGCCGTCTCGACATCGGCAGCCGAAGTGCCCATGCGCCGGCATTCCTCGCAAAAGCTCGCCAGCTCGGCATTTTTCTCCGCGGCCGCCTTGGCCAGCGGATGGTCCGGCGCGATCGCCATGAACGAGGCACCAAATAGCGTATCCGGCCGCGTCGTATAGATCTCGAGTTCGGAGAAGCCCTTCGGCGCCGTCTTCTTGTCGAGCGCCCAGCGCACCAGCATGCCTTCCGAGCGGCCGATCCAGTTCGCCTGCATGACGCGAACCTTCTCTGGCCATTTGTCGAGACCGCCGAGAGCTGCCAAGAGCTCGTCCGAGTAGGCCGTGATCTTAAAGAACCACTGCGTCAGCTCGCGCTGCTCGACGAGCGCGCCCGAGCGCCAGCCACGCCCGTCGATCACCTGCTCGTTGGCAAGCACGGTCTGGTCGACGGGGTCCCAGTTGACCTTCGACGATTTGCGGTAGGCGAGGCCCTTGTCGAAGAGATCCAGGAAAAGGCGCTGCTGGTGCTTATAGTAGTCCGGGCTGCAGGTCGCGATCTCGCGCGCCCAGTCGAGGGAGAGACCCATCGACTTCAGCTGCCCCTTCATTGTCTCGATGTTGGAGTACGTCCACGACGCCGGATGCGTCTTGCGCTCGATGGCTGCATTCTCGGCCGGCATGCCGAACGCGTCCCAGCCCATGGGATGAAGAACATTGAACCCGCGGGCGCGCTTATAGCGGGCGAACACGTCGCCCATGGCATAGTTGCGCACATGCCCCATGTGAATGCGTCCCGAAGGATAGGGAAACATTTCAAGCACATAGCACTTAGGCAGGGTTCGGTCGTCAGAAGCGGAGAAAATATTCTTCTCCTCCCAGAGCTTCTGCCAGTGCTTCTCGCGCGCGGGGGCGTTGTAACGTTCAGTGGCCATCGGGGCTTTCGGACAAGTTCGCGGTGTTGAGATTTGCCGCGTAATGAGCCCGAAAGGGCTAGCCGGGTCAAGGCGGCACCTAGGCAGCGTCAGCTCAGCCCGACGGGCTCATGTCGATGAGTTCACCTTTTGTCGACATGACGAAGCCCATATGTCTGCGCGATCGACAGAGGCTGGGGATACGTCGGCGTTTTTCGATTTTATCGACACATCCGCGTGGACATGTCGACTCCATCGACATATTAGTCAAAATACGTCGACGTTTTGTAATTTCATCGACACATCGCTGTGGACATGTCGCTCAAATCGACATATAGGATCCAACATGTCGACGAAACGAGCTTTCATCGACACATCGTCCAAGCTCGCTCAGGGCCTGTCCCTTGTTTCAAGCCAAACAAGCATACAACGACCTGCCCTTGCTCCCGCCCGCAGTGGACGTGGAGACCCGCGCAATCTTGAAAAAATGGGGCTTGGCCCGCACAGCGCTCGCAGAGCTTCGTCTAGCTGGTCAAATCATTCCCGACCAGAGCGTCCTCATAAGCGCCATACCGCTACTCGAGGCGAAGGACAGCTCCGAGATCGAGAACATCGTCACAACCAACGACGCGCTATTTCGCGAGGCAAGCCTTGGCGATGAGGATGGCGATCCGGCCGCAAAGGAAGCGCTGCGCTACCGCACTGCCCTCTACCACGGACTACGATCCCTGAAGGAAACCACCCCGCTTTCTCCGCGAACCGCGGTCGAGATCTGCCAAATTGTAACGGGCATAGATCTCGACGTTCGCGCGATACCTGTGACACTAACCAACAAGCACACAGGCGAGGTCATCTACACACCGCCTCAAGAACAAGAGCGGGTTCGTAGCCTGCTGGGTAACTGGGCCGAGTATCTGCACAGAAGCGAGGACGGTCTCGATCCACTGATCCGGATGGCGATCCTGCACTACCAGTTTGAAGCCATCCACCCGTTCTCCGATGGCAACGGCAGAACCGGGCGCATCCTAAATCTGCTCTACCTCATCGATAGCGGTTTACTCGACCTGCCAACGCTTTACCTGAGCCGCTACGTCCTTCGCACGCGCGGAGACTATTACCGCTTGCTCGAACGGGTGACCACCCATCAGGAATGGGAGCCTTGGATCCTGTATATGCTTACAGCCGTCGACGAGACTTCAACCTGGACGACCCAGAAAATTCGGGCAATTCGCGCCCTCATGGATGAGACGAACACAACCGTGCGAGAGCGCGCGCCCAAAACCTATTCCCGAGACCTAATCGACTTGATCTTCACCCAGCCCTACAGCCGCATCGCAAACTTGGTGGACCGCGGCATAGCAAAACGCCAAGCTGCATCGGCGTACTTGAAGGACCTTGCAGCTATCGGGGTACTAACGGAGGAAAAGGTCGGACGCGACAAGATCTTCCTGCACCGCAAGTATCTCGACCTCTTGTCGAGCGACGAGCACACGTTCGAGCCGTACCCCCGCGCCGCACCTGGGTAACGGTTACCCACGTCCGCGGCGCCGTGGGTAAAATTCGAGGAAGTTTACCCACATGGAGCCCTCGCTTCGCCCATAGAGCCATTCATCACGACTATGACCGATACACACGCCACCCCACAAGCAGCCCTCTCCGCCGTCCGCGCCCGCATAAACGAAGCCGCTCGCGAAGCTGGCCGCGACCCGGCCTCGGTCCGCCTCATCGCCGTCTCAAAGACCTTCGACGCTGAGCACATCGCGCCGGTTCTCGAGGCCGGCCAGTGTCTTTTCGGCGAGAACCGGGTGCAGGAAGCCAAAGCCAAGTGGCCAGGGCTTCGCACCCGCTACAGCGATGTCGAGATGCACCTCATCGGCCCACTGCAGTCGAACAAGACACGGGAGGCCGTGGAGCTGTTCGACGCCATCCACACCGTCGACCGGCCCAAAATCGCCAAAGCCATTGCAGAGGAGCAAGCGCGCCAAGGCAAGCGATTGAAATTGTTTATTGAAGTCAACACTGGCGAGGAACCTCAGAAGGCCGGCATTCACCCCCGCGAGACGGCAGCCTTCCTCGCCCACTGTACCGTCGACCTGGGCCTCGAGATTAGAGGACTCATGTGCATCCCTCCCGTAGAGGAGGAGCCGGCCGTCCACTTCGCCTTCCTGGCAAAACTCGCCCGCGAGCTTCACCTCCCTGAGCTCAGCATGGGCATGAGCAGCGATTTCGAGGCCGCCATCCAATTCGGCGCGACCTACGTCCGTGTCGGCTCCGCAATTTTCGGCGGGCGGTAATCGTGCATCAGGTGCTGGCGAACCGGCCTAACCCGGATGGACGTCGGCAAATCCGACCAATAGGCTGCGCTTCGTTCGTTCAACTTAACGGGAGGAGCATCATGACAATCAAAAACATCGCTGCCGTAGCTGCCCTGATCACAGCCGCCTTGGCGAGCCCAACCTTCGCCGCCGGCAAGGCCTGCAAGCCAAGCTTCACGTCGAACGGCAATATGCACGTCACCAAATACGGTGCGTTGAAGAGCGCCCGCGAAGTCTGGCAGGCTCAGGTTCGCGCCCAATACGGGGCCGAGTTCGCGAGCTGGGGGAAATCCAAATCACCGACGTCGAGCTGCGAGAAGGCCAACGCTTTCTATAATTACACGTGCCAGGTCACGGCGAAGCCGTGCAGATAGGACTACGCACGGCCAATTGATGGTAGTGCAGCCGCCGGCACCCCAGCGCTGGCGGTTCTTCGCTCTAAACCATCGCCACCACCAAACTTTTCCAAAGCTGATTTGTGTTCCCCGGAACCGGCTTCCCGCAGCCAATGCTAGCCTTTGCTCAAACTTGATTCGAAGTTTCGAGCCAAAGGAGACGGGCATGACAGCACCTGCGCTCAGAGTGATCGACACCGCAGCGGAGAACGCGGCCGCCGATGCGGCACGCGACGCACGCGCCGAAGCCGCGAGCGAAGCCAAGAAGCGCACGCCCGAGAAGCCGCAGAAGCCCGGCGCCGATGGATGGCACCGATTCATCGTCGACATCTGGATCACCGACCTCAACGCCACCGAGTTCGGCATCTACAAGCGCTCGCGCAATCGCGCCAAATCCCGTCAGTTCACCACCGACATGGACGTGTTCGGCGAGATCATCGAGAACGGCGAGCGCACCGGCCTCGTTGCCTACCGCGAGGAGCTGTGGACCAAGGCCCAAGGCATGGACAAGCGCCTCGTCTTCAAGCTCTTCTCCGAGAACCTGAACTGGCGCGCCACCATGGATCTCATGATCGGCCGCTCACTGCAGCAGACCATCGGCGCCCGCGGCCTACCCGTGATGACCTACTCGATCAACACAGACGAGGACCAGTACATCATCTATCTCGAGCGCTCGGCCAACAAGTGGCCGTTCCTGCCTGAGAATTTCTCGTTCTTCATCATCGACGAAAACCACAAGCCTGAATTTTATCGCCTGAAGCGCGCCCTCATCAATCTCGGCGGCGACTACTCGCTGATCAACCAGACCGGCGAGACCGTCGGCTATATCGACGGCAAGGTGTTCTCGATCGGCGGCAAGTGGAAGTGCAAGATCAAGGCCGGCCACAGCGACAAGCGCCTGCTGACTGTCATGAAGCTTTTCGGCAGCATGATGATCTTCAACGGCGATGTCCGCCGCCACATGAAGCGCCTCTACAAGGGCGTGCTGTCCGGCAAGCTGAAGCCCGACATCGAGCGCCAGGAGGCCGACCTGTATATGAACCCGCGCCGCACACGCTAAGCCTACGAGAGCCGCCTGAACGGCGTCTGACAGCGAAGCGAGGCCTTCAAAGAGAGCGCCACTCCAATCGGGATGGCGCTCTTTTCTTTTTGGCGGAATTGTCTGCATCGGCTCCAACCCGGAGGACGTCCGTCTCGGCCGCGTTTGAACGCAGAAAGGGGGCAGGCCTTCCGCGCCTGCCCCCTCCCAATATCCAAATTCCCATCTCTGCGCTCAATGCAGTGTCTGAGCCGCCATGAAGTGCGCGCTGTTGCTGCTGGCAGGCGGCGGCATCTCCGGCATCGCCTCAGCCGCACTTGCAAGCGACTTGTCGATCTCGCGCAGGCCCTCGGCAAACTCGCTCAGTCGCCCCGCGATCTTCGCAATGAAATGATCGGCGAGCGTCGGATCATCCGCCATATGGGCAAGCATCTCGGACCGGGTGATACGCAGCGCGCGCACCGGCGTCCGTGCCATGATTGTGGACGTGCTCTCGGTTTCGATCAGCATCGTCATCTCCGAAAGCAGCGCCCCCGACGGCACCGGCTCCGAAAGGCCATCCTCGCCCGGACCACTGGTCCGCACGGCTTCGCCCGAGACCAGGAGCACCGCCGCGTCACCCGCTGTATTGGCCTCGACGATCACCTCGCCCGGCTTGTAGACGATCCGGTGCGCTCGCCGCGCGATCTCGGAAATCTGGAGAGGCTTGAGCCCCTGAAAAAGCGCAACCTTGAGCAACGGAAGAACAAGTGCATCTATCGCCATGACCTAACCCCCACACAACTTGGCAATCGCTCGCATTTGACATCGAGCCAGTTACGGCATGCGAGAGCCCGCACGGCCCCGCAAACCTTCGCCGAAAGCCGCCAATCGGCTCTCTCTGAACGGCACCAAGCTCGGTCGATTCGTGGGTTCGAAGGAAGGGGGTTGAGCGCCCTGTGGAGGACACCTGGATAACTCCGACTACGCCATCAGCTTATAGCCGCCGGTCTCAGTCACCAGGATCTCGGAATTGGACGGATCTTTCTCAATTTTCTGCCGGAGACGGTAGATGTGCGTCTCGAGCGTGTGCGTCGTCACGCCAGCGTTATAGCCCCAGACCTCGTGCAGCAGTGTCTCGCGAGAGACGACCTTTTCCCCTGTCCTGTAGAGGTATTTGAGGATCGCCGTCTCCTTCTCGGTGAGGCGAACCTTGCCACCCTTCTCGTCGAGCAGCAGCTTGGTGGCGGGCTTGAAGATATAGGGCCCGATCGCGAACACGGCATCCTCACTCTGCTCGTGCTGCCTAAGCTGCGCCCTTATCCGCGCCAGCAGCACGGCGAACTTGAACGGCTTTGTCACGTAGTCGTTGGCTCCGGCATCGAGCCCGAGAATCTGGTCGGCGTCGCTGTCGTTGGCGGTCAACATGATGATCGGGCTCTTGAACCCGGTCTTGCGCAGAAGACGCACGGCCTCGCGCCCGTCCATGTCCGGCAAGCCCACGTCGAAAACAACGAGATCGTGATTTCCGGTCTTCGCTGCCTCCACACCATTGCCGGCGGTGCCCGCAACCGAAACCTCGAACTCGTCATGCAAGGCGAGCTGATCGCGGAGCGATCCGCGGAGATCCTCGTCATCATCCACGAGAAGGATCTTGCGTTGAGCAGTCATAGTCGTGAACTCCGTGTCAGAAAGTGCATACCTCTTAGCACTTGATCCTGGACTGAGGTAGGATTCCGCATCGGCCAACGCCGCCGCCAGGTCAAGCCCGAGGGAAGGAAAGCGACATAAAAGCCCGTCACATCATCGTGAAAGCCCTGAGTCCGAAGTCTACGCGCGCCACCCTGCACTGTGGCAATCTTCGGCTGCCGTGCGCGCGCGGCCGCAGCGGAGCCAAGGCGATGAAACGCGAAGGTGACGGCGCAACACCGATCGGCACATTTGAGCTGCGGAAGGCATTCTTTCGCGCCGATCGGCTGCGCGCTCCACGTACCGCGCTCAGGCTCAAGGCCACCGCCCCTGCCGATGGATGGTGCGATGCCATCCGTGACCGCAACTACAATCGCCCGGTGCCCCGTCCCTATCCCGCCAGCGCCGAGGCCATGTGGCGTGCAGACGGCCTTTACGACCTCGTGATCGTGATTGGCTACAACGACCGCCCTCGCGTGCAGGGCCGCGGCAGCGCCATCTTCATGCACGTCGCCCGCGAAGGATTTCAGCCGACCGAGGGTTGCATAGCTCTTCGCCTGAAGGACCTGCGCAAGCTGCTCGCTGTCGCAGGCCCGCGGACGCGCATTTGCCTTTAGCAGGATCCACAATAAAAAAAACCCGGAGCTTGAGAAAGCCCCGGGCCAGTTTGGAGCACGTCTAGGGGAGACGCGTGCTCGGGAGTTGGGTCTAGGAGATGGACCCCGCCGACTTCCTTGAGGCGACGGCGGGGTCGTTAGCGTGACTTAGAAGTTGTAGGCGCGCTCGCCGTGATCCGTGATGTCGAGACCCTCGCGCTCTTTGTCCGTGATCGGACGCAGGCCGATAACCAGGCTGATCAGCAGGAACAGCACGGCCGTGACGCCACCCGACCAGGCAAGGGTCAGGCCGACGGCCTTCGCCTGCGTCGTAAGCTGGGTCACCATGTCGTACGCACCGACCGTGAGCTCTCCCGGCTTCGAGATGTAGTCCGGGATGCCGGTGCCACCGAGCGCCGGATCGACGAGGATGCCGGTCATGAGAGCGCCGAAGATGCCGCCAATACAGTGGATGCCGAAGACATCGAGGCTGTCGTCGTAGCCGAGGGCGTGCTTGACGCCCGAGCAGAACGTGAAGCAGATCGGGCTGACGGCGAAGCCGAGCACGATGGCACCGGTAACTCCGACGAAGCCGCAAGCTGGCGTGATGGCAACGAGACCGGCAACGACGCCGGAAACGAGGCCGAGCAGCGAAGGCTTACCCTTCACGATCCACTCGACGAACAGCCACGAGATACCAGCAGCCGCCGTGGCGATGAAGGTATTGATCGTGACCTGACCGGCGAAAGCGTTCGCTTCAAGGTTCGAGCCGACGTTGAAACCGAACCAGCCGACCCAGAGAAGGGCTGCGCCGATCATGGTCATCGTCAGCGAGTGGGGAGGCATCTGCTCCTTGCCGAAGCCGACGCGCTTGCCGAGGATGAGCGAGCCGACGAGACCGGCAATGCCGGCGTTGATGTGCACGACAGTGCCGCCAGCGAAGTCGAGAGCGCCCCACTGGAAGGCCTTGCCAGCATCGAGGAGAACAGCGTCAAGCGCCGCCTGCGCCTGCACCTTGGCATCGCCCGAAGCTTCTGCAACCGCTTTGGCAGCATTGCCGAACGCATCCGGCCCGCCCCAGTACCAGACCATATGCGCGATCGGGAAATAGACGAGGGTCGCCCAGAGCGCCATGAAGACGAGCACGGCCGAGAACTTCATACGCTCGGCAACGGCACCGAGGATGAGAGCTGGCGTAATGCAGGCGAATGTCATCTGGAATACGATGTAGACGTATTCGGGAATGTAGACACCGTTGGAGAACGTCGCGGCAACCGAGGTTGAGTCGACGCCGGCCAGCAGAACCTTGCCGAAGCCGCCGACGAAGTCATTGAGCGCGCCGCCGTTGGTGAACGCCATGCTGTAGCCGTAGGTGACCCAGAGGACGGCAACGAGGCAGAGCGTTGAAAAAACCTGCGTGCACATCGACAGCATGTTCTTGGTGCGAACCAGGCCGCCGTAAAAGAGTGCAAGCCCCGGCACCGTCATCATCAGAACGAGAACCGAGCAGATGATCATAAATGCCGTATCGCCTTTATCCGGCGTCGGGGCCGCAGCGAAAGCTGCCCCCGCCGTCATGAGCGAAAGTGCAGCGGCAGAGCCGAGAACTCCTGCAATTCGCGATAGTAGACCAAGCTTCATTTCCGAAAACTCCCTCGTGATTACCTTAGAGCCGCATCTCAAAGCGCCGCGTCATCAGCCTCACCCGTGCGAATGCGCAGGGTGTGCTCGATCGACGAGACGAAAATTTTGCCGTCGCCGATTTGACCGGTCTTGGCGGCCTTGACGATAGCTTCGACCGCCTTGTCGACCTGAGAGGTCGCGACGACGACTTCGAGCTTGATCTTGGGCAAGAAGCTCACGGCATATTCAGCGCCGCGATAGATCTCGGTATGGCCCTTCTGCCGGCCGTAACCCTTGACCTCCGTTACAGTCATGCCTTGCAGGCCGATATCCGTCAGGTTGGACCTGACTTCCTCCAGCTTGAAGGGCTTGATGATGGCAGTGATAAGCTTCATGGACGTGCACCCCCGGTTCTTTTTGCCCCGCTCCGCCGTAGCGAAAGACAGGCCTCCGACGTGCCGCCGAGCGTCGCCGCCGGCCGCAATCGACCAAGAGAGAGTCAAGACGTGTGCCAGTTCTGTGATCTTTGCAGACCGCATTGAATCTACTAACGAAACACTAACGCGTCAGTATTCAGTGTCACCCCAAGGCGATCATTTTTGCATATTTTTTATGCACACAAGGCGCTTTGCTGCTTATTTAGGCACAGTCACAGTCTGTCGCCGCCGGATCAGTCCCTCTTGCGACGCCGAGGCAACGAGCCGACCGTCGCGCGTGAAAAAGCTGCCGCGGCAGAACCCGCGTGCGCCCGCGGCACTCGGACTGTCCTGTGCATAAAGCAGCCACTCGTCCGCCCTGAATGGTCGATGAAACCACAGTGCATGGTCAAGGCTCGCAAGCTGAATATCCGGGTCGAACAGAAGCTTGCCGTGCGCCACGAGGGCCGTGTCGAGTAGGGTGAAATCTGACGCGTAGGCAAGAACGCATTGGTGCAGTTTCTGCTCGTCGGGAAGCCCGCCGTTGGCCCGCAGCCAGATGTATTGGTGCGACGGCCCCGGCTCAGCGCTCTGATAACGCGAGAAATCGACAGGCCTCAGATCGACAGGTTGCTCCCGCATCCAGAACGACCTGGTCGTCTCGGGCAGCGTCTCGACCATTCGAAGCATCAGGTCGCGGGCGCTCGGCAGCGTTTCCGGACCGGGCACGTCCGGCATCTGTGCCTGATGCTCGAAGCCTTCCTCCACCTTGTGAAATGAGACGCTCATTGCAAAAATTGCACTGCCATTCTGAATGGCCTTGACGCGCCTCGTCGTGAAACTACCGCCGTCCCTGATCCGCTCGACCTCATAGAGGATCGGATGTGTTGGATCGCCCGCGAGCAGGAAATAGGCGTGCAGTGAATGCACCGTCCGCGGCTCCGCCACCGTCCGCACGGCTGCCACCAGGGCCTGCCCCAACACCTGCCCGCCGTAGACGCGCTGCCAGCCCACCTTAGGACTGACTCCGCGAAACAGGTTTTGCTCGAGCCGTTCAAGGTCGAGGATGCGGAGCAACGCTTCCAGCGCAGCCGAGGGCGCAGCAGTTCCGGTTGTCATGGAGGAGATCCGTTTGAGATGCTATGTATACCAAGACGATGACCGTGCCGGGCCAGTTGGTCAATCTGACCAAGGGTCATATCCCACCGAAGCCTTGGGATGAGATGCGACCGGCTCGCCGCCGTCGAAAGCGCAACCGCGATGAGCCCAGAGATGAGCCCTGACATGAAACCGGAACGGTTCGACGTCATCATTTCCGGCGCGAGCTTTGCGGGCGTAGCCCTTGCCCGCGCCCTGCGTCTCGCACTCGGCGACGCCCTCAAGATTGCCCTCGTCGACCGTGCCCGCAAATTGGACGAGCCTACGCCGGATGCGCGTGCCTTTGCCCTATCGGCCGCCTCAAAACGTATGCTGGACCGGCTCGGCGTTTGGCATGAGATCGCGCCCGCCGCCCAACCCGTCACGGCGATCGACATCACCGATTCGAGCCTCGAGGCCGCGGTCCGACCAATAATTTTGAGCTACGATAACCACCTCGACCGAGCCGAGCCCGCGACCTTCATTGTGCCGGCAAAGGCGCTCGAGCAAGCGCTCTACGCGAGTATCGGCAAGGACGCGGCACTGACCTTTATTGCTCCTGCCGAAGCCGAGAGCTTCACCGCCGGAGAGTTCTCGATCGAGGTCGCCTTGAAGGACCGGCCAGCCATCTCTGCTGCGCTCCTCATTGGCGCCGAAGGCCGCCGTTCGGCATCCCGGGAGGCCGCCGGCATCAAGACAGTCGGCTGGAGCTACGGACAGATCGCCATCGTCACCACCATCGCCCACTCGATCCCGCATGGCGGCCGCGCCACCCAGCATTTTCTTCCCGGTGGCCCATTCGCGCTGCTGCCACTCCTGGGCAACCGCTCCTGCATCACCTGGAGCGAGGAAGAAAAAGAAGCCCGCCGCATCCTCGCGCAGGATGACGAGGGCTTCTTGGCCGAGATCGAGCAGCGCACGGCCGGCCGCCTCGGCACAATAACTCTCGCCGGACCCCGCCAGTCCTGGCCGCTGGAGATGCACTTGGCCAGAAGCTATGTTGCACCGCGCTTTGCAGCCATCGGCGACGCCGCTCACGGCGTCCACCCCATTGCCGGACAGGGGGTCAACCTCGCTTTCCGTGACGTCGCAGCCCTCGCGGAGGTCCTGGCCGATGCGGCTCGCCTGGGCCTTGACATCGGCAGCATGCAGACATTGGAGCATTATGAGCGCTGGCGCCGGTTCGATTCGACGCTATCCGCCGCGACCTTCGATGGGATCAACCGCGTCTTCTCTAGCGACCACACCCTGCTCCGCGCTGCCCGCGATTTCGGCTTGAGCACCGTCGACCGCATCCCGGCCCTCAAAAGCTATTTCGTGTCCGAAGCCGCCGGCACAGCAGGCAGCCTGCCTCGACTCCTTAAGGGCGAGCCGGTCTGATCAGAGTTTACCTCCGTCGGTCTGCCCCTCAGTCTGGTCGTGATGCTGGTCGTGACCCGCAGCAGCCTCCTCGCCGGCCTCGGCCTCGAGTACGGCCGGCAAGGCGATCACCACCTGTCCACGCACAAGATCAACCTCGCGCACAACGTCGGCCCGCATCGGCACGAGCTCCGTCCCGCTCTGCCCCGATAGCCGAAGCTCGAGAATATCCCCAGCCCCGAAGTTCATGACCTGCACGATGCTGCCCAGCGCCGTGCCACCGGGGTCCACCGCCGTAAGCCCGATGAGGTCGGCGTGGTAATATTCTCCCTCCTCGGTTTCGGGCAGCCGGTCGCGAGCCACGTAAAGCGCAACGCCTTTGAGCTTCTCGGCCGCCGTCCGATCCTCGATTCCTTTTACCCGCGCGATGATGCCCTTAGCAGTCGCCCCCTCGACCTCGATCTCAAACCGCCGCGTCGCGGCCTCATCCTCGAGCAAACCGTAGGCGCCGATGTCTTCCGGCTCGGCCGCATAGCTCTTGATGAGCACCAGTCCTCGAATGCCATGAGCACCCGAGATATGGCCGAGCAACACCCGGCGCGAAGGCTGCGAAATATCGTTTGTCATCTGATACCAAGCTAAGGCGCAAGCGCGCTACAGTGTTTGGGATACCTACTCATGTAGCAAGCGCGAGCGCGTCCGGCTCAATCGATCAAGCTCTAAGCAGGTAGCGGACCGATATAGGTAAGCTCAACAGCAACGACCTGCCCGTGTAAATGTACGGTAGCATTGGAAGATGGCGCGGGCCGCTCGATTGCGCAGGAGATCTCGAGAGCCGCTCCCTCCGCGCCCGCGCAAAGCCCCGTGATCAAGACGCCTCCCGGCGGCATTTCAAGCCGCACGTGAACCCGGTTCACGCCCGCTTCGGCATCGTATTCACATGAGCCCTTGAAGATGCCGCCCCACCTGTCGGAGCCAAGAATTTGCCCGGCCCGCAGCACGGCGAGCCCCTCGCTGAAGGCCACGTCTCCCGCCTCCCCGCTGCGATATGAAAGGCCGTAAATGCCATCATCGAGCATTCGCGCCACCGACAAACCGGTTGAACAACGTGCATGAGATTAGCAGAGATGGCACCGATTACGGCGATCGAAGCGCCAGCAAACTTAATCGCGGGACTTACTGAAGTCGCTCCAGCCGGCGCCCGATCGCAAGCGCGTAGAGCCATGCGCGGCGCTCGGCGCGCGTCCAGCTGTCAAAATCCGGCTTCTCGCTCATCAGAGTGCTACCGCGAACCAATGCAGCGTTTCGCCGATCCCACAGCTTGGTCGCCTCGGGAGACAAGTTCAGTTTCAGCCCCAATGTGCCCTCCCCCAACGAAACCTCAGCCTCGCGTTGCCGCCTCGTGGCCCCCCAGAGCCTTAGCATAACTCGCGCCTGAGGCTCGTCTAGAGCCTGATCGTTCTCGATGGAAGCACGCGAGCTTCTATCGAGAACGTGAATCAGACTCTCAAGCAAATGCGTAGAGCGCGCTTGCGCCTAGAATAGCGATTCAAACCAGAGCAAACGCGCTCTAGCAAATTAGCGCTCGAGAGCTGCACTTGGGATTGACATGAAACAATGAAAACGGGCGCCGGCCCAACGACGGCCAGCGCCCATTCAGCGACTTTCCACAAAGAGCCGACCCGAACCTCAGGCGGCGTTGCCGGCCGCTTCCTCGGCAGCCTTGGCCTTCGCCGCAGCACGCTCCTGAGCCTTCTTCTTCGGCTTGGCCTTCTCGGGATTGTTCTGCGCCTCGCGCTTCAAGAGGCCAGCGCCATCCAGAAGACGGGCAACGCGATCGGTCGGCTGTGCTCCAACCGAGACCCAATACTTGCAGCGCTCGAGATTGAGCTTTACCCGCTCCGGATTGTCCTTCTTGAGCATCGGATCAAACGTCCCGATCTGCTCAATGTAGCGCCCGTCACGGGGCGACGTGCTGTGCGCGACCACGACGTAATAGTAGGGGCGCTTCTTCGCACCACCACGCGAGAGACGAATCTTAGCGGCCATTGAGCCTAGTCCTTTCCAGTGTGCGTTTTTCTCGAGAGCGCTGCCCTCACAAGGGCTTGGACGCCGTCGAATTCGGTTACGTCCTTTACTTCTTCCTCCCCGGGAGCCCCGGAAACTTCGGCAGCGCCCCGCCGAGCCCAGGGAGCGAGCCCCCAAGTCCCGGAAGGCGCGGCATTCCCCCACCGCCACCGCCAAGGCCCGGAAGCCCCTTCGGCAGCACGTCCTTCAAATCAGTAGGCAATTGCTCGAGCGCCTTGGGATCGAGCTTCGCGAGCTCCCCCTGCATCTGCGCGAGCTCGGCTTCGCTCGGCCCCCCGCCGCCGCCCATGCCGAGCATTTTCGCCATCATGCCGCGGTTCTTGCCCATCGACTTCATCATGTCGGCCATCTGCCGATGCTGTTTGAGAAGCCGGTTGATCTCCTCGACCTTCGTGCCTGACCCTTGAGCGATACGCTTCTTGCGCTTTGCGTCGAGAACCTTGGGCTGGCGGCGTTCTTTTGGCGTCATCGAGGAAATGATCGCACGCTGCCGCTTGAGGCTCTTTTCGAGGCCCGCCTCGTTGATCTGCGACTTGAGCTTTCCGACACCGGGCAGCATGCCGAGCACGCCGCTCATCCCGCCGATCTTCTCCATCTGACGCAGCTGCTCGGCCAGATCCTCGAGATCGAACGAGCCCTTCTGCATCTTCTGCGCAATGGCACGCGCCTTATCGACGTCGATCGATTGCGCAGCCTTTTCGACGAGGCCGACGATATCTCCCATGCCGAGAATGCGGCCGGCAACGCGACTAGGATCGAAATCCTCAAGCGCGTCCCACTTTTCGCCAGTGCCGAGCAGCTTGATCGGCTTGCCGGTAACCGCCCGCATAGAAAGTGCCGCACCGCCGCGGCCGTCACCGTCGGCACGTGTCAGCACCGAGCCCGTGATCCCAAGCCGGCTGTCGAACGCCTTCGCGGTATTGACCGCGTCCTGGCCGGTCAAGCTGTCAACGACGAGCAGAATCTCATGCGGGTTGGTCGCGGCCTTGATCTCTGCGACCTCGGCCATCAACTCCTCGTCGACGGTCGTTCGGCCTGCCGTATCGAGCATCACAACGTCGAAACCGCCGAGCCGAGCCGCCTCCATTGCACGCCGTGCAATCGCGAGCGGAGTCTGCCCGGGAACGATCGGCAGCGTCGCGACCTCCGTCTGCTCACCGAGCACACGGAGCTGCTCCTGCGCGGCCGGGCGCCGCGTATCGAGCGACGCCATCAGCACCTTCTTCTTGTCGCGGGTCTTGAGGCGCCAGGCGATCTTGGCCGTCGTCGTCGTCTTGCCGGAGCCCTGCAGGCCGGCCATGAGAATGGTCACGGGCGGTGCCGCATGCAAATCGATTGGCGCCGCTTCCGAGCCGAGAGTACGCACAAGCTCGTCGTTCACGATCTTGACGACCATCTGCCCGGGCGTCACGGACTTGAGCACATCCTGCCCGACCGCCTTGGCCCTGGTCCGCTCAACGAAGTCTTTGACGACCTCTAGCGCAACGTCCGCCTCCAGGAGCGCCCGGCGCACCTCACGCATCGCTTCCGAAACGTCGCTCTCTGAGAGAGCGCCGCGCCTCGTAAGCTTATCGAGGACGCTCGAAAGCCGATCGGAAAGCGACTGAAACATATCGGGACCGTGATGCCTTTCCTCAAAACAAAAACGCACCCGAGGGCGCAACGCGCTGTCGGATGTTGACCCCTATGCCTCCCGATGCCACCGGTAGATCGACAGAAATCGACCTAAAGTGACCCCATGTGCAAAGCGGCGGCTCTGATGTTCAGGGCCGACTGGATTTCCGGGCACAATCTTCGATCAGCACGGCCTTGTCAACGTGCGGCCTTGTCAGCCCGTCAAATACCAGCAAAAGCGGGGAGTCGCGGCACGTCGAGCAAACGAGGTCGGTCCAACACAGCCTGTCCACCGAAAAGCGACGACGCCTATAAGAAGTTGCAGCCAAAACACCGCGATTCATTGCAATAGCACTGTCCTACGCATCATAATTCGGCACCGGATTGAGAAGTAACAAGCGCCGGAGACCTCGCAAGCACCCGCAAATGGGTGATGGAGGTAGAAACGGCGCCTCGGGGAGGAAATCGAGCGATGCTCGAGCACGACGGGCGGACCCTGTTAGGTCCGGCACTTGCGGTACTTTGCGCCGGCGTAACGCTTACTGGCTGCGCCACGGCCTTGCCGTTCGGATCCTCCACTGATTTCGATCGCACCTTCATCTCCGCCGCCCAGACCTGGGACATCGACAAGAACGGCACCGTCACATGCGACGAGTGGCGCCAATACGTCGCGACACTACTTCGCGAGTCCGACGCCAACCATGACAGCGCCTTGGATGCGCAGGAGTTCAAGCAGATGGCGCGCAGCGATCACCTGTTTGATGCCGCCGACCTCGGATACTACGACGCTAATTCTGACGGGCGCGTAACCGTCGAGGAACTGGCCGGCAAACAGAACCGCGCTTTCAACTTGCTCGATAAGAACAACGACTGTCAGATCGATCGAACCGAAACGGTTCAGGTTTATAATCTCGACAAGCCCAAGGAGAAGGAGACAGACCAGAGCATCCCAAGGGCCGGCGGTCGATAGAGCCAGTAGTCTGCCTGCAGGGCCTGTCTGCTTGCAGAGCGAGTCTGCCTGCGGAACCTGTCATCTGAGGTCGAGCACTTGGGTACGCCGCGACGAAAGCTCGGAATATCAACTCCCCGGCGTCAATCGCAGCAAGCGGCCGGTCGGACTATCCGTCAGGACGTAGACCGCGCCGTCCGGGCCTTGCCGCACGTCCCGCACCCGATCGCGAAATCCAGGATCGATCACCTCACGGGCAACGACCATCCCATCCCGCAGCACAAGCCGCTGCATGTTGCCGAACTTCAGGCTGCCGACCAAAAAGTTGCCCTTCCAACCCGGAAACAGATCGCCGGAATAAATGGTGAGCCCAGATACGGCTATCGACGGATCCCAGTAGTAGACCGGCTGCTCCAGGCCGGCCTTAGCCGTCCCCACGCCGATCTTCGCGCCTGAATAGTCGATACCGTACGTGATAACCGGCCATCCATAATTCTTGCCGGCCTCCGGATGATTGAGCTCATCGCCCCCCTGCGCGCCATGCTCGACGGTCCATAGCCTACCGGTCGCCGGATCGATGGCCGCTCCCTGGCTGTTGCGATGCCCGATCGACCAGACCTTGGGGTCCCATCCGGAAAGGTTTGGATTTCCGGCGGCTGGCTCGCCGTGCGGCGTGATGTGAATGATCTTGCCGATGTGATTGGCGGGATTCTGTGCCTCGTTCTTAGCAACGAAGCGCTCGCCGGTTGTAACGAACAGCGTTCCGTCAGCGGCAAACGCGATGCGCGATCCGAAATGCAAATCGCTTCTGTACGACGGGATTTGCCTGAAAATGACGCGCACGTCCTCGAGCCGGCCGCCACCACCTTCTTCGCGAACGAGCTTGGCGCGGGCCACGCTGGTACCGTTTTTCTCGTCTTCGCGTGGCTCGGAGTAGGATAGGAAGATCTCCCCACTCTCCGCAAACCCCGGCGCCAGCGCAATGTCCAGCAAGCCCCCCTGACCCTTCGCGGAAACCTTTGGTACACCGGGGATCGGAGACGACAGTTTACCGCTCCTGTCGACGATCCTGAGCTGTCCGGGCCGCTCCGAGACCAGAAACCCGCCGTCCGGCAAAAATTGCAGGCCCCAGGGATGGGCAAGCCCGGTCGCCACAGTCTCGAGCTTCACCGCCGTCTTGGGTGCATCCGCAGCGCCCGTCCGCCGGGGCTCTTGGGCAACAGCCCCGCCAAGGCCTGATCCCATAGACAACAGCAGGGCCGCGCAAAGTAGTCGCACCATGTGATTGGCCTCCATCAGCCGTTCCTCGCACCCCATACACGCCCCCGATTTGTCTTTTGCTAGGCTCTCGCCATATAAGGACGCATGCTCGACCCTGCCCCGATCAGATTCTGGAAGATGAACGGCCTCGGCAACGAGATCGTCGTCCTCGACCTGCGCCAGGTCCGGCTTGAGCTGGACGCAGCCCGTATCCGAGCCATCGCCAACGCGCCGCAGAGCCACTTCGATCAGATGATGGTGCTTCGTCCGGCGCGCACACCGGGCACAGATGCCTACGTCACAATCTTTAATACGGATGGCTCGCAGTCCTCCGCCTGTGGCAATGGCACGCGCTGCATAGGCTGGTATGAGGCTAGCCGCACGGGCCGCAGCACACTCCTGTTCGAAACCAAGGCGGGCCTCCTCAATGTCAAGGTCGAAAGCCTCGCGGCCATAACCGTCGACATGGGCGAGCCGCGCTTCGCGTGGAACGAGATTCCCCTTGCCGAGCCGTTTCACGATACGCGCCGGATCGAGCTTCAGATCGGGCCAATCGATAAGCCGGTCCTGCACTCACCATCGGTCGTCAACGTCGGCAATCCTCACGCCGTGTTCTGGGTGGAAGATATTGCAGCCTACGACCTCGGCCGCTTCGGACCGATGCTCGAGAACCACCCGATATTCCCCGAGAGGGCCAACATTTCGCTGGCCGAGGTCACCTCTCGCAGCGCCATCAAGATACGCACCTGGGAACGCGGCACGGGCCTCACACGGGCGTGCGGCACGGCCGCCTGCGCCACAGCCGTTTCCGCCATGCGCAAGAACCTCACCGACCGCAAAGTCTCGGTCACGTTGCCCGGTGGCGACCTCGCCATAGAATGGCTTGCCAACAATCACATTCTCATGACGGGGCCAGCCGAGCTTGAATACGAAGGCGTGCTCGACGACGCACTCTTGTTGCCGGCAAATGCCTCGTGAAGCCCCCGTCTAGTGTAGCGCATCTGACGTTTGGTCCCCGCTCGCGGCTGGTCTCGAAACCAAACGTCAGATGCAGAAGCTACACTAGGATCATAGAGTTGCTAGTGTTCCTCATGGTTCCGACTTTTGCTCCGAACCGTGCCGCGGAGGGACGCAAATGTCGGAACCGGAACACTAGGTCATGATGTCCGACCCGCTACTCATCACGCTCGGATGCCGCCTCAACGCCTACGAGTCTGAGATCGTGCGAAACCACGCCGTCAACGCGGGGCTTGACGATTGCATCATCGTCAATACGTGCGCGGTGACCGGTGAGGCCGTACGCCAGGCTCGCCAGACCATTCGCAAGCTTCGGCGCGAGCGGCCAACTGCTCGCATCATTGTCACCGGCTGCGCGGCACAAACCGAGCCTGAGACGTTCGCCGCGATGGACGAGGTCGATCATGTCGTCGGCAATACGGAAAAGCTCGAGAGGGAGACTTTCGCTTCCCTTGCCAGGGGTAACTTCGACCGCGTTGTGGTCAACGACATCATGAGCGTCCGTGACACGGCGCTTCACATGGTCGACGCCTTTCCGTCGCGGGCCCGAGCGTGGCTCGCGATCCAAAACGGCTGCGATCACCGCTGCACGTTCTGCATCATTCCCTACGGCCGCGGTCCGTCGCGCTCCGTTCCCGCCGGCGCGGTCGTAACCCAGATCCGCCGGCTGGTCGAAGAGGGCTACAACGAGGTTGTTCTGACCGGCGTCGATATGACCTCCTACGGTGCCGACCTCCCCGGCAATATGTCCCTCGGTCTTTTGACCAAAAAGATCCTGAAGCACGTGCCGGAGCTCGGCCGGCTGCGGCTCTCCTCCATTGACCAGGTCGAGGCGGATTGGCACCTCTTGGATGCGATCGCCGACGAGACACGCCTTATGCCGCACCTACACCTCTCGCTTCAAGCTGGCGATGACCTCACATTGAGGCGCATGAAGCGGCGTCATCTGCGTGCAGACGCCATTCGTTTCTGCGCCGAGGCACGGCGCCTCCGCCCCGACATCGTGTTCGGAGCCGATCTGATTGCCGGATTTCCGACCGAAACAGACGAGATGTTCGAGAACACGATGCGCCTCATCGACGAATGCGGCCTGACATACCTGCACGTCTTCCCATTTTCGCCGAGGAAAGGCACGCCGGCCGCTCGCATGCCGCAAGTGGCCCCAAGCAAGATCAAGGAGCGCGCGACCCGCCTCCGCGCCAGGGGCGAGGCGACGCATAGGGCGCTCCTCGACCGCATTAAAGGCACGAGAATGCAGATATTGGTTGAAGGCCGGGATGTCGGCCGCACGCCGCACTTCGCCGAGGTTCAGATCCCTCAAGGCACGCCGGTCGGCTCACTGAAGTGGGCCATGCTCGGCGAGCACAACGGCCGCCGGCTCGATGGAACATTGGAAGCGTGAGCACCACAGAACCCAAAAAAGGCCTGTTCGGCCGGCTGTTTGGAAGCAAACCTGCAGCCCCTGTTGCAGCGCCCGACGCTGACCAGGTCGCCGGCCAAGGTGCATCGAGCGAAGAGGCGCTGGCCCGAGAGCCCGACGTCGCTTCGGCTGAGCAAGCGCCAGCAGCACCCGCTGAGCCAGAACCCGCCGAGGATGCCAAGCCCGAGCCGCAGAAGGTCGGCTGGTTTCAACGGCTGAAATCCGGCCTCACGCGAACCTCATCGCGCCTCGCCGAAGGCATCACCGGCCTCGTCACCAAGCGGAAGTTCGACCGGGACACCTTGGATGAGCTCGAGGACCTCCTGATCGGCGCCGATCTCGGGGTCGAAACGTCCGGCCGCATCATCGCGGCCCTCTCGAAAGGCCGCTTCGATAAGGCCGTCACGTCGGCCGAGATTCGCGACATTCTCGCCGCCGAGGTCGGCCGCGTGCTCGAACCTGTCGCCAAGCCCTTGGTCGTAGATGGCGCGCGCAAGCCCCATGTCGTGCTCGTGCTTGGCGTTAACGGTAGCGGCAAGACGACGACCATCGGCAAGCTCGCGGCACAGCTCTCAGCCGATGGCAAGAGAGTCATGCTCGGCGCCGGCGACACCTTCCGCGCCGCCGCCATCGATCAGCTCAAGGTCTGGGGTGAGAGAACAGGTGCCCCGGTCGTGTCCCGCCCCGTCGGCTCCGACGCCTCCGGCCTATCCTACGACGCCCTCAAGGAAGCCACAGACGGCGGATACGACGTGCTCCTGCTCGATACCGCCGGCCGTCTCCAGAACAAGGAGACGCTGATGGCCGAACTTGAGAAGATCGTGCGAGTGATGAAGAAAATCGATCCATCAGCGCCTCACGACACCGTTCTCGTGCTAGACGCGACAACCGGCCAGAACGCACTCAGTCAGGTCGAGGTTTTCCGGGAGCGGGCTGGGGTAACAGGCCTTGTCATGACCAAGCTGGATGGAACCGCGCGCGGTGGTATTCTTGTTGCAATCGCCGCCAAGTATGCGCTTCCCGTCCACGCCATCGGTGTGGGCGAAGGCGTAGATGACTTGCAGCCGTTCTCGGCGGCGGACTTCTCGCGAGCAATCTGCGAGGACTGATTTTTCGTCATATGAGCGCTTCGAGGACGGTCTCGTCAGCGCGTGAAGTAAAAGGTTCCTTACCCCTCATGAGACGCAATCGCTGGTACCCATTCAACGCTGAGCAGACAATCAACATCATGAGCGAGTTCGGACCGCTCGTGACGATGTTTATCCTCAACGGCATGTACGGCATCAATGCCGGCACGTGGGCGCTCATCATTTCGACGGGTGCCGCCATTGCCGCGATGTTCTATATGTTCGGGCGCCCCCCAGTTTTCCCGCTCATCGCCTCGACGGTGACGATCGTTTTCGGCGCCCTCACCCTCGTCACCGGTAACCCGATGTGGGTGCAGATCAAGGTCACAATCTTCAACGCGCTCTTTGCGCTTTATCTTTTCGCTGGACTCTGGTTCAACCACAACTTCTTCGAGTATGTCTTCCAGAAGACATTCCATTACACGAAATACGGTTGGGATACCTTCACACGAAGCTTCGCTTGGTTCTTCCTCTTCACCGCGGCCCTGAATGAGGTGGTCAGGCTCTCGTTCAAGGATGACCATGTCTATCAGGTGCTGGGCCACGCCATGAGCGGCGTCGACATTTGGATTGCATTCAAGCTCTTCTTTATCTTACCGCTGAGCGGCCTCTACGCTTGGCTACTGACCAGGGTCATGGCGAAGCACCATATTTGAAGCGAGCTAAGCTCAACGCCTTGCCTGTTTGGCAAGACGCGCACGTCTCCAGCCACGTATTTCGAGGACCCTGACGACCCATGACCGATACCGAGCAGGCAGCGATGAAACAGGAACCGGCCGAGCAACAGTTGCTCAAGATGCTGGTTGAGCTTGGCCCGCTTGTCGTCTTCTTTGTCACGAACTCGCAAGCCGGCATTTTCTGGGGCACCGGCACATTCATCCTGGCAACATTTGCCTCCCTGATTGCCTCCCGCCTGCTCTTCGGGCGCGTTCCTCTTATGCCGCTCGTTTCGGGTTTTTTCGTCATCATCTTTGGCAGTCTGACTCTCTGGCTTCAGAACGATCTTTTCATTAAGTTGAAGCCCACGATCGTGAATAGCGTCTTCGCAGTAACGCTGTTCGGAGGCCTGCTGTGGAAGCAGTCGCTCCTGAAATATATATTTGGAGATGTTTTCCGGCTGACCGAAGAAGGATGGCAGAAGCTCACTCTCCGGTGGGCCTGCTTCTTCGTATTTCTGGCAGTATTGAACGAGGTAGCTTGGCGTCTCTTCTCTACGGATACATGGGTAAGCTTCAAGGTATTCGCAATCATGCCAATTACGATGGTGTTCGCCCTATGTCAGATCGGCCTGTTGAAAAGGTACGAGCTTCCCCAGTCTCCCCAATAACCTAGCGTAGTGAAGTTCATACAACGGATATTCTGCCTGCGGCTACCGTTTACTTGGCAACTGCTTCATTTGCATTGATCGTTAGGGTACTTTTTTTGTAGACGAGCGCCGCGAAGTCGTATCTTCTGCGCAAGTGATTGCTGCGTTCATAGCCGCAGATCAGTTGCTTGGGCGCGCGGGGGGCGCGGGCCACGGCAGCTGCCAGTTCACCTTTAAAATCAACAATTTGCAAACAGTCATGGCACGCGACACAAACAAAGACAATTCCTGCTGTCTGGAGCGATCCCCCCTGCATCTCCTGCACAGAGCAGAACAGTGTGCCGGAGAAGTATTCATCGAAGAGATGGGAACGGATGATCTGACGCCTCGCCAGTACGCCGTGCTGGTCACCGTAGCCGAGTACGAAGGCTTGAGTCAGACACACCTTGTTGAGCGAACAGGCATCGATCGCTCGACTATTGCCGATATCACGCGCCGTCTTTTGAAGAAGGGACTGCTGCAGCGCCGTCGCACACGCGAGGACGCACGAGCCTATGCCGTCAAGCTAACGGACCTTGGCTTGAAAGCGGTCAAATCCGCCGACCCTCTGGTTCGTCGCGTCGACGAGAAGATCCTCTCCGCCCTGCCGACACAAGTTCGCGAGCGGTTTCTTGAGGACCTGAACACGATCGTGAATGCTCTGGCCGAGAGGTATATGTCCGAGAGAGAATCGACTGGCGCCGACTGATCGCACCGAGGTGAGGTCAAGGCACTCGCCTAGAGCAATATCCGATCGAGCGCGATCGCAAGCGCGATCGGTTGATCGAATGAAATTGCTCTACCAGTATAATTCTAGAGCATCTTTCTCCGACCAGATGGAATTACTGCGATTCCGTCTGGTCGGATGACGCTCTAGTTCAGATGCTCTGGCGACCTGGATACACAACGTTTGCGAGCCCGCGCTGATCGAGCAGGCTCGCTTTGTTTCATGCTGCCTTCTTGAGCAGGTTCATCTCGATCAGCGTCTCCGCGATCTGGATAGCGTTGAGCGCCGCACCCTTGAGCAGGTTATCGGCGACGATCCACAGGACGAGCCCGTTCTCAACCGTCGCATCCTCGCGGATACGCGAGACGAACGTTGCGAACTCTCCGGCCGCCTCGATCGGTGTCGCATAGCCGCCAGGCTCGCGCTTATCGACGACCATGATGCCTGGCGCATTGCGCAGGATCTCGCGCGCGGCCTCGGGCGACAGCGGCCGCTCGAGCTCGAGATTGACGGCTTCGCAATGTCCGACGAACACCGGCACGCGCACACACGTCGCCGTGAGGCGGATCTTGGGATCCAAGATCTTCTTGGTCTCCGCAAGCATCTTCCATTCCTCCTTCGTGTACCCGTCCTCCATGAAGACGTCGATGTGAGGGATACAGTTGAAGGCGATCTGCTTCGGAAACTTCTTTGGCTCCACGTCTTGACCCGGGACGTACTTGCCCTTGGTCTGAGCCCAAAGCTCGTCCATCGCGGACTTGCCAGCGCCGGAAACCGACTGATAGGTCGAAACCACAACCCGCTTGATTGTTGCGACATCGTGGATCGGCTTCAGCGCCACCACCATCTGCGCCGTCGAGCAATTGGGATTGGCGATGATGTTCTTCTTGGCGAAGCCACGCACCGCCTCTGCGTTGACCTCGGGCACGACGAGCGGCACGTCCTGGTCATAGCGCCAGTACGAGGAGTTATCGATCACGACGCAGCCCTTGGAGCCAATCCTAGGTGCCCATTCCTTGGCTACCGCAGATCCGGCCGACATGAGGCAGATATCGGCCTTGGCAAAGTCAAACTGCTCGATGTCCTGACACTTGAGGGTCTTGTCCCCAAATGAAACCCCCGTCCCAAGCGACCGGCGCGAGGCGATCGCATAGACTTCGTCAGCCGGAAAGCGCCGCTCGACAAGCACGTCCATCATCTTTCGGCCAACATTGCCGGTTGCACCGACGACAGCGACTTTGTAGCCCATGACTTGTCAGTCCCCACACTTTGGTCGAGATTTCTAAGCTCGAGATTGAGAGGCCGCGGTGTCAGCGAAATCCGCGACCGCAAATCAGCATTCAGCGGCGGAGACTTACGCGGGCCGACCCAGCCTTTCAAGAACCTTTGTTAAAGGGCTGCTTTGAGGACGCGTCGGAAACACTTGAGACAAAAGTCTGAGCCAGGCTCATGACAAGCCAACCCGAGGGAGCATCAGACCGCGTGGCCACCAGAGATTCCAAGATTGCTGCCTCCCCGCCGACAGACGGTGGGCCCTGGCCCGCCGGCATCACGCCAACCGCCGAATACGCCGCGGCACTCGACTATATTCGCTCCGGCGACGGGCACCTGTTCGTCACCGGCCGCGCCGGCACTGGCAAATCGACGCTTCTCCGCGCTCTTCGCAATCTGGTCGAGGACGAGATGGCTGTGCTCGCGCCGACGGGCCTCGCGGCCGTCAATGCCGGCGGCCAGACCATCCATTCGTTCTTCGGCATTCCGCCCCGCCTTGTTCGCTCCGATGATATCCGGCGCGGCCGCAATGGCACGGTCATGCGCAAGCTCAAGCTCCTCGTCATCGACGAGGTCTCCATGGTCCGCTCCGACCTCATGTGGGCGATCGATCAATCCCTCCGCGTCAACCGGGGCCGCGCGCGCGAGCCATTTGGCGGTGTCCGGCTCCTCCTGTTCGGCGATCTGCATCAGCTTCCACCCGTCGTTCAGGAGCCGGAAGTCGCCGTGCACCTCGAGCAGGAGTTTGGCGGACCGTTCTTCTTCTCAGTCCCGGCGCTCGCCGAAGGCGCTGGAACATCGCTGCTCGAGCTCACTCAGGTATTTCGCCAGAACGACGAGGCCCTCATCGATGTCCTCAATCGTATCCGCGATGGCGATGCAGATGAGCACGATCTTGAAACCTTGAACGAGCGCGTCGCCCCGATCCGGACTCTCTCCGAAGGCGAGCGCTTCGTGATCCTCACGCCAACCAACGCCGCAGCCCAGCGCATTAATATCGCCTACCTCGATGCGCTGCCCGCCCGCGGATACACATACGAGGCCGGCGTCACTGGCGAATACAGTGCTTCCGCCCAGCCGACCGACAATGCGCTCGTCCTGAAGGCGGGCGCCAAAGTCATCCTCCTCCGCAACGACCCGGACCGCCGCTGGGTTAACGGCACAATAGCCCGCGTGTCGCGGCTCGAGGAGAAGCGCATCTGGATCGAGGTCGGCGGCAAGGAGCACGAGGTGGAGCAGGCAAGTTGGGAGCAGCGCCGCTACGCCTATGACAAGGAGGCCGAGAAGATTGTCGGCACCGTCGCAGGCACCTTCAAGCAGTTCCCGCTGCGTCTTGCCTGGGCTCTCACGATTCACAAGGCGCAAGGACTAACGCTCGACGATGTGTATGTCGACCTTGGCCGGGGAACGTTCGCGCATGGCCAGGCGTATGTTGCTTTGTCACGATGCAGATCGCTCACAGGTCTTGCTTTGGCCCGCCGCCTCGAGCCCCGGGACATCCTGTTCGACCGTGCCGCAATGGGCTACCGCGACCGCTTTCCGCCGCTAGTGTAGCGCATCTGACGTTTGGTCCCCGCTTGCGCGCAGGTCTCGTCATCAAACGTCAGTTGCAAGAGCTACACTAGAAAAATAGAGTTGCTAGTGTTCCTGTTGGTTCCGACATTTGCTCCGAACCGCACTCCAGAGGGAGGCAAATATCGGAACCGGAACACCAGTCTAACGGAGCTAAGCCGATACTCGGCGACGCAGGTCTCGCAGTTGCGAGATGAAAGCGCACTTAAGGCACCTATTGAGTATATCGCCAAAACCCACGCCATACCGCATGCATTCTGCGCCCTCCTGAGCGATTTGTGATGCAGAGCAGCATTATTTATGTTGCAATGCAAAATAACTGGCGCTATAAGCTTGTTCGGACGTCAGGCGCGCCCCCACCTAGCCTGTCCGGATCTGGTGGTGCGGAACCCCGCATCGGCGAGCCCCCGAGCCACCCGAGCCCAAAAAAGACAGGAGAGCCACCGTGAACGACTTTACCCGCCAGACGCAGGAAATTTTTGCCGCCGCCAAGGACGCACGTATCCCGGAGCAGGTTCAGGCATTCGCCGAGGACAGCGTCAGCAAGGCACGCGAGACCTATGGCAAGATCAACACCGTCGCCAAGGACGGCGCTAAGGTTATGGAGGAGGTCATGGTGACCGCCCATGCCGGCGCGAAGTCGATCAGCGATAAGGTCATGAAGAACACCGAGCTCAACACCGAAGCTGTCTTCGAGGCTGCTCAAGCCATGGCACGCGCCAAGACGCTCCCGGAGGTCATCCGACTTCAGACGAGCTTTGTGCAGCAGCAGATGACGGCTGCCGGCGCCCAGTCGAAGGAGCTCTTCGAGCTCTCGGCAAAAGTTGCACAGCAGACCTTCGAGAGCCTCAACACCGCTGCGACCAAGACCTTCGAGCAGCTCAAGAAGACAGCCTAACATATTGCCGTAGAATTAAAATGTGAACGCCCGGGAGCCATTAAGGCTGCCGGGCGTTTTCCTTCGCGAGCGACAGCAAAATGCTTCACCTTTGTGTCGATCGGTGCTTCCGCCCGAAAAAATCCGCGCTATAGTATGAGCTATGTTGGGGTCGCGTTCAGATATAAAGATCCGAAAAGGCAAACCCGCCGACGCAAAATCGGTCGCGGAGACCTTTAGCCAGTCCTGGCTCAATGCCTATCGTGGCATCATACCCCACCTTCATCTCGAAAGCATGATCCGGCGGCGTAGCGCCGACTGGTGGGCTGGCGCCATCCGCTCAGGCGACAGCATTATCGTGCTTGAGAAGGGCGGGGTTGTCGTTGGCTACGCCACACTCGGCTTTTCTCGCACCAAAGGCCCCTATCAGGGCGAGATCTACGAGCTTTACATCGCCCCGCCCTATCAAGGCCTTGGCCTCGGCGAGTATTTGTTCGAAGCCTGCCGGCACGCACTCGACGAACGGCGCCTGCGTGGACTCATCGTTTGGGCGCTTACCCAGAACTCAATCGCAACAGACTTCTACTGGCGTCGCGGTGGGCGGCCGGTGAAGCAGGCCGTCGAGACGATCGGCGGTAAGAAGCTCGAAAAGCTCGCGTTTGCCTGGACCTGACGCGCCACGGTCGGGCATCTCGACCATCCGCCACTTCCGCCACTCCATCTGCCACTAGAGTGTCTACGGCCTATCACATCGGGCTTCTGCCGCGCGCGCCAACCACGGTCGGCTCAGACGCGCAGTCGAATTGGCGTGCCTGGGTATCGGCGACTTTTCGCGCAAGCACAATCGGCTCTCCATTCGCCAGCGCATCGATATAGGCGACGTGGCAAGCTTCGCCACGGGCAACGCGGCTCACAACGAGCACCTCGCCGTGCCCCTCGCTACTCCTCGTGAAATAGCGGACGATCGTTGCATACGGTACCGGTCTGTCATCCCGGATGACGAAACGCCACTCGACCGTTGGCCTCGTATGCCCGTCGAAAATCGAATTCTCCGCGTTGAGACTTTGCGCCGCCGCTCGAGTTTCGGCCGCGTGCGGGCCAGCACTGAGAAAGGTCTTATCGCTATCGGCCGCCACAAACACGGGATATTCCGGCAGCCCTTCACAGACACGTCCGGCCGTCCCGCCGTCGCGGAGCATCGGCTCGCATTTTGCGAAATCGATAGGTGTGTAAAGGCTTTTGACCTGCTGAACCGCATTCGCGACGCCGCCAAGCAAGATGGCGAACACAGCGGAACTCAACAGGCGTACGGTCATTCTGCTTGCTCGTGTCCATTTTTCAATCGTTTGACGCGTGAGCGCTAACAGCGCTAGCACGCCTTTGCGGCAGCAATCTGCAGTCTTCCAGCGTAAGATTTCGGTCAAGACTGCCGACCGAGGAAGTAAATATGTAGCACTACACTCGCTTCCGTTCCCACCCGGCCGTTGCTATATCCGGCCGTCTTGCAGCCATTGGAGACGATATGAGCGACATGAGGATCGCCGTGATGGGCGTCGCAGGCCGAATGGGCCGCGAGCTCGTCCAGGCCGTTCATGACGCCGAGGGCTGTGTCCTGGCGGGCGGCATTGAGCCTATTGGCTCACCTCACGTTGGCGCCGATCTCGGTACACTGGCGGGCCTTCCGCCCCTCGGCATCCTCGTCACCACTGATCCGGTCGAGCTCGCCGCCCGCGTCGATGGCGTCATCGACTTCACTGTGCCGAAAGCAACCGTCGAGATGGCTGGCCTTGCCGCCAATGCTCGCATCGTCCATGTCATCGGCACCACAGGCCTGACTGAAAACGACGACGCCGCAATATCGGCCGCCGCCCGCCACGCTACTGTCATCAAGGCCGGCAACATGAGCCTCGGCGTTAACCTGCTGACCGCCATCACGCGGCGTGTCGCTCAGGCGCTCGATGCCGATTTCGACATCGAGATTGTTGAGATGCACCACCGCCAGAAGGTTGATGCGCCATCAGGCACCGCGTTGATGCTCGGAGCTGCCGCAGCCGAAGGTCGGGGGATTGATCTGCAATCGAATAGCGTAAGAAGCCGCGATGGCCATACCGGTCCGCGACGCAAAGGCGACATCGGCTTTGCGACGTTGAGGGGTGGAACGGTCGTTGGCGACCACACAGTTGTCTTTGCGGGCGAGGGAGAGCGGATCGAGATCACGCACCGCGCCGAAAGCCGAACCATTTTCGCTCGCGGCGCTGTAAAGGCGGCGCTCTGGGGGCGCGGCAAGCGTCCCGGACTTTATTCCATGATCGACGTGCTAGGGCTGTAAAAACAAATGTCCACACTGGAAAGAACGAAGCGAGCAGGCGCCATGACCAACCGACTTGTTCTTGTTCGGCATGGCGAGAGTGAGTGGAACAAGCGCAATATGTTTACCGGCATCAAAAACCCGGACCTCACCGAGAAAGGCCTGATCGAGGCCCGTTGGGCCGGCCGCGTGCTGAAATCTCAGGGCCTCGCCTTCGATGTCGCATTCACGAGCAAGCTAAAGCGCGCCCAGCACACCCTCGACATCATGCTTGCCGAGCTCGGCTCCGAGCAAATCGAGGTGATCGAGGACGCTGCTCTCAATGAACGTGACTACGGCGAGCTTTCGGGTCTCAACAAAGAAGAGGCCCGCGCGCGCTGGGGTGAGGATCAGGTTCTCTCATGGCGCCGCAGCTTCGATATTCCCCCGCCGGGCGGCGAAAGCTTGAAAGATACGGCAGCCCGCGTCGTCCCTTACTACAAGCAGCATATTTGGCCCCGCCTCGCTGCCGGCAAGAGCGTCCTCGTCGCCGCCCATGGCAATTCGCTCCGTGCCCTAATCATGAACCTCGAGAAGCTCTCGGAGATCCAGATCCTCGATCGTGAGCTGGCTACCGCCGCGCCCCAAGTCTACCGCTTGAGCTCTGCTGGCGACGTTGCCGAATATGAAGAGCTTGTGCGCTCGGAGGGCCGGGACAGTGGCTTGGGATGAGCTCGGCCGCGACGCCGCGGACGCCAATCAGCGAGACCGCGACAAGTGGATCGCGGTCTATATCGGCCTTTTGGCAGTTGCACTTGCGATCTGCAGCATGGGTGGCGACAACGCCAGCAAGGAAGCCACGCTCCGCAACATCGAAGCCGCAAACACCTGGGCGTTCTTCCAGGCGAAGAACATGCGCCGTCACGTTCTGCGCGTTGAGAACGATACGTGGGCAATCAAGCTCGCAACCGACAAGTCTCTGGTCGACGCCGACAAGGCCCTCATCACAACCAAGATCGACGAGTATAAGAAGCAGATCGATATCCTGACGAAGGACGACAAGGACGAGGGCCTTGACCAGCTCTGGCAGAAGGGCAAGGACCTCGAGGCAGCCCGCGACGTCGCGATGACCAAGGACCCCTACTTCGACTACGCCGCCGCTTTGCTTCAGATAGCGATCGTCCTGGCGTCCGTGTCGATCATCTCAGGCGGCACCATGCTGATAGCAATCAGCGGCGCCCTGGGTGCCGCCGGCATGTTCCTGACCTTCAATGGCTTCACCCTCGCTTACGCTCTACCGTTCATCGGCTGAGCGGCGACCCTCGCCGCTTCTCCTTATTTCGCGACGACCGCTTGCCCCGCGCAATGTTGCGGGCTAGTACCGCGTCCCAATGGCTTCACAAAGCGGATGGGACTTCAGAAAACATGGCCACGCACAGGCTGCTCCTTCTTCCCGGCGACGGTATCGGCGTCGAAACGATGGCAGAGGTGGAGCGCATCATCGCGTTCTTCAACAAACACAGCAAAAAGCAACGCTTCGAAACGGAGCGCGACCTCGTCGGCGGCGCGGCCTTCGACAAGCACGGCGTCGCCGTCACGGATGAGTGCGTCGCAAAAGCCAAGACGGTCGATGCCGTCATCTTCGGCGCCGTTGGTGGCCCCCAGTGGGACAAGGTCCCCTATGCAGTCCGCCCGGAAGCAGGCCTCCTCCGCCTGCGCAAGGACCTGGATCTATTCGCCAATTTGAGACCGGCCATCTGCTATCCCGCCCTCGCCGACGCGTCGTCCTTGAAGCGCGAGCTGGTCGAAGGTCTCGACATCATGATCGTGCGTGAGCTTACCGGCGGCGTCTATTTCGGCGAGCCGAAAGAAATCGTGACGCTCGAGAACGGTCAGAAGCGCGCCGTCGACACGCAGATCTACACGACGAGCGAGATCGAGCGCATCGCCAAGGTTGCCTTCGACCTCGCCCGCAAGCGCGGCAACAAGGTCCACTCGGCCGAGAAGCGTAACGTCATGAAGACCGGCGTGCTGTGGAACGAGGTCGTCACCGCGACCCACAAGTCCTACGCGCCCGACGTAGAGCTGCACCACATCCTCGCCGACAACTGCGCCATGCAGCTGGTCCGAAATCCGAAGCAGTTCGACGTCATCGTTACCGACAATCTGTTCGGCGACGTGCTCTCCGACGAGGCCTCCATGACGACCGGCTCGCTCGGCATGCTCCCCTCCGCGTCCCTCGGTGCGGAGAATAACGACACCGGCAAGCGCATGGCCCTCTATGAGCCAGTCCATGGATCGGCGCCGGATATCGCCGGCAAGGGTCTCGCGAACCCCATCGCCACAATCGCGAGCTTCGGTATGGCGCTGCGCTATTCGTGCGGGATGGGCGCCGAGGCAGATCTGATCGACCAGGCCATCGCCGGCGTGCTCTCGGACAGCCTCCGCACCGGCGACATCATGCAGCCGGGCATGCGCAGAGTCGGCACCACCGAGATGGGCCAGGCGATCGAAGCGAAACTCGCAAAGCTTGTGGCCTAGGTCACAGGGGAGCTTCGAGGGTCATGCGAGTTTCCCCCGAAGCTCAAAGCTTCCGAAGCGAAACCGAATTCACGCAGTGATCCTCGGCCTTGCGGAGAATAAGTCGAGCTCGCGGGCGAGTGGGGAGAATATTATCCTCGAGGTTGCGGAGATTAATTGTCTTCCAGATCTCGAGCGCCCTTTGAACAGCGTGATCGTGAGTCAGCGTCGCATAGCGGTGGAAATAGGATGCCGGGTCCCGGAATGCCGTGCTGCGAAGCCTCATGAAGCGTGCCAAGTACCAGGCCTGGATCACGTCCGGATCCGCATCGATGTAGATCGAGAAATCGAAGAAATCCGACACGAACGGAATAGCCGCTCCATCCTTCGGAAGCCCGGCAGGTTGCAGGACGTTGAGCCCCTCGACGATCAAGATATCCGGCCGGTCGATGACAATCTTCTGAGCCGGCAGAATATCGTAGTGAAAGTGGGAATAGACCGGCGCCTCGACCCGCTCCTTGCCTGATTTAATATCCGCGAGGAAATTCAAGAGCCGCGAGGTATCGAAGCTTTCTGGAAAACCCTTCCGGTTCATGAGACCGCGGCTTTCCAGCTCCCGATTGGGAAACAAAAAGCCATCGGTGGTGATGAGGTCCACCCGCGGATGATCCGGCCACCGCGCCAATAGCGCTCTGAGCACGCGGGCCGTCGTACTCTTCCCTACTGCAACCGACCCTGCCACACCGATGATGAACGGGACTTTCCCGTCGCGCCGGCCGAGAAAGGTCGAGGTAACGGAATGCAGCTTCTGCGCGGCAGCGACATAGAGATTGAGCAATCGGGAGAGAGGGAGATAAATCTTCTCGACCTCGTCCACCGAAAGTTCATCGATGATGCCTGAAAGCTGTTCAAGCTCTTTTGGCTCGAGGGTCATAGGCGTGTCGGCACGCAGCCTCGCCCAGTCCTCACGTGAGAAAATACGGTAGGGAGAAAATTGTAGCTCTGCTGGTGGCAGCCCCACAAGCTCAAGCCGGGACACCTCCCGAGGCGGCGGCAAAGCGGCGGCTGGTGTCTTACTCATGGCTGAACCTTAGCTAGTGTCCCGATCGCGAAGTTCATCACCATATCCAGCCCGCTCCAAACGAACTTCGCGATCGAAAGGACACTAGCAAGTCAATGATTCTAGTGTGGTTCAGATTACGACGTCCGCTTCGGAGGCTAGCTCCTACTTGGTGGCGGACTTCGCAATCACCACACTAATTTCAGCCTTTTGCTCCGCTTGCTCGCGCGGCCTTTTCCGCTAAGCCCGACATCGCCATGCGACCCTCCAGCACCGACAAGACGTCCCCAAAGGCAACGCCACGCGCTTCAAGCAAAACAAGAAGATGATATATGAGGTCCGCTGCCTCGCTGCGAAGCGCCGTGTCGTCTTGGCTGACACCGGCAATCACAGCTTCGACCGCCTCTTCGCCGAGCTTTTTGGCGCACCGCTCCGGGCCCGCGTCAAGAAGCTGGCGCGTATACGATTTCTCAGCTGTGTCCATCCGGCGGGCGTGGATGGTCGCCACAAGCCTGGATAGGACGTCGTCAGTCATCGCACTTCCTAACACGCCCTGGATTTCAACCCGGCTCCCCTTGGGCGCAAATTGCACCCACGACGGAAAAATGTCGAGCCGCTAGATTGTTCGAGCTTAACTCACCTTAGCCGCCAGGCAACCCAAGCAGCCGCAGCCGGATATACTCCAGCTGATCGAAGTTTCCATACTTGATGACCAAGTTTCCGCTCTCGCCGGACGCGCGCTTGATTTCGACCTTGAGCCCGAGCGTATCCGAAAGATCTTTCTCGAAGGCGCGCGTGTCTGCATCCTTCTCGCGGATTTTTCGCCCGCTCGATCCGGCGTCCCCGATCGGCCCCGGTCCTGTCTGGACCAAGGCCTCGGCCTCCCGAACATTGAGATCGCCGTCCAGAATATGTCTGGCGAGCTCTTCCGCATCCGCGCGCCCGACGAGTGCGCGAGCATGGCCGGCCGTCAGCTTCCCCTCTTGCACGTAAGCCTGCACCGAGGCCGGCAGCTTCAGAAGACGCAGGGTATTGGCGACATGACTGCGGCTCTTGCCGATCATGTCAGAGACCTGCTCCTGGCTGTAATCGAACCGCTCGATGAGGTCCCGGTAGCCACCCGCCTCCTCGATTGCGTTGAGATCGGCGCGCTGGACGTTCTCGATGATCGCGAGTTCAAGAACCTCCTTGTCGGTCAAGTCTCGGATAATAACTGGAACGGAATGTACGGCCGCCCTCTGCGCCGCGCGCCAACGGCGCTCACCGGCCACGATCTCGAGCAAAGCCGCATCCTCAGGATGCGTGCGCGCGATAATCGGCTGAACGAGACCCTTGGTCCGGATGGAGTCCGCAAGCTCCATCAGCTCTGTTTCCGGGAAATCCTTGCGTGGGTTTAATTTTCCTCCGCGAAGCTGACCGATCGGCACCATCCGCTGCTCGCCGTCCACAGGCGTCCGCGGCTGCGCTGAGCTCGTATCGCCGATGAGGGAGGCCAGACCGCGACCGAGCCGGCTCTTCGGAAGTGCAGAATTCATGTCGTGCCCGCCTCTCGACTTTCGCCCTTATGCCGCCTTGTTATGCCGCTCGCGTTCGATGATCTCGCTCGCAAGCCGGATGTACGCCTGGCTCCCCGCACAATCATAATCGTAGAGCAGGATCGGCTTTCCGTGCGACGGCGCCTCCGCGACCCGTGTGTTGCGCGGAATCATGGATTCGTAGACCTTAGCTCCAAAGAACGCACGGACTTCGTCCGCAACTTCCCGCGAAAGCGTGGTTCGCGCGTCATGCATGGTCAGCACGACGCCCTGGATTTCCAGCGCCGGGTTGAGCGACGCACGGATCTGATCAATCGTATCCTTGAGCTGGGAAATACCTTCCAGAGCGAAAAACTCGCACTGCACCGGCACCAGCACGGCGTTTGCGGCCGCCATCGCGTTCAACGTCAAAATGTTGAGCGACGGCGGGCAATCTATCAGCACATACTTGAACTGCTGATCCGCCGCTCGGCCACGCGACTGCGCGACAAGGGCAGCTACGGCATCCCGAAGTTTGTAGGCGCGCCCGGCATCCGGCCCGAGATCAGACTCAAGGCCAACCAGGTCCGAGTTCGCCGGCACGACTTGGAGGCCCGGAATCGCTGTTGGTAACGCCGCGTCCAACAGGCTGACACGTCCTGTAAGGGCGTCATACGACGTTCTCGCCCGCACCTCGGGCCCGATCCCAAGACCCGTCGACGCGTTGCCCTGGGGATCCAGATCGATGACCAGAACCCGCTCGCCAACTGCGGCCAGTGCCGTTCCAAGATTGATGGCGGTCGTCGTCTTGCCAACGCCGCCCTTCTGGTTTGCGATCGCAAGAACTCTGAGCCCAGAGGCTCCGGTACTGAGGCTGTTCACAGGGCTAACCCTCCGTCCTCACGTGCAAATTACGAATCACGGCGATGCGCGCCTCGGCGTCCGTGAGGCTTGGCTCGAGGCGATGGTCGAACTGCCACTCTCGCTCCGCCTCCCGGACTTCGGCTGCCGCTTCCCGGCCTTTAAGAAAAATCGCCACAGTCCGCGGAGAAAACAGCGGTTCGACCAAACCCAGAAGCCTCGGCAACGGCGCCAAAGCACGCGATGTAATGACGTCAATTGCTTGAGACTTAGCCTGAGTCGCGATTTTTTCGATTCGATCCGCACGGATCTCCACAGGCACGCCTGTCTTTCGCGCCACCTCGCCGAGGAAGGCTGCTTTTCGGGTATCACTTTCGATGAGCGTGACCCGCGCGTCACCCTGCTCGGCCAGTAGAATGGCCAAGACGAGTCCCGGGAACCCGCCGCCAGACCCGACATCGCACCAAACCTTGGCATTTGGTGGCGCAAACCGGAGTACCTGCGCCGAATCGGCAAAATGCCGATGCCAGACGTCCTCCAACGTCGAGGGCGCGACGAGATTGATCTTCCGCTGCCAGGTCCTAAGAACCGTCTCGTAGATATGAAGCCGCTCACAAGTTTCACGTGAAACGCGAAAGGCGTCCTGGAACTCCTCGGCCGATGTGATTCGGGTCCCCACGCCGCTATACCCAATCGGACTCAACGCAAGTGGCAACAGCGCTGGGATTCACTCCCCAACCGTCATGGCAGGGCTTGACCCTGCCTTCCAGGGCAAATGTAACACCCAGCCCCTGCATCCCAGCCTGTCCCATCCCCACCTGTCGCAACCAAGCCGTGCAGCGCAAGGAGGATGGCGGCAGTGACGGCGTGCGCCAAACCTCAATCATGACGCCTGTTTCCGGCCCGTCTGCTTCTTGATTGACGCGAGCAGCACCATCAGGGCTGCCGGCGTCATGCCCTCAATGCGAGCCGCCTGCGCCAGTGTCGCCGGCCGGTGCTGCTCGAGCTTCTGCCGCAACTCCGCCTTGAGGCTCGGCAGCGAGGCGTACTCAAATGAGCAGGGAATAGCGATCGCCTCGTCCTTCTTGAGCGAAGCCACATCGACGCTCTGGCGCCGGACATAGGATGCATACCGGGCATCTGTCTCGAGCTGAGCACGAATGCCGGCGTCGATACCCTCGAGCTCCGGCCAGATACCCACAAGGCGCTTGAGCGACATGTCAGGATGGGCCAGCAGCTCCGAGGCCGTCCTCCGCCGCCCATCCTTATTGATGTCGAGTCCGGCCCGCCCCGCCTCCGAAGGTGTCATCGACAAGCTATCTAAAATCTTAGCACCAGCCTCCAATGAGCTAGATTTCTTAGAGAAAGCCAAAAGGCGCTCGGCGCCAACGCAGCCAAGGTCGTCCCCCAAAGGCGTCAGCCGCTGATCCGCGTTGTCAGCCCGGAGACGCAGCCGGAACTCGGCGCGTGACGTAAACATGCGATACGGCTCGGTCACGCCTCGCGTCACAAGGTCGTCGATCATCACGCCGAGATAGCCGTCCGCCCGCGAGACGACAAACTCCCGCGCCGAGCTGCTCGCCCGCAGCGCCGCATTGAGGCCGGCCGCAAGCCCTTGCGCCGCCGCCTCCTCATAGCCCGTGGTGCCATTGATCTGTCCGGCAAGAAAGAGGCGCGCCAGCGTCTTCACCTCAAGCGTCGGCTTGAGCTCCCGCGGATCGACGTAGTCGTACTCGATCGCATATCCCGGCCGCTTGATCGTCACGCGTTCGAGGCCCGGCAGAGTCCTGAGAAAGGCGTCCTGCACCTCGGCTGGCAGGGAGGTCGACACACCGTTCGGATAGACCGTATCGTCATCGAGCCCCTCGGGCTCCAGGAAGACCTGATGCGATGCCCGATCGGCGAAGCGCACAACTTTGTCCTCGATCGACGGACAATATCGCGGCCCGCGACTTTCGATTTGCCCGGAGTACATGGGCGAGCGCGCCAGGTTTGCACGGATGATCTCGTGCGTCCTCTCGGTCGTAGACGTAATCGCGCAGGTGACTTGCGGCGTGCTGATCGCGGCCGTCAAAAACGAGAACGGCACCGGCTCGCTATCACCCGCCTGCTGCTCGAGAGAAGCCCAGTCGATCGAGCCACGAAGAAGTCGCGCGGGCGTACCTGTCTTGAGCCGGCCTATGCGCAGCCCGAGGCCATAGAGCCGTTCTGAGAGCTTCAACGCCGGCGCGTCACCCGCGCGCCCAGCCGGAATTTTCGTCTCACCCAAGTGAATGAGGCCATTGAGAAAAGTGCCAGTCGTCAGCACGACCGCGCCGGCCCCGATCACCTCTCCGGTCGCCGTCGCGACGCCACGCACCTCATGGCCCTCGACGATGAGATCCTCGACCGCACCCTCGATCACCTCGAGACCTCTGGTATTCCGGATTGCTGCCTGCATGGCCAGTCGATAGAGCTTGCGGTCCGCCTGTGCGCGCGGCCCCTGCACCGCCGGCCCTTTCGAGCGGTTGAGCAGCCGGAACTGAATGCCAGCCGCATCCGCCACGCGCCCCATCAAACCGTCGAGGGCATCGATCTCGCGCACGAGATGCCCCTTCCCGAGCCCCCCGATCGCGGGGTTGCAGGACATCTCGCCGATGGTCGAAGCCGAGTGCGTGACGAGCGCCGTGCGTGCGCCCATGCGTGCTGCCGCTGCCGCGGCTTCCGCCCCGGCGTGCCCGCCACCAACCACGATCACATCGAAGCTTCGCATCCGCTATCTCCCTCTTCCCATTGCTCTTCGCAATGGGGAGAGGCCCGGGGTGAGGGGCAGCTGCATGCGCTTCAGCCTGGAACTACCCCTCACCGCAACCCTCTCCCCGCATTGTCTGAGAGACGGGATTTCTTACAGGACGCCCAACCCACCGTCAAAGCGGCTCCAGGATTGACGATTCACGTGAAACATTCCCCGCAGAAGCCGGCCAGCCACGCCACCCGATCCACAATCGAAGGATTCACGTGAAACAACTTGGGAAATCGAGACAAGTTGCAAAGATTCACGTGAAACAACTTGTGCCATGGCACCAGTTGTGACGATTCACGTGAAACATTACGTGCCTACGGCAGCAAACGTGGTGATTCACGTGAAACAATACATGCCGCGTGGCTCATGAATACACTAACTGCCCGCGGTGAGGTCAGCTCCAAACCCTTACGTCGCATCATGACAGAAACCAGCTGGCTGCATGTCGAAGCCGCTCTCCGCTATGACGCTCACCCTGTCGAGGATGACGGCCGCGATCAAGGAGTGCGTGATCCTTCCCGCCGTCGTCGTCCCACCTCCGTCATCCTGGCCGAGGAGGGCCGTCAACGACGGCCCGCACGAGCGCCGGGACCCAGCGCAAGAAGCGCGAAGCGCAAGAGATCTCTTGAGCCGCTTGCGCGGCGTTCCTTACGCTGGGTCCCGGCGCTCGCTCGGCCCAAGAGCCTCGCTTCGGCCAGGATGACGGAGGAGAGCACGATAGGTCCCGGATCTCCTCGCAGCCGCGCTACTCGTCGTCCAGGATGACGGAGGTGGGTTACCTTTTGGTCCCAGATAAGCGCTCCCCTCCTTGCGGAGCATCGCGGAGAATGGCTCGTTGCTGTCCGGTTGAGGTCTCCGCGCACAATCGCAGATCCCGAATAGCGAAAGTCTTTACAGGTTTGCCGCCTCCCACGCCTGTCCGGTTGGGGTTTCCGCACACAATTGCAACGCCAGGACCGCAAAGCACATTTTTCGACGTTAGCACCAACCTGACCTGGAAGACGCTCCGCCCGCCTCCGCTCTCCGTCATGGCAGGGCTTGACCCTGCCATCCAGGGCTAAGCTCACAAACAGTGAAACCAAAAGCCCCTAGATGGCCGCCGGTCGCGGCAGAGCCGCGCTCCGCGCGAAGGGCGGCCAGAGGCAGTATTGATGTGCTCGGCGCTGAACGGGACAGCCGTGAAGCAGGTCCTCGACATGAATCCGCCCGCCAGGCCGGAGTCCAGTGCATCGGACATCGGTCCCAAACCTCAAGGATTCACGTGAAACATCGAGGCCTTACTTACCGAGGCAGAAGCGCTTGAAGACCTGATCCAGCACGTCCTCCACGTCGACCCGCCCGGTGATGCGCCCCAAAGCATCAGCCGCCCGGCGAAGGTCTTCCGCCCGAAGCTCTACGTCGCTCGCAGGGCCTTCGAGAAAGGCCCCGAGGCTCGCCGCGCACGTCTCGATCAGCCGCCGGTGACGGACTTGGGTGATCGCCGGCACCCCTAAGTGACCGATCCGCTCTGCTGCGATCACCTCGAGCCGGCCGATGAGCGCAGAAAGGCCCGTACCGATCTTCACTGAGATGCCCAGCGTGTCATCCGGAAGTGGCGGCACCTCGCCGCCATCGTCGCCAAGAAGATCCACCTTGTTGAGCACGAGCAATGTCCGGTCTGCGACGGCAGCCAGCTCGGGCGGAAGCACCGACTGCGGCGCCTGAGCATCCATCAGCCAGACGACCACATCGGCCGCGCGCGCCGTCAAGAGGCTGCGCCGGATCCCCTCCTCCTCGACGACTCCGGTTGCCTCCCGGATACCGGCGGTGTCGGACACGATGACAGGATATCCGCCAAGGTCGAGACGCACCTCGATGACGTCCCGCGTGGTGCCGGCCTCGGCAGAGACGATGGCGGCGTCGCGTCTCGCCAGCGCATTGAGCAGGCTCGACTTGCCGACATTCGGCGGCCCGGTGAGCGCCACCCGAAACCCATCGCGCAAGATCTCGCCGCGATGACCATCCTCGAGGTGATGGGTCACCGCTCGAGCAAGCGTCCGGATGATCGCCGTAGCATCCTGGAACGTCCGCTCGCCGATGTCGCCCTCGTCCGCGAAATCGAGCCCTGCCTCGATCAGCGCCAGAGCATCGATGAGCGTCGTTCGCCAGCCCTCGTAGAGACCGGAAAGTACTCCAGTCGCTTGGCTCAAAGCCTGCCGCCGTTGCGCCTCCGTCTCGGCATCGATGAGATCTGCAAGACCCTCGACCTCCGCTAGATCGATCCTGCCGTTCTCGAACGCGCGCCTGGCAAACTCGCCAGGCTCCGCTGGACGCAGACCGGGGATGATGGCGAGCGCCTGCAGCACCGCCTGCACGCCGGCACGTCCACCGTGGATGTGCAGCTCCGCCACGTCCTCTCCGGTGAAGCTCCCTGGTGCTGGAAACCACAGCACGACGCCGCGATCGAGCTTCTCGCCGGTCTTGAGGTGACGGATATAACGATAAGCTGCCACCCGCGCTGAAGGTCGAGGCCCCGCCATGTGATCGATCACCGCGTGCGCCTGTCTCCCGGAAATGCGCACCACCGCAACGCCGGCGCGGCCGGGCGCGCTCGACAGCGCAAAGATGGTCGGCGGCTGATCAGCAGGGTGCATGACGAAGTTTTGCTCGGAACAGTTCAGCTGCTTCGGGTACTCGTAGTGAAAGCCTACTCCACCCCGAGCCGCAAAGCGCGAAGCGAGAGCCGATGAGCGAAAACCGCCTCCGCCACGAGACAAGTCCGTATTTGCTCCAGCACCAAGACAATCCCGTGCACTGGTGGGCCTGGGGCCCCGACGCACTCGCCGAAGCAAAGCGCAGCGGCAAGCCGATCCTTCTCTCGGTTGGCTACGCCGCCTGCCACTGGTGCCACGTGATGGCGCACGAAAGCTTCGAGGACGCCGGAACTGCCTCGGTCATGAACGAGCTCTTCGTGAACATCAAGGTGGATCGCGAGGAGCGCCCGGATATCGACGCTATCTATATGGGTGCTTTGCATCGGCTCGGTCAGCAGGGTGGCTGGCCGATGACAATGTTTCTCGACTGCGACGCGCGCCCCTTTTGGGGAGGCACGTACTTCCCAAAGACCAGCGGTTGGGGCCGGCCTGCGTTTGTCGACGTGCTTCACCGGGTTGCCGAAATCTTCCAAAGCGAGCCGGAGAAAGTCTCGATCAACGCCAAGGCGCTCGTCGGCGCGCTCTCGGAGAGCGATGAGAAGAGCCATGCAGCGGACGTCACCGACGCCCTCTTGCGCGAACTGACGGCGCGCATGGCTCGCGCCATCGATCCGGTGCACGGCGGCATTGCCGGTGCGCCGAAGTTCCCCCAGTGGACGTTCTTCTGGCTGCTTTGGCGCGGCGCCATCCGCTATCGCAACGAGGCGGCCAAGAGCGCAGTCATCACCACTTTGGAGCACATGTGCCAGGGCGGAATCTATGATCACCTTGGCGGCGGCTTTGCGCGCTACTCGGTGGACGAGCGCTGGCTCGTCCCTCACTTTGAAAAGATGCTCTACGACAACGCGCTTCTCGTCGACCTGATGACCGAGGTCTGGCGCGAGACCAAGAACCCGCTCCTAAAAGCGCGCATTGCCGAAACCATCGGATGGCTCGAGCGGGAGATGATCGCTGAGGGCGGCGGCTTCGCGGCATCTCTCGATGCGGACTCTGAGGGCAAGGAAGGCAAGTTCTACGTCTGGAGCGCCGCGGAGATCAGCAGCGTTCTCGGCCAAGACGATGCCGCGGTTTTCTCCCGTACCTACGGCGTCACGCCCGCGGGCAACTTCGAAGGCCGCACCATCCTGAACCGCCTCGAAAGCCAGGAGCTACTGGCTCCCGACGACGAGGCTCGCCTCGGGCTCATGCGCCAAAAGCTCCTCGAGGCGCGCACGCAGCGCATTCGTCCCGGCTGGGACGACAAGGTGCTCGCCGACTGGAACGGCTTGACGATCGCGGCACTCGCCCGTGCAGGTCGCGTCTTCGATCATGCACACTGGGTGACGCTTGCGGATGAAGCCTTCACCTTCGTTGCAGAAAAGATGACCGTTGGTGATCGCCTCGTTCACTCCTACCGGAACGGCCGCGGACAAGCCCCCGCAACGGCGAGCGACTATGCCAACATGATCTGGGCAGCGCTCCGCCTCTTTCAGGTGACCAGCGCGCCAAAGTACCTCAACGCCGCCCGCCGCTGGACGGAAGTCCTCGACACGCACTACTGGCTCGAGCCGCGAGGCGGCTACGCCACAACAGCCGACGATACCTCCGACGTGATCGTGCGCCTGCGCTCCGGCACCGACGATGCAACTCCCTCCGCCAATGCAATGATGGTGTCCAATCTCGCAAGCCTTGCCTTGCTGACGGGTGAGCGCAGCTACCTTGAGCGCGCCGAGGAGACCCTGGCGAGCTTCAGAGCCGGCCTCGCCCGCAATCTGCTCGGTCATACCGGGCTTCTTGCGGCGTCCCTCGATCTCTTGGCGCCGCAACTCATTGTCGTGGTTGGAGATGACGGCGGACCAGCCAACCTGACCCGGCAGGTGACAGCGCTCTCGCTTCCCGGCGCGCTCGAGTTCTTTCTCAAGTCGTCGATCGCAGCGATTGGGCCCCCAGCACTCGCCGGCAAGACCGCCGTCCAAGAGAAGCCGACGGCCTATATATGCAATGGTCCGCAATGCTCTGCACCTACAACCGATGCCGGACTACTAACGGCCATCCTCGTCGAGCAGCGCTCGACCGCCTGATGATCATCAGGAGTGTCGCAAACCAGCACGCGATAAGTTCCCCTGGTTACTGCGACAACAAAATAACTGTGTACGTTGCCCATGTCCCTGCTAGCCTTGCAACGCAACTCCGATTGCGTAGCGAGCGCATTGGAATTGTTTAATCTTTTAACAAATCATCGCTGGCGACAAGGTGAGGCATGAGCAAAGTTTTATCCGCGGTGGTTCGCTACGCCTACGCGCCCTCCATGGTGCTTGGTCTCAACGTAGCGGCCTATTACGTCGTCTCGCAAGGCCACTCCTACGCTTGGATCGCGCCGCTGCTCGCGACCGCCTTTGCGTGTGCCTTCCTCGCCGAGCGCATTGCACCCTGGCATGAGGAGTGGAACCACTCGCATGGTGACAATACAACCAACCTGCTGCACATCGCCGTCTACGAGGTGCAGAACATCAACGGCTTGCTCCTGATCCCCCTCATTGCCTGGTTGACGCCCTGGGACCCGATCTGGCCCACACAATGGCCGCTATGGGCGCAGCTTCTCGTGGCCCTTGTCATCACTGACTTCGCCCTGATGTTCCTGCACTTCCTGAGTCACCGCCTTCCCGTGCTTTGGCGCCTTCATGCCGTGCATCACGGCGTTGGGCGCATGTACGGCTTCAACGGCCTCGTCCGCCACCCGCTGCACCAGGCCTTGGACATGGCTCTCGGGTCCATGCCCCTGGTCGTGGCCGGCATGCCGGTCAACGTAGCTGTGCTCTTAGGTTTTGCGGTCGCCGTTCAGCTCATCGTGCAGCACTCAAACGTGTCCTACGAGCTTGGGCCGCTGAAGCATCATCTTTCAATCGGCCGCATTCACCACCTGCACCACGTCAACTGGGGCACGGAAGGTGACTGCAACTTTGGGCTCTTCCTGACGGTCTGGGATCGCCTCCTCGGCACGTTCCATCCTGAGCCGCCGCGCGACATCAAAGCCAATGACCTCGGCGTCGACGAGCTGCCGAATTTCCCCAAGGGTTTTCTTGAGCAGTTCGTACTGCCCTTCCGCTACAAGCCCGGCGCCGGCGTTCAGAACCTTTCCGCCGCCGCCCGGGCCCGAAGCCAGCTCGAAGCCGCGGAATAGCCAGAGCCTGATCGTTTGAGATGGAAGCACGCGAGCTTCCATCGAGAACGTGAATCAGACTCTCAAACAAAGGCTTAGAGCGCGCTTGCGCCCAGAATAGCGATTCAAACAAGAGTAAACGCGCTCTAAAGCTCAAGAAACAAAATGGGCCGCCCTCATCAGGCGGCCCTTTTCCGTTGAATCTTAAGACGGCTCTCGCAACCTTATTTAGGTATTCATCGACGAGAAGAACTCACCGTTGGTCTTGGTCGAGCGCAGCTTGTCGATCAGGAACTCGATCGCATCCATCGTGCCCATCGGGTTCAGGATACGCCGCAGCACATAGACCTTCTTGAGCTGGTCGCGCGGCACCAGGAGGTCCTCCTTACGCGTACCAGACCGGGAAACATCGATCGCCGGGAACACGCGCTTATCGGAGACCTTGCGGTCGAGAATGATTTCCGAGTTGCCGGTACCCTTGAACTCCTCGAAGATCACTTCGTCCATTCGGCTGCCGGTATCGACGAGTGCCGTCGCGATGATCGTCAGCGACCCGCCCTCCTCGATATTGCGCGCCGCACCGAAAAAGCGCTTCGGCCGCTGCAACGCGTTGCTGTCAACGCCGCCGGTCAGCACCTTGCCGGAGGACGGAACAACCGTGTTGTAGGCGCGCCCGAGACGCGTGATGCTATCGAGCAGAATAACGACGTCGCGCTTGTGCTCGACGAGCCGTTTGGCCTTCTCGATCACCATTTCCGAGACCTGCACGTGCCGCGAGGCGGGTTCATCGAATGTCGAGGAGATGACCTCGCCCTTCACCGAGCGCTGCATGTCGGTGACTTCTTCCGGGCGCTCATCGATCAACAGCACGATCAGGTAGCACTCGGGATGATTGGACGTGATGGAATGGGCGATGTTCTGCAAGAGCACCGTCTTGCCGGTTCGCGGCGGAGCGACGATCAAACCGCGCTGTCCCTTGCCGAGGGGTGCCACGATATCGATGACGCGGGCCGAGAAGTCCTTGATGGTCGGATCCTCGATCTCCATCTTGAGCCACTTGGTCGGATAGAGCGGCGTCAGATTGTCGAAGTGGATCTTATGCTTGACCTTCTCCGGATCCTCGAAGTTGATCAGGTTGACCTTGAGCAGCGCAAAGTAGCGCTCGCCTTCCTTCGGGCTGCGGATCTGCCCCTCGACCGTATCGCCAGTCCGCAAAGCAAAGCGCCGGATCTGAGAAGGCGAGATATAGATGTCGTCTGGCCCCGGCAGGTAGTTCGCGTCGGGCGAGCGCAGGAAGCCGAAGCCGTCCTGCAGTACTTCGACAACGCCAATGCCGGTAATGTCAATTTCTTTTGCCGCGAGCTGCTTCAGCGTCGCGAACATTAGCTCTTGCTTGCGCATGGTGCTGGCGTTCTCGACGCCAACCTCTTCGGCAAAGCTCAGTAGCTCGGTCGGGGACTTGAGCTTCAGGTCCTCGAGCTTCATTTCGGTCATGAAACCGCTCCATGAAGGCCACGGCGGGAGGGCGGGATATTGCCGGGCCTGAGGTAGGGGGATGAGGGCGTGTGGAGGGTGAGACCACCCAAGTGTAAAGGGTGAAACCACCCAATTCGGAGACCTGCGCAGTGGCGCAGCGTGCCCACTCGCAAGCCGGAGAGGCCACGAGTTGATTCGAGATGGCACCCTTATAGCAAATCGTTTGACAAGTTAAAAGCGCCGTTACGAACGTATGAGGCCTAGAACGGTTTCACGATGACGAGAACGACAATGCCGATCATGAGCACGGCCGGGACCTCGTTCCATAGCCGCCATTGCCTGGCGCTCACCGTATTGCGATCCTGGCCGAACCGCCGCACGGCTCCGGCGAAATAGCCATGTATGCCAGAAAGGGCCAACGCCATGGCAAGCTTGCCATGAAACCACCCGGCGCCAAGAAAGCCACCCTGCCAGGCGAGCCAAAGCCCGAGCACCCAAGCGACGATCATCGCCGGATTGATAATGATCGTGAGCAGCCGCCGCTCCATGGTCTTGAAGGTCTCGGACTGCAGCGATCCGACCGGCGCATCGCAATGGTAGACGAACAGACGGGGCAGGTACAACATACCTGCCATCCACGAGATGATCGCGATGACGTGGGCGGCCTTCACCCAAAGATAAGCGGCATTGCCAAAAGCGGCGAGGGCTACGCCTGTTGCCACCACCGTCACACCGAGCGCGATCGCAGCACGCACGGCCGGAGTGGAATTTTGGCTAGCGATCGGCCGCGCCATCCCTCAGCGTGCCTCTGACCGAACCAGCTCGACGAGCCTCTGGACGTGCTCCGGCGGCGTTTCGGGTACGATCCCGTGGCCGAGGTTGAAGACGAACGGGCGGCCCTTCATGGCACCCACGATCTCACGAACCCGCTCTTCCATAGCTGCCCCGCCGGCAACCAGCAGCAGCGGATCGAGGTTGCCCTGCGCGACCCGGCCCGTCCGATCGGCAATATCCCGCATATCCGCAAGGGGGTGCGCCGTATCGAAGCTGATCCCGTCGATACCGGTTTTCCGCACGAAGCTCTCCGCATGGGCCCCCGCTCCGCGCGGAAACCCGATAATTGGCACGGCCGGATGCCGCCGCTTGAGTTCACGCACGATTCTAGCCGTCGGTTCAATCACCCATCGCCCGAGCTCGTCCTCGGCAAGGCTTCCAGCCCAGCTATCGAAGATCTGCAGCACGTCGGCTCCCGCCGTGACTTGGCCTGACAAGTACGCGACCGAGGTCTCGACCAGAATATCGATGAGCCGCGCGAAGCCAGCCGGATCGCGATACGCCCAAAGCCGCGTATGTGCCTGATCCGACGAGCCTTCTCCCCCGACCATATAGGTCGCAACCGTCCACGGGGCCCCGCAAAACCCGATCAGCGCGGTCTCATCCGGCAGATCCTGCCGCAATCGCTGCACCGTCTCGCAGACGAGCGCAAACTTCTCCGCCGTCCTCGCCAGATCGAGCTGCCCCAGGCCCTCAACCGACCGGATCGGATCGAGCCGCGGCCCCTCACCCTCGACGAACCGCACCTCCTGGCCCAGCGCGTCGGGCACCACCAGGATATCCGAAAACAGGATCGCCGCATCGAAGCCGTACCGGCGGATCGGCTGCAGTGTCACCTCGGCAGCGAGTGCCGGCGAATAGCACAATTTCAGAAAGCTTCCGGCCTTGGCCCGCGTCGCCCTGTACTCCGGAAGATAGCGCCCGGCTTGCCGCATGAGCCACATCGGCGGCGGTACGATCGCCTCGCCCCGGAACGGCCTTAGAAACCTCCGCCTGCCGGCGAGCTGGGCAAGATCCGCCAGTGGTGCGCTCATTTCCTTCCCTTCAAACAAAAAAGAAGATTCTTAAGTTGCTGTTATTATTATTAGGGGCGTGGATATCGGGGACATCGACGTCCTCACCAGCTACTCCCCAGGCCATCGACCCATGGAGCGGCCGTCCCCTAAACCTAGCCTCCTGCTTCTTGCGCCGCCACTAGGCGCAATAGAACCGATCGGAGTCAACGGCTTGAATGCGGGTGCTACTCTCGGCCGCCTTTGGACTTCATGTTGAGAACTGACGAGAGACCGTGCACCATTTCGTTTTCCATGTGGACACGGCAGCACGAAGAAAAAGTGTTCACACCGAGCGAAGCGGGAGTATCTCCGTGGAAAACTCAGCGAGGCGTAACGGAGAAGGCCGCGGCCGCATCGCGGCAAAGAACAACTGAGGTCCTTATACACAGATGGCCAACAGCCTTCCGAGCTTCTTCCATCTGCATCTTGTGTCCGATGCGACCGGCGAGACGCTAACGACGATCTCCAAGGCGGCATCGGTGCAATATGCGCAAGTGCGGCCCATCGAGCACGTGCACCCCTTGGTCCGCACTGCGCGACAGCTCAAACGCGTCCTCCAGGAGATCGAGCAGGCGCCGGGCATCGTACTCTATACGATCGTCAACCGGGACCTCGTGGCCGAGCTCGAGCAGCGTTGCAAGGACCTCAAGGTCCCTTGTCTTGCGGTCCTTCAACCGATCATGCAGGTGTTCGAAAGCTACCTTGGCGCCCCTCAGACACCAACGGTTGCCGGCCAGCACGTGCTCGACGCCGACTATTTCCGCCGCATCGATGCGCTGAACTTCAGCATGGCCCATGACGACGGCCGCTTGCCGGAGGACCTCAACGACGCGGACATCATATTGCTCGGAATTTCTCGGACATCAAAGACACCGACCAGCATTTATCTTGCCCAGCGCGGCTACAAGACCGCCAATGTCCCGATCGTCCCGTCTTTGCCGTTTCCCGATCAGATCGCCGGCGAGCATAACGCCTTTGTCGTCTGCCTGATTGCGAGCCCGGACCGCATCGCTGACGTCCGGCGCAATCGGGCGCTGCAGCTCAGCGACCACGATCTCGACCTCGACGACTACACGGACCGCAGCCTGATTGCGAGTGAGATTGCCTTCTCTCGAAAGATCTGCGCCAAGCATGGCTGGCCCATCATTGACGTGACGCGCCGCTCGATTGAGGAGACGGCGGCCGGCATTATTCGCCTCATGCAGGATGCAAAGACCGAGAAGGCCGGACTTACTAAGGAAACGGATGACGATGTCCTGGCCTGATGCCGAACGGCTCATTCTTGCGTCCGGCAGCACGACGCGTCGCAACCTTCTAGTCTCGGCCGGTATCGCCATGGAGATCGTGCCGGCGAAAGTGGATGAGCCTGCACTCCGCCAAGCAATCCTTGAGCAGCGCGAGGACGTGCCCCGCCAGGATGTTTCACAGGCTCTCGCCAGCGCCAAGGCCGTTGCAGTCAGTGCGATCCACCCTGAGGCGCTCGTCATCGGCGCGGACCAGATCCTGACGTTTGGGCAAGACGTCCTCGAGAAGCCGGCTTCCGTCGCCGACGCGCGCGCCTGCCTTGTAATGCTACGCGGGCAAACTCATCAACTGCATTCGAGCATTGCACTGGCGCGGGCGGGTGCCGTCATCTGGACACACACCTCGACAGCGACACTCACCATGCGTGATTTTTCGGATGCGCGTCTTGAAGCCTATCTCGAGGAAGCAGGAGACGAGGTTCTGACCTCGGTCGGCGCCTATCAAATTGAGGGACAGGCGATACAACTCTTCGAGCATATCGACGGCGATTACACCACAATCCTCGGCTTGCCCCTGCTTCCTCTGCTGGCAGAGCTGAGACGTCAAAAGGTACTTGCGCAATGATACGCGCTTGCGTCATCGGCTGGCCCATCGAGCATTCCCGCTCGCCGCAGATCCATGGCTATTGGATCAACAACTATGGTCTCGAGGGCAGCTATACGAAGCATGCCGTCGCGCCCGAAGCTCTCGAGCGCTTTATTGGCCAACTCGCGAGCTGCGGTCTTGCGGGATGCAACGTAACCGTGCCCCACAAGGAAGCCGTCTATAGGATGGCCTCGGAGCACGAGGCCTCGGCACGAGCGATCGGTGCCGCCAATACGCTCTGGCTCGAGAACGGTAAGCTCCACGCTGCCAATACCGACACCTACGGCTACATGACCTATCTCGCAGCGTGCGCGCCGGGCTGGCGAATGCGCGATGCGCCGGTCGCTATTCTGGGCGCCGGTGGCGCAGCGCGCGCCATCATCTTCGGCTTCCTTGGGCAAGGCGTCGCGGAGATCCGTGTCTTCAATCGCACGCGCGACCGCGCCGAGGCGATCGCAGCCGAGTTCGGGCCCCGCATCAAGGTTATGGACTGGTCCGAGCGCTCGACGGCGAGCCGCGACGTGGCCGTCCTTGTCAACACCACCGCCGTCGGATTGGCCGGCAACGGCAGCCTCGACATCGATTTTACGGGCTTTCATCCGGACTGTGTCGTCTCGGACATCGTCTATGTGCCGCTTGAAACGCAACTCCTTCGCGCTGCCCGCAGCCATGGACTCACCGCCGTGGACGGCTTGGGCATGCTTCTTCACCAGGCCGTTCCTGGTTTTGAGAAATGGTTCGGCATACGCCCCGTGGTGACGCAGGAGCTTTATGATCTCGTCGCATCCGGCATCGGGAAGGCCTGATGATCATCCTCGGTCTTACTGGCTCGATCGGCATGGGCAAGTCGACGCTCGCCGCCATGTTCCGCGCGCGTGGCATCGCAGTATTCGATGCGGATGCAGAGGTGCACCGGCTTTACGAAGGCGCCGCCGTGCCGATGATCGAGGCGGCGTTCCGAGGAACGACGGCTCGCGGCACAGACGGAACGGCACGCGTCGACCGCGGCAAGCTCGCGGCCGCGCTCGCAGTGGATTCCTCTGGATTTACGCGCCTCGAGGCCATCGTACACCCGCTCGTGCAGGCAGAGGAGCGCGCGTTTCTGGAAACTCAGGCGTCGAGAGCCGCACCCATCGCCGTGCTCGAGATCCCACTCCTCTACGAGACTGGCCTCAACAAGAAGGTCGATGCGGTCGTGGTCGCAAGCGCCTCGCCGGAAAATCAGCGGCAACGTGTGCTCGCCCGCGGCGGCATGACCGAAGCCCGCTTGGCAGGCCTGCTTGCCCGTCAGGTGCCCGACATCGAAAAGCGCCAGCGTGCCGATTTCGTTGTGGATACTAATAGATCTCTCGGGGAGTGCGAGGCCGCCGTCGATGCTATCATCGAGGCGCTGAAGGGGGCTTCCGCGACCGCCTACGATCACCACTGGCGCTGACCTGCGTCACACGCGCCCCCTCCTGAGGGGGAGCACGGCATGCTACGCGAGATCGTACTCGACACGGAGACGACCGGCCTCGATCCGAAGAAGGGCGACCGGCTCGTCGAGGTCGGCTGCATCGAGCTTTTGAACCGCATTCCGACTGGTCAAGAGTATCATTGCTATATCAACCCCGAGCGCGCCGTTCCCGCCGAGGCGGAAGCCGTGCACGGTCTCTCGACGTCGTTCCTGCTCGACAAACCGCTGTTCGCCGACATCGCCAGCCCGCTGACCAAATTCCTGGGCGACGACGTCCTCGTTATTCACAACGCGGCATTTGACGTGAGCTTCCTGAACATGGAGTTCGCCCGCCTGAAACTGCCGGCGATCGCCATGACGCGGGTCGTCGATACGCTTCTGCTCGCTCGCCGCAAGCACCCCGCGGGACCGAATAGCCTCGATGCCCTCTGCAAGCGCTATGGCATCGATAACTCGAAGCGCATCAAGCACGGCGCCCTGATGGACTCGCTCCTCCTCGCGGAGGTCTACATCGAGCTGCTCGGAGAGCGCCAGGCGCGCCTTGGCCTTGCGACGGAGGCGGTGACGAAAGCGGAGGGATCTCGGCGCAATGGTCCGGCACAAGTTCCATCCCGGCCGGTTGCTCTCGCGCCGCGCCTTACGGAGGCCGCCGAGGCGGCTCACCGTGTATTCATCGAGACACTAGGCCCCAAGGCGATTTGGAAGCGCTACATACAGGGTGTCGAGGAGCCGAAGGACCCAGTCTGATCAGAGTTTGACCTGATCAGATCAATTCGGCTTACCGGTTGCGCCTGAAGCGACCGCCGCCTGAGGCTTTTGCCGCTTCATGTAGAGTTGCCCGAAATCGATCGGATCGAGCATCAACGGCGGAAACCCACCTTCACGGGTGATGTCGGCCACAAGGCGCCTGAGGAACGGGAAGATAAGCGTCGGGCAATTAACCAATAGAAAAGGCTCGAGTGCCTGGTCGGGAATGTTCCGCAGTCGGAATAAGCCCACATACACGATCTCGCAATTGTAGATCGTACCCAGCTTATTGGTCGCGACGGCCTTGAAGTCGATGCCGCTCTCGAAGAGGTCGGCGCCGAGACGCTTGGCCTCGACGTTAACCTCGATGGCGAGGTTGGGATTTTCCCCCGGTCCATCTAGAAGCTTGCCGACGCTCGGGTTCTCGAACGACAGGTCCTTGATGAACTGACCGATGATCTGCGCTTCGATAGGCTTCTGCTGGCCAGCGACCGCAGGTTGCTCAGGTATACCGCTATTGCTGTCTGCCATGGCCGCCTTCCGCTTCAGTTGCGATGGGTGCGAATGAGTTGACGGGGTGGCTATCACAGATGCGAGGCCGACCGCAATCGCCCAGCGCCTGCCCGCTCGACTTACCGACGGGACTTGCTCACGAGACTTGTTGAGCGGGCAAGGACCAAGAAACCGAGTGAACAGACGTCACGGCTCATTCATGTTGGCTTCTCCCTCGATGTAGCCTAAGTTGGCCGCCATAAAGTTTCCGTAGTTGGCGCCAAGAGAGATCGCAGGACTAGAGATCGCAGGACTTTAGGGGGCCACGAGCCTGGACTGTTGCAGGGCGCGATCCTAAATCTTAGTCAACTCCGAGACCCACAGGATCCTCATCACAGGATCCAGATCCAAGAACCCCAGATCCAAGACCCACGGGGTCCAAATCAGGCGTTGCCGGGAAAGCTGCCGATAATGAATGGCGAAATCAATCTCCTGACGCTTCTGTCACTCATCGTTGCGATCGTTGCTATTGTAAAGCTTCGCAGCGTTTTGGGACGTCGCACCAGCGACGACGATGCCCGGATGGAGCAGCGCCGCCGCGACGCTGCCAATCTGCAGAAATCGTCGTCCAGCCCCGCACGCTCAGACAAGGTCGTCGCCTTGCCGCGGCGTAACAGAGAGGCCGAGCCGGTCGAGCAGGCTCCGGCATCTGCAACAGCCGCCGAGGCCGAGGAGCGCATCAAGACCCTGGCTGGCGCCGATCAGGCATTGGCGACCCGCCTCGTCGACATTTTGCGGCTCGACCCGGCCTTCGATCCTGAGCACTTCCTGCGCGGCGCCCGCCAAGCGTACGAGATGATCGTCGTCGCGTTCGCCGAGGGCAACCGCCGCGTCCTTCGCGACCTCTTGAGTGGCGATGTTCTGGATAGCTTCAGCCGCGCCATCTCCGAGCGTGAGGCCCGCGGCGAGCAGATCGACCAGAGCTTCGTCGGCATCAATAAGGCCGACATCCTCGAAGCCGAGGTGAGCCAGAAAGGCATTGCATCGATCACGGTGCGCTTCGCAAGCCAGCTCATCAGCGCCACACGCGACAAAGCGGGTGCGGTCATTGATGGCGATGATCAGCGCATCAAGGAAGTGATCGACATCTGGACCTTCTCGCGCGACATTGCCACCAAGGACTCGCGCCGCAATCTCAACTGGAAGCTCGTCGGTACGCAGTCTCCGAACTGAGCTGACGCGCGCACGGCGGTGGTCCCCTATGCCTCTTGGAGCATCGGCCTCGGAGCAGCGTCAGAGCCTCGCCTTGAAGCCCGTTGCATTCTCAGAGCTCCCGTTCTGGGAGAGCGACGATCACGGGGCCGCATTCCGGACGTTTGTGAGATCTGCCGGCCCGATACTTGGCAGGCCACACTCGCGGCACGCAGCGCAGCCGCCCGCCGCGCTCGAAAATGCGCTTCGTGTCGCCGTCACTCTCGAGAACGCAGGCACGCCCGAGGGCCCACGCGCCAGAGCATTTTTCGAAACCCACTTTTTGCCCCACGCAATTACCCATGCCGGCCCGGAAGGACTGCTCACCGGATACTATGAGCCTGTGCTCGTCGGCAGCAGGACTGCGACAGGCCGATTCCGAATACCTGTCTATCGCCGGCCACCGGATCTTGAGAACCTTGTCGCCGAAAGCGAGCGCGGCGCCATGGCTCACGCGCTGACCCACGCCAGACGTACCTCTAACGGCGTCGAGCCCTATGCCACGCGGGAGGACATCGAGCGGGGCGCGCTTGTCGGCCTCGGCCTCGAACTCGTCTGGCTCGCCGATGCAGTCGACTGCTTTTTCATGCACGTGCAGGGGTCGGGCCGAATCCGCTTCGAGGATGGCAGCTCCGCCCGCATCACCTATGACGGCAAGAACGGCCATCCCTATACGTCCATTGGACGCTACCTTATCGACCTTGGGCACTTTTCAGCCGACGCCATGTCGCTCGACGCTTTGAAGCTCTGGCTCTCCGTGGACGAGGAGCGCGGCCGCCACGCCATGTGGCAGAACAAGTCGTTCGTCTTCTTCCGCGAGCTTGCGGGCAACGAGGCCGAGAGCCCGCTCGGCGCGCTCTCCATTCCGCTGAGCGAGGGCCGCAGCCTCGCCGTCGATACAGCATTCCACGCCCTCGGCACGCCAATTTATGTCGCGGCGCCGTCGCTCACACACGCGACGCCCGCAAACGGTTTCCACCGGCTGATGATAGCGAACGACGTCGGCTCCGCCATTCGCGGTCCCGAGCGCGGCGATATCTACTTTGGCTCCGGACCGGAAGCAGGTGCGCTTGCAGGCATCACCAAGCACCGAGGCTGGTTCTTCGTCCTCCTGCCACGCGAGGGCGCTGGCAAGCCATGACGAAGAAGCCGCCGCCGCGCCGCCGCCATCTCTCGAAGGAGGATCATGCACTCTGGGAGCACACCGCTTCAAGCCTCGAGCCCTTGAGCCGCAAACGCCATCGCGTCCACCCCGCGAACCCAGAGACGGAAACCGAGCCTCAGGTCCGCACCGCGGCCAAACAAGCGCAGCATCACGCCATTGCGTCAGCCGAGGGCCGTACCACCGAGCCGAAGATAGTGCCGCCAAAGGTCGAGGCCGCCAAAGCTCCGGCACTCAACACATTCGATCGGCGGGCGGCGAAAAAGCTGCGCCAGGGTCACTTCGAGATCGAGGCGAGGATCGATCTTCACGGCATGCGCCAGGTCGAGGCGCACACCGCGCTGCGCCGTTTTCTTTTCTCGTGCCATTCGCGCGGCTTGCGCTGGGTTCTGGTCATCACCGGCAAGGGCGGACGGCAACGGCGCAATGAGGAGGAGAGCGTCGGATTTGGCTCTTCCAGCGAGCGCGGCGTATTGAAGCGCAATGTGCCTATGTGGCTTGCCGAACCTGAGCTGCGTGCCATCGTTGTCAGTTTCACGGCCGCAGCCATCCAGCATGGCGGCGACGGCGCGCTCTATATCCAGCTCCGCAACCCCGACAAAATTCTACGGCGATAGAGCCTCGATTCTCCTCGCGCGTTACCGCCTCAAGGACAGGCGGCCGCCATGGCCTGCATGGCTTGCCCGAGGCCCGCGAGCGAATAGGTATCGGTCGTCGCCGTGCCGCGCTCAGACGTTGCGCGCACCAGGAGCTTCTGGCCCGACTTCATCGCCGCGATGAGCTTCAGCTCCTCGGTCGGATTCGCGACATAGGCGCGGTCGTCCTTGCCGAACAGTCTGAACGCATCGGTGCCGACAGAGACGGCAACCTCGGTCCCGGATTTGATCTGATAGCCGAGCTTGATGGAAACTTCGCTCTTCACTCCCTGCTTCGGCCACATGGAAACGTAGAGAAGCGTTTTCGCCCGGTTGGCGCCGGCCGGCTCTCGGAGCTTCGGCGAGGCGACGGCAAAGCAAATCTTAGGGCCATCTCCGGCGCTTTGATGCACAATCCAGTCGCCTGACTTGCTCAACTCGACCGCGGTCTGCTCGCCGGCGGCTATGGTGCTCGCAGTGACAAGCGCAAAAATGGCCGTTGTTAAACTCTTCTGCGAGATCATGAGCACGTCGCGTCCTTTGCCGTCCGATGTGACCCATCATATACCGGCTAAGTATCGCTTCTGTCACGGAAACGGGGCCTACTTGCGATGCCCATCCGCGCGTACGCGGCCCCGGGCTGGCTCGCCCGGGCCACCCTCCGAAATTGGCCGTTCGGCAAACGGAGCGAGGCTTTTCACGCGGTCGTACATGACGATAGCCCCAGCCATTGCCACATTCACACAGAAGCTCGTCGGGATCTTGACCGTATAGTCGCAGAGCGCCAACAGCTCCGGTGATAGCGATCCTCGCTCGGGCCCGAGCACATAAGCGGCCTGCAGCGGATGGCGGAAGCTCGGCAGCGCCACGGCCTCGTCGAGCAACTCGACGCCGACGAGCTTGCAGCCCTTCGGCAGCACCATCTCGCCCGGCGTGCCCCAATTGTAATGCGGCAGATGCCACTGCCCTTTCGAGGTGTCCGCCCGCGCCTCGAGCGCCTGATACATCGCGCCGACCGTAAAGGTGAAGCTCGCTCCGAAGGCATGCGCCGACCGCATGAGATTGCCGAGGTTCAGCGCCTTCGACGAGCGCTCCGCCCCGATCGCGAAATATCCGCGCGGCTTCGGCGGCCAAGCCGCGCCGATGTGACTGCCGCCCTGCGATCCATGACCCTTTGATCCATGACCCGGGGAGGATTGAAACGTCATCGTCTGCTCACTTGCTTCTCTGTGCTGAACCTGCAGCTTGGTTTCTGCCAGCTCCCCCGCTACGAAAGGGGCTGTCGCAAGGAGGTCACACATGAGAGCTGCGCTTTGCAAGAGCCTCGATGGGCCCGATGCCGTGGTCATCGAGGACGTCGCAGAGCCGGTGGCCAGGCCGGGCGAGGTCGTCATTCGCGTGACAGCGGCCGCCCTCAACTTTTTCGACACTCTCATCACCCGCGGCAAGTACCAGACGAAGCCGGAGCTGCCGTTCTCCCCGTCGGGTGAGGTGGCGGGTCGCGTGGAAAGCGTCGGCCTAGGCGTCACTGGCATTGAGGTAGGCGGCCGCGTCGCAGCAGCAGTCGGCTACGGCGGCGCGCGCGAGAAGATTGCCGTGCCGAGCAGCGCCGTCGTTCCGGTGCCAGATCGCGTCGCGGACGAGATCGCGGCCGGCATCAGCGTCACCTACGGCACGGCGATCCACGGCCTCAAGGATCGCGGACGCGTAAAGCCCGGCGAAACCGTTGCCGTCCTCGGCGCCTCCGGCGGCGCGGGACAAGCGGCAGTCGAGATTGCAAAGCTAATGGGCGCACGCGTCATCGCGGCCGCATCCTCCAGCGATAAGCTCGAGATCTGCCGCGCGCTGGGTGCGGACGATCTTGTGAACTACGACGGGGTCGACCTCAAGGAGGCGCTGCGCCAGCTCACGGGCGGCAAGGGCGTGGATGCGGTCTATGACTGCGTCGGCGGAAAATACGCGGAGCCCGCGGTGCGCGCGCTGGCTTGGGAGGGCCGCTACCTTATCGTCGGCTTCGCGGCCGGCGAAATTCCAAAGATCCCGCTCAATCTACTCATGCTGAGAGGCGCCGAGGCAGTTGGCGTCTTCTGGGGTGAGGCTGTGAAGCGCGATCCGGCCCGGCACCGCGCCAACATGATCGAGGTGCTCGACTGGATCGCGGCCGGCAAGCTGAAGCCGGTGCTCCACGCCACCTACCCGCTCGAAGAGATTTCGACCGCGATCGGCCTTCTGGACCGCCGCCAAGCAGCCGGAAAAGTGGTGCTGCTACTCTGAACCTATTTTGCCAATTACGGCGTCACCATCGCCCGCACGGCTCGCCGCGACAGGTGACCAGCCATGTCATCGGACGTTGCGATCAGTCTGCTCGCTAATTGTCATCCTCGGCTTTATCCAGGACAAACCCTGAACCGGTAATGCCAGCTCGCTACTTCTGCCCGCCGGTCTGCGCCGGCCAGGCAGAGAGGCGCGGCTCCGTCTCCTCGGCAAGATAGTAGCGGTTGACCCAGCCCCTGACGCCGCCGTGCACGATCGGGCACCAGTCCTCCTTGCAGGGTCCTGCGAGCCTCACGCCGCGACCCTCGGAGAGAATAGCGCCGACGACGTCGTCCTCGCTCGAAGGACCGCGACGAATGTTGAGCACGTCGTCGTTCTCGACGCCGGCCACTCGGAACGACTGCCCGAGCGCGCTGACGTTCTCCTTGGGCAACTGACGCGATCTTGCCGCGTTCGCCGGCTCGGCGGCCGGATGCGCAGCGGATGGATGCGGCACGGCCAACGCGAGCTTCTGCGGCTGCGACGCTGGGGCCTCCTGAGGCACTTGAGCAGGCGCCTTAGGTTTCGCCGCTGTGGTGGCGGTTTTCGCCTTGTCGCTTGTCCCTGCCGCCGAGGCAATGGCATATGGCCTAGGCTTTTCTTTCGCCGCGCTGCCTTTCGCAATGCTGTCCTTCGCGACTGCGGTAGGCTTCTCCGCGGCGACACTCGAGACCAGACCAGCGTCGAGACCCGCAACGTTCTGGCGCGGCGCTGCCTCCCGCCTCAGATCAGGCGGCTGCGGAATGCCTAGAGCATAAGGAGCCTGCGCAAATCCCGGATCGGGTCGCGAGGAAATCGTCGCTGTGCCGGTCTCACCGTCGTCCCGCCGCCACCTGATGCGGTTGCCCTGCTGCTGCAGGCGAAGGCATTGCGGCTCTCCGTCGAACCATCGTGTCCACTTGTGGCAAAGGCGGTCGCCGGTAACCCACCAACGGCCGCGATCTGATGCGGAGCCTAAGAAGAACGCAAGGCCTCCGGCCTGCCCCGAAATTTGTCCATCGTTCGAGTATTGAACCGGCAGCTTGGTGCCAAACGGTGCGTCTACCTCGAGCACCGCGCCGGCTAATGTTTCCTTGATGGCTTGACCCGAAAGCGTAGTCGGCATTTCCGCGGCGGCCGCGGTAGCGGCGACGACCGCGCCAGCGGCGATGAGGTGCCGGAGCATGATGCAATTCCTCAACTCGAAGCCCAAGAGACCGAGCGTTCGAGATGCGAGCAGTTGAGCTAGGCACCGCAACGCGACAAGCCTCTCGGACAAAAACTAGAGAACGATTGCGCCACGACGCTCGGGCTCATCTGCGCCGCCGGTCGCAACCCATTCTCTGCTAGTGCAATACCACTGTGGCAGGAACACGGACGCCCCGCCGCAGTGATGCTTAAACTTGGCCGCAAAAAGTGGAGAGATTACTAACGACGCTTAAATAACGAGGCAGAGCGGTGCTTTTTTCTCAGAAAGCGTAGGAGCAGCCTGCCGCGAGGCCTAAGGGTCAGTCCTGCTCTGCGAGCATGATGAGATGGTTGGGGAGCTCATCGGCATCCGCCGAGCCGGGAGGAAAATGTGTCGCAAGATGGCGGCCGACGGCGGTGACCGCCGCGACGAAACCCTCGACGGGCCGCCCCGCGCCGATCTCACGTGTCAGGGTGTCGACGATCTCCTGCCATGTGCCATCTGGCACACGCGCGTTGATGGCAGCATCCGCCAGGATCTCCGCATGCCGTTCGGCCAGCGAGACGAAAATCAACACCCCCGTGCGGCCGGCCGTCGTGTGCAGGTTCTGCACGAGGAATTGCTCCCGCGCGCGCCGCCGCGCCTGCGCGCGCTTTATGCTGTGAGGCACCAGCCATCGCCGCACCCGCTTTGGCAGAAACGCGACGAGCAGGGCAAGGAACACCGCGAGTTGTGTCAGATAGATCCAGGTCGCAGGCCACCAGGTGAATTCTATGAGCGGCCAAGGTACCAAAAGCGAGACGATCGCCGCCCAAAGGAACGGCGCGTAGAGATATGAGCTGCTCTCGGCCGTGATCACGGCGACGATCTCGCCGGAAGTCTGCCGTTCCGCGGCTGAGATGGCATCGCCTATGCGCTTGGCGCCTTGGTCCGAAATGAGCGGCATATCTCGCGTCTCTCCTTTGGCCGGTGACGAGCCGCCGGCCCTTTGCTCACCAGCTGCCCGATCCACCGCCGCCGCCAAAATCACCACCGCCGCCGGACCAGCCACTATCCCCGCCGCCGCCCGAGGACCAGCCGCCTCCGCCCCAGTTTCCTGATCCGCTGCCGGGCACAACGACAACACCGTTGTCGCGATATCGGCTGCGCCGCTTTCCGCCGGGCAGCGCAGAGGCCTGCTGCATGTAGCGATACTGTGTCCACACCACGTAAAGGACGATGGCGGCCCAGAACGCGAGGATCAAGAGTGGTACCCAATCGCTCTCGATCGCATCGCGCCCACGCGCCCGCTCCTTCACGCCTTCGGCGTCGCCCAACAGCGTCGCCTTGATATCCCGTACCCCGGCACGAACGCCGGCCGGAAAATTGCCGTGCCGGAACTCCGGCAGAATGGCGTTCTCGATGATGATCTTGCTCATGAGGTCGGTGAGCAGCGGCTCGAGCCCTCGCCCGACCTCGATGCGGACCTTTCGCTCATTGGGCGCGACGATCAAAAGCGCGCCGTTGTTCTTGCCGGCACGCCCGATGCCCCACTTGCGGCCAAGCTGGTAGCCGTACTCTTCGATCTCGTAGCCCTGCAGCGATGGCAACGTGACCACCACGAGCTGGTCCGAGGCCTTCGCTTCGAGAACAGCAAGCTCCGCCTCGATCGCGCTCCGGTCCTCGGGCTTTAGCAGGCCGGCATTATCGACGATGCGTCCAGTGAGCTCGGGAAACTTGATCTCGGCATGCCCGGGCCATGACCCGAGCACGACAAAGAGCAAAACCAGCAATGCGCAAAGGAAGGCGCCGCTGCGGTTCGGCGCGGAGCTCGCCTCGGTCAACGCGGAAGCCCTCCTTCAGCGTTTGTGCTACGTGAGACGATCACTTGCCCGTGCCGAAATCGACCTTCGGCGTCTTCGTCTCCTCGGCCGGGATATCGAACGCCGCCAGTTCCTTGGACGAAGGATAAAGGAACGCTGCCCACCAGCGGCCGGGAATGGTCGTGATCTCGGTATTGTACTGGCGCACGGCCTGGATGTAGTCGCGCCTGGCGATGGCGATGCGGTTCTCGGTCCCCTCGATCTGGCTTTGCAGGGCGAGAAAGTTCTGGCCCGACTTGATGTCCGGATAACGCTCGGCAACGACCATGAGCTGACGCAAGGCGCCTCCGAGCGTGTTCTGGGCATCCTGGAATTGCTTCATCGCCGCAGGATTGGTCAGGATATCGGCCGGGATCTGCACGCTCGTCGCCTTGGCGCGCGCTTCCGTCACGTCGGTGAGAACTTTTCGCTCCTGCTCGGCAAAGCCCTTGACGCTTTCGACCAGGTTCGGGATGAGGTCGGCCCGCCGCTTGTACTGGTTCAGCACCTCAGACCACGCGGCCTTGGCACTCTGTTCGTAGGTCGGGATGTTGTTGACGCCACAGCCGCCGGCCGGCAGCGCCAGCAAAAGGGCAGCGAGGACAACGAGCGGCTTCGGGATCGAGGAGAACAAGGCGCGAAACATGACAGAACCTCTTTAGACTTAATCGGTACCAGGGTATCCAAGCATCCGGGCTCGGCTCAAACCTATCCCATGAGCGGCCACGCCGCCATACAGTAGCGGTTCGCCACCGCCAAGGTTCCGAGGCTAGCTACGGGACCCGCGCTTTTTTGCGCTGCATTGCTTTTTGGCGTGTGGGCTAAGGATCTTCCTGGTATTTGAACGTTGCGCGTGATCTTGGCAGCAATGCTCGCGAGCATGCCACATTCGCGCCGCACTATGGTGGCGATGCAGTACGGCAGTACGCATGTGTGTGACGCGTAAAGGACTTCGTTAAAGGATTCGCCGGCGGCGCGGGGGCGTTGCCGGCCGAAGCGCACGTGCGTCGTGGAGCGTCGTCGTAGATCGCGGCGTCGAGGGTAGGTTGGGACGGGGAGGCTTCGCACCGAGATGCGAAATACGGTCGCTATCATGAACACCAAGGGCGGTGTCGGCAAGTCGACCCTTGTCCTCGCCATTGCCGAGACGCTGTCCGCCTACCACGGAAAGAACGTCCTCGTCATAGACAGCGACGCGCAGGCGACCGTCTCGAGCATGCTCATGACGATCGCGAACCTTCATAAGCTGCAGCAGAGCGGCCTGACACTCGTCGACTATCTCGTCGCGCGTGTGCTCCAGAACGGGGCAAGCGAATGGCCGCGCTTTGTCGTCCGCAACGTTTCCGATGTGGACGACGCGCGCCAGGTTTTCCTGATCCCGAGCGACATGCAACTTACGCTCTTCGAGCGCGAGGTTTCGAAAGAAAGCCTGCATGGCCGGTTGCGTGCAGTCATCGCCGCGCTGCTCAACGAGGCGCGCTCGGTTTTCGACGTCGTGCTGATTGACTGCCCGCCGGGCCTCTCGGTGCTCACCGAATGCTGGTTGCGGGAGGCTGATTTTCATATCTCGCCGACCAAGGCCGATTACGTGTCGGTCTGCGGTCTTGAGGTCTTTCGCCGCTTCAAGTCGCTGAACCCCGAGATGGGGTTTGCTGACAACCTCGGCGTCCTCGTCAATATGAAGGACGCCAACTCAGCGAGTGAGGATGACTATCACAACTGGCTGCGCGAAAATCCGGAAAACCGCTGCTTCGACCACGTCGTACCGCGCGCCATGGTCTTGCAGGAAGCTGCTCGCTTTCATACGCCGGACCGCTCCTACTTTGCGAAATATCCGGGCCAAACCGGTCAGTCGCTGCGCGCCGTAACGGAGGAATTTCTGGCACGCCTAAAAGCGGCGCAGACAGGTGCGCCTGCAAGGGCAACGGCCTCACCAGCCAGCGCGCCGGACCATTCGAGCGACCTCGGCTTCGCAGGAACGACAGGCTCGTCACCAACGAGTGAGCCTTCAGCAGCCTGATCAGGGCTGCCCCTCAACCGCGTCCAACCGTGCTCGACAGCCAGGCCTATGGCCTGCTGGCGACGAGCACTCAAATTTTGAGAAGAATATTGGAGCGGGCGATGAGATTCGAACTCACGACCCTCACGTTGGCAACGTGATGCTCTACCCCTGAGCTACGCCCGCATCCGATATGGGTAAACGCCCCGCCTCAGGCAGCGCGTCCGGGTCTTATTGCCCAACGCGCGCGCCAATGCAAGCCTCTTCGAACAATCAATCTTAGCGCTCGCTAGCCCTTTTTTGCCGGCCTCTGCAAACACCGTTGACGAATGTTGCGCTCAGGTCGCTTTTGCGGTTCATTCGCGCAAAGCTTGCCAGATGCTCGCCCGGCGCCCAAGAGGGGCCTATCGGCAGCCGCAACAGCCGGGTATGGGGCTCGCATACATTGCGCTGGCCCACCATATGACGTCTGCGAGCGGAGGCCTCAATGGCGAGCGAAGCCGAGGACATCTCGAGGAGTAGATTGATGGATTTGGGTGCACTCAAGGCGGGGTCGGGACATGGCGGACAGGGCGTCATCAAGGACGGCACGACCGCGTCCTTCGCAAAGGATGTGCTCGAAGCATCTCGCGATGGCTTGGTGCTGGTCGACTTCTGGGCATCATGGTGTGGGCCCTGCAAGCAGTTGACGCCGATCCTCGAGAAGGTGGTGAACAGCTACGGCGGCAAGGTGCGCCTGGTCAAAATCAATACGGACGAGCACCCCTCGATCGCAGCTCAGCTACGCGTGCAGTCTTTGCCGACAGTCTACGCCTTCCGCGACGGCCGCCCACTTGATGGCTTCATGGGCGCGCAGCCGGAAAGCGTTGTTCGCTCCTTCATAGATCGCCTTGCGGGCGATGATGGCCAAGGCGATATCGCCGCTGTTCTCGAAAGCGCCGAAGCCGCACTCGAGGAGGGCGATCTCCAGGGGGCCGCCGAGGCGTTTGCAGCCATCCTTCAGGAGGACCAGCAGAATGTGCAGGCAATTGCCGGCCTGGCCCGCTGCTATCTGAAAAGCGGCGACCTGGATCGCGCCGAGCAGACGCTGGCGCTGGTGCCGCCCGATAAGGCTGCGACGCCGCCCGTGCAGAGCATCAAGGCTGCACTCGGCCTCGCCAAGCTTGCCGGACGCGCCGACAACAGCGTGGAGCTGGAGCAGCGTCTCGCTGCCAATCCGGCCGACCATCAGGCCCGACTGGACTTTGCCGTAGCGCTCGCCTCGCGCGGCCGCAACGCCGAAGCGCTCGAGCACCTGCTCGACCTTGTTCGTCGCGATCGCAACTGGAACGAGCAGGCCGCAAGAAAGCAGCTCGTTCAGCTCTTCGACGCGTGGGGTCCGAAGGACGCCCTCACCATCGAGGGCCGCCGTCGCCTCTCCTCAATCCTTTTCAGCTGAGGGATGTAAGCCAGTGGCGCTCGCTGACCGCTATCGCAGCCCGTCAGATCTTCCGTCCCGCATTCCGCTGTTTCCGCTGCGGGGCGCGATCCTGCTCCCCGGGTCGAGCCTTCCGTTGAACGTTTTCGAGCCGCGCTATCTCGTGATGATGGACGACGTCATGGCGGGGTCGCGCGTGCTCGGCATGATCCAGCCCACTGGCAGCGGCACCGGCGAGAGCCCGCACGGTAAGACCCCGAGCCTTCGTCGGGTTGGCTGCGCCGGTCGCGTCACGTCCTATCAGGAGCTGGACGACGGCCGCATAGGCATCGCGCTTTCCGGCCTTGCGCGCTTTGAGATCATTGGAGAGGCGGAGACGCCGAAACCCTACCGTGTCGCGACCGTCAGCTATGATCGTTTTGCAGCCGACCTCACCCGCGGCCTCGGCGAGGAGCAGGTCGACCGCAAACGGCTCTTGCGCGCCCTGCGCAATTATCTGGACCGCAACCAACTGAAGACGGACTGGTCCGTCATCGAGCGGGCATCGAGCGAGTTCCTCGTCAATGCACTTTCGGTCATGAGCCCTTACGGACCCGAGGAAAAACAAGCACTTCTTGAGGCTTCCGACCTCAAAGCACGAGCCGATGTGCTCGTTGCACTCGCCGAGATGGAGCTCGCAGCCCGCGGCGGCTCGGGTGGCACGTTGCAGTGACCCGATGACAAACGAGACAAATACCAATAAGCAGGTATCTGAGCATGCTGACAGCAAGCTGCTCGAGCTCCTGGTTTGCCCGGTGACCAAAGGCCCGCTGACCTACGATCGCGTGGCTCAGGAGCTCATTAGCCCGAAGGCAAACCTCGCTTTCCCGATTCGCAATGGGGTGCCTCTAATGACACTAGACGCCGCTCGCTCGCTCGATCAGCCGCGCGGCGAAAAACCGTAAACGCCTTGAACCGTATCGACTTAGTCACATCACCTCATTCGTCGTAAAAATGTCTCGGACTCGTGGTACTTGCGATATCAGCCTGAAATCGGGCCGCGTGTCCCTGCGCAAATGCGCGGGCACGAGCGAACACCGGGGAATACGACAGCCCATGAAGCGCATCGGCGAACGGATCGTGAGCCGCCTCCAGCAGAAGCCCCTATTTAAGCCGGCACCGCGCGGTCTGCTCGCTCTCCAGGCTCTGAATGGAAAGGCCGCTCCGGCTCTGCAAATTCCCTTCGTGCGCCGGGCTCCCGACAAGGTCTATGGCCGCATCGGCAATTTGGAAGTGCGCTTGGCTCGCACCCGCAAGGATATCCTGAAGGCTCAGCGCCTGCGCTATGAGGTATTCTACGAGGAGATGTCTGCGACCCCTGGCATCATTGCCAGCATGCGCCGCCTCGACAAAGACCCCTATGACGCCATTTGCGATCACCTCCTTGTCGTTGACCGCAACGAAACGGGCGGAAAGGAAGGCTGGGCGCGCGCCCGCCGCCGCACGAATGTCGTCGGCACTTATCGTGTGCTTCGCCAGGAAGTCGCCCAACGCTCACTCGGCTTCTACACGGCAAGCGAGTATGACATTGAGCCGTTGATTGCGGCCAAGTCCCCTCGCTACCGCTTCATGGAGCTCGGACGCTCATGCGTGCTTCGCCCATACCGCACCAAGCGCTCGGTGGAGCTGCTCTGGCACGGCCTCTGGACCTACGTTCGCGAGCACAAGGTCGATGTCATGATCGGCTGCGCGAGCTTTGAGGGAACAGATCCCGCCGCCCACGCGATGGCACTGAGCTTTCTGCATCATTACGCGATGGCACCCACCGAGTGGCGCTGCCGCGCGCATGCGCACCTGCATGTTCCGATGGGCATCCTTCCCAAGTCGCAGGTCGACGTGAAGGCGGCACTCAAAGCCATGCCGCCGCTGATCAAGGGCTACCTGCGGCTCGGTGCCTTCGTCGGCGACGGTGCCGTGATCGATCGCCAATTCGGCACGACCGACGTGCTTATCGTCCTTCCGGTCGAGAAAATCGACCCGCGCTACTTTGACCATTTCGGCGCCCCGGACGAGCTGAAAAGCCGCGTCTCGGCCGAGCTTTAAGCTCGACCGAGCCGGGTTTTACCGGGCTAAGCCGCCGTTTTCCCCCTCGCTAAGCCGCCGCAGGGTTTTCAATTCCGTCCGCAACCGGCTATCCGTTGGCCGGACACGGGGAATGGGGACCATCGCGGCGTGGCAGCAGGCAAGCGGCATAGGGGATCGAGCGGCGACACGGCCGCTGCGAGCGACGGGGCCACCGACGGCATGCCACTCGATGAGGAGGCAGCCCCGCAGCCGGCCCCCGCTACCGTACCAGCGGTGGTAGCCGTGGAAGCGACACCTTCGATGGCGCAATTCCTCGAGATCAAGACCGCGAACCCGGACAGCATCCTCTGGTACCGGATGGGCGACTTCTACGAGCTGTTCTTCGAGGATGCGGTCACCGCGTCGCAAGCCCTCGGCATCGTCCTCACCAAGCGCGGCAAGCACCTGGGCCAAGATATTCCGATGTGCGGCGTGCCCGTCCATCGCGCCGACGAATACCTGCAGCGTCTGATCAAGCTCGGCTATCGCATCGCCGTCTGTGAGCAGCTCGAGGACCCTGCGGAGGCGCGTAAGCGCGGCGCCAAGGCCGTCGTCCGCCGCGACGTGGTCCGCCTGGTTACGCCGGGTACGCTCACCGAGGACACGCTCCTCGACGCCAAAGCCCGCAATTATCTGACCGCCGTGTTTCGCGCGCCTGGTGGGCCCGAGGAACCGGCCCTCGGCCCCGGCGTGACGCTGGCTATGGCCTCGCTCGACATATCGACCGGCGAGTTCGAGGTCGGCGAAATTCGCGGCGCGGACCTGCCGGGGGAGCTGGTCCGGCTCGCCCCCGGTGAGGTGATCGCCGCCGATCAACTCTTAGCCGAGGCCGACCTCAGAGCCTGGATCGGCCGGGCGGGTGCTGCCGCGACGCCCGTTCCGCAGGCGTCCTTCGACAGCCTCGCCGGAGAGCGTGGGCTCAAGGAGCAACTGAAGGTCAGCGACCTCGGTGCGTTTGGATCGTTCACGCGCGCCGAGCTTGCCGCCATCGGCGCCGTGCTGCGCTATGTCGATCTCACGCAGATCGGCAAGAAGCCGGTGATGCGCCCGCCGCGCCGCATGGGCGGGGAAGCAGCCCTTTTAATCGACGCGGCGAGCCGTGCCAGCCTCGAGCTGATCCGGTCCACCTCCGGCGACAAGAGCGGCAGCCTCCTGCACGCGATCGACCGCACGGTGACGGGCGCCGGGGCTCGCGAGCTCGCCGCGCGCCTTGCCGCCCCCCTGCGCGATCCGCCGGCCATCGACGCTCGCCTCGATGCTGTCGCATTTTTCGCGACCGACGCACGTCTGCGCGAGGACATACGCGCAAGCCTCAAGGGAGCGCCGGATATCGCGCGTGCCATCTCGCGGCTTGCCTTTGGCCGCGGCGGCCCGCGAGATCTCGCCTCCATTGGCCAAGGTCTTGCCGCCGCAAAAACCTGCGCCGCGCTTCTCGAAAAGAAAGCCGGCGCAATCGGCTTGCCGGCAGAGGCCGCGCGAATAGAGGGCCGCCTCGCCGAGGCATCCGGATCGCTGCTGCAGCTTCTCTCTTCAGCACTCGTCGACGAGCCGCCGCACCTGAAGCGCGATGGCGGGTTTGTGCGCAAGGGTTTCCGCGTGAGCCTCGACGAAGCACTCGCACTTCGTGACGACAGTCGCCGCGTCATGGCCGCGCTCGAGGTGCGTTATGTCGAGCAGACCGGCATCAAGACGCTCAAGATCCGCCATAACAACATCCTCGGCTACTTCATCGAGGTGACGCAGGCGAACGCCAAGCCGCTGACCGAGCCGCCGCTTGTCGATACGTTTCGCCATCGCCAGAGCATGGCCAACGCCATGCGCTTCACAACGGTCGAGCTGGCCGAAACGGAAGGCCGGATTGCGTCCGCCGCCGAGCGCGCGCTCGCGATCGAGCAGGAGATCTTCGCCGAGCTCGCGGCCGCCGTGGCGGCAGATGAGCGCATGCTGTCAGACGTTGCCTCAGCGCTCGCCGAGCTTGATCATACTGCGGCCCTCGCCGAGCTCGCCGAGGAGGAGAAATACGTTCGCCCGGTCATCGACGCGAGCCAGGCCTTCGAGATCCGCGGCGGCCGCCATCCGGTCGTCGAGCAATCCCTGCGGCGCGGCAAGGCCGGCCCGTTCGTCGCCAACGATTGCGTTCTTGGCCGCAGTGGCGCCGAGCTGCCGCCCGGGTTCGACGAGATGCCGGATGCGCGCATCTGGCTGGTCACGGGGCCGAACATGGCCGGCAAATCGACATTCCTTCGCCAGAACGCCTTGATCGCAATCCTTGCGCAGATGGGCTCCTATGTCCCGGCCGCCGACGCGCGCATCGGCGTCGTCGACCGCCTCTTCAGCCGCGTTGGTGCCGCCGACGATCTTGCTCGCGGCCGCTCGACTTTCATGGTGGAGATGGTCGAGACGGCAGCCATCCTCAATCAAGCGACCGGCCAGTCACTGATCATTCTCGACGAGATCGGTCGCGGCACCGCCACCTTTGACGGCCTCTCCATCGCATGGGCTTGCGTCGAGTATCTGCATGAGAGCGTCCGGGCCCGCGTGCTGTTCGCGACCCACTATCACGAGCTGACGGCACTTGCCGGCCGCCTGGCCTCGGTCGCCAACGTCACCATCGACGTCAAGGAATGGCAGGACGAGATCGTCTTCCTGCATCGTGTGAAGAAGGGCGCCGCCGATCGCTCCTACGGCATTCAGGTCGCAAAGCTCGCCGGGCTGCCCCGAGACGTCATCGGTCGGGCCCGGGAGGTACTGACCCTTCTCGAGAAGAACGACCGGCGCCCATCCGGAACGGCCGGCCCGCTCGACGACTTGCCGCTTTTTGCCGCCGCCCGCCCAAAAACCTCGATCGCGCCCGCAGGTCCAACCGAGGTCGAAACCGCCCTTGACGCTATAATGCCAGACGAGCTTTCTCCCCGCGAGGCGCTGGACGCGCTTTATAAGCTGAAACGGTTGCGCACTCAGCCGAGAACGCCGGGCTCCTGAGCGGTCGCTCGCGTCTCAGCTCTGGCCAAAACCCCTGCCTCATAGGCTAAGATACCACTCATGAATAAGCAGACGTTTCAACCCGCCCCGTATTTCGATCCAATCGAGGAGCGCGCCCAACTTACGGCACGCTTTAACGCTGCGGGCTCCGCCGCCGAGGCGCGCTCCGTTGTGCTCGAAAGGCTCAAGGTGCTGGTCAAGCACGCCCGCACGACGGCCCGCGCCCAGCTCGAGGCCGACGGCAACGGCCGCCGCTGCGCAACCGGGCTTGCCCGCTTCCAGGACGAGCTCGTGCGCATCCTGTTTGATTACACCAAGGCCCACGTCTACCGCGCCACCAACCCTTCCGACGCCGAGCGCATGGCCGTCATTGCCACCGGCGGCTACGGCCGCGAGATGCTGGCGCCCGGCTCGGATATCGATTTGCTCTTCCTGCTTCCCTATAAGCAGACGCCATGGGGCGAGAGCGTCGCAGAATATATGCTCTACATGCTCTGGGACCTGGGCTTCAAAGTCGGTCATGCGACGCGCACCGTCGATCAGTGCCTGAAGCTTGCCGCGGCCGACACGACGATCCGCACCTCGCTTCTCGACATGTGGCTCATTCACGGCGACAAGCAGCTCTACACCGAGGTTGAGGAGCGCTTTCGCAGCGAGGTCATCCGCGGGTCGGAGAAGAGCTTCATCGAGGCGAAAATGGCGGAACGGTCCGAGCGCCATCGCCGCGCCGGCGAAAGCCGCTACCGTGTCGAGCCAAACGTCAAGGACGGCAAGGGCGGCCTGCGCGATCTGCACACTCTGCACTGGCTCTCGAAATATCTGCTCGGCGCCGAGGTTGGCCCGCAAAGCGTCGCCATGGGAATCTTCACGGAGGAGGAGGTCGCGACCTTCCGCCGTTGTGAAGACTTCCTATGGACCGTGCGCTGTTTCCTGCACTTCTGCACCGGTCGCGCTGACGAGCGCCTGACATTCGACCTGCAGCCCATTCTGGCCGAGCAGTTGGGCTACAAGAACAAGGGCGGATTGCGCGCCGTCGAACGCTTCATGAAGCACTACTTCCTCGTCGCCAAGGATGTCGGGGATTTGACCACCATCCTCTGCACCGCGCTCGAGATGCAGCAGCTGAAATCTTCACCCGCGATGAAGATGATCAATCAGCTGTCCTGGACCACACGCCGTCAGATCCGCGAGCGAACGGATTTCCGCATCGACAACGGCCGTATCAACATTGCCGATCACGATGTGTTCAAGCGCGATCCGGCAAACCTCGTGCGTTTCTTCGCGCAGTCCGAGAACACCGATACGTTTTTGCACCCCAATGCCATCCGCGAGCTGCGCCGCTCCTATCGCCTGATCGACGACAAGCTGCGCTGCGACCCCGAGACCAATCGCATCTTCCTGCAACTGCTGACCGGCAAGGTCAACCCGGAATCATCGCTGCGCCGCATGAACGACGCCGGTGTGCTCGGCCGCTTCATCCCGGAGTTCGGGCGCGTCGTCGGCATGATGCAGTTCAACATGTACCATCACTTTACCGTCGATGAGCATCTGATCCGCACTGTCGGCATGCTGACCGATATCGAGCGCGGCGGCGCCTCGGCCGAGCTGCCGCTGTCGACCGAGCTCATTAAGACGGTGCAGAACCGCCGCGTGCTCTACGTCGCAGCCTTCCTGCACGACATCGGCAAAGGACGCGAGGAGGACCATTCGCTCGTCGGCGCTCGTCTCGCACGCACCATCTGTCCGCGCCTCGGGCTGACGCCTGCCGAATCCGATACGGTGGTATGGCTGATCGAGCAGCACCTCACGATGAGCAACATCGCCCAGAGCCGCGACATCTCAGACCCGAAAACCGTGCGCGACTTTGCCGACATCGTGCAAAGCCCTGAGCGTCTGAAGCTCCTGCTGTTGCTTTCTGTAGCCGATATTCGCGCCGTCGGCCCCGGCGTCTGGAACGGCTGGAAGGGCCAGCTTCTGCGCACGCTCTATCACGAGACCGAGCCGCTCGTATCCGGCGGTCACACTCAGGTCCCGCGCAGCCAGATCGTTGCCAAAGCGCAGGCGGCGCTGCGCGAGGCGCTTGAGGATTGGCCTGAAGCCGAAGTCGAGAGCTTCATCGCGCGCCACTATCCCGATTATTGGCTGCGCACCGAGCTGAAGCGTCAGATCTACCATGCCCGCCTGCTGAGACGAGCAGAAGCCACCGGCAAACGCTACGCCGTCGATTTTGCGACTGACGCCTTCACCGCCATCACCGAGCTTACGGTGTTTGCGCCGAACCATCCGCGGCTTCTATCGCAATTTGCGGGCGCGTGTGCGGCCAACGCCGCCAACATCGTCGGCGCCCACATCACGACGACGCGCGATGGGTTTGCGCTCGATACGTTCCTTCTCGCCCGCGAATTCGAGGATGACGCGGACGAGACGCGTCGCGCCCGCCGCATCGACGATACGATTGAGAAGCTATTGCGCGGCACGGTGCGTCTGCCGTCTCTGCTCGAGAAGCGCCGCCCGACGCCGTCCCGCCTCGAGGCGTTTGAGGTTGCCCCTGTTGTCTATCTGAACAACGCGCTGTCAGATGCCTTCACGGTGATCGAGGTCGCAGGCCGCGATCGCACCGGCCTTCTCTATGAGCTGACGAGCGATCTCTCGGATCTCTCCCTTGACATCGCCTCGGCTCACATCACAACCTTTGGCGAGAAGGCCGTGGACGTTTTCTACGTCACCGATCTCACCGGCAAGAAGATTGAGAGTGAGACCCGCCAGAAAGCCATCCGAGAGCGCCTCACCAAGATCCTCATCGGACCGAAGACGTAGAAACGCCGCTCCCGCCAACCGTGTAAGCCGCAGCCGTTGCGCCGCCGCTCAGACCCCCCTTCAATGAGCCGCTTCCCAGTTGTCGGCGGACTTTGCATCCACGTGGATCGGCACAGAGAGCTGCACGGCGGGCTCCGCGGCTATCTCCATGACCTGGCAGGCGATCTTGATCAGGTCGCCGGCATGCGCCGCAGAAACTTCGAACACGAGCTCGTCGTGCACCTGCAGCAGCATGCGCGCGCTGTCGAGCCTCGCGGTCTCAAGCGCTGCCCCCATGCGGATCATGGCGCGGCGAATGATATCGGCAGCGCTCCCCTGGATCGGCGCATTGATCGCGGCGCGCTCGAGAAATCCGCGCATCGACGGGTTCTTTGTATTCACCTCCGGATAGTGGATGCGCCGCCCGAAAATGGTCTCGACGTATCCATGCTCGTGCACCCGCCGCTTCGTCGCCTCCATGTAGTCGCGGATGCCCGGGAAGCGCTCGAAGTAGGTCTTGATATAGGCGCCCGCCTCCTCGCGCGAGATGCCGAGCTGGTTTGCAAGCCCGAACGCCGAGATGCCGTAGATGATGCCGAAGTTGATCGCCTTGGCGCGCCGCCGCACATCCGACGGCATATCCTTGACGGGAACGCCGAACATCTCAGAAGCCGTCATCGCGTGAATGTCGAGCCCATCAGCGAACGCGCGCTTCAATTGCGCAATATCGGCGATGTGCGCCAGCACGCGCAGCTCGATCTGCGAGTAATCAGCCGAGACGAGCTTCATACCGCGATCGGCAATGAACGCGGTGCGGATCTCGCGGCCTTCCTTCGTGCGGATCGGAATATTCTGCAAATTCGGATCCGACGACGCGAGCCGTCCCGTGGTCGTCGAGGCGAGCGCATAGCTCGTGTGGATACGTCCCGTATCCTTGTGAATGAACGCCGGCAGCGCGTCAGTGTAGGTCGATCGCAGCTTCGAGAGTTGCCGCCACTCGAGCATGGTATTGATCAGGCGGCGCGCCTCATCCGGCACATCCTCGTTCGCCGCGAGATCATCGAGCAATCCGGCGCGCGTCTCCCACTGGCCGCTCTTGGTGCGCTTGCCGCCGGGAAGCTGCAGCCGGTCGAACAACAATTCTCCGAGCTGCTTTGGCGAGGCGAGGTTGAACTTGTGCCCGACGAGCCCGTTGATCTCCTCCTCGAGCCTCGCGAGCGACTGCGCAAACGTCGAGGAAAGCCGCGCCAGCACGCTGCGATCGACGAGAATGCCCAAGTGCTCCATGCCCGTGATCACCGGCACGAGCGGCCGCTCGAGCGTCTCGTAAACGGTAACGAGCCTCTCCGCCACAAGCCGCGGCTTGAGCTTCATCCAGAGCCTCAGCGTCACGTCCGCGTCTTCCGCCGCATATTCGCAAGCCTTGTCGAGCGGCACCTCCGCGAATGTCTTCTCAGCCTTCTTCGCGCCGGGCGCATGCTCGAGAACCTTGTCGAAGGCAATGCACGCGTGCCCGAGATGCCGCTCCGCGAGGTCGTCCATGCCGTGCCCACCGCGTCCGACGTCGAGCACATAGGAGATCAGCATGGTATCGTCGATCGGCGCGATGCGAATGCCGTAGCGCGCCATCACCAGCATATCGAACTTGATGTTCTGGCCGATCTTCAGGACGGCTTGATCCTCGAGCAGCGGCTTCATCAGCGCCAGCGCGTCCTGCAACGGCGCCTGCACGATGCCGCCACCCTCGCCGAAATCGAAGCCGCCGGCCGAGGCGCGGTGCCCGACAGGTACGTAGCAAGCAACGCCCGGCGCGATCGCCATCGAGAAGCCGACGAGATCGCAGGTCATGCAGTCGAGCGCCGTCGTCTCGATGTCGAACGCGAGCCGCCCGGCTTCGCGGCTCATCTGGACCCACTCCGCGAGCCGAGAAGCCGTCGTCACGAGCTCATATTTCAAGCGGTCGAACGGTGCCTTGGCCAGCTCGGCCGAGCGAATGGCAGCCCCCGCCTGCGGCGTGCCTGGCCCGTGCAGCTCTCCTGCCTTTGCTTGTTCGCCTCCCTCTTGCAGGGAGGGGTGGGGGGGATTCGCGACGCTTGCCCTGCCATCTCCCCCTCCCCTTGCGGTGAGGGAAGGGGACGTGCGCTTCTCAGCCAACGCCGGCACCTCGACGCCGAGCTTTTCCGCAAAGCGCTTGGTGAGCTTTGTGAACTCCATGGCTCGCGTGAACGCGAGCAGCTCGCCCGGCTTCACATCCTGCACACCGATGCCCTCGATCGGCACCGCAAGCGGCACGTCGTCCTTGAGCGTGACAAGCTCGCGCGAGATCCGCGCCTCTGGCGCATGTGCCCGAATGTGTCCGATGTGGCTAGTAAGTGTCTTCCCCAGATTGCGACAATCAATAATTTTCCGGCAAAACTCATTGCCCCGTTCAGCCAATAACTCGACCGTCGCAGTATCCGCGGTAGCGTTCCCCTTCTTATCGACTTTCAGCTCTCTAGCGGGCACACCAAGTTTCTCGACGAGAATCTTTCCGAGTTGAGCACCGGACCCAAGCTTTACTGTCTCACCCGCCACCGCATCGATTTCGGCCTGTAGCTGCGTTTGACGATCAACAAGATCCTGGAATTCGGTATCTACCTTATCGTCCTCTACATTTAGAATGCGATCGAGATCTCCGACGTCGCGGACGATCGCCGCCGCCGTCTTGATGCCGATGCCCGGCACGCCCGGCACGTTGTCCACGGAGTCGCCCGCGAGCGATTGCACGTCGACAACCTTGTCCGGCCAGACGCCAAACTTCTCGAAAACCTCATCGCGGCCGATTCTCTTGTTCTTCATGCCGTCGAACATGACGACGCCGGGGCGCACGAGCTGCATCAGGTCCTTGTCGGAGGACACGATGGTGACGTCGCCGCCCCGCTCCGCGGCCTCGCGCGCATAGGTTGCGATGAGGTCGTCCGCCTCATACCCATCCTGCTCGATGCAGGCGACGTTGAAGGCCCTCACAGCGTCGCGGATCAGCGAAAACTGTGGCACCAACTCCTCGGGCGCCGGCGGCCGGTGCGCCTTGTAGTCCTTGTAGAGGTCATTGCGGAAAGTCTCCCGCCCGGCGTCGAAAATGACAGCAAGATGGGTGGGCGCTTCCGAGGCGCGGCTCTCGACGAGCAGCTTCCAGAGCATGGCTGAGAAGCCGTGCACCGCGCCGACCGGCAAGCCGTCCGAAGGCCGTGTCAGGGGAGGCAGCGCATGGAACGCGCGGAAAATATAGCCGGAGCCGTCCACGAGATAGACGTGGCTACCCTTGATCACAGGCACAGGCTCGCCGTCCGGCACGGTGCACACCGCATCCGCCCAGACCCTGGCATTCTGATTGCTCTCGCTCGTCTTGGTGTTCGCGTCGCTCATGGGGCCGGAATATAGAGCCAGATACCGTCCCACATAAGTCCTGACTTCTGGGGAAAGGCACTCGCCCACCGCGTCGGTGGCCGAGGGAGGGTTTGCGGCAGAGCCCCGAATGAGCTATCAGAGGTCTTCCAAAGGTCGGCCAACCGGCCCAGGCACCCGTAGCTCAGCTGGATAGAGTGCTGCCCTCCGAAGGCAGAGGTCGCAGGTTCGAATCCTGCCGGGTGCGCCATTCTTGAATTGTCATTCCCAAACTCCCGCAAAGCGTTGAAAAGACTGGTGGTCTGAGGGGTTCGAAATGCCTCTGAGACGGAGTATTTCGCGCGACCCCCAAACAGGAGTCGGAGCATCGTCCGGCGGTGTTCGATGCGTCCAGAATCCCATAGAATCCGGGGGTTTGCGATGAAGCCGAATGAGGTTCGAAAACTTTCTTCGAAGCTCTTCTTCGCACGGCCCGCAAAGGCTGCTTTTTCTGTGAGCAGGTGCTTCTGATCCTGCAGCTTGTGAAGCTGCGTTTCGTAGGCGTCGATCAGGGATCGGCTGTCGGTCTCGACGACTCGCGCGACGCGTTGGTCGATCTTGCGCTCGATGCCCTGCAGCTCCCGCGCAATCTGGCTTGCTCGTTCCTTCGCCGCCCCTTCGCGGATTTCCCATTGCAGCTTCAGCATGGCATGCGCCGCGAACAGCAGGTCCTGCGTGGGGCGGACGCTATCGAGCAAGCCGTCAAAATCGGCCTCAAGCTTTTCCTTGCGGATGTTTTTGCGCGCGAGTTTGCACCCCTTGGTTAAGCACCAATAATAGGCGTAACGCTTGCCTTTGCTGCCACGCGCATAGGCCGCCGTTAGCGGCCTGTCGCAGCAGGTGCAGTTGACGAAACCGCGCAGGGGGAAGTCTTCCGTCACGTCGGGGCGGACGGGCGCAACAGGGTCGCGGCGGTTCAACCGCTCCTCAATCTTGAGGAAGGTCGCAAAGTCGATCAGCGGCTCGTGCTTGGCCGGAAGCCGATAGATTCCCCATTCCGGCACACTGAAGTACCCGGCACAGACGACCTGGCTCAGGATCATCTTTACGCGCTCGGGGTGCACCTCGCCGCGGCGGTTCTTGGGGAAGAGGGGGGCGTTCTGCAGAAACCGCTGCACTTCGGCCTGCGTCTCGAATCGGCTTGAGGCGAAGCCTTCCAAGGCGGCTTTGACGATCCCGGCCAATGGCTGGTTTGGAATCAGCACTTTGCCGGTATGCCCGGCCACGCGGTCAAACCGGTAGCCGATGGGCGGGCTAAAGGTCCAATACCCGTTAGCAACGCGGGCTTGCATCCGGTTCTTGGTCTGCTCGGCATTTTTCTGTCGCTGGTGCTGGGACACGGAAGCGAGAAAGGTTCTCGACCAGCATGCTGTCGGAATCTTCGCCAAACTCGATGGAGGGGCTTTCCAGCTTGCCGCCAGCGGCGGAGATGGCGGTGCGCAGCTGGATATGCGCTTCCAGCCCACGCGCAAGGCGGCTGATGGCGTCGATGATGACGATGTGGGTGGTGGTGCGGCGATGCTGTTTGAGGAAGGCCAGCATACAGAGCATGCCGGATCGATCGATGACGCTTCCCGACGTGCCTTCATCGCGAAAAACGTTCACGACCTCATAACCCTTAGCGCGCGCGTAATCGCGGCAGCGCGTTTCTTGCGAGCCAAGGCCGGAGCCGCGCGTTACCTGTTTTGGGTCGGAAACGCGGCAGTAGACAATGGCTTTATTGGCGGTCAGTGCGGCGGTGACTTTCGCTTGTTCGTGGGGTCCTTCTACGGCTGGTGCTTCTTCGGCCCGGCTATCGTTCCGGGCAAAGCTTCATTCGCATTGTCAGCATGCCGCCGCTTGCCCCCAGAGCGGCAGAGTGCCCGTGGGCGCGGACGCAAGTCGCTCCAACGCGCAGCCGGGTGCATCGTCATTGGCGAGAATACCGGGTTTACCGTTGTTCAGCTTGAGGGCCAGCGCATGGGATTCAGCGCGGAGTGCGAATACACGCGGCGCATTTCCTTCCAGCATCGCCGCATGATGCTGACGGATCAGGAGTCGGAAAAAAGGAACAAGTGTCGATGGGAGATGGGAAAATTCTCGCTCAAGGCGTCGTGCGGAATGAGCGGTATCGGCCTCAGCGATAAGGGCGTCGAAGCCAAGCTGTGGTGAGGTGGATCGGGCTATGATGGTCATGGTGTGTCTCCGTTCATTTTCAAACCCCAATAAAAAGGGGGTTCGCATGAACCGTTGGCCCTCGCCGAGAGCGAGGGGCGGCTGCCCCTTAGCTTTTTGCGTCAAGGATCGAAGCCCGAAGGGCCGAAACAGGAGATGCCCGCCCGGACTGGACTCGCGGCAGGAAAAGCGGCAATCTATCCGGCAAAACTAGCGGCAATAATCTGCTACACGATTAGTTAAGTCTATGGTATTACTTGTATATTATGGACACGGATGTGGCAAAGAAACCGGCAAAAATAGCGGCAAAGAAGGCGGAAAAATCTCCGGCAGCCCCCCTGCGCGATGACGATGAGAGCATCGCGCTCATGGAGCCGATGCTGGTTTCCGAAGGCACGAAGGCCCGCGCTACGATTTCCGAACTTGCTTTCGAACTGAGCAAGGCCTCTGCCTCGTTTCGAGCGAGCCTTCCGGCAGGACTCACGGCTCCGCTCGCGGATCTCGTCCGCTCGATGAACTGCTACTACAGCAACCTGATCGAGGGCCACAACACGCACCCGGTCGAGATCGAGAAAGCGTTTCATAACGAGTTGAGCACCGATCCCAAGAAGCGGGATCTCCAGCTCGAAGCCAAGGCGCATATCGCGGTCCAGCGCTGGATCGATGAAGGCCATCTCGATGGACGGGAGCTGACGACCGAGGGGCTGTTCGAAATCCATCGGCAGTTTACAAGCCTTCTCCCTGATGAGCTGCTGTGGGTTGAAGACCCCAAAACGGGCAAGCGCATTCGCGTCGTTCCCGGCCAACAGCGTCACAACGATACGAAGGTCGGCCTGCACATTGCGGTCAGCCCCGGCGCAATCCCTCGTTTCATGGCCCGTTTTGAAGAGGTTTACGGGAAGCTTGGGAAATTCGAGCGCATTATCGCGTCCGGCCCGATGCACCACCGCCTGCTCTGGATACATCCCTTTGCCGATGGCAATGGCCGCGTCACACGGCTCATGTCTTATGCCGCCCTCCGCTCTGCGCTTGATACGGGCGGCTTATGGTCTGTTTCCCGTGGGCTTGCCCGCAAAGTTGAAGAATACAAGCGCCATCTGGCTGATTGCGATCTCCAGCGCCGCAACGACTACGACGGTCACGGTCACCTGAGTGAAGAAGCGACAACTGCCTTTGCAGAATTCTTCCTCAAGATTTGCCTCGATCAAGTGAGCTTCATGGAAGGGCTCATGCAGCCAAGAGTGCTGCGTGACCGCATTCTTGCGTGGGCCGCTGACGAAATTCGGTATGGAAACATTCCTGCGGCCTCATCCAAGGCGCTGGACGCTATCCTGTTCAAGGGATCACTGCCGCGCAGTGAGGTAGCCGGGGTCATAGATCAATCCGACCGTTCTGCCCGCAACGTCACGACGGCCCTGAGCAAAGAGGGCATTATCTTCTCACCCGGCCCGCGCGATGACTGGCAAATCGCGTTTCCCGCGAAGCTCGCCCCGCGTCTGATGCCGGGACTTTTTCCGTAAACGAGTGCAAATACCAGATTTTCGCTAGGCGACAGGTGACCTGCCCGATTTCTTCGGGCCACCTTTAATACCGGCCGGACAAAGTCTTGACTCACTGGTCTGCGGTTTCTGGCCGGTATTCTCTTTAGCTTGCGCGCAGCCGCCACACCAACCCTGCGCGCTGATACCAACCGCACTGCGTCAGCACTTCGTGCAGTTGGTATAACTCAATAGATCAGACATCGACTTTTTCTTCGCTTCGTGCCCCTGGCGGGCAGCGCCTAATCGATCGCGCCTTGACCGGCAAGGCCTGACTAGTGTGGCGCATCTGAACGTTTGGTCCCCGCTTGCGGCAGGTCTCGTCACCAAATGTCAGATGCAAAAGCTACACTGGAATCATAGAGTTGCTAGTGTTCCTGTTGGTTCCGACATTTGCTCCGAACCGCACTCCAGGGAGAGGCAAATGTCGGAACCGGAACACTGGGAACAACCTCCTGAGGCACCACATCTAGGGGGCCGACCCAAAGAACATCAGCCTCGTGAAATGCGTGTAGTCTGATTCCAAAACCATGATGGCGACAAAGACTAGCACTGCCACCGGCGGGACCAGAATGGCGTAGATGAGAGCCAGCCGCTCCCACGCCATGTGCATGAACACCCCGACGATCAGCCCTGCTTTCACAATCATGAACATGAGGATCAGGCTCCATCTAAGGTATCCCTGGAGATGGAAATAGTCGACGAGATAGGAGCACGTGCTGAGCACGAACAGCCATCCCCAGACCATAAGATAAAGCTTGATCGGGTGGGTTTGACCCTCGGTGTGCGTGGCTGCCGTGTCCGCAGGGATCATGTGTAGTGCTGCTTCGGTCATGTTTCTTCTCACCATAAATAGAACAGCGCGAAGATGAACACCCACACGAGATCGACGAAATGCCAGTAGAGGCCGGTGATCTCGACGATCTCGTAGTTGCCCTTGCGGCTCGTGAAGAAACCCCGCGTGCCATTGTCAAAATCACCGCGCAAAACTTTGCGTGCGATGATGATCAGGAAAATCACGCCGATCGTGACGTGGGTGCCGTGAAAGCCCGTGATCATGAAAAAGGATGAGCCGAACTGAGGCGCGCCCCACGGATTTTCCCATGGCCTCACCCCTTCCATGATCAACTTGGACCATTCGAACGCCTGCATGCCGACGAAGGTTGCGCCGAATGCCGCGGTGATCAGCATTAGGATGGCGGTCTTCTTGCGATCATGACGGTAGCCAAAGTTGACGGCCATGGCCATCGTCCCGCTGCTGCTGATCAGGATGAACGTCATGATGGCGATCAGGATGAGAGGCACGCTCTCACCGCCGATGTTCAAGGCGAAGACCTCGCTCGGGTTCGGCCACGGCACAAGCGTGGACATGCGTGCCGTCATGTAGGCGATCAGGAAGCAGCTGAAGATGAACGTGTCGCTGAGGAGGAAAATCCACATCATGGCCTTCCCCCAGGAGACATTCTTGAATGCTCGCTGGTCCGAGGACCAATCGGAGGCGACACTTTGCCAGCCGCTTTGCCGCGTGACACCGGCCGGCGTGTGGCTCAGCGTTGCATCAGTCATTGCTGTGGCTCCAAACTAGGCGAACACTTGGCGACAAATGCTGATGAAATCGTCTGCAAAGCCCATCAGCAGGGCGAATAGGATGAGCCAGATAAGGAGCAGGAAGTGCCAGTACATGGCGCATAGCTGCACGCTCAAGTGCATCTCCTGCGCGTCGACTTGCTCTTCACCCCAGATCTTGTCACCCCAGATCTTGGCGCTGACCCGTCCCAGCGCGACAAGGCCGCCCGCGACGTGCAGCCCATGCAAAGCTGTCATCAGATAGAAGAAAGCAGTGGCTGCGTTGGCCGCCATAAAAAACCCCTCGCCCGTCAACTGATGCCAGGCCACGAGCTGGCCGCAGAGAAAGGCGTATGCAGTGCCCCCACCCGCGAGGACGCCGCTCTTGACGCCATCCATGCGTCCATCGCTTGCGGCAACCTGGGCCGAGCGCAGCGCGACACTGCTCAAGACCAACACGCCCGTATTGAGCCAGAGCACCTTCGGGATCGGCAACGGCACCCAGTCCCCCACCGACATGCGCATGGAATAGGCGCTGACCAAGAGCGCAAACAGAGCGGCGACAACGGCGAGAAACACACCGAGGCCGATCTTCGATGTAGGCACGGCAGATGTGCTCGGCGCGGGCGGATTGCCGATCGCGTCCTGCTCCAGCCAGGGCTTCTCGGTCACCCCATGACGCCACAGCCACCATGCAGCGATGGAGATCACCACAGCCACGTATAGGAGAGTGATGCTCATCCCGGCTCCTCTATCCGGCTCGAGGAATGGGGGGCTGGTTCTGCGGAATGAAGTCCTGCGCCGCGCCCGGCACGCTGTAATCATAAGCCCAGCGATAGACAACCGGCAGCTCCCTGCCCCAATTGCCGTGCGCTGGTGGAGTTTCCGGAGTCTGCCATTCGAGTGTCGTAGCTCTCCAGGGATTGCCGCCGGCTTCCTTGCCGTTGAAGAGGCTCCAGATGAGATTGAACAGGAACACCATCTGCGCAGCACCTACGATCAACGCCGCGATCGTGATGTACTGGTTCAGCGTCACGGACGAACTCAGATGTGACTCGCCGAGCTCGTAATAGCGGCGTGGTACACCCATGAGGCCCACGTAGTGCATGGGAAAGAAAACGGCATAGGCTCCAACGAAGGTGATCCAAAAGTGGATCTTGCCGAGCGTCTCGTCGAGCATGCGTCCGGTCATCTTAGGATACCAATGGTAGATCGCTCCGAACACCACGAGAATTGGCGCGACGCCCATGACCATATGAAAGTGGGCGACAACGAACATGGTGTCGGAGAGAGGCACATCCACGACAACATTGCCGAGGAAGAGGCCCGTAATGCCTCCGTTGACGAACGTGACGATGAACGCAACGGCAAAGAGCAAGGGCAAGGTAAAATGGATGTTGCCCCGCCACAGGGTCAGAACCCAGTTGTAGACTTTGATGGCTGTCGGAACGGCAATGATGAGCGTGCTTGTGGCAAAGAAGAATCCGAAATACGGGTCCATGCCGCTGACGTACATGTGGTGCGCCCATACGACGAAGCTGAGGGCTCCGATGATGACAATCGCCCAGACCATCATGCGATAGCCGAAAATGTTTCGTCTCGCGTGCGTGCTGATGAGGTCAGAGACGATACCGAACGCCGGCAAGGCGACGATGTAAACCTCGGGATGGCCGAAGAACCAGAAGAGATGCTGGAATAGGATCGGGCTGCCTCCGCCATACGGCAGTTGCTGTCCCATCTGCGCAATCGACGGCATGAAGAAGCTTGTCCCGAGCAGCCTGTCGAACAGCATCATGACCGCGCCGACGAACAAGGCGGGGAAGGCGAGAAGCGCCATCACTGTCGCTGTGAAAATGCCCCATATCGACAGCGGCATGCGCATCAACGTCATTCCACGCGCGCGGCCCTGCAGCACCGTCACCACGTAGTTTAATCCGCCCATGGTGAAGCCGATGATGAACAGAATGAGCGAGGACAGCATAAGGATAATCCCCCAGTCCTGTCCCCCGGGAGTGCCCGCGAGAATGGCCTGTGGCGGATACAGGGTCCAACCAGCGCCGGTTGGGCCTCCAGGCGCGAAGAAGCTTGCCACCAGGACGAAGACGGCGAGCAGATAGATCCAGTAGCTCAGCATGTTGACGTAAGGGAAAACCATGTCCCGGGCACCCAGCATGAGCGGGATGAGGTAATTGCCGAAACCTCCGAGGAACAAGGCTGTTAGCAGATAGATCACCATGATCATGCCGTGCATGGTGATGAACTGGTAGTAGGCGTTCGCGTCGATGAAGGAGAGGGCTCCGGGAAACGCCAACTGAATACGGATCAGCCATGACAGAACCAGGGCCACGAGCCCGATCGACATCGCAGTGACGCCGTACTGAATGGCGATGACCTTGGCATCCTGAGAAAAGACGTAGGTCGTCCACCAGCTACGCGGATGGTAAAGCTCCACGTCCGGGACTTCAGCGGGACGGACGCCTTCGTAGGCGCCACGTGCGACGTCGGCCATAAATGCCTCCTCGCGTTACGGCTCACCTCATAGCGAGAGGCTCACCGTTGAACTCCCCCGAAGCCCGCGCCCCTTTGCTCGCGGCTAGATGCTACGTCATTGGCTTGCGTTGGCCGGGCCTCAGCAGTCACGAATGTCTTCTGCTGTCCGAGCCAGGTTTGGTAATCGCGCTCGTTGTCGACCACGACCTTGCCGCGCATGTAGGCATGGCCGATGCCACAATACTCGGCACAGAAAATTTCGAATGTCCCGGTTCTGATTGGTGTGAACCAAAGGGAGGTGACCGTACCCGGTACCATGTCCATCTTTGTCCTGAACTCGGGCACATAGAAATCATGTATGACGTCAACGGACCGTAGAAGCACCTTTACTGGCTTCCCGACCAGGAGGTGCAAATCACCTCCTTCGATCACCACATCATCGTTGGCGGCTGGATCGTGTACGCTGAGGCCCAATGGGTTCTCGGCGCTGACATTGGGTGTATTGGACGCGCCAAGCCGGACGTCCTTTCCGGGCAGGCGGAAGCTCCACGCCCATTGCTGCCCCACGACCTCCATCTCGGTCGCATCTTCAGGAGGGGTGATAAAGTGCTTCCATACGAACAAGCCAGGAGCCAGCATGGCCGCCACGCCGAGCGCGGTCCCGACCGTGAGCCACCACTCCAATTTTTTGTTCTCTGGCTCGTAGGCCGCTTTGCGTTCCGAATTGTAACGGAAGCGAATAAGGCAATAGGCCATGAATAGAACCACGGCCACAAACACGACGCCGGTGATCCAGAACGTGATGAGGATCGTGTCGTCGATATACTGCCAGTTCGACGCGATCGGGGTCCACCACCATGGGCTCAGGATGTGGAACACCACAGAGCCGACGACCACCAGTATCAGGACCAGCGCAAGAGCCATCGCTATTAATCCCGACCTCTTTGCGCCACATGAGCGGACCTAAGAGGCCATTAGCTACTCCAAGTCATCGGCGCATCAGGTTTCAACAATTGCGCGATAGAGATGCCAAGTCGTATGCCCAAGAATCGGGAACACGACTGTCAAACCCATAAGGAATGGCAGCGACCCGATAACCAGGGATCCGGCGACGATTAGCCCCCACACCGTCATCATCATGGGGTTTGCGTGGACGGCCCTGATCGACGTTTCGACCGCTGTGAGGAAGCCTACGTCGCGGTCAAGAAGCAGTGGCGCTGAGACCACGCTGATTGTGAAAGCCACGATCGCAAACAGCAGTCCAACACCGCAGCCGAGCAGGATCAATGTCCGGCCAGAGGGTGTCGTGAAGACCACATCGATAAACTCTCCGACAGAGGGAGGCACCCAGTCGCCAAAGGTGAACGTATAGATGGCCATCGCCGCACCGAGCCACGCGAAGAAAATCGCCATCAGCGTTATGCCGAGCAGGGCTATTCCCCCAATGCACCGCAAATGCAGGTCTTGCATGGCCTCCCATGAGATCGAAAGGCCTCGTTCCCGCCGCCGGCTCAGCTCGTAGAGGCCGATCGCAGCCACCGGCCCAATCAGCGCAAACCCGGCGGCGAGCGGGAAGACCAGGTGCATCATGCCCAATCCGAATGTCAGGTAAAAAAGAACCAGGCCAACGATCGGATAGACTGCGACGAGGAATAGCGAGAACGTCGGCAAAGCGAGAAAGTCGTCAAAACCCTTAGCCAAGGCGGTTTTCAAGTCCGCCGGACCAATTCTGCGGATTTGCGGGCGAGCGGCCCTTACGCCGACGTCGATGTGGACACTGCTCATGGCCAACCCCATGCGCCGCTATGTAGAGGGTGCACAGAGCATGCAGAGCATGCTTTGCCACCACTAACATACGCGCTTCTCAGTCTTCTAGTTCCGGGAGTTCTGATTTGAAATACGATAGGCCCGCAGCAAAGTTTCGTTTCAGGCCCAGTTGACACAAGTTGACCCAAGCTATGTGCCCGCTACGAGCGTAGCGGTCGTGAGCTGCGATCGAGTGGAAACCCAAGATCACGAAGAACTTGGAGCTCTATGCGCGCTAAACTAAAGATGCGCGCCAAATTAAAGCGAGACGGCGCGGGCGGACGCCGCAGAAACCGGCTTTCGTGGATCGCGGCAGCGTCTCTGCTCGAGCCAGTTCTGCTCGAGCCAGTTCTGCTCGAGCCAGTTCTGCTCGAGCAAGTGCGGTTTCGCTTCGCTTGTCCGCGCACAGAGCCGCCCCAAAGTTTGCGATTGGAGAAAAGTTTTAAGTTTCATCCTTCCGGGTGCGCCATTCGGCCCTTGGGGCCGCAGCATGCTCCAATTCAAATCGTAGTTTGCGTGTAAGCTGACCTAAAAGTCTGCACTGGCACCTCTGGACCAAGCCAAGATCGTCAAGTTGACTGTTCATTGTGCATGTCCAAGAGGCGAGGCTCAGATCAGGAAGAACCTGAAGTTAAGCATTGTAGGATAGCTTCGCTCCGCGGTTAGCTGGCGTCCTGCTGCCACGGCGACCGCGCCGGCGCAAAAGGCAAAATTTTTCGCACATGTACGCTCCCACTCAATCGTCCGACCAATTGGTCCTCGACCTTGTTTTTGCGCGCCGCGCAGTCGATCTAGTTCAGCTAGGTGTGCTTGGGTTGCTGGGCGTCGTCTACTTGACGGCGACAAGGCCAGTCGATGCAGTCGACGGGTCGCAGCCAGTCCTGGTGGTGATCGGGCTACTGATGCTTGCGACCGGAATACGGATGTCGCTCGCACACGCAGGGCGAGAGACCGGCTGGCTACGGTTGGTGTGGCCGGTGCTCGACATTGCGCTGCTCTATCTTCTGCTTGCGGTCTATGCCGATGAGTACCAGCTTGCGCCGACCGCAATCTTGAAGGCGACGACGGCCGACGCAGTGTTTCTGCTGATTGTGCTGCGTGTCGTTCAGTTTGACTCGCTCATCGTTGCCATAACCGGCGCCGCGGCAGTAGTCGGATGGATGTTGCTCACCGTTTACGCCGTGCGAGCGGCGGGGCCCGCGAGCATCACCCAAAGTTTCGTAGAATACATGACGAGCGATAAGGCTCTAATCGGTGCGCAGGTTGAGCGCGTCCTCATGATTGGCCTGGTGACCCTGGTCACCACTTGTGCCCTTCTGCTGGCGCACCGCGATGCATTGACCGGACTCGGAAACCGCACATGGTTCCTGAGCCGGCTTGTCGACGGCCATCGAGCCAGCCGTAGGTCCCGACAAGCTCCCGCGCTGCTGCTCATTGAAATCGACAGCGGCCACGCGCTGCGTGCGGCGGGTGGCTACGAGCTAACTCAGCAAGCCGTTCGTCGGGCAGCCGAGCAGCTAGCCGAAGTCTGTACGCAGCGGGATCTTATGGCACGTATCGGTGACTGCGCGTTCGCGATTCTGGTTCCCGATCTGCCCGACCACGCAACCGCGCATGCGTTCGCCCTGCGCTGTCTGGCCGCCGTCGAAGCAGGGTCCGAGCTTGGTGGCTTCTCGGTGAAAGGTCGTGCAGCAATTGGCGTCGCGTTTGGAAAACCCGATGGCGACGCCGCCGTGCTTTGGCGTGACGCTCAGGCTGCTTTGGGCGCGGCGATGTCGAGCCACTGCGACCACCTGGTCATATTCGACGAGCGAGTGCGGCGCGAGGCGGAGCACCGGCTGCGCTTGGAGGCTGATCTGCGCTCAGCGTTGCACCTCAAACAACTTGAACTCTATTATCAGCCAATTGCGCGCCTGTCCGATCAATCGGTGATCGGGCTCGAAGCGCTAATGCGATGGCATCATCCGCAGCTCGGTCTCGTCTCTCCAGCCGTGTTTATCCCTATCGCCGAAGAGACTGGGATGATCACGGACCTAGGCGCTTGGGCAATTGGCCAGGCGGCGAGTGATTACAAGCAATTGGTGTCAGCTGGCGCGAACCCGGACTTGATCATGAGCGTGAACGTCGCGCCGAAGCAGCTCGAGGAATGGTCCAAGTTAGAAAAGGCGGTGCAGGCGGCGCTCGATAGTGGCTGTTTGCTCAAGCTGGAACTGACCGAAAGCATGATGAGCGGCGCCGTCGACGTCGTTTGCGAACGCCTCGCCGAACTCGCCTCATTCGGTGCCCAGCTCGCAATCGACGATTTTGGCACAGGCTATTCTTCTTACGGCCACTTAGCACGAATGCCGCTCCACACCCTAAAGATCGATCGCAGCTTTACAATTGGCTCGGTGGAGCCGGCCGGCCGTGCGGTGGTCGAGGGCATCATAAGCCTCGCGCGATCGCTGCGATTGTCAGTGACCGCCGAGGGGGTGGAGACCACGGAACAACTGGCCACGCTGACCGCGCTGGGAGCGAATGATTTCCAGGGCTTCTTGCTCAGCAAGCCAAAGCCTATAGCAGAGATAGTCGCCGGCCATTGCGGTGATCGCTCAGGTGGCGCGGTGACGAATGTCTGGCTACGTGATTGTTTCCTTGAGGAAACTCTAGCGCATTAAACAGCGCCGAGGCTCACTCGGTCAGCCCACGATTGACTTGCATGCAAGACTGCGAAGTTCCGCAGCAAGCCGCTGGATCGAGACCCGTGCGCTCCTCCTGGATTGGCGGAGCAAGGAACGTCGCCGTACGAGCAATAGACGCAGCAGTCGCCCTTCTTGGGCTTCACCTGAACGGCGCACTCTTCGCATACATAGAGGTACTGGCACGCGTCCGTCGGCATCGTCCCTGTCCAGCGGTGGCCGCACCCCGGGCATGTGATTGTCGACTTAAGCTCGATCATGTCTCATTCCTTGCGCCACCTTGGCGATTGCCTCGCGCACCATAGTCGGGAAGGTGGCACAAGAGCCTGTTCCGGATCGCGAGCGCGGCCGTCGTCTCGCCTGCCAGAGCACGCTCGGTTATCGCGGTTGAACCAATGCCATGATCAGGCCAAGCAGAATGGCGAGGGGCAGAGAGAACAGGAACAGTGAAAAAAGAGTGAGAGCCACGCCGAGCAGGAGGCTGCCGACGACAACCGCAATGACGGCCGCCGCGGCGATGAGAAGCCAGGCCCGCCAACCGGTGAGAGCCGTGCGCTGGCCATTTCGATAGATGACGATCATTGCCGTTCTCCCAAAATCGCAAGGCCATCATACCATGGCCGTGTCGCGGTTGGACGACGCCTTGCGACGCCTTGCAGAGTGGGATTGCTCAGCGGCGCGTCATAGGCGTCGGAGAAAGCCGCCGAGGTTAGCGTAGCGTGCAAGGCGCTTTGGGTCGGCCGCATCCCTTTCAGGCCGCGATTTCATCGGCGAGATGAGCGAGCAGACCGGTCTTGGCGGGGGCGACATGGTTGGCCATGGTGTGCCGATCGGGGAAGTCGCCGCCATTTTGGGCGCGGAATGGGATCGGCGCGTCGGTGAAAAGGCCGGCCAGCCGTCCTCGCCAGGCGGCCTTGACCGTCTCCACTTCTGTGGCCGTGGTGATGTGAGCAGCACCATAGACCGGATGGATGGGGAGAACGTCCATGCCCGGATAGAACAACGCACCATGAGTAAGCGGGAAGAGGAGCTGGTCGATCGGGCCGTTGATGCCGCGCGGGCCGTAGTCGGCCTCCGGGCCGCCGGCCATGACGTTCACCAACGCGCGCTTACCCTTCAGAATGCCGTCGCCAAAGCGATACTCGTTGGTGCCGTTCTTGTAGCCATAGGCGAAGCCGAAGGCATAGACGCGTTCGATCCAGCCTTTCAGGATCGCCGGCATGCTGTACCACCAGAGCGGGAACTGCAGGATGACCGCGTCGGCGGCGAGCAGCTTGGCCTGCTCGGCGGCGACATCGGCGGTCTGCCGCCCGGTCGAATAGGCGTGGCCCGATTCAATGATGAACGACAGCCGGTCGGGATTGGCCCTGCTGGGAAAATCATCGGCATCGAACACCGCTTTCCAGTGCATGCCGTAAAGGTCCGAATGCATGACGTCATGACCCTGAGCAGAGAGCGTTTTGACCGTGACATCGACGAGTTGGCGGGTCAGCGAGGTCGGCTCGGGATGGGCATAAACAACGAGAATCTTCTTGCTCACGTATTGTCTTCCTTGCGCGAGGGGTTGTGGCGAATGGCGACCTTCGATGCTTCGGGTTATTGCGAGCGTCTTCCTGCGGGCAGGACTTGAACAGGTCTCCAGCCTCTTGGTGGGCGCACTTGGACAGGGCCATTTCCACCCTGCGATGCGGCTACCCGTTGCTTTTTGAACGTGGCGCAGGCATCTGTGAAATCGATTGCGTTTGGAGATGATATCCATATGCTGAATACCAGTCGCATCGACCTCAACCTACTGGCGACCCTTGAGGTTCTGCTTACCGAGCGCAATGTGACGAAGGCGGCGGCTCGGCTGCACCTGAGCCAGCCGGCCGTCAGTGCCCAGTTGGCGCGGCTACGGGACCTATTCGAGGATCCCTTGCTGGTCCCCGCTCAACGGGGGATGACGCCCACAGCCAAGGCCATGGAACTCGCAAGGCCCTTGCGAGAGGCGCTGGATCAATTGCGCAATACAGTGCAGTCGCACAGGGACTTCGATCCTGGAACGGCGGGGCTGACCGTCTCGATCGCTTGTTCGGACTACATTCAGGCGGCGGTGATCATGCCACTCGTTCTGGCACTAAGACATCGGGCGCCGGGGGTCCGGGTGGCAGTTCGGCATCTGTCGCCCCCGCTCATGGAACCGCAATTGGCGAGCGGCGAAACGGATCTGGCCATCGCCGCTCCGGACTCGGCGCTGCCACACCTTCGCACCTGCCATTTGTTTGACGAAACCTATGTGCTCATCGGCAGGCGGGATCATTCACGTCTGACAAGCGGCCTGACACTCGATGAGTACGTTCAATTAGAGCATGTTGTCGTGTCGCGTCGCGGAGGCGACTTTGAGACGCCGGTGGATAGTGCTCTGGAGGCTCTTGGGCATCGGCGCAACGTTGTTGTGTCCGCAGCCTCTTTTCTGTTCATCCCTGAAATTGTCTCGGCAAGTGATCTCGTTGCTCTTGTCCCGCGCCGGCTCTTGCAAGCGCAGCCGCATCGGCTCACCGTGATTGACGTTCCGTGGCTAGCGGAAAAATTCAATGTGAGCCTGATCTGGCACGAGCGCAGTCATGGTCATGCCGGTCAGCGCTGGCTTCGTGAATTGATCGCCGAACTCGTAGGCGCACCACCGAAGGGACCCGTCGATGCCGAGGGCTCGATTCGAGACCAATCGGCAGCCCATCTTTCGCGTCCTATCGACTGACACGCTCTTCGTAATGGCGTGTCGACGATGGCGATCCCGGGCTTCAATGCTGGGCATTGTCGAAAACTATTCGCGCCGCCTCGATGGCAGGCTGTTTCTCTTTCGCCCATCGAACAAGACCCATCATCGGTTCGAGGATAGACGCGCCCATTTCTGTCAGCGAGTAGCCGACGCTGAGCGGCATGGTCGAGTAGACCGTGCGATTGACGAGCCCATCGCGCTGGAGGCTGCGCAGCGTCTCGGTCAGCATTCGTTGGGAAATATCGCTGATCTCCCTTTTCAACTCCCCGAAGCGGTACGGCCGCTTGGCGAGCGTCAGGATAATCAGGAAGCTCCACTTGTCGCCAATGCGATTGAGGACGCACCGGACAGCACAGTCGGGATAGTTGTTCTTCTTTGCTGCCCGCTTCATTGTCTGGGCCGGTTCCTAAAAAGTAACCACGTGAGTCCGACCTGCCTAATTTACGAAACTCGCACGCTCTCTTATTTAGAGCCGGTCGCAAACAGTAACTATCATACGGATAACCGTTTGCCGAGCCAGATCAGCGGGGTGAGTGGTGACAGAGGATGGGCGCCTGGGCGCGTCACAGTCCGAACGCAGCCAGCCCCGCGTTCATAACTGAGCTACTGTAAGGAAAACCCAATGACCACGTCCAAGCCGGCTAAGTCGATCATCGTTTATAGTTCACCGATTTCCGGCCATTGCCACCGCGTGCGGTTGTTGCTGTCGTTGCTCGGTCTCCCGCACGAGGTCGTGGATGTGGACCTGTTCAGCGGCGCCCACAAGGCACCTGAATTCATTGCCCGCAATCCGCTCGGGCAGATCCCGGTGATCGAGGACGGCGACGTCACGGTCTATGATTCGAATGCGATCCTGATCTATCTCGCAACACGCTACGACGACGGCACATGGCTGCCACGCGATCCGGTGGAGGCAGCGACAGTACAGCGTTGGCTGGGCCTTGTCGCTGGGCCGATCGCCTTCGGACCCAACCGCGCGCGGCTCGCATCGCTCTTCAAATTCCCAGTCGACGGCGATCATGCAAGGCAGGTCGCGGACGGCCTTTTGGCGAACATGGAGAAGGAGCTGGCCGGCAAGGCGTTTGCGCTCGGCGCAAAGCCGTCTGTCGCCGACGTCGCCGCCTATGCCTATGTCGCACTCGCTCCCGAGGGCGGCATTTCGCTCGATGCCTATCCGGCAATCCGCGCGTGGCTCGGGCGCGTCGAAGCGCTGCCGGGCTTCGTACCCATGCAACGCAGCTCCTCGACATAAAGCGAGGCCGAAGATTTCACGATGGCCTTGTCGGACTCGCCTCCCGCTTGGCCAAGAAAGCTCGCTGCGCTCCTCCGCTATTCCGGGAGCGATAATTTAGCGCAATCGCCGAGACGGTCGAGTTCGCCGAGTTCGGCAGCGTGGTGCCTGCCCCATTCGCAAAGCGCGAGAAGAACCGGCTGCAGACTTTGGCCGAGCGGAGTAGTTTGGTACTCGACCCTGGGCGGCACCTGAGGGAACACCGTACGGCTCACGATGCCGTGCGCTTCCATCTCGCGCAATTGCTGTATCAGCACCTTCTGACTGATGGCGGGCATGAGCCGGTTTAATTCGGACAGCCGCTGCGACCCCGACATCAGATGATAGAGGATCACCGGTTTCCAGCGGCCGGAAATCACGCGGAGTGTCCGTTCGGCGGGCAAGGGCGGAAGGCTCTTCATCACTGCGGCCATACTTACCTCTTTGTCAGTATCCGACAAATTTCTCTGTAGTTCACCAAGCCCACCATATGCCACGAGAGTGCTGTACGGATCAACACGTCAGCCGAGGCGCCCTGCGCCGCATCGGTGGATTGGAGAATTACAATGAAGGCCGTTCAACTTCTTGGCTTCGGTGGGCCTGAGAACCTTGGGTTGGTGGAGGTCCCGGTTCCTGTGATCGGAGCCGGCGAGGTACTTGTCCGGGTCAAGGCATCTGGTGTGAACTTCGCGGAGACAGCGATGCGTCAGAACCGCTACGCCATGACCCCTCCGTTGCCGAGCATCCTCGGTTCCGAGACTGCGGGCATCGTCGAAGCCGTCGGCCAAGGGGTTGAGGGCATTGCGGTAGGCGATCGCGTCGCTGCCTCGGCCTTCGCCGCGGGACAGTTCTTCGGCGGCTACGCCGAATTTGCCGCCTGTGGCGCTGACTTCGTGACGCCGATCCCGGATCGATTGCCGTTCGAGCACGCAGTTGCTCTCATGGTCCAGGGTCTTACGGCGCTTTATCTCCTCGAACGAGGTCCAGCCTCCGGCAAGCGGGTCCTCGTGTCGGCAGCGGCGGGCGGCGTCGGCAGTCTGCTCGTGCAGCTGGCCAAGCGCGCCGGCGCAAAGCAGGTGATCGCAGCAGCCAGCACCGAGGACAAGCGCGAGTTCGCCCGCTCGCTCGGAGCCGACGCGACGATAGACTACACGGTGGCCGACTGGTCGCAGGCTGTGCGCGAGCTGACTGGTGGACGCGGCGCCGACGTCATCTACGAATCGGTAGGTGGGGCGGTGACCAGGGAGAGTTTGAAGGCTCTCGCACCGTTGGGGCAGATCGTGATCTACGGTTCGCTCAACATCCTCGATTTCAATCTCGGCGTTCCGGATCTGCTCGGGCTGATCTTCCAAAATCAGTCGATTACCGGCTTCGCCACAGTGCCCTTGCTTACGCCGCAAAGCCTTCAGGAAGGTCTGACACGCCTCTTCGCCATGGCTGTGTCGGGTGAGCTCAAGGTGACGATCGGCGGCGTCTATCCCCTGCAACAGGCCGCCGCGGCACATCGGGCGTTGGACTCACGGCAATCGCGGGGAAAGATTGTCCTCGCCCCGTGACCACAACCATCATCCCATTCCAATGAGCCTCACGAAAGGGCATGAGTATTCGGCCGCCAGGATAAGGGCTTGAAGGCCATCGCGATGAACCAGTTTGGTCGCGATGACAATCAGGTTCTGCTGGCGGCCTTGAGGGCGATCACCTGATTGTGGACGGGACATTGCTCTGTGGGGCATGCCGTCTCGTCACACAGGCGGCATATATGATCAGCGTCACTGGCGGTGGCGACCAGTGACCTGAGGAGGATGTCAGAAATTCGCGACAAGTGCTCGAGGTCTTCCTCGGGCAATATTTCGAGCATTTCACAAAGATGCCGGCACCGGTCGGACACAACGTCCCGCACCCGTTCCCGACCGCTCTGCGTAAGCTTTAAGGAGACGGAGCGGCGGTCGGCTCCGGTCTCACTTGTCACGTAACCCGAAGCCTCGAGCTTGTCCACCAAGCGGACAGTTGTCGTGTGAGACAAGCCAAGAGCCTGGCTTAGCGCATTGTTGGAACAACCCTTGTAAAACCCGATGACGTTGAGCGCCGCCAACGAAGATGTCGTCTCGTTAGGATGACGCTTGGACAGACGTTCAACTCTCTCCGTCAGTTCCAAGGCAATCGCCCCCAGCAAATTGGCGGTGCGCATGTTCACGGAATGTTTGGTGCTGCTCACAATATTCGCCTCGATCTAGTCATGACGTCCGCGCGGCCTCCCGCTCTGCCGAGCATTGCAGCCATAGACATGGCGGCAGCCTCTCCGGTCGGCGAGGTTTGTCCAGCAAAAAGATCGAGATGGCCGTCTGCATCGACGAGCCCACAGCGGTCGAATTCGCGTGTCGCGGCAGCCATGGCGCCGATCACATAGGTGCAGCAGCAGCCGAGGACTACCGGTCGATTTCCGCTGTTCAAATTATTCTCCACGGCGTCGCGAGTACGGCGTCTTGCGCGCGCCACCGCGGCCGCCCCGACGACGCCCGCCCCGATCGCGTCTGCGACACCAAGGTCGCGCAACACCGTCGGCGAACGCTCCAATCCTCCTGGGCGCCCCGTGCACTCAGTGGGCGCGCCGACAAGAGCGCAATTCGAGATCGTCATGGGTCCCTCAGCTTGGCAGCAATATGCTTCCGGACGCGCCGCGAAGCGCGCCCGGTACAAGCTCGCGAACCTGCACATGGTGAGGCTCGATTCCGTTCTTGTTGGTGATCCCGAATTCTGAGGAAGGCACGAAGCCGAGACGCCGGTAATAAGTGGGATCTCCCACCAGGATGACGGCGGCGTGCCCAAGGTTGAAGGCACGTTGGAGCGCGACCTCGATGAACGCGGTCCCAACGCCTCTGTTGCGGTACTCGGTAGCCACCGCCACGCAGGCAAGAAGCAGGATCGGATTTAGCCCGATCGCCGTGCAAATCGCGGTTTGCGTCAGCATGACATGCGCGATGAGGCGACCACTGTCCTCAAGAACCAGGGTCAGTTCTGGCAGATAGAGCGCCTCGTTCCGCTGTTTGTAGACGAAGTCTTGCTCGTCGCCTTCGGCATAGTGCGCGGATGCGAATGCCTTTCGGACGAACTCGTGAATCTCACGGATCTCGCTGGCACGCTCCTGCCTGACAGTAAACGGGGCGATCAATGCAAATTTGGCCGATTGCATCTTGCGCTTCTCTATTCGTGTCGCCGCCATCCCCCCTGCGAGCAGCGCACCAAGTTCTTGCCGATCTCGCCCAACGTCAAACTCATCGTAGCCCGGCCTCAAATATCCTCGGCATTTTCTGTCCCAAAGGCAATGTCCGGCGCCGAAGTGGCGCGCGGTAGGCGGAGGCGCGGCAGACGACGAAGCGAAGCTTGACATAAGACCGTGCGTCCATTTAAGTACGTGTAACACGCACATAAATGGAGATCAACATGCTTGTCTGCGAAGTTATCGAGGCGCGCTTGGCCCGTGTGGGAACAGGGGTATTGCGTTGGAGCCTGGTGCTGTTCTTTGTCGGATTCGGCGCCTACAAGTTCACCCCGCAGGAAGCGGCGGGCATCGCGCCGCTTATGGCGCACAGTCCCTTTCTGTCCTGGGTCAATCCGCTGTTTGGCGAGCAAGGCGGCTCGAACTTCATCGGCGTCATTGAGATATCGCTCGGAGCGCTGATCGCCCTGCGTCATTTCCAGCCGCGGCTCTCCGCCTATGGAAGCCTTGCGACCGCAGGCGCTCTGTTGGTCACGCAAAGCTTCCTGTTCACGACGCCCGGCCTTGAACCGCAGTCGGCCGACGCCGGCTTTCTTCTCAAGGATCTGACGCTCTTCGGCGCGGCGCTCTTTACGGCTGCCGAGGCCTTCGGCGCCGCACGGCGTACGGCCGGCGGATTATGAGAATGGCCAATCGCACAAAACTACTGACTGGCGCCGGCCTCGCGTTCGGCTCGATGTTCAGCGGTCAGTTGGGAGCTGCGATGTCGGTACCGCTCATGCTCTCGGAAGGGGCCTTTAGCAGCACCGCGTTGCGCCTGGTATGCGCGGCCGCGGTCGCCTATGTCTGGGCGCGCCCGAACTTTCTTTCTTTCAGCGCCCGTCAATGGAGAAGCGCGATCGCACTCGGCCTCGTCATGGCGTTCATGACAATGTGCTTTTTCGCAGCCACTACGCGTATTCCGGTCGGCGCTGCGATAACCATCGACTTCCTTGGTCCATTGGCTGTTGCCGCCCTATCTCTTAAGGGCCTGCGACGGATCGCATTGCCCTTGCTTGCCGCGGCAGGCGTGTTCGCAATGACTTATAGTCGCGAAGGACTGCTTTTCGATCCCGTCGGCATGCTCCTGGCGCTTGCGGCCGCCCTTGGCTGGGGCAGCTATATCGTGCTCATGAGGCACGTTGGAAGTCTCTTCTCCGAGCAAGAGGGGCTGAGCGTGGCCTTGATCATCGCGGCGCTTGCCGCATTGCCGGTTGCGATCGCGATTGAACCGTCTTCACATGTCACAACACAAATATTGAGCGTGGCTGGTCTGGCACTATTGTCGCCGCTCGTTCCATTCGCGCTTGAAATGATGGCTTTGCGGCGAATGCCCGTTGGGCCATTCAGCATTCTCATGAGCCTAGAGCCCGCGTTCGGCGCGTTGCTGGGGTACATGATCCTGGGTCAGGAGCTTTCAGAGCGCCAATTGGCAGGTATCTTGGCGGTTATGATCGCGAGCATTGCGGCCGTGATGCTGTCGTCCGACGCAAAGGCCCGCGAACACGGCGCCTAAGGAACAACGCAACCTCAGGAAGGGGGCATGTAAGCCCCAATCGCGAGAGGGCTTCGAGGCTGGCACTGCCTGATACTGGTACGGCCCGATATCAGCCAGTTCACCACCTGAGCATGCGGCGGCCGACGAGAGCACCGAAGAAAGCGACGGCGAGGATTGCAATCGTATACCAGGTGGTGACGAACAGCGGCGAATCATTGGTGCAAAGCGCGGCATAGAGGAACGCCGCAATAGCGCCCGCAGCTAAGCCGGCAATCGCCCCCGTCGACGTTGGCGAGGCGGGTGCGCCGGTGCGAAGTGCAAGGAGCAGAGAAGCGAGCGGTGCGAGCGCAAGCAACGGCACGACGGTGAGGCAGACGAGCGAGTTCTGTCCGATCAATCGGGCCGACCATTGTTGCGAAGGAAATTCAACCAGTTCGACCGCAACGCACGACAACAAGACCAAGGGCGCGAGAAGGAGTGATTTCGCGACGCTGGACGGGGCCACGACCGGGCGCGATAGTCTAAAGAGGCTCCAGATCGCAGCCGACGCCAAAATGCCCGTCACCACGAACTTGACGTCGAAGCGCCATGTCGCGAGCGCGGCCGCAAAATCCGGACGCGGACCAAGAAAAATGACGAACGCCAATGCCGCGGCAAGCGAGCCGATCGCAAGCGCAATGGCGATCGATCGATCTGGGGATGTCCTGCTTGGTGGGCAATCGGCAGCAAGCGCCGCAATGAGCTCGTTCGTCCGCATGGCTATTCGTCCCTGAACTTGGCGGCAAGCGACTTCAGCGCCCGATGCAGCGCAACACGCACGGTACCTTCGCTGAGACCAAGACGGGTCCCCACCTCGCGTGCAGAGCGGCCTTCGATGGAGATCATCTCGACGATCGATCGCTGCCGCGGTTCGAGAGCCTGCAACATTCCGTTCGGCCCATGGATATCCATATCCGACGGGCTTTCCTGCGCTTCGAGAATCTCGAGGACATCATCGATAGGAATAGTGACGTGATCGCCGCGTCGGCGCAGGTGATCGATCAGCTTGTGGCGCGCCACGGCACGAACCCACGGTTCGAACGGCTTCGCCGTGTCCCATGTCTGCCACTTAAGGTGTATGGCCAGCATCGTATCCTGCACGATGTCCTCCGCGTCCTCAGTTCCATGACCAACGCGTGCGAGCCCGCGACGAGCGATTGCGCGCAGCCACGGAGCAAGCTGTTCTAAAGCTTGGCGGTATGCCGCGGCGTCGCCGCGAGCCGCCGCTCTCATTAAGGCGGTTAAGTCATGTGTTCTCGACAGCAAGTGCTCTTCACCAAGTTCGGACCGGACAGGCAAAACATTACGGACAATTGCGACGGTCCCGAGACAGCATGGCTCGCCAAGTCTTCAGACACGAAGCCTGGTAAACTGTAAACGTTAGTGTAACGATTCGCCCCGCTGGCACGACTTAGGACTCCGAGAGCAAGATTAGGCTCTCGACCAATCCAGGAGAACTGTATGAATACCCGATCTGTCAACCTCGCTTTGGCCGTCGCCGTGGCCTCCTCGCTCGTCGCTCTCGCTTCTACCGCACAGGCTGAGGACGGCGCGAAAGAGAAGTGCTTTGGCATTTCGCTCGCTGGCAAGAACGATTGCGCCGGTACGGGCAACAGCACCTGTGCTGGCACCTCGAAGGTTGACTATGACAAGGCAGCTTGGAAGTACGTGCCGGCGGGCTCCTGCGTCTCCACCGAGGTGACCCTGAAGGACGGGACGAAGCGCCTTGGCTCGCTCGAGCCGATCAAGGGCTGATCCCGCGACGCGGAGTTGAGACATGAGCGTGGCCCTCTCGACGGCATCAAGGATGGCAACGACGATTCCGGCACGCGCTGGGGTGGGCCTCAAGCCTGATCACTACCATGAGGTTCTAGGGCATTGGCCAGATATAGGCTGGTTCGAGGTGCATCCTGAGAACTACATGGGTGCGGGAGGACCACCTCATCACTTCCTGACGCGCGTGCGTGAGCATTACCCCGTCTCACTGCACGGCGTCGGGCTCTCGATCGGTGCTGCGGCGCCCCTCGATCGGACGCATCTGTTGCGATTGAAAGCGCTGATCGATCGCTATGAACCGGGGCTCTTCTCCGAGCATCTCGCGTGGTCGACGCACGACACCGTCTATATGAATGACCTGCTACCCGTTCCATACACAGAGCGGACGCTTGCGCTTGTCGCCGAGCATGTCGACGAGGTGCAAACCACCCTGGGGCGGCGCATGTTGATCGAGAACCCCTCGACTTATGTCAGGTTTGCAGAGACCGACATGACCGAGATCGAGTTCATTGCCGAGCTGGCGCGCCGCGCCGGGTGTGGACTGCTGCTCGACGTCAACAACGTCTACGTGTCGGCCACCAATCACGGCTACGACCCCGTGGCCTACATTGATGCCTTTCCCGTTGAGCACGTTGGTGAGATCCATCTGGCCGGTCACGCGGAAATCGATGACGGGGACGGTGGACGGCTCCTGGTCGACGCCCATGATAGAACGATAGTCGATCCCGTCTGGGCCCTCTACGCGCGCGTCGTCAATCGTGCCGGCGCCGTGCCCACGCTGATCGAATGGGACAATGACATACCGTCCTGGGATATTCTCTTTGCCGAGGCCAAGCGCGCCGACGCGGTGATGGCGGGGAGGCACAGCAATGATGCGCGCCTCAGCTGAAATTCCCCCGCCCGCCCGAAACGCCGACGTCGCCGCTCAGCAGGCAGCCTTCGCCGCGGCACTCCTTGACACCAACCGGGATGTGCCTGAGGCAGTCGTCGCTGAAAACGAGGCTACGCGTCTCAAGCGATTTCGCGTCTATCGCAACAACGTCTATGCCAGTCTTATCGAGGTGCTGCGCGCGCGATATCCGGTGATCGAGCGGCTCGTCGGACCGGAGTTCTTCCATGCCATGGCACGCGACTTCGTGGAGCGGCATCCGCCGCGGTCCCGAACCTTGCTGGAATACGGCGGAATGCTGCCCGAGTTTCTCGAAGCCTTCGAGCCGGCGCGGGATTACCCATATTTCCCCGATGTCGCTCGGCTCGAATGGTTGCGCAATCTCGCCTACCACGCAGCGGATGTGGGCACGGCATCCCTTGGCGAGCTGTCAGCCATTGATCCCGCCAACTTGTACCAAACAAGGTTCGTTTTCCACCCTTCGGCGCATCTGATTGCCTCGCCATACCCCGTGGTATCCATTTGGGCCGCGAATACACAAGATGCCGAGCCGCGACCCGAGCAACTCGACCTCGCTGGCGAAGCGGCGCTCGTGGTGCGAAACGAGCTTGAAGTGCTGGTGCTACCGCTGGATGCCGGAGAGTATGCGTTCGCCGAGGCCCTCGCCCAAGGCCTCGTCTTTGGTGAAGCTGTCGAGATGGTGACTAGCCGACATCCCAATTTCGATCTTTCGAAAGCGCTCGCGCGGCTTTTCAGCAGCTCCGCGATTTCCGCAATTGAAACTTTTCCCTCGGTTGAACACGATAGAGATAAGAAATCAGCAGAAGCAGAGGCAGCGGCATGACGAAATTCATTTTGATGCTTATCGGCGCGATGCAGCGAATCCCCCACGATCTCGTGGCCCTCCTCGCGCGCATTTCCATCGGCACGGTGTTCTTCCGCAGCGGTATGCTGAAGATCGAAGGCTGGAAGGACGGAACGACGCTCGCCCTGTTCAAGGACGAGTACCGGCTACCCCTCATTCCGACCGAGATAGCAGCCTATATGGCAACCGCCGCCGAGCTGGCGCTGCCGCCGCTTTTGTTCATCGGCCTCTTTACCCGCTTCGCGGGCTTTGCGCTTCTCATCATGACGCTTGTCATCGAGATCTTCGTCTATCCGAACGCCTTCGACACGCACGGTGTCTGGGCCGTCTCGCTGCTCTATCTCATAAAATATGGAGCGGGGACTGTATCGATAGACCACTGGCTCGAGCAGCGCGTGCGCGGGGCCCGTGCTGTGATGGCCGCCCCGGCCGCAGAATAGCGGTGAAAACCCCTTCTCAGGGTGCCGCCCACATGGGGCGGCTCCTTGACGGGTGAGCGTCGCGTGTCCCCAGTCAGACCGTCTTGCGGGCGAGGAATACACCGCCGAAAGGGAATGCCGACCCCCGTCAGCGCCAAGGAGGGCCGGCTTGGCGCGATAGCCTTGCGCCGCGGTTGGGGCAGTGCGGAGAGTGGTTTGGTGCGAACTTATACCAACCGCAGCGAAGTGCTGACGCAGTGCGGTTGGTATCAGCGCGCAGGGTTGGTGTGGCGGCTGCGCGCAAGCTAAAGAGAATACCGGCCGGAAACCGCAGACCAGTGAGTCAAGACTTTGTCCGGCCGGTATTAGCCTTCGGTCGCGACGATCATCTTGTCCTGGGTCCGCAGCTCGAAATCGGATGCATCATGGCGTTCGAGGAGCTGTTCCGAAGGATCTCCAAAGGGGCGATTGACCATTCGCCCGCGCTTGACGGCGGGACGTTGCCCGATAGTCTCTGCCCACCTTCTGACGTTCGCATAGGTCTCGACCTGCAAGAATTCGCCGGCACTGTAGAGTAAGCCGTTCACCAATGCACCGTACCAGGGCCACACGGCCATATCGGCGATCGTGTAGCGATCGCCTGCGAGGAATTCGGTCCCACCGAGTTGTTTGTCCAGGACGTCGAGCTGGCGCTTCACCTCCATCGCGAAGCGATCGATCGCATATTCAATCTTCACCGGCGCGTAGGCATAGAAGTGGCCAAAGCCGCCGCCGAGATAGGGTGCGCTTCCAACCTGCCAGAATAGCCAGGACAGGCACTCAGCCCTTGCTTCCGGCGCGGTTGGCAGGAAGGCGCCGAACTTTTCGGCAAGATAGGTCAGGATCGCGCCGGATTCGAAAATCCGGATCGGGCGCTCCCCGCTTCGATCGACCATGGCCGGGATTTTGGAGTTCGGATTGACCGCCACGAAGCCGCTTGAAAATTGGTCGCCATTGTCGATGCGGATCAGCCAGGCGTCGTATTCCGCGCCTTTGCAGCCGGCAGCGAGGAGCTCTTCGAGCAGGATCGTCACTTTGACGCCATTGGGCGTGCCCATCGAGTAAAGCTGGAACGGATGCCGTCCGACCGGCAGGTCCTTAGAGTGCGTGGCGCCGGCAATCGGCCTGTTGATGTTGGCAAATCGTCCGCCGTTGGGCTCTTTCCACTCCCAGACCCGAGGAGGCGCGTATCCGGCCGGTTCGTTCATACGAGGTTCCTTCGCTGTCGGGTTCCGATGCTGAATTGACGCGTGTGTTTACGCCGGGCAGTCCTTGGTGCTGAACCAATCTCGCGGCACGCCAGCGAGGCACCTCGTTGTATTTTATAACGTTCGAACTAAAATGCAACGAGGCGTCTTCTTTGATCGGACGTAGCAAGCATGGCTAGGAGCGGGCGATAGGATGCCGAGACCTCGGGAATTCAATGAGGCGACCGTGCTCGACGCGGCCGTGCAATGCTTTTGGAGTCGAGGCTACGAGGCAACTTCGGTTCGAGATTTGATCGAGAAAACCGGCCTCACCGGGGCGAGCCTCTACAATGCATTCGGCGACAAGCGTTGCTTCTATCAACGTGCGCTCGAGCACTACATCGACGTGGGAATTGCGGCTCGCATTCGTCGTTGCGAGGCCATGACGCCGCGTGAAGGCATCATCCTGTTCTTCGACGAGATCGTCAAAAGATCGCTCGAGGATCCCGATCATAAGGGATGTATGCTGGTGAACGCTGCACTCGACGTGGTGCCGCATGACCCTGGCCTTCAGAAACTGGTCTCCGGCGCGCTCGCTGAGATCGAGGCATTTTTCCTGCGCAGCGTGAGTGCCGGTCAGTCCGACGGAACGATCAAGTCGTCGTTGCCGGCAAAAGATCTCTCCAGCCATCTGCTTGGCATCCTGATCGGCGTTCGTGTGCTCGCGCGGGTGTGGGCGGATCAAAAACGCCTCGAAGGAGCAATAAGGCCAGCCATGGCGCTTCTCGACCATCCAGGAGATCGCGCATGACCGTTATCCGGCTCTTCGACCTCGCCGCAGACGACCCAAACCGCCGATTTAGCCCTGCCTGTTGGAAAACCAGAATGGCGTTGGCGCACAAGGGTCTCGAGGTTGAGACGATCCCTTGGCGCTTCACGGAAAAAGCAGCGATCGCCAAATCGGGCCAAGGCTCCGTGCCGGTCGTCGAAATCGATGGTCAATGGATCGCGGACAGCTGGACGATCGCGGAATATCTCGAAGGCGCATTTACCGACGCGCCGTCCCTGTTCGGCGGGGATCCCGGTCGTGCGCTGGCGCGCTTCCACAACAGTTGGAGCGACGCTGTCCTGGTGCCAGGGATATTCGGGCTGATCGCCCTGGATATATATGAGCGTCTCGCTCCCCAGGATCGCGCCTATTTCAGAAGCAGCCGCGAAAGCCGAATCGGCATGACGCTCGAAGCCTTCGCCGCCGGTCGAGACGACAGGCTCGAGGTTTTCCGCAAGAGCTTGCAGCCAATGCGGCAGACGTTGAAGGCGCAGACCTATTTGGGCGGAGAGGCGCCGCACTACGCCGACTATGCTGTTTTCGGCCCTCTGCAATGGGCGCGTTGCATCAGTCCCTATCAAATCCTGGAACAAGACGATCGCATTTGGGAGTGGCGCGAACGGCTGCTCGATCTGTTTGGTGGTTTGGCGCGGAGCGTGCCCGCATATAACTAAGCGCGCTGACGTCGGTAACGGACGCGCAAATCAGTGGTAGGAGCGCCTATGTGGAGGTCATGTGCTTCGCGACATGCTCGATTGCCATGTCGATCGCGATCGTAAGCGGGCGGCTCGATTGTGTCGTCTTGGCCAAGAGCAGTCCGCCTTGGACCGCACTCAACACGGCGAGCGCTAATTCATGCGGGTCAGCCGAGGCTGCGAGCTCACCGCGCTCGCGCATCTTGGTGAGCCCCTGCTCGATGCAGTCGCTCCACATTGCAAAACTGGCGACAAGGCGCTGTCGTGCAGGTTCGGAATCATTCACCAGTTCGCAGGCCAGCGATCCAAGCGGGCATCCCCTGGCGTCGGTGCCTTCGTTGAGCCGGACGATCGCGTCCCGCCACGACCTCAATGCAGGCAAAGAATCCAGCGCCCCCAGGTGAGGCTGCTGTGCGGCTAGAACGCGTTCAGTCTGAAGAGCGATGACTTCGAGTACCAACGCGTCCTTGTCAGCAAAGTAGTGGTAGAGCTGCGACTTGCTCACGCCACTCTCAGCCATCACGTCGTCCAGGCTCGTCCGATCCACCCCATGCGCGCAGATCAGGTTTGCGGCTGCATCGATAATGCGCGTACGCGTGACTGCTCCGCGGCGCGTTAAGGCACGTGGCTCAGATTGTTGATTGTTCGACATATTTCAAGTGTAACCTTTTTGGACTTGACAGTCCAGTTGTGCTGTGCTGTGGTGGACTATATAGTCCACTTTAGGTATCCATATGACGCGTCTGCAGAATGGCCAAACGTTTCCAGCGCTGAAAATTCCTGCGGTCGGAGGCGGCATAATCCAAGTCCCGGAAATCTTACAGGGGTCCTATGGCGTCGTCCTTATCTATCGCGGAGCGTGGTGTCCATATTGCCAAGCCCAGCTCGCGGGGTTTCAGCGCGCCGGCGAAAAGCTGGCTGAAACGGGCATCAAGGTTGTCGCCTTGTCGGTTGACGGTGAAGCGACGACGGTCGGGACCATCGAAAAGCAAAAGCTTAGCTTCCCTGTCGGGCACAGCGCCGATGCTGACGAAGTTGCCGCCGTCACCGGCGCCTACACCAATGAATCGCCTCGCCATCTCCAGACAACAGGGTTTTTGTTGGCTCCGGACGGAAAGATCCTGAACGCCACTTACTCGAGCGGGCCGATTGGCAGGCTGGTAGCTGAAGACGTCATCGGTATGGTCACCTACCTCAAATCCAAGGCCTAGGCTCCCGCAGGTGACCAGCGCCTGCGTCGGATGTCAGGAGACGCGAACGCCGCTGCTTCACCATTCCCATTCACAACGTTGGAGACGCAATGATGCCGAGCCTATACGAGCCGCTTGCTCTTGGAGACCTGCAACTGCCGAACCGCGTGTTCATGGCGCCGCTGACGCGCAACCGCGCATTGCCAGACGGGGTGCCCGGTCCCTTGGCGGCAACCTATTATCAGCAGCGAAGTTCTGCCGGTCTGATCATCACCGAAGGTACCCAGATTTCGGCGATGGGAAAAGGCTATATCAACACACCTGGCATCCATCGCCCCGAGCACGTGGCGGCTTGGCGGGAGATCGTAAGTTCCGTCCATAAAGGGGGTGGACACATTTTCCTGCAGCTCTGGCATGTCGGCCGCATCTCGCACACGTCCTTGTTGCCGGGCGGAGAATCTCCGGTTGCACCCTCGGCTATCCAGGCGCGCGCCAAGACGTTTACGAGCGAAGGCCTGGTCGATGTTTCGATGCCGAGAGCCCTAACTCTAGGCGACATCCGGGCGACCGTTGAAGACTACGGAAAGGCAGCTGCCAATGCCAAGGCAGCCGGCTTTGACGGCGTCGAGATACATGCAGCGAACGGCTATTTGATCGATCAATTTCTTCAGTCGGGAAGCAATCAGCGCACCGATGAATACGGCGGCTCGGTAGCGAACAGGGTCAGGTTCCTGTCCGAGGTCGCGCGCGCCGTTGCTGAAGTCTGGGCGCCGTCGCGTATCGGGGTTCGGCTGTCGCCACGCGGTACATTCAACGATATGAGCGACAATGACCCGGTGAGCACCTTTGTCGCGGCGGTCGACGCGCTGTCGACACTGGGGCTCGGATATCTGCACATCGTGGAAGCCTCTCCGGGTGACGCCCCGCCATCGCCTGAATTCGTCTCGTTGTTCGCTCAGATGCGTGAGCGGTGGCCCAGCGTCTACGTGGCCAGTGGCGGCTTCGATGGGCCTGCAGGCGAAGAAGCTGTAAAGCGTGGCTGGGCTGACGCGATCGCATACGGGCGCGGCTTTATCGCCAACCCGGACCTTCCAGAAAGGTTAAGCCTGCGCTCCGCTCTGAACGAGCCGGACTCCTCGACGTTCTATGGCGGAACGGAAAAGGGCTACACAGACTATCCGTTTCAAGCGCAGGTTGCCGTCAAAGGTTAGCGATCGAGCAGTCGCGATATCGAGAATGCCTTCAAAGGCGTCGAGCCCATGTTCTGGGCTCGATTTCGCTTCGCTCACTTGGTGGTCATACCAACCGCACGAAGTGCTGACGCAGTGCGGGCAGGTCATCAGCGCGCAGGGTTGGTGTGTCATGCTGGAAGCATGCTTCACGCCTGTCCGGTTGAGATTTCCGCTCACCTTTTCAGATCCTGAATAGCAAAGCATATTTTTCAAGTTTAGCGCTAACCTTTCTCGGAAGACGCTGTACCCGCCTCCCCACTCCGTCATGGCAGGGCTCATGCTGGAAGCATGTCGTCGACATGACACCCTGCGATCCAGGGCCAAGCCCAGAAACGCTGGAACAAGTAGCCCCTGGATGGCCGCCGTCCGCGCGGAGCGCGGCTGCGCCGCGACGGGCGGCCATGACGCAGTATTGATGTACTCGGCGTTGAACCGGACAGGCGTGAAGCATGCTTCCAGCATGACTGCGCGCAAGCTAAAGAGAATACCGGCCGGAAACCGCAGACCAGTCAGTCAAGACTTTGTCCGGCCGGTATCAGTCATGAGACCCGCTCTGCTCGCAATCACCGAGACGATCGACCTCACCGAATTCGGCGAACCCCCGCAACCAGAGCTGGATTTGCTCGGCACGTTAGCCTTGGATGCACATAGCCGTTCGCCACCCATTGGCTCGGCGAGAATCTTTCGGCAGGCCTAAAACAAGACGAAGATTCAGAGCGAAGAATATCCCGCCTGGCACGTCTCTGTGGGCTTGAGGTCCTGTGAACGAGCCTCTCCGCTTTGAAACAGGACGAACGGGTGCGTCGTCGTGATCGATCTTGTATTCCATTGGCTCAAACGCCCACACAGACAATGCGACTTCGACCGGGAAACGCGTGGCCTGATGCCGGCGCTGTTTCGAACCGCCCTGCGTTTTACAGGACGGAGGGCCGACGCCGAAGATCTCGTGCAAGATACCTATTTGAAGGCGTTCGAATCGTATCAGAGGACCTCCTTCGCGTCCTCCGACAACCTCCGGATTTGGATGTTGAAGATTTTGACCAATACATATCTCGACCGCTATCGCCGCCAGATGCGGTCACCTGAGGTTCAGCGCGCGGGCTGGACGGGCAATCTTTCGGATAACTTGCTTGAGATCGTGCCCTGCCCGCAGCCTGGACCCGACGCTGAGCTTGAGCAAAAAATGTTTTGCATAGCCGTGGCAGAGGCAATGGCATCGCTTCCCGGCGACGTGCGGATCGCCGTCACTCTCTACTTCGTGGAGGGGCTCACGTATGAGGAGATCGCCGAAGCGACGAGTTGCCCGATTGGAACGGTGACGTCACGACTGTGGCGCGGCCGGAGGGCATTGCGCGCCGGGCTCGCGGAATTCAGTGACCAACCCGCGATCGAACACAATGAATCCGTGCCTCGCCAGAGACCAGGAGGGCGGAAATGACAAAAACGCTGGAACCGGTTCCGTTCGATCATGATCGCGTGCGAGAGCTGATCGAAGCCTATATCGACGGCCGGCTTGATGAGCCGCAACAAAGCGCTGTGCGTAGTCACTTGGAACAGTGTGATGCCTGCAGCGAGTATTTCGCTCGTGCCGTCGACCTCGAGGATCGGATCCGGACAGCTCTACTCGGCGACCTGCCTTCGGTCGAGCTTTCGACTGCAATCCAACATTCGCTGGCCGCCAAAGGCAGGAAACCCGCTGCCGTACGCGCGCAGGGAGCCTGGATGCCATCGATCCGGGTGGTTGCGGCGGCTGCTCTGATCCTCGGCTTGTTGATTGCGGGATTGCCCGCCGCGCGGCTCGTTCCGCATGAAAGTCGAATAGCATCCGAGGCCGTAGCCCAGACACCCGTGCGTGAACTCCGGGACTGGGTCGCATCCGGCCGCCCTCTGGACGTTGGCGAAAGTGACCCGCGCAGATTGCGGGCTTGGTTTGAGAGGCGGGTCAACTTCACTCTGCCGATGCCACCAGGTGCCAACGGTGATCTCACCTTGAACGGAGGGCGTCTATGTCATTTCTTCGACCGGGCAGTTGCGTCCTATATGTACGAATTCGAGCGGCATATCGTTTCAATATACGTGATGTCTGCGGAAGGTCTCGATATGCCGCCGGACGCTTCCACGGGCGTCACAATCGGCGACGGCGACTACAGCAACGTCATCGTGACCCGCGGCGGCCTGGTCATCGCCATTGTGTCCGATCTGTCACCCGATGCGCGGCGGCGTCTGGAGCGTCAGTTGCGGTCGCTGACTTCGGGTGCGGCATGAACCGCTGGCAACGCCGACGGATGGGTTCACAGGGATGTGATCGCAAGGCGGCAAAGACTTTCCTTAGCCATCCGTCTCAGGAGCGCGACCCAACGGGAAGCGGAAGCGCCTCCGGGCGCGACACATCATCGGTTCGATTGGAGAAGTCTCATGAAACACAATGCAGCTAACGGTGCCAGACTGGCGGCGAGTGCCGCTTTGCTCCTTATGGCCGGCGCACTGACGTTGCCGGCCGCTGCTGCCGAGGAGGTCAAGGGCCATTGCGTTGGCGCCAATGCTTGCAAAGGCCAGGGCGCCTGCAAGACCGCCAACAACGCTTGCAAGGGCCTGAACGGCTGCAAGGGCCTTGGCTATCTCGACTTGACGAAAGCCGATTGCAGCAAGATCTCGGGCGCGACCTTCGAAGCTCCTGCCTCTGACAAGAAGAGCTGATGGCGGGCTGGCTAGAGCAATATCCGATCAAACGCGATCGCAAGTGCGATCGGTTGATCGGATGAAATTGCTCTACCAGTGTGAGTCTAGAGCATCTTTATCCGACCAGTGACTAGCTGCCGCGATTTCGTCTGGTCGGATGATGCTCTAGTCGGGCTGGCGCGCCAAGTCAGCGAGCCCGATTGGCCGGCTACGTCAGCTAAACAGAGTTCGAACTTTGGGGTGCGGGACCCAGGCCCCTCTTTGGTGCCGCACCCATTCCTCAATTCGATCCCACCCCTGGAGAAATTTGATGCGCAAAATGCAATACCCGCTCCTTGCCGTCCTCTGCGCCGCGTTAGCATCGAGCGCCTTCGCCCCGAGCGTATTGGCCGCCGACAAGGATCTCAGTGGCGAATACGCGATGAAGGGAACGAGCCTCAGGCCCAACTCCACACCTTATGTCGGCGTGTGCACGCTAAAGCTCGAGGGGCCCGCCTATAACGTGAACTGCACGAACACGGACTCGGGCGACAAGTATGTCGGCAGAGGCTTACAGCGGGGTGATATGTTCTCACTCTATCTCGGCGAATATCTCATTGTTTATCATGTTCAAGGCGATGGCGCTCTTGCTGGCAACTGGGCACACGCACGATCCAACGATTACGGCGAGGAAACGCTATCCCCAAAGTCGAAGTGAAAACCATTCTCCTCCTTGTTGCGTACCTTCCGGTGAAGAGACATGGTCTTGGGAAATGGGAGAGGTTCGTGGGCAATTGCAGAAAATCCGTGGTCGGGATGGCTTTGGCGGCCGCACTGGCGGTGATGCCGGGCCCGGTCTCAGCCGAGAACCTGTCGTGGCAACCCTGGTCGGTGGACCTGTTCAAGACCGCCACGGCTCAGCACCGTCTGGTGATTTTGGACCTTGAAGCCGTCTGGTGCCACTGGTGCCATGTCATGGCTAGCGAGACCTACGCCAATCCGCAGGTCTCTGGATTGATCGCTGAGAAGTTTATCGCCGTGCGCGTCGACCAGGATGCCAACCCGGATATCTCGAACCGCTATGGCGACTGGGGATGGCCCGCGACCATTGTCTTTGCTCCGGATGGAACCGAGCTTGCCAAGCTGCGCGGCTTCGTCCCCCCCGTGCGCTTGGCATCATTGCTACAGGCCTTCGTCGATGATCCAACGCCTGGCCCGTCGGCAGAAGCCGCCGACGCGATCGAGCCCGCGGCAACGGCATTTCTATCACCGTCGCAACGCGCTACCCTTCATGCGGCCTTTCTCAAGGCCTACGATCGCAAGCACGGCGGCTGGCAAGGACTAAACAAATTCGTTGATACCGACAGCCTGAACTATGCGCTGCATCTTGCCGAGACGGGCAACGCCGACGCCGAAGCCATGGTCAAGCAGACGCTAGACGGCGCACGATCCCTGATCGACCCGGTATGGGGTGGCGTATTCCAGTACTCCGACACGCCCGATTGGAAGACGCCGCATTTTGAAAAGATCATGTGGTCTCAGGCGCGGTTGCTCGAGCATTTTGCCGAGGCCTACGTCCGCTGGCACCGCCCGGAAGACCTGTCGTCGGCCAAGTTGATTGCAGGCTATCTTGAACGCTTTCTGACCTCCGACAGCGGCGCGTTTTTCACCAGCCAGGATGCCGATGTATCTCCGGAGCTTCTCGGCAAGGACTTCTACGCACTTGCCGCCGACAAGCGAGATGCGCTCGGACGCACGCCCCACGTTGATCAGCACGTCTACGCCCGCGAGAACGGCTGGGCGATCAGCGGTCTTGTCGCTTACGCCAATGCATCCGGAGACGGCGAAGCTTTACAGCGGGCGCTCAAGGCCGCACGCGTGATGATGGCAACGCGGCGGATCGAGGGCGGAGGCTTCCGCCATGGCGAGGCCGATCGGTCGGGCCCCTATCTCGGCGACACGCTCGCCATGGGTGAGGCGTCGCTCGCTCTCTATGCTGCAACAGGTGAGCGCGAATGGCTTTCAGCCGCGCGTGAGGCCGGCCGGTTCATCGTTGCGACCTTCAAGAGCCCGTCGGGCGGCTACGGTACGTCGGCCAAGCTTGAGACGAGTGCGAGTGCCGGTCCGCTCAACACACCCGTACGGGTCATGGACGAGCAGATTGCAGCAGCGCGCTTTCTCAATCTGGTCGGGCGTTATTCGGGTGAGGACGCAATGCATGCCGCAGCCGAGCACGCTCTGCGCTATGCGGCGGCTCCGGCAGTCATCGAGTCTGGGCGGCCGCTTCCCGGTGTGCTTCTGGCCGACTGGCAGGCGTCTCACGAGCCGGCACATGTAACGGTCGTCGGCGGAAAAGGCGACGCGCTTGCCAAGGAGCTCAACGCGACGGCCCGGGCTCTGCCTTCGACGTACGCCCGTATCGACTGGTGGGACAAACGCGAAGGCGCGCTCGACAATCCGGACGTGACCTATCCAGAGCTCGAGACGCCCGCCGCCTTCCTCTGCACCAACCGGATCTGCTCGCTCCCGGCATTCACGAGCGACGAGTTGAAGACGGCATTCGAACGGCTCGTGCGGCCGGCCGCGTCGGGGCTGTCAACGCAATAGAAAGGCAAGTCGGGCGACGCTCGATTGCGGCGACGCCGGTCGGCATAGGCGTGTGCGGCGATTTCACGCCGCTGACGGGCTTTCGGCGGGCCGAAGTCTGACGCCACCAACATCTGGATTGCGGTAGAAGTCTTCCGCAATTTCGCCGAGGCGAGACGCGCGCGCCTGATCGGACGCTGCGGTCTCGATTTTGCGTGCTGATGAGAACGACCCGCGTTCCTCTATAAGTCTATAAGGATGAATTGACAGCAAGGATCGGAGTGCGCTGAGCATCAACTTGCTTCAATGAGGCGGGGAAGTCGGCTCTTAGGAAACGCAAGATGAGTCAATTGACCTCGGGTCTGGCCACACCCACAGAACAGGACCCTCGTTGGAAGAAGGTGCTGGCGCGCGATGCGACGGCGGACGGTGCATTCGTCTACGCGGTCATGACAACCGGCGTCTATTGCCGCCCGTCCTGTCCGTCGCGCGGCGCCAAGCCACAAAACGTCGGCTTTTACGCAACGCCCGCGGAAGCCGAGGCAAATGGCTTTCGCGCCTGCCTGCGCTGCAATCCCAGCGGGCCGTCGGCGGCCGAAGCCAATGCGGCGATAATTGCCAAGGCATGCCGCATCATCGAGGAAACGGAAGAATTGCCTCGGTTGGACGCGCTGGCAGCCGCGCTCGGGATGAGCCCCTACCATCTCCATCGCCAGTTCAAGGCCATCACTGGACTGACGCCGCGAGGCTATGGCGCGGCGCATCGGGCCGAAAGGGTTCGTGCCGAACTCTCCGACAAGGCCGGCAGCGTGACCGATGCCATCTACGGCGCGGGCTTCGGCTCCAGCGGCCGCTTCTACGAACAGTCCAACGCCGTGCTCGGCATGACGCCGACCGCGTTTCGCCAAGGGGGCCGGAATACCGACATCCGCTTTGCGGTCGGGCAGTGCTCGCTGGGCGCCATCCTCGTCGCGCGGAGCGACAAGGGCATTTGCGCGATCACGCTGGGCGACGCTCCCGAAGCCCTTGTGCGCGAGCTGCAGGATCGTTTCCCCGAAGCCCATCTGATCGGCGGGGATAACGACTTCGAGCAGCTGATCGCCGAGGTGGTGGGCTTCGTCGATGCGCCCGGGCTCGGGCTTGGCCTGCCGCTTGATGTGCGCGGAACCGCCTTCCAGCAACGCGTCTGGCAGGCGCTGCGCGATATTCCCGCGGGCCAGACCGCCACCTATGCCGAAATCGCCGATCGGATTGGCGGGCCCAAAGCAGTCCGCGCCGTTGCCCAGGCCTGTGCAGCGAACAAGATTGCCGTAGCGATCCCCTGTCACCGCGTCATAAGATCCGACGGCTCGCTTTCCGGTTACCGCTGGGGCGTCGAGCGTAAGCGCGCACTGCTGGAAAAGGAAAAGGCACCATGATTGTGTTCTAACCTTTCCGTTCTCTAGGCGTTGAGGGCCTGCTGGAAAAGACAGTCGCGGAGAGTTCGCGTGGGCGGCGTCATCAAGATCGGCGTTGGCGGCTGGACCTATGAGCCATGGCGCGGCGTGTTCTATCCGACGGGCCTGCCGCACAAGCGCGAGCTGGAGTTTGCCTCCCAAGCGCTCTCGTCAATCGAGATCAACGGCACCTACTATTCGACGTTCAAACCGCAAGTCTGGCGCAGCTGGTGCGAGGAAACGCCGGATGGCTTCACGTTTGCGGTTAAGGCCTCGCGATATTGTACCAACCGCAAGGTGCTGGCCGAGGCGGAAAAGAGCATCAACCGTTTCATCTGGCAGGGACTCACGGAGCTTGGCGATAAGCTCGGTCCCATCAACTGGCAGCTTTTGCCGACGAAGACGTTCGACGCCGCCGACCTCGCTGCATTCTTTGAGCTGTTGCCGAGGAAGATGCATGGCATCTCGTTGCGACACGCGGTGGAAGTCCGCCACCCCTCGTTCGAGACCGAGCAATTCTACGATCTTGCCCGCAAATACGGCGTCGCCATCGTTTATGCGGAGGGGGACGACGTTCCCCAAATCGACCAGCCGACAGCCGGCTTCACCTACGCGCGGCTTATGACGACCAAGGAAGATCTGAAAGCGGGCGTAACCGGCCGGAGTCTGAAGTCCTATGCTCGAAAGCTAAGCGACTGGGCCAAGCGCGGTGACGTGTTCGTTTATTTTATCAGGGGCGCCAAGGTCCGAAACCCGGCAGCAGCAGCAGCATTGATCAAGACGTTGGCGACGCCGAAGGCCAAGTGGTAAGCTGGCCAATCAAGAGCCACCGGTGGCACGGCTGGTCGATGGCAAAGCCCAATCAAGGTATCGCCAGCAGCCGGCCGGCGCCAAGTCCGCCCGGGGCGAGCACGACGCCGGCCCACATCATTGCAGAGATGAGGCTCGCGAGGCCGAACTGAAGGAGTGGCATCTCGCAGATGCCGGCGACCAAGGGCGTCAGCGAGCGCAACGGCCCCATGAATCGGGAGACGAAGAGGCTGATCCAGCCCCACCGCTCGAAGAATTGGTGGCCCCGCAGAAGCAACTCCTTGTTGTCACGAAACGGCCAGCGCTGGTGAAGCTCATGCTCGAAGAAGTAGCCAAGTGCGTAGGAGATCCAGTCGCCAAGCGCGGCGCCCAATCCCGCGGCAAGCCACAAGGTGAGCAAGTTGGCGCCGCTTGCCCCGATGACGGTCGACGTCGCAAGAAGAATCGCAGTGCTGGGCACGAGCAGTGAAATGCCGACGATCGATTCGCTCATGCAAATCACGAACGTGATCGGCAAAGCCCAAGATTGATGCGCCTTCACAAGCGATAGGAGCGCTTCCCAAGTCTCAGCCAAAGACAATTTGTCGGTCCTTTCCGGCGCTCGCGCGGCAGATCAGCCCTCGGGTGTCGACCGCTCGCCGGATCCGACCATGGATCGCGCCGGTGTCGATGATGTGAAGGCCTGCGTCCCGAAACGCCAAAAGTGCCTCAGTCCTTCGTCACTTTGGATGCGCGCGGCGGCGACGGAAGCGCCAACTGGGCGTCTTGGAAATAGGGAAGCACCTGAGCCAGCGTGCCAGGCTCCAGCTTGTCCGTCATCGCGAGAAGCTTCTCGACAAGCTCAATCTTCGTCTTGACGTTCTCGAGTGTGAGCCGCTCGGTCTCAGCGCTCGTGCGCTTGAGGTCACTTTGCCTGCGCTCGTAGATGTCACGTGTCTGCTCGATCACCTTCAACGTCTCGGCCGCAATCTGCTCGTTCTTGATCTGCGGCATCTTCAGCCACGCATTCAGGTGGTCCTTGAGGCTCGTAGCCGTCTCGCCCAGAGCCTCACCAACCGTCGTATTCCGCTTGGGATCAATGGTCGTGTCGAGAAGTGTTCCGATCGCCTTGACAACGCGCCTCCGCAGCTTGCGGATCTCTGCGACGTCGTCCTCCTGGGGCACCAGCCGCGAGGGATGTTCCACGTTTACGGTCGTCGAGCCCTCGCGCAGCTGGGCGTAAACGTGGACGAACAGATCGATCATTTCGTCGACCGCGATGATGGCCTTCGGCGAGTTGAGTACGGTTGCGAGGCGGACGACGCCCTTTTGGGTGAGCAAGGTCGGCGTCCATCCTTTTCCTGAGATCACACCCTGTGATCTCAGGACCTCCAGCTCTTCGGGTGTCGGCTGGAAGGCATGTGTTTCATGGAATTTCAATGGATTGCGCTTGATTGCTTGGGCAACCTCGCGTGTTTCCACGCCAAATGCGCGCGCCACGTCAGCGGCGAGAATGACGGGCTGCTTCCTTAGCACGACGACCCGCGGCGTCTCCGACAGAGGTGCGCCCTCGGCCTCATTCTCTTCAGCACCGCTCATGTCCCCCTCCCCGGTCAAGCTGCGCCTTGTGATCACAACCTGTGACCCCAAGCAACCTCGCTCATACCATGGCAGTGTCCGCGAGCGCCGTACAGACGATCTCGTGTTCTCATCAATGCAAGGATCCACGATGAGTTCACAGCCTAGCTAAGCGCGCATCAGCCAGATGCCTCAGATGGCCCTTGCTTCATTTGCAGTTCGGGACGTTGGCCGCAAGATCGCGCTCCGAGGCAATTGCTCGAAGGTCTAAATCCTCGGTTAGGACAAAGTAGCCGGAGCGGTTGGTACGCAGAAGGGTGGTTGTCGGGAGTGGGTTCGTAGCGAGCGGACCTCGACGGCACGCATCCACTCCCGCGGCAATTTCAACACCTCTGCTCGTTCCAACGCGCGCAGCATTGGTCGTCATCTGCTGCAAACGTGCCACGTCGGCGGTCGTCAATCGAAAAGCCCAAAGTCGCGTGCCATTACGAGCATATGAAGCTAAGGGTTCTAGATCTCGCGTCTCGCTAGCAGCTTCGAGAACAAACTCCTCCCACATCGCAGAACCGGTCGCAGATGTACGGATTCTGACTTTCACCCCCTGCGGCTGAGGCTCCAAGACTTCCGGCAAGCGGGCAGCAACACGCAACTCGGCAGGCTCAACATCTGAGGTCGTCATTGTAGAGAGACGTGACATCGTTGCCAGCGGAACATGGCTCATGACGGTCATGCTGGCGCAGCCTGCGACAGAAATAGTAGCGCTGGCCAAGACGAGGCACATCCTCAGCATTGGCACCCAGTTTGGTGACGAGCTCGAGCGAAGATGACGATCATGCGTCTTGCTCTTCACTGCCCTGGGGCTCGGGACCATCGACGTATTCGATGATGTCGCCTGGCTGGCACTGAAGCTCCTTACAGATCGCGGAAAGCGTGGAAAAGCGTATGGCGCGGGCGCGACCGGTTTTCAGAACTGAGAGATTTTGTATGGAGATGCCGATCGCATCCGCCAAGTCGCCGAGGCGGCGTTTGCGCTTTGCAAGCATGACATCGAGGTTGACCTGAATAGGCACGGCTTAGCCCCTTATATTGTCAGGTCGGAGTCTTCTTTGAGGGTCATCGCTTTCCGAATGACATGCTCCGTAGCGAGTAGAAAAAGGCCAACCGCGATCGGGGCAACGTCAAGATTGAAGCGATAGAATGAGAATGAAAGCTCTCCTGTCGCTTTGAGAGCATAGCTGCTCAGTGCGCCTGCGCACGATTCAAGGAATGGCCAGACGATTAGAATGACGCCCATCCACCACAGACTGCCCAGCGTCTCGGCCACGAAAATGCGTTCTTGCGCGAAGCGGCGCACCATTCCGTGAAGAAACGCGAGCAAGACGAAGTAGATGGAGACGTTGAACGCGAAAAGCGCCCAGATGATCGATTGGCCGACCACCGAAAGCGTCCCGATCGTTGGCAACGTCTTGAGGCAGCGCGCTTGCTCATCCGTCATGCCTGGAAAGGGTTCTCCCTGACCGAGAAGGGAGTATGCGGCGAGACCTATCATGACGGGCAGCGCCAGCCACACGAGCCAGAATGCCCAGTCGAGAGCCTTGAACCAGCGATTGTCGTCTTCTCTTTGCACCATCGCGCCTCTCCGTTTCAAACGCAGCGTGGGTCAACCGCCTGCTCCGTGATTTATCGATTATCATGAAATTCTGATTGACACAACGAGTAGCGTGCCATATTTCATGTTTATCGATAATTTTTAAACGTAAACCGCGCGGCCCCTAAGGGTCCCGTGCGCATTCAGACTGCAAAGTATCTCGTTAATGCCTCAAGGGGACCGCGGCGCGGGCCACGCAAAACTGGCATTCCGCCAGAGGGCGGAGCTTTGCCTGACGCTCATATCGAAAGGAACGCTCAATGATGAATCGGTGCAAGAATTTCGCTCTCTCCACGGCCGGTATGCTTGCTTGCTGCACCCTGTCGCAAATCGCCAATGCCGCTGATGCTCCAGGCTCCGCCTCTGCGCGTCAGCTGGGCAGTATCAAGGATAGCGGGGCCTACGGTGAGCCTAGCCCGACATCTTGGCAGGGGCTCTATTTGGGATTGACCCTGGGATACAACGGCTCGGGGGTAGATATAAAAAATGTCGGCGGAAACAATGATACGGATCTCGATTCCAATGCGATCTCTATCGCACCATTCATTGGCTACAATTTCTCCCATGGACCATGGGTGTGGGGCGTTGAGGCGGATTTGGGAGGCGTCGGTCTCGACGACAAGCAGCAGGTTGCAGGTCTAGGAACCGTATCCGCATCGACGGACTGGTTTGGGTCGATGCGTCTTCGCGGCGGCTACGCCTGGGACCGCGTACTCGTCTACGCAACAGCAGGCATTGCGTTCACGGAGCTGAAGGTGAGCTCGTCGCTTGGCGGCAACGAAAGCTCATGGGAAACAGGCGTGGCCTTTGGCGCCGGCGCCGAATACGCCTTGGACAATGCCTGGACCGCGCGAGCCGAAGTCCTGGGCTACGCCTTCGATGACGATGAGATAACCCTCGCAGGCGCGAAGCGCGATATTGCGCTTGGTCACGGCACGGCGCGCATCGGCATATCGCGAAAGTTCTAGGCCGCAAGCCGCGCGCCCGCGCTGCCCGCAGCCGCATTGGTCATCAAGATCTTGGCTTCTTCCGTCGAAGGGAGTTCTAACCTCATGAACCACACGTTCTCGCGATCGGCCGCCTTTGCACTCGTGACCCTTGTGATGATGACGCAGACGTTAGCCGCCGACACCAGTGCTGATCTCTTCACGCGCTACGGAGGGTCCTGGACGGGCTCGGGTGTTGCCCGTCTTGCAGGCGGCAACGTGGAGAGCCTTAAATGCAAGGCGTACTATACGCCGCGCAACAATGGTCAGACCTTGGGGCTAGTCATCCGCTGTGCCTCACCGAGCACCCCGCTTGAGCTGAGAGCCGCGCTAAGCACCGCGCAGGAAAAGATCAGCGGCTCCTGGGAAGAGCGAACCTTTAACGCGACAGGAGATGTGCGTGGCAGCGTCGGCGAAAATGTGATGGACCTTTCCATCAGCGGAAGCGGGTTCACTGGCGCCATGCAGGTGATGTTCGTGGGCGATACTCAAAGGGTCGCAATTACGACGGCCGGTATCGGACTTGAGGCTGTCACCTTGAGCCTTTCGCGCATGGCGAACGGCGCTGGGACGTAGTTTATCGAGCCGGTTGCCCTCGTGCGTCGCGATTACTTCGAAGCCACCTTGCGCTCGACCTCGGACTTTGCGACCTCGCCGGCTGCGACGAGAGCGGAGATGCAACCCTTAGAGAGCTTGGAGCCGTTGGCGCGCATGCACTGGCGGACGCCGGGGCTGCTCGGCGAATGCTGGCTGCAGTAGGAGTAGTAGTCGCTGGCGCAGGCCATCTTGACGGCGAGGCTCGTGGCGGCGGCCTCGTTGGCCGAGAAGGCAACCGAGCTGAGGGCAAGGCCTGCTGCGAGTGCGGCGCGGGCTGCGAGAAGGGCGGTCATCGGGGTCATGGCTATCTCCATCGCCTGGGGTGTTGCGTTCGTCTTGAAGCCACTATCGCGGAATACCCCACGCCCCTCAGTTCCCTGCGGAACTAGCAGAAAGCCAAAATGCAAGAAGCGCCCTGGCCGTTCCCGGCGGGCGCTTCAAAAACCGTCAAAGAGGCGATGCCGCAGGTCTTATGCGGCAGCCTTCTCTGCCTTAGCTTTCGCGATATCGCGCTTGAGCTTCTGGCACTGAGCCGAGAGTTCCGCGTCGGGTGCCTTTGCGAGGAAGGCATCGAGGCCGCCCCGATGCTCCACTGTCTTCAAGGCGTGGGCCGTGATGCGCAGCTTGATCTTGCGGTCCAGACTTTCGCTGATCAGCGTCACGTTGACGAGATTAGGGCGAAACTTGCGCTTGGTCTGGTTCTCAGCGTGGCTCCGGAGATTGCCCGAAAGCGGCAACTTGCCGGTCAGTTCACATTGCCTCGTCATCGCAGCCGTCCTTCAGGATCAAACCCGAAAGCCGGTAGCTCGCGTCGTCGCGGCACCGTCGCACTTCGGGGGAAAATTCAATGGAAACGACCCGCAGACGCAACGCCAGCGAGCCGAGCTGTGCGTCATATACTAGAGCGGTCCCCAAGCCGTCAAGCGTAGTGGATAACGCAAAATAGTCCGCCCGTCTGAGGGAACAGACACGCTGAGCTTACGTTGTCTTCGTATGGTGACCACACTTGTACCGCGTCGGCTCATTCATCAGGGAATTCTTTACCGGTCGGCCCGCATAGTGCGGCCGGGACAAAGTTAAGTCGTAAATCCAGCATACCCGGTGATCCGCTAAGTTAGTCGCGCGGACTGTGGTCAGTGAGTTCGTACATGTACCAGTTCTCGTTTCGCTCGTTACGCGCAGCCATTGTTTCGGCTGGAGCTATTTTCAGCCTATTGGCTCTGCCTGCGCCCCACTTGGCTTCGCCGTCTGCGATGGCGGCAGGGATCTCGGCAGCCGACGTCGATGCAACTTACAAGATTACGCTGAACGGCTTCGAGCTTGGCTCGTTCCACTTCGGATCCAACGTGGAGCAGGACCACTACACGCTCGATACCGATATCGAGATCTCAGCTTTTCTTGGCGTAATTCATTGGAAGGGTGCCACCCGCTCGACGGGCGCCATCGCTGCGAAATCCCCTAAGCCGGCCGACTTCCTTTTCGAGTATGAAAGCTCGGCCAAGGCCGGCTCGGTGAAGATCGGCTTCGGCGAGAAGGGCGTCGAGAGCCTCTCCGTCGAGCCGGTTGCCCTCGCACTTCCCGACGAGATCCCGTTGACCGAGGCCCACCTAAAGGGCGTGCTTGATCCCTTGACCGCCATCATGGCTTTGACCCACGTTGATGCACCGACCCCCTGCGGACGCAAGGTCGCGATCTTCGACGGTAAACAGCGTTTTGACCTCGACCTCCAATTTGCTCGCGCTGAGCGCCTTGCAGGCACAAGTGAAACCGCCCTCGTCTGCCGCGTGAAGTATCAGCCCATTGCAGGGTATACTCCGACTGATGAGACGCGCGCCCTCGCCGCATCCAACGAGATCGAGATTGCCTTTCGCCCCGTGCCCGCAGCCAAGCTCATGCTGCCGCAATCCGTGAGCCTCCCAACTCCGGCTGGACATGCGCGGCTGGATCTTGTTCAAATCCGCGTCAAAGCGGCACGCGGCCAAGTCGCGTCGGTCAACTGAGTCAGAGGACGTAGCGAACTTTGATGTTCTGCCGGCGCACCGCGGTAGGCCCGCGGTGCGTTTCAAGGTGCTTATACCAGCATCTGCACAATGAAAATTGGCATTTTACTTGAAACACCGCACAACGAAATGCTTGATCTCGGCGCATCGCAATGCAATGCCAAGGGCTTCCGACCTCCAGTGCCCGACCTCCAGTGATTTGTGGGTAACTTAAAGATGGCTAGCGACCTCGAAGCGCGCATACGTAACGTAACCGCGGTTCTCGGCCCCACCAACACCGGCAAGACGCACCTCGCCATCGAGCGCATGCTCGGCCACGAGAGCGGCATGATCGGCCTGCCGCTGCGGCTCCTCGCGCGCGAGGTCTACGATAAAATTTCCAGTCGGATCGGCACCGATAAGGTCGCGCTGATCACCGGCGAGGAGAAGATCAAGCCCGAGCGCGCGCGCTATTGGGTGGCGACCGTCGAGGCCATGCCACGCGATGTCGATGTCGATTTCCTTGCCATCGACGAGATCCAACTCGCGGCCGACCCTGAGCGCGGACACGTCTTCACCGATCGGCTGCTGCATTCGCGCGGCCGAATGGAGACGTTGCTTCTCGGCGCGCAAACCATGCGCGAGGTCATCGAGGATCTCATACCCGGCGCCAATTTCATTTCGCGCCCGAGGCTCTCACGCCTCGCCTATGCCGGCGAGAAGAAGATCACGCGGCTCCCCGCCCGCTCGGCCGTCGTTGCGTTTTCTGCAAACGAGGTCTACTCCATTGCCGAGCTGATCCGCCGTCAGCGCGGCGGAACCGCTGTCGTCCTCGGCGCACTATCCCCCCGCACGCGCAACGCGCAGGTGGCGCTTTATCAATCCGGCGACGTCGACTTCCTGGTCGCGACCGACGCCATCGGCATGGGTCTCAATCTCGACGTTGACCACGTGGCATTCTCGTCGGTGCGCAAGTTCGACGGCCACACGTTTCGCAACCTCACGCCGAACGAGCTCGGGCAGATCGCCGGCCGCGCAGGCCGTCATATGAATGACGGCACGTTCGGCGTCACCGGCAACGCCGAATCCTTCGAGAGCGACCTCGTCGAACGCCTCGAGACGCACACCTTTGATCCCGTGCGCGTACTGCAATGGCGCAACCGCCGCCTGGACTTCGGCTCCCTCGATCGCCTGCGCGAAAGCCTGCGCCAGATGCCGAACGAGCAGCGTCTGACCCGCGCCCGCATGGCCGACGACGTGCTCGCTCTCGAGACCGTCGCCAGCGACGGCGAGGTCGAGCACTACGCCCGCAGCGCCGCCGCCGTGGCCCGGCTTTGGGACGTTTGCCAGATCCCGGATTACCGCAAGATCTCGTCGCAGAACCATGCCGAGCTGGTCAGCACGATCTACAAGAACATCATGGGTCCCGAAGGCCACGTGCCGGAAGATTGGTTCGCCAAGCAGGTCGCCTTTGCCGACCGCACCGATGGCGATATCGACACGCTGGCAAACCGCATCGCCCACATTCGCACCTGGACCTTCGTCTCGAATCGAGCCGACTGGATGAAGGATCCGGCTCACTGGCAAGGCCGCACGCGCGAGATCGAGGATAGCCTGTCGGACGCGTTGCACGAGTGCCTGACGCAGCGCTTCGTCGATCGCCGCACAAGCGCCCTCATGAAGGGCCTTCGCGACAAGGAGGAGTTGCACGCCGAGATCGCCGACGACGGCGCCATCACGGTTGAAAACCACTACGTCGGACGGCTTCGCGGTTTCCGCTTCTCTCCAGAAACGCAAGCCGAGGACATCCACGGCAAAGCGGCGCGCCACGCCGCAGCCCAGGTGCTCTCGCGCGAGCTTGGCATGCGCGCGCGCCGCGTCGCAGCTGCCAAGGCCGAAGCCTTCAAGCTCACCCGCAACGGCCGCGTGCTGTGGCGCGACGAGGAGATTGCGTTCTTCGAGCCCGCCGAGGATCCGCTGAAGCCGCAGGTCCAGCTGCTCGTGGACGAGCATCTCGGCGGGCCCGACCGCGACAAGGTGCAGACGCGCCTCGAAACTTGGCGCGACGAGATGATCGCCGACCGCCTGAAGCCGCTCGTCGATATTGCCAAGGCTGAGGACGTCACCGGGCTCGCACGCGGTATCGCATTCCGTTTGAAGGAAAGCTTCGGCGTTCTGAAGCGTGAGCTCATCGCCGATGTGATGAAGCACCTCGATCAGACCGCCCGCGCGCAGCTGCGCAAGTATGGCGTTCGCTTCGGCGCCTTCAACATTTACTTCCCAGCCTTGCTGAAGCCCGCTGCCGCCGATCTTACGACCGCGCTCTGGGCTCTGAAGCACGCCGGCGAAAGCGGCCTTTCGCTCGAGGCGCTGCCGGAGCTGCCGCGCCCGGGCCTCACGTCGGCAGTGGCGCAGGCGAACCTTCCGGAAGCATACTATCGAGCCTACGGTTTTCATGTCTGCGGCCCGCGCGCCGTGCGCCTCGACATTCTCGAGCGCTTGGCAGACATCATTCGTCCGTTACTGGCTTGGCGCGCCAATCCCGATCACGCGACGCCGCCGCCCCGCGGCTCCACCGGCGATGGCGGATTCACCGTGACGCCGGAGATGATGTCGATCCTCGGCTGCTCACCCGAGGAGCTCGGCAACGTGCTGAAGGCGCTGGGCTTTAAGCTCGAGCGTCGTCCAGCACCTGCGCCCGCTGCCGTTCTTGCTCCCGCCCCCGAAAAACCGGCCGCGCCAGCCTCCACGGAGGCTGCCTCCTCTTCCGAGCCTACAGCGGATGCGGAAGCGCCTGCCGAGGCGGCTCCTGTCGCGCCAGTAGCCGAGCCAGCCGTGGCCGAGATTGAAACCCCGCTCGCAGCGAGTGCGGATGACGCGGCGGCGTCGGTGGAGGCTGCGTCGGCACCAGCCGCTGCTCCGCTACTAGAGGCTGCAGCAGCTAAGGCAGCCGAGCCCGCGATGGTCGACATCTGGCGTCCGCGCCGCCACCGCGACGAGCGGCCCCCGCGCCGCGAGCAGCATGCGCGCCGTGACCAGCAACAGCCGCACCGCGGCCGCCGGGATCACAACCGGGACAAGCCGGCGGCAGACCCAGCCATCACCGTAGCTGCAGCGGGCACGACAGACGCCCCGGCGAGCTCCGAGCAGGCAGCAGCGGCGCCTTCCACCGAGCCGGCGCATCATCGCTCAGAGCAGCCGCATCGCCGCCGTGACAACGATCGCGATCAGCGACGCGATCGCGTCGACCGCGGCCGCGAAAATGGTGGTCGTGACCAGCAGCAAGCCCGCGGCGATCGCGAGCGGGGAAATCGGGATCGTGGCCGCGAAGACCATCGCCGTGGTTCCGACCGACAGCGTCCGGACCGCCAGCGTGACGAGCGTCCAAACCGCGTCATTCAGTCGTCTGCTCCGGCTCGGAAAGGCGGCATTGATCCCGATAGCCCGTTCGCCTCCCTCGGCGCCCTTCGCGACGCGCTCGAGAAGCAAGCGCGCGAGAAAACAACCTCATGACGGGCACGGTTGCCGCTGACAGCCACAACGGCCAAGCGGCGTCCGGCACGCAGCGGCTCGACAAATGGCTCTGGTTCGCTCGCCTCACCAAGTCTCGAACGGTGGCAGCATCCTGCATCTCGGCCGGCAAGATTCGGGTCAACAGCACCAAGGTTGAGAAGCCGGCGCAGGCAGTGAAGGTGGGCGATGTCATCACATCGCGCATTCAAAAGACGGTGCGCGTGCTTCGCATAGCAGCTCTCGGCGCCCGGCGCGGACCTGCCCCCGAAGCCCAGAGCCTATATGAGGACCTGACCCCTCGGGCCCCCGCCCCGGCCCCCGGAGAGAAGAGCGAGACAAGTGTGTTTTGGGGCGAGCGGGAGCCTGGCGCCGGCCGCCCGACCAAACGAGAGCGACGCCAGCTGGATCAGCTCAAGGGCAGAGCCTAGCCTTACCGGTCACCGAAGGTTCTATTTCTGCGCCAGGTATTTTGTGTTTTACCTCGCGTCGCTTATGGCTCTTGCCAGAGCGTCACGCATTTGGCACATCCCGACTTGTAGGACTTCAGCCTCAGTGAAGATTTAGCCTGCATGGGCAAGCCGCGAGAAGCCAAGCTCAGCCATGCCGAACCGGATCGATCCGCATGACCTATATCGTCAACGAGAAGTGCATCAAGTGCAAGTTCACGGACTGTGTGGAGGTTTGCCCGGTTGATTGCTTCTACGAAGGCGAGAACATGCTCGTGATCCACCCGGACGAGTGCATTGACTGCGGCGTTTGCGAGCCGGAGTGCCCGGTCGAAGCCATCAAGCCGGATACCGAGCCAGGTCTAGAGAAGTGGCTAGAGATTAACCGAGAATATGCAGATCAATGGCCGAATATTACTTCAAAGAAGCCTGCTCCTACTGACGCAGACGCATTTCGCGATGTAGAGGGTAAGTTTGAGAAATATTTTACTGCGAAACCTGGGGCTGGCGACTGACCCAACATTAGCCCAAGTGCGCCGCAGCAAGTGCACCCCGGAGATCAACGAGTCTCTGCAACTTGATCATCTTCATTAAGGCAGGGAACACCTTTATTCCCTCCTGCCCTTCAATTTTCGTGAAATTTGTGTTACAAGTCTTCCCCTCGGGCAACAACTGAACCGATCAGGAATATGCAGCGATTGATGGCCGTCTATCCGGTATGGGGGAGGGCTGAATTGCTATGCACGGACGCTGCGACAAGTATCGGCCGTTCTGATCGGGTAACGACAGTATTCGATGTCCGGAAACTCGCCTGGAGCGGCGGCAAATCGCAAGTGCCGACGTGCCGGGACGACGTGCGTGCAGGATAACGCGCATGCCGGAAGATAAGTCCGCGAGCCGGAAGTTAGGTGTGACTAAAAGTACGACTGAAGAAAGTATGACTGCGGCAGACGACGTTCATTGCAGTGAAGTCGACGACAATATTGTGCGCGCCCAGCCTGGGATGCGTTTGTGATGCGAGAGAGTGAGACGACGCTTATGGCTCAAAAGAACAAGGTGCAAGCGAAGTCGCGGACGGCCAAGCCCGCTGCTTCCGCTGCTAAGACCTCGGCCCGGCAACCCGTAGCTAAGGCAAAAGCCACTACGAAGAAGCCGACCGTGAAAGCCACTGCTACTAAAACCGTTGTCACCAAACAAGCTTCGAAAGGCCACGAGATGAAAAAAACTGCGACCGTAGCCAGCGCAGTTAAGAAGTCCGTAACGAAGTCGGTCGCTCCATCTCAGGCTGCCACTGCTCCCGTCGCCACTGCCAAGCCCGCGGGTGTGAAGCCCGCCGCTGCAAAGCCGCAGGCGATTGCCGCGCCGCTTGCTCAGCGCCCCACTGCCTCCACCGCAGCCGTGGTTGCGTCCGTCGCTGCTCATCAGGCTGCTGCTCCGGCTCGCGTCGCGGCCGCACTCGCAAAATCGTCGGGGCAGAAGATCACCGCTCCCGCCCCCGCACAACCGGCTACGCCTAAAGCGATCGCCGAGAAGGCAGCTGCCGCGCGCCAGATGATTGCCGCTGCCGCCGCCGCACAGAAGAAGCCCGTCAGCCAGCGTCACGGCTTCAAGACGAGCGAGTTCATTGTCTATCCGGCGCATGGCGTCGGCCGCATCGTCGGCATCGAGGAACAGGAGATCGCGGGCATGTCGCTCGAGCTCTTCGTTATCACGTTCGACAAGGAGAAGCTCACGCTTCGCGTCCCGACCGGCAAGCTCGAAAGCGTCGGTATGCGCAAGCTCGCTGACGAGAATGTCGTCAAGAAGGCGATGGAGACGTTGAAGGGTCGCGCCCGCGTCAAGCGCACGATGTGGAGCCGCCGCGCCCAGGAATATGTCGCAAAGATCAACTCCGGCGATCTCGTCTCGATCGCTGAAGTCGTTCGCGACCTCTATCGCTCCGAGGCGCAACCCGAGCAGTCCTACTCGGAGCGCCAGCTCTATGAGGATGCGCTCGACCGCATGGCTCGCGAGATCGCCGCTGTCGACAAGCTCGATGAGCGCGGCGCCGTTCAGCGCATCACGGACGTGCTGTCCAAAAGCGCCCGCGGCCGCCGCCTCGCAGACGGCACCGAAGGCGAGATCAAGGCTGCCTAGTTAGAGCGGGTCGCATACGATGGATGCCGTTGAGCGTCCATCGAGAGCCTCAAAGATCGAGAGCACCCGGTTGCGCGCCAGCCGGGTGCTTTTCTTTTGCTTTGGATTCCGCCGAATCCAAAGCGGGCTTCTCAGCGTCACCAATGACCTCGATCTCGTCAATCGAGCTGATTTCCACCAGTGGCCCGTTTCGCCGCTGGATCCATCCGCGCACGCGGACGCGGCGTGCCGCGAGGGCCTTGAGCCTCTCGACGATCTTGGCTTCGCCGAGCGATCCACCACGCAACAGCGTTGGCGGCACGGAGATCGAGAAGTCGCGTCGCCAGTCAGTACCGAAATTGAGATAGAGGCGCCGGCCAGCCTTCGCTACACGCTCGACCCGCCCCTCTACGACCGCGAAGCTGCCCGCAATCCGAAGAAGCTCCCGCGTGTCGCTGGCCTCGTGAACCTGATAGGCAACACTCGCCCAAAGGCCGCGGCGGCTTTCCCGTGCTGTTTCCTCTGCAATAAGCAAGTCGGCCAGGCAACCCTCGTTGCCCGGCAGCGCATAGGCGCGGACATGCCCCGCCGTCACAAGCGCGCGCTGCACCCAAACGGTCTCGCCGCCGTCGGCCACGAAAACATGGGCCAGCAGCCGCCCATACCGGTCATGTTGCCGGCCGACTGTTTTGAGCTGCACCGTGCGTCCCTTGACAAGCAACTCGAGCGCGCTGACCGCGGCCCGTTCAAACGGCCACTCTTGCGCATTGCCCGCCGGCGCGCGCGGCGCAAGAGCTCCGACTAGGCGGACCTCCGTGCCGTCGTCGAGAGCGAGTGTTTCCCCATCGATGACGCGGACCACGGCACGCGAGGCCTGTGGCTCGAGCGCGCACGTTTGAGCGCCAGCGCCGCGCGCGCTGCCGGCCAGCACGCATAGGCCTAGAAGCAGAGGAAAGCACACACGCAAATTCAAGGCATTGCCAAATCTGGTGCCCGGCTTGCCAAGTCTGCTACGGGCACCGGCTCTATCATTGCACGCACCTTTGCTGGGCACCAGTCAACAGCGAGGCCAGGCCGGCCCCTCAATGGTGCCGATCCTCTCCATCACTGACGATCCAATGCAACGGAGCCGGTGCAAGGTCGGTAAAAGGCTCCGGCAGAAATTCCGTCCAGATCGCATCGTGCTGAGCATGCTCGGCATTGGCACTGTGCCCAGACGGCTTAGGCTCGTGGCTCTCACCGAGATGGTCGAACGCTGCAAAGCGGAACGCCTCGCTTTCATCGTGGAAGGTCGAGGCTGCGACCAGCCGGCTGGTGGCGTTCGATATCCCGAGATCGCCCACTTCGAAGTCCCTGACATGGACAAGCGCACTCGCACCCGCGTCTCCTAGGATGCGGATGAGAAGCCCGCCGCTGGGGTCCGCCTCGGCGCGTGCCTCAGCGAACTCCGGCAAGAGGGTCAACCGATCCTCGGGGCCCGCATCCAGTATTGTGAGGTCGGCATCCTGCGCTGCAATGATGAAGGTGTCGGCGCCGGGCCCGCCGCTAACCGTCATCGGTCCGGAGCCCACAATGATCGTGTCCTGTCCCGTCCCCGCTATGATGCGCGTCGGAAACGTGCCGAGGCTGCCGTCGACGGTGTTGTCGCCGTCGCCGAGCCTCAGGGTTAGCGGCACTCGCCCCTGGCCGATCATGCCCACGCCCTGTCCCAGAGTAACGGTGTCGTTGCTGGCGTCCCAGGACAGTTCCTCGATCGAGAACAAATGATCGGTGCCGCCGGGATGCGTCACGATGAAATCCGGCCGGTAATGCTCGACCGGCGATGCGGCGGCATCGACACGGATCTTGCCTGTCCCTGCGTAGGTCACGGTATCTACGCCATCCGCCGCATAGGCGAGCGAGGGCTCCCCACCGTGGAAGATGTTGAACCCGGCAGACCAATGAACACGATCGTCGCCTTTTCCGCCATAGAGCTTGTCAATGCGCTGAGCGTCGTCGCTGCCGAACAGCGTATCCTGCCCAGCACCCGCGAGAATTGCCGTGAAGTCGCTCGCCCCAAGGCTCACCGTGTCGTCGCCGGAGGTCGCGAGCAGGGTCGTCATGCCCGGCGAGAGACGCGTGCCGAACGGCCTCGCCTCGGCAGGCGAGAAGCCAGCGTGATAGAGCAGCGAGCCGATCAGCGAGGTTGAGTTGAGTGTCGGCAGCGGCGAGGATGGCAGCGCATAGGCAATATAGGGAAAGCCCTGCGCCTCGATATCGGCGGCGAACGACACGAGGGACGCCCAAGTCTCATGCGCATCCTGACCCGAGACGAGCTCCCGGCTGCCCCGAAACTCGGCCGTTCCGATCTTGGCGGCAAGTTCCGCACCCGAAGCGCCGCCATTTGCCTCAGCAAGCGTCGTCCCTCCGTGCCAGCCTTCTACCCCGAGCCGCGTGGTGGCACCGGCCAGCTCGCGGACGCCTTCGATGACAAACCATCTCTCCTGAGATGTCGGCTCCGCCGCGCCGCCAGGCTGAAATACGAGCTGCAGATGATCGAAGCCCAGAAATCCGAGCCCGAACGTTTGCACCGGTAGCCTTTCGACGCGAATTGCAGGCATTGCCAGAATTAGCTCTCTGGTTGTGACGCATGCACGAAGATTCGACACAATACAATCTAAGCGGGAATTTGACGACTGCGCAGATCTCAGGTCGCGGGGCTTTTCAACTATCGGCGAAGCAGGAATAGTGGCGAGGCGAGCAGGGAGAAAATTGCATGGAAAACGGAACATCGTTCAAGAGCTTGATGCTAGGTTTCGCCGCAGGAGTGTTGGCAACTCTCACCGCCCACGAGCTGATCAAGATGGCCCTCGTCAATGCGGAGGTCATCCAGCGGGTGCCTTGGAACATGCAACCTGCAGCGATCACCGGCATTCCGCAAATTGCGAGTGACACTCTTTGGGGCGGAGTTTGGGGTGCGATCTTTGCGCTTGTCCTCGGCGACGTGCCGAAGGGCTCCATGACGCTTCGGGGCATCATTCTAGGTATTTTGGGACCGGCGCTGGTTGGTGTGTTCCTGCTCGTGCCGATCCTCAAAGGCGGCCCGATCTTCATGGGCGGCGATCCGAGGCTGATCGCGTCTGTCCTTCTCATCTTGGCCGGCTACGGCGCGACCACCGCATGGCTCTACGGCTTCTTCACGGCTGGCTGCCGCCTGCCTTGAGCTGAGCCGGAAACACCCTTGGGACAAACGCGCTCTAAATCAGTCGCCCCGGCCGCGGCTCGCGAAGGACTGCAGGAACTCCGGACCCGCGCCGACGATCTTTGCGTCGGCGACACCGATGGCATTGGCATCCTTGCCCTTGTAATCGCAGCCTGAAAGCACAACGCGGATGGCCTCGAGCCGCGTGCGCTTCTGCTCGTTGGCGTGGATGACGGTCCAAGGCGTCGTCGGCGTGTGTGTAAAGCGAAGCATTTCCGCCTCGGCCTGCGAGTAATCGTCCCACTTGCCGATCGCGGCCAGATCAATTTCAGTGATTTTCCACTGCTTGAACGGGTCGTGGCGCCGCTCGTGAAATCGCTTGAGCTGCATTTCGCGCCCGACGGTCAAATAAAACTTAAACAGCTTGATCCCGTCCCTCACCAGGAGCGCCTCGAAATTAGGCGCATCTCTGAGGAAATCTGCAACCTCGTCCTCGCTGCAAAAGCCCATGACGCGCTCGACGCCGGCGCGATTGTACCAAGAGCGGTCGAAAAGAAGGATGTCGCCTCGTGTCGGCAAATGCTGCACGTAGCGCTGGAAATACCATTGTCCGCGCTCGGTTTCGGTCGGCTTGCTCAGTGCAACGGACTTGGCATGACGGGGATTGAGCCGCTCCAGGAAGCGTTGAATGCATCCGCCCTTGCCCGAGGTATCCCGGCCCTCAAACACGATGACGACGCGCTCCCGCTGCTCGGTAACGTGCGTTTGAAACTTCAGAAGCTCGAGCTGAAGGCTCAAGAGCTGCTCCTCATAGTCCTTCCGCTTGAGCTTCTCCTCATAGGGAAAGCCGCCGGATGACCGAGCCCGCTCCTCGATTTCCGGCGCAAGTTTGGGGTCTTCGAGGTCGAATCCCGGGTAGCCAGGCTCGGCCATCTTGCCCCGGGCAGTGCCCTTGCCCTCTCGCGCCTGCTTTTCCGCCTTCGCCATTATCGTGACCCTCGCGTTGTCAAGCCATGCCATCAAGTCGAACTGTCACACGGCTGTTGTTTTACTCGCATCAAAGAGGCCGGGCGCGCAAGCGCGGCAGCGGTGGGATAGAAACCCACCTTGCTGCCATCCTTCGATGGCTTGAGAGGTGAGCGCTGCGGCGCGCATTGTTGGCGAGCATCGAAAGGACGATAGGGTCTATAGCAACGAGCGGTTGAGGGTTGCATGCAGTTCGGGGCATTGTTGCCGTCCATGATGGCAACAGAAATGCTTTCTCGTATTTTGGTAGGGGTTCAGCAAAGGCTTCTCGAGCCGGCGCAAGTCCGTGCCGTAAGCGCGTATCGCAAACTCTCGGCCGTCCGCCGGCCCATTACGGCCTCAGGTCTCCTGTTTATTGCGCTAGTCGCGGCTGCAGGTCTCAACTGGGGTGTCGCGCTGCTTGCCTTTATCATGATGGCCATCATGATCACGTCGGATGCCGGAGAGAACGACCGCGACGCAGTTTCCACCGCCGCCGGAAACGAGGTCGCATCGCGACCGCAGGCTCCGCGTGATCGCAACAATGAAAGCTGGCGCCCACTCGTCGATGCAATTCCCGAACCAGCCGTTGCCTTGGATGCATCCGCCAACATCATGCATCACAACGCGCTCGTGCTCGACCTTTTCCCAATGGCTCGCGCCGGATATCCACTAAGCCACATGTCGCGCAATCCCGAGCTGAACCAAGCCGTCGAGCGTGCCATGAACTCGGCTGAGCCCGTGGTTGTCCAGCTATTCGAGCGCATCCCGGTTGAGCGGCGCATCTCGGCAACGGTTTCGCGTTTGGCGGGCAGCCGCGAGCGCCGGGACATACCGCGCCTGCTTGTGACCTTTCGCGACCTCACCGAGCAGGATCGACTGGCGCAGATGCGCGCCGACTTCATTGCCAACGCCAGCCACGAGCTACGCACGCCGCTCGCCTCCCTGCGCGGCTTCGTCGAGACCCTGCAAGGTCCGGCTCGCGACGACCCCAGTGCGCGCGCACGCTTTCTTGGCATCATGGCCAGTCAGGCGATGCGCATGACGCGCCTTATCGACGATCTGCTCTCGTTGAGCCGTGTTGAAATGCGCGTGCACTTGCCGCCGAAGGGTATCGTCGACCTCAACGAGGTCGCCTCCTACGTCGCTCAGGCACTGGAGCCGCTTGCGGAAGCCTCGAAGGTGAAGCTCCTCGTCAGCAAGCTGGACGGTTCCGCCGCGCGCGTTCGCGGCGATCGTGACGAGCTTGTGCAGGTGTTGCAGAACCTCGTGCATAACGCCATCAAGTATGGCCGGGAAGGCGGGCATGTTGAAATAGCGGTCTCTCGTGTGATGGACGGATCGCCGCCGCATCAGCGCCTCTTGCTCGCCGTCGGCGATGATGGACCCGGCATCGCGCCCGAGCATCTGCCGCGCCTCACGGAGCGCTTCTATCGAGCCAACGTGAACGCGAGCCGCGAAAAAGGTGGCACCGGCTTGGGCCTAGCCATCGTCAAGCATATCGTCATCCGCCACCGCGGCGAGCTGCGGATTTCGAGCGAGATCGGCAAGGGTTCCACCTTCGCAGTGCTCTTCGAGGAGCTGGATCACGCCCAAAGTCCACGCTAAATTGGATTTAGTCCTGCCGATACTTTTTTAGCTCCCGCACGACGGCGATGAGCTTGTCCGCAACCTCGGCGCCCGTGTCGACGGTGGCCCGCAACGTCGCACGGGTTTGTATGAGCTTGTTCAAGCTGTCCTGGCACTCACCGAAGCCAAAGAAGACCTCCTCCGGTGCCTCTATGGTCCCGTCCTCGACAGCGCACATCACATCAAAAGCATTTTGCGACGCCAGCACCAGCATCGAGGCGACGTCGTTCATGGCGAGCTGGTAGACCCGCGCCGCATCGATCCCCACGCGCGGCCCATGTGTTCCAAACTTCATCGGCGAGGAGCCTGGCCCGCCCTCGCCGGCAAACACCTTGGGATTGCGCTGAAAGCGCTTGAAGATCTCGCTGAGATGTAGGCAGCACGTCTCGAGCTCGCGTAAGGCTGTGACGGCCTTGCGTTTCGGCCGTGTGCGGTCAGGAGTGCGCTCTCGCGCCGACCAGTTTATTGTCGCGATCGATGCGATGGCACCAAGCGCTGCTATGGCCGGCAGCACGGCCGCGAACGGATCCGGCGCAATGCGGCTGTCGCTGTCCTCGACCGGCGTTTTTGCCAGCTCCTTAGCCAAGGCGCGCGTTCCCCCTCAGAAATAGGCCATTTCACCGATGGGCCAAGTCATTGATAGGCCAAGTCATCGTCCTACGCCGCATCGCCAACAAGCAAGTGACGAAAAATTGCACGAGAGGGTTGTTGGAACATTGTCCACAACCGCGAATCGCACGCTACGGTTGGGCATGAACGATCGGTAGCCGCGGTTGCACCACAAGACTTGGCTGCAAATAAGTGCGACCGCGCATTGGATACAAAGCGGATTAATAAACGCGCGCTTTTGGCTCGATGTAGGCAATCTCGTTCGTCAGCGTGTGCGTATGCACGGGGCGGAAGTCGAGCCTCACGGTCTTTGTTGCGTAATCTGCGAACGCCAGGGTGTGCTTCATCCAGTTCACGTCGTCGCGGCTCGGAAAGTCCTCGCGAGCATGCGCGCCGCGGCTTTCCTGCCGATTGGCCGCGCCGACCACCGTCACGGCCGCCTGCGAGATGAGATTATCGTACTCGAGCGTCTCGATGAGGTCAGAGTTCCAGATCAGCGAGCGGTCGGTGACGCGGATGTCCTCGGTCGCGTTCCAGATCTCGGTGATTTTCCTGACGCCTTCCTCGAGCACCGGTCCGTCGCGGAACACGGCGCAGTTGGATTGCATGACCTTCTGCATGCGCAGACGCAGCGCCGAGGTCGGCTCCTTGCCGTTCGCGTAGCGATAATGATCGAGGCGCGCCAGCGCAGCGTCCGTGGCGGTCTTGACAAAGTCAGGCTGCGACGTGCCCTTCTCGACCGTTGCCTCGCAACGCAGCGCAGCAGCGCGGCCGAACACCACAAGATCAATGAGCGAGTTCGAGCCGAGCCGGTTCGCGCCATGCACCGAGACGCAGGCCGCCTCTCCGATCGCCATCAGGCCCGGAACGATCTGGTCCGGATTTCCATCGCGTAGCGTCAGCACCTCGCCGTGGTAGTTCGTTGGGATGCCGCCCATGTTGTAGTGCACGGTCGGCAGCACGGGGATCGGCTGGCGGGTGAGGTCGACGCCAGCGAACACCTTGGCGCTTTCCGTGATTCCAGGCAGACGCTCCGCCAGGATCTTCGGATCCAGGTGGTCGAGGTGGAGGAAGATGTGGTCGCTTTCTGCGCCCACGCCGCGCCCCTCGCGAATCTCGATCGTCATGGAGCGCGAGACGACGTCGCGCGAGGCGAGATCCTTGGCATGCGGCGCGTAGCGCTCCATGAAGCGCTCACCCTGGCCATTGGTGAGATAGCCGCCCTCGCCGCGCGCCCCCTCCGTAATCAAAACGCCGGCGCCGTAGATACCGGTCGGATGGAACTGTACGAACTCCATGTCTTGCAGCGGCAGGCCAGCCCGCAGCACCATCGCGTTACCGTCGCCCGTGCAGGTGTGCGCCGAGGTGCAGGAGAAGTAGGCACGGCCATAGCCGCCGGTCGCAAGAATGGTGCGCTTGGCGCGGAAGCGGTGGATCGCGCCATCCTCCATGGAGAGCGCGATGACGCCACGGCAGGCGCCCTCCTCGTCCATCATCAGGTCGAGCGCGAAATACTCGACGAAAAACTCGGCCGAATGGCTGAGCGATTGGCCATAGAGCGTGTGCAGCATGGCGTGTCCCGTCCGGTCGGCCGCGGCGCAGGTACGCTGCGCCGGCGGGCCGGCACCGAACTCCGTGGTCATGCCGCCGAATGGACGCTGATAGATCCTGCCGTCCTCCGTGCGCGAGAACGGCACGCCGTAATGCTCGAGCTCATAGACGGCATCTGGCGCGTGCCGGCAGAGATACTCGATCGCATCCTGATCGCCGAGCCAGTCGGAGCCCTTGACGGTGTCGTACATGTGCCAGCGCCAATTGTCGGGGCCCATGTTTCCGAGCGAGGCTGCAACACCGCCCTGGGCGGCAACGGTATGCGAGCGGGTCGGGAAAACTTTTGTGATGCAGGCGGTCTTGAGGCCCGCCTCGGCCGCGCCGAGTGTCGCGCGAAGACCCGCTCCGCCCGCGCCGACAACCACCACGTCGTAAGTATGATCGATGGTGGGATAAGCCCTGCCGTTGATTGCGGGTGCGGTCGAGGCGGCACCGCTGCCATTTGTCTTTGCAGCCATCGTGACGTTAGCCTCCGAAGGAGAGCTTGAGGATTGAAAGCGCAGCCACCGAGGCAACGCCGATCGCGAAGAACGTGTTGAGCAGGAGCGCGGCGATCTTCAAGCCCTCGCCGTGCACATAGTCCTCGATGATCACCTGCATGCCGATCCGCATATGGATGGCTGCCGAGATCATGAACAGGAGTATCGGCAGCGCAATCAACGGATGCGCGAAGGCCGCTCGCATCGTTGCATGATCGGCGCCTGCCAGGCTGACTGCGAGACAAATAGCAAACAGCGAAAGGACGAGGTTGGAAACGCCCGTGATCCGCTGCATCCAGAAATGGTCGGCACCTTCCTTGGCGGAGCCGAGGCCGCGGACCAGCTTCAGTGGTGTGCGCATCGTCATCGGTTTGCCTCTCAGCCGCTAATCAGGATGTAGGCCCAAAGCCCGAGCGTGGCCACGGCAGAAATTAGTGCCGTGCCCCAGGACAACATGTCGATGGTCTCGAGGTCGTAGCCGTGCCCGGTATCCCAAATGAAATGCCGCACGCCGCCAGCCATGTGATGGAAGATCGCCCAGGTATAGCCGAATAGCACGACCTTGCCGGGCCACGAGCCGAGCAGCCCCGTGACGAAGGCGTAATATTCCGGCCCGCTCGCAGCCGCGGCGAGCACCCAGGCGACGAGCAGCGTGCCGAGATAGAGGGCCGCCCCGGTCATGCGATGCAAGATCGACATGACCATGTTGATCAAGGGGCGATAGACTTGCAGGTGCGGCGAGAGCGGACGCGGAGCTTTTGCGCCCCGCTCGGTCTTGGCGTCAGCCATTGGGCGTGATCCCCCGGAGACAGCGATTGAAATTGTCTATCGCGTTTTAGCGCGCTCTGGGGTTGGCAGCAATTCTGCAATAAGTGCAACGAGGCGTGGCATAAGCACCTCGGCAATAAGTGCAACGAGGCGTGGCATAAGCACCTCGGCAATAAGTGCAACGAGGCGTGGCATAAGCACCTCGGCAATAAGTGCAACGAGGCAAGATCTCCATCGCGCCGCTTTTTCGCCCCTGGCGGGGAGGTAGCGGAGCTGGAGCGTATCGGGGCGCCGACGGGTTGTAAGGGGCCTACTTCTGCTGCGTGATCACACCACAGGCGATGCGCGGGCCGGGATCGGCATCCGGCTCCAGGCCATAATCATCGGGCCTCTCAAAGATAACGAGTGCGGTTCCATCCTCGTCGAAGAGGTTCTCGTCGGCCGTCTTGGCCACCGTCACGTAGGAGTTGAGAAGTTCGACCTCCACATCGCCGGAAGCCGGCACGATCACGTTCGGCAGATCACCGGCCATTGGCCCTTCTTCGTGCAGAAAGCCGTGGGTCGCACCGAGAGGATTATAAATCCCCCCCGCGCTCTCGAAATTGCCTTCGCATTTGCCGGTCTCATGGAACCGCAGACCATGCGGCCCGGACGCAAGCCCAGACAGCTTGATCTTGAGCAGGGCACCGCCGTTCGTCGAAACAATCTCGATTTTACCGAGGCTCTTGCCCGTTGCGTCCTTCATCTCGGCGGCGGCCTTTTCTCCTGCCGCGAGAACGGGCATCGACGCACCGACGAAGAGCCCTCCGGCCAGCAAAAGTCTATAGAAACCCGAGAAGCTCAGCATTTAACCCCCAATGGCATCGAGCCGTCGGCGCACCCTTGTCCGCGACTGCGGCAGGAGTATAGCCACGGGAATGTTACCGGGGCAGGACGAGCCACACGTCGAGGTCGAGAATGACGCCGTCTGCGTACTCGCCCTTGTCGTTCTTGAAGGGAAACACCGAGCAGTCATGGTTCTTGACGGCCACGAGCCGAGTGCGAAGTGCGCCGACGTCGGTGCGGCCCGGGAGCTCTGCCTTCTCCAAGACCTCGGACCAGGAGTAGACGGTATCGCCCGCAAAGAGCGGCGCCACGTGCCGGCCGCCATTGATCGCCGCGATGTGGAAGGCATTGTTCATGCCGTTGAACGACAGCGCGCGCGCGAGCGAGATTGTTACGCCGCCGTAGACGATACGCTTGCCGAACCTGCCCTTTGATTCCGTATGCTGGTTGAAGTGCACCTTGGCCGTATTCTGGTAGAGGCGCGTCGCCATCTGGTGCTCGGCATCCTCGAGTGTCATGCCGTCCACGTGGTCGATCCGCTCACCAACCTCATAATCGCCCCAGCGATAAGGCGAGCCAGCCAGCGCGTAATCATAGGCCGCTGAATTCAAAGCAGGGACAGCGCCGCCAATGTCCTTCGGATCGACGCGGTCCGCGAGCTTCGGAACCACCGCCTCGGGTGAGGCCGCCGCCTTGTCGCGCTTCCGTACCATGACCCAGCGGACGTATTCGAGAACGATCTCGCCCTTCTGGTTGCGCCCCGTCGAGCGGACATAGACCGTTCCCGTTTCCTTGTTCGAGTTCTCCTTGAGGCCAATGACCTCCGAGACCGTCGACAGCGTGTCGCCCGGATACGCGGGCTTCAGAAAGCGGCCCTCGGCATAGCCGAGATTTGCAATCGCATTCAGTGAGATATCCGGCACCGTCTTGCCGAACACGACGTGAAAAAGCAGCAGGTCGTCCACCGGCGAGCGCGGATAGCCGATCGACTTGGCGAAGGCGTCTGACGAATTTACGGCGAACCGCGGGCCGTAAAGGCTCATGTACAATGCGACGTCGCCCTCGGTGATCGTGCGTGGTGTTGCGTGGGTCAGAACCTGCCCGACCTTGTAATCTTCGAAAAAGTTACCCGGATTGGTCTTGGTCATGGCCCCTCGTTTCGGTCCCAAAGTATCGGTCGCAGAAGCACGCCGTCTGGCGGACGCGGTGCAATATCGATCTGCCCATATGCCATTTTTGTCCGCCCCGCGCGAGATCGGTGGGTTGGATCTATTGACGCGGCAGCCAGGCTTTGCGAGCGCCAAAAAGCTTCACCCCGCCGCAGGAGGTCCGTCATCCACCCACAACGCATCCAGCGCAAAGGTGTGCGCCTCGAACGGCGGTGCGGTGACCCGATCGGCACCCTTGAAAGCCGCAGCCAGTAGCCACTTGTCGCCGGTGAGGGCCAGCACCTCGAGCGTCCGAGCGATTGGGTCGACGTACCAGCAATGCCTGACCCCGAATTCCGCGTAGATGGCAAGCTTATCGGTGCGATCGATGGCCTGCGTCGACGGCGATAGCACTTCGCACAGCCAGTCTGGCGGGGTCTCGATGTACGCGGTCTCGGGAAACGGCGTTAGTCGCTCTCGCGTCCACCCGGCAAGGTCAGGAACAACAACATGAGGGCCGAGGTGCAGCTCCGGCTCAACCATGAAGATCCAACCGCCCGGCCCCCCTCGGCCAAGCTGGAAGGGACCGGAAACCTCAGCGCCTACGACATTGGCCGCCACCGCGTGCCGCGGTGCCGGACGCGGACGGGCGTGCAGCTCGCCAAAGAGGATCTCGCCGACAACGTTGGGCGGTAAGGCCTCGATATCGGCATATGTTGCGGGCTGAGCCTTGGGCTTGAGCATGGGGTGACCCTGCCTCGAGCTGTTGATCACTCTGACTATGGGGCGGCCTGGGTCCCGAGGCAACGACCCACTAAAACCACTCCTCGATCTCACGTACGGAATGGGCGATTGCGACCGTGCGCTTGGCCTGCACGAGATGCAGCCGCTCAACCATCTTGCCGTCGACTGTGATAACGCCCTTCTGCGAGTTGCCGGGCTCGTCGAACGCCCGAATGATGGTTTTCGACCAGGCCACCTCCTCCTCGCTCGGCGAGAAGATCTCGTTGCAGGGGGTAATCTGCGCCGGATGGATCAGGGTCTTGCCGTCCATGCCGAGGGTCCGGCCGTGCTCGCACTCCGCGCGAAATCCAGTCTCGTCCCGGTAGTCGTTATAGACGCCGTCGATGATGTCGAGGCCGTAAGCGCGCGCTGCAACGATGGCCATGGCCATCCAAGGCACGACGGCGAAGCGATTGTGTAGCGCGCGGGCGCGGCTTTCCTTGATCAAATCGTTTGTGCCCATCACAAGGCAGACGAGCCGGTTCTCGGGATCGGCTCCGACGGCTGCGATTTCACCCGCATGCAAGATGGCCATCGGCGTCTCCATCATTGCCCAAAGCTTGGTCTTCTCTGGTGCGTGGACCGACTTCAGGATCTTGGCTGCGCTGATGATGTCGCCGGGATGGGCGACTTTCGGCACGAGAATGGCGTCAGGCGCTGCCGCAGCCGCCGCGAGCAGGTCCGCTGTTCCCCACGGTGTCTCGAGCGCGTTCGGACGAATGACGACCTCGCGACGCCCATATCCGCCTTCGCGCACCGTCTCGACCACCTTGCGCCGCGCGTCCGCCTTGGCGTCTGGCGCCACCGAATCCTCAAGGTCCAGAATAAGCGCGTCGGCCTGCAGAGTTTTGGACTTCTCGAGTGCGCGATCATTGGCCCCCGGCATATAGAGAACGCTTCGTCTTGGTCGTGTCTGCATTGAAAGGCCCTCCCGCGAGACCTCAGCGATCGCATGCTGCAATGCAGCATAGACTTTAAGCGCCAGCCGTCCAGTACGACGTTTGAGGAATATGTGCTGCTGCAGCTCGCGTTGAGCTCAACGGCGCGCTATTCACCCGGCCATGGCCACTGTCCTCGCACTCTCCTCACTCGTTTCCCGCGGCCACGTCGGCCTCTCGGCGATAACCCCTGCGTTGCAGTGGCTGGGGCACGAGGTCATTGCGTTGCCGACGATCCTTCTATCCAACCACCCGGGACACCCTTACGCCGCTGGCGCGCCGCTGCCGCCCGAGCAGCTCGAAGCCATGTTGGCGGCGCTCGATGCCAACGGCTGGCTCGCCACGGTGGATGCGGTGCTGACCGGCTACCAGCCGAGCAAGGCGCACGTCAGCTTCGCGGTGAGCCTCGTCGATCTGGTGAAACGGCGCCGGCCGGATGCGCTTTTCTTTTGCGATCCGGTGATCGGCGACACGCCCCCCGGTCTCTACATCGATCCCGCCGCAGCCAGAGCCATTCGTGACGAACTTCTTCCCAAGGCAGCCTATGCGAGCCCGAACGCCTTCGAGCTTGGCTGGCTGAGCGACCGCCCGGTCACCGACGCGGCGTCCGCCATCGAGGCAGCCCGCGCGCTGCCGGTAGCCGCTACGCTCGTAACCTCCGTCCCCGCGGCCGGCGCATCCCTTGCCAACATTCTCGTTACCGAAGCAACGGCCTATGTGTGTGTGGTGCCGCACAAGGTGTCCGTTCCGAATGGCACCGGCGATTTCATGATGGCGGTCTTTGTCGCTGAGTGCCTGACGAGCCCAGATCCCGGGTCAAATCCCCAGAAATGCCTCGGGAGGGCCGTTTCCGCGACCGCAGCGCTGATCGCGGCGAGCGCCGGCAAAGACGAGCTTGCGCTTGTCTCTGCCGCAGACCATTGGCACACGGCGGCACCATTGACAGTTAAGATGATGTGACCTCGGACACGCATTGACCGTTGCTGGCGGATACCCCAACCTCGGCACCAACAAGGAGCTTGGAATACCATCATGGTAAGGAAGAACTTTCGCGGCGCGCTCGATTTCATTCATCACGAGGCGTCGGGCGGCATTGTGCTCCTGATCGCAGCGTCGTTCGCCCTGCTCCTCGCCAACTCGTCCCTTCATGCGTTCTACGACGCGCTTCTCGAGACGCCCGTCGCCATACGCATCGGGACGCTCGGCTTGGATAAGAGCCTGCTCCACTGGATCAATGATGGCCTGATGGCAATTTTCTTTTTCCATGTCGGGCTGGAGATCAAGCGCGAGTTGGTTGAGGGTGAGCTTTCAAGCCCACGTCAGGCAGCGCTCCCGGCGATAGGTGCACTCGGCGGCATGATCGTTCCCGCGCTCATCTATGCGAGCGTCAACCGCGGCGACCCGCAAGCGTTGCATGGCTGGGCCATTCCAACCGCCACTGATATCGCCTTTGCGGTCGGCGTTCTGGCGCTCGTCGGCTCCCGTGTGCCACCGGCGCTCAAGGTGTTTCTGCTGGCCCTCGCCATCATCGACGACCTCGGCGCCATCCTCATTATCGCATTCTTCTATACGTCGAGCCTGTCGATGACGGCCCTTTCGCTGGCAGCGGTTGGCATTGCAGCCCTTGCCACGCTGAACCGCCGCAACGTTACCAGCACCGCGGCCTACGTGCTGGTCGGAGTTTTCGTGTGGCTCTGTGTGCTGAAGTCGGGCGTCCACGCGACGCTGGCGGGCGTTGCCACCGCCTTCGCCATTCCGCTGACGCCGCTCCCGGCTGAGCATCGCCATGCGCCGGTGCGCTCGCTCGCGGCGCATCTGCAGGAGAACCTTCACCCGTGGGTGAACTTCGGCGTTCTGCCGGCATTCGCGTTCGCCAATGCCGGCGTATCGCTTGCCGGCGTGAATTTGGAACGGCTCACCAGCTCCATACCGCTCGGCATCGCAATGGGCCTCTTCATCGGTAAGCCTCTGGGCGTTTTCCTGTTCTCGCGCGGGGCCATCGCGCTCGGCCTCGGCGCCCGCCCGGAAGGCGCAACGTGGGCGGGACTATTCGGCGTCTCGATCCTCGCCGGCATCGGCTTCACCATGAGCCTATTTATCGGCATGCTGGCATTCCCGGAGCCGGCATTTGCCGCCGACATTCGCATCGGCGTGCTTGCCGGCTCGATGCTGTCGGCGTTGCTCGGCTACGTTCTGCTGCGCCGCGTTTACAGAGCCTCCTGAAAACCGAAGCGTATTGGCGAGAATTCACGCGCCTGAGCGCTTCGGTCCGAGCCGGAAGCGCTATTCCTTGCTGCCATTCTTGGCCGCTTCCTGGGCAGCCCTGAAGCTCGCGGAGCTGCGATCCTTGTATTTCTTCGTCAGCCCATCCCACTCGATCTCGAGAGAGCCACCGCTCGCCCTGTGCTGCTTGTCCCAGCTCGACAACAGGTCGATGCAAGCATGATCGATGTAGTCGAGCTCCTCGATGTGCACGTGCACGTGGCTGTTCGGCTTCACGCTCTCGAGCTCCGCAGCGATCGCCGGGAGCCGGATCAGCGTTGCCGACCCTGTGAGGTAGAGATCGACGCGACCTTCTTCCGGCTTCTCGTCCTTCCGGATCACAAGGTGCGAAAAGGCATAGAGCAGCTTCAACAGCGACAGGATGAGCCCGACAACAACACCCTTGAGCAGGTCGCTCAGCACGATCGTGACAATCGTCACCACATAAATGAGAACCTCGCCTTTGCCGAACTTGAGCAACGTGGGCACGATCTTCGGGTAGGCGAGCTTGTAGCCCGTGAAGACCAGGACGGCGGCGAGCGCCGAGACCGGAATGTAGCGGAGCGTGAAGGGCAGGACGCTCGCAAACAGCAGCAGCCAGACGCCGTGCAGAATGGCGGAGGCGCGAGTCTTGGCGCCGGCTTCCACGTTGGCACCGGACCGAACGATCACGCCGGTCATGGGCAGCACGCCAAGCACGCCGCACAGCATGTTGCCGATGCCTTGCGCCGAAAGCTCGCGATCATATTTCGTGCGTGAGCCACTGTGCATCTGATCGACGGCCGTTGCACAGAGCAGCGTCTCAGCGCTGGCGATGAAAGCTATGGAGATAGCGCCGATGAGGACCGGCAGCTCGAGGATTCGCATCGCTCGCTCAGGATTGGGGAAAATCGCGACCGACCAGATATTGCTGGGCACCTCGACATACTTGATCGCATCGAGGTGAAAAACGGCAGCGGCGATCATCGCCACGACGACGCCGACGAGCGGCGCTGGAATGATCCTGAGGCTCTTTGGCGTGAACGATCCCCATCCGGCGATAGCGGCAATGGTGAGGAGGCCGATCTCGCCGGCCGTCAGGTGAAAGTCACCCGTGCGGATCGCCGAAAGAAGTGCGCCCGGAATGGCGGCGAGATTATCAATTCCCGTGCCGATCGGCTTGCCGTCGAGCATGACATGAAACTGGGCGGCGAAGATCAAGATGCCGATACCGGCGAGCATGCCGTGGATAACGGCCGGCGACACGGCGCGGAACCATTGACCGAGCTTGAAGTAGCCCGCGGTGGCCTGCAAAAGGCCGGCGAAAAGAACGAACACACCGAGCATCTCTATGCCGTGCGTCTGCACGAGTTGCAGCACGAGCACCGCAAGCCCGGCGGCGGGGCCGCTGACCTGCAGCGGCGATCCTGCGATCACGCCCACGACCAGGCCACCGATGATCCCGGTGATGATGCCCGCAGCGACCGGCAGGCCCGATGCCAGCGCGACACCCATGCACAAGGGCAGCGCGACGAGAAATACGACGACCGAGGCAAGAAGGTCGCGGCCGAACGTGTCGTTAAATTGCTTGGAAAACATCCCGTAGTATCGCTCGAGCCATGCAAAAGCCTGCCCTCGCGCCCCCTATTAATGGCTGAAATTGCCGTGCGGACCCCGATTTCCGCGGACGATAGCCGCTTTAGCTATGGCCGGGCAACGCTAAGCTTTATTCCGCCGCCGCAACCACACCCGTGATTGCCGGTCACGGTAAATGCCAAGCATTGCCTTGACGTTGCGGGCGCGTTCGCCCATCTGAAATCGAAGCTATGGCTTTCTCGTCCTCAAGCCGCGCCACGTCGAAATGATACGATCTATTGCAACCTAATTCGCAAGGCCGCATCCACGCATGACCGCTTTCCCTGATCAGCTAACCGACCGGTTTCGCCGTTTCAAACATCGCCATTTCGTGCCCAATGCCGACCACTACGAGGAGCTCGCAACCTACGGCCAGAACCCCGACGTCATGCTCCTGTCGTGCTGCGACAGCCGCGTCGACCCTGAGACCATATTCAGCGCCATGCCCGGCGAGCTGTTCGTCGTCCGCAATGTGGCAAACCTCATTCCGCCGTACGAAACTAGCGGCAAGTTCCATGGCGTCAGCAGCGCCATCGAGTTTGCGGTCCTCAACTTGCGGGTAAGGCATATCGTCGTCATGGGCCATTCGGGATGCGGCGGTGTCAAGGCTGCCCTCGACCAGAGCGCGGCGATCCAAACCGAGGCGCAGTTCATCTCGCGTTGGATGTCGATGCTCGACGACGCGCGCTTGAGTGTGCTTGCCTCGCACCAGATGAAGTCCCAGGCGGAGAAGCAGTGCGCACTCGAGAAGGAGGGGGTCAAGACCTCGCTCAAGAATCTGCGCAGCTTCCCGTTCGTCAAGGAGTTGGAGGACAAGGGGAAGATTGAGCTGCACGGCGCCTACTTCGAGATCGCAACGGGCAACCTGCACATCCTGAACCCCCGCACCGGCGAGTATTTCACGCTGTAAGATGCCCTCTCCGCCCGTGAACGTTCTGGGGACGGAGCAAACGCTACTTCACCTCAGCCGCAGCGGCCCCGCCGGCCGCGCTCTTCGCAGCCAAAATGGCCGGTAAGAGCTGCGTCTCGAGGCTCTCCTGCGAGATCGGCCCGACGTGCTTGAAGGAGATCTCACCCCGCCCGTTGATCACGAACGTCTCGGGCATACCGTAAACGCCCCATTCGATCGCATTGCGCCCCGTGATATCGGTCCCTAGCGCCGTGAACGGATTGCCGTAACGGCCGATGAACCGGCGCGCGGCCACCTCTTGATCCTTGTAATTGACGCCATAGAGCGGAACGCCGGCCCTTGCCTTGAGCTCGCGAAGCAGCGGGTGCTCCTCGACACAAGGCCCGCACCAGGAGGCCCAGAAGTTCACGACCTTGACCTCGCCGCTCGCGAGGTCCGCGCTGGTGAAGCCCGGCACGGGCTTGTCATGGTCTAAGAGGCCGGCGAGAGCTGGAAATTGCGTCAGCGGTACCGGGCGCCCGATCAGAGCCGATGGCAGTTTTGATGGGTCTCCGGAGGTCAGCGCGAAGCCGAACAGCCCCGCCATCGCCCCAAAAACAACGAGCGGCGCCAGCACCCAGCCAAGTTTGCCCCGTCGAGAAGCTTCATCTGCCGGCGCTGGTCGGTTCTGCTCCATCCCCGATCCCTCAGCTACGCCCGGCCGAGCGCCGCTTGACGCCACGCGCCTCGAGGTCCGAGAGCGCCTGTGCCTGCCGCTCGCCGTCGAAAAGATACCAGCCGATGAGGCCGCCGACGATCGCCACCATCGCGCCGTAGGAGGCGAGAATGAATGCGGCGTGCGGTCCAAGATCCATGCGCTCTACTCCCGAGCCGTCGATGAGGCGAGCGGCTCGCCGCGCTCGACCTCTGCAAGACGCAGCGCCTTCACCCGCCGGCGCATGATCTCGTTCTGCATGCCTTTGATGTGCAGAGCAAAAAACAAAAGCGTGAAGCCAACGGCGGAAATCAGGAGAGGTGTCCGCATGCTCGGATCGACCGTCGCGGTAAAGCCGGTCGAGGGCTGATGCAGTGTGTTCCACCAGTCGACCGAGAACTTGATCACCGGCAGGATTGCGACGCCGACGAGCGCGAGCACGGCCGTCAGCTTTCCGGCGAGCGCCTCGTCATCGAGAGAGGATCTTAGCGCAATCAGCCCGAGATAGAGAAAGAACAGCAGCAAGACCGAGGTCAGTCGCGCATCCCACACCCAGTAGGTACCCCACATCGGTTTGCCCCAGAGAGAGCCTGTAATCAGCGCAGCAAGCGTAAATGCCGCACCAATTGGCGCCGCCGCCTTCGCCGAGACATCCGCGAGGGGATGCCGGAACACCAGGAGCCCGAAGCTCGACGCGGCGATGAATGCGTACCCCATCATGGCGAGCCACGCCGCAGGCACATGGATGTACATGATCTTCACCGTCTGGCCCTGCTGGTAGTCGGGCGGCGCGACGAACCAGACGAGGTACATCGCATAGACGATGAAAAGAAAGGCCCCGCCCGAGATCCACGGCAACACGGCCTTGGAAAGCTCGAGAAACCGGGTCGGATTTGCCAATCGCTGGATGAAGGTCTGCATGGGCACTCATCTAAGGCTTGAGGCCCTCTCGCGCAATCTACTCGATATTCCACACCTCGCCGCAGGCAGCGCGACGTTTGGGGGTGGGGCAGGCTCTTAGGCCGCAGCGCAATCAGCATTGTTACCCTAAGCCTCTCGCCGGACGCGCCGCCTAAGAGGCAATCAGGCTTGTCGCTGTCGTCGCTGAAGGAAGGGGCCTTACTGCAACTGCAGCCTCAACGCCGCCGCCGCTGCGACCGGCCCCAAGACCAGAGAAGCCACGGAAATCGCAGCCAGAATAAGCAGTGACGCGATTGCGCCATCGAGTCCGAAGCTGGCAAAGCTCATGGCCGAGATGCCAAAGATCAGCGTCGGCACGTAGAGCGGCAGCACGAGCAGCGCCAGCAAGAGTCCGCCCCGCCGAGCCCTGAGCGTAAGCGCCGCCCCGATCGCGCCGAGAAAGCTGATTGCGGGCGTGCCGGCCAGCATGGTCAGCATCAGCATCGGATAGGCCCCGATGTCGAGATTGAGCAGCAGCCCCAGCACTGGCGCCAAAAGCGTCAATGGTATTCCAGTTGAGATCCAATGCCCGAGCGCTTTGGCGCCCGCCGCGAGCTCGAGTGGCAAGGGTGCGGCTGCCATCACCTCGAGCGAGCCATCCTCATAGTCTGCTTCAAAGATCCTCGGCAAAGAGAGCAGCGCCGCGAGGAGCAGCGCGATCCACAGCACGCCGGGTGCAATGCGCGAAAGCAGCTTGAGGTCCGGCCCGAGGCCAAGCGGCAGCATGGCAATGACGAGGAGGTAAAAGCCGAGCGCAGTACCCAAGGCCGAGCCTTCGCGCACGGCAAGCCGCAGATCGCGCCGGACGAGAGCCAGGAATTCGCTCATAGCTCCTCCGCGGTCCCGCCGCCGAGGCGCAGGTACGTCGCACCTTCGAGCCCCAACGGCAGATGCGTTGCGGCGATCACGATACCCGCGCCCCTGAGATGCTCGCCAATGAGGCGAGAAAGCATGTCCGTCGAGGCGACATCGAGCGATACCGTCGGTTCATCCAAAAGCCAGACTGGCCGGCTCGCGACAAGCAGCCGGGCGAGCCCGAGGCGCCGCTTCTGTCCTGCCGACAAGAGACCGGCCGGAATGTCGGCGAGCGGCTCCAGGTGAAATTGCATGAGGGCGGTCTCCACGGCGTCCCGGCGGACGCTGGCCGGCGTGTCTCCAGCCAGGTATTCGGCCCAGAACGAAAGATTCTCGAGGGCCGTCAAGCTGGCCTTGATGCCCGAGAGGTGACCGACATAGTGGCACTGCTCGCCCGTGCTCCTCTCAGGGTTCCCGCCCTCGAGCACAATGCGACCCGCTTCCGGCGCGAGAAAACCAGCGAGCGTACGGATCAGCGTCGTCTTTCCAGCGCCGTTCGGCCCGGTAAGCAGCAAAGGCTCGCCGGATTTTGCGATCAGGGACAAGCCCTTGATGATGGTTCGCTGGCCGCGAAGGATGGTAAGGTTTTCGGCATGGATGATCACGGCTGCTTGCGTTCTGTCCTAAGCGCGGACGGCCGCGAATGGGTGGGCTGCCAAAAAGTTGAGCAGATGGTTGCTGGTTCTCAATCTCGGCAGCCTATATAATTGGCTTGCTTCGCAGTTCGCCAGTGCAAAAAATGGGGCGAGCTCCGCCTGGGCCTCATCAGCCGGTGTGTTAACCTGTTTGCAAGCTGTTTGGATGAGAGCCACGCGCTGGTGCGTCCCGCCACGTTTGATCCTGACCTGGAGATTGACATCTTGAGCGCCCCCTCGACGACACTCGCCGCGCCCGCCTCCCTCGACAGCTTCAAATGCCGCAAGACGCTGGACGCGGGCGGAACCACTTATGTTTACTATTCGCTCCCCGAAGCCGAGAAGAACGGGCTCACGGGCGTCTCGAAGCTGCCGTACTCCATGAAGGTGCTGCTCGAGAATTTGCTCCGTAACGAGGACGGCCGCTCGGTCACCAAGGCGGATATCGTCGCCGTCTCCGAGTGGCTCGTGAACAAGGGCAAGGCCGAGAAGGAGATCGGCTTCCGGCCCGCCCGCGTGCTGATGCAGGACTTCACCGGCGTGCCCGCCGTCGTCGACCTCGCGGCCATGCGCGACGGCATGCTGGCCTTGGGCGGAGACGCCAAGAAGATCAACCCGCTCGTGCCGGTCGATCTCGTCATCGATCACTCGGTCATCGTCGATGCCTTTGGCAGCCCGGCAGCGCTTGAGAAGAATGTCGAGCTCGAATATGAGCGCAATCATGAGCGCTATGTGTTCCTGAAGTGGGGCCAGGACGCGTTCGCCAATTTCCGCGTTGTGCCGCCCGGCACCGGCATCTGCCACCAGGTGAACCTCGAATATCTCGCGCAGACCGTCTGGACTGCGACGACCATGGACGGCGACACGCTCGCCTATCCCGACACCCTCGTCGGCACCGATAGCCACACGACCATGGTCAACGGCCTTGCCGTGCTTGGCTGGGGCGTCGGCGGCATCGAGGCCGAGGCCGCCATGCTTGGACAGCCGCAGTCGATGCTGATCCCCGAGGTCATTGGCTTCAAGCTCACCGGCTCGCTGAAGGAAGGCGTCACCGCGACCGACCTCGTGCTGACCGTCACGCAGATGCTGCGCAAGAAGGGCGTGGTCAACAAGTTCGTCGAGTTCTATGGACCCGGCCTCGACCATCTGACGCTCGCCGACCGCGCGACGATTGCCAACATGGCGCCCGAGTATGGCGCCACCTGCGGCTTCTTCCCGGCCGATAGCGAGACCGTGAACTACCTCACCATCTCGGGCCGCGAAGCAGGCCGTATCGCGCTCGTGGAGGCTTATACCAAGGCGCAGGGCCTCTACCGCACCGCCGCGAGCGAGGACCCGGTGTTTACGGACACGCTCGAGCTCGACCTCGCAACAGTCGTCCCCTCGCTCGCCGGCCCCAAGCGCCCCGAAGGCCGCATCGCTCTCGAGGATGTAAAGGGCGGTTTCGCAACAGCCCTCACCGGCGAATACAAAAAACCCGGTGAAGGCGAAAAGCGCGTCCCCGTCGAAGGCCGCGACTTCGACCTCGGCCATGGCGATGTCGTCATTGCCGCCATCACGAGCTGCACCAACACGTCGAACCCCTCCGTGCTCATCGCGGCCGGCCTGCTTGCGCGCAACGCCTATGCGAAGGGCCTCACCGCCAAGCCCTGGGTCAAGACCTCGCTCGCACCCGGAAGCCAGGTCGTCGCCGCCTACCTCGAGAAGGCCGGCCTGCAAACGTACCTCGACAAGGTGGGCTTCAACCTCGTCGGCTTCGGCTGCACCACGTGCATCGGGAACTCGGGACCTCTGCCGGCAGACATCTCGAAGGCCATCAACGACAACGGCCTCGTCGCCGCTGCCGTCCTCTCCGGCAACCGCAACTTCGAAGGCCGCGTCAGCCCCGACGTGCAGGCGAACTATCTCGCCTCCCCGCCGCTCGTCGTCGCCTATGCGCTCGCGGGCTCAGTCGGGAAGGACCTCTCGACCGAGCCGCTTGGCACGGGCTCGGACGGCAAACCGGTCTACTTGAAGGACATCTGGCCCTCGAACCAGGAGATCCAGAGGTTCATCGCCGACAACATCACGCGCGATCTCTTCAAGTCGAAGTATGCGGACGTTTTCCGTGGCGACACTCGCTGGCAGTCGGTCGCGGCTGGCGGCGGCATGACCTACGGCTGGGACGACAAATCCACGTACGTGCAGAACCCGCCCTACTTCGCGGGCATCTCCAAGACCGCCCGCGCGCTGACTGATATCGAAGGCGCGCGCATTCTCGCGCTCTTCGGCGACAAGATCACCACCGACCACATCTCGCCAGCCGGCTCCATCAAGGCGGCCTCACCCGCCGGCAAATACCTCATCGCGGAAGGCGTGGCTCCTGCCGATTTCAACCAGTACGGCACGCGCCGCGGCAATCACGAGGTGATGATGCGCGGCACCTTCGCGAACATCCGCATCAAGAACCACATGGTTCGCGACGCGAGCGGCAATGTCGTCGAAGGCGGCTACACCATTCATCACCCCTCGGGCGAGAAGCTCGCCATCTATGACGCGGCCGTGCGTTACATGGCCGAAAATGTGCCGCTCGTCGTCTTCGCGGGAGTTGAGTATGGCAACGGCTCGTCGCGCGATTGGGCGGCAAAGGGCACGAACCTGCTCGGCGTCAAAGCCGTGGTCGCGCAGTCGTTCGAGCGCATCCACCGCTCGAACCTCGTCGGCATGGGCATCATCCCATTCGTCTTCGAGCCGGGTACGAGCTGGGAAACGCTCGGCCTCGACGGCAGCGAGAGCGTGACGTTAAAAGGATTGAGCGACCTCAGGCCGCGCCAGATCGTCGAAGCCTCGATCGCCAAGGCCGACGGCACCAAGCTCGCCGTACCCTTGATCTGCCGTATCGATACACTGGACGAGATCGAATACTACAAGAACGGCGGCATCCTTCAGTACGTGCTCCGCAACCTGGCGGCGTAGCGCACAGAGGACACGCGTGCGTACATGCAAGCGCCGCACCCCTCCCCTATGACGGGGGAGGGGTTAGGGCTCTCACGCGGCGCGGACGGTCTCGAGGAACTTATGAACCTCGCTGCTTAATGTCTCTGCCTGGACGGAGAGATCTTGTGCTGCAGCAGAGACCTGAGTGGCCGCAGCGCTCGACTCCTCGGCCGATCCCTTAACAGTCGTGATATTCTCAGCGACCGATGTCGCGCCCTGTCCCGCGATCGACACGTTCCGCGAGATTTCGACCGTCGCGACGCCTTGCTGGGAAACGGCAGTTGCGAGCGAGCGAGAAATGCCGTCGACCTCATCGATCGTGGTCGACATGCCGGTGATGAACCCGCTGACCCGAGCCGTGAGATCCTGCATCTCTGCAATCTGGGTGGTGATTTCAGCCGTGGCTTTCGCCGTCTGCGCCGCGAGCGTCTTGACCTCATTGGCTACGACGGCAAAGCCCTTGCCCGCTTCACCAGCACGTGCTGCTTCGATCGTGGCATTCAGGGCCAGCAGGTTGGTCTGCGCGGCGATGCCGTTGATGAGCTCGACGATGTGACCAATCTTTCCGCCTGCCGCGGCCAGACTCTGCACCTGCACATGAGTATTTTGCGACTCAAGGGTCGCGCGGCGCACGATTTTGGCTGATTGGTCGACCTGCGCGCCGATCTCGCGGATCGAGGCCGAAAGCTCCTCTGCGGCACTAGCCACGGAATGTACGCTCGCTGAGGCCTCCTTGGCCGCTTCGGCGACACTTACCGCTTGCTCGGTTGTCGCGCTGGACGTGCCCGTGAGCTGCAGAGCTGTCGCGCTGAGCTCCGCTGAGGCCGCAGCGACAATGCTGACGATACCGCCGACTGTCCTCTCGAAAGCAACTGCGAGTTGCTTCAAGCCGGCCTTCCGATGCTCCTCGGCACGCTCTTCGCTGAGGGCCTGCTCACGGCGAAGCCGCTCGGTCTCCAGAATGTGATCCCGAAATACATCGAGTGAATGGGCCATTGCGCCCACCTCGTCATTCCGCCCTGCATATGGAATAGGCGATTCCTCGTCCCCCTGAGCAAGCGCGTCCATGCGGCGCGAAATCGTCAGCATGGGAGCGAGAACCGAGCGATGAATGAATGCGACCAAGCCGGCCGCGCAAATAACGACCGTGACCGCGATGAGGAGGCCAATCACACGTTCATTCTGAATGTTGCTTGTGAGCGCCTCGAGGGCCTCGCTTGTTGCCTTGTTGTAGTCGGCCGTAGCATCCTTTGTGAGCCTCTCAATCGACAGGAGCGCGGCGCGGAGTTTCTCCGCTTGCTCGTCGAAGGCACCCATATGGGAGTTTCCTGCCCGTGTGCCGTCAGAAATGTAGACACCGGCCATCGCTTTTCCGGCGGTATAGTAAGGCTCGAAGGCGCTCTGGGCGGTTGCGATTGCGCTTGCGATATTTTGCTTGCCGAGCCGCTCGGCAAGCTTGCGTGCGTCGGCCGCATCCCGGCGAAACGCAATCGCGCTCTCTTCCGCGAACTGCCATCCGTCGGTTAGGCCGTCCTCGCCTTTGGTTGCTGATATGTCGGAAAGATACTGCTGGACCTGCGTCACGTTAAGCCGCATCGCGTCAACCGACTCAAAGAGCGGTTCTGCAATCCCGATACTGACGTCATAGCTTTGTTGAAGTCGACCGAGTCGCTCCAGGCATTTCTCGGTAATCGAGTGCTTTACGACCCCGGTCGCGACGAGCATAGAAACGAACAATACCGATACGATTACGAGCTTGGATTGAATAGAAACTTGCATGGCGCAAAACTCATGTTGTTGGGTCCGCACCTGCAATGATGCAGACGTTATCAGAAGATGAATATTTTGAGAGTATAGCTTGACGAATAGGCCGCAAAATCGCGCATCCATTGCGCGAAATGCGAAATGATCATTGCGTCTTATGATTGCGTGTTGGTAAACGAATAGTCTTTGAATAATGTTCATTACAGATAATATGCGTTCAAAGACAGTGCGTTTGCGGGTTACGAATAAGTGCACCGGAAAAAGGATGTGCTTGAATATGATCTCGCCGCTCGGATTTTCTAATCCATTGTATCGAGTTTGACGGCAAACCCGGCCTAACTCGGTCCGCGGCGTCGAGCCAAGGCAAGCGTATCGGTGCTGCGTATTGGAAAGGTGGCGTGCGCCTTGAAGCATGGCTGATCTGGATCGACCTCGCGGCGCCATCGAGGGGCTAGATTTACGACCCTTACGCAACGTATCGTGCAGCCGGCAAAACAAGATAACCTCATTACAAGAAAAGCTCCGAGGCCGGACCTCATGCTGACCCGCTCGATCACAGCACTGCTCGCGCTCCTCGCCGGCGCCTTCGCAGCGCTTGGCGAGGACCAAGTCGCGCCTTCTGTCGAGGCTGGAAATCCCATCCGCGCGGTGATCGAGCTATTTACCAGCCAAGGCTGCACCGATTGTCCCGCCGCCGACGTCCTGCTCAAGTCTTACGCCGACGAGAGGGACATCATCGCCCTGACACTGCCGGTCGATTATTGGGACTACCTCGGCTGGAAGGATACCCTCGCCTCGCCCCGCAACAGCGAGCGCCAGCGCGGCTACGCCAGGCGTTTCGACACCGGCGCCGTTTCGACCCCTGAAGTCGTCGTCAACGGCGCGGCCCACGCGCTGGGCTCAAGCCGCGACGAGATCGAGCAGGCCATCCGCGCGACAGAGACGGCGCTCAACTCGCGCCGCGTGCCGGTCGGTTTCTGGAACTATGCCGCGAACATCATCATCGAGATCGGCGGCACGCCGGACGCCGGTGAAACCAAGGAGGCCACCATTTGGCTCGTTGTCGTGCAGAAGGCTGCAGACGTCACGGTCAAAGGCGGCGACAACAAGGGCAAGAAGCTCACCTATTACAATGTCGTCCGCGAGATGACACCCATAGGCGTGTGGACCGGGCGCCCGACCACGGTGCGTCTCTTACGCGTCGAGGTCATGCATCCCGAGACCGAGGATCTGATGGTGCTTGTACAAGAGGCGGACAACGGCCCCATCATCGGCGCGGCCAAGCTCGCCTATTAGGCAATCTCCTCGCTTTCGATAATGCGTCAGCCTTACTTCTTCACCGCAGCCTTCTTGGCCTTCCCCGCCGCAAGCCCACCCATGCGGCAGACCTCGGCCCATTCGTCAGCCGTGACAGGCTGCACCGATAAGCGCATCGACGTGACGAGGCTCATTTTCGCAAGCTTCGGGTTCGCCTTGACATCGGCAAGCGTCACCGGCCTCGGCAGCTTCTCCACCGCCCGCACGTCGACGCACTGCCACGTGCCGCTGTCGTCCTTGGGGTCAGGATGCGCCAGAGCGATCACCTCGCAGATGCCGACGACCTCCTTCCCCTCGTTCGAATGATAGAAAAAGCCCCGGTCGCCGAGCTGCATCGCGCGCATGTTGTTGCGCGCCTGGTAATTGCGGACGCCATCCCACGCCTCGCCCTTCGCCCCGCGCGAGACGAGATCATCGAACGAGAAAACATCCGGCTCAGATTTGAACAGCCAATAGGAGGGCATGGGTGGTGGAGCTTCGCTTGGTTCGGTCCGCTACGTGCCGTCGTGACTACTGCGGAACCGCGAATGGGTAAAGTGGCGATCGCCAGAACTACGAAGCAGGGCACATGTTCGGCCACGTGTTCCCATGTGTCAGGTCGATCTGCGGAGGCACAAGCACTGCCGGAACTTTCTTCCGGTGGTTTCACTTCAAATGCCCGTTAGCTCTGCCACGTTCATAGCTTGCGCTAAAGGCGCATTCTGGTGGCGGAAGCTTGTCGCGACACAAGATTTCCTCGTAACCTCAACCGGAGCTCCCAATGTCGAAGATAGTCGTTTCTGGGCTCACAGCCCTGTTCTTTGCCACATCTTCGTTGGCCCATGCGCAAGCAACCGATCCGGCGCAACAAAGCACCTCCGAAGTTAGATCCGTTACCAATCAGCGCATTGATGTAGTCAAGTTTGCACTGCAGCTGACACCTGAGCAGACAAAATTCTGGCCCGCGATCGAGGAGGCGATCCGGGCGCGGGCGGAAGCACGTCAGCAACGCGTGGAGAACGTGGTGGCAAGGATCAAGAGTCTGCGCGAAGGCCAACCTGAGCGAGATCCGATCAAAGTATTGCAAGAGCGTGCCGAGGCCTTGTCAGAACGCGGGGCAAATCTGAAAAAGCTCGCCGATGCGTGGCAGCCTCTTTATGCGACATTGAGTGACGGCCAGAAGCTGCGGATGCGCATCCTCGTCGCTAGTGTCCTCCATGAAATGAGCGAATCCATCGAAAATCGCCGCTTGCAGCTCGAGGAGGAGGACGTAGGCATCCGGGGTGCCATTGGCGCAGGCGCGGGTGAGAGCGGCGTCGGGCGCGAATAACGAAAGCTCAACTCGCACGGGGGGGTTAAAAGCCCCCTTATTCCTCCGCCTTGAATGGCCGCTTCATGACGCCTGCAATCGCATCAAAAAAAAGTTGCGCCCGGCGCAGAAACAGAAAAGGCGCGAGATGACCCCGCGCCTTTCTACGTGCGTTGTTGCCGTGCTTTAAGGCAGCGAGAACACCGTCAGCGTGCCGCCGAGCGAGGTATAGTTGCTCAGCGCTGCATAGCCGCCCACGGCCCCCAAGCCGTCGGTCGCGTTACTGAGGCCCGCTGCTAGTCCAATGCCGGCCCATCCGCCGACGCCCGAGTACGCGCCGACATACTGCTTGCCGCCGTACACGTAGGTGAAGACATTGCCGACGATGCCGGACGGCGTCTTGAACTTCCAAAGCTCCCTGCCCGTCTGCGGGTCGACGGCCTTGAGGTAGCCTTCGAGTGTGCCGTAGAATACAACGTCTCCCGCGGTCGCGAGTGCACCCGACCACACCGAGAACAGCTCGGGCTTCGACCAGGCTATCTTGCCGTTGACGGCATCCCAAGCGACGAACGAGCCCAGGCCGCCGTGTGCTCCCGGCGTCGGAAACATTGCCACCGTTGCTCCAACGTACGGTTGGCCCGCGGTGTACTGAGTTTTGAATGGCTCATAGTCCATGCAGACCTGGTTTGCCGGCACGAAGAAGAGCTTGGCCTTCGGAGAGTAGGCGGCTGGCGCGGGACCTTTCGTGCCGAGAGCCGTCGGGCATATGCCGCGCGTGTTGACGTCGGTGCCGTTGGCGAACGTCGAGTACTTTTCCACGACGTGCGGGCGGCCATAATTCGGGCTCTTCTTGTCGAGGTCGATATGCGACGCCCAATTTACCGTGGGATCGAACTTCTGTGCAACGAGCGGCTCGCCGGTCTTGCGGTTGATCGTGTAGGCAAAACCATTGCGGTCGAAGTGAACGAGAGCGGGCGTCTTCTGACCAGAGATGTCGAGATCGACCAGGATCATCTCGTTGATGCCGTCATAGTCCCACTCGTCGAACGGCGTGATCTGGTAGGCCCAGTCTGCAACGCCCGTGTCGGGATTGCGCGCGATGACGGACGTTGCCCATTTCTCATCGATCGGCTTCCCGTCCGGTCCTGCACGCTGTGCCGGGTTCCAAGTCGAGGGGTTGCCGGTGCCGTGGTAGAGAAGGTTCAAATCTGGATCATAGGAAAGCCAGCCCCAGGGCGCGCCGCCACCGATTTTCCACTGATCGCCATTCCACGTCTTGATCGAGCTGTCCTTGCCGACAGCCTTGCCAAGGCTAGTCGTCTTCTCAGGGTCGAATAGAATTTCGCCATCAGGCCCGACAGAATAGGCGCGCCAGACCTGCCGTCCCGTCGCTGTGTCGTAGGCCGTGATGTGGCCGCGCACGCCGAACTCGCCGCCGGAGTTGCCGATGATCACCTTGTCCTTGATGACGAGCGGCGCGGAGGTGCCGGTCTCACCTTTCTTTGCATCTCCGTCCATCACGGACCAAATGAGCTTACCCGACTTCGCGTCGAGAGCTGTCAGCGCCGTATCGGCCTGATGCAGAAAAACCTTGCCGTCGGCGAGCGCGAGGCCGCGATTGATCGTATCGCAGCACATCACGGGAATGACGGATGGATCCTGCTTGGGCGTATACTTCCAGAGGATCATCGCGTCCTTGGCAAGGTCTAGGGCATAGACCGTGTTTGGGAATGGCGAGTGGACATACATGACGCCATCGACCACGAGCGGTGAGCCTTCATGGCCGCGCAGCACGCCCGTAGAAAAAGACCACGCCGCCTTCAATGTCCCGACGTTCGAGGCATTGATCTGGGCGAGCGTCGAATAGCGGGTGCCCGCGTAGTCGCCATTCTGAAGCGCCCAATTCTTCTCGTCTTTCGAGCTCTTGAGAATGCTCTCGTTCGCGAGCGCGGTGCTCGAGAGCCCGAGCAATGCCAGACCCGCGCAAACTATGTGTCGTGATGTCATGCCTGAGAATCCTGCCGACTGAGGCGCGGCCTTACCGGGCTTGCCAAGCTCTGGCGCCCATGGGCTCACGCTAGGTAACATCGGCGTGAACGGGCATTGGCCATTCGTCTGCGGAAACGTGTCGCGACACGTTTTGATCCACGGCAAGGTTAAAAAATAGCGTATGATATCATATAGTTGAGAGGTATCTTGCTTGATTTTCCCAGCGGGCCGCGTCTTCTGGCGCCGTGTGCGTCATATTGCTCAACCAGTATGATCTGGAGCATCTTGATCCGACCGGAGATGAGCCGCCGCGACTCTGTCTGGCCTGATTGACGTTCTCTATGCTCGCAGAGTGCTCGCACCTCAAGCCATCAGGAATTCCCCTTTAATCCTCTGCCTTGAATGGCCGGCTCATGACACCAGCAATCGCATCGTCCACGGTCACGCGGCCTTCGAGGATGGCGTGCACGGCTTCCGAAATCGGCATCTCGATTTTTTGCTCGCGCGCAAGCCGCACGGCCGCCGCCGCCGTGTAAACGCCCTCAGCGACCGACACGCGAGAGCCGAGCACGGCCTCCAGCGTCTCGCCCTGCCCGAGCGCGCGGCCAAGGCTCATATTGCGCGATTGGGCGCTGCCGCAGGTCAGCACGAGATCGCCGAGGCAGGAGAGACCCATCATCGTCTCGGGCCTGGCTCCGAGCGCTTCGCCGAGCCTGCGCATTTCCGCGAATCCTCGCGTCACGAGCCCCGCATGTGCGGAGGCTCCAAGCCCCTTGCCATCGACGATGCCGGCCGCAATGGCGAGCACGTTCTTCAATGCGCCGCCAAGCTCGACGCCGGTGATGTCGCTTGACCAGTAGAGGCGGAACTGGCGATAGCCGAGACGCTCCGCAAGCACGCGGCCCAGGCGCTCGTCACGGCATGCGATGGTGAGAGCGGCCGGTAGTCCGCGCGCCACGTCAGCCGCGAAGCTCGGACCGGAGAGCACGGCTTGCGTCATCGCGGGTGCCGTCTCGGAGACGACCTCGCCCATGAGCTTGCCCGTCGCCTGCTCGATGCCCTTGGCGCAAAGAACAAGCGTCTGGCCCGCATGCACGTGCCCCGCAAGCTCGCGCGTGATCGCCCGCACGTGTTGCGCTGGCGCAACCATCAGAATTGCGTCACACGCTGCAATCGATGCGAGGTTCCTCGTCGCCTTGAGATCGGGATCGAGCGCCACGCCCGGCAGGAACGTCCGATTGACGTGGCGAACATTGATATCGTCGACGGTCTCGGCTTCCCGCGCCCACAAAAGCACGTTACGCCCCGCGAGACGCAGCGTCTGCGCCAGTGCCGTGCCCCACGCGCCACCACCAATGACGCCGACGCTGTCGAGCTTCATCGCGTTTGCTCTCCCATCTCTTGCGTCCACTTTAGCATGCCCGCCCGCGCTTAGGCTTCGATTGGACTTTCTCATACCCTCATTTCGGGAGGAACAACGGCCTTAGGCCTTCACGCCGGCGCCGATCGCGGCGGGTGCGGTGGGATCGAGCGGCCAGCGGGGTCTTGCGGCAAAGTCGAGTGGATCGATGAGGCCGATTGCGAGCCGCTCGGCCCCGGCCCAAGCGATCATGGCGCCATTGTCCGTGCAGAGCGCGGCCGGCGGCGCGTAGACGGTATAGCCGCGTGCGCTCGCGGTGCTCGCCAAAGCCGCCTTGAGACGCTTGTTCGCCGCTACGCCGCCAGCGATCGCGATGCGCCGCGCAGCTCTGGGCCCGAGAAGCTCCTCCGCCAGTTCCATCGCACGCGTGACGCGGTCGGCGACAATATCGCAAACGGCAAGCTCAAAGGCCGCACATAGATCGGCGACGTCTTGCTCGCTCAAGGGAACGGCGGCTTCGGCGCGCTGACGCAACGCCGTCTTGAGGCCGGCAAGCGAGAAATGCGCTTCCTTCCGGCCAAGCATGGGACGCGGCAGCGGAAAGCGCAGCGGATCGCCCGATTGCGCCGCCCGCTCGACAGCCGGCCCGCCCGGAAAGCCGAGACCAAGGAGCTTCGCCGTTTTGTCGAACGCCTCGCCGATGGCGTCGTCGATCGTCGTGCCGAGGCGGCGATATCGGCCGACGCCCTCGACGAGCAGCACTTGCGTATGCCCGCCCGAGACGAGCAGCAGAAGATAAGGCGGCTCGAGGCCGTCCGTCAGGCCGACGGTCAGCGCATGGGCCTCGAGATGGTTGATCGCGAGAAACGGCAATCGGGTAGCGAGCGCCAGCGCTTTGCCGGTGACAAGGCCCACAACGAGGCCGCCATTGAGACCGGGCCCGGCCGTTGCGGCGATCGCGGAGAGATCGTGAAAGTTAAGCCCGGCCTCCTGCATGGCCGCGGCGACGATCCCGTCCAGGCACTCGACATGGGCGCGGGCCGCAATCTCGGGCACGACACCACCATAGATCCGGTGCTCATCCCATTGGGAACGCACGATATTTGACAGGATGACACCGCGGCCAGGGCCCTCGCGCACCACCACCGCAGCCGCTGTCTCGTCGCAGCTCGTCTCGATGCCGAGCACAACCAGCCGGCCGGCGGAAGCCACGCTGCTAATATCTCCGCCGTCGCAGCTCATGTTTGTCCTAGATGTTTGCGTTCGTAGGCCGGGGCGGGCATTAATGCGCGCGGCCGCGTTGTATCGAGGCCCTACCACCCGGAGCATCACGCGTGCAAGCTCGCACCATTCGCATTGGCACCAGAGGCTCGCCGTTGGCGCTAGCCCAAGCGCACGAGACCCGAGCCCGTCTCGTGGCAGCCCATGGGCTGCCGGACGCGGCGATTGAAATTCGCGTCTTCAAGACGACCGGCGATATCATTGTCGACCGGCCGCTCGCGGACGTCGGCGGCAAGGGGCTCTTTACCAAGGAGATCGAGGAAGCGCTTATCGCCCGCGAGGTCGATCTCGCCGTGCATTCGATGAAGGACATGCAGACCGTTCTGCCCGCGGGCCTCGCAATCGGCGCCGTGCTGCCTCGGGAGGACGTGCGCGATGCCTTCATCTCGCTTGACTATGCCTCTCTCGCGGCCTTGCCCGAAGGCGCCATTGTTGGCACCTCGTCGCTCAGGCGACAGGCACAGGTGAAGCGTGTGCGACCCGACCTCAAGGTGGTCGACTTTCGCGGCAACGTGCAGACCCGGCTCAGAAAGCTTGCAGAAGGCGTGGCGCACGCGACGCTGCTCGCTTGCGCCGGCTTGAACCGGCTCGGCCTTGCGGATCGCATCACAGCCGCGCTCGAGATAGATCAGATGCTGCCGGCCGTCGCACAGGGGGCGATTGCCCTCGAGATCCGCGAAGATGACGAGGAAACCGCGCGCCTGATCGCGCCGCTCAATCATGAGCATACCTCGCTTTGCGTCACGGCCGAGCGGGCATTCCTGACACGCCTCGAAGGCTCGTGCCGCACACCCATAGCGGGGCATGCCGTGCTCGAGGCTGGCAGCATCTTGTTACGTGGCATGACGTTCTCGCCGGATGGCTCCGAGTGTTTCGAGGCAGTGACCAGAGGCGCCGCGAGCGACGGAGCGCGCCTCGGTACCGAGGCAGCGGACAACCTTCTCGCACGGGGGGCGCATGTCTTCCCGGCAAGGCGAGGCTGATGCACCTCCTCGTCACGAGACCGGAGGGGGATGGGGCAAGCCTCATTGCATCGCTCGAAGCTGTCGGCCATCGAGTGAGCTCGGCGCCGCTTCTCTCGATCGAGCCTGTCGAGCCCGCGCTTGATCTCCTAGACACCCAGGCCTTGATCGCAACCAGCCGCAATGCCCTGAAGGCACTGGCCGCGAACCCGGCACTGGCTGCCGCAATGGCCCTCCCGCTCTTTGCAGTAGGGCCTGCAACTGCCAGCCTTGCGAGATCGATCGGCTTTTCGACCGTGTTGGAGGGCCCGGCGGGCGCCAGCGAGCTCGTGCGGGTCATTGAGGCGCATGCAACGAGGAATGGCGGCGCGTTACTGCACTTGGCGGGTGACAGGCTCGCATTCGATCTCCGAGGTGCCCTCGAGGCAAAGGGGTTCCGCGTGCGCCAGGAGGTCATGTACCGCACGCATGCGGCACAAGCGCTGAACCCGGAGGTCGTCGACGCAATCCGTGCGGGGAAGATCGACGGAGTCATTCTAATGTCGTCACGGGCTGCCACGATCTTTTCAGATCTGGCGGCTAAGGCAGGGATCCGGGACCAAGCGACCGGGCTTTGCTACATTTGTCTTTCCGAGGCGGTTGCGGGTGGGCTGGCGCCTCTCTCGCCCGGCAGGGTGTATGTCGCGCGCACACCTAACCTGCAAGAAACGCTTGCTCTTATCGCCCGCGTGGCGGCAGACTTTGACAACAATAGCTTCGACAAGAACAACTTCGACTAGTGTCCCGATCGCGAAGTTCGTCACCATCTGCCGCACCCTCAAAGCGAGCTTCGCGATCGAAAGGACACTAGCAAGTCTATGAATCTAGTGTGGTTCATATTCCAAAGTCCGCCTCTGAGACCGGCTGCCAAGTGGTGGCGGACTTCGGAATCACCACACTAGAGCGACTTTTCCCGTACAGATGCCGGCCCCCACTTCCCTGGAGACACTGCTCGCATGACCGACAAAACCGATGGCCCCGCAAAGGATGGCGGCCGGGGTAGCGATGTCCCTGGCGTAAAGCGCCCGCACGCGACGATCGACGTCAAGGCGACCGAGGTCACCCCGCCGCAAGCTGCAAAGCCCGCCGGTGAGGCGGCACCCGCGGCAGCTCAAAGCGCCGCCGCGACGAGCGCCAGCCCGTCAGCCGCGAAGCCTGCGGAGCAGAAGGCGGCTGACCAGCCGAAATCTGGTTCCGCGACCAAACCGGCTGCCGGCGATGCTGCGGCCGCGAAGCCTGGGACAGCTGCCGCAGCAGCTCCAGTGCCGACGCGCGGCTCGGGCATTGGCCGCTTCTTCTCACACCTTGCCGCCGGACTCCTCGGCGGTGGCATTGTCTATGCGGGAGCGGCATATCTTCCGGATCAGACGCTCCCCTACTCCCGCAGCGCCGAGATGGCCGCAGGGCTCGAAGCCCGGATCAGGGTGCTTGAAGGCTCCAAGGGTGACGCCAACGCTCAGGCCAGCAAACTCGCAGTGGCCGAGAGCCGGCTCGCCAAGCTTGAAGGCCTCGAGCAGAGCGTAGCTGCCTTGAGCGAGACGAACCGGCGTCTCGAGCAGCAGTCGAAATCGATGGGCGAGAAGGTTGCGGGCGACACCGCCTCGGCGGAGCAACTGGCCAAGCTCGAAGAGCGCTTGAATATCATTGCCAAGGGGTCAGAGGCGGGCGACGGGCGGGTGCCGCAGCTCGCCGCCGTCACGGGCAAGATTTCCGATCTCGAGACGACGATTGCCAATCAGATCGGCGCACTGAGGAAGTCGATACCGGCGGACCTCGAGGGCCGCCTCGCCGCGGCCGCGGAAGCAGCAGAGGCGGCCAAAGCCGGGGCACAGCGCGTCGATCGCGAGCTTGCCCAGCAGCGCACTGAGACTGCCAAGCTCGCGCAGCGCGGCGAGGCGGTCAAGGCTGATGCCGATCGCCTGGCTGCCTCGGTCGAAGCCGCCAAGGAGGAGACCGGCAAGCTCACAAGCGCCGTCGGGGAGCTGCGTAGCGCAATGGCGAAGCTTGCCGACGTTTCGGCCGCTGTTTCTCCAGTCGCGAGCAAGGTTGCAACTCTGGAGCAGACGCTGCAGAGCGTCGTAAAGAGTGAGGACGACCGCAAAGCCAACGCCGAGCGCATTGTGCTCGCACTCGAGCTGGCCAATCTGAAGCGCGCACTGGATCGCGGCCAGGGCTACGCCGCCGAGCTGGCGGAGGTCCGCAAGGCAGCGCAAGGGCGCATCGATCTCGCCCCGCTCGAGCGCTACAAAGACGCTGGCGTCCCGTCGCAGGCAGCCCTCGACGCAGAGTTCAGGCCCGTCATGCATGCCGTGATTGATGCCGATAGCGATCCAGGCGATGGCTCACTCGTCGACCGCTTCCTCTCCGGCGCGCGCTCGATTGTCCGCGTGCGCAAGGTCAGCCACGACGCTGGAGACACGAGTGCGGAGGCCGTCACGAGCCGCATGGAGGAGGCGCTGAAGGCTGGCCAGCTTGGCACCGTTCTCGAACAGGCGAAAACCTTGCCGCAGCGGGCAACCGCACCAGTCCAGGATTGGCTGCAGAAGGTCCAGGCCCGCAACGCCGTGGACCGCGCCATGGCGGCGATCGAAGGGCCGCCCAAGGCGTCGCTCGCGGGCACTCCCTCACCGGCTGGGCAGGGTGACACCCCAGCCCCCAACAAGAACTGAGGGGCACCCCGCCGATGATCCGCCTTGTTCTCTTCCTTCTCGGTGTGCTTGCCATTGCAACGGGTCTCTCCTGGCTGGCCGACCAGCCCGGTACGTTGAAGATCACGTTTCAGGACTACGAGATTGAGACGAGCGTCTTCCGCGCCGTTGTGATCTTGACGGCCGTGCTCGGGCTGGTGCTGGTCTCTTGGTCCATCGTGCGGCAGCTGTGGTCAAGTCCAGCCGCCGTAAGCCACTTCCTGACCCGCCGCCGCCAGCGCCGCGGCCTCGACGCCCTTTCCTCCGGAATGATTGCGATCGGAGCTGGCGATCGCGGTATGGCCACCCGCTACGCGATGCAGGCTCGCAAATCGTTGCCCAACGAGCCACTGACGCATCTCCTGCGCGCGCAGGCGGCGCAGCTTTCCGGTGACAAGGCGACTGCCCGGCGCATCTTCGAAGCGATGCTGGCCTCGCCCGATACCGAGCAGCTTGGCCTGCGTGGGCTCTATCTCGAGGCCGCCCGCGAGGAGGAGACGGAAGTACAGCGGCAGTTCGCCGAGCGCGCGCTCGGGCTCAATCCGAAGCTTGCTTGGCCTGTGGAGGCGCTCTTCAATCTCCAGTGCAAGGCGGGCGACTGGTCGGGCGCGCTCGAGACGTTGGCGACCGCCCGCCGCCATGGCCACATCGAGAAGCCGCTTGCCGACCGGCGCCGTGCGGTGCTGCTCACGGCCCAGGCGCAAGCGCTCGAGGACGACAATCCGGACAAAGCGCTGACGCTTGCGCTCGAAGCCCATGGTCTCGCGCCGACGCTTGTTCCGGCCGCCGCCATTGCGGGTCGTCAGCTTGCTGCGAGGGGCAATACCCCGCGCGCCGCCAAGGTCATTCAGCGAACGTGGGCCAAGGCCCCGCACCCGGAGCTGGCAGCCGTCTATGCCTACGCCCGCGTCGGCGACAGCCCGCGCGACCGGCTCGATCGCGTCAAGCAGCTCTCGACGCTGGCCCCCCAGTCGGTCGAGAGCTGGATTGCTGTGGCGCTGGCTGCCATCGAGGCCCGCGAGTACGACGAAGCGCGGAAAGCGCTGGCGCCTTATACCGAAACCGGCCTCACCCGCCGCATCGCAACGCTTCTTGCCCGTATCGAGGCCGAGGAGAGCGGCGACAAGGGCCGCGCCCGCGAATGGCTCGCCCGTGCCGCGATCGCTCCACGCGACGCGGCCTGGACCGCCGACGGCATCGTGTCCGACCGCTGGGCAGCCATCTCGCCCGTTACCGGCGCGCTGGATGCCTTCCAGTGGCGAGTGCCGGTGGAGGAAGCCGAGCCGGGCGGACAGGCTGCCGTTCTCGGCGGCGCCGGCCTCGGCGATCTCATGGCGCCGGACGAGCCGGGCACGACAATTGTCGGCGTGCCCGTCGAGTCTGAGAGCCCGCATGTGATCGAAGCCAGTGCGGCGGTCGCCGAGGGAGCCGCTCTCAATTCAGCCACGAGGCCACCCACGAGACCAGCCACGAAAGATACCGGCTCGCTCAAGGCCGAGGCGGGCCCAGACGTCCGCGGCGGCGATGGCCACGCGGTCAAGACCGCGATCTATAAGGCCCCGCATGCGCCCGATGATCCTGGACCGCTCGACGACACACCTCTAGATTCGACGGCGCCGCGGCGCGTACCGGGGTAAAAAAAATCCACGCGAAATGCGTGGCAATGACCATTGGAGGAAAGGCCCATGTCGTTTGCAGGCGTCAGTCAGGCGGCCGTCATACTGGCGGCGGTGACAAGCTTTCTCTTCGGTGGCATCTGGTACGGGGTGTTCTCGGGTCCCTGGATGGTCGCAGCCAACGTCAACCCAGCCCGGATTCAGGGACATGGAAAGGGCGGGGGAGCAATCCTCGCTCCCTATGTCATTGCGTTTCTTGGCCAGTTGGTGATGGCGTTCTTCCTGGCCGGCCTCCTCGCCCATTTAGGCGCCGGACAGGTGACGATCAAGAACGGCTTGCTCGCGGCTGCGTCCGTTTGGGCCGGTTTCGTAATCGCTCCGATGGCCGTTAACCATGCCTTCCAGGGCGCAAGGCCGGCGTTGACCCTGATCGACGGCGGCCATTGGCTCGGGGTACTGCTCCTGCAAGGCGCCATCATAGGCTGGATGGGCGCAAACTGATCTTTGTCAGTGCGTCCTGCCGCGGATCGCGAAATCCTTATGATTGCATTCGACCAACGGGCAAGTTGTGGGCGCTGGTAGCGGCGCCCATAATAGTGCTCAGAAAAAAAGCCAATACACTGGAGGAAACAATGGCCGAAAAGGCATATCCGGTCTCGCCGGAATGGGCGAGCCGTGCATGGCTCGATAACGCGAAATATCAAGCCCTCTATCAGCGCTCGGTCAGCGACCCGGATGGTTTCTGGGGGGAGATTGGCCGGCGCCTCGACTGGATCAAGCCCTACACGAAGGTCAAGAACACCTCGTTCGAGGCCGAGAACGTCGCCATCAACTGGTACGAGGATGGCACGCTCAACGTATCAGCCAACTGCATCGATCGCCATCTCGCGACGCGCGGCGACCAGGTCGCGATCATCTGGGAAGGCGACGACCCGACCCACGACGAGAAGATCACCTATCGCCAGCTTCACGAGCGCGTGTCACGCGTCGCCAACGTGCTGAAGGCTCACGGCGTCGAGAAGGGCGACCGCGTCACGATCTATCTTCCGATGATCCCCGAGGCCGCCTACGCAATGCTGGCCTGCGCGCGCATCGGTGCCATCCATTCTGTCGTTTTCGCCGGCTTCTCGCCGGACAGCCTCTCAGGCCGCATCGAGGACGCGGGCTCCAAGCTCATCATTACGGCGGACGAGGGCATGCGCGGAGGCAAGGCCGTGCCCTTGAAGCGGAACGCCGATGAAGCGCTCTCGAAGTCCTCGACCGGCGGCGAGAAGATGCTCGTCGTTCGCCGCACGGGCAATCCGGTGGCCTGGACGGCCGGCCGCGACCTATGGCTGCACGAGGAGATGGCCAAGGTCTCGGCGGACTGTCCACCTGTCGAGATCGAGGCTGAGCATCCGCTGTTCATCCTCTACACATCGGGCTCGACCGGTAAGCCGAAAGGCGTGGTGCACACGTCGGGCGGCTATCTCGTGTTCGCCTCCGTCACGCATCAGTATGTTTTCGATTATCATCCGGGCGACATCTATTGGTGCACCGCCGACGTCGGCTGGGTCACCGGCCACAGCTATATTCTCTACGGCCCGCTGGCGAACGGTGCGACGACCATCATGTTTGAAGGCGTGCCGACCTATCCAACGCCCTCGCGCTTCTGGCACGTGGTCGACAAATGGGACGTCAACATCTTCTACACGGCGCCAACCGCGATCCGCTCCCTCATGGGTGCCGGCGACGACCTCGTGAAGCGCACCGATCGTTCCTCGCTGCGCCTGCTCGGCAGCGTCGGTGAGCCGATCAACCCCGAAGCCTGGGATTGGTACCATCGCGTCGTTGGCGACGACCGCTGCCCGATCGTCGACACGTGGTGGCAAACCGAGACGGGCGGCATCCTCATCACGCCGCTGCCCGGCGCCACGACCCTGAAACCCGGCTCCGCGACGCAGCCGTTTTTCGGCGTGCAGCCGGCGCTCGTCGATGACAAGGGCGCTGTGCTCGAGGGCGCTGCCCAAGGCAACCTCGTTATTCTCGATAGCTGGCCGGGCCAGGCACGCACCTTGTTCGGGGATCACGAGCGCTTCGTGCAGACCTATTTCAGCGCCTACAAGGGCATGTACTTCACCGGCGACGGCTGCCGGCGCGACGCGGATGGTGATTACTGGATCACCGGTCGCGTCGACGACGTGATCAACGTCTCTGGCCATCGCATGGGAACAGCCGAGGTCGAGAGCGCGCTCGTCGCTCACCCGAAGGTGGCCGAGGCCGCGGTCGTTGGCTATCCCCACGACGTCAAGGGCCAGGGCATCTATTGCTATGTGACGCTGAACGAGGGCGAGGCCCCGACCGAGGAGCTGAGGAAGGAGCTCGTGAAGCACGTACGCCACGAGATCGGGCCCATTGCCTCGCCGGACCTCATCCAGTTCGCGCCCGGCCTGCCGAAAACCCGCTCGGGGAAGATCATGCGCAGAATTCTGCGCAAGATCGCCGAGGACGAGTTCTCGAACCTTGGCGATACCTCGACGCTCGCCGACCCGACTGTCGTGGACGACCTGATCTCGCATCGCCAGAATAAGAGGGCAAGCTGACGCCTGTCGATCGAAGAGAGGGCGGGTTACGCTTTCTGGACCCGCCCCGGCCCGCCTTTCTCACAGGCTCGCGGATCGTCATCGCACAAGCGCGTGTCGATCCGGAAGGAGGACGCCGAAAAGCGTAGCCAATGCTACGGTTGAGGCGTCCGACGCTCCGGGCGGTCGCGATCGTGCGACGCGAAGGGCGGGCTAGATCACTTACAAGTCCACATCAGGCCGCGGTCGAAGTGGAAATGGTTCTTGTGCGCCTCGTTGAAATCCGGCCCGAGCGCCACGCGGAAATACTTGCAGCCACGGCGATGTGCCTCGCGCAGGAACGCCGCCTCGCGACCCTTCCCGCTCCAGTCCCGCAAGACCGAGATCTGACGCCCGTCCTCGAGCGTGAACCCCGAGATGTCGAGCGCGTTGGCGGTCGCGTGCTGGCTGCGGACACCCTTCCACATCGGGTTGCCGACAATATTGCGGCAATCGTAGGTGCCCATGTCACCCATCGATTTCACACCGGAGCCGAGCATCTCCTTTGCAAGCGGCTGCACCTCGTGCTCCATCCAGAGCGTGACGGCCGCGGCCATCTCGCAGGTGAGCGGCTCGACGCCGATTTTCGCGCCGCCCGTCGTCGTGAACTTGACGGCATTCTTCCAGCCGCAGCCGTCCTTGAACGGCCGATCGGCCACGGATACCGCGTCGATGTGCGGTTCCTTGAGCACGGATTGGCAGAGCCCAGGATCATTGCGAAGGGCCGACAGCTTGGCATCGACGAAGAAACCAGGCGGGCGCTCGAGCGAGATCGGGCTGAACGGGCTGTACCGCTGCGGCACAAGTCCGAACCAGAAGGCGGCGGCCGAGGCGGCGGCGACGAGGATGAGCAAAAGGATCTTCGAGAACAGTCTACGCGGCTTCGACATGGTCCCCCCGGATTACACCGGCGGCAGCCTAGAGCAATATCCGATCAAACGCGATCGCAAGTGCGATCGGTTGATCGGATGAAATTGCTCTACCCGTATGATTCTAGAGCATCTTTATCCGACCAGTGACTAGCTGCCCTGATTCCGTCTGGTCGGATGATGCTCTAGAGTCTTTCCGTAGCAAATTGAAGCAACGATGCCGCGCCGCCTAAAGCAATGGTGGTTCCGAAGTCCGCATCAGAGGCCGGCCGGCTGTCAGGTGGTGGCGGACTTTGCAATCACCACGTCTCTGCGCCTACTCTAATGCGTCTCTGCGCGTTCCACGTGCTTGCGCCACGACCGCAGCCAGCAGACCAACATTGTCAAGAACGCTCCGCAGATAAGCGTGGTGAGAACCATGACGGGGAGGAATTGAAGCCCTGGATTTGCCTCGGACGCAATTCTTGCACCGAGCACCAGAAGAGCAACCGTCGCAATGACGGTAATATCCTGGAGCACGGCTTTGCCGTACTTCATGGTTCTTTGAGAAAGGCCATTACCCTGGAACGACATCAACTCTACCCGCAAGATCGTCACTGTACTTACCTCACCCCACGGATCATAAGCCAGCCTACCGCAACGCACAATCACCCAATCGGGTGATCCCGCGGCATTCTTGCCGCAGAACCATTTGACTGCCTAACACTGCCTAACAATGAGCTGCCTAAAAGTCGCTCACGATGCCGCCCTTTTCCCAATCGCCGTATCGCGTCGGTTCCGGGCCATCGCGACCGCCGATCTCCGCGGCCGCGCTGGGCGGCTGATGGGCTTCTGCCTCCCGCGCCGCGGCCCGGCGAGCCTCCGCCTCTGCGAGCGCCCGCTGCGCAGCGGGGCTCAAGGGACGCTTGCTGTTCTGGCAGGATACCGAAGCATCTCCGCTCCCCGGCTCTGCCTTCTCTTGTGCGGCGCTCAAGCTCACCTCGCCATGCTGGTTCTTCATTCGTCGCATTCCTATATAGCGACCACGCTGCGTTGCCGCGAGGCCGGCGCTTGCGCGTTGCTCTTTGCTGGCGTTGCTCCGCCTGTTGCGGACGCAAGCCACTGAAGGTTGAATGCAGACGGTTGCGGGAGAGGATCCGATGCCACTGAACTACGCCAAGACGGCCATGCTTCTTGCTCTTCTCACGGCGATTTTCGTCGCCATGGGCGCAGCGGTTGGCGGCCAGCAGGGCATGGTCATTGCCTTTGTCTTTGCCCTCGGCATGAACGTTTTCAGCCTCTGGAAGTCGGACTCGATGGTGCTGCACATGTTCGGCGCCGAAGAGGTGGATGAGCACACCGCGCCTGAGTATTACGGCCTCGTCCGCGACCTTGCCCGCCGCGCCGAGCTGCCGATGCCGCGCGTTTACATCATGAACAACCCGCAGCCGAACGCCTTTGCCACGGGTCGCAGCCCGTCCCATTCGGCGGTGGCAGCGTCGACCGGCCTCCTCGAGACGCTCTCGAAGGAGGAAATCGCCGGCGTCATCGCCCACGAGCTTGCCCACATCAAGCACCGCGATACGCTGACCATGACCATCGCAGCGACCATTGGCGGCGCGATCTCCATGGTGGCGCAATACCTCCAGTTCGGGGCACTTTTCGGCGGGCATCGCGAGGACAGGGGCGGCCTCGGCATGATCGGTGCTCTCGCAGCCATGCTGGTTGCGCCTTTCGCTGCGATGCTCGTGCAGATGGCAATCAGCCGTTCACGAGAGTATGGTGCGGACCACATGGGCGCGCTCATCTGTGGCAACCCGCGTTGGCTCGCCTCGGCCCTGGCCAAAATTCACAATGCCGCGCACCAGATCGAGAACGAGGACGCCGAGCGCGTCCCCGCGGCCGCCCATATGTTCATCATCAACCCGCTTTCCGGCCACGGCATGGATAGCCTTTTCTCAACCCACCCGAGCACAGAGAACCGGATCGCGGCGCTCGAGGAGTTGGCGGTGTCTTTGGGAGGTAGCGCCCCGCCGGGATCGCGCGGCTCCGAGCAATCTGCTACTGACACTTCGATGAGCGGCCCCTGGTCGGGCTCCGGCGGCACGGCCAAGCGAGGCCCCTGGGGCTAGACAACCGGGGCCAGAAGAACGAGGCCAGAAAAACGGTGGTGGTGATCGAAAATGTCTGAGCCACCCAAACCTCCTGCAAGATCGAGCAATTCCCCGGCCAACAGGCGGCCACCAGCCGGACGTCGACTGCCGGCGCATCAAGGCCCGCTTCGGACGTCCTCGGCACGCCCAGTGGCCGCTGGCCTCGCCGCGCGAGAGCTTGCAGTTACGGCCCTGGCGGCTGTGCTCGATCGCGGGCGCGCTCTGGACGATGCCTTCGACGCGGCTGCCGCCTCGCCCCGCCTCGGTGGCATGGAACCGCGCGACCGCGGGCTCGCGCTCCTCATCGTGCGAACGGTCCTGCGCCGCAGAGGCGAGCTCGGTGCGGTCGTAAGCTCCTTCCTCGAAAAGCCGCTACCCAAGGACACGGGCGTGCTCTGGCCGATCCTGCTCTCCGCCGCCGCACAACTCCTCGTGCTCGAAACGCCACCCCACGCCGCAATCAGTCTTGCGGTCGACCAGTGTCGCGCTGATCGCGGCGCCAGCCGTTTCGGCAAGCTCGCCAATGCTGTTTTGCGTCGCGTCGCAACGCAAGGGGCAGACGTTCTCGGCAAGCTCGACGATCCGGCAGCCCTGAACGTACCGGCGTGGCTTCTATCTCGCTGGAGCAAGACCTACGGCGAGAATTCCTCCCGCGAGATCGCGGCCGCCTCGCTGAGCGAGGCCCCGCTCGACATCTCCGTCAAATCTCATCCTGAGCTTTGGGCGACCACTCTCGGCGGCGTGGCGTTGCCGAGTGGTACCGTGCGGCTCACCTCAGCGGGCCGCATCGAGGAGCTACCAGGCTTTGCCGACGGCGCTTGGTGGGTTCAAGATGCTGCGGCCGCGCTTCCGGCTCGACTTCTCGGCGATGTTGCCGGACGTGACGTGGCCGATCTCTGCTCGGCACCAGGCGGGAAAACCGCTCAGCTCGCGGCGACTGGCGCCCGCGTCACCGCCGTCGACCTCTCGGCGAACCGTCTCCGCCGTGTCGAGGAAAACCTTGCCCGTTTGAAGCTCACGGCTGAGATCGTCACGGCCGACGCCGCAACTTGGGACCCCGACCGCCAGTTCGACGCCATACTCCTCGATGCGCCCTGCACAGCGACCGGCACCATTCGCCGCCATCCAGACATCGTGCATCTGAAACGCGAGCCCGATGTTGCTCAGCTCGCCGCGCTCCAGAGCCAGCTCCTGGACCGCGCCGCACACCTGACCAAGCCGGGTGGGCTCCTCGTCTACTGCACGTGCTCGCTTGAGCCCGAGGAAGGTATTGATCAGGTTACGCAATTCCTCCTTCGCCATAGCAACTTCGAGCGCGTTCCGCTGCGGTCCGGAGAAGTTGGCCTCGAGGCCTCGTGGGTCACGCCCCTAGGCGACCTCCGCACCCTGCCGACGCATGCAATGGATGGCTTTTATGCCGCGCGCCTCAGACGCAAGAGCTAAGACGTCTAGTGTGATGATTTCGAAGTCCGCTTCATACTTCTCGGCTGGGTCGAGAGCGGCCTTCAAAATCTGAATCACACTAGAATCATGCGCTTGCTAGTGTCCTTTCGACCGCGAAGTTCGTTCAACGCCCGCAGCAGAATGGGACGAACTTCGCGGTCGGGACACTAGCGCAAAGATGCGCACAACTTGGCGTGCCCCGGCGCCTTGAGTTTGCGTGCATGCCAGAGTAGTTCGTCGCCATGATCGCCCACGATGCCTTGATACGACCACTTCGAGCAGAAGTAGCTTCCTTCGTACGGCTGCAGGGATAGTGATGGCACGTCTGAAGCTCTCGGAGCGTATCCGGTTTACGCATCTGGCCGCCGACCGGCTGCGTCGCGGTGCGATTTCGAGTGTGCTGAACTCGCCGCCGTTCCGCTGGCAGTTCGGCGCCTCGGCGGCCGAGCAACTCCTCATCATTCCGCAGGACCTTCGCACCGCCGACCCGAGTTTCTGGGACGAGGTCGATATTGGCGAGTTCGGTCTCGCCGGCACGGTCGCCGTTATTGAAGACCACTCACCCTTTGATGTCATGCCCCCAAACGAGGCTTGGGCGCGGGAGCTGCACGGCTTCGGCTGGCTTCGCCACATGGAGGCCGCCGGTCGCGACGAAGCACGCGAGACGGCCCGCCTATTGGCCGCGGAATGGGCAATACGCCATCGCAACGGCGGCGGGCTCTCGTGGGAGCCGGCGGTCACGGCGCGACGGCTCATCTCCTGGATCTCGCATTCGGGCCTGCTATTGGAGGACAGCGATCCGCAATCCTACGAGGTGATCACTGAAAGCCTCGGAATGCAGCTCGTCCGCCTCAACGCCAGCTGGCGCAATACACCGAACGGCTATCCTCGCCTCCTTGTCCTGTCGGGCCTGGTGCTCTCCCTCCTCAGCATCTCCGGCCACGACGCACAGCTCGGCGAGGCCGAGAAAGCGCTCACGCACGAGCTGATGCGGCAGATCCTGCCCGACGGCGGCCACATCGGCCGCAATCCTGGCGTCCTTGTCGAGCTCATGCTGGATCTCTTACCCCTGCATCAGTGTTTCGCAGCGCGCGGCCGCGCCGCGCCGCCGGAACTGACGGGCTTGATGCAAAAGATGCTGGACATGCTGAAGTACATGCGGCTCGGCGATGGCATGCTGGCGCGCTTTAACGGCATGGCGGTGGCGTCTCCGGCAGGCCTCGCCACGGTGCTTGCCTATGACAACAGTCCAGGAACGCTGCCGTCCGCCGCACCTGCCTCGGGGTACGTGCGTCTCGAACGCGAGGGCCTGATCCTCATTCTCGATGCGGGCGCGCCGCCGCCACTCGAAGCCGCTGGCGAAGCGCACGCGGGATGCCTTTCCTTCGAGTTGAGCGTCGGCACTGAGCTCATCTTCGTCAATGGCGGCGCCCCGAGCCCGGCCAACGCAGAATGGCGTACGGCCTCCCGCGCGACCGCCAGCCACAACACGCTTTGCCTTGGCGAAAAATCGTCCTCAAAGCTCATCCGCCACCGCACCCTCGAGGATCTAGTTGGCGCGCCACCAATACGCTTTCCCGACGCCGTCTCGGCCAACGTCGAGGAGCACGGAGGTGGCGCTGAGCTCACGGCCAGGCACGATGGCTATGTGCGCCGCTTCGGCTTGATGCACGAGCGCCGGCTCTGCCTCAGTGCCAACGGCCGGCGCCTGCTCGGCATCGATCGGCTCGACGCCTTGCGCGGCTCCATGCGGCTTCGGCAGGACGTGCCCTTCGCCATCCACTTCCACCTGCATCCGGAGGCGCTGTGTCACCGCGGCGAGGCGCCCAACATAGCGGTTATTGAGCTCACGTCCGGCGAGATCTGGCGGTTCAGCCTGGAAGGGGCGCTCCTTGCTCTCGAGGAGAGTACGTATTACGCCGATAGTGCAGGCCCGCGCCGGGCCTTGCAGATCGTGGCCCGCGGCGCGACCTTTGGTGAGACCGAGGTGCGCTGGGTCGTCGAGGCACAAGCGCCCCAGCCCTGATCAAGCGGAAGACTGCTGCACCGCAAGCCTGCTGCTACACCGATAATGTGAGGATCACTCGAGGAAATGAGACAGAAGAACCCCAAGATCCGCCGCGCTCTGATCTCGCTTTCCGACAAGACCGGCCTCGACCGGCTGGCGCAGGCCTTGGCCGAATGGAATGTTGAGCTCGTCTCCACTGGCGGCACGGCAGCGGCGCTCAAGGGCAAGGGCTTCGCGGTCAGGGACGTGGCCGACGTTACAGGCTTCCCCGAGATGATGGACGGCCGCTTGAAGACACTGCACCCCAAGGTGCACGGCGGCCTCCTGGCGGTTCGCGGTAACCCAGATCATGCGCGCGAGGCGGAGCAACACGATATCTCCGCCATCGATCTCCTCGTCGTGAGCCTCTATCCGTTCGAGGCGACGGTAGCCAAGAACGCTCCTTACGAAGCCTGTATCGAGAACATCGATATTGGCGGTCCCGCCATGATCCGCTCGGCCGCCAAGAACCACGCGGCGGTTACCGTCATCGTCGACGCCGGAGACTACGAGCGTCTGCTCGACGAGTTGGCGGCAAATGGTGGTGGGACCACGTTCGAGTTTCGCAGGGCCATGGCGCAGAAGGCGTTCGCACGCACCGCCCGCTATGATGCGGCCATCAGCAATTGGCTCGGCGCCGTCGTCGATAACCCAGAAGGTACAGGCGACGGCTTCCCCCGCACGTATACTGTGCAGTTCACGAAAAAGCTCGACATGCGCTATGGTGAGAACCCGCACCAGTCCGCAGCGTTTTATCTGGGTGATAGTCCGGAGACAGGCTCCATCGCCAGCGCGCGCCAGCTTATGGGCAAGGAGCTGTCGTTCAACAACGTCGCCGATACCGACGCCGCGCTCGAGTGCGTCAAGGCCTTCCGCGACAAGCCGGCGTGCGTCATCGTCAAGCACGCGAACCCGTGCGGCGTCGCCGAGGCCGATAGCCTTCTGGCCGCCTACGATCGCGCTTACGCGACGGACAGCGAATCCGCGTTTGGCGGCATCATCGCCCTGAACCGCGAGCTTGATGGCGAGACGGCGAAGGCCATTGTTGAGCGCCAGTTCGTCGAGGTGATCATTGCCCCCGCGATCAGCGCCGAGGCGGAAAGGGCCGTCGCTGAAAAGAAGAACATCCGTCTGCTTGCCGCGGGAGCGTTTCCGGAGAGCCCAGGCGAGCGGCTCGACTATAAGAGCGTGACCGGCGGGCTCCTCGTGCAGAGCAAGGACGTCGCTCTTTTCGACAGCCTCACGGTCGTCACCAGGCGCCAGCCGACCGAGCAGGAATTGGCAGATCTTCTCTTCGCCTGGAAGATCGCAAAGTTCGTGAAGTCTAACGCCATCGTCTATGCGAAGGGCGGCGCGACGGTCGGCATCGGCGCGGGCCAGATGAGCCGGGTCAACTCGTCACGCATCGCCGCGATCAAGGCTGAAATGGCAGGGCTCGAGATCAAGGGTTCCGTCGTCGCCTCCGATGCGTTCTTGCCCTTTGCCGATGGGCTTATCTCAGCCGCGGAGGCAGGGGCCACGGCAATCATTCAGCCGGGTGGCTCCGTCCGCGACGCCGAGGTGATTGGCGCCGCCGACGAGAAAGGCCTCGCCATGGTCTTTACGGGTATGCGCCATTTCCGTCATTAGATGGTGGGCCTCGGCGGCGAGCCACCCATCAGCCGTCTCGGTCTGACCGGGAACAACCTCCTGAGGCACCACATCTAGCCGGGGTTCGCGGAGTTGCCGTCACATATGAGCCTCGAGGATGTCAGCTTGCGGCGCGCCACACGTGCGGACTTCGACATGATCCGCCGCTGGCTCACCCGTGCCGATATCCAGGATTGGTGGGGCCCTGTCTCGGCGACTGAGGCGGAGGTCAACATCGCGCTCGCCTCCGCCTACGCTATGTGCCGCATCATCGAGGCGCGCGGCACGCCTGTCGGCTATGCCCACGCTGTCGATGCCACCATCTGGGGCGAGAGCCTGCCTGACGATCTCGATCCCGGAACCTGGGATCTGGATTTGTTCGTCGCCGACGAGGAGCATCGCGGCCGCGGCGTTGGCCAGCGAGCCCTGAAGCTGCTGCGCGACGAGGTGTTTGCCTCAACCCTTGCCGTCGCGGTCTGTGTCTTCCCGTCGGTCAAGAACGAGCGCGCCGTACGCGCCTACGAGAAGGCTGGCTTCCGCTGGAAGCGCGTCTGGAACGATCCTTACTCGGGGCCGAGCTGGTTCATGGTCTCCGAGCGCGACCGGCGAAGCTGACCTCAGGCAGCGCTGGTGCGACCGCGCACGCTTAGCATCAGCACGAAACCGAGAATGAGAAACACAGCGATCGACGACATGCCGAGCCGCTGATCGCCCGTGGCACTCGTGACCGCTGCGACGAGAAGCGGCGCCATGAATGCCGTTACCTTGCCGGAGAAGGCGAAAAGCCCGAAGTACTGCGCCATTTTCTCGGGTGGGGCGAGGCGCGCCAGGAGCGAGCGGCTCGCCGCCTGCACCGGTGCCGACACGACGCCGACCAGGATTGCAAAGGCGAGAAATACTTGCTCGCCAACGGACGAGAACGGACCCGACCCTCGAGGCTTCGGAGCCACCTCCACCGTGAAGAGCACGTGCGACTTGTCGACGGAAAGAATGCCAAGCGCCCCGACGAGGAGCCACACGAGCACGGCGACGATGACGGTCTTGGCTCCGAGACGATCATCGAGAATGCCGCCTATTAGTGCCCCGATCACGCCGGTCACCGTGAGCACGATGCCAAACATTCCAAGCTCTATCGCGCCCCAGCCAAAGACCGCCGCGCCGTAAATGCCGCCAAAAGCAAAGATTGCCGAAAGACCGTCCGAGTACAGCATGCGCGCGATGAGGAATAGAAGTATGTCGCGATTGCCCGGCAGCGAGCGGATTGTCTCCGCGAGCTCGGCCAGAACCGGCCGCGGCGCAGCCGCCGGCCTTGCCCGTGCAATGTCCGGAACGAACAGGAAAAACGGCACCATGAATACCACGTACCAAACCGCCGCGAACGGTCCGACCAGCCGGTCGCCTTCGCGGCTCGCGCCGTCGAGCGCGAGCATCGGCTCGAGCCCGAACAGTGTCTTGCCGGTCGCCGGATTGGCAACGACCAGCCCTGCCATGATCGCAAGGCTCACAAGCCCGCCCGCATAGCCGACCGCCCAACCCGCGCCCGAAAGTCGGCCGAGCAGCGATGGCGGCACCAGGCTCGGCATAATCGCGTTGGTAAATACGCTCGTGAGCTCGGCCGCGACGATGGCCGCCACGAATGCCGCTAGCACCATGCCGACGACGAGAGCGTCAGCGCCCGGCGTCGCGATCCACAAGCTTGCGAGGCTCGCCACGAAGAGAGCTGCGAGCGCCGCGATCCAGGGCTTTCGCTTGCCGCGACCGTCGGCATACGCGCCAAGCAGCGGACTGCTGATTGCGACAAGGATGCCCGCGACGGCGGCGGCATAGCCCCATAGCGCCTGGCCTTCAGCAGGCGTCCGCGCCACTACGTTCGCAAAGTACGGCGCGAACAGGAAGGTCAGGATGAGGGTGTAGAACGGCTGCGCCGCCCAATCAAAAAGCACCCAGGAGACAAGCGCGCGGAGCGGCGCCTGCTCTACGACGGTATTATCCACGTAGCTTTGTTCCCCTCTACTGGCGGCACAGTCTGCCAGATGTGGTGTGTAGGTGAAAATCCGGGCAAAGAGGCGGCCTACGCGGTTAAATTAACGTCTGAGAGCGACTAAGCAAAATCCTGAGCATTATTGCCTTTACCGGCCATTTATTGCGGGCTATTTGAGTTGAGGATCGTCGCAGGGGTGATTGGCGCGGCGCCTTTCTTGAGCATCTTGGGGCGGATGAAATCGCGTGTCTCGTCTAACTACCGTGTCTCGTCTTTCTGCATTGTGTCTGCTTGCCCTGGTCGGCGCCGGTCTTCTCGCGACCGGCGTTTGGCAATCTGGTGCGATCCATCGAAACCATCAGAATACGTTTCTAGGCACGGGTGATAGCCTCGCGGACGTAATCTCCGGAACTTACACTCGTCCAGACGAGGCCGCCAAATCCGCTCGCCCGGCCAAGGTCGTTTCGGTAGCGAGCTGCCGCAACCGTGACGGCTGCCGGTCTCGCAAGTCGAGTAAGCCACCGTCATACGCAGACGGCTATCGTACCGTTTGCGTCCGGCTGTGCGACGGCTATTTCTTTCCGATCAGCGCCTCGGTCTCGAAAGCCAATTTCGCACGCGACGAGCTCATCTGTCAGAACGGCTGCTCCTCGCCGGCCAAGCTCTTTGTCTATCGCAATCGCGACGGTTCACCCGAAACGATGACAGACATCGAAGGCCACCCCTATCTCGGCCTCGTGACTGCATTCCGATACCGCGTCTCCTACGACGCGAGCTGCACCTGCAAGCCTCAGCCGTGGTCGCAGGAGGCCAGCAGCCAGCATCGCATTTATGCGCTTGCCGAAGCCCGCGCCAACGGCAGTCTGTCGGCCGCGGCAGAGTTGCCCCTACTCCGGGCGCTGGTACGCGACCAGCAGCGCGAGGCGCGGGCTAAAACCGGCGCACCACCGATCAGAACTGCAGGGGCGCCGCCGGCGGATTTGGACAAGAAGCGGGTCGCTTCGTCTCGCAGCGGCCTAAAATCTCGCGTTGCCGTCGTGCGCACAGCTGTGCGCGCCAATCGGCCGGATGCTCGGGCCTGGAGCACACGAGCGCAGCGGAGCAGTGCCGCGTCGCGGGCGGGCGCATGGCAGCCGCGCGGTATATTCAACTCTGGTCGCGTGCGCGTCACGGAATATCGCGTAGCCGTGCGTGTGCCCCGCTGACGAGGCTCTCCGTCGTCGCCTGAACCAGGGGCCTCACTTCGCTTCGAGTTATTTTGCGACGGCTCCCGTATATTCAGCAAAAATTACCCATGCCGACGGCATTCTGCCTCTCCTGATTAAGGCACAGGCCGACAGAGCACGAATGGGACTGGAGCCGCAGGGCACCTGCTGGAATGTATGCGATCTAAAGCCAAGCCTAGAGACAAGTTGCTGCTGATCTTGAGCGCACTCGCCCCGCTCGCGATGCCGCTTGGGCCGGCTGGCGCGCAAACATCATTGCAGGTTGAGGTCCACCCTCCGCGCACTTTTTTTTCTCGCCGCCCGCGTAACTACAGCGTCATCCCCGTCAGCCAGGCCGTTGAGCCATCAAAGGCTGACGCGACCCCGCAACAGCAGCAGCCGATCCAGAAGTCCCAGAATGCCATCTACCGTACCGTCTGCGTTCGCCTGTGCGACGGTTACTTCTGGCCCATAAGCGAGAACGCCGAGCCAAGCCAGTTCCAGCGAGACGCCGAGGTCTGCAGCGCCAGTTGCACGTCGGATACCGAGCTCTTCTATCATCCCCGCGGTGTGCGCCATAATCCCTCGATGCTTGGCTTGAGCGGGAAGCGTTACGCTGAGCTTGCGACGGCGTTTGCATATCGCAAATCTTACAGCGCAGCATGCGCCTGCAAGCCGGCTCCGTGGTCGGCCGCTGAGTTGGACCGGCACCAGATTTACGCGGCCGAGGATGAGCGGCGGGAGGCAGAACGCAAAAGGATGGCCATTGCCACGCCACCCCCGGCAGACCCCGCGGCCGTCGCCCGGGATTTGGGTCCGTCGCAACAAGACGCCCTAGCAGCGGCCAATCAAAGTCTGGCAGCCAGAGAAGCCGGTAGTGAAGTCCTAGCCAGCGCTCAAACGGACGCGGCGCAGGCGGTTCCCGCGACGCAGCAACCGCAACAGGCCACCGCGCCGACCGCCACCGCGCCGGTACGGCGCAGTGTCCAGTACGCGGCGAGATACGCAACTATTCAGCGCCGCGGCGCACAGCGCGGCCTTTTCTCGTGGTGACAGGTTACCAGTCCAGACCGTCGTGATAGGCATTCTCGCCGAACCCGCCGAGCGGAAACTCCTCCTCGACGACGTATGGTCCGCCACCGACCTGCGGCCGGGACGAGAATAGCATGAAGCGATCCACCATGAACGGCTCGGAGCGCACGCCCCCGAATGTCCCGAGCACGCGAGCAACCTCGTCCGACCGCGTATACTTGAGCCGCGCCAGCGTGATATGGGCCTTGAACCCGTGCCGTTCCGGCGCGAGCCCTGCATTGCGCGCCGCTCGCTCGTTCGCCCGCGCCAGCGCGTCGAGCGCCTCATTCGCCTCGATGCCCGCCCAGATGGCTTTGGGCTGATGCCCGCCAAACGCGCCGAGACCCGAGATGCGAAGAGAAAATCCAGGCTCCTCTACCAGCGAGAGAGCATCGCGAAATTCCGCCGCAACGCGATTATCGACGTCGCCGATAAACCGCAACGTCAAATGCAAGTCATCGGGATCGACCCATTTGGCACCCGGCAGCGGCACACGTAGATCCGCAAGCTGATCGCGGATTGGCTCTGGCAGCTCGATCCCGGTGAAGAGGCGGGGCATGTGTTGACTAACGCTCCCTTTCAGGGCCTTGCGGCCGCAACCCTGCGCGCGTCAACGCGAGCGACGAGCGCCTCGACCTGAGGCAGGATACGCTCCACGATGACAGCGATACCCTTGCCGGTTGGATGCAGACCATCGGGCAGCGTCAGCGCCGGCTGCATCGCAATGCCATCGAGGAAGAAGGGATAGAGGAGCGCATCGTATTTCTTGGAAAGCTCGCCGAAGATTGCGTTGAAATCCTTCTCGTATGTGTCGCCCCAGTTCTTGGGTGCCAGCATTCCAGCAATCAACACCTCGATATTCCTCGCACGCAGGCGCGCCAGAATTCTATCGAGCGCTTCTCGGCTCATCTGCGGATCGATGCCGCGCAGAGCATCGTTTGCGCCGAGCTCGAGGATCACGGCCTCCGTGCCCTCCGGGATGGCCCACTCGAACCGCTCGAGCCCGGCTCCGGTGGTATCACCCGAAACGCCGGCGTTCAGGACCTCCACCGCCTGTCCTTTATCCTTGAGAGCCATTGCGAGCTGCGCCGGAAAGCTCTCCGACGGCTTCAGCCCGTAGCCGGCGGTCAAGCTGTCGCCGAACGCCACGATCTTGACAGGCGAGGCGCGTTCCAAGGCGTTGGCGCCCGAAAGTGGCAGCAGCACGAGGTTGACGAGAGCAGCAAATCCCACCACCTGAGCAAGGAGGGGCGACAGACGCGATTGCTTTGCCTTCATTTTTCCGCCTCAAGAAGTCTCGAAACTCGTTTCTCTGGCAATTGTCCCCAATAGACCAATGAACATGGCCGCCCGATGGCCCTCAAAGGGCGAGATCCAAGACCGAAGTCCAATCTCTACTTCCGGAGCAGCGTCCGACGTGGCCCAACCGAACATTCAACTCACGACGATCATTCGTCTCACCGACGTGCGGCTCACCCTCGCGAGCCGCGCTGGCCCGGTCGACATTCTGAAGGGTGTGACGCTCGACATTGCCCAGGGCCAGTCGGTTGCGATCGTGGGGCCTTCAGGGTCGGGGAAAACCTCGCTGCTCATGATACTTGCAGGCCTCGAGCGGGCCACGAAGGGTGATGTGCACGTTGGCGGACGCGATTTCAATGCCCTTGGTGAGGATCAGCTTGCCCTCGCGCGCGGCGCCGAGATCGGCATCGTCTTCCAGTCGTTCCATCTCGTGCCGACTATGACCGCGCTCGAGAACGTCGCCCTGCCGCTCGAGTTTGCAGGCGCGGCGAACGCCGAAGAAGTCGCGCGCGAGCACCTTGAGGAGGTTGGGCTCGGCCGCCGCGTCGATCATTTCCCGGCGCAGCTGTCCGGTGGCGAGCAGCAGCGTGTCGCACTCGCCCGCGCCCTCGCACCGCGCCCGCGCCTCATTCTGGCCGACGAGCCCACCGGCAACCTCGACGGCAAGACCGGGCGTCAGGTGATCGACCTCTTGTTCGGATTGCAGCGCCAGCGTGATGCAACGCTCGTGCTCATCACCCACGACGAGCGGCTGGCTGCCGAATGCGAGCGCACCGTTCGTATGCTGGACGGCCGCATCGTATCCGACGAGCGCGCGGTGGCGGCATGAACGCCCCCGACCGGATGTTGCCCGTTCCGCCGCCGCCCGCGCGACCGAGGATATCGCTCCATCGCCTGGTTCTCATCGCCATGCGCGAGCTGCGCGCTGGGCTCAACGGCTTCTATGTTTTCATCGCCTGCATCGCTCTCGGCGTCGCGGTCATCACCACCGTCGGAGCTTTGTCGGACGCACTCCACACGGGCTTCGAGCGGCAGGGACAGACGATCCTCGGCGGCGATGTCACGTTCGCCCGCATGCATCAGCGCGCAAGCGAAGCAGAGCGCCGGTGGCTCGCGGCGCAAGGCCGCTTCAGCGAGACCGCGACAATGCGGGCCATGGCGCGCCGCCTCGACGGGGAAGAGCAGGCGCTTATCGAGATCAAGGCCGTTGACGCTGCTTATCCCCTGGCCGGCGCGCTGCCCGTTGAGGAGGGGCTCGCGTTCGATGCTGCCGTAAGCGGTTCGCCTGGCGCCGCGGTTGATCCCATACTCCTCGAGCGGCTTGGCTTGAAGCTTGGCGATAAGATGCGCATCGGTGACGCAATGGTCACGGTGACCGCGAAGATCGGCGATGAGCCGGATGCGATAGCCGATCGTCTCACGTACGGCCCCCGCGTATTCCTCTCGCTCGAGACATTGCAGGCGACCGGGCTCATCCAACCGGGAACGCTCGTGCGCTGGCGCTATGCGTTGAACCTTCCCGAGGAGAAGGGCGCCGACCCCGCGGCCTTGTTACGCATCCGCCAACGCGCCAAGGCTGAATTGCCCGAGGCGGGCTTCAGTGTCGCTGATCGGCGCGATCCCTCTCCGCAGTTGAGCAAGACGCTTGAGCGGTTGCGCCAGTTCTTGACCTTCCTCGGCCTCACAGCGCTCCTCGTCGGCGGCGTTGGCGTCGCGAGTGCAGTTTCAACCTTCATCGAGCGCCGACGCAATGTCATCGCCACCATGAAAAGCCTCGGTGCGCCGAGCCGGCTCGTGTTCTCGATCTTTCTCATAGAGGTGATGGCGATCGCGCTCATTGGCGTGCTGATCGGCCTCGCCATCGGGCTATCGGCCCCCTGGTTACTCACGCTGCTCTATGGCGACGCGCTGCCCATCAAGGCCGCGCTTTCCTTTTCGCCTCGCAGTATCCTGACGGGAGCGGCCTACGGCTTCTTCGTCGCACTTCTCTTTACGCTCTGGCCGCTGGGTCGCGCGGAGCTGATCCGGCCGAGTGTTCTGTTCCGCGACGAGGTCGCGCCGGAGGCGATATGGCCCAAGCCACGCATCATCTTTGCGACGGTCCTCGTCGCCTGCGCGCTTCTGTCGTTCGCGGTTCTGATGGCCGAGTCTCAGCGTATCGCGCTCTATTTCTGCGGCGGCCTCGTGCTTGTATTCGCGATATTTGCGGGCCTCGGCGCGCTCGTCACGCGAGTAGCGCGGCGGGCCCCGCGATTTCGCCTGCCGGAGCTGCGCCTCGCCATCGCAAATCTTGGTGCGCCAGGCGGATTGACACAGTCGGTTGTGCTGTCGCTAGGTGCCGGCCTGTCGCTCCTCGTTGCCGTCGCGCTGACAGATAACTCCCTGGTTAGCGAGCTGAGAAGCCGGCTGCCGCAAACGTCTCCCAATTACTTCGTGCTCGATATCCCGAAGGCCGACTACGCGGGCCTAGAGGAGCTTGTCAGGAAAGAGGTCCCGGGCGCCACCGTCGTGGATGCGCCGATGCTGCGGGGCAGGCTCGTATCGCTCAAGGGCCTCAACGTCGAGCTTATGAGGGTTCCGCCGGAAGCACAGTGGGTCTTGAACGGCGATCGCGGCTTGACCTTTGCGGATAAGGTTCCGGAGGGGTCCGTGCTCGTAAAAGGCGAGTGGTGGTCGGAGACCTACGAGGGTGAGCCGCTCGTCTCGTTCGAATCAGAGCTTGCCCGTCACCTCGGCGTCGATATCGGCGATCAGGTGACCGTCAATGTCTTGGGCCGCAATCTCACGGCGCGCATCGCCAACTTGCGCGAGGTGAAGTGGGAGAGCCTCAACCTCAACTTTGTCATGGTGTTCTCCCCGAACGCGCTGCGGGCGGCGCCCTACACCATGCTCGCGACCGTCGCGCTGCCGAAGGGCATCGGCCTCAACAAGGAGGCACAAGTCGCTCGCGCGGTGGGCAAGGCCTACCCGATGGTCACGGTCATTCGCGTCAAGGATGCACTCGATGCGTTTAATAGGGTCTTTACCAAGGTTATGGTTGCGGTGCGCGCCGCCGGTAGCATCACTTTGCTTTCTGGCGCGCTCGTGCTCGCCGGCGCCCTGGCTACGGCACAACGGCGGCGCATCCTCGAGGCGGTCATCCTCAAGGTCTTGGGTGCCACCCGGCGACGCATCCTGGTCTCTCATCTTATCGAATACGTCATGCTTGCAGCGCTTGCGGCTCTCTTCGCCGTGGCGCTCGGAACCCTTGCGTCCTGGCTGGCCGTCAGCCAGGTCATGCGCATTCCGTTTACGTTCAGCACCTGGGCCGTAGTCCAGGCTTTGCTTGTGGCGACCGTGCTGGTTGCGGTCTTCGGATTGCTAGGCACTTGGGCAGTGCTACGTGCGAGGCCCGTGCCCTATCTGCGCGCGGAGTAACTTATTAAGTGCTGGAAAATAAACCGCATTTGTCGCATTATTCGAGCCTCGCAGGCTGGCCGCGTCCCAACCCTTGAATCTGGGCGGTCCGGCCATCATATCCGAGACTGCGGTTCGGGTTCTGTAACGCCCGGCAAAGCAAAGGTTTATGGGGACTGGACATGGCACAGTTTGACGGCAGATACACGCAGGCCTCGACCGTAAGTCGCGCGGACGCGATGGTCGATGAAGGCCTGCGCGCATATATGCTGGGTGTTTACAACTATATGGCCGCTGGCGTTGCGCTGACGGGCATAACGGCATACGTGACCTCGTCGCTCGCGATCGCCGGGCGTGTCGGTGGCAAGCTGGCGCTCACGCCGTTCGGCGAGATGCTCTACTTGTCGCCGCTGAAGTGGGTCGTGATGCTCGCCCCGCTCGCGTTCGTGATGTTTCTTTCGATCCGCGCTGACCGCATGAGCGTCAGCGCCGCGCAAATCGCCTTCTGGGCGTTTGCCGCCGTGATGGGCATTTCGCTCTCGTCGATCTTCCTGGTCTTCACCGGCCAGTCGATCGTGCAGGTCTTCTTCGTAACCGCTGCGGCATTCGCAGGCCTCAGCGTCTACGGCTACACCACGAAGCGTGACCTTGGCCCGGTCGGCTCGTTCATGATCATGGGCGTGATTGGCATCGTCATTGCTGCCCTGGTCAATATCTTCCTGCAGTCGAGCGCCCTGCAGTTTGCGATCTCGGCGATCGGCGTGGTGGTGTTCGCCGGCCTCACGGCCTACGATACGCAGCGTATCAAGGACACGTACTACGAGGTCCGTGGCGACGCGACACTTGCCGCCAAGAGCGCCATCATGGGCGCCTTGTCCCTCTATCTCGACTTCATCAACATGTTTACCTCGCTGCTCAGCCTCTTTGGCAACCGCGAGTAAACCCTTGAAGTCGACGTTGGTTGAAGGAAAGGGCCTCGCTCAAGCGGGGCCCTTTTTCATGCTCTGACGAGCTTCAGTCCGTCGAGAACAGAAAGGACGCTTCGAAGCTCGTGCCCGCGCTTCAGGATCACGCCCGTCCGCGACACGACGCTATAGGCGCCCTGCTTGCGAGCGAGCTTCGGGCACTTTTCGATCCGGAACAGCGGATACTCCGAGGAGCGCTGAAAAATCGCGAAGATGGCCTTGTCCCGCCCCATCTCGAGCGCGTAGTCCCGCCATTCTCCCGCCGCCACATAACGGGCATAGAGGGAGAGGATCGCATCCAGCTCGGAACGATTGAAGGCGGTGGTTTGTGCTGAGCGCGAGCCCTGCGAGGGGTGCAAATAGTTGCCGGGAGATTGGTTATTCTGGGCCCCCGCATCGCGAGGGCGAAAACGTATTGTCTCGGATTCGCTCAAGCGCGCCCCCCTGTCACCATGCCGTCATGATTGCGCCAGTCGGGGCGGATTTCAAGCCTCCTTAGCAACGCTTCACCAGGCTCCCGATTTCATGCCTTGGCCACAATGCGTCCCTTCGCCTGCCGCATTAGTGGGTAGAATGATCTTCATAGCGCCTGGCCCGGTCCGGCAAAGCTCGGAATTCAGCCCCCAGCCCCCTTCCGAGCCTATCTCCTGGACCGGGCCTCCACTACCCTCCCTCCCTCCTTCGTGCGAAGGGCCGGCTCCCCCCAGCCGGCCCTTTGTGTTTGCGGCGACTTGCGATATCGATCGCGGAAGGAAACATCGAGGACGCCGAGACATGGCCAAGAAGCCGAAAATCACAGCGAAGCGCGCATCACCGAAAGACCGCAACCCTCTGCTCGGCACCTGGCGCACGCCGTTGAAGTCGCCACCGTTCTCGCGCATCGAGGCCAAGCATTTCGCCCCTGCATTCCGTCTCGCCTTGAAGACGCACAAGGCCGAGATCAAGGCCATCGCCGAGCGCACGTCCAAGCCCACGTTCGTCAATACGATCGTACCGCTCGAGAAGAGCGGCGCTCTCCTGAGCCGCGTTGCCGACGTCTTCTTCAATCTTGCCTCCGCCCATACCAGCGAGGACCTGCAAGCGATCGAGCGTGACATCACGCCGAAGCTCGCCGAGCATCAGAGTGCCTTCCTCCTCAACCGCAAGCTCTTCACCCGCATCGACGATCTTTATGAGCGCCGCGACGTGCTGAACCTCGACCCCGAGGCTGCGCGGCTCCTCGAGCGCACGCATATGAGCTTCGTGCGGGCCGGCGCCAAGCTCGATGCGAAATCGCGAAAGCGCGTGTCAGAGATCAACGTTCGCCTGGCCGGCCTCGCCACGCAATTCGCTCAAAATGTGCTGGCTGACGAGCAAGGCTGGCACATGGTCCTCTCGGGCGAGAAGGACCTCGCCGGCCTGCCGGATTCGGTCCGTGCCGCAGCCGCACACACAGCCGAGATGCTCGGCCATTCCGGCCAGCACGCCATCACGCTTGCCCGCTCGAGCGTCGAAGCGTTCCTGCAATTTTCCAGCCGCCGCGATCTCCGCGAGGAGGCGTGGAAGGCCTGGATCCGGCGCGGCGAGAACGGCGGCAAGAGCGATAATCGCGGCATCATCGTCGAGATGATCGGACTTCGCGCCGAGCTGGCAAAGCTCCTCGGCTACGCGAGCTATGCCGACTATGTGCTCGAGGACACCATGGCCAAGACGCCGTCGGCCGTCCGCTCGTTGATCGATCAGGTCTGGCCCGCGGGCCTCCGTCGCGCCGAGGACGAGCGCGCCGCGCTCGAGCAACGCGCCCGCGACGAAGGCGGCAATTTTGCCATCGCCGCCTGGGATTGGCGCTACTACTCCGAGAAGGAGCGCAAGGCCCGTTACGATCTCGACGAGGGCGAGGTGCGCGCCTATCTTGAGCTCGACAACATCCTGGCTGCCGCCTTCGATACGGCGAGCAAGTTGTTCGGCATTCGTTTTACCGAGCGCCACGACATTCCCCGCTATCACGAGGACGTCCGCGCCTGGGAGGTGACGACCCGCAAGGGCGACCACGTCGGTCTCTTCCTGGGTGATTATTTCGCTCGTCCGTCGAAGCGCTCAGGCGCGTGGATGTCGACTTTCCGCACGCAGGAAAAGCTTTCAGGCGACATCCGCCCCATCGTCGTCAACGTCATGAGCATTGCCCGTGGCGCGCCGGGCACGCCGACGCTGCTCTCGTTCGACGACGCGCGCACGCTTTTCCACGAGCTCGGCCACGGATTGCACGGTCTGCTTTCGGACGTGACGTACCCTTCGCTCGCGATGACCGCGGTGCTGCGCGATTTCGTCGAGCTCCCCTCGCAGCTTTACGAGCATTGGCTGTCGCGGCCGGAGGTGCTGAAGCGCTTTGCACTTCACCACAAGACCGGGAAGCCAATGCCGGGCAAGCTTCTGAAGAAGCTAGAAGCCGCTCGCACCTTCAATCAAGGCTTCCAAACGGTCGAGTTCACCGCCTCGGCGCTCCTCGACATGGAGCTGCACGCGCTCGAGAATGCCGAGGGCTTGGACGTCAGCCGGTTCGAGAGCGAGGTTTTGAGCCGTATCGGCATGCCGGCGGAGATCGTGCCGCGCCACCGCGTCCCCCACTTCCAGCACATCATCGGCGGCTATGCGGCCGGATATTACAGCTACCTCTGGTCCGAGGTGATGGACGCCGACGCCTTCGCGGCCTTTGAGGAAACGGGCGATATCTACGATCGCAAGACGGCCAATAAGCTCAAGACGCATATCTACGCGGCCGGCAACAAGCGCGACGCTTTGGATTCCTACATCGCCTTCCGTGGCCGCGCCCCCGAGATTGGTGGCCTCCTGAAGAAGCGCGGGCTGGCGTGAGCGCATGGCAGCTCTGCGCGGCTTCCTTTTCCTCGCGGCGTGCATGCTCGCATGCACGCCTGCGGACGCCCAAAGCCAGATTGAGCTCTCACTTCCTGTAGCCTGCGATACGGCCTCGCCCTGCATGGTGCAGAACTACGTCGACCACGACCGCGGCCCGGGCGTGCGCGACTACGCTTGCCGCGCTGCCACCTACGACGCGCACGACGGCACCGACTTCCGGCTCGGCGCAGCCGATGCTACCGCGGTCGACGTGATCGCCGCCGCGCCTGGAAAGGTGAAAGGCGTTCGCGACGGCGTCGCCGACATTTTCGTGCGTGACGGCGGCAAGGAAGGCGTCAAAGGCCGCGAATGCGGCAATGGCCTCGTCATCGACCATGGCGGGGGCTGGGAAACCCAGTATTGCCACATGCGCCACGCGAGCCTTGCCGTAAGGCCCGGCGACACGGTGGTGCGAGGCCAGCGGCTCGGCCGCGTCGGGTTCTCGGGTCTCGCCGATTTCGCGCACCTGCATCTCACCGTTCGCTACAAGGGCGCCGCCGTCGATCCATTTCTCTACCCAGCACCGGAGGATAGCTGCGCCACGGACCCGGCGACCGCCAATGGCCTCTGGGACGCGCCGGCGCGAGAGGCGCTGCGCTATCTGGATGGGCAGATCATAGGCGCGGGCTTCAGTCCGGCGGCACTTCAGATCGGTGACCTCGAGCGGAGCGCTAAGCCGGCCGCACCTACCCCCGAGAGCCCTCGACTTCTGTTCTTCGTTCGAGCGATGAACATGCGCGCGAATGACCGGCTGCGCATTCACGTCACCGGGCCGGCCGCCTTTGCTGCTGATGCAACCACCGAGCCACTCGACCGCCACAAGGCGATATATCTTGGGTATTCCGGCAAAGCTCTTAAAGCAGCGCGATGGCCGGCAGGGGACTACGTTGGTGTCGGCGAGGTGCTCCGCGATGGTGCCATCATCTCGGAAATGACCGCCAGCCTGACCCTCGCGCCATAATCGCAAATATCCGTTCCACCAAAGAAAAACGCGGCGACCGTAAGGTCACCGCGTTTCGAAATCCAATCGGACGGGGCCGATTTAGATGACGTCGATCTCAGCCGGGAGATACGAGGTCACTTCGAGGCCAACTTCCGTCTCGCGAACTGCAGGCTTGGTCCAGATCTTCATGGGGTATTCCTCCATTTGAGGCCATCAGGGTGCCGACCCGTCTGGCGTTGATTGGAAGCTACCCGGCATTGCCGATAACATCAAATCGCGTTCGCGTGATAAGGAGATCAGAGTTTCTTATTGTATCGATAAGCGAAACTTTATGGCACGGCGGCCGGCATCTCCGCTACGCGAGCTCGCGTGACGTTGTCCAAGTATCTCGCTAGGTTGGGCTGATGACCTCACCCACACCTCCCCGCCTCGACCCGGCAAATGCTGAGGCCACGAGCACCTTCATTCACGCCAATACGAAGCTCCTCACCCCGCCGCTCGTCCCCGAGATCAGGCTGCATCTCGCCGAGGAGAGCCTACCCATCTGGCAGAAGACTGAGGACGAGCTCGGCGAGTTGAATGTACCGCCGCCATTTTGGGCATTCGCCTGGGCTGGGGGTCAGGCCCTCGCACGCTACCTGCTTGATCACCCGGAGCTGACGCGAGGCAAGCGCGTGCTCGACCTCGGCACCGGGTCCGGCCTCACGGCCATTGCCGCGAAGCTCGCGGGCGCCGCGTCCGTTCTGGCGGCCGACATCGACCTCCTGGCCCTCGCCGCCGCGCGCCTCAACGCCGAGGCCAATGCGGCGACACTTGAAACAACCGCCGAGGATCTCCTTGTCGCCGGAAAACCCTCTGAAAGAGCGCAGGATTTCGACGTCATCCTCGTTGGCGACCTGTTCTACGAGCGCGCTCTCGCCGAGAATGTCCTGGCCTTCATCGAAAGCGCAAGCGCACGCGGCGCGCTCGTATTGATCGGCGATCCGAAGCGCAGCTATTTTCCGCGAGGCCGCTTCGAGATGGCCGCCGAATACCAGGTCCCAGTCACCCGCGAGCTCGAGGACGCGGAGATTAAGCGGACCACCGTCTGGCGCCTCTGAACGCGGGAAATGCGGCGCCAACCAGGACCTTGCATTCGGGGACCGCAAAGGGTATTGGGGTGCCCTCCCGAGTGCTTCGGGACTAGCCGCAATAGCTCAGTTGGTAGAGCACGTCATTCGTAATGACGGGGTCACAGGTTCGAGTCCTGTTTGCGGCACCACCATCAAGTATTACGTAAATAATTGATATCGTTGCCGAATTCCGAGCGGTCGTGTACGCTTGGGAATGATTGTCTTAATGATTGCGGCTTAACTATTTGAAATATATTGAATATTTCGATTCGAGTCCGGTTTCTCTAATTGTTATACTGAACACGCAAATTCATGCCCCGTAACGTCGAAAAATTCCTGTACCATTTTGATGAGTACGACATCAGCCGTGAGAGTAAGGTCGAGATCGTAGAGGCCCTCTACGCGATCGCTGAGAATTTTGCCGACCTGGCTTTCGGGGTGCACCCGATTCAGATGGGCGCGGATGATCCAATGGCCATCTGGGATAAAGTTGCTGCGGCGCTGGAGGGCGATCCGGAAACGGAGGAAGGGCGAGCGATAATGTCAAAGTTTATCGCTCATATTTCTACTGATTAGTGAGCGATATTGTGATAGTATATCGCTCATGCGATGGAACTGGCAACACGATAGCTGGCCGAATTTCCGCTTCGATTCCGAAGCGCTGGCCCCGTTAGAGGCCCGCTTCCTGAAGCAGGGCGGTGTGGTGATCGGCTCCGTCCAGCATCTGGGCGAGGATGACCGGGGTGTTCTGACAGTTGAGATCATCAGTGCCGAGGCTCTTAAGACATCCGAGATTGAAGGCGAGATACTGGACCGGGAGAGTTTGCAATCCTCCATCCGCCGCCAGTTCGGGCTGGTCACCGACCATCGCCGCGTCGGCCCTGCGGAGCAAGGAATCGCCGAGCTGATGGTCGATCTGTATCGCTCCTGCGATGCGCCGCTTATGGATGCGCAGCTTTTCCGCTGGCACGAACTGCTGATGCAGGGGCGGCGGGATATCAAGGATGTTGGTAGGTATCGCACCCATGCCGAGCCGATGCAGATCGTCTCCGGCCCCGTCCATGCCCCCAAGATTCATTTTGAGGCCCCGCCCTCAGGGCAAGTGCCGCAGGAGATGGCGGTCTTCTGCGCGTGGTTCAACGAGACCGAATCCGGCGGAAAACGGCCTTTGCCTGCACTGGCGCGGGCCGGGATCGCGCATTTGTATTTTGAATCCATCCATCCGTTTGAAGATGGCAATGGGCGTATCGGCCGGGCGATTTCAGAAAAGGCGCTGGCACAGGGGCTGGGGCAGCCGAGCCTGACGGCGCTTTCGGTGATGATCGAGCGGCGGCGGAAGGACTACTACAAGGCGCTGGAGCTGGCCCATGCCGAAAACGAGATCACCGATTGGCTGCTCTGGTTTGCAGATACCGTGCTGGAGGCGCAGCTTCTTACGCAGCGCTGGATCGATTTTCTTATCGCCAAGACGAAGCTGTTTGATGCCCTGCGCGGTACCATCAACGCACGCCAGGAAAAGGCCCTGCTGCGGATGATGCGCGAAGGCCCGGATGGGTTTGAGGGTGGGCTTTCCGCAGGCAAATACACAACCATCACCGGCGCACCGCCAGCGACTGCGCGGCGCGATCTGACGGAGTTGGTGGAACTGGGTGCCTTTATCCGAACCGGTGAACGCAAGGGCACGCGCTATTGGCTGCCGTTTGGCAATCGCAGCGAAACCTGAAATCGACAAGTGATTGAACGAACTCTACAAATCTAGGTTACAAATGTTTTTAACAGCCCCAAGCGCTTCGTTCCATTCCGCCATAATCTCGAAGAAGCGGTTCGATCGAAGTTCGCTGGGGCGCACCACCCCCTTACAGCCCGCACGGAAACCGCGCGCGCAACTCACGCCGCGCGCACCTCGTCCAGAATTGCCGCGTCGTCATTCTTCGGGCTGTTGACGCGTGTCGAGATGGGCCAGACGCGCATCTCTTCTGATGGATAGGGTGCGAGCAGATCCCGCGGGTCGGCGTCGCGGCCAAGCCAGCGTGCATAACCTGACCTGGGCAAGATCGCCGGCATGCGGTCGTGAATGGGCCGCACCAGCTCGTTCGCAGCTACGGTAATGACAGCAAACGTCCGTATCCACTCGCCCGAATGCGGCTCACGCCAGTTCTCCCAGATCGCCGCCAGCCCAAACGGCGAGCCGTCCGCCATCGCGATGGCATACGGCTGCTTGCCGCCCGCCACCGCGCGCCACTCGAAAAAACCGTCGATCGGAAGTATAGCGCGCCGCCGTCGATAGGCGTCGCGGAACGTCGGCAGCTGATGCACCGTCTCGGCCTTGGCATTGATCGGCCGCCGCCCGCCCTTCTCGTCCTTGCACCAGGACGGGATGAGCCCCCACTTGAGAAGATCGAGCGAGCGCTTGCCCGTCTCGTGGTTCTCGCGAATGACGAAGAGGGACTGTCCCGGCGCGCCGTTGAAGCGCGGCGGCGCATCGGCGTATCGGCTATCGGCGAGCTCGACCAGATCGACGATCGCAAGCCCCAATGGCTTCGAAGCTTGGATGACGCGTCCACACATCGACCGCACATGGCTCCTATCTCGGAGCACACGAATATAGGGTCGACGGCCTCAAAGGTGAACCCGCATTCACCGTTGTGACGCGAGCGGGCGGCCATCGTCCAAACAACAGCCGCCGCATCCACCAAGGTGGGTCCACAAAACTGGGTCCGCCAAGGTACGCGATACAGGATCCCTAGCGGATGGATGTATTTAAGCGCCAAAACGTTTCAACTCTGCAAATGTCAGAAAAAATAGTTGCACCATCCGAGCGTCTATTTGCGGCTTGGCTTGTCTGGCTGCTCGAGCAGAGTACCAATGATCGGAATTGTGAGCGTATGCGGGACGATGCGCAGCGCCGCCGCAGAGATTGCCTCGAAGACACCCGGCACGACCACCACACGCCCGAGCATCAGCCCACGATAGGCCGAGCGCGCGACCATCTCCGCCGACCGCTGCGGAAGTAGAAATCGATAGAGCGCATTGTCCGCGCCCATGGCCTCGTGAAATCGCGTATCGACCGGCCCGGGCGCGACCACCGAGATCCGCACGCCGTCGCCGCCTATCTCATGCGCGACGGCCTCGGTGAGCGAAATCACGAATGCCTTGCTCGCGTAGTAAAGCGCCTGATGCGGCCCGGGCACGAAGCCGCCGAGCGAGGCGACGTTCAATATTCCACCGCGCCCGCGTGCGCGCATGCCTGGCAACGCCCACCGCATAAGGCGCGATAGCGCTGACATATTGAGCGCAATGAGCTCATCGATCTTTTGCTCGCTGTGGGAGTGATAGGGGCCGGAAAGCCCAATCCCTGCGCTGTTGACGAGGTAGTCGAGATAGAGCGTATGCCTGGCAAGCTCGGCGTCTATGCGGGCCGGCGCCTCATCGCTCGTGATATCGAGTGGAAGCACGATGACATTTGCCGAATATTTCTGGGTGATGCTTCGCGCCGCGCGCTCGAGTGCTGTTAGATCGCGCGCCACGAGCACGATCGTATGCGTGCCCGCCTGTGCAAACCGTAGCGCAAGTGCCAATCCGATCCCGCGCGAGCCACCGGTGACGAGCGCGGCCGGAGAGAGCCCGGCGGCCCGCGCCAGCGCCGCTGGGTCGGGTCGCGCGCGCCGACTTATCCAGATCCCGGCAAGCTCATAGAGAGGGTTTGGCATCGCGCTCCTCGGCGGAGCGCCGCCGCGTGCTGTCACTCGCGATAAACTAACACCGGAATCTTGCCGTGCGTGAGCGTCTTTGTCGTCTCGCTGCCGAGCAACAGTCCGGCGATCCCGCGCCGGCCGTGAGAGCCCATGACGATCAGATCGCAGCCTTTGTCCGCCGCCGCTGCAAGGATCGCCCGATAGGGCTGAGGGTCGCTTGCAGTCAAGGTGTCGAACGGAACGGCGAGCGCCTCTGCGACGGCGCCGGAGCGCTTCAGAATTTCCGCCGCAGCCGCGGCCATGTTGGCCTCGTATTCCTGCGGCGGAAACATGACCGCGACCTCGCCGACCGCGACGCTCGACCACGGCGCCGTGACATGGATGATCGTCGCTCTTGCGCCAATTGCTTGGGCGAGCTCGAGCCCTTGCTTGAGTGCTTCGTCCGCGAGGGTGGACCCATCCACGGCGAGAAGAATGTGTTTGTACATGAGCCGGATCACCTCGTTGAAGCCGCAAGCAATTGCCTTGGCAGCGCAAGGCAGCGTTGCGCCATTCGACCTGCCGAGGATCGCCCGAAATGCTGAGTGTTGCCTCTTCGCCGCAAAGCATCAATTTATGAGACACCCAAAGAAACCCAATGCCGCGCCTGCGCATTGAGGCACATCAAGGCACATCTTCTCAAGGCGGCGGGTTGACGGGAAATTGCGTCAGTGGGCATAAATTTGCAGAGGATCCAAACATGAACGGCAAGACACCGAGACCGCTTGCGGAACAGGCCATGCAAGCGCTGGAGGGCAATCCAGCCATGGCGGCGATGGAGGCCTGGATGAGCTTTAATCGCCCGATGTTTGCAGCAGTGACTGAGCTGAATGGCCGCTTTGTCGATCAGATGTCGAAGGCGAACAATGAGCTTTTGGGTTTCGTGAACCGACGCATGAATGAGGACATCGCCACCTCGCAGCGCCTCATGGAATGCCGGACGTTGCAGGACCTCTTTTCAATCTACTCGGAATTCTTTCAACGCGCTCAGCAGCAGTATCAGGCCGAGTTTCAATACTTCGCCCGCCTCAATCAAAAGATTGCCGACGACACGGCGAACGTCATGAAATCGCGCGTCGAAGAGATGCAAGAGATGCGTCACTGATAGCTACGGCCGCGAACCCAAGCCATACGAACGGCGCCGAAAGCGATAGCTGCGTCGTTCTTCCTCTGCGGCGCCAGGGCCCGTCGTGCAACCCAGGGCGTGCAATCCCGGATGTGTCACGACTAGGTCATACCGCCGCCGCGCGGATGTCGAGCATATCACACGTCGCTCCGGTCGCCGGTGATGAGGCGGCGCACGGCGGGCGACGCCAGGACCACCATTGAGATCACCGCGAACGAGACCAGGAAAATGATTGCGGGCTCGCCCGCTCCGGAGCCGAGATAGCGCACCATCAATGCGACCATGAGGTCATATTTGATGACGGCGATCGTACTCGCAGCGACGCCAGCAAACTTCGCCGCCATCTCGACCTCGGCGTCGTGCCTGCGAAAGAAGAACAATAACAGCAGCAGCGCCCAGGCCCCGAAGAAGAAGCTCATCATCGGCACGAGCGGCTTGAAGCCGGTATCCTGCTGCACGCCGTAGAGCGCATCCGCCGTCTGCACGAAGCCGAGGCTCATCAGCGGGAAGAACATCATCGCCACTGCGCCGACAAGCACGCCGATCTCGATTCGATCGACGTCCTTCGGATAGTGCATAGCGACGCCTGTATGACGCGCCGCCAAGAGTCCGCTCATGCCAAGCAACAAAAGCAGGAAAAATACTTTGAGCGGCAGTAGCGACATCTGCAATAGACCAGTGTGCGAGCGATTGCCCATAGATTGATATGTCCTCGCGATGGCTTGCTGATAGCGCTGCTGCGCACGGCAGCATTCGGCGTCCGTCGAGAGCCTCGGCTTGCTCGTCAATGGCGTCGACGCGAAGCAGAAGCTCTTGCGCTCTCCGCCTTCGCTGTCGATCAGCGTTTCAGGATCGCACGACCGCACAAGCTCCTTGAGCCCGAGACGTGAATGGCTGACTGCCGCGACGTTGCCGATGCCTTCAAGTAGCGCAATGCGCTCGCACGGACGCTCGGCCGTGCCGCATCCAGCAGGCTCCGATTTGTCGACAGCGAGGGCGGCGGGGGAAAGATCCCATACGGGGCGATACGGGCTATCCGCGAGTGAGGCACCAATCCAGTAGGAGGCGGCGCACACAGCCGCAAGGCCGAGCAGAAGCCGTGCCCGGCCAAACCGCACATGCCGCCAATACATGTCCAGGAATGCACAGGCAGGCAGGTAGAAAGCAACCAGCGCGACGAGCCCGAGGGTCGGGAAGAATAGAAACAAATGGCTGTCATGCGTTGCAAGGAGGAACCCGGTCTCCCATCCGAACTCCTGGAAAAGCATAACCGGCCCTGCGACAAACGAGACACCGAGCACAAGAAAGATCGCAAACACGAACGCGCGTGAGCCGAAGAGCATCTTTAAAACCCCTGAACGCGCGCGGCATGGGAGTGGCTTGCAAGGTGCAGGCCTCCGGTACGACCGCGCGGCAACATCGTTTCCAGAGCCTCAGTATGCAGGATTGAGGCCTCGTAAGCCTAGAGCATCCGTACCACGACCCTCAGTCGCAATTGTGCCTTTTGCAGGCCTCGGCGGCCGTTCCGTCTGGAACAGCAGAGCGTTGACGGCGGTCAACCCCAAGTGAGGTCTCGCGCGTTAGGCTTGAGCTTCCTTGTGGCGGAAGTGGCGAAAAGGAGTGATGCCGTGAAAGCAGCATACTTGGTGGTCCTGGCACTCGGCCTGAGCATTGCGCCTTCTGCACACAGCCAGGAGATCGGCGACCCAGCCCGCGGGCTCAGCTATGCGGAAAAAAATTGCACCGAATGTCACGCCGTTCACGCCGAAGACGACATATCTCGGAATTACGGTGCACCAACGTTTCTCGCAGTTGCGAACACGCCCGGCATGACAGAGCGGGCGCTCGGGGTATGGTTCCAAAGCTCGCACCCAACGATGCCTCAGCTCGTCATCCCGCGTGAGGACCTGGACAACGTCATCGCCTACATCATGAGCCTCAAAGGCAAGCGTCCAGCGGAATAAATCGAGCGCAAGACATCCGTTAACCGTTGCTGGAGCTACCCCGCGCTGCAGCGTGAAATGTTGCGTCGCAATCGCGCAGTGCCCGGATTTTCGCCCCAGATTTGGCCAAACTCCACGCGAAGCGTCGCACCGGCAAAATGCGCCTTGAGCACAGCCGCTCACGTCAGTATCGAAAGTTCTTGTGCGACTGGGCCGCGCTCTTCTAGCGTTGTCGCGCGATTTGAAAAATGCATCCGCCAAAAGAAAGCAGAGCGTCTCGCTTAGTGTCCGCGAGACGCTGCTCAAGGTGGAGCTTAGTGGGGAAACGCAAGTACTATGATCCAAAACAAGGTCATCACGGCCGCCGAGGCCATCGCGCTGATTAGCGACGGCGACGTCATGTGCACGACGGGCTTCGTGCAAAGCTCGATCCCTGAATCGCTCCACGCCGCGCTCGAGACGCGCTTCGTCGAGACCGGCTCGCCAAAAGGCTGCACACTCATCATGTGCGCGGGTGCCGGCGACAGCAAAGGCCTCGGCACGGGCCGCCTCCACCACGAAGGGCTCCTCACGCGCGTCATCGCTGCGAACTTCGGCCGCATGCCGAAGGTCGCGCAGGCCGCCGCAGAGAACCGCATCAACGGCTACAACCTGCCGCAAGGCGTCATCTCGCAGCTTTATCGCGCCTGCGCCGCGGGTCAGCCCGGCCTCTTCTCGAAGGTCGGCCTCCATACCTACGTCGATCCGCGTCTGGGCGGTGGCAAGGTGAACGCAGTCACGACCGAGGACATTGTGAAGCTCGTCGAGGTCGAGGGCGAGGAGTGGCTGTTCTACAAGGCCACCCCCATCAATGTGGCGCTCATCCGCGGCACCAGCGCCGATCCCTCCGGCAACATCAGCATGGAGAAGGAGTGCCTCACGCTCGACGTGCTGGCCCAAGCCATGGCCGCGCACAACAACGGCGGCATCGTCATCGCGCAGGTAGAGCGCATCGTCGAGCAGGGATCGATCAAGCCAAAAGATGTCAAGGTTCCCGGCATCCTCGTGGACTGCGTCGTCGTCGCCGAGACGCCTGAGATGCACCGCATGAACTATGGTGTGATGTATGACCCGGCACTCTCGGGCGAGATCCGCGTTCCCGTCGATGCCATGCCCAAGATGGAGCTCGACGAGCGCAAGATCATCGCCCGCCGCGCCGCTTTCGAGCTGCCGCTCAACGGCGTGATCAATCTCGGTGTCGGCGCGCCCGATGGCGTCGCCGCCGTCGCCAACGAGGAACGCGCCACGCCTTACATCACCATGACGACGGAAGCCGGCGCTGTCGGCGGCGTGCTGGCGAGCGGCTCGAGCTTCGGCTCGGCGGCCAACGCTCACTCGATCATCGATCAGAACCAGATGTTCGACTTCTACCACGGCCATGGCCTCGACCTCACCGTGCTCGGCATGGCTGAGTGCGATGAAGCGGGCAACGTCAACACGAGCCGCTTCGGCGGCCGCCTCAACGGCTGCGGTGGCTTCATCGATATTTCGCAGAACGCCCGCGCCGTCGTCTTCACCGGTACATTCACTGCTGGCGGCCTCGAGGTCGCGATCGAGGGCGGCAATGTGCGCATCGTCAAGGAAGGTCGCGCGCGGAAGTTCGTGAAAAACGTCGAGCAGATCACCTTCAGCGGCAAGTACGCACAGATGCTCTCGCAGCCGGTTCTCTACGTCACCGAGCGCTGTGTATTCCAGTTGACGCCTGAGGGGCTCGAGCTGATCGAGGTCGCCCCCGGCATCGACGTCGATCGCGACATCCTCGCTCTCATGGATTTCAAGCCTGTCATCAACAAGCCGGTGCTGATGGACACGCGCATCTTCGTTGACGAGCCGATGGAGCTGATGTCCGATCTTCTGAACCTCAAGCTCTCCGAGCGCGTGAGCTACGACGTCGACCGCAACATCCTGTTCCTCAATCTCGAGGGCTGGAGCGTACGCAAGAAGAGCGACATCGACGACCTGCGCAAGATTCTGATCGACGGCTGCGTCAAGGCCGGCAAGCGCGTAAACTCGGTGGTCAACCACGAGGGATGCCGCATCGCCGAGGATCTCTACGACGACTACGCCGAGATGATCCAATACATGCTCGAGCATTACTACGCGACGACGACGCGCTATTCGACCAGCGCCTTCCTGCGGCTTAAGATGCAGGAAGCACTGAGCAGGCGTGGCATTGCTCCGCACGTCTTCGAACGGCAGGAGGAAGCCCACGCGTTCCTCGAGGCCGCGGGCTGATAATTGCTGCCGGCAGGAGCCCGCCGCCGGCAGCTCGTGACGTCGAGGCGAGTTCTATGTTTTGGGAAGGTGCCGTTCGAGGTGCCGATGCCAGAAGAGACCGTTCCACAGCCGGCTGATATCGAGGTGACGGCGCGCGAGCTCGGGCAGCTCTTTAACTCGCTCGACCCGTCTCCGTTTCGCGAGCGCGATCTCGACGACGACGCCGAGGCCTACATCGTGAGCTGGGCCCGTGAGCTGCCGCACGACCGCCGCCTGCGCATCCTCGTGCATCTCCCGGAGCCCGAGGCAGAGCGAGCGGAGCGTGAGGGCCTCGCTATTGCGCTCAAGAACTACTTCCGCTATCGAGCCGGAATGCTCGAGCGCGAGTCCCGCGAGCGCCTGCGCATCGGGCAACGATCGCTGGTCGTCGGCCTCACGACGCTCGCCGTCTGCACGACCGCGGCGCATCTGCTCCGCGCCTCCGACCTCGCGCCAGCGGTCGGCCAATTCATCGCCGAGGGTCTGATCATTTTCGGCTGGGTCGCCAACTGGCGGCCGGCAGAGATCTTCCTCTACGATCTCTGGGAAACGCGCCGCACATACCGCCTCTATTGCCGCCTCGCGGAGGCCGATACAGCAATCGTCATCCGCAATGAGTAGCTAGCCCGATCTCGTCCGCAAGGCCGCAAATTGTTGGCTATAGCGAGACGTGGCCGCGCAAAAGGCATACTTCCCCACCGCAGACGATCTCGAGCTTCGCAAAAGCGACACACTAAGTCGCGTATCAAGTGTCGCAGGGCGCTGCGGTTGCGGCATTGATGAGCGTCCGCAGAGGAAGAACGCCATGCGGTATCTCGTGCTACCATTCACGCTTCGTTACGTCCTGGTCACGCTTTCGCTGATCGGGACCTGCGCCACCGCCGCCTTCGCCTGGCATCACCCGGAGCTCGCCGTTTATTTATCGGCGCCGCTCACCGTCCTAGCGCTTCTCGCCCTCTTGGGTCTGCGCGATCTCCTGCAAACCAAGCACGCGATCTTGAGAAACTACCCGATCGCAGCGCACTTGCGTTTCCTGCTCGAGAAGATTCGCCCGGAGATGCGTCAGTACTTCTTCGAGGCCGACAAGGACGGCACGCCGTTTCCCCGCGACAAGCGGGCGATCGTTTACCAGCGCGCCAAGCGGGAGCTGGATAAGCGGCCGTTCGGAACCCAGTACGATGTCTACGAGAACCGCTACGAGTGGCTGCATCACTCGATTGCCCCAAAGGAGCCGGCCAGTGCCGGGTTCCGCGTTGCGATCGGTGGGCCGCAGTGCAGAGAGCCCTACTCGGCCTCGGTCTTCAATATCTCAGCCATGAGCTACGGCGCGCTCTCCGCCAACGCCATTCGCGCTCTGAACCGCGGCGCCAAGCTCGGCAACTTTGCCCACGATACAGGCGAAGGCGGTGTCAGTCCCTACCACAAGGAGCACGGTGGCGATCTCATTTGGGAGGTCGGCTCAGGTTACTTTGGCTGCCGGGCCGAGGATGGGCGGTTCTCGCCCGACCGATTTGCGCGCGTCGCCGCCGACCCACAGATCAAGATGATCGAGATCAAGCTCAGCCAAGGGGCCAAGCCCGGTCACGGGGGCGTGCTGCCGGCCGCCAAGGTGACGGCTGAGATTGCGCGCATCCGCGGCGTCGCAATGGGGCACGACTGCATCTCTCCGCCCCGTCATACGGCGTTCTCGACGCCGCGCGAGTTGATCGGCTTCATCGCCGAGCTGCGCAAACTATCGGGCGGCAAGCCCGTCGGCTTCAAGCTTTGCATTGGCCACCCTTGGGAGTTCCTTGGCGTCGTCAAGGCGATCCTGGAGACGGGCATCGCGCCGGACTTCATCGTCGTCGACGGCAAGGAGGGCGGCACAGGCGCCGCACCTCTCGAGTTCATGGACCACATCGGCACCCCGCTCCGCGACGGCCTGACCTTCGTGCATTCGGCTCTGATTGGGGCGGGCGTTCGCTCGCAGATCAAGCTCGGGGCCTCGGGCAAGATCACCACCGGTTTCGACATGGCGCGGGCGATGGCACTCGGCGCCGACTGGTGCAACGCGGCCCGCGGCTTCATGTTCGCGGTCGGATGCATACAGGCCCAGCAATGCCACACCGATCACTGCCCGACCGGCGTCGCCACGCAGGACCCCATGCGCCAGCGCGGCATCGTCGTGTCGACGAAAGCCGAGCGCGTCGCGAGCTTTCATGGCCAGACGGTCAAGGCGCTTGCCGAGCTCATCGCTGCAGCCGGCCTCGAGCGCCCGGTCGAGCTGAAGCCGCATCATTTCATGCAGCGGGCAGCGCCGGACCGCGTCGTCACCTTCGCCGAACTCTACCGCTTCCTCGAGCCTGGCGAGCTGCTCAGAGGTACCGATGCACCACACTTCCGAGACGCCTGGACGATGGCTCGCGCCGATAGTTTCGCGCCTTAGGGATGCCAGCGCTGGCGCTCCCGTCGAAAGGCATTAGGCCACCATGCGATGGGCATCCGCAATGATGCGGCGGTGATCGAAGGCGAGCGCAGCGCGCCGCCACCCCTTGACCCATTCCACGGCTGCCGCATCGCTGCCCGCCAGAGCCTTGCCGCTTGTCACGCGAGCCACGAAGGCGATCGAGCATGTATGCCCGCGCGGATCGCGATCTGGCGCGGAATAGACGCCTGAAAGTCGCACGCTGCGCACGCGGACGCCCGTCTCCTCGAAAAGCTCCCGCCGGCAAGCGTCCTCTACGGTCTCGCCGATGTCGACAAACCCACCGGGCAAAGCGAGCGCGCCCGCGAACGGCTCATTCTTCCGCCTGATAAGCAACACCCGCCCTTGCGCGTCAAAGACCACGCAATCGACGGTCAGCAGCGGCGTTTTTGGAGGGGGCATGGGGAAGGCCTCTTTCTCAGGTTGCAGCGTCGCTCATAAGAGCCGCGACCGAAGAAAGCAGCATAAGACTTATTCACGACTTGGGGAGTGATCGGGCGTGCAACGGCAAGCCGACGACATCTGAGAGAACGGTGTAGGGTCGGACGTGCGGAGTGATGACCTCACTCGTCAGGCAACAATCATGGCGGAGGTGAGAACAGAAATTTCGAACCGGAGCCATCGCGCGCAAAGTTGGTGCGGCGGCTGCAGGCAAGAAAAATGGTTGGCGCGAGCGCAGAAAGATCGAGACACGACTTTGGCCCGGAGGGCCCGGGAGCAAGGCGACCACCCGGCGCTAGCGCCGCCCATGCGGAGCGCCCTTGGGCGCGTGAGGCAAATATGGCGGAGGGAGTGGGATTCGAACCCACGAGACGGTTGCCCGCCTACACGCGTTCCAGGCGTGCGCCTTCAACCACTCGGCCATCCCTCCAGTGCGGTCGAAGCGGCGCAATATAGCGAGAACCGTCGTCCTGGCAACCGGCGACTTTACCGCTCGCCACTTGATCCCAGCCATTTTACTTTGCCCCCGAAAACGCCTTTAAGCGAGGCCTCGGAGTAACGCGCCCGCTTGCGCTCGGCGCGGATGCGGCTTAGAGCGACAAAGGTAAGCTGGGCCGCCCTCATTGCACCAATGAGCCGGCCCGACAAGCCGCGACAACAAGCCGGGACACGCCTATGGCCGCATTCCGCTTTCTCGCCGCCGTCTTCCTCTTGATCGCGGTCATCGCGCTCGTCGATGATGCGACGCCTGCGATATATGGCGCTGCTCCCTGGAAGGCGACCACGCTCGAGGGCCAATGGGCGGAGATGGTCCCCGCCTCGCTCGCCGCGGCCAGGACGGCCATTAAGGCCGCCACTGCCCCGTGGGTCTGGGACAACTTGATATTGAGCATCCTGCAGCGGCCGACCTTCACCGTTTTCGGTTTGCTCTCGCTCGCCTGCGGCTTCCTCGGCCGCCGCCGGCACCGCGTCGAGGTCTTCGTCAATTAGTTGGCTACTACTTCTTCGGCGCCTTGGTAGGCGTCAAAGCTCCCGAGCTGACGAGACCGGCTGTCTGCCCGATCGGCGTTCCACTCGCAAAATCGTCGATGATGCCGGCCACCATCAGCACGGCGAGCGCCCCGACGAGGCCCATCACGACGTTGTGGTGTGAGCGATTGAGCTCCGCGATCTGCGCCTCGTCGACCGTATCGACATTCACCCGCCCTGCGGACTTGACACCGAAGAACTTCTGCCGGAAGGAGCGCCAGACATTGCCGCGATCGATCAGCGGCAGGCCTGCCCGGTCGGCAATCTTCTTGGCGATCTCGGGATAGGGAAATGCCGGATCGACGTTGGCCTCACTCACATAGCCGATCCGCACCACCGTCCCGTCCTTCTTGATGAGCCGCGCGCCCTTTAGCAGCACCGGCACCAGCGAGCCGCCGTAGATCTCGCGCCGTGTCTCGACCGATTGCACGTCCGAATAAGGGATGTCGTAGCTCTTGTAGCTCAGCATCGGCGTCGGTCCGCGCCCGGCCGGAAGCGTCATTTGCACGCTATCCTGGCCAAGGACGACGCTGGCCCGCAGCGAGAACAGAAGCTCGACTAGAACCAGGAACATCAGGATTGCGAACGGAACCGCGATGAACAAGAGCCCCACCGCGTCGCCAAAAAGGCCGTGCTTGATGCGCATGAAGAACATGAACGGCAGGCTGACGAAAAACGGCAGCAGGATCAGCAACACGAACGAGAAGAACGTCTTTTGCCCGCCGCTCGCGCCATAGACGGTGCGCTCGTGCTTGACCTCGGGAGCCGCAATCTGGTCCCCTGCTGCTGCAACAGCCGCCTCTGCCATGACCTTGAACTCCCCGAACTCGTTCGACCCGAGTCCAATCTTAGCAAGCCTGCCGCCGAACGTCACGTGGGAGGGCGCGGGCAGCGGCAGCACGTCAATCTTCTCGGGCCAGCACTCCATTAACCTCAAGCCGTGAACAGGGGGAACCCGAAGCCGAGCCTGGCAATTGACGCGCGGGACCGCTTCAGTTCCAGGCGCTGGCAGAGGATTGGCTTGCGCGCAACCTGAATGCGTCGATCGGAGGAATTCGGATGCGTCGCGCGCTGCTGCTCACTTTCGTTCTGTCCCTCCTCTGCCCGTCATCCATGCCATGCTACGCAGAGGAACCCGCACGGGCGGCCCCTCCGTCACAAGCCGCGCCGAGCGCTGTATTCGGTCGCCTCCGCGATTACCTGGTCACGAGCCCTCTCGATTTCGACACCTCGTTCGTGGCGCGCAACGAAACACTCGGCACGACGCGCGGCACGGCTCGCAATCTGATCAAGCACCCGAACCTGTTTCGCATCGACTCGACGGTCGGAAAGCACTCCTACGTGGTTGTCTCCGATGGCCGGTTGATGACAATCTACCTCCCCGACGAACACAAGTATGCAGAACTGCCAGCGCCCGGCTCGGCACGTGAAGGGCTTGGGCTGGTGACTGGTCTCATGGCCGCTCAGTCGAGCGTTTTGAGCTTCATCGGCGTCATCGACGACGTGGCTTCGGGGCGCGAGGGCTACAAAGTTTCAGCCGCGCCCGCAGAAGCGATCGGAGGCCGGCATTGCGACGGCTTCACGATCGTCGACGCCACGCTCGACATAACCTACCGCTGGAAGGTCTGGCTCGAGAAGAAGGACGTCGCGCTACCCTGCAAGGTCGAGTCTGGCAGTGACGATCAGATTGACTTCGGCACGCGTACAAACGAGTTCAGTTGGAAGCAGAACCCGGTGTTTCCGCAGGACGCATTCAAATTTGCGCCTCCCGCAGGAGCCAAGAAAGTCGACGTCGGCGACCTCGACCTCAGCCCTCCCGCGGATGTGCACGAGTGAGTGCAAGACCGCTACCCCGTCACCCGCACCGCAAATCCATCGAACACGCCGACGCCTTCGCCAAGCACCTCGACACGGCTGACGCGCGCCGCGGCTGGTCCCTGCTCGCAGCGCGCCAGGATGTCGCGAACGGCTTCAGGCGGGCCCTGAAAAACGGCTTCGACAGAGCCGTCGTATCTGTTGCGCACCCAGCCAGCGAGCCCAAGCTCGCTAGTGCCCTGACCGCGAAGTTCGTCTCGTTCTGCCGCGGGCGCTGAACGAACTTCGCGGTCGAAAGGACACTAGCAAGTCTATGATTCTAGTGTGATTGAGATTTCGAAGTCCGCTCTCGACCCAGCCGAGAAGTATGAAGCGGACTTCGAAATCATCACACTAGCCGTCATCTCCACCCAGGCGCGGTATCCTACTCCCTGCACGCGCCCCTCGATGCGAACATGAGCGGTTCGGAGCGATGGCATGATGTGCAGCCGCTAAGCCGCCGTCTCGCTCTCGCGCTTACGTTCCATGCGCTTGCGCTCGTTCGGGTCCAGCCAGCGCTTCCGGAGGCGAATGGACTTCGGCGTCACCTCGACGAGCTCCTCGTCGGTGATGTAGCTCATGGCCATCTCGAGCGTGAGCTTGATCGGCGTCGTCAGCAGCACCGCGTCGTCCTTGCCGGAAGCGCGCACGTTGGTGAGCTTCTTGCCCTTGACCACGTTGACCTCGAGATCGTTGTCGCGGGTGTGCTCGCCAACGATCATGCCCGTGTAAACGCGCGTCTGCGCGCCGATGAAGAACGGCCCGCGATCCTGCAGGTTGAAGATGGCGTAGGCCGCCGCCTCGCCGTCCGAGTTCGAGATGAGCACGCCCGTGTGCCGGCCGGCGATCTCGCCGCGATAAGGCTCATAGGCATGGAACAGCTTGTTCATGACGGCCGTGCCGCGCGTGTCGGACAGAAGCTCCGCCTGATAGCCAAGGAGGCTGCGCGTCGGCACGTGGAACACCATGCGCGTGCGTCCGCCGCCCGAGGGGCGCATCTCGAGCATCGAACCCTTACGCTCCGAGAGCTTCTGCACGACGATGCCGGTGTGGCCGTCGTCGACGTCGATGATCACTTCCTCAATCGGCTCGAGACGATTGCCAGTCTCAGCATCGGTCTTGAACACGACCTTCGGACGCGAGACCGTGACCTCGAAGCCCTCGCGGCGCATGTTCTCGAGCAGGATCGCGAGCTGAAGCTCGCCGCGGCCGGCAACGTCGAAGCTATCGCTTCCATCGGTCGAGTCCGTGACCTTGATGGCGATGTTGCGCTCGGCTTCCTTCATCAGGCGATCGCGGATGACGCGGCTCTGAACCTTGTCGCCCTCTTGACCGGCAAACGGCCCGTCATTGATGCGGAACGTCATCGACAGCGTCGGCGGATCGACCGGTTGCGCGGCGATGGGCTCTGTCACGGACGGATCGCACAGCGTATCGGCGACGGTGGCGTCGCTCATGCCGGCTAACGCCACGATCTCGCCCGCGGCCGCCTCGTCGACAGGCACACGCTCGAGGCCGCGGAACGCCAGCACCTTCGAGACGCGGAACGTCTCGACCAGCTCGCCTTCGCGATTGAGGGCCTTGAGCTGTTGGTTGGGCTTCAACGTGCCGGACGTGATGCGGCCAGTGAGAATGCGCCCGAGGAAGTGGTCGGCTTCGAGGGTGGTCGCCAGAATGCGCGTTGGGCCGGGCTCTACAGTTGGCGCCGGTACGTGCTGGAGGATCAGATCGAACATCGGCGCCAGGTTCTCGCGCGGGCCGGCCGGATCAAGCGCCATCCAGCCGTTGCGGCCTGAGCCGTACAGCACAGGGAAGTCGAGCTGCTCGTCGGTGGCGTCGAGATTGGCGAAAAGATCGAAGATCTCATTCAGCACGTCGAGGTGACGCTCGTCCGGGCGGTCGATCTTGTTGATCGCGACGATCGGGCGGATACCGCGCTTCAAGGCCTTCGACACGACGAACTTGGTCTGCGGCAGCGGCCCTTCGGACGCGTCCACGAGCACCACGACGCCGTCCACCATGTTCAGGATGCGTTCCACCTCGCCGCCGAAGTCGGCGTGGCCCGGCGTGTCGACGATGTTGATATGGGTGTTCTTCCAGACCACGCTCGTGCACTTGGCGAGAATGGTGATGCCACGCTCACGCTCGATATCGTTCGAGTCCATCGCCCGCTCGGCGACCTTCTGGTTCTCGCGGAAGGCGCCGGATTGCTTCAAGAGTTCGTCGACGAGGGTCGTTTTGCCGTGGTCGACGTGCGCGATGATCGCGATGTTGCGGATTTCCATGGTTTTCCTGATGCGTGTGGCGCCATCACGGGTTCTGTGTGCGCCGCAAAAATATTGCGCGGGAGGTAGCACAACCGAGACCAATCCGCCAGTGACGGTTGCGCGGCATGGTCAAAGCCACCGTCGGCGGCTCAGGGTTCGTTGTTCTGGCTATTGTTTTCCTGCCGCCGGGGAGCCGAGTTCAGGGCTTAGCCGCCTCGCCATTTTCCTGCGCGTAGAGCTTGGCGAGCAGCGCGTCGACTTCGGGCCTGGGTGCCAAGAGCTTGTCCTGCCGCGCTTTTTGCGCGTCCTGGCGGCCCTTTGCCTTGGATGCGGCCCCGGATTGCTTGAGCCGCCGGCCGCCAGAGATTAGAAGCGGATGCGCCGGCTCGTCGAGATCCAATTCCTCGAGCATCGTCTCGCGAAGCGCATAGAACGATTGTAGAACAGCGTCTCGCACGACCCGCCGCTCCTCGGCCGGAATGGTGGCGCGCTTGCGGGGATCGATCGATTGCAGCGCGCGGCGCATGTCGTGCAGCGGCGCATAAGGGTAGAGACCGATCAGCGTCGAGGTCTCGCCCGCGTTCGCATAGACGATGCGCATGTTGTCGATGGTCTCCGAGATCCGGCAGAAGGCCGCGAGATAGTCGTCGGTCGACGCATATTGCTTCTCGCAGTAGGTGTAGAGAACGGATTTGGTGCGCACGATGCCGCGCCACTCCTCCTCCAGGCTCTCGACGAAGTTGCTCCGCTTCTGGAAGACGTTGGCGAGATAGGCCGCAACGACTGTCACGAACACCAGCGCCATGTCCTTGAGGTAGTCGTAAAGGCCCTTCGCGATGGCATCGATCGGCGTGCCTTGAACCCCCGGAATACGATCGGCAAACTTGGCCGTGAGCGAGAGAACCAGCACCAGCACCAGCCAGAAGTAGGCACGGCGCAATGTCCGGTTCAGCGAGGCTCGGGTCATGAGAGGAGATCCTGGACTTAGGGAGGGGGAAATTCTAACGAAGGAAGTGATAGCGGTATACCCACCTTTGTTCGACTGCCATGTGGCGGCAGGACTCTGGAGCCGGGTGCCTCCGTGGCACAGCAGCTTCAGCCTCGGGAGACCGACGGAACTAAGGAACTGCGTCAGCGCGTTTTACTGGTCCGATTGGAATGACTTGCAATCGTGACACTTGATCGAACTGATCCGACCAACCGAACGTATTTGCAATTGATGTTGCTTGGAGATCGCTACGGCGACCGGGCCGCGGCGCCATAAGACCGAGGCGTTGCAGCTATAAAACGATTTGAGATCTCCGCCCCTTGATCTCAGGCGCTCGGGGTACGAGGTAAGAGGCAAATCCGAGGAGGATTGAAAATGAAACGGCTGATGATTGCGGCGGGTGTGGCTCTGTTGACCGTAATGAGCCCGGCAACGGCCATGGGGCTAGGGGAGGCAGGCGAGCTCGAGGCTGCGCGCGCCAATGCTCGCGCCGGCGGTCCTGTGAGCGAACGTGACAAGGAGCTACTGGAGCGCTGGGGCTGCTTGAGCGGCACCAACAGCGCTTTCTGCAGGCGACTCGAGCATCGCGACGGCCGCCATTATCAACGCTCGTCAAGGCGCCGCTACAACTGAGCCACCGCACCTTGCGCCGGCGATGTCGGCTGCCTGGGCTCAATGCTTGCGCCAGGGTCGGCAGTCGGCCAGTGGAAACGCAAGCCCGCGCCAACGCAAGATCCTTTAATTAGCCCGTTGCTTATTAAAGGAAGAGGCCTCATCCTTTAATTAGCGCCAAGCTTATTAAAGGTTGCTGCAGGGCCGATGCAACCAGAGCCAAGCCAGAGACTGGGAAAATGCCACACCGCCCAGATCGGCGGCGAGACGGTGCGTGCCTACGTCCCGGCACCGCTACCCCCGGTCCGTCAGCGGGGAATCCAGCGCTCCCTGGAACCGGCCCTCGGCGTTCCATTTCGTTTTACCATGCCGGATGAGGTACATTTTGGCGCTCGACAGGCTGGTCAAGCAGCCCCACACATTTTGGTTTTAGCGCGCTTCGATCAAAAAAAAAAATTTCAGCCAATCATGTGCTGACGCACGAGCGAAGCCATGGCTACGGACTCGTCGTCGCCCTTTCCGAGTAGGCCTGTGACAACGCCCAGTTTGTCAGGTTCGGGGCGGTTCTGATTTGTCTTCCATTTGCCTTCGATCCGCTGGACAGCGATCTCCACCCCGACAATCAATCCCACCAGCTTCTCTATGAACTCCTCCGGGGCATCGCCGATCTTCCATGGAAGCGCCTGCGATGCTTCATGGGCGTCGGTCAGATGGCCCAGATGTTCATAGAGCCAGTCACGGCCTTCGATGAATTTGGGATGCCCATGCGCAGTGACCACGGCGTAGTTCCAAGTGGGCACGGCTTTGCCGTGCTGATGCTTGCTGGGATACCAGGACGGGGTGATGTAGGTTTGCGGCCCCCGGAATACGACGACGCTTGCCGGAGCGCCCGGCGAGGCTTTCCAGATCGGATTTGCGCGCGCGACATGCCCGCAAAGAGTTCCAAACTCGCCGCGTGAACTGTCGAGCACAAAGGGGATGTGATTGACATTGAGTTCTGCTCCATCCGCCGAAACCCATGTCCCCAGCGGATGAGACCTGATGAGTTCGTGGAGGACAGTGAGCCGGGTTTCTTCGTGAATTTTAGGTAGATACACGCGTACCTCCGGCGAAGGGTTATCGACAGCCATAAGTCAAAGCATGAACTATGTGTAGCTGCCACATACGGGGTCGTATAGCGATTGGTCGTTTCGGAGCAATGGGGGCGGAAAGTAGCCAGCACTTTATACGGCTCGTGATCCATCGGTATCGTAAGCGGTGAACTTGCGTTCCAAGAGTCGTCCTCGAAGGTGACGACTTCGAAGCTGATGCATTATGGCCCCGCTTCGCGGTCTTGCGAAGTATGCCAAAAGGAGATCACGGTCAGGAGTTCAGGATCGAAACGATACCAGACGATGAGCTTGGTGCCCGGAATCCAACTCTCCCAAAGATCACGCTCCGCTATGTACTTGCTGCTAGTGTTCTGGATCGGACGCTTGATTCCGGGCGAAGGTCGTCAAGCGGCCGTGAATCCAGAACACAAACAAAAACATGGCTAGGGTTCCGGCGGAGACGGTTGGGAACCAACCGTC
>JBAZXL010000003.1:0-211446 GCA_041659825.1 Hyphomicrobium sp.
TTCGTCTGATCCCCTCATCGCACCCTCCGACCCAGGGGCTCGATGGAATCACATTCGCCGCCAACTGTCAGGCTCAGAGTTCTTCAACAGCCTGCTAGAAGTGCTTGGGCGCGTGCCAGTGTCTCATCATCAACTCGCACGTTGAACTGATTCCGGCGAGCCGGACCTTTCTTACGGCGGCCGTCGCTCGGCTTCATTGCGGCGAGACGTTCAGCCTTGGCCCGCTTCTCGATATTGGCATGAGATCCGAAGGCCCCGAGTAGGGCGCCGAAGTCGCTCCCGTCCTCCGATAGATCAGCCACGGCCAGCCCCCTTTCCGCTCGCGAGCGCGGCTTTGATCTCAATCCACAGGGCGTCAATTTCCCTGGAGCACGCCAGCTCGCCCTTACGATCGGGCTTCTCAACTTCGGGCCCGCTCTTTCCCGACGTGACGGCTGCGACGTAAGCAGCGCGGTGCGCGACGATTGTCTCGGCAACCGGCACGGATGCGGCCCGGAGGTATTCCCGAGCGGCGCTCGTGGTCTTCCATGCGGGCTCGGCGTCATTGATCACGCATAGATGCGGAATCCCGGCGTCGCGTGCCATGATCACAGCATCCTCGCTCGCGATCAGGTCCAGGGCGCTAGCACGGAGCGGGATAAGCGCGAGATGAGCGCTCGTGATCGCGTCCTGAATTGTCGCGACGAAGGCCGGGGGCGTATCGAGGAAGACCCAATCCCAGCCATCAAGCGCTAGCGCTTCGACGGCACTGCTAGCGGTATCGCTCCCGGCGAAGATGCACGGGTCCTGAGAGCCACCGCGACGCTTCCACCATCCCGCTAGCGAGCCCTGAGGATCTAGGTCAACCATCGCCACGCGCTCGCTATCGCGCGCTGCCCGGACGGCTAAAGCACTGGAAAGTGTGGTTTTTCCAACGCCTCCCTTTGACGACGCGACCGCTATCACGTGCATGATCCCCCCCGTGGCGCCGAGTACATGCTAGCGCTAGCACAATGCTAGTAAGCAAATCACTACTAGCACGAAGTAAATGCTAGCATCTAGATTTGCTAGCATTCGATTGTGCTAGCTGCCGCGGTTTAGACTCAGATACCAACAGACGTGGTCGGACGGTTTTAAGTTTCCGGCATTTCAGCGCGATGGCATGAAGGATGCGGAATGCACAAGGTTGCGGGGCTGGCGGCTGCGGCCGCTATAATTGCGAGCGGGTGCGTTCACGCGCCGATAGAGACTGGCACGACAGGGCGAGATCTTGCCCGCGCGGGGGGCAGCGAGGGTTGGTCCGTGTCGTGCACCTACGACCACCATCGAGATTGGCAGAGATGCGCCGCGACGACTGCCGCCGCCGGAGTGCCGTTTAGCGTGGAGTTCTGGAACCGGCTCGGCCCACTCCTTCGCGTCGGCTACAACACACACCCCGGCAGAAAGCCATCGGTCCGCATCGACAACGGGCCGATCCACCTCGTGAACGAGAAAGATCCACAGGGAGAGATCGTCAACGCAATGTCGAAGGGGCAGAAGCTCTACGCAACCTACACAACATGGCCATCGAAAGGCGGCGAAATGACCGTAGACCTGGGAGACTTCAATCGCGCCTATGCCGAGTTGCTCAAGGGCGTTGAGGAAACCAAGCATATGGGCCGAGATTTAACCGCTGCGCACTCTGCAACGCAGTAGCATGCAGCGACTGCACCGATGTTGGCAAGGATGTGGGTAGAATTTTCTGGATGTGGTTTTCTATTGCAAAATCAATAGCAAGTGGCGGATGGGGTGGGATTCGAACCCACGGTGGGCTTACACCCACGCCGGTTTTCAAGACCGGTGCCTTAAACCACTCGACCACCCATCCGCAATCCGCGAGACGCCTAGGCGCCGCGGCGGTGGAACCTACACGCGGTCGCCTTGCGCCTCAAGGACTTGCGCGCTCGTCCACAGGGCCGCGCCCCTGCCTTCCTCATGCCAATCGAATCACTTAATCGAAAAACAACCCGATTCTGCCAGAATGCCTAGGTTCAGTGTGCGAGATCGCGCAAAGCGGCAGCCGCGAACGTTCTAGGCAGGGAAGGCTTCGGGGGTGCTCGAGGCTAATTTGGGTGGCGTAATGTCCGCAATTGTCAGCACGCGCGCCATGGCCGCGTCAGGTGCAACAGCTATCTTGACCAAGAACTTATCGAGTTTTGCCCGGTGTGCTTGGCGCCCGATCTGCGCCGCGGCGCTTGCAGCGTGTCTCGCTGGCTGCGCCGGTTCGAGCGACTGGTCGACCGAGGTGTCCCGCGCCACCGAGCCCAAGTTCCCGGAATCGAAATGGGGCGTCAAAGCGAGCGAGCGCGTTGCCAGCGAAAGCTCGACCCATGTCGCGAAGGGCGGTGGTCAATACAAGGTTGGAACTCCCTATCGCGTCGGCGACAAGTGGTACAACCCGCGCGAGCAACCCGGATATGATCGCGTCGGCATAGCCTCGTGGTACGGCAGCGACTTCCACGCTCGCAAGACTGCGAACGGCGAGACCTACGACATGCAGGCGCTGACGGCGGCGCACCCGACGCTTCCCTTGCCGTCCTACGCCTATGTCACGAACCTGGCGAATGGCCGCACGGTGCTTGTTCGCATCAACGACCGCGGCCCTTACGTCGGCAACCGCCTGATCGACCTTTCCACGGCATCGGCCGACGCCATTGGCCTGAAGGACGGCGGTACGGGCCGCGTGCGCGTCCGTTACGCGGGCCGGGCCCCCCTTGACGGCAACGATAGCCGCGAGCGCCAATTCCTCGCCAGCAACCAGGCAAAGGGTAACCGGGGCTTTGCAGGGCAGCAGGTCGCCGATGCCGGCGGGCAGGTGCCGCCGCCCGCCCAGGCCTGGACACCGCGCGCCAACCCTGCGCCGCAAGCTTACCAAGCGCCGCAGGCCTACCAAGCCCAGCAGGCCTACGCGCCACAAGCGTGGCAACCGGCAGGCGATTCGCAAGCGCCGGCCGCAGGCTATAGCGAGCCTTCACCGAGAGCAGGGTGGCCCGGCTCCACGACGGAGAACGGCTGGACCGCTGCCGGCTACCGCGCCAGCATCGCCGCCAGCCGCTGACCTTCGCAGACCCCGGCCGCCGGGCTCCGCCACATTTCGTCCGACTTCCACCAGGAAGAGAGCTGACCTATATGGCTGCGGCGAGCGCAAAGTTGCGCGCTTCCAAGTCGCCTGAATTTGGGGAACTGCTCTGATGGTCGTCATGAAGAATGCCGCAGCCGTTGTCATGGCGAGCGCAATCGCGCTCGCCGCAAGCCTCGCTCTCTTCACTCCTGAGGCCGAAGCGCAACGCCGCGAGGTGCCGCCCTCGCGCGAGGTCGCGCAATATTCGTTCGCGCCCATCGTCCGCCGAGTCACCCCCGCGGTCGTCAACGTCTACGTGCAGCGCCGCGTGCAGACGTTCTCGTCCCCCTTCGCCAATGATCCCTTCTTCCGCCAGTTCTTCGGTGAGGAGTTCGGCCGGCCCTCGGAGCGCATTCAAAGCTCGCTCGGCTCAGGCGTGATCGTGAGCCCCGACGGCATCGTCGTCACCAATACTCACGTCATCCGCGGCCGAGGCGAGACCGAGATCCGCATCGCGCTCGCAGACAAACGCGAGTTCGACGCTAAGGTGCTCTCTCAGGACGAAAAGACCGATATCGCTATTTTGAAGATCGAGAACGGCGACAATCACTTCCCGACCCTCGATCTCGAGGATTCCGACACGGTCGAGGTCGGCGACATGGTGCTCGCTATCGGCAATCCCTTTGGCGTTGGCCAGACCGTGACCAGCGGCATCATCTCCGCGCTCGCCCGCACCGAGGTCGGCGCCAACGATGCGCAGGTCTTCATCCAGACGGACGCCGCCATCAACCCCGGCAACTCCGGAGGCGCGCTCGTCGATATGAGCGGCAAGCTGATCGGCATCAACACCATGATCTTCTCGCAGTCGGGCGGCTCGCACGGCATCGGCTTTGCGATCCCCTCAAACCTCGTCCGCCTCTACGTGCGGGGCGCGGTCGATGGCCACAAGGTCGAGCGGCCATGGCTCGGCGCCAAGCTCGAGACCGTGACGCGCGAGACGGCCGAGGCGCTGGGTCTCGCGCGCGTCGCGGGTGCTATTGTCGCGCGCATTTCCGACACTGGCCCTGCTGCGGACGCGGGCCTTGCCGCCGGCGACGTCATCACCCACGTCGACGGCTTCGAGGTGGCGGATGCCCGCTCCGTGCAGTACCGCCTGACGACGCGCGGCATCGGCAATAGTGTGAAGCTCGACGTCGTCCGCAAGGGCAAGCCCGCGCATGTCGATCTTCTCTTGAAGAGCGCTCCGAAGCCCGGCCGCGAGGATGTGAAAAACCTCGCCGGCCAGCACCCCCTCGACGGCGCCCGCGTCTCGAACATCGGGCCGGGCGTCGCCGACGAGCTCGGCCTCGACGGCTCGGAGGGCGTCGTCGTGCTTTCTGTACGCAGCGGCTCGATTGCCGCGCGTTTGGGCTTCCAGCCCGGCGACGTCGTGCTCGAGATTGCCGGCAGACAAGTCACCAGCGTCGCCGATCTCGAGCATGCCCTCGCCGCCCGCCAACGCATGTGGCTCCTCGCCATCAACCGCGCCGGCAAGGTACTCAAGCTGCAGGTACCGGGGTAGGGGGAGGTCCCACGACCGTCCAGTTTAGCATCCGAGCACCTCAATAGCTTCATGCCAATAGGGCGATCATCAGGACCCGCTTCATGGCTTGCTCCTTCGCCTGACCGCATATGAAAACCAAACACAGGCTCTCGCCTCTTTACAGGTAGCCCATCATCGCGCCGCACGCGGCACTCAACACCACGACGAGCCAAGGCGGCGTCTGCCACATGAACAAGAGCAGGAACGCGACAATTGCGACAGCGAAGTCTGCCGCGCTTGTGATGCCGGCGGTCCAAACGGGTTGGTAGAGGGCCGCCAACAACAGGCCGACCACGGCTGCGTTAATGCCCTTCAGGGCTGCCTGCGCAATCGGCTGCCGCCTAAGTCCTTCCCAGAACGGCAGCACGCCGACGACGAGCAGGAATGAGGGCAGGAAGACCGCGATCAAGCAGATCGCGGCTCCGAGCCAGCCATTGGGTGCAGGTCCCATCACGGTGCCGAGATAGGCGGCAAATGTGAAGAGCGGGCCGGGAACGGCCTGTGCCGCGCCGTATCCGGCAAGGAAAGCATCATTACCGACCCAGCCGCGCGGCACCACCTCGGCCTGGAGCAGTGGCAGCACCACATGGCCGCCGCCGAACACGAGCGAGCCGGCACGATAGAACGCATCGAACAGTGCAACGCTGTGGTTTGCCGACGAGGACGCCACGATCGGCAGACCAATAAGAAGGCCAAAGAAGGCGACGAGCGCGGCAATCGCGACGGAACGCGGCACGGAGAGCGGCAGCGAGGCGTGGTCCGCTGGCGCAGGAGCCCTCAGAAGCAGAAGGCCGGCGAGCCCGCCGAGGGCAATGGCTCCGATTTGCCCGGAAGCCGTAGGGATGGCGAGCGCGACAACGGCGGCAACGACGGCAAGTGAGGCGCGCATCCGGTCGGGGGCCAGAGTACGGGCCATGCCAAGCACGGCGAGCGCGACCACAGCGACAGCAGCGGTCTTCAAGCCGTGCAGCCATCCCGTTCCGACGAGGTGCTCGAGGCTCGATACGCCATAAGCGAAGATGACAAGGGCAAGTGCTGACGGCAGTGTGAAGCCGGTCCAGGCTGCGATCGCGCCGGCTAATCCGGCACGTGACAGGCCGATAGCGAGACCAACCTGGCTGCTCGCGGGTCCAGGTAGAAATTGGCAGAGCGCCACGAGATCGGCGTAGGCGTGCTCATCCAGCCAGCGCCGCCGCGTCACAAATTCCTCCCGGAAGTAGCCGAGATGCGCGATCGGCCCGCCGAACGAGGTGAGCCCAAGTTTCAGGAAGGAGGCAAACACTTCGCCCGCGCTGCCCTTGTGCGCAACTCCCTCGACCACCGCTGCTTCGTCCATTGCCCGCTCCTTGTGAACGGTCTCGTCTAGCCCGAGTTTGCAACAGATTAGCGATCCCTTCTCGAATAATTCTCTGCCAAGCTCGCGCGCCTTTTCCTTGTCTCGTCGACTGCCTTGCGTACGCCCAGGCGGGCTGCGCAGACGTGCGCGGGCTTTCCGGAAATGGCCCGGCCGCAGACCATCAGCAAGAGTCTGCCAGTCGGCCCTGAAGCAGACGTGCCTCAGTTCGCGGACCGACCGACCCCCAAGGGCGGCTCACACTTCTCTATCTCGTATCTCAATCTCGCCTCACGCCATCGAGGGAAGGCTTCGCATCTTCTGGCCTCACCTCGTTGGCGTCCATGATGCCCCCGCTTGGGCGGCAAAGGAGCCGCCCAGACCCGATTTTTTCCGGCATGATGAAACGAGGACGCGCCCGGGCCCGTACCTGTAGGCCAGAAGCAAGCATCCACAGAGGATTGCACCGTGCTCATCAGCCGTCCGCCCGATATTCCGTCGTCCGAAATCACGTCGAAGAGCCTTTATCTGCGCCGCCGCGAGTTCATTGAAGGCCTGGTAGCTGCTGGTATCCTGGGCGCAGGTGCCCCGGCTCGGGCGTACGCCGCGTCGCTCTCCGCCACGAAAAGCCCGTTCTCGACCAATGAGCCTCCGACCCGGCGCCAGGATGCAACGACCTACAACAACTTCTACGAGTTCGGAGTGGGCAAGGACGATCCGGCGCGCAATGCTGGGTCGCTCACCACCGCGCCCTGGACGGTGAAGATCGACGGCCTCGTGGACAAGCCCGGAACCTACACGCTCGAGGACATCTTGAAGTCGGCGCCGCTCGAAGAGAGGGTCTACCGGCTGCGCTGCGTCGAGGCCTGGTCGATGGTCATCCCGTGGGTCGGTTTTCCGCTCGCCGCCCTCCTGAAGCGCGTCGCGCCGCAAGCGAGCGCCAAGTATGTTGCTTTTGAAACGCTCGTGCGTCCGGAAGAGATGCCGGGCCAGGACGGCGTCTTGCAGCCGTTGCCATGGCCCTACGTCGAAGGTCTGCGGCTCGATGAAGCCATGCACCCGCTGACCATTCTCGCCGTCGGCATGTACGGCGAAACACTGCCGAACCAGAACGGGGCGCCGCTGCGCCTCGTCGTGCCGTGGAAGTACGGCTTCAAAAGCATCAAATCGATCGTGCGCATCCAGCTCGTTGAGAAGCAACCGCCGACGACCTGGCAAGCCCAGGGAGAAGGCGAGTACGGATTTTTTTCCAACGTCAATCCGGAGGTCGATCATCCGCGCTGGAGCCAGGCAACGGAGCGGCGCATCGGCGACGGCAGCGGGCTTTTCGCCAAGCGCCGGCCGACGCTGATGCTCAACGGCTATGCGGAGCAGGTCTCCAGCCTGTATACGGGCCTCGATCTCAGGGCAAACTACTGACATGGCGCGGTCGAGCACTCTTGCGCGCAATCAGTCGGGCGGCAGAGGCGGGCTGTGGTGGCTCGCCAAGCCTGCGGTTTATATCATTGGCGTCGTTCCCGCCGTCTGGACGTTTTATCTTGGCATCACGGATCAACTCGGTGCCGATCCGCTTAAAGTGCTGGAACGGTCCCTTGGACTTTGGTCGCTGCGATTCCTGGTGATCGGGCTTGCCATCTCGCCGCTGCGCAGCTTCGCCGGCATTAACCTCTTGCGCTACCGCCGCGCCGCGGGACTTCTTGCCTTCATTTATGCCTTGCTGCACGTCGCCGTTTACGTCTGGCCGGAGCAGGGGCTAGATCTCGCCGCGATCTTGAAGGACATCATCAAGCGGCCCTACATCACGGTGGGCCTGCTGGCGTTTCTGATCCTGATCCCGCTGGCCGCGACTTCGAATGCGGCATCCATCCGAAAGCTCGGCTCGGCCTGGCAGAAGCTGCACCGGTGGGTGTATCTGGCGGCGGCCGCGGCGGCACTGCACTTTGCCATGCTGGTGAAAACTCTGACGGCCGAACCTTTGATCTACGCCGCGCTTGTCAGCGGACTTCTGCTGCTTAGACTAATGCCAAAGACGCGCGTGCGAACCGCACGGCGGATGGCCGCAGCGGCTCAATAGACCTAACTTTAGTGGATGGCACCCGTGACCGACGAAAACGATTGGAAGGCGAAGCTGACCCCGGAGCAATACCGGGTACTGCGCGAGAAGGGCACCGAGCGGCCGTTCACGGGCGAATTGCTGCATACGAAAGACGCGGGCCAGTTCGCCTGCGTCGCCTGTGGGAGCATGCTCTTTTCATCCGACACGAAATTTGACTCCGGCACCGGTTGGCCTTCATTCGAGGATGCGCTGCCCGGCGCCGTTAAGTTTCATCGCGACACCTCGCACGGGATGACCCGCACGGAGGTGACGTGCGCCAAGTGCGGCTCCCACCTTGGCCATGTGTTCGATGACGGCCCAGGCGAGACCGGCAAGCGCTACTGCATTAACTCGGTCTGCCTGAAGCTGGAAAAGAAATAACCTCATCGTGTCTGGTTGGCCCCGTCGCAGACCATGAGCCGCAGATCCTAGGCCGCGGACCCCCTGGGCTGATATCCGCAATCCGGCACGAAAAGGAGAGCCGGGGCGGGGAGGGGGCGGCGCGCCGGAGCTTGGTGAGGCGCAATCCGTCCACCCCATCGAGCGCCTGAAAATCAGAGACGCCGCCCGCCTGCTCACGCTAATCTCACCCCATGACAAATCTCTTCGAAGCAGCCGGCCTCGAGAAGGGCGCACCGCGGCCGCTGGCAGACCGTCTCCGCCCGCAAAAGCTCGCCCAGGTCGCCGGTCAGGATCACCACGCCGGTGCTGGAGGTCTGCTGTTCGCGCGTCACTAGACGTACGAGAGACACTTCAGAAGGTCCGAGATTGACCCCTCTCGCCCGTTCGATGTCGTGACTCCCAGAGCTTGGGCAAAACCGGTGGCGCCGCCGGCTGCCCGCATGGCGTTTAAGTTTCGCCACAGCGAAGACCGGCGAGTCGCGAACTTACCGCCCAGTAGATGTCACAGTTCCGATTGGCACTGTAGGATACGTCTTGACCGAACACATCGAGCTTGTTTCGTATGGAGCGGTTGCTGAAGAAATTTCGGGGGTGCGGGATGTTTCGGTCATTCCTGCGAGCGGTGTCGGCGTTGCTAGCCATGCCCATCGGCGTCGCGTGGGGCGCGACTATCGATGGGGACCTGTCGGACTACCCCAACTCGGACAAGGAGTGGGTGATCAAGATCGACGGCGGGATCGATGCAGGGGATTGCGAGAAGCTGGCGAAACTTGTCGGAACGAATGAAGGGCAGAAGGGCATTCCGATCTACCTCGAGCTGAACAGCGAGGGTGGCAGCTTCGACGAAGCGATGAAGATAGCGCGGTTCATGCTGGACCGGACGCTGTCGACGCGGCTCGGCTCAGGCGCGCAATGCTTGTCGGCATGTTCGATCATCTTCATGGCGGGCACCAGGTTGACGACGATCGGACCGACCCTTGAGCGGCGCATGCATCGGACAGCGAAGCTAGGATTTCACGCTCCGGAATTGAGTGTGCCTGCGGGAGTCGGAGACGCGAATGAGGCCTATGACGAGGCTATTGAAGGGATAGGAAGCAAACTTCTTGCCTTGGCGCGGTTCCGGGGACGGCAATGGAACGCGCCCTTGATGAGGCCAGATCTCGTCAACGAGATGATGCTCCACCATGGGAAGAATTTCCACTATGTCGATACGGTCGGAAACGCGGTCGAGAACGATATCGAGATCGATGATGCCGGTGGGCCGGCATATTCGAAAAGGGCGTACGTCCAGGCCTGCATGAACTATCTGGCCTTGCATGCATCGCGGGAAGTGGTGAAGGAAGTTTTCGGAGGTGGGAAGGACTTGGATAACTGGGGGGTCGAAGAAACACGGGACCAATATGAAAAGAAAACCGTGGTGCCGATGAGCCGCGGTCAATGCACGGTTATGGGTGGGCTAGGTGAAGAGTTCGGTGATCGATTTTATGTGAGCGAAGCGAATGGCGAGCAAGGGACGCTCTATATTGCGGAGGCGTGGGCCTATTGGCCGGCTGAAACGAAGCTGTCCACGCTGCCTTCAGCACCGTCTGAAAAAGAGCCTTTGAAGCAGCAATTCGCTGTGGTGACGAACACAGCCACGAGACCAGAGCTGCAGCCGGAAACCCAGCCGCAGATAGTGCCACCTTTCGTCCCGGGGATAAGTGTCTCGTGGAACTACGGGTCACGAGAGGAGGGAGAACGGCAGGCGTTGAGCGGCTGTTCGGGGTCTTGCAAGATCGCACTGTGGGTCGTTCGCTCGTGCGGCGCCATCGCAGTGGGACAGAGGGGCGGCTGGGGCACAGGGTGGCATCAGAGCCAGAAGCAGGCCCGCAAGCTGGCGTTGTCAAACTGCAAACAGAACAACCAGGGCTGCGAGATCAAGAAGGCGTTCTGCAGTCCAGGAGGCTACGGGGCGGTCGCGGTGCAGAACCCGCCTTGATGGCGTTCGTCACCTGATGGGATTGGTATGGAGGATCCGGGGGTATGCTGAAGTGGGTGGTGGCCTGCGGGTTGATTGCGGCGGGCTGGTTGGGCATCGTTTGTGAAGCGGCGTCGGCGGAGAAGTTGGGAACGTTCATCGGCGAGGTGGTGACGCGCTGGGAGGACGACGGTCGTCGCATGACGCTGATGGAACCAATCAAGTTCGTGGACGGAAGCGGGCGGAGCTGGCGGGTCCCGCGCGGTGTGCTCGTCGATGGGGCTTCCATTCCTTCGATCTTCTGGAGCTTCATTGGCGGGCCCTTCGAGGGAAAATACCGCAACGCCTCGATCATCCACGACTACTTCTGCGAGGTGAGGACACGAAAGTGGGAGGAGGTGCACAGGGTCTTCTTTGAAGGGATGCTTGCATCGGGAGTGGGGTTGTCGCGGGCTCGCTTGATCTACGAGGCGGTCAACCGGTTCGGCCCGCGCTGGGCTCCGCCGAAGGTTGATCCGAAATGCCTGAAGCAGGACGGATCGATTGATCTCTCCAAGTGCACGGAAAATAGCGCTGTTTCGAAAACGGAGGTTACGTTTCCCAAAGCGGGCGCAGCGGAGCTGAACGCGTTTTTGAACGATGCCGGAAAAATTGGCGATCCGGAGGACGTGCGCGCACTGCGGGAGGCGGTAGGAAGATAGGACTTCACCTCAGAAGGTCGGCGCGCGACGCGCTATACGCGGACGGCATGTCGGCGTTCGAGGGGCTTTGGAGATAGAGCATTGTGGGTATGTACTTTGCCGAGAAACAATCTTCATCCTGAGTTCGCAACTTCCGCTATTGAGGGATGAGCTGCCGCGTCTCGGGTAAGCGCACATATTCCGCCTCTGCCCCGTCGCAGACCATGGGCTGATATCCGCAATCCGGCCCGAAGGGGAGCACGGCGCAGGGGGTGATGCGGCACGTCGGAGCTTTCGTGAAGCGCAATTCCTCAAACCCGTCGAGCGCGCCTGAAAATCAGAGACGCCGCCCGCCTGCTCACGCTAATCTCACCCCATGACAAATCTCTTCGAAGCAGCCGGCCTCGAGAAGGGCGCACCGCGGCCGCTGGCAGACCGTCTCCGCCCGCAAAAGCTCGCCCAGGTCGCCGGTCAGGATCATCTGGTGGGCGCCGAAGGCACCCTGACCCGCATGCTGAAAAGCGGCCGCCTCGGCAGCCTTATCCTCTGGGGCCCGCCGGGTTGCGGCAAGACCACCATCGCCCGCCTCCTGGCGCATGAGACCAAGCTCGAGTTCGAGCAGCTCTCCGCGATTTTTTCAGGCGTTGCCGAGCTGCGCAAGGCCTTCGACCGGGCGAAAGCGCGGCGCGAGCAGGGCCGCGGCACGCTGCTTTTCATCGACGAGATCCACCGCTTCAATCGCTCGCAGCAGGATAGCTTCCTCCCCCACATGGAGGACGGTACCATCACGCTCGTCGGCGCCACGACCGAGAACCCGTCGTTCGAGCTCAACGCCGCCCTTCTTTCGCGCGCGGCCGTGCTGACGCTGAACCGCCTCGACGACGATGCGCTCGCGGATCTGATGCAGCGAGCCGAGAAGGAGGAGGGGCGGAAGCTTCCGCTCGATGACGACGCCCGCCAGGCCTTAATTGGCATGGCCGACGGCGACGGCCGCGCCATCATCAATCTCGCCGATGAGGTCTTCGCTACGGTTTCCGCGGGCGCAAAGCCCATCGGCCGTGGAGAGCTCGTCAAGCTCGTGCAACGCCGCGCGCCGCTCTACGACAAGGGTTGCGACGGCCACTACAACCTGATCTCAGCCCTGCATAAGAGCGTGCGCGGATCGGACCCGGACGCGTCGCTCTATTGGCTTTGCCGCATGCTGGACGGCGGCGAGGACCGCCTTTTTATCGCCCGCCGCCTCGTGCGCATGGCGGTGGAGGATATCGGCCTTGCCGACCCGCAGGCGCTCGCCGTCGCCAATGCCGCCAAGGACGCGTTCGATTTTCTGGGTTCCCCCGAGGGCGAGCTGGCTCTCGCCGAGGCGACGGTCTACCTCGCGACCGCACCCAAATCGAACGCCAACTACGTGGCTTACAAGGCCGCCATGCGCGCCGCCAAGGAGCACGGCAGCCTGGCGCCGCCGAAGATCATTTTGAACGCGCCGACCAAGCTCATGGAGGACGAGGGCTACGGCGAGGGCTACGAGTACGACCATGATCAGCCGGAAGCCTTTTCCGGCCAGAACTACTTCCCCGACGAGATGCAACCCCGTCCCCAATTCTACGATCCCCCCGAGCGCGGCTTCGAGCGCGAGATCGGCAAGCGCCTCGCCTACTGGGAAGCCATCCGCAAGAAGCGGGGGAGGGCGTAGGGCGCGGACAGTGGAATACACCACCTAATGAGGGCAAACCGCCACTGGATCAATCAAATAGTCCCGGCGTTGCCACCCGCTTCGACAACCACGAAGCCAACGTTCTGAAATCGGCCGTCCCCGCCACATCTGCCAGTATATCCCGGGTTGATTTGGAAGGCCTTCCATTGATTAAGCCGAGAGAAAAGGCGCCAGTTGAGTGGCTGCCGAAGAACGGCCGCATGACCGTTGCCCGCAATGGTCGAAGATTCATGACGATGGAACGACGTATCTGGGAGAAAACGCAATGACCAAAAAATGGGTCGCTATCGCTTCGGTTCTGCTGCTTTCGGGAACAGCCGCCGTTGCCGCCGGCTGGGCCGACCATTTTAAAACTCTCGACATCGATGGCAGCGGCCGGATCAGCCGCACGGAGTGGGAGGCGAACCAGCAGAAGCTGAAGCTCGATCCGGCGCCGACCTTCACGGCGATGGACAAGGACGTGAACAACGGCGTCGATGAGGAAGAATGGGCTGAGGCGGAAAAAATGGCGAAGGCCTTCCCCGTGTCATGCAAATCCGCCACGTCTTCTTGGTGTGAGAAGCAGTACTAATTCCCGGACATTACGACCTGCCTCGAAATCCGGCGTATCAAACGTCCGGGTTTCGAGTGCCGTTATGGCTCCCGCAAGCCGCCCCGAGCCCTTCACCTCCCCGCGCCCGTCCGCCAGTCTGGGCTGCAGCAAGCCAAGGGCTTCGAAGGGCGCCACCTTTGAGGTGCTCAAGCTTGCTCCGGCTCTGGCGTATCGTCCACCCATAGCGCGTTGAGAGGGAAGGTGTGGACCTCGAACGGCGGCGCCGCGACAGGATCGGCACCCTTGAAGGCGGCGGTCAGGAGCCGCTTTCCGCCGGTCAGAGCAAAGACTTCCAGCGTGCGGGCGAGCGGGTCCACATACCAGCAATGGGCCACGCCATGCTCGGCGTAGATGGCGAGCTTGTCGGTGCGGTCGAGGCCCTGGGTCGAGGGCGAGAGCACATCGCAGAGCCAATCGGGCGGTGTCTCGATAAAGGCCGTCTCCGGAAAGGGCGTGAGGCGCTCCCGCCTCCAGCCCGCGAGGTCCGGCACGACGACGTGCGGGCCGAGATGCAACTCAGGCTCTACGATAAAGATCCAGCCGCCCGGGCCGCCGCGGCCGCGCTGAAACGGTCCGGTGACCTCATAGCCGAGCAGATTTGCCGCCGACCCGTGTCGCGGGGCGGGGCGGGGGTGAGCGTAAAGCGCGCCGAAAATGATCTCACCCACGACGTTGGCGGGCAAGGCATCGAGATCGGCATAGGTGGCGGGCCGAGCTCTGGGTTTTAGCATTGGCTCGTGATCTGCAAAGTTCCCAAGGAGTATGCTTCGCGGCGCGCTGGGAGGCAATGCCAACGGTCTCGTCTGCTCAAAGCGATTAACCTCCGTCATCCTGGCCGAGGAGGGCCGCAGGCCCGCACGAGAGCCGGGACCTAGCGCAAGAAGCGGGGGAGGCACAAAGGATCTATCGAGCTTCGCACTCCTTACGCTGGCTCCCGGCTCTCGCTCGGCCTAGGAGCCTCGCTTCGGCCAGGATGACGGAGGCGGGTTATGACGGAGGGTCCCTAACCTCCGTCAGCCCGGGCCACGAGCGGGCCGTCTTCGATGGCCCTCCTCAGCCGGGATGACGGAAAAATGTGCGGTGTGATCCCTCCCTCCCAGTCGCATTTATGAGCGCTTCGCGGTCTACCCAACGGGGCTCTGCCATTCTATAGTCGCGCCCGGATCGTAAGGAGGCCGGATCGGTCACCGCTGAGCGGTCGAGCTGGGGGAGCGTTTTAATGATCGAGTTCAAGGACCTGTGGCACGGCCATCCGATCAACGAGAGCGTGACGACGCCCTGCATCGCCCCGCATAATCTCGTAAACCTCGAAGGCGAGAACATCCTCGCAGGCTTCCCCGTGTTCCATAACCAGTGCGCCATCCGCATGGGCACCGCGCTGCGCCGCGCCGGCGTCCAGCCCTCGCAGCTGCCGGGCATCTCCTACTGCTCGGTGCACAATCGCGAGGAGATGCACTTCATCAATGCGAACCAGCTCGCCAACGGCATCGCCCGCGCCAAGATCGAGGGCATCGGCCCGATCGAGAAGTTCGTCGGCCCTGATGCGGCCGAGTTCTATCCGAAGATCTTCGGCCGCACCGGCATCATCTACATCCAGGACTACTGGCGCCGTTCAACCGACGGCGACCGTCCGACCGGCGATCATATCGACGTCTGGAACGGCTACCGCTCGTCGGCGAAATGGCTGATGGAGTGGTTCTCCTGGCTCGGCTACTATTCGAACTATGCTGGCGCTGGCGAGATCTGGTTCTGGGAAGTCAAGTGAGCACCAGCGAGCTTTGCTCGCTCAAATACGAAGCATGAAGCGGCCAAACGGCGCCGGGCGGCCCGTCGGAGCTGGGGGGAGAGGTCGATGCGTTATCTCGTTGCCATCATATTTGCGATCATCGGTGCGGCACTGGCGATGAAGTTCGCAAGCGGTCCGGTCTCCGACTGGGCGGCCCTGCAGCTCAAGTACGAAAGCTCGGACGAGGCCGAGAACGTGAACCAGATGGCGTTCATGGCCGTGAACCTATTAGGGCTCATCGTCGGCTGGGCGGTCGGCTGGGCCGTCGGCACGCCGTTGGGCGGAAGCAAGAGCACCTAGATCCCCGCTGGGCGGCGGGGAGAAAGTGCCGTCGAGGACTACGAGACACTATGCGATTGCTGCTTCTCGCCTGCCTGGGCGGTGCCGTGGGCTCCGGTGCGCGCCACCTTGTGAACATCACCGCGGCGCGCATGATGGGCATCGCGTTTCCTTGGGGCACGCTGACCGTCAACCTCCTTGGCTGCTTCCTGATGGGCGTGGTGATCGAAGCTTTGGCGCTGAAGTATCAAGGCTCCCTCGAGCTGCGCACACTTATCGCCACCGGCTTCCTCGGCGGGTTCACCACGTTCTCGGCTTTCTCCCTCGACGTCGTGAGCCTCATGGAAAAAGGTGAAACCGCCGTGGCCGTGGGCTACGCTGCCGTTTCCGTCGGCGCGTCCATCGTGGCCCTGGTCGCCGGCCTTACAGTTACAAGATTGATCCTCGCATGACCGGCACTAGAGACGAGACCCGCACCAACAAGAACGATCGCGTCGAGACGATAGAGGTCGGCGCCCGAGAAACCGGCATGCGGCTGGACCGCTGGTTCCGCATGCACTTTCCGGACGTGACCCACGGCTACCTGCAGAAGCTCCTGCGCTCGGGCCAGGTGCGCGTCGATTCGCGCCGAGTCGAGGCGAAAGAGCGGCTCGAGACCGGCTCGCAGGTGCGCGTGCCGAAGATCGTGCGCTCGCCCCCTGAGAGCGGACCGGGCGCCAAAAAGAAAGCGGTGCCCGCCGTCGACAAGGCCGATCGCGACCTCATCGAAAGCATCATCCTGTTCGAGGATGATGACGTGCTCGTCCTGAACAAGCCGTTCGGCCTCGCCGTTCAGGGCGGCTCCGGCACCAAGCGCCACATCGACGGCATGCTGGCTGCCATGGTCGACCGCTTCGGTGATCGCCCGCGCCTCGTGCACCGTCTCGACCGCGACACGACCGGCGTCCTTCTTGTTGCCAAGCATCGCGATGCGGCGGCCAAGCTCGGCCGCATCTTCCAGACACGCTCGGCGGCGAAGACCTACTGGGCTCTCGTCAAAGGCGTGCCGCGTCCGCCGCAGGGCAAGATCGAGGCGGCGCTCGTCAAGGCTTCTGGCCCCGACGGCGATCGCATGCGCAAGTCAGGCCCCGGCGAGCAGAAGGAAGCGATGCACGCAACGACCCACTATTCGGTGGTCGATCGCGTCGGTCACACGGCGGCTTGGGTCTCGCTCAAGCCCGTCACTGGCCGCCAGCATCAGCTTCGCGTCCACATGGAGCTGATCGGCCACCCGATCGTCGGCGACAACAAGTACGGCGCCGAGATGCTGATGCCGACCGCCGAGAACATCGAGCCGAAGCTGCATCTCCACGCGCGCCGGCTCATCATCCCCCACCCCGGCGGCAAGCAGAAGATCGACGTCACGGCGCCGCTGCCGTCGCACATGCTGGCGACGTGGGACCTGCTCGGGCTCGATCCCGCCCGCTTCGAGCGCGAGGATGGATGACTGCATTGAAGCTCGTCATTTTCGATTGCGACGGCACGCTCGTCGATAGCCAGCACGCCATCGTCGCGGCCATGAACGACGCCTTCGCTGCGGAAGCGCTCGCCAAGCCGCCGCGCGCGGCCGTATTGAGCGTCGTCGGCCTCTCGCTCGATCTCGCCATCGCCCGCCTTTTGCCTGAGCCCGCCGACGATGCCCTCGTCGAGCGCCTGGCGCTCGGCTACAAGAGCTCGTTTGGTGAGCGTCGCCACCGCGCCGAGGTCGAGGAGCCGCTCTACCCCGGTATCCGCGCGACGATTGCCGCGCTCGCCGCCCGCAGCGACGTGGTGCTCGGCATCGCCACGGGTAAGTCGCGCCGCGGTCTCGATGCCGTTCTCGAGCGCGAGGGCCTCTCGGCACATTTCGCGACAAGGCAAACGGCCGATACGCACCCCTCGAAGCCGCATCCCTCCATGATTTTGCAAGCGCTGGCCGAGACGGGCACGCGGGCGGATAGCGCGGTTATGATCGGCGACACGACCTATGATATCGCCATGGCGCGTGCTGCCGGAACGAGTGCCATCGGCGTCGGTTGGGGCTATCACCCGGCCGCAGATCTCGCGGGCGCCGGAGCGCATGCCGTAAGCTCCGATTGCGTCGAGCTTGCCGCCGCGATCGACCGGCTGCTCTTCGTGCCAAAAATCTGATCGAAACCACGCAATCGAGACGCACGCTCATGACCAGCAGCGATCAGAATGAGGACGACGTCAAGCCGAGCGGAGCCAAGGTGCTCGGCCGCGAGTCCCTGCGCGCCGCCCTGCCGAAGCGCTTCTATAAGGAGGCGGGCGTTGCAGAAGCGCCGGGCGGCTTCCGTATCACACTCGATCGACGCATCGTCAAGACGCCGGGAAAGAAAGAGCTCGTCGTACCGGCGCGCAATCTCGCCCTCGCCATCGCAGACGAGTGGGCGGCACAAGCCGAGCGCATCGACCCCGCGACGATGCCGCTGACCAGGCTCGCGAACGTCGCAATCGATGCCGTCGCCGAGCATATGGCGGACGTCGCTGCCGATATCGAGGCCTACGCCGCGAGCGATCTCCTCTGTTATCGCGCTTTGGGCCCCGAGGGTCTCGTCCAACGCCAGCACGCCTATTGGGACCCGGTCCTCGCCTGGGCCGAGCGCGAGATCGGCGTCCGGCTCGTCGTCCGCCAAGGCGTCATGCCGGTTGCGCAGGAGAGCGCCGCCACTGCTGCCGTCGGCATCGCCATTCAAGGCCTCGACGCGTTCCGCTTGGCGTGCGTGCACGTCATGACCACGCTGACCGGCTCGGCGCTCCTCGCGCTCGCTCATCTCAAGGGCCGCCTCACGGCCGAGCAGGCCTGGTCCGCGGCCACCGTCGACGAGACCTGGCAGGTGGAGCACTGGGGTCGTGACGCGGAGGCCGAGGCGCGCGACGAGCAACGCCGCGCCGATTTTGAGGCCGCGAGCCGGCTCGTGACGTTGCTCGGACCATAGCTGCGCCGGTTTGCACCGCAATCGGCCGAGGATTAGGTGTTTCTTCACCAACTCCTGGCCAAATGGCGGGAGCTAAGTTTCGGAGAGTGTAAATTATGACCCGTGCCCGCACGCAGGCGAGCCTGAGCTTGTCTATTCAAAGCCTATCGGCAGCAATGATCGCGTGTCTTGCTGCAGGCTTGAGCGCTGCACTTTCCGGCGCAACCGCGCACGCCGCCGACCTCATCGTGACCTACGATCAATCGCAACTGCTGCGTCTGCCGCGTCCCGTGGCGAGTGTCATCGTCGGCAATCCGTCGATTGCTGATGTCTCGGTGCAGGGCGGCAACCTGATCGTCGTTACCGGCAAGACCTTCGGCGTAACCAACCTCATCGCCCTCGATACCGACCGCAACATCATCCAGGACCAGCGCATCGTCGTGCGTCCTGACGAGGTGAGAACCGTGCATCTGACGAAGGGAGGCTTGCGTCAGTCGTACAGCTGCACCCCCAACTGCGCACCGACCCTGACCATCGGCGACGACGCGGCCTACTTCGAGCAGATCGCAAAGCACAATGCATCGAAGACGAGCTTCTCCGCGAACACGAGCTCCGCCAACGCCTCGCCAGAAAATCAATAAGCGTCTTCAGGCCTGATCGGCATCTCGCGGCGTGCACATGGAGCGCTTGCCGCCTGCCTTTATGAACTCAATGATCTCCATCACGGTCGCATGCGTGCTGAACTCTTCGGCGACGTCCGCGACGCGCTCGAGAAGCGTCCCCTCGGCCGCAAACAGCAGCCGGTAGGCGCGGCGGAGGTCGTGGATATCGGTACGTGAGAAGCCGCGCCGCTGCAGTCCGACGATGTTGAGCCCCGAAAGGTGCGCGCGATTGCCGAGCGCCATGCCGTAGGGAATGAGATCCTGCTCAAGCCCGCTCATGCCACCCAGGAACGAGTGTGCGCCGACGCGCGCAAACTGAATGACGGCCGCGCCACCGCCCAGAATAGCGTAATCGCCAACGAGACAGTGCCCCGCGAGCATGACGTTGTTCGAGAAGATGACGCCGTTTCCGACATGGCAATCATGCCCCACGTGCGAGTTCGCAAGGAAGGCGCAGGAATTGCCGATCGTAGTCGACATGCCACCGCCCTCGGTCCCCGGGTTCATCGTCACGCCCTCGCGGATAAGGCAGTCCGTGCCGATCGAGAGAGTCGAAGGCTCACCCTTGTACTTGAGATCCTGCGGTTGGTGCCCGATCGAGGCAAACGGAAAGATGCGCGTACGCGCCCCGACGTTGGTGCGCCCGGCCACGACCACATGGCTCACGAGCTCGACACCCTCGCCGAGGCTGACCTCAGGACCGACAATGCAATAAGGGCCGATCTTGACGCCGTCGCCGAGGCTGGCACCGCTCTCGACGACGGCAGAAGGATGGATGCGCTGCTCAGCCATTCTTGCTCGCCGCGAAAGCGCGCGCATCCGCCGTATCGGCGAGCATGGCGCTAATTTCTGCCTCCGCGACAGTGCGGCCGTCGACCTTTGCTTCTCCAAAGAAGCGCCAGACCCTGCCGCGGTTGCGAATCTTGCGCACGTGGTAGTGCAACTGGTCGCCCGGAAGAACGGGCCGGCGGAATTTCGCCTTGTCGATGCCCATGAAGTAGACGAGCTCGGTCTTGTAGTCCTCGCCGAGGCTATGCACGCAGAGCGCGCCCGCCGTCTGTGCCAGTCCCTCGATGATGAGCACGCCGGGCATCACCGGATACTGCGGAAAATGCCCCTGAAAGAATGGCTCGTTGATCGTTACGTTCTTGACGCCGATGCAGGTTTCGTCGCCGTTGATGTCGTAGATCCGGTCGAGCAGCAGGAAGGGATAGCGATGCGGCAGGAGCTTCAGGATGCGCCCGATGTCGGCTGTCGTTGCGACCGTCTTTTTTGCGGTATCGTCCATCCCCGTCCTACTCCGTTGCATCAGCGGCTAGCAATGAACAGCCGCCACAAATAACCAAAATCTAGACGCTCTCCGCCTCGTCCTTGTCGCGCAGGCCTCGCTGCTTGCCGAGGCGGTGGAGCGCTGCGACCTCGCGCGCCCAAACCTTGAAGGGCCTTGCCGGCGTGCCGGCCATGATCGCGCCAGCCGGAACGTCGTCCTTTGCGTGCGAGCCACCGGCGATCTGCGCGCCGTTTCCGACCTTGATGTGCCCGACGCAGCCGGCCTGACCGCCCATCACGACAAAATCACCAAGCTCGACAGAACCCGCAATGCCGACCTGCCCGACAAGGACGCAATGCCGTCCAATTATGACGTTGTGCCCGATTTGGACTAGATTATCAATTTTAGTACCCTCGCCGATCACCGTATCCTTAAGAGCCCCGCGGTCGATTGTCGTATTGGCGCCGATTTCCACGTCATCCTGGATGATGACCCGGCCAATTTGCGGCACCTTGAGGTGCCCCGCAGGGCTCATGGCGAAACCAAATCCGTCCTGACCGATGCGAACTCCGGCATGGAGAATGACCCGGTCTCCAACCAAGGCATGCGTAACCGAGGCGCAGGCGCCGATATAGGAGCCACGACCGATGGTGACCCGGTATCCGATCACCGCCCCGGCAGCAATCCGCGCCCCCCGCCCGATTTTCGCCTCCGGCCCAATAATCGCGCCAGGTTCGATGATCGCGCCCTCCTCGATCTCGGCCGTCGCGTCGATGCGCTCGCCTCCAAGGCCCGCGGCCTTGGGCGTCATGGCATCCGGATAGAAGAGGGCAAGCGACTGGGCGAACGCCCGATAGGGATGCTTGGTGATCAGCGCCGTCGTACCGGCCGGAACACGAGCGGCAAATTGCTGCGAGACGAGGCAGGCACCGGCGGTCGTGGTCTGCAGCAGGGGCAGATACTTTCGATTGTCAACGAATGAGAGTTGCGACGGGGTCGCTTCTCCGAGCGGGCGGATATCCGACATCCTCGCCTGAGCGTCGCCGCCGGCTGCGATCTCTGATGCAGTCGCAGCCGCAATGTCCGCCAAGCTGAATGGCCCGGCATTGGTGAAAAACCCGGGATGCTGCATAGGTCGATTTACCTCAGGGATTTGCACGATATGAAGAGACGGCGAGGGCCAGACGACACATCCGGCGCTGGAGAGCGGCTGGATCTAGAGTGCGTAGCCGCAATCCAGGAACGTCTTGGCTGGACGGGGACTCGATGATGATCACCCTCCCCAAATACAACGCCCGGCGAGACTTGTCTCGCCGGGCGCAAAGGTAGCAAAAAGTCGTCAACTTAGAACTTGGTCGAAGCGCCGAAGCGGAAGAACTGCTCCTGGTCGTAGGTCTCTTTGCTGATCGTCTTCGCGAAGTCCACGCGGATCGGACCAACCGGCGACGTCCAGAGCACGCTGCCACCAACCGCCGATCGGATCGTGCTGTCGTCGGCGAGGTTGAACGTCGACCCAGGTGCCGACCCGGTGTTGATGCTCTTCGCCAGATTGTTAGCACCGAACAGTGAGCCGGCATCGGCAAAGAAGGCGCCGCTGAGGCCAAGATCATCCGGAATGAACGGGAACGGGAAGCGAACCTCTGCCGTGACCGCCCAATAAGTCGTGCCACCAACCGCGTCGTCCGAGATCAAGTCTCTCGGACCATAGCCGCTGCGGTCGAAGCCGCGGATCGTCTCGCCTCCGCGGTAGTAAAGGTCGGCCAGCCGGATATCGTCGCTGCCAAAGCCCTCGATATGACCACCGATGGCGCGGCCGACGAGCGTAATCTTATCCGAGATTGGGTAATAGGCACGGCCCTCGCCGTTGATGCGAGCATAGCTGACGTCGCCGCCGAGGCCAGCCACGTCGCCCGTCACCTGCACGTAATAGCCGCTGGATGGGTTCTTGGGGTTATTGCGCTTGTCATAGGTCAGTGAGCCGTTGACTGCGGACGTCACCGAGCCCTCGCCATTCTGGTCGATCTCGGCCTGCACGAGGCAGTTGCGCGACGAGCCAACGAGGCCGCACGCTACGACTGTGTCGTCCGGTTCGATCGTGCTGAAGTCAACCGCATAGCCTGTCTGCGCGTAGAGGCTCTCCGTGATCGGGAAGCCGAGGCGCACGCCGCCGCCGGTACGCTTCGAGCTGAAACCGGATTCACTCGATTGGTCGACTTCCTTGTGGAAGAGGTCGAAGCCGGCAGCGAGATTGCGGTCGAGGAAGCGCGGCTCGGTGAACCCCAGGTCGACCTGCAGGCGCTCGAGCGAGCCGCCAAGCTTGAGGCGTAGGAACTGACCGTTACCGAGCAGGTTGCGCTCTGTGATGCTGACATCGCCAATCACGCCTTCTGCGGTTGAGAAGCCGGCGCCGAACGAAAGCTCACCCGTCGACTGCTCGACCAGATCCACATCGAGAACGACACGATCGGGCGCGCTTCCCGGACGGCGCTTGATCTCAACGTTCTTGAAGAAGCCTAGGCCGGAAAGACGCTTCTTGGCGCGGTCCACCAGCAGTGGGTTGTAGGCGTCGCCTTCAGCCAGCCGGAACTCGCGGCGGATGACATAATCCTTGGTGCGAACGTTGCCGTTGACGTTGATGCGCTCAATGTAGATGCGCGGGCCCTCGTCGACGGAGTAGACGATGCCGATCGTACGGGTTGCGGGATCGGGGTTTGCGCGCGGACGCACGCGGGCGAAGGCAAAGCCGCGCTCGGCTGTATAGAGCGTAAGGCGCTCAGCCGTCTTGTCGATGTCAGCGCCGTTATAGATAGAGCCCTGGGACGTGAGCACCTCACCGGCAAGAACCGCCGGATCCGCTCCAGGCAGGGAACTTTCGACGGTCACTGCGCCAAATCTATAGCGCTCGCCCTCTTCGATCGAGAAGTTGATGAAGAAGCCTGAGCCGTCACGATCGAGCTCAGCCTGGGCTGATGTGACGCGCACATCAGCGTAGCCATTCTTGAGATAATACTGACGCAGCAACTCGCGATCGAGGTTCATGCGATCGGGATCGTAGATGCTGGTGCCCTTGAGAAAGTCGAGCCAGCCGGCCTGCGTGGTCGAGATGATGTCCCGCAGCTCGCTGTCCGAGAAGGCATGATTGCCGATGAAGTTGATACCCTTGACCTTTGTCGCGCCACCCTCGTTGATCTCGAATACGAGATCGACTCGGCTCTGCTCGAGCTCGATGATCTTCGGCTCGATGGAGGCGGCGAACCGGCCCTGGCGGCGATAGACGTCAAGAATGCGCTGTACGTCGCCTTGAACGCGGGCACGCGTATAGACGGAGCGTGGCTTGAGTTGCACTTCGCTGCGCAGCGTGTCGGTATCAACCTCGGCGTTGCCTTCGAACGCAACCTGATTGATGACCGGGTTTTCTACGACGCGGACGACCACGTCAGCCCCATCGCGGGCAATGTTCACATCTGAGAAAAGACCAGTTGCGAAAAGCGCCTGCAACGAGCGGTCGACCTTACCCGCGTCGTAGGCGTCACCGGCTGAGAACTGAAGATAGGAGCGCACCGTTTCGGGCTCGACGCGCCTATTGCCTTCGACCCTGATCTGGCGCACGGCCTGGGCCACGGCAGCATCTGAGGAAACGACTTGGCCAACCGCAGTCATAGAGACCATCGCGGCTAACAAAACGAGTAGGCGCAAGCCCCCCATCGACATGATCCGAAGCTGCACCATGTGCGGATCTGCCTCGCCTTTCTTAGTGCCGATCCCCCTCGACTCTGGAACCCGTCGGCATTTTGTCCCGAGTCGTAATTCAACGCTGTGGAATTGCGGCTTTCACCAAGCCTCGCATCCGCATTCAAGGGTCCATAAACACAAACGATTCCAGGCGCTTGGCCCTTCGTCTCACCCGCGGCCCCCGCCGCCAAGTACCGTGCATTACAAACCCTACGAACGAAGCCACTATTAACAACTGGGTAAGCTATTGGGAAGTGGCAAGTTTACGTCACCGCGGGCCGATTCTCCTAGCCACCAAAAAGCCGTCTTCCGACCCGCACGATGTCGTTGAGGTTCACGAAAACGACCATCATCATGACCAGGGCGAGCCCAATCTGAAACCCAATTTCCTGCACGCGCTGGCTCAATGGCTTACGCCGAATCGCCTCGATTGCATAGAAAACCAGGTGTCCGCCGTCGAGAACCGGGATCGGCAGCAGGTTCAGAAAACCAATGTTTGCTGAGAATAGCGCCGTCCAGCGCAGCAGCGGCTCGATGCCGAGGTCGATGACCTTGGCCGTCACCTCGGCCATCAGGATAGGCCCGCCGACCTGATCGGCCGACTGCCTCTGGGCGAGAATGTCCGCGAGCCCAGTGATCGTCTGAGCAACGTTCGAATAGGTTTCGCGCACCCCGAGGCGGATTGCCTCAGCGATCGAGACGGCCTGCGGCTCGGCGCGCTCCGGGGCAATGCCGATGCGTCCGCGCTCGACCATCACGCCATCAGGCCCGGCGGACTTGACGGCGGCAGGGACCACCGAAAGCTCACGTTGGCGGCCATTACGCTGAACTTTGATCAGCAAGTTTTGGCCAGCCTTTGGACCAACCGCCTCTACGATCTCCTCGAAACTGCTGATCGACTTGCCGTCGATCGTCGCAATGAGATCGCCGGGCTCGAACCCGGCTTTCGCCGCCGGGCTGTCGGGCAGGACCTCGCCGACTCTCGGAACCACGATGCGCCGGATGCCGAGGTCGCCGATCTTCATGACGACGCCGATATCGGCTTTTTGCTCGAGCGTCGCCGGCATGACGGTGAACTCCACCGGCTTGCCGTCGCGGCTGACCTCGATGTCGAGCGCGCGCCCGCTGCTCGCGGTAACCAGCTTTAGAACGTCCTCGTAGTTCTCGATGGACCAGCCGTCGATCTTGGTAATTACGTCGCCGGGCTTGATCCCAGCGAGCGCGGCCGGCATGCCTTGCAACACCACGTCGACCCGGGCGGGAATGGAGCGTACGCCGTAGGCCGCGTTAACGGCCGAGTAGATGACGGCGGCGAGAATGAAATTGGCAATCGGTCCCGCGGCAACCACCGCCGCGCGCTGCCAGACAGGCTTGCTATGGAACGAGCCGGCCTGGTCTTCAGGCGAGAGCGAGCTCGGCTGCTGCTGCGGCATACTCGCCGCATTGCTGTCGTCGAGGAACTTCACATAGCCGCCGAGCGGGATCGCCGAGAGCCGCCAACGCGTTCCATGCGCGTCATTGAAGCCCCACACCTCGCGCCCGAACCCGATCGAGAACGTCGAAACCGTGACCCCGCACCAGCGAGCGACCAGGAAGTGCCCGAGTTCATGGAAGAAGACCACGACGCTGAGCACAAACAAAAAGCCGAAAATCTGCACGGCGCCGGTTGAAAGGAAGTTAGCTACCGCTGCGATCATCCTTGGAGTTTCCTGTTCCGGCTATGCCTGACTGCACGCCTTGGTTGAATAATTAAGATATTACCCGTGGTTAAGATCCCCGGGACCTTGAATGGCAGGTGCAAGAACCTAGCCCCCAAGATGGCACATTGCCATAAGGCGAGCCTCCCGGTCGACGTAAAGCACATCGTCGAGGGACTGGACCCGATTAAGAAGGCCCCTGCCCTCGGCCTTTTCAAGACAGGAGGCCACGGTTTCCGCTATTGTGAGGAACCCAATCTTTCGCTCGAGAAACGCCTGGACCGCAATCTCGTTCGCGGCATTGAGGACCGCCGGTGCCCCGCCGCCTCTCTCCAGTGCCTCCCGCGCGAGCCGGAGGGCCGGGAAGCAGGTCTCGTCGGGCGGCTCGAAGGTTAGGCATTTGATCTTGAGGAGATCCAGCCGCTCTACGGGCGCTTTCATGCGCAGGGGCCACGCCAGGGCAACCGCAATCGGCGTCCGCATATCAGGCGAAGAGAGATGCGCCAACACCGACCCGTCCGAGAGGGTGACCAGGCAATGCACGATGGACTGCGGATGCACCACCGCGCCAAGCTGATGCGCTCCCACGGGAAACAGGTGGTAGGCCTCAATCAGCTCCAGGCCCTTGTTCATGAGTGTTGCAGAATCGATGGTGATCTTAGTCCCCATCGACCAGTTCGGGTGCTTGAGGGCCTGCTCGGGCGAGACCCCCTTGAGCTGATCGAGACTGTAGCCGCGAAACGGTCCGCCCGACGCGGTTAGAACGATCTTCTCGATGGCCCGCGGGTCCGTGCTGCCGATGGCTTGAAACGCGGCTGAATGCTCGCTGTCGACCGGAATCAGCTCAGCCCCGGCGCGCGCTACCTCGTCGAGAAATACGTCACCCGCCGAGACCAGGCACTCCTTATTGGCGAGGGCGACCCGGCGGCCCTGCCGCGCCGCCGCGAATGTCGGCCGCAATCCCGCCGCACCGACAATGGCCGCCATCACGCAATCCGCAGGGACTTCCGCAGCACCCGTGATCGCGGCGCTGCCGGAAGCCGCCTCGATTCCCGTGCCCAAGAGCAGCGCCTTAAGCTCGCCATAGCGCGCCTCGTCGCCGATCACCGCCAGTTTTGCGCGATGCGCAATGGCGAGTTCAGCAAGTCGAGCGACGTTGGCCTGCGCTGTGAGCGCCACCACCTCGAACCTCTCCGGCGAGCGCGCAAGGAGATCGAGCGTGCTGGTGCCCACGGACCCGGTGGCGCCGAGCACCGAGATGCGAACCGGCGCGGCGGCGCGCGCTTCTCCGCCCGCCGATTTGTTCGTGGCGACGCCTGTCCTTGCAAGAGAAACGGCCGATGGTCTTTCGAATACCGCCATGGGGCGTGGCTTTCCCGCACTAAAAGCCGGCGAGGAGCGCGCGAGCCGGCGCATGAGGATCGACGAAGAAGGCATAGACCGCTGCGGCAATGGACGCCGTCACAAGGCCGTCGACACGGTCCAAGAAGCCTCCGTGACCGGGGATGAGATTGCTCGCGTCCTTGACCCCGAAGGCTCTTTTCAGGGCTGACTCGGCGAGATCGCCCGCTTGGGCAATGAGGCTCATGCCGAAACCCATTACGGCGAAGCCAGCAGGTGATATCTCTAGAAACAGCGCAAAAACCGCTGCGGTCAGCACGCCGCCGAGCAAGCCGCCAGCAAAGCCGCTCCACGTCTTGTTGGGCGAGATCTGCGGGGCGAGCCGTGGTCCGCCGAGTAGCCGGCCGGTCGCAAACGCGGCCGTATCTGTGACCGACACGACGACAATGATGAACAGCACGGCGACGAATCCCAGATGCTCGTTTCCGCGAAGCCACAGCAATGCAACCGAGGGCAGTCCAGTGTAAAGGACGCCGGTCGCCGAGACGATCGGACGTTGCCCGAATTCGAGCGCAAGCACGATAATGCAGCCGGTAACGAGAACCGCGATGCCTAGAGCGGCGAAACCGCAGGTGCTGAGAAGAGTCGCTGCCCCGACTGCGGCACCGTGCACGATGAGTGACACGTCGAGCCCCGGCCCGCGCACGATCCGGCCCCATTCCCAGCTCGCCAGCAAACTGACTGAAAGGACGAGCAATCCGAACGGAAGAAGACCAGCCCAAAGCAGGAGGAGCGACAGCCCCCCGAAGCCCGCACCCGAGAGCACACGCTTGATTAGCTCAGCCGGGGCCGTTCCCCTGACCGCAGGCGCCAGCTCATCGGCCGTGCGGCCCTCAGGCTCGAATTCCATTGGCGGCCTCAAGCGGATGAGCGCTGTGTGAGCCCGCCGAAGCGGCGCTCGCGCGCATGATACTGGGCGATCGCGTCCGCAAGAAGTTCATGAGTAAAGTCAGGCCAGTACGCGTTGATGAAGACCAGTTCCGCGTAAGCTGCTTGCCACAGCAGGAAGTTCGAAAGCCGCATCTCGCCGCTGGTCCGGATCAACACATCTGGGTCTGGGATGCCGCGCGTATCGAGCGCGTTCTCGAGGCACTTTGGTGTGATATCCGCGGGTGTTATGGCCCCGTCGCGGACCTTCTCGGCCAGTCGTTGCGCGGCCCTGGCGATCTCGGCTCGTGCCCCGTAGTTAAAGGCGATGACGAGGTTCAGACGAGTGTTCTCGCTTGTCAGCTCGACGGCCTCGTCGATCAGCGCCAGCATCTCGTGATCGATGTTGTCCCGCTCGCCGATGACCATGATGCGCACGTTGTTCTGGTGCAGCTCAGCGAGGTCACCCCGAATGAAGCGACGCATCAGCCCCATGAGGTCGTTGATCTCATCTGCCGGGCGGGTCCAGTTCTCGGATGAGAAACTGTAGAGGGTGAGATAGGGGATGGCGAGGTCGATCGCGGCCTTCACCGTCCGGCGCACGGCTTCCACACCCGAGCGATGTCCCAAGCTGCGTGGCAGCCCCCGTTCCTGAGCCCACCGCCCATTGCCGTCCATGATGATAGCGACGTGCCGCGGAGCTAGCGGAACCTCGTGATTGGGCGGCTCTGGTTGGAGTGTCTCAGACACGGGCGGCAGCTTTGCTCAAGATAGGAGGGTTGGCGACGATATCATGGCAACCAGCACGATCATGGCAACCAGCGCGGCCAGCTAAGTGCCTGCTTGATGACTGTATCACGTCCTGCCCGGCCCTGGCAGTCTGCGAGTGCCCGTTAAACCTTCTGTATTTCGATCTCCTTGGTCGCAAGTGTCTGGTCGATCTCCTTGACGAGCTTATCCGTCAATTCCTGCACCTTTGCGGAGTGCTTATGATGATCGTCTTCGCTCATTTTTCCGTCTTTTTCGAGTTTCTTTAGCAGCTCCATGCCGTCTCGCCGCACATTTCTGACCGCGATACGGTGATGCTCGGCATACTTATGCGCTTGCTTAACGAGCTCTTGCCTGCGTTCCGCGGTCGGCGCCGGAATGGGAAGCCGCAGGATGGTCCCGTCGACCACCGGGTTCACACCGAGGTTGGCTTCCCGGATGGCCTTGTCGACCGCCTGCAGGTTGCTGCGATCCCAAACCTGAACGGTAATCATTCTCGCTTCCGGCACCGTGATCGTAGCGACCTGATTGAGCGGCATTTTCGAGCCATAGACCGACACTTGCACCGGGTCGAGCAGGTTGGCACTGGCGCGGCCTGTTCTAAGGCCAGAAAGCTCGCGCCTCAGAGCGTCGAGCGAGTTGCGCATGCGTTTTTCGATGTCCGCAAGGTCGAATGAGGTGATCGACATGCGTTTTCTCCCTTTATGGTCTTATTGGCCTTGGCTCACGCGCCTTTATTACTGCGACGCGGCCAAGCCATGAATGTTCCGCAGACTTCCAGCGCTGCGCCCGCTCAACCTGAGCCTGATATCGGCTCAAGCCCGATTTTGGTCTTGCCGTACTGGTGGCGGCCGATCCGCCCGAGCCCGGCCCGCGGTTCTTGTTCTTGTCTACGCCCGAGTCCGGATACCCGAACCCGGATACGCGCAAACGTCAGTCCGTCGAGGCTACCCCTGTATCACGGTAGCCCGAGCGGTCCCGCGCAACACCTTGATCAGGTTCCCAGGCTCTTCGATGGAAAACACAATTACCGGAAGTTGATTGTCGCGGGCAAGCGCGATTGCCGCCCCATCCATCACCTTGAGGTCACGCGCCAGAACCTCGGCGTAGGTGAGCTTCTCGTAGCGCTGGGCCGATGCATCTTTTTTGGGGTCGGCAGTGTAGACCCCGTCGACCTGCGTCGCCTTCGCCACGGCCTCGCACCCCATCTCGATCGCCCGCAACGTCGCCGCGGTGTCGGTCGTGAAGAACGGATTGCCGGTCCCCGCGGCGAAGATGACGATGCGCCGGCGTTCGAGGTGATAGAGCGCCCGGTGCCGCACATAGGGCTCGCACACGGTTGGCATGGGGATCGCCGAGAGCACGCGGGCCGGCGTCTTGGTGGCCTCGAGCTCGCTCTGCAGCGCCAGCGCGTTCATGACCGTCGCGAGCATGCCCATATAGTCTGCCGTAGCCCGGTCCATGCCTTTAGCCGCGCCCTGGAGGCCGCGGAAAATATTGCCGCCGCCGACCACGACGGAGATCTCGGCGCCCGACGCGGCTGCTTCCGCGATATCCCGCGCGAGTCGGCCGACAACGGCCGTATCCAGGCCGTAAGAACCTTTGCCCATCAGCGCCTCGCCCGAGAGCTTGACGAGCAGGCGCCTGTATTTGAGCGGTTCCCCGCCTGTGGTCATACCAGACTCCGCAATGTGACAAGTCCACCCTGGCAGAAAAGAAGCCGGTCGGGTATCCGGCCGGCTTCCTGTGAACTCTTCTTTTTACTTCTTGGCGGCGCCGACCGTCTTGGCCACCTCAGCTGCAAAGTCTTCCTTGACCTGCTCGATACCCTCACCGAGGGCATAGCGAACAAAGCCGGTGACCTTGACCGGCCCGCCGACGGTCGACTCGGCCTGTTTAAGTGCCTCCGCAACCGTTGCCTTGCCGTCGATGACGAACACCTGCTGCAACAGCACCGCCTGGCCGAAGAATTCCTTGCGCAGCCGGCCCTCGCTGGCCTTGGCCAGGATCTCGTCCGACTTGCCGGCATTCCTGGGCTCGGCCTTGGCCTGCTCGACGTAAATCGCACGCTCGCGGTCGATAGCCTCCTGCGGCAGGTCCTCGACGTTGACGACCAGCGGATTGGCGGCCGCGATATGCATCGCGAGCTGGCGGCCGAGGGCCATCAGCTTGTCCTTGTCGCCAGCGCTCTCGAGTGCCACGAGCACGCCGATCTTACCGAGGCCATCCGTCACCTTGTTGTGCACGTAGTCGGCAACGACGCCCTTCTCGACCGAAACGCTGGCCGTGCGGCGCAGGCCCATGTTCTCGCCGATGGTCGCGACCGCATCCTTGATCTGCCCCTCGACGCTGTTCTTGCTGCCGGGATATGGCGTGGCGAGAAGCGCGGCGACGTCGCCCTTAGCCTTCGCAGCAAGGCCCGTGATCGTGCGCACAAGTGCCTGGAACTGGTCGTTGCGAGCGACGAAATCCGTCTCGGAGTTGACCTCGACCACCGCTCCGCTTTTGCCGTCCGAGGCCACGCCGACGAGGCCCTGGGCCGCCACGCGGTCGGACTTCTTGGCAGCCTTGGAGAGGCCCTTCTTGCGCAAAAGATCGACGGCAGCTTCCATGTCGCCGTTCGTCTCGGCAAGCGCCTGCTTGCAATCCATCATGCCAGCGCCGGTCTTCTCGCGCAGCTCTTTGACGGTCGTGGCGGAAATGGTGGTCATGACTTCTCCTTTCGCCAGCTTGGGCGAATTCATGCGAGTGCAGGTACCGAACGAATAGAGTGACGAAAAGGTAGGAGCCAGCGAGAGAGCAGCCAGCCCGAAGAGGACGCGGCCGCTCTCTTACGCCAGATTTGTCACAAGTCTTAGGCCGCCGAGGCCTCGACGAGCTTCTTGGCCTGGAGAACCCACGTCTCGCGCTCGATCTGGCCTTTGAGCTTCAGGCGGCGGTCGAGCAGCCCGAGATTCTCGGCATCAAGATCCGCGATCTGCCAGAAGTGGAAGACGCCGATATCGTTGAGCTTTTGCTCGAGCTTCTCGGTGATGCCCTTGACCCGCTTGAGGTCGTCGGCCTCGCCACGCGGCGCGTCGATACCCTTGAAGGCCTTGGCACGTCCGTCCGGCAGCACTTCGGCCGGCGGCTCTTCCGAGGCGCCGATGTCGACACCCGACGAGCCCTGACCGCGCTCGAGGCCATCGAGAGCCGCGCGTGCGATGAGGTCGCAATAAAGCGTCAGAGCGCGGCCCGCGTCGTCGTTACCCGGAACCGGGAAGTCGATGCCGTCCGGATCGCAGTTCGTATCGACGATCGCCACGATCGGGATGCTAAGCTTGCGCGCTTCCTTGATGGCGATCTGCTCCTTGTTCGTGTCGATCACGAACAGAAGGTCAGGCACGCCGCCCATGTCCTTGATGCCGCCGAGCGCCTGGTTGAGCTTATCGCGCTCGCGTTGGATGTTGAGGACTTCCTTCTTCGTGCGGCCCTGTGGGTCGGCGAGGACGTCGTCGAGCTGGCGCAGGCGGCGAATAGAGGTCGAGATCGTCTTCCAGTTGGTCAGCGTGCCGCCGAGCCAGCGATGGTTGATATAATACTGAGCCGAGCGCTTGGCGGCTTCCGCAATCGAGTCCGAAGCTTGCCGCTTGGTCGCGACGAACAGCACACGGCCGCCGCCGGCAACCGTATCGGACACCTTGACGAGCGCCTGATGCAGCATCGGCACGGTCTGCGTGAGGTCGAGGATGTGGATGTTGTTACGCGCGCCGAAGATGAACGACGCCATCTTCGGGTTCCAGCGATGCGACTGGTGACCAAAGTGCACGCCAGCCTCAAGCAGCTGACGCATGTTGAAGTTAGGCAACATGGGAAAAGTCCTTTTTTCCGGTTAGTCCTCCGCCAAATCTTGAGAAGAAAAGCATGCCTTTTTATGGGCTTAGCTCGTCCACCGGAGCGAAGACGCGGGGCTTTTAATCCGCATCTCGCGAGATCATGGCGTGTGAGATAAGCGGGCTCTTACAATGCTTGCGCCAATCTGGCAACCCCCGTGAGCCGCGGGCCCGCTCACCGCTCGACGTCGCCGGGATCTAGGGATGAACGGTCAGCGCGAGCCTGGATAATGAAGTGGAGGCGTAGCTCTACCGCATCGAAATCGTAAATGAGTACAAACGGAGTTCGAGAAATCGGATAAACGTGAAGCATCAGTTCAGGATCAACCTGCTTTGCTCCGGGATGCGCGGCGAGAAAATGCTCGATTACGTCATCCAGGATCAGAAGCTTGGACTCAGCAACTCTGAGGCCAAAGCGCTTCACGCCATATTCGATCAGCGTCTTCAACTGCCTGACATAGGTCTTGGACCGAACAACGCGCCTCATGTGGACTGAGGATACTTGGCCCGCATATGATCCATGAAGCCGTTCATTTCGCGTGTGTACTCTTCCCAGGAATACGTCCGCCCGGCCTTGAAGTCCTCTTTCGACTGCTCGAGCAACTCGAGCTCAGCAGGCGACAGCTCTCGGGTGAGCCCACCGGCGCCAGCGGCCATCTCGTGCACGATCTCGGCAAGCTTGCGCACGCGCTCATCGTAAAGCGTCTCGAGCTCCCAGGTGATCAGGGCAACGGCCTCAGCTCTCGTCATGGCTAACACCTTATCATCGAAGACCTATCCTTATCATCGCCGAACGTCGGCCGCACGGGCCTAAATCGCGAGAGCCTACCCCTTCGCCGCGTCCCGCACCTCGCTCAGCGTGATCAACGGGGTGATCGCTTCCGGGTCGAGCTTGAGCTCGATCACAAACGGCACGTCCGCGGCAAGCCCCTGCCTGAAGACAGCCTCGAAATCTGCCGTTCGCGTTACCACGCAGCCCTCCGCCCCATAGCTTCTGGCGAGTGCCGCAAAATCCGGATTGACGAGGCTCGTTCCCGCCACCCGGCCGGGATATTTCCGCTCCTGATGCATGCGGATGGTGCCGTAGATGCCGTTGTTGGCGACGATGATCACCAATGGCAGGCCATATTGCACCGCCGTGCCGATCTCGGCCCCCGTCATCTGGAAGCAGCCGTCGCCAGCGAACGCCACCACCGGCCGCGACGGATCCTCGAGCTTGGCCGCGATCGCCGCCGGGAGGCCGTATCCCATGGACCCGCAGATCGGCGCGAGCCCGCTGCGATAGCGTTTGAACGCGAAATAGCGGTGCACGAACATCGAGTAGTTGCCGGCGCCGTTGGTGGTAAGGCCGTTCTCGGGCAGCGTCTCCGAGACGATCCGCACAACTTCGCCCATTTCGACGTTGCCCGGCACGGGGGCAGGCTTAAGAGACGCCTCATAGGCCGCACGCAGGTCCTTGCGAAAACGCGACCATGCGCGCGCCTTGGGCTGATTTAAGAACGGCAGCGCCGCCAGCGCCTCGCCAAACCCGCAAGCCGACGCCACGATCGGCAGGTCCGCCCGAATGACGCCGCCCGCCCACTCGGCGCTCGGGTGCACATGCGCCATGAACTGCGCCGGGTTCGGCGCCTCGATCAACGTATACCCTCCGGTCGTGATCTCGCCGAGCTCCGCCCCGACCGCGATGATGAGATCCGCCCCGCGCAAAGCAGCCTGCAGCTTGAGGTCCGTTCCAAAGCCCGAATGCCCAACGTAGCAGGGATGCCGGTTGTCGATGTAGTCCTGGCAGCGGAACGCCGCCGCGACCGGCAGATCGTAGCGCGCCGCAAAGCCCTCGATAGCTGCTTGAACGTCAGCGCTCCAGCCGGGGCCGCCGACCAGGAGCATCGGCTGCCGGGCGCGCGCCAGCCGTTCCATGAGTGCGCTCATCTGCTTCGGCGAGGGTGCTGCACTCGGCGACTCGACCGGCTTCACGTCGCCCGCAGCAGACATGCCCGAAAGCACGTTCTCCGGCAGGCCGAGCACCACCGGACCCGGACGATCCGACAGCGCCACGTGAAAGGCGCGCGCCACGTACTCGGGAATGCGGCTCGTGTCGTGAATGACCGCCTCCCACTTCGACACTGGCCGGAACAGCGCCTCCATCTCGAGGTCTTGAAATGGCGTCTGATCCTCGAGCGTGGTCGCCGGCAGCCCGACGAACAGGATCATCGGCGTTGCATCCATATGCGCAACATAAACGCCGCTGAGCGCGTTCACCGCGCCCGGTCCCCGCGTCGCAAAGCAGATGCCCGGACGCCCGGTGAGCTTGCCGGTCGCCTCCGCCATCATCGCCGCGCCCCCTTCGTGCCGGCAGATGATGGTGCGGATCGCCGTGCAGTCGTAAAGCCCGTCCAGCGCCGCGAGGAAGCTTTCCCCCGGCACCTCGAACACACGCCGCACGCCCTGCGCCGCAAGGTGATCGACCAGGATTTTGCCGCCGTGGCGCATGCTGGAGGTCCGTTGTGGAGATCTGATCCGAGACGCGACGTGTGAAGGAGAGACGTGTGAAGCATACGTGGCGAGCAGCAAGCACGAATGCAACACGCTCGCAACGGCGACCCGAGCGCATCGGTGCAGCTTTGGCTTGACGCCAAGAAGCGCCGCCGCCTGGGATACGACGCCTACTTCCGCTCCTGCGCCCGCCGCAAGGCGGCTGCCAGCGCGCTTTCGGGCTCGGCCGCGGGTCCACGTTTCGGCGGCGGAGCGGCAGAGGCATTGCGGGGAGGGGAGGCGCGTTGAGGGTCGGAGCCGCCGGGTCTGCTCCCGGAGCTCCCGGCAGACGGCCTCGCAGCCGAGCGATCGATGTCACCCGAACGCATGGTGAGCGCGATGCGCTTGCGCTCGGCGTCCACCTCCTTGACGCGCACGCGCACCACGTCGCCGACCTTTACCACCTCGCGCGGGTCCTTGACGAAGCGGTCGGCAAGCTCGGACACATGCACGAGCCCATCCTGATGCACGCCGACGTCGACGAACGCGCCGAACGCGGCCACGTTCGTGACCGTGCCTTCGAGCTGCATGCCGATCTTCAAGTCCGAGATTTTCTCGATGCCGTCGGCGAAGGTTGCCGTCTTGAACTCAGGGCGCGGATCGCGGCCGGGCTTCTCGAGCTCGGCCAGAATATCGCTCACGGTTGGAATTCCGAACGTCTCGTCCGCGAACTCCGAAGGCCTGAGCGACTTAAGGAACACGCGATCGCCGATGATCGACTTCAAGGGACGCTTGGTCTTCTCCGAGATCCGCTCGACGACGGGATAGGCCTCGGGATGCACGGCCGAGGCATCGAGCGGATTGGTGCCGTTCATGATGCGCAGGAAGCCTGCTGCCTGCTCGAAGGCCTTCGGCCCGAGCCGCGGCACCTTCTTCAAGGCGGCGCGCGTCTTGAACGCGCCGTTCTCGTTGCGGAAGGCGACGATGTTGGACGCGAGCGTCTGGTTCAAGCCCGACACGCGCGAGAGCAGCGGCACGGAGGCCGTGTTCACATCGACGCCGACCGAGTTCACGCAGTCCTCCACCACGGCGTCCAGCGAGCGCGCAAGGCCCGCCTGGTCCACGTCGTGCTGGTACTGGCCGACGCCGATCGCCTTGGGCTCGATCTTGACGAGCTCCGCCAGCGGATCCTGCAAGCGGCGCGCGATGGAAACGGCGCCGCGCAGCGAAACGTCGAGATCCGGGAACTCTTTCGCGGCGAGCTCCGACGCTGAATAGATCGACGCGCCCGCTTCCGACACCGTGACCTTCGTGAGCTTCAGTTGCGCCATCTTGCTCATCAGCTCGGCGACGAGCTTGTCGGTCTCGCGGCTGCCCGTGCCGTTGCCGACGCTGACGAGATCCACCTTGTGCTTAATTGCCAAGGCGGCGAGCGTCGCGAGCGAGCCTTGCCAATCGCGCCTCGGCTCGTGCGGGTAGATGGTCGCCGTCTCGACGAGCTTGCCGGTGCCGTCCACCACGGCGACCTTGACGCCGGTTCTCAAGCCCGGATCGAGCCCCATGGTGACACGCGGACCGGCAGGCGCTGCGAGCAGGAGATCCTTGAGGTTCTGTGAGAACACCGTGATGGCGTCCGTGTCTGCCCGCTCCTTGAGACGCGTCAGGAGATCGGCCATCAGCGACGAGGCGAGCTTCGCTTTCCAAGCCAGCCGCACCGTCTCGCCGAGCCACGCATCTCCGGGGCGCCCCTTATCCTGGATGCCGAATGCGGAACGGATCTTGGCTTCAGCCGGGTGCGACTTCGCCTCGTCATGCTCGACGTCGAGATCGATCTCGAGAAAGCCTTCATTTTGCCCGCGCAGCAAGGCGAGAGCGCGATGGCTCGGCATGTCCTTGATGGCCTGGCTGAAGTCGAAATAGTCGGAGAACTTGGCGCCCTCGCCCTCCTTGGCCTTCTTGACCTTGGACTTGAGATCGGCCTCGCTCCACTCCCATTCACGCAAAGTGCCAACGAGCTTCGGGTCCTCGCCGATGCGCTCGATGAGGATGTGGCGGGCGCCGTCGAGCGCGGCCTTCTGGTCAGCGACACCCTTGTCCTCGGCAATGAACTTCTGGGCTTCCGCCACGGGATCGAGCGCTGGGTTGGCGAGGAGCGCTTCCATCAGCGGTTCGAGGCCCGCTTCGCGCGCGATCTGCGCTTTGGTGCGCCGCTTCGGCTTATAGGGCGCGTAAAGATCCTCGAGCTCGACTTTCGTTGCGGCAGCATGCAGCGCCCGCTTGAGCTCGGGCGTCAGCTTGCCTTGCTCCTCGATGGTTTTCAAAACCGACGCGCGCCGGTCCTCGAGATCGCGCAGGTAGACGATGCGCTCGGCCAGCGTGCGCAGCTGCGTATCGTCAAGGCCGCCGGTCTTCTCCTTGCGATAGCGGGCGATGAAGGGCACGGTGGCGCCTTCGTCGATAAGCTCCACCGCCGCCGCCACCTGGGCAGCCCCGCAACCAAGCTCGTCCGCAATTCGCTGATTGATCTTGTTCATTGTGTTCATACCGTGCGTGCTCATACCGTGATTGCATATTCAGTTCGTCATGGCCGGGCTTGACCCGGCCATCCAGGAGCCAAGCCGCTACTTCGCTCGCGCAAGCGCCGGGCGATCGTCTCTCATATCGTCCTCGAGATCGAGCGATTTGAGGCGCTCTCCACGATTGGTGATTTTCCCGGCCGTCGCCGAAACCTTCTCGAGCGCCTTTGTCGAAAGGCCGAAATGACGTTCCAGCTCGGCCACGCGCTCGGTGAGCCGCACCACGTCGCCGAGCAAGAGGCCAACCTCGCGCTGGATGAGGCCCGCCTGATCGCGCATCTTGGCGTCCTTGATGACGGCCTGCACCGTCTGCACGGCCAGCATCAGGATGTTCGGCGCCACGATCACGACGCGCGCCCGATGAGCTTTCTGCACGAGGTCGGAGAACTGCTCGTGCAGGTCGCCGTAGATGCTCTCAGAGGGCACGAACATTAGCGCCGTGTCCTGCGTCTCGCCGGGCAGCAAATATTTCTCCGCAATATCGTCGATGTGACGGCCGATCGCTTCGCGAACGGCCTGATGCGCCGCCTTGATCTCGTCGGGTGCACGCGCCATGCGCAGCGCCTCGAACCCTTCCAGCGGGAATTTGCTGTCGATCACGAGCGCGGCCGGCGTATTCGGAAGGCGAATGACACAGTCGGGACGTTTGCCGTTCGAAAGCGTCGGCTGGAATTCGTAAGCGCCAGCCGGCAGCGCGTCGCGAATGATCGTCTCCATGCGCATCTGGCCGAAGGCACCGCGAGCCTGCTTGTTCGACAGCACGCCCTGCAGCGACAGCACCTCTGATGACAGGTCGGCGAGGCTCTGCTTTGCGTCGGCGATCACGGCCAGCCGCTCGTTCAGAGTCGTGAGGCTTTCCGTCGTGCGGCGGCCTGCTTCCGCGAGATTGTCGCCGACGCGGGCCGTCACCGTATCGAGGCTCTGCGCCATGTGCCGCGACAGCGTGTCGATGCGCTCGTTCATGCGGGCAACTGTATCGCCGGTCTGCCGATGCGTATCGGCAAGGCTCTCGGCGACGCGCCGGCTCATCGCTTCGAGCGACGAGCCGAGCCGCATCGCCACGTGGTCGAGCCGGTCGTCGAGCCCGCGCGCCTCTTCGGCCTGCCGCTGCACCGTCATCTCGCTCATGGCCGTCAACCGGCCCTTGATCTCGGCAAACTGCTGATCGGCGGCGGCACGGGCGAGACGCTGCTCTTCGAGCGCCGTCTGATCACGTGCCACCTGAGCCGCCAGTTCCTGAGCGGCCAAGTCACGAGCAGTGCGTCGGGCACGGCCACGTGCAATTGCAAAGAGCATGAGTAGCGTCGCGCCCACAAGCCCGAGGCCTATGGCGAGCACCAAGCCGCCGCCGGGCGCGGCGAGCGCCGTCTCGAGTTGGGCCATGACCTCTGGCGCTAACGTGCGGAGCGTTTCTATCATGCCCCCTCGGATATCCGATTCGGTGGCGCCAAATTTCGGCAGCGCCAGGATCGGCCTTCATTCCACAGGGATCGCAATCGCCGCCCGCCCCTCGATGTTCGGACCGGTCGGGTCGATGGCCGGTAGCTCGGGCGGGGCCGCGGGCTTGCTCGACCGGCGACGGCGTGACGCTCGCCCGTCCGGCGACGCAGGCTTGCTCTCTGCCTTCCGTTCGGCCGCGGTGCGCAAGAATTCCTGCCAATCTCCGAGGATCGCAAAGCGCTGCCGCTCGTGATCGAACCGCACCCCCTCGAAATTGCGCGAGGTGCGCTGGCAGAGCGCCACCACGCCTTCGCTGCCCTTGGTATCAAATCTGAGCTGGTAGCCGGCCGTTGGACCCGGCACGCGCACGACCACGCCCGGCGCAATCAAATTGTCGGGTTCGATGTCGTTCGGATAGAGCACGAGCCCTTTGCCGGCTGCGTCGATGTTCACCAAAGTCAGGTGGCAGGCCTTGCTGACCGATACATTGAGCGTCAGGAGATCTCCGACAACGTAGAGGGGCTTGTCGCTGAACAGCGCGACATCGATGCTGTATTCGGCCGTGGTCCGCTTCTCGTGAGGCGGCACGGGATTGCCGGTGAGATGCGCCGCAAGACGCATCCAATGCCGGCGCGGCAGCGAACCTTGGACGAGCCTCCGCGCGGAGACGAGCTCGTCTCCTTCAACGGCGAGCAGTCTGGTTTTAAGCGATTGTGCATCGATCCCGATCTCGCTCGCGGCACGGCGAAGATCGACGTTGCGCTCCCAGGCGCGCGCCAGAGCCGCAGCTCGCTCGAGCCCTGCCGCATCGAGCGTGACGTCGAGGTCTGGATCGATGCTGCCGTCCTCGCCTCTCGGATGGGACAGGAGACGCGCCGCGAGCCAGTCCGCCGGGATCGCGCCATTCGTGTGACTTGGCGCCCCCTTGGTGAGGCGCTGCCACAACTCCTCAGAGAGGCCCGTAGAGGCAAGACGGACGGCGATAATTGCGCTCGCGTCTCCGAGCGTCTCGATGTGCGGCGGCTTCGCCTGGCGCGCGAGCGCACCAAGAAGGTGCTCGACCGTCGCGCGATGCGCCGCGAGCGTCGCCGCTGGCTCGCAGGCATAATAGTGAGGCTCGAGCGAAACGAGCTTGGTGCCATTCTGAGGGGGCTCTGCGAGCCAGGCCGAAAGCTGCCGTTGCGTCTCCGCCTGAGCCGTGATTTTGCGATCCGAGCAGTCCTCGGTCTGCGCCGGTAACCCGCTGATCCAAGCGCGCACAGCCTCGATCTCGGCGGGCGTTGGCGCCTTTCCGCCAGCAGCGGCATCGTAGACGGCGAGTGGCCGGTGTCCACCGAGAAGCCGCTGATAGATCGGCGAGGCGTCGGGAAGCGTGGGGATTACGAGCGAGGGATCAGCAGCGATCTCGTCGAGATTCAAAATATTGGCGAAGCGGTCCGGCGAGCGCCCCGCGGCCGTACGCCCATTTTGGTGGCAGGTGGCGCAAGCCCGCTCGAAGAGAGCCCGCGAAGCCGCGCTCGGTGATTGCTGCTCGGCAATGGCGGTCGCCGGCTGCACGCAAGGCAGCGCGATGAGGCCGAATAGGGTGAGCCAGCAACTCGAACGACCCAGTGCACCGAGCCCCATGCCGGCAAAAATCAAGATGCGTCTCGCCATCTGCGCCATTAACCCTCCCGGCCCCGTCTTTGTACATACGGCGGCAAGACCGCTTCTGCCTAGTGTAGCGCATCTGACGTTTGGTCCCCGCTCGCAGCTGGTCTCGAAACCAAACGTCAGATGCAGAAGCTACACTAGAATCATAGAGTTGCTAGTGTTCCTCATGGTTCCGACATTTGCTCCGAACCGCGCCGCAGAGGGAAGCAAACGTCGGAACCGGAACACGAGTGTCAGATCGGCACCTCTTGCGGATGGGACCGCGTCGGAGGCCACAAGCGCTGTGCCGAGCGAAACAGCGCACCAGCCGCCATCGGCCTACCGTGCCGGGCATGGAGGAGCCGAGGCGGCAAGCCCCCCATCGCTTTCGCTGTCCGCCACGAGGAGACGTGCTGCAATGTCAGCCAAGCCAACGAAAACCGCGCGCAATTCGGCGGCACTGATCGTCTCAGTCGCGGTTGCCCTGCCAGCCATCTCCCTCCCAGTAATCTCGGAGCCCGCCATGTCCGCGCCGGCGCCAGTCAAGGCGTACGCCAACGTATTGCCCACAGAAGCACGCTCGCAAGCCGCATGCGAGGCCGTGGACGGCCGCATTTTTGTGTCGACCAAGTGGGGGAGTGAATGCGTAGCCTACTTCGTCACGAAGGGTTTCGAGCGGCAGCGCCGCGCGGTGGTTTTCCTCGACGGTGACGTCCCCTTGGAAACCTATGCAGACCAGGAGAAAATGGCCGCGAACCTAGCCTTAGCGCGCAAGGCGATGCAGTCGTGGGCCGATAAGCTCAAGATTCGCTACATCTCCATCTCGCGCCTCGGCGTCAACGGCTCCTCCGGCAATCACGGCGAGCGCGGCAAGCCGAGAGAATTGGTGATCATGAATGCCGCAACGGACGCATTGAAAACGCGGCTCGGTCTCGACACCGTGGCGCTTGCGGGCCAGTCGCGCGGCTCCACGCTCGCGGCGTCCATGCTATCGCTCGGTCGCGACGATGTCGCCTGCGCGGTGCTGGGCTCAGGTGCCTTCGAGCTTGTGGAGCTCGAGTACGCGCATAAGAAGGAACTGGGCCTCAAGGCGTCGAGAGCCAAGATGCAAGACACAATGTTCGACCCGGCAAGCAATGCCGACGGCATCCACCTCGACCCCAAGCGGCGCATCTTCATTATCGGCGACGAGGCAGATACCCGCACACCCTTCGATCAGCAACAGCGCTACGCAGCGCAGCTAAAGACACTCGGGCACCATGCCAAGCTGATCCGCATCGAAGCCGACGGCGCCAATGAGCACGGCTCAACATTGTTCTCGCTGCCGACCGCCGGCGGGTGCCTGAAGGGCACGTCGGATGAGCAACTCGCCAAGGCCAACGACAACCTTTCGAAGCGCCGCACTGCGGCCGAGATCAAGCAGTTGGCACCACCGGCCACGGGCTCCGCCGCGCTTCTGAACGCCTCGCTTCGCACGGCCACTGCATCGAAATAGGTCGAAGCGGGCGAGCTTGTTTCTCCCCCTCAGCGTCACAAATCCTTCAACCGTCGGCCGCCAGCTTCGCCACCTAACCCTTTTCACCATCAAGGGTCTTTACATGCGCCCGCATTCGCCCTAAATGCCCGTTACGCACGGCGGCGATCAAACGCTTCGCACGGCGCTTCTTGTCCAACCCTTTTCCGTTGGTGGAGGTCCGTTAGATGGAGCGATTTGCCTCGGCGGCTGATCTTGTCGCTGCCAAGAAACCAGAACGACCTGTTCTTTGCGCACGCCCCCACGCGGCGGCGCGCGCTGCACGCTGGTTCCTGGAAAATTTCCCGGGCGACGTTGCCTATGCCTACAAGGCGAACAGCTCCGTGTTCCTGATCGGCGCACTCTACGGCGCTGGCATCCGCCATTTCGACGTGGCGTCGTTGCCGGAGCTCGAGGACGCGATCACCATTCCCGGCGTGACCTTGCACTTCATGCATCCCGTGAAGTCGCGCGAGGCGATCCGCAAGGCCTACCACGTACACGGCGTGACGAGCTTCTCGCTCGACAGCGAGGACGAGCTCGCAAAGATCGTTGAGGAGACCGCCGGCCCGAACGGCCCGGCGCGCGACCTCGCCCTCTTCGTGCGCGTAACCGTGCCTGCCATCAACAGCCGCATCCCGTTGGAGCGCAAGTTCGGCACCACCGGGCAGAAGGCCGCGCGCCTGCTCGTCAAGGTGCGCCAGGTTGCGTCCGAGCTCGGCATCACATTTCACGTCGGCTCGCAGACCATGACGCCGGACGCCTACGTCAATGCGCTGGGCGAGGTGCAGCGCCTCATCGGCAAGGCTGGCGTCGTTGTCGACCGCGTCGATGTCGGCGGGGGCTTTCCGTCGGCATACCCGAACATGCAGCCTGCTGCGTTGTCGCGCTTCATGGCGGCGATCCGCGAAGGCGTCGAGCGCCTGCCGGTGCGTGAGAACGTGCGTTTGATGTGCGAGCCGGGACGCGCGCTCGTCGCCGAGGCCGAGAGCCTGATCGTGCGGGTCGAAGCGCGCCGCGGTAACGACCTCTTTCTCAACGACGGCGGCTACGGCGTGTTGTTTGATGCGGCGCACCTCGGCTGGATTTTCCCTGGCCGGCTCGTCAATCGCGACGCGTCGGGCGAGGCATTGACCCCCTACGAGCTGTTCGGTCCGACCTGCGATTCCATGGACCACCTGAAGGGGCCGTTCCTGTTGCCGGCCTCGATCCGCGAGGGCGACTACATCGAGCTCGGCAACGTCGGCGCCTACGGCCGTGCCATAGCCGGTGATTTCAACGGCTACGGCAAATACGAGGAAGCCATTCTCGACGATGAGCCGATGCTGACGATGTACGACGTGCCCTCCGCCGCCGCCGCCGTCGTTTAGCTCGCTCTTCTTGCGGCGCGCGAAGAGAGGGTCGGGGAGAGGGGCAGCTGCTTGCGCTTTTGAGTTATGTTCATCCCATCCCGCGTGCATAGGGAAGGGCGACCCCTCGCGTAAACCTCATGCACGTCCAAGGCTCCCCCCGAGGCACCCCATGACCAAGAAAATCCCGCTCGACTATCTGCCGGGAGCCGAAAGCTTCCTCGACCCGCTGCGCTCGGATGCCGACCGGCCGGAAGATGCCAAATGCGTCGTCATCCCGTTTGGGCTGGAGGCCTCCGTGTCCTACGGTGGCGGCACGGCAAAGGGCCCGCAGGCCATTCTCGACGCGAGCCACCAGCTCGAGCTGTTCGATGAGGAGCTATGGCGCGAGCCGTACGAGGACTATGGCATCGCCGCCATCCGCGAGCCCAACATCGCGGCGAGCCTTCCAAAAGCCCTCGAAGAGCTCGCGGGTCTTGTCGAGACCGTGCTGGAAGAAGGCCGCTTCCCGTTCGTTCTCGGTGGCGAGCATTCGCTGACGGCAGGCGCCATCAATCCGTTTGCTGCTGCCTACCGGGAGCTGGTGGTCCTCCAGTTCGACGCCCACGCCGATCTGCGCGACGGCTACCAGGGCGAGCACTATTCGCATGCCTCCGCCATGCGCCGTGTCCTGGATCACGCGCATGTGAGCCTCGTCTCGGTCGGCATCCGCTCCATCTCCTCGGAGGAGATCCGTTTCTACGAGGCCAACCGCCATCGCATCCACCTGCATTTCGCCCACGAGCAAGACCGCTGGAGCATCGACGAGATCATTGCTCCGCTTGTCGGCAAGAACGTCTACGTTACCTTCGACATCGACGGCCTCGACGGCGCCATCATGCCGGCCACGGGAACGCCGACGCCCGGCGGGCTCAGCTACCTGCGCGCGCTCGAGATCCTGCGTCGCGCCGCCGAGGTCTCGACCATTGTCGGCGCCGACCTCGTCGAGCTGGCCCCAATCCCGGGGCTCCACGTCTACGACTACACGGCCGCGCATCTTGCCTACAAGATGATGAGCTACGCGCTCTCGGGCACCAAGAAGCGGGTGTGACGGGAATGGCAACCGCGCTGTCGAGCCGCTGGGTTATCCAAAGGTTTATGTAGCCGCGGCCGAGTTGCCACCCGGACGTCTCCCACAACGAGATGAGAATCGCGTTAGCCCACTGACTATCTCATGCGGGAGAGACGTCCATGGATGGCGACGCGGTTTTTGCGATGATCAGGCGATCGTTCGAGGAGTTCATCGGCGAGTTTCGGCAGGCGAGCGCCGATCAGGCGACGAGCGAGACTCTGATCGCCACCGCCGAGTACGAGCTCGAGCAGGTTAAGCGCCTCTTCGCCGCGCACCGCCTGCATCACTGATGATCTCAGCTCCGGAGCAGGACCACCTCCATGCCTCGCCTGGAAGCATAAGAACTGAGTTGAGACGAGCTCTGACCATGCGTGAGCGAACTGCGGCCATCCACTCCTGCTTGCCTTTGAAACAAATCACAGGCTTATGCGCCTCTGCGAAGGAGTCCGATGCGGCTCGAGTTGCTTGATTATGTACGTCTGAGTGCAGCGCTGGCTGTACTTTGGTTTCACTACTGCTTCAATGGAATCGCGAACGGTAAAGTCACGGGACTGACCCACACGCCATTGCTGGCCGGCGCGGCCCAATACGGCTACCTTGGTGTCGCTTTATTCTTTATGATTAGCGGTTATGTTATTTTTCTTTCCGCAGCTCGACGGACTGCAATTGAGTTCGTCGGATCGAGAATGCTGCGATTGTTCCCGGCTTTCTGGGCGGCCATGCTGACCACGGCGCTATTTGCAACCGCATGGGGCGGGGACAAAATGTCGGTGAGTATCCCGCAAATTATCGCAAATAGCATCATGGTGCCTAGTGTATTCGGGTATGCGCCAGTGGACGGGGTGTATTGGACGTTAAAGTACGAGATAATCTTCTATCTTTCGGTAACTACCTTACTCGGCTTGCGACTAGGCGCTTACCTACCGCAAATAGCTCTCGTGTGGCCTTTGGTTCAGCTGGTATTGTCGGAATCGCACAACAACTTTGCTCTTATGTCTGGCTGGTACTGCTTTTTCGCCGCTGGCAGCTGTCTCGCCGCTATGAAATCTTCTCCAACACCGTGGGTGTTGCCAGCATTGATGGTGAGTCTTTTTCTCTGCTGCAAATTCGCGGTCACCACCGCTCGACCAGAACTCTCGCATCTGGTTGTTGGGTCGTTGATTGTACTGTTTTTTATTTTACTCGCTCTACTTTCGTTGCCTAAATTTTCTGAATTGAGGCTCCCTGGGGCAGCGTACGCAGCGGCACTTAGCTACACGATTTATTTGGTTCATGCCCACATAGGCTATATGACATTGAGCCAATTGAGCCCGATAATTGGCCCCGTGGGTGCATACCTTGCAACGTTAATGCTGGTATTCGGCTTGGCCGTTGCAATCCACTTGTTGGTTGAACGCCGCTTGCGCCCGTTCTGGACATGGCTGTTCCACTTCGCCAATGAGCGCCCGAGCTGATGCTGAAGGGCAAGAAGGAAAGCTCCGCCTTCTCCGGCTCGGCGTGCCGCGTCGATGATCATGCCGAGAGTTGGGGAAGGGTGTGGCATTTGGTGGTCAACGGCTAAGCACCACCAGACCCGACGGGAACGATGCAGAAACGACGTGTCAGATCTGTGTCATTGAACCAAGCACATTCACGGCATGTTCACGCCACGTACCAGGCATGATCACGCCTGATGCATGCGGTTGACGCGCCACGTTTGCTACTGCTTTTGCTAGGTTTTAAATGGTGGGCGGTGCAGGGTTTGAACCTGCGACCCCACCCGTGTGAAGGGTGTGCTCTACCGCTGAGCTAACCGCCCGGGTCGCGCCCGGCGCCGTGCCGGGGACCAATGGAACGCCCCTTATGCGAGGAGCTTGGCCTATGAGTCAAGGGTGGCCGTTGACCTTACTTGGCCTTGCTCCCGGTCTTATGCTCAGTCTTGCGAATGAGAAACCGGCGCGCGTCGTCGAGCGACCCCTTGCACGCGAGCTCATGCCCCGTGGCCCGGCAAAAAGCTTCGAAATCCGCGTCCGACCCGGGATCCGTGGCCAAGACCTCGAGCAACTGCCCCGCTTCGAGCCCCGCCAACGCCTTTTTGGCCTTGAGGATCGGCAGCGGGCACTTGAGGTCACGCGCATCGAGCGTGAGGTCGGCGATAAGATCCCCTGCGATGCGAGCCTCGCTTCTCGGTTTGTCGGGCTTGAACATGCGTCCTATGATACCAAAGCATACGGCCTTTTAGCTACTCCGCCGAACGGACCCTTGCGAAGTACCCTGGGCTAATGCGACTTTACCGGCGGCCGAGGGAAAATCTCCTGGCTCGGGACATCGAGGGGCAATGCAGAAGGATAGCGAGGAGACGAGAAGCACGGCTCTGTCGGAGCCGAGGCTGCAATCATCCGGCGCCGCGAGGCCAGAGGGGACCGGTTCGCCGGAAGCGCACCAGCGCCGCTCTTTCGTGTTCTCCTTCGGTCTCGACAAGCTCGGGCTCGTCGCGCTCTCGTCGCCTTATTTTGCGGCCTTCCTTATCGCCGTCCTCACCGGCCTTGCGGCTCTGGGCGTCTCGAAGCTTCGCGTCGACGATAGTTTGTCGGAACTGTTTCGCACCAACACGCGCGAGTTCCAGCAGTACGAGGAGATCGACAAGCGCTTTCCATCGAGCGAGTACGATGTGCTCGTCGTCGTCGAAGGGCCAGATCTCCTCGCCCGCAAGCAACTCGATGCTTTCCGAAATGCGGTCGTGGAGCTGCAGCTTACCGATGGCGTCAAGGGTCTCGTCTCGATGCTCTCGGCGCGTGGCTACCCGGACGCAACCGGCTATGCGCCGCCCGTCGTGCCCGATGACTTGCCTGCGGACGACGCCGCCTATAACGCCGTCATTCAGCAGCTCAAAGACAACGACATCGTAAAGGGCAAGTTTCTCTCGGCAGACGGACAGTTGGCGCTGATCGTCATCGCGCTCGATCGCACCCTGGTCGCGCAACGCACGGCCCGCGAGATCATCGGCGGCATCGAGGAGGTCGTCAACAAGGAGCTGGCCGGCTCAGGGCTCTCGGCCAAGCTCACCGGCGCGCCCGTGATGCAGCTCGAGATCAGAAACGCCGTCGAGCGCGACCGGCTCGTCTACAACGGCCTCGGCTTCGTCGTTGGCTTCGCGGTCGCCTATCTCTTCTTCCGCCGCCTGTCGCTCACCCTCATCGCCGTGACGGGCCCGTCGATTGCCATCCTCTGGACGCTCGGCGTGCTGGGCGGGTTGGACTTCCGCCTGAACCTCTTCATCAACGTCATCACGCCGCTGATCCTCGTCTCGGGCTTCTCGGATTCGATGCACCTCGTCTTCGCCATCAGGCGCGATATCCTAGCCGGCGTCGAGCGCGTCACGGCAGCCAGGAACGCCGTGCTCGATGTGGCGCCTGCTTGCCTTCTCACGGCTATGATTCAGGCGCTCTCGATCGTCTCGTTCGCCTTCGCAGATTCGGCGCTGATCAGGACGTTCGGCTTGGCGGCGCTCATGGCGGTGGGCATCTCCTACACGGCCGTCGCAGTCGTCGTGCCGACGCTTGCCGCCATCTTCGTCAGGAACGAGAAGCCGGCGAGCATCGATCCACATGAGCAGGAGGAGGGCGGCGTCGGAGTTCTACAACGGCTTTCGGACGTCGTAATCGGTGGCGTCGGCCGCCGTCCGCTGCTCTTCGTCCTGGCGGGCGTCGCCGCCGTTGTCGTCACCGGTCACGCCTATGTGAGCTTGAAGCCGCAGTATCGCCTGGCCGATCAGGTGCCCGACAAGGAGCAGGCGCTCGCCGCGACCGGTAAGCTCGACCAGAAGCTGACCGGCGCCAACCCGGTGCACGTCATGATCCAGGTGAAGGCCAGAGCATCCTCTGCTGCCGGCAGTCCGCCGAACTCCCTCTACGATGCCGGCACCCTCGCCGTGATCGCCGAAGCTCACGACGTCCTCGAAAAGCAGGCCGGCCTCGGCAACGTCTGGTCGCTCGAAAGCTTGCGCCGCTGGCTGGCCGCCTCCGGAGACGCCTCGATCGAGACGACCAAGAAATACGTCGGCATTCTGCCCGAGCACCTCGTTCGCCGCTTTATCGCTGAGGATAGCAATGCCGTCCTGGTTACGGCGCGTCTCCCCGACATTGACGCGAGCGAGATCTTGCCGGTCGTAGAGAAGATCGATCATGCGCTCGAGCCGGTGCGGGCGGCTCATCCTGGCTTCGAGATCACGGTCACGGGCCTGCCAGCCATCGCCGCACGCAATTCCGCCAAGCTGATCGGCGAGCTCAACTGGGGCCTTGTCGGCGATATCTTCTTCGTCTTTATCTTCCTCGGCGTGGCGCTGCGCTCTGTTCTCGCCGGTGTCGCCAGCATCTTGCCGTCCCTGTTCCCGATCTTCACGACCGGCGCCATCCTATTTTACAGCGACCAGGGGCTGCAGTTCGCCTCCATCATCGCCATCACGGTTGCCTTCTCGCTCGCGATCGACAGCACGATCCATTTCCTCAACCGCTATCGTCTCGAGGAGGACCGCCTCGGTGGTCTGCCCGGCACCCAATATGAGGCCTTGTCACGAACTGCCCATCACATCGGCCCGGCCGTTGTGCTGACGACCATCGTGCTGACTCTCGGCCTCGGCGTGACGATGCTATCGCATCTGCCGTCGCTCCGCCTTTTCGGCGAGCTGACGGCCGCCTGCCTGTTCGCCTCGCTGATTGCCCAGCTCGTGATTTTGCCGGCGACGATTTCGCTGTTCCGGCGTTACATACCGAGGCGTTCCGGCTGACGAACTGATCTTCGGGAGGCGCGATGGAGAAGCTCAGAAAGAAGCTCATCATCGTGATGGCCAACAGCGATCCGCGCAACGGCGAGGAGCTCGGTGCGCCGATTTTCCAGGCCGCTTTGGCTGCGGCCATGGGCTATGACGTCGAGGTGCTGTGCACGGGCACCGCCGGCAAGCTCATGAAGCGGGGCGTAGCGGCGGGGCTTTACGTGAAGCCCGGTGTCGCCAAATCGGTCTATGATTTCATCAAGGAGGCGCACGAGGCCGGCGCCAGATTTTCCTGCTGCTCTCCGGCGCTCGACCTCTTTGACCTCCACAAGGAGGACTTGATCCCCGAATGCGATCGCATCGTCGGCGGGGCGGCCCTGATCGAAGCGGTCATGGAGCAGGAGTGCAAGGTGTTGACCTATTGAAGAGGGCCATCGCCCGGCAGTCCAATCTGCCCCTGGATGGCGGGGGTCGCGGCGGAGCCGCGCTCTGTGCGGGTCGCGGCGGAGCCGCGCTCTGTGCGGGTCGCGGCGGAGCCGCGCTCTGTGCGGGTCGCGGCGGATGGCGGCCGCCGACGATGACTACGGCGTCTGCGCGGAGCCCGAGAAATGGGACAGCTTGGCGGCTGGCTCGACCGCGTGGCTCGCGACCGACACGATGACACTGCCAAGCACGTAGATCACGAACGCGGCGCTGACAATGGCACCGAAAGCGTCACGGCGCATGGGGCGACGCTCCTCGCCTGAGCCGGGCTGGCAAGCGTCGCAAGGCGTAGCTGGGCACCGGCAGGCGGTTTTGCCATATGAGGACGGCGTCATGAACTACTCCAATTCGCGCTTCGCGATCCTGAAATGCTTACGCGAAATAGTTAAATTTGCGCGCCTCGATCGTTCGATCGAGGCCGAAACATAGCCTAGTCCGCGGTGCAAGGTCAGCGTCGCCCGGTGACGCGGGCTGATTGGGAGACGCGGGCTGATTGTCTGCAAGAACAAATGCACGAATTTATGTCAACTTTCTTACGCAACGGGTGCGCACGAGTTGGCGTAGGTGTGGATAGTGCCATTGAGGTCGGATACGGCTTCGCCCCCATCCGCGAGGTAGGACGGTCCGACCGGCACCTTGCCGAACCCGCCGGGAACATCGAGCATGTACGTTGGCAGCGCGAGACCCGAAAGCCGCTGCCGGAGCTCGCGCATGAGCCGCTGGCCCTCGGCGATTGACGTGCGAAAGTGCGCGGTGCCAGGGGCAAGGTCGCCGTGGTGAAGATAGTAGGGTTTGACGCGCGCCTCGACGAACGCACGCATCAGGGCTTCGAGCGTCGAGACGTCGTCGTTCACGCCTCGCAGCAGAACGGACTGGCTGACCACGGGTATGCCGCCATCGACAAGGCGCGCGATCGCCAGGCGAGCCTCCTTCGTCAGTTCCCGCGGGTGGTTGGCATGCAGCGCCACGTAGACGGATTGCGGCGTTAGGCGGAGTGCGCCAACGAGCTCGTCCGTCACGAGATCCGGGGCCACAACCGGAACGCGCGTGTGCCATCTAAGCACCTTCACATGCCCGATTTCGCCGAGCTGGCTGGTCACGTCGGCGACGCGGCGGGGCGACAGCACAAACGGATCGCCGCCGGTCAGGATGACTTCCCAAAGTTCCGGGTGACTGGCGACATAGGCGATGGCGGCGCCGATCTCTTGCGACGAAAGGTTCGCTTCCGCCTTGGGCCCCACCATCTCGCGCCGGAAGCAGAAGCGGCAATAGACCGGACAGACGCCGACGATCTTGATCAGGACGCGATCCGGATAGCGATGCACGAGGCCTTTGACCGGGCTCTTGGCGTGATCGCCGATCGGGTCCTCGCGCTCCGCCGGATGCCGGTCGAGCTCGCGAATGTCGGGGAGAAACTGCCGCGCAATGGGGTCCGCTGCATCGGCCGGGTCGATCAGCGCGGCCATGGCCGGCGATACAGAGATTGCGTAGCGCTCGCCAACACGTGCCGCGAGGGTCTCCTCAGCGGCTGAGACGAAGCCTTCGGCGGCAAGCTCGCGAGCCGTCCTGAGCGCGTGTGCGGGCGGCGTGCTCATTCTAGCGGCTAGCTCTCGGTATCGAAATCGGGATGCTGAAAGCTTTGGACGTCGGCGAGAAAGGGGAGCGCGTTCACGTCCTCAGCTGTGCTTGTGCCCGGCAGCGTGTCGAGCGCCCCGACGTAGGGAAGCCTGCCCTCGAGACCGTACTGGACAGTGGGTGGAATCTCGGCCGGAGCGTCGAAAGCCGCGATGGCAAGCGCTACGCCGTCGGGCGCCTCGTAGGTAAGCGGCGTTCCGCACTCGGGGCAGAAGCCGCGCTGCACATGATTGGATGAACGAAACCGCCTCGGCTCGGCATTGAGCCACGTAAGCGCTCCTGTTGGCACAAAAACCAGCGGCGCAAAAAAATTTCCGAAGGCCTTCTGGCACATGCGGCAATGGCAGATGGAGGCGCGCCCGAGTGGGCCTTCGATGCGGAAGCGCACAGCGCCGCATTGGCAGCCGCCTGAATAATGTGTCACTCGAGACATTTGTTTCCTAAAAAGCAAGCGGATCGTGCGCTGCACGGTCGAGTTGGCTACTTCTCCCTCTCCCCACAACGACGGGGAGAGATGACTTTGGTGGGGGAACGAAGTCTCCTACTAACCCTCATCCGCGAGCGGAGTCCAGATGACCTGGTCGACGTTTTGGGCCCCCGTTGCGAGCATGACCAGCCGGTCGAAGCCGAGGGCGCATCCGCAAGCGGCGGGCATATGGTCGAGTGCCGCGAGAAAATCCTCGTCTATGGGGTAACGCTCGCCGTAGATGCGCTGCTTCTCGCTCATCTCGGTCGCGAAGCGCCGCCGCTGCTCCGCCGCATCTTGCAATTCGCCGAAGCCGTTCGCCAGCTCTACACCACACACATAGAGCTCGAACCGTTCTGCGCGGCCTGGCTGCCCGGCGATGGGTCGGGCAAGCGCCGCTTCCGGCACGGGATATTCGCAAAGGATCTTCGGACGGTGGAGACCGAGATTTGGCTCGATTTTCTCGACCAGCACCCGGCTGAAGATGTCGGACCAGGTATCGTCATCGGCGACCTTGATGCCGCGTGCGCGTGCCTGCCTCGCAAGCTCATCCCGGTCCGTTTGCGCAATGCTATAACTCTCATGCAAGGCAATTCCCGCGAACTGGGAAAAGGCCTGGTCGAGCGTCAGCCAGTCGTAGCTCGTCGCGACATCGCAGCGCTTATCCCCGAACGTCCATTCGCGTCTCTGGGTCTCATCCGCCGCGATTTTTAAAAATTCCGCGCAGTCCTCCCAAAGCCTCTCGTAGGGCGCACCCGCTCGGTACCACTCGAGCATTGTGAACTCAGGCGAGTGCAAGGCCCCTCGCTCTCGATTGCGAAAACAAGGAGCAAAGGTGAAGATCCTCTCCTCGCCGGCCGCGAGCAGCTTCTTCATCGCAAATTCCGGCGACGTATGAAGATAAAGGGGATGCCGGTCGAGCGCCGTCCCGACAAGCTCCGTTCCGAACGCGTGAAGGTGCGTCTCGTTGCCCGGCGAGACCTGGAGGCACGCCGTCTCGACCTCGACGAAGCCCTGGGCCTCGAGCCAGGCCCGCAGCCGGGCCTTGATACGCGCCCGCGCCAGGAGCAGCGGCCGCCGGTCGCGGTGCCGTCCGGGCGTCCACCAGGGCGAGCTAAGGGTCACTTTGACGGGTGCTCCGGCAAGATCGTTAAGGGTAGCCAAAACCGCGGGGCTTGGCCTCCGCCCGAAGACAGAGTATGAGAGCCCGAGTTTTCCCGCCCAATTGCTATGACGCATGGCGAGATGGCCGGTCAGCCAGATCGCGCCAGCGGGCAGCATTCATGGAGATGACACGTGGTCAAGGTGATCGCAAGCTCGGTGCGCAAAGGCAATGTTCTGGACCTCGATGGCAAGCTCGCCGTCGTGATGACGGCCGAGAACATTCATCCCGGCAAGGGCACGCCCGTGACGCACCTCGAAATGCGTCGCATCGCGGACGGTGTGAAGGTTACCGAGCGCTATCGCACGACCGATCAGGTTGAGCGGGCATTCCTCGACGAGAAGGATTACAACTACCTCTATGAGGACGAGATGGGCTTCAATTTCATGCAGCCCGAGACCTTCGATCAGATCACCGTTTCCAAGGACGTGGTCGGCGATCAGGCGATCTGGTTGCAGGAAGGCATGACCTGCAGCGTCTCGCTCTTCGAGGCCAACCCGATCGCAATCGAGCTTCCCGCGCGCGTGATCCTCGAGATCGTCGAGGCAGACCCGGTGGTCAAAGGCCAGACCGCCTCGTCGTCCTATAAGCCTGCGAAGCTCTCGAATGGCGCGCGCATCATGGTGCCCCCGCACATCGGGAGCGGTACACGCGTGGTCGTCATGACGGCGGATGGCAGCTACGTCGAGCGCGCAAAGGATTAAGCTTTAGGCGTTACATTCTGAGTTCCAGGCTTGCGGACGGGCCTGCTGCCCCTCGAGGACCATCGGGTTCTCGGGGGGCATTTGTGTCTGGACTTGCTTTGTGTCTGGACTTGCTGGCGCGAGACCCAAACTAAAGCCGCGTGATCTCGGGCGGCGAAGCCGCTGCGGCCGCGAGCTCGGACGCCTCGATCAGCTGCGGCACGATATCGTTGGCGTCCTCGACGACGCTGAAGTTCACCTCGAGCCCGGCGCGAATGAACGCCTCGTCCCGCATATGATTGAGGAGCCTCAGGAACGGCGTCCAGAAGCCGGCGATATTCGCGACGACGATCGGCTTCTTGTGCTGACCGAGCTGTGACCAGGTCAATTGCTCAACAAGCTCCTCGAGCGTGCCGATGCCCCCGGGCAGCGCGACGAACGCGTCCGACCGCTGGTACATGAGCTTCTTGCGCTCGTGCATATCGGCCGTAACCACCAGGTCCGTGACTTCGCGCAACATGTGCTCGCGCTCAGTCAAGAACTCGGGAATGATACCTGTGACCTGGCCGCCTCCGTCGAGTGTTGCGCGCGCAACCTCACCCATGAGTCCAAGGCCGCCGCCACCGTAGACGAGGCTCATTCCGTTCTTTCCAAGGGCGTGTCCAAGTACCCGCGCCGCGACTGCATAAGCAGGGTCGTTGCCCTTGCCGGATCCGCAATAAACGCAAACACTCCGGATTCCGTGCATTGGGCTGCCGCCGACGCGCTCGATCACTCCTCCGGCGAGTCGCCGGTCCAAGGGGCGGTCTGTGGTAGAAATTGGGGCGTCGTTAGGCGTGCTACCGTTTTTCAAGCTCTTTTCCTCAAGACGTATGTTGTCCCGATCGTGGCAGGCCCCCTGAGCCAAAATGGGGCGCGAAAGCCCGCCTGCCAATGGCTGCCATTGGCGCCGCGGCCATCATCTTTACATTAGCTCGTATTTTATTCGCACTCTTGCGCGAAGACACCGTAACCTAAATAGGTCGAGCCTGTGACAATAGAGAGATCAGGGGAACGGGTAGGGGGCATGGCTGGCATATTGGTATGCGTAAAGACGGGATTGCTGCGCGGGACGCCTCTCGCTGTCGCGAGCCTGGCTTTCGGCGCTGCTGTGGCTGCCACGCCGCCGGAGGGGGCATTCAACGCGAGAACCCCTCGTTCGGGTCCATCCGATGCGCAGCTGGCCGAATCCCTCGACGACAAGAGCGCGGCCGCCATCGTCGTCGATACGCTCGCGCGCGCAGCCCACGCCTACCAATCCCAGATTGTTGCCAAACTGTCGACGCCAAGCGCGGCTGGCGGCGCTGAGACCGCTGAGCCCTGGAGCATCAACGCCGCGACCCGCGCTGCGACGCGCTGGATCATGTCTTGGATCAGCATGGGCCGCCGCGTCTACGAGATGGTCTTCGATTCTTCGCCCGCGCCGCTTGCGCCATCACACGCGGAACAAGCATCTCCTGAACCCACGTCACGAAAGCCAACGTCACAGGAGCCAGCGTCACCGGAAAAGGTGGTCGCCAGCCTCGACACCAAGGCCGAGGAGGCCGCTCGAGCCTTCACGGATGCTCGCGCCAAAGCCGACGCCGATTGGAAGGTTGCAGAGAATGCGGCCGCCAGCAAGCCCGGGCCGGGCGTGAAAGCGGACGCGGCCGCTCTCGAGGCGAAAGCTGAAGCCGAGGCTCGGATACGCGAGCGCGAAGCAAGATCCAATTCTGATCTCGAGACCTGGCGCGAGGAGAACCAGCGGCTCATCGCCGAAGGCCTGAGAAAGCTCGAGGAGTTCGAGAAAGCCGAGAAGGCCCGTCGCGCCGAGGAGGAGAAGAAATCAGAGGCCCGCCCGCAGAGCGGCGATAAGCAGACGAGAAGAGCGGACGAGTTGCGCGAGGCCTACCGTGCCGAGATAGACGGCTACGAAGAAAAGCGGCTGGCCGAGGCACAGGCGAAGGCAGCGGCCGAAGCGGTCGACAAGGCGCCTGCAGATGCTGCCGAGGAGGCGCGAAAAATAGCTGAAGTGGCCGCACGTGCGACGGCGGAGAAGGCAGCCGTCGCGCTGATGGCAGATGACGCGGCCCGCAACGCCGAGGCGGCCATCAAGACGGCGGAGGCTAAGCTTGACCAGAAGCCGCGGGAGCCCGCCCGATTAGCGCCGCTCGCGCAGACCGCGCCACAAGATAACCGCCCCGCGCAGCCGAAGGTGGCGGCGGTCGAGCTGCCGGCTAGGCTCTCGACACCGGTCGAAGCCTCGGTCAGTTCCGCACTTGGAAAGAGGCATGCGTCTGCCGCCCGCGCAAATAAGGCGAGCAGCACGCAGCACTTGAAGCATAAACGCGAGGTGAGCCAGAGGCATACCGTCGCCAAGCGGCGCAATAAGGCTCTCCGTTACTACACAGTCCTTCGTGGGGATACGCTCGCCGAGGTCGCCGACAAATTCTATAATGATCGCTCGGGCTACCGCGCGCTCCGCCGCGCAAATGCCGAAAAGATTCGCGGCTCGGGTCGCCTCAAGGTAGGCCAGCGTCTCGTCATTCCTGCCATCCACTGATCGGTATTGGCCTAGTGCGCCGGCGCTGCTGAGAATTTTATGGTGACTGGTCAGCGGACGCTAAACCGCGTAGATGAGCCCGGCACCCACAAAATCTACAGAGGCACATGAGAGCGCGCACGATTGCCACGTCCCGAAGAAGCCGCAGCGAGCGGCCGGACCTCCTGTCGCTTTCGGCCCGCTCCGATCATTGGACTGTCCTCAAGGGGCTCATGCCATTCGTCTGGCCGAAGGGCCGGCCCGATCTGCGTCTCGAGGTTGTGGCTGCGGTCGGCGTGCTCATTCTCGCCAAGCTCGTCACCATCGCGGTGCCGATTGCCTTCAAAAACGCGACTGACTGGCTCGCCGCAGACACTCCGCACGCAGGTACATCAGCCGCTGCAACGCTCTCCCTCGCCGTGGTGATGATGATCCTCGCCTATGGCGCCGGCCGCGTCATCATGATGATCCTCAATCAGGTTCGCGACGTGCTGTTCACGCGCGTCGGCCAGAACGCCGTGCGTGAGCTCAACAATCGCACCTTCCGCCATCTCCATAGGCTCTCCCTGCGTTTCCACCTCGAGCGGCGTACGGGCGGCCTCTCACGCGTCATCGAGCGCGGCACACGCGGCATCGATCTCATCCTGCGCATGGGCGTGATGCAGCTCGCCCCGACGGTGCTCGAGCTGATCCTCGTCTGCGCCGTGCTCGTATACTATTTCAACTGGCTCTACGTGCTGATCGTGCTCGCCACCGTCAGCTTCTACATGTGGTATACCTTCGCGGCATCCGAGCGGCGCATCGCCATCCGCCGCGAGATGAACGACAGCGACACCGACGCCAACACCAAGGCAATCGATAGCCTCCTGAACTTTGAGACGGTCAAATACTTCGGCAACGAGGAGGTCGAGGCCAGGCGCTACGACGCCTCGATGGCGCGCTACGAGAAGGCCGCCGTCAAGACATACTACTCCCTCGGCGTGCTGAACTCCGGCCAGGCCGCGATCTTCACCGCCGGCATGACGCTCGTGATGTACCTTGCGGCCGAGGGCGTCGTAGCCGGTACCCACTCGGTCGGCGACTTCGTGCTCATCAACGCGATGATGATCCAGCTCTACATGCCGCTGAATTTCATGGGCATGGTCTATCGCGAGATCAAGCAGGGCCTCGTCGATCTCGAGACCATGTTCGCCCTCCTCGATGAAGCCCCCGAGGTCGAGGACAGGCCCGGCGCCAAGGCCCTCGTAGTCAGCAACGGCACCCTTCGCTTCGAGCGCGTCTCGTTCTCCTATGACCCGGACCGCCAGATCCTGCACGACGTCTCGTTTGAGGTCCCGGCCGGCAAGATGGTGGCCATCGTCGGCCCCTCGGGCGCCGGCAAATCCACGATCTCGCGCATCCTGTTCCGCTTCTACGATATCAACTCGGGCCGCGTCACGATCGACGGCCAGGACATTCGCGACGTAACGCAGAAATCGCTACGCGCCTCGATTGGCGTCGTGCCGCAAGACACGGTGCTGTTCAACGACACCATCCTCTACAACATTCGCTACGGCCGTGCCGACGCGTCTGACGCCGAGGTGCACGCGGCCGCGAAGCTCGCGCAGATCGATGCCTTCATTCAATTGCTGCCGCAAGGCTACGCAACCATGGTTGGCGAGCGGGGCTTGAAGCTTTCCGGCGGCGAGAAGCAGCGCGTCGCCATCGCCCGGACGCTTCTGAAGGGGCCGCCGATCCTGATGCTCGACGAGGCGACGAGCGCCCTCGACAGCCACACGGAGAAGGAGATCCAGGACGCGCTCGACCGGGTCGCCAAGGATCGTACGACCCTCGTCATCGCCCACCGGCTCTCGACCATCGTGCATGCCGACAATATTCTCGTCCTCGATAAGGGCCGCCTCGTCGAGCAGGGGACCCATGCCGAGCTGATCGCCAAGGGCGGGCTTTATGCCAGCCTCTGGAGCCGCCAGCGCCAGGCCGAGAAGGCGCGCGAGGAGCTGGCGCTCGCCCTCGAGGAGGCCGAGCGGGCCGGCGCGCTGCGTCCCGCCGACGCGAAAGTCCCGGCGGGTCTTTAATAATTCAGCTCCCGTTCCTTGCTAATCTATCGGCGGAACGCGGGGATGACTGGAGATGTTTGCGCAACTCAACGATGAGCTCAAGGCGCTGTGGAGCGAGGCACGCCCGCGCCTCCGCCGCTTGGCTGTGCGTCTGATCGCAACCCTCCGCGAAGTCTGGCTGCTCGTCCGCCCGCCAGTTTTGTTCGCGCTGCAGGTTGTGGCGGCGCTCATTCTAATCTTCGAGGAGTGGGGCTGGCAGCCGCTTGTCGCGGCCGTCGCAAGGCTTGCGCGCTGGAAGCCCTGGGCTGAGCTCGAGCTCGCGATCGCAGGATTGCCGCCCTATGCCGCGCTGGCAACCCTGGCGCTACCGGCAGCCATCCTCCTGCCGTTGAAGTTCTTGGCGCTTTATCTCATTGCGCAAGGTCGATTCTGGACGGCAGGCGCGCTGTTCGTCGGCGCCAAGCTCGCGGGCACAGCGTTCGTCGCCCGCATCTTTCTGCTGACCAAGCCGCAGCTGATGCAGATCGGTTGGTTCGCCGCCGCTCACGATGTCATCGTGCCGTGGAAGGATGCCATGTTCGCCAACATCCGCGAGAGCTGGCCGTGGCGCTACGGCCGCATGGTCAAGAACCGCATGCGCCTCGAGGTCAAGCAGGCGCTCGCCCGCTGGCGCCCGGTGATCGCGAGCGCAATGGGGAACCTCAAGGCCGGCTTCACCCGGCTCACGCGACGCCTGCACGAGGACTGGCTGATCTTGAAGCCGCGCTTGGAACGCGAAGCCGCGCGCTTGCGCACCGCCGCACAACGCACCCTCGCGCGGCTGAGGCAAGGCTGAGCGTGATAGCTCATTGCCTTGAGGGCATGCGCGCCACGAGCTTGACCCTTTACCACCGACCGGTGAGCCTGGCCGACACGATTGCAGCAGGCACCGAAGCTGCCGCAATCGCTGCAAACGCCAACATCGATTTGTGAGCGCGTTGAACGTGCGCGGCTGCAGCCAAATGAGCTTCATGCCCCTCACTTTTGAGAAGGCCCTCAACCCATAAACCGGTTGGGAATAATAGGAGATTGCGCAGGTAGTCGTTGGATTCGGCAGGAGTCAGATGACACGAGGCCCGCCTTCCTAGACGCATTGCACGCATGATCGACCACAGAGCGATTGACCACGCAACGACACAGGCTCCAAAGGCACAATACTGGAGAGCGATCGACATCTACAGTTCCTCGTCTTATCGGGGTGCAAAAACACTGCGGCGCTCCGTTTGGAAAGTCATGGCAGCAAACAAGCGTTAGGGAACAACTAACTCCCGCCGCGAGCACCTCTGCTGTTGGCCCGCCCGAGCGTCTGGCCTACTTGTCCGCCATTGGAGTGTCTGCTGTGTCAGTGCCCGCAAGGCGACCCGTAAGGCTGTTCGTGGCGGACACGAATGAGACGAAACCGACGCTCCCATTCGAGCACTGAGGCCTAATACGGTTCGTACGGATATGCTGAATCGCGAGAAAATGCGGTACGCCAAAAGGCTCTGTCTCACTGTGCCTGTTTTGCGCACGGCCGCTCTTCCGGATTTTCAGGTTGCAACATGCGAGCTGGGTCAGCAAAGTTCAACCGCTTACGAAAGACAAATAGGCGTAACGGCGGAAATCCACGATGGCGCTCGTGCTTTACGGTCATCCCTTCTCCTCGTACACTCAGAAGGTGCTCATCGCGCTGTACGAGAACGGCACGCCATTCGAGTTCCGCTGCATCGGGCCGGATACGCCGCAGCACACCGCCGAGTGGTTGCGGCGCTGGCCGCTGCGCAAGTTCCCGCTGCTGGTGGACGGCGAGCGCGACGTCGTCGAGACCAGCATCATAATCGAGTACTTGCAGCTCATGCATCCCGGGCCAGTGCGGCTACTGCCCACAGACCCGATGGCCGCGCTGGATGTGCGCTTTCTCGACCGCTTCTTCGACCTGCACGTGATGGAGGCGATGCAGATTGCCGTCTACAGTGCGCTGCAGCTGGTGCCGATGAAGAGCGAGGAAGGACTGGCTCTTGCCATGGAAAGGCTGGAGCGCGCCTACGCCTGGCTTGAAGGGAAACTTGCCGGCAGGGCTTGGGCCGCTGGTTCGGACTTCACACTGGCGGACTGCGCGGCCGCGCCCTCGCTGTTTTATGCGGATTGGACGCACCGGATTGCCGAGGCGTATCCCGTGCTGCGCGCTTATCGCACGCGATTGTTGTCCCGCCCGTCCTTCGCCCGGGCGGTGGAGGAGGCACGGCCCTTCCGGCCGAACTTCCCGCTGGGAGCACCGGACCGCGATTGAAACCTGCGCACAAATGCGAGCAATCCGCTCGGGAGCATGCGCCACCCCCGTCTCTTCTTGGCCGTTCGCGTCTGGCGAGACTTATCCGCTGCGAGAACTTCCGCTGCTGTGTCAGGGGGCCCAGAATGAAGACCTTTCCGGCGGCGCCCCGACGTCCGCATCAAAGTTGATGAGCGGTAGCTTTGACGGGTGGCCTAACAGCCGAGGTTAGCCATTTGCGGAGATCACGAAGCTTCCAAGTGTCTCCGGGCACACTGCGCGACTGTATGGACCTGCCCGGTACGTGAGCTCGAGCCCGCAACGTTTTCGAGAGCCCCGACGTTTTATCTCGTCAGACCGCGAACGCTGCCTGTGTCCACGTCTAAGCTGCGGCACCAGCTTCTACTGACGTGCCCCGACAGGAGAACAGGAGAGGAGTGCAATGAGAAACATGAGAACTGTGCTGCTGATGTTGACGATCTTGTTTCCCGTCACGTTGCTTGGCAGCAGCCCTTCATTGGCGGAAACCAAGAAGATCGAAGCAACGATATTTTCCTACGACGGCCAGGACTTTGTTCGAACGACAACGTCACTTGGCCAAGAAGGAAAATCCGTGGCCAACACAAAGCTTGATCGTAGTAGCCCGGCCTATAGTGCCTTGACCAAGAAACAATCATACGCCGGTCCGGCTACTCTTTTTGGAAAAGACTACGATGCCAAGTACGCACCACTCGTCGGAAATGATGGCAAATTGACCGGCGCTTTGTTTGTAGGTGTACCGAAGTAGATGCCTGACAGCGCGCAAGCGACCATTGGTCCAATCTCAACACGGTGTTTTGGCGTGAAGGGCAGGGCTGGGCGGTTTAAGTCTGCGGCCTAACCCCTTGCAGCGCGAGCAACGCAGAGAGATCACCGTGCGTGATGACAGCACCCGTTACCGCAGCGCGTGCGGCCTCCAGAACCTTGGGCTTGGCACGGAACGCGACACCGAGGCCAGCTGCCGCCAGCATGTCGAGATCGTTCGCGCCGTCACCGACCGCGATGGAGTGCAACGCATCGACGCCGAGCCTCAGGCATATGCTCTCCAGCCGCTCGCGCTTCGCGGCCCGCCCGAGGATCGGCTCCACGACGCCCCCAGTGAGACGCCCGCCCGCCACCTCGAGGTTGTTAGCATGCACCTCGTCGAAGCCGAGGCGCTGGGCAACCCGCTCGGCGAAGATCGAGAACCCGCCGGTCACAAGCGCCGTGTGCGCACGGTGGGCTTTCATCGACGCGATGAGCGTTTCGGCGCCCGCCATCAGCGAGACGCGATCATGGATCTCACTAAGCCGCTTAACCTCGAGCCCGGCGAAAAGAGCAACGCGCGCTTTGAGCGACGCCTCGAAAGCCATTTCGCCGCGCATCGTTGCTGCCGTGATCGCCTCGACCTCGGGGCGCCGCCCGACGAGCCCGGCGACCTCGTCGATCAGCTCCTGCTCGATGATGGTGCTTTCCATGTCGGCTACGAGAACGCGCTTCAGCCGGTAATCGAGATCGTCTGGGAGAACGTTGACGTCGATCGCAAGGCCCGCGAGAGCCCGCTCGATCGTCTCCCCGAGCGCGACAATGTCGTCCGTCTCGTTCGCCGAGAACAGCGCCTGCCACGCCTCGCCCGGCGCCAGCCAGCCCTCGTCGAACACCGCACCCGCCTCGAGCCGAGACAAGGCGCTGCACACGGCACTATCCGTCACGGCTGCGGATCCCGGGGCAGCGGTAAGGACCAGGGCTCTGGATACGCGCATCAGACGCTCACTTCGACCATGTTTAAATTGTTAAAGGCGTGCGAGGGCCGATGGGGTCGGTTACAACGACGCCCATGGAAAAACCGTCTGCCATCCTGATTGCGGGGCCGACCGCCTCCGGCAAGTCGGCCTTGGCGCTCGCGCTCGCCGAGGAGCGTGGCGGCGCCATCATCAATGCGGATTCGATGCAAGTCTACTGCGAGCTGTCCGTGCTCACAGCGCGCCCGTCGCCTGCGGACGAAAGCTGCGCTCCCCACCTGCTCTACGGTCATGTGCCCGGCCGTGAGGCCTATTCCGCCGCTCTCTTCATGAGCGAGGCCGCGCATGCCATTGCCAGCGTGCGCCAGCGCGGTCTGATGCCGATCATTGTCGGCGGCACAGGGCTCTACTTCAAGGCGCTCCTCGAGGGCTTGTCTCCCATTCCACAAATTCCGGGCGAGATCCGAGATTTCTGGCGACAACAAGCGGATCGCGTCGGTGCCGCAGCCCTCCATGCAACGCTCAAAGTGCGTGATCCGGAAATGGCGGCGCGTCTGCGGCCGACCGACCCGCAACGCATCGTGCGCGCCCTCGAGGTCCTCGAAGCGACTGGCCGATCCCTGGCGGCATGGCAAGCTGTTCCCGGAACGCCGGTGCTCGCGGCTGAGCACTGCGAGCGCCTCGTCGTGCTGCCGGATCGTGACGCCCTGCGCCGCCGCTGCGAAGAGCGTCTCGATGCCATGATGGAGCAGGGCGCCCTGGAGGAGGTCGCCGCGCTGCGTGACTTGAAACTCGACCCCGACCTGCCGGTCATGCGCGCCCTCGGCGTCAAGCCGATGCTCGCCCACCTTGCGGGAGCTTCGTCGCGAGCCGAGGCTCTGGAGCAGTCGAAAGCAGAGACGCGTCAGTACGCCAAGCGGCAAGTGACCTGGCTAAGACGCAATATGATTACCTGGAAGTGGGGTTAACACGAAATAAATGATAAGTCACAGACAAAGAATCGTCACTTTCAGCAATTCTCCGTCTTGACCCTACCATGCTCCGCCCGTAGGTTCCGCCGCCAGTACAGATGCGGACGAGTGCATAGGCGGACGAACGCGGTCGCCGAGGCCAAGGCCGCCAGCTACCTAAGCTTTTCTAAGAAGGACGACGAACATGGCACGCACGATGACAGGCGCCGAGATGGTCATCAAGGCGTTGGCCGACCAGGGCGTCGAGCACATCTTCGGCTATCCGGGCGGTGCCGTGCTGCCGATCTACGACGAGCTGTTCCAGCAGGAGAAAGTGAAGCACATCCTGGTTCGCCAGGAAGGTGGCGCACTGCACGCCGCCGAAGGCTACGCCCGCTCGACCGGTAAGGTCGGCGTTGCTTTGGTAACCTCCGGCCCCGGCGCGACCAACGCCGTGACCGGGCTGACGGACGCCCTCATGGACAGCATTCCGCTCGTGTGCATCACCGGTCAGGTGCCGACGCACCTCATCGGCAACGATGCGTTCCAGGAATGCGATACGGTCGGCATCACGCGGCCCTGCACGAAGCACAACTGGCTCGTCAAGAACGTGAACGACCTTGCCCGCGTCCTGCACGAGGCCTTCTACATCGCCAAGGCCGGCCGCCCCGGCCCCGTCGTCATCGACATTCCGAAGGACATCCAGTTCGCAACCGGCAACTATGTCGGCCCGTCGAACATCGCCCACAAGACCTACAAGCCGCGGGTGAAGCCCGAGCCTCAGGGCGTGCGTGATGCCGTCGAGCTCATCGCGTCCGCCAAGAAGCCCGTCTTCTACACCGGCGGCGGCGTCATCAACTCTGGCCCCAAGGCGAGCCAGCTCCTGCGCGAGTTCGTACGGCTGACGGGCTTCCCGATCACGTCGACGCTGATGGGCCTCGGGGCCTATCCGGCATCCGACAAGCAGTGGCTCGGCATGCTCGGCATGCACGGCACGTATGAAGCCAATCTCGCGATGCACGATTGCGACGTGATGATCAACATCGGCGCCCGCTTCGACGATCGCATCACCGGCCGCCTCGATGCGTTCTCCCCGGGCTCGAGGAAGATCCACGTCGACATCGATGCCTCGTCGATCAACAAGAACGTGCGCGCCGACATTCCAATCATCGGTGACTGCGCTTACGTGCTCGAGGAGATGCTGCGCGCCTGGAAGGTCAAAGCCCCGCAGCTCGACAAGATGGCCCACAAGGCGTGGTGGAAGGAGATCGACGGCTGGCGGGCGAAGAAGTCGCTCTCCTACAAGAACTCCAAAGACGTCATCATGCCGCAATACGCCTGCCAGCGCCTGAACGAGCTGACCAAGGATCGCGACACCTACATCACGACCGAGGTCGGCCAGCATCAGATGTGGGCGGCGCAATTCATCAACTTCGAGGAGCCGAACCGTTGGATGACCTCGGGCGGCCTCGGCACCATGGGCTATGGCCTGCCCGCCGCCATCGGCGTGCAACTCGCGCATCCCAAGGCGCTCGTCATCGACGTGGCGGGCGACGCGTCCATCCTCATGAACATCCAGGAATGCTCAACGGCCGTACAGTATCGGCTGCCGGTCAAGGTGTTCATCCTGAATAACGAGTACATGGGCATGGTGCGCCAGTGGCAGCAACTCCTGCATGGCAACCGTCTGTCCGAGAGCTACACCGAGGCGCTTCCCGATTTCGTGAAGCTCGCCGAGGCCTACGGCTGGACTGGCATGCGCTGTGAGCACCCGGCCGACCTCGACGACGCCATCCGCGCGATGATCAACACCAAAGGGCCGGTCATTTTCGATTGCCGCGTCGCCAAGCTTGCAAACTGCTTCCCGATGATCCCCTCCGGCAAGGCCCACAACGAGATGCTTCTCGGCGAGGACGTGTCTGACGAGGCCGTCGCGAAGGCAATCGGCAAGGAAGGCAAGGTGCTCGTTTGAAGGGTAGAGCAGACAGCGCGCGTTCACGCGCTTCCATTTCGCGCCGCTTGCGGCCAGCGGGCAGTGCGAAGAGCCCGTAATGGATCTCGAACAACGTCGGCGCATGACACGCAATTGGTCGATATGCTGCAGGTCCAGAGGGGCGAGCTGATGCGAGGACGAGCTCTTGAGAAGAAGGTGACCATCAAGTTGGCGCGCCTTGCTGCAATCTGCGTCATGGCTCTTGTCGCAACCCCGGCTCTCCCCGTCGAGACCACGGGCGAAGGCGCGACGACGCCGTCCTGGGATCGCCCCGCCAGCATCAAGGGCGCTGCCGAGCGGCTGGCGAGACTGCACCGTGCGCAAGGTCCGAAGGGCGCCTACAAGTTCATCGATGCCTGCTACAAGACGCATAGTCTTGCCTCGAAATACGGCGAGGCGTTCGAATCCTGTATCGTTCAGGACTATCTGGAAACGAACATGCTGTTGCAGCTCTATTCCCGCATTCCGCCCGAGACGCTACAGCAGCTCAATGCTGTGACGCCGCAAGAGCTGGCCGACACCATGGGCCGGCGGATCGTGGCCGCCCTGAAAACTTACGAGCTGCCGATCGCGCACGCCGAGGAGTTGAAGCGTCTGGTCGATCAGCACGGTGCCCCGGTCTTCCTCTCGATCGTCTTTCCCGCAGCGGCGAAGTCCGAGCCGGAAAAGGAAAAGTCGCGCGAGGAAAAGCCGGCCAACGATCGCAAGAAGTCGAAAGAATGAAGACAGTGCAATGAGCAACCCCACCCCACTCACACATTATTCCGCCCCGGTGCTGCGCCAGGAGGTCGTGTCTCGCACGCTCTCCGTTCTCGTCGATAACGAGCCTGGCGTGCTCGCCCGTGTCATTGGCCTCTTCTCGGGCCGCGGCTACAACATCGACAGCTTGACCGTGACCGAGACCGAGCACGAGAAGCACCTTTCGCGCATCACCATCATCACGCGCGGCACGCCGGCGGTCATTGAGCAGATCAAGCATCAGCTCGAGCGCTTGGTGCCGATCCACCGTGTGCGCGATCTGACCGAGGAGGGCGTCTCGCTCGAGCGTGAGCTGGCCCTCGTCAAGGTCGCGGGCAAAGGCGAGAAGCGTATCGAGGCGCTGCGCATTGCCGAGATCTTCCGCGCTCAGGTCGTCGATACCTCGATAGAGCACTTCGTATTCGAGGTGACCGGCAAGGCGAGCAAGCTCGAGACGTTCATCCAGCTCATGACCGAGCTGGGGCTCGTCGAGGTCTCGCGCACCGGCATCGCCGCCATTGGGCGCGGGTCGAGTGACAACTAGGCCGAGGACCTATACCGACCCGCATAAGTACTGACTTATGCGGGTCGGTATCAGCGCGCGGGGTTGGTGGGGCGGCCGCGCGCAAACAAAGGAGAATACCGGCCCACCGGCATTGGCTCGAACGAGCGAGAACTTCGGCGGGCCGGTATTAGGCACGCCGCCTCATTGAAGGACGAAGTCCCGTGAACTCTACCGAGCTTCTGATCGCATTTGTGGGCGTGCAAATCCTCGCCACCTTGAGCCCGGGACCGGCGTTTTTGGTCGTGAGCCGCAGCGCTCTTCAGGGCGGACGCATGGCTGGTCTGGCGGCGGCTATGGCCTGCACGCTCGGATTTTTCATTTGGCTCGTTGCGACGATGGCGGGCATCGAGCTCATCCTTTCGCGCTTCGTATGGCTGCATGAAGCCGTGCGCGTCGCGGGTGGGGTGTTCCTGATCTACCTCGCTGTACAGCAGTGGCGTCATGCTCATGAGCCGTTGCCGGAGGTTCGAGCAGGCGAAACGCTGCAAGAAGGCATCGCGAGCTATTTCGCAACGGCGTTGCTGCTTCAGCTTGGCAACCCCAAGGCACTTGCCTATTGCGTAAGCGTGCTGGTCGTGCTCGTTCCGCCCCAGTCGCCGCTGTGGGTCAAGGTGGCCGTCCCCGTCATCGGCGCTTTGATCGAAGCGGTATGGTGGACGGTTCTAGCTTTCGCCTTTTCTCACGGCTCGTTTCGCCAGGGCTATGGACGGCTCAAGGGCGCCATCGACCGTGTGATCGGGGTCGCGCTGGGAGGTCTGGGTATTCGGCTCCTCGCAGAAAAGACCTGACTGCAATTACCAACACTCATGAACTGGAACCCTAGAGGAAGACAATGCGCGTCTATTACGATCGTGATGCCGACATCAATCTGATCAAGTCGAAGAAGGTGGCCATCGTCGGCTATGGCAGCCAGGGCCACGCCCACGCGCTGAACCTGCGTGACAGCGGCGTGAAGGATGTCGTGATCGCACTTCGCAAGGGCTCGGCTACCGCCCAGAAGTGCGAGAAGGAAGGCCTCAAGGTTATGGAGGTGGCGGACGCTACCAAATGGGCCGACGTCATCATGATGCTGACGCCCGACGAGCTGCAGGCCGAGATCTACAAGGATCATCTCGCGACCAACATGAAGCAGGGCGCGGCGCTCATGTTCGCGCATGGGCTCAACGTGCACTTTAACCTCATCGAGCCCCGCGCCGATCTCGACGTCGGCATGGTCGCGCCGAAGGGCCCGGGCCACACGGTACGCGGCGAATATCAGAAGGGCGGCGGCGTGCCGTGCCTCATCGCCGTGCATCAGGACAAGAGCGGCAACGCCCATGACCTCTTCCTCTCCTACGCATCGGCCGTCGGCGGCGGCCGCTCGGGCGTCATCGAGACGACCTTCAAGGAGGAATGCGAGACCGACCTCTTCGGCGAGCAGGCAGTCCTCTGCGGCGGCCTCGTCGAGTTGATCCGCGCCGGTTTCGAGACGCTGGTCGAGGCGGGCTACGCGCCTGAGATGGCCTATTTCGAATGCTTGCACGAGGTGAAGCTCATCGTCGACCTCATCTACGAGGGCGGCATCGCCAACATGAATTACTCGATCTCGAACACGGCCGAGTACGGCGAGTACCAGACCGGCCCGCGCATCGTGACGCCTGAGACGAAGGCTGAGATGAAGCGCGTACTGACTGATATCCAGACGGGCCGCTTCACGCGCGACTGGATGCTCGAGTGCAAGGCCGGCCAGCCGCACTTCAAGGCCACGCGCCGCTTGAACGACGCACACCAGATCGAGGAGGTCGGCGCCAAGCTTCGCGCCATGATGCCCTGGATCGCCAAGAACAAGCTGGTCGACAAGGGCCGCAACTGATACTTTTGCTGAGCTCGGGAGCGCTCTGACAGGCGCTCCCACTTCATCACAGCTCAGGGTCGAATTGCGATGGATGCGAAAGAGGCTGTAGCAGCGGCCAAGGCCTATTTCGAGGAGGTATTCTCCGAGAAGCCGACTTTGGAGGAGATCTGGTTCGACTCCACGGAAGATGTTTGGTGCGTGACGCTCGGCCGGCGCCGCATGCTGGAAGAGAAAACAACGAGCTTCATTGACATTTACAAGGGGACACCCCTTCGCGAGATTACCGACTATAAGGTCGTTCGCTTGAGCAACAAGGACGGCCAAATCAAGTCTGTGCGGCTGCGGGAGGATGGCGAGCGCGCAGCCTGATGCCTCGGATTCTGCTCGACTCCAATCTCATGATCCTGCTTGTCATTGGCGTTGCAGGCAGGAACCTAATTCAGCGTAGCCAGAATCTTGAGGCCTACGATGAGACGGCCTACGATCTCCTTATTGAGCTAATCGGCGAGCCCTCGCGCTTGGCACTCGTCCCGCACGTGCTGACCGAGGTTTCAAACCTCGCGTGCCAAGGCATTCGCGAACCTCAAAGGTCTCTCGTTCGAGAAAGCATTGCGGCTGTTATCCGCTGCGCAGAGGAGCACTTTGTGCCGGGCAAGCAGGCAATCTCGGCGGGTGAGTATCGCCGACTAGGGCTGACCGACGCAGTCCTTCTCGAAATGACGCGTGGGAAGATGACACTTTGGACTGACGACCACGACCTTTACCTCGCTGCCTTGAAACGCGGCCTCCCGGTAAAGAAATTCGTGCATCTGCGCGTAGAGCGCGGGCATCTATGAGTTTGCATCTGCTTCTAGTGTTCTGGACCTGACGCTCGGTTCCCACTCCCCCGTCAGCCGCCCTCCGAGGCGGCCATCCAGGGGCTGCTTGTAGCAGCGTTTGTGGGCGTGGCCCTGGATGGCCGGGTCAAGCCCGGCCATGACGTTGGGGGGGACTATCCGTTTGGCTCAGTGCACTAGCAGCGACCCGTTCCCGACGGGATGCAGGCACGGGATGCAGGATATTTGATCCAGGGAGCGCAACCCGCGAGCACGAGTAGAGCAGCGTTCTCACGTCCCGACGCAAAAACCAGAAAAGGACGTGCTGCTCTACTCGCGAACGCGACGGCCTGCTTTTGCCATCACCATGCTTAATCCCAGCTTAACGGCCGAAGCTCCGGACGTCGTGTCGCGCCAGGACATCTCATAGGCCCGCGCAGGTGGTTGCTGTATAGGGTGCCAGCAAAAGATCATGTGCATGCGGTTATGCGGGACCGGCCGCGGACCGGTCTTGAGGAGGCGCGATGACGGACGAGGTCAAAAGGGTGCGGCGCTGCGACCTTATTGTGTTGCCCGGGCACTGGCCATTCTCTGACGCCAATGCTGCCGCGATCGATACACTCTGGCGCGAGCGGTCGGCAAAGAACCCGCGCCTCTTCAATGGCACGATCCACGTCATGACGGAGAGCGCGGTCGCAGCAGGCGACACATTCGAAGGCCGCTTCCTGCGCACGGACTTCAAAAGCTATCTCTATTGGCGCGAAAGTGGCTTCCCCGACAGAAGCGTGGTCGATGCGTTTGGCTCGGCGCTCATACGTTCGGCCGAGGGCCACGTCGTGCTCGGCCGCCAGCGCGACGGTTTCGTCAACGCCGGATTGAGCTATCTTCCAGGTGGCTTCATCGATGCCCGCGACGTCGGTGCCGACGGTCGGATCGACATCGAGGCGAGCATCGCGCGCGAGCTCAAGGAGGAGACGTGCCTTGACGCCGCGACCCTCGAGCGCGTTCCAGGGTTCTATCTCACCACCGCAGGCCCGCTTGTTTCGATCGCTGCCGAGTACCGTGCCGCGCTTCCAGCCGATGACCTGCGGCGCGCCATCTTGTCTGAGATCGCGCACGATCCCAATGCCGAGCTCGTAGACATCGTGGTCGTGAAAGCAGCTCCTGACCTCGAAGGCCTCCCCATGCCGGACTACGCGCGCGTCCTGCTCAGGAACCTGTTCTCCGCGGAAAAGTCGGCCTGAGGGTGGGACGACACTTGGAGGCACATGCGGAATACGGCAGAGTGCGGCCGAACAAAACCGGGAATGATCATGGCCCTCTCCTACTACACGCTCGATGTGTTTACGGATCGCCGCTACGGCGGTAACCCGCTCGCCGTTGTCGTCGATGCCGACGCGCTAACCGGCGAGCAGATGCAGGCAATTGCACGCGAGTTTAATCTCTCTGAGACCGTCTTCCTGCTCAGCTCCGAAAAGCCTGCGCACTCGGCGCGCATGCGGATTTTTACGCCGCAGAAGGAGGTGCCATTCGCCGGGCATCCGACCATTGGCACGGCCGCTCTCCTGGCGGAGCTCCACAGCCCCATACACAATGGCGAGCAGGACGCCTTGATCGTGCTGGAGCAGGGCATCGGTACGGTGCGTGTCGGCGCCCGCGTCCGCCCGCAAGCCGCCGCCTATGCCGAGTTTGACGCGCCGAAGCTACCTGCGGAGGCCGGCGTTCTGCCGCCCGCCGAGGTGTTGGCGGCCGGGCTCGGCCTGATTCCGAGCGAGCTCGGCTTTGAAAATCACAAGCCGCTCTGCTTTGCCGCCGGCAACGCCTTCGCCTTCGTCCCCGTAACCTCGCTAGAGGTCATTGCGCGCGCCCGCGTCAACGGCGCTCACTGGGAGCGCGCCTTCGAGGAGCAGGGCGTCGTCGGCGCCTACGTCTATACGCGCCAGTGTGAGCACAGTGCCAACGCGTTCCATGTGCGCATGTTCGCACCAAGCATGGGCATCCCCGAGGACCCCGCGACCGGCTCCGCCGCGGTCTGTCTCGCCGGCGCCATCCATCACTTCGACCGCTTGCCAGACGGTACGCATCGCCGCGTTATCGAGCAAGGCCACGAGATCGGCCGGCCCAGCCAGATCTCGCTCACCATTGTCGTCGAGGCAGGCAAGCTCACGACGGTGCGCATCGGCGGCTCGGCCGTTCGCATGAGCCAAGGCACGATCGAGGTGTGATCGCGGTCTAGCTCGCGGTCTATTTACGGGACAAGGCGAGAAAACACGAAGCAAGCTGCATATATCAACTGAAGGCCTCGCCGGCTCATTCCCCCTTGCCTATCCGTGGGTAAGTCAGGTTATAGTATGCGAACGGCAACTTTGGCTCTTCGCGAGAGACGCGCCCCATGGCGCCCATGATGGCATGTTCCGGTCGGACCCGCGGGTCTGCGAGCACCTCGCAGGCCGCGCGCACGCATGCGTGCAAGCCCCTTCCGATGCTCCTCCTTATCGGCCCCTGAGGACCGATGGCCTGCTCTGCCGGCCGGGTGCTCAGGGGATAGCCGGTTCGAGCGCAAGGGATCATCGCCAGCCAAAGCTCAATGCAACAGGGGCTGCTGGCCACCGATAAAGGACGACACAGCCATGACTTCCGACAGAACGACCAACGCCGAGCGCGTAGTCATTTTCGATACAACCTTGCGCGACGGTGAGCAGTGCCCCGGCGCCACCATGACGTTCGAGGAGAAGCTCGAGGTCGCCGATTGCCTGGACGCCATGGGCGTCGACATCATCGAGGCGGGCTTTCCGATCGCCTCCGAGGGCGACTTCGAGGCGGTCTCGGCGATCGCAAGGCGCGTTCAGAATGCAACCGTCGCCGGCCTCGCCCGTGCCATCAACGCCGACATCGACCGCGCTGGCGAAGCCGTACGCCACGCCCGCCGCGGCCGCATTCACACGTTCGTCTCGACCTCACCCATCCATCTCGAATATCAGATGCGGAAAAGCGAGGCCGAGGTTCTCGAGATCATCACGGCGACGGTTGCACGCGCCCGCAATCTCGTTGACGATGTCGAGTGGAGCGCCATGGACGCGACGCGCACCGGCATCGACTATCTCTGCCGCTGCGTCGACGCAGCCATCAAGGCTGGCGCCACCACCATCAATCTGCCGGATACGGTCGGTTACGCCACGCCCGAGGAGTACTACGAGATGTTCCGCGCCGTGCGCGAGCGGGTGCCGGGTGCCGACAAGGCGATCTTCTCGACCCACTGCCATAATGACTTGGGCCTCGCAGTCGCCAACTCTCTCGCAGCATTGAAGGCCGGCGCGCGCCAGATCGAATGCACGATCAACGGCATTGGTGAGCGGGCCGGCAATGCCGCCCTCGAGGAGGTGGTTATGGGGCTCAAGACGCGTGGCGATGTGCTGCCTTATACGACGCGCATCGAGAGCACGATGCTCGCCCGCGCCTCGAAGCTCGTCTCCGCCGTGACGAATTTCCCGGTCCAGTACAACAAGGCGATTGTCGGCCGCAACGCCTTCGCGCACGAGAGCGGCATCCACCAGGACGGCATCCTGAAGTATCAGCAGACCTACGAGATCATGGTACCGGAGAGCGTCGGTGTCGGCAAAACCTCGCTCGTCATGGGCAAGCATTCCGGCCGCAATGCCTTCCGCACCAAGCTCAAGGAGCTCGGCTACGACCTGGGCGAGAACGCGTTCGAGGACGCCTTCAATCGCTTCAAGGCCCTCGCCGACAGAAAGAAGCACGTCTACGACGAGGACATCGAGGCGCTCGTCGATGAGGAGATCGCCCACGCCCACGATCGCATGAAGGTGGTGGCGCTGCAGGTGATCGCCGGCACGACGGGCCCGCAATCGGCCACCTTGACGCTCGACATCGACGGCACCCAGCACACGGTGCATGCGACAGGCAACGGTCCCGTAGACGCGACCTTCGCCGCCATCAAGATGCTCGTCGCGCACTCAGCTAAGCTCGAGCTCTATCAGGTGCACGCCGTGACGGAGGGCACCGACGCTCAGGCCGAGGTCTCCGTCCGCCTGGCGGAGGACGGCCGCGTGGTCACGGGTCGTGGCGCCGATACCGACACGATGGTGGCCTCTGCGCGGGCCTATGTGGCGGCCTTGAACAAGCTCATGGTCAAGCGGCAGAAGACGGCAAAGGCGCAGCAGTTGCCGTGACTTTGCAAGATCTTGCCCGACGCTCGATATGCCGCTGGACAGGCGGGGCGTGCGGTGCTACGGAACGCGCATTGGGGCCCTGGTCGGGCCCCTTTGCCGTCCTTTGGGCCCTCTGAATAACATCTGAGGCCCGGTTCGCCGGCGATGGGTGTGTAGCTCAGTTGGTAGAGCAGCTGACTCTTAATCAGCGGGTCCTCAGTTCGAGCCTGAGCACACCCACCATTTCTTTCAGTGGCTTAGTCCAACAAAGCCGCCTTTTTCAAACGCCGCTGGCAAGCCCTCTGGCAACCGCGCCGGGCGCGTGACCGACGTTCGCGGTCATGAGGAGAGCCGTCCACACAGCTTCGCGTGCCTGCGTTCGCGTTCGGCGGCCCCACGGCATGCATCGATGTCCACCGAAGCCGCTGACCGGCTACGGCCGTGGTTGCCGGCTAAAGCCGTGGTTGGTTGCGGCCAAAGAGGCCGGCTTGCCCCTCGACGTAAGCGACGGTAGCCAAGGTGATCAGGCTCGCTGCGGCGAAGCCGAGTGCCAGCGGCAGCGCCGTGCCATCGAAGGAGCGGCCGATCAGGCCGCCAACGACGGCTCCAATCGCAGTGCTAAGCGAGCCGACGACCGAGGAGGCCATGCCGGCGTTGTGGCCCTGCGGCTCCATAGCCAGAGCATTGAAATTTGGCCCCACGAGGCCGAACAGGAAAAGCGCCAAGGCGACGAGGATCACGAACACGGGCAGCGTCGCAATGCCGAGAGCCGCTGCTGCCGCAAGCACGAGCGACACCGCGACAAAGCCTGCGAGCGCGGTGTGTGATACCCGCCGCATGCCGAGGCGGCCGACAATGCGTGCGTTGATAAAAGAGGCTATTGCCAGCGTCGACGCCACGCCGCCAAAGACGACGGGGAATGCCGCGCCGAGCCCGAAAAGCTCAACGAAGATCTGCTGTGAGCTGGCGATGTATGCGAGCAAGCAGCCGAACATGAAGCCCTGGGCCACACCGTAGGCGACTGTCTGCGGGTTTAGAATGGCCGACTTGAACGAGGCCACGAGCGGCATCGCCGGGCGGTTGCCTAAGGACGCTTCGCTTGTCTCGGGTAGCCGTACGCTCGCCCAAAGCGCGGCGACTAGACCTGCCATCAGTAGTCCGAAGAAAATCCAACGCCAGTCTCCGGCATGAAGGAGGGCCTGTCCGATCGACGGCGCCAGCACCGGAACGATGATGAACACCATCATGGCAAACGACATCACCCGCGCCATCTGGCGGCCGGCGTAAAGATCCCGCACAATCGCGATGGCGACAACGCGCGGCGAGGCGGCTCCGATGCCCTGCAGCAGGCGCGCCGCAAGGAGCGCCGGAAACGTCTGCGACAGCAATGCAGCCAGCGTGCCCGCGATAAACACGGCGATGCCGGCCAGCAATACAGGACGCCGGCCCAGGTGGTCGGATAAAGGCCCATAGACGAGCTGCCCGCCGGCAAAGCCTACCATGTAGACGATGAGCACGAGCTGGCGGTCATTCTCCCTCGCCACGCTGAATGCCGAGCCGATCTCGGGTAGCGCCGGCAGCATGATGTCGATTGCCAACGCTGTGAGAGCCATAAGCAGCGCCGTGAGAGCCACGAACTCGGCAAAGGGAATATGCAGTGACGCCATAGGCATTTCTGGGGGCTTCGCCGGCGTCACCAGGCTGCTTTCGTGCCGATCCATTCGTTCCTCATCCAGCAAGCCTGACAGCGTCCCTCGGAGCGAGCCTCCGGGCCGCCACGCCGCCCACCGAACGGTGCATTGAGGCATTCGTGATCAATTGGGGAGGTCGTGGACGGACAGAAAGACGCCGGCTGACCTATCACCGCTTCCGTTGCAAAGGGAAGCCCTATCGCCAAGCGATCCCACTCAGACCCAGAGCTGATCAGGCGACGGCTCTATGGACGGCCCTAACGACCAGACAAATCGGGATCATCCGGCGAGCCGCTCGATTGCAGCGCGACTGAGCAATCCCCGAAAGCGCCAGGGAACAGCGCCGAGGCGCCGTCCATCGCGCCGGTTTCGCGATAGGTCAAGGGCTCGGCCTCGGCATCCAGTAGCTTGCCGTCGATCACCTTTCCCAGCACCAGCACGTGATCGCCGGCCTGATGCTCGCCTGCCACTTCGCATTCGAACCATGCGACCGCCTCACGCAGCAACGGCGTCCCGCAGCGACCCGTCGTCCACGCCGTCGCGCCCAACTTGTCAGTGGCAGCAGGCTGGCCGAAGCGGGCAGCCAACTCCAATTGGCCCTTTTTCAGTACGTTGACGCTGAACGCATGGCCTTGTTTGAGCAACCCATAGGACGAATGGCGCGGATTGATGCTGAGGGCCAGCAGCAAGGGATCGAACGACACCTGCATCACCCAGGCGGCGGTGAAAGCGTTGCGCGCCTCCCTGCGTCCCACGCCGACAACGTACACGCCTTGGGTCAGGCGTTGAAATAAGGCCTGGATGGACCCGCTCATCCGTCTCTCTCCATCTTATGAGGTTCTGAGAAGGGTAACGCACCTCGATGCGAACGAGCGCGTAGCAAACCGCAGCGACAATCGCGACTAAGGCGGGCGCCGCCCGCGGCACATCCGACGCTTAGTCCCGTTGAAGGGCAAGCGTGCGCCCAATACGCAAGCCGAAGTTATAGGCTCGCGCCTCCGCTGAGAACCCGAACCGGACGGCGGAGCGAAGAAACCGTGGGTCGTTGATCCAGGAGCCGCCTCGGAGGATGTGACGACGACCGTCGCCACCCTCTAGCCAGGCCGATCCATCCGTTGGAGCGCTATCATAGCAGCTGTGCCAGACATCCTCACACCACTCCCACACATTGCCGTGTACATTGAAAAGTCCCCAACGATTTGGCTCAAAGCTAGCTGCCTGCACCGTTGCGCCGCGGAACTCACCAGTGCCACCACCGCCTCCATAGGCGTGGGTGGCCTTGTAGTTCGCTTGTGCTGGGGCGATCGTCGAGCCCCACCAGAATGGCGTCCTCGCGCCGGCACGCGCGGCGTATTCCCATTCCGCTTCGCCGAGCAGCCGATAGGGCTGGCCGGTCATGGCTGCGAGCCACGCCACGTAGGCCTTGGCGTCATTCCAACTGATGCACACCACCGGGTGCGCTTCATCCTGGTCGAAGCCGGGGTTGCGCCACGAGACGAGCGGATCGTATAGCCATTCCTCGCCTTTCAAGACTAAGGCGCCTGGCTCCGCTTGGTATCCCGTTGCGGCAACGAAAGCCGCAAACTCGCGGCGCAAAATCGCGGTGCGGCCGATGCCAAACGGCCGATCAATCGTCACCTTCACTTGCGGGCTTTCCGTTCCAGGCTCCCAAGGCTCACGCTGCGGTTCACTTGCCGGAGAGCCCATGGTGAAACTGCCCGCTGGGACGACGACCATCTCGGGTCCGTGCTCGTGGTCCTTGAACCACTCGGAGAAGCCAGCACCAGGCCTGAACAAGCTGGCGGCCGCGCCGGTGACCGTCAGCGCATCGATCTTGATACGCCCATCTGTGCCCATCCCATCCGCTCCACTATAAGGCGCAACATTCTCACGCATGCCGATATGCATCTAAGGGCGTTGGGCACGCGCGAGAGGACGAGGCCCGAGAGCAACGAGGCAGCCCTGCCGCATCCCGACCGGCGTTCGGAACGAAGACGGGCCGCGTGGTCAACGCGGCCCGCGTGGGAGATTGGTCTACGCAAACGCGAAACTAGAACCGCCAAACACCGAGTGCCTGGAAAGCGCTTTCGTCCGTCGTGTTCTCGCCGAGCTTATTGATCCAGAATTGATATTCCGTACCGACAAAAAGGACGTCCTTCTTGCCATTCAAGGCATAGCCGACGTCCCAGCGGAACTGCGGCTGGCCGAGGATCGAATAGGGTATGGTTCCGAACTCGCCCGTAACGGGGATGTCGTATTGGATATGCCCTTCGATGCTGAAATACTGGCCGAAAGCGTGGATCGGGTAGGCCCACGACACATCAGCTTGGAAGCCGTCATCCCTCGATGGTGCGATCCCACCACTGGCAACGCCCCTGGTGTCGTCGATCACCGCCGTAAACTGTGTACGCAGGAATGCGAACCCGGGCAGATTCCAGTCAACATAGCCACCCGGCAAATAGGCAAGGTAATCTGCATCGGCATCGTAGTTGAATCCGACAAGAACACCGAGGTCTTTGACGATACCGCTGTACTTGTGGTGCAGGATCTTTGCGGAGCTGAAATAGGCGTACCCTTCCGCGTAGGCGTCCTTGTCGTCGAAGCCATCGAGGTCGTTGTCATCAAGAAAGTCGACGAAGAAGAATACGTCGCCAAAGCTGTAGCCGCTTGCGTGCTGAAGCGTGACAATGTGCGTATTGCTTGTATTACCGCCTGAAAATGGAACGTCGAGCTTTCCGTACTGATATTGGATCTCTGTCGCGCTCCAATCGGCAGCCAGCACCTTATCGTGACCGGTTCCGACGAGAAGCCCGGCAATTGACAAGGTGCCGAGTGCCAATCGCCTAAGAGAACCGTGGAATGGTGTGCTCATCTAATCCCCCTCAGTCGAAACCCAGCCAACGCGCCGCGCCAACCCATCGGTGCAAAAACGTGGCCGGCGGCTCAGTATGCCAATCATTGGCGCCGCGTTTTAACGTTCGGTCAACAAGGAGAATGCAAGAGCTCGTCGCCTCAAGCGATGCGTGTAACTCCGCTGACACAACAGATGAGAAAGCAGGCTGATTTCAACACTATTTGCTTGGCGGATGTGCAGCACTGAAGGTTAGTCAGGTGCCAACAGCCGCACAAACGGGCTCATTCGCTCGGATGGGAATGCATGTTCGCGCGTTTTCTTGCTCGGGATGCGCCTGCGGTGCAGAATTCGACGCAAACGAGGCCCGCATTGGTGGCCTCAATGCGTTGAAGTTTCCGAGAATAGCGCCCAATGGTTTGCAATGCCGCTTCGATAGCGCCACAAAAAGAAGAGCGGGCGATTGATCAATCACTCGGCTGACGCGTCGACAGGGGCATTCCCGCCCCTGGCGCTAGTGTAGCGCATCTGACGTTTGGTCCCCGCTTGCGGCAGTCGACAAACGTCAGATGCGAAAGCTACACTAGAAGCATCGAGGCGCCAGTGTTCCTGTTGGTTGCGACATTTGCTCCGAACCGCACTCCAGGGGGAGGCAATTGTCGCAACCGGAACTAGCCTCCGTACGTCTTGCGGACCATGTCCATGATGTGCTCGCCAACGGTGCAGGGAGCGTAGGTCGGCTGCTCTCCTTCCTTAAGGCATGTCGGTACGCAGGCGACCCGATAATCGTCGCGAGGATTGAAGAATGTCGCGATCGAATAGCGATGCTTGTCGGTGGCATTGCTTACGACCCGGTGAAGGGTTGATCGGTAAGAGTCATTCGTCCAGCGCCGGATCATGTCGCCGAGGTTGATAACGAAAGTGCCTGCAATGGGCGTCGCCTTGATCCACTGGTCTTCGGCACTCTTGACCTCGAGGCCGCCGACGTCGTCCTGGTAGAGGATCGTGATTCCGCCCCAGTCGGTATGGGCGCCGGCGCCGATCTGGTTCGGCAAGGCATCGGCCGGCCGCGGCCCGTAGTGGAGCAGGCGGACGGAACACCCTGGATTGTCGAAGCCATCGTCGAAATAATCTTCATTGAGATCGAGCGAGAGCGCAAGGCAGCGCATGAGGTGGCGCCCGAGCGTCGTGATGTCCGCCGTATAGACTTGGAGTTGACCGCGGAACTCTGGCATGTCCGCCGGCCATTTCACGCTCCGCGCAAGCTCGCTCTCCGGCGGCCCCATCATGAAGCCTTCCTTCAGATCGGGCGGTGCGGCGGCATCGAGGACCTGCAGTTGCGGCGGATCGTAGCCATAGCCGCCCGTACCGAGAAGGGGCCTTTTCTCGGCGGCTGGCTTGGCGAAGAACCGGCGGCCAACCGTGAGCGTGGCTTCGATTGTAGCTTCAGGCACGCCGTGATTGCTGACATAAAAGAATCCGGTGTCTCTGCAGGCCAGCCGGATCTGGTTCGCGACGCCTTTGCGATCATCGATGGACGCAGAGAAGCTGTCGGTGAGGTCGATGACCGGTAATTCGGACAGAGTCTCACCTGAGGAGTGCAATGTCATTTCGCCGATATCCTTCTTGCACTGCGTTCGTTGAGGCAGCAAGTGAGCGATAGCTGCCTTGCTCGATGATCAAACGCGATGCCATGACAAACTCCCTGTAATGTTCTGAAGAGCGTCAGCACAATTTTGGAACACACGCCGAAACGAATGCGTGTCATTGGGTGCAAAGCGTGTGCCATGACAAAACGGTCAATGAAACGGACCGATCGGTCAAATCGCTGCTTGGCGATGCCGGAAATATGCCTGACCGTTAGCCACATTGCCCTGTTGATGGACGTGAGTCCGCAAACGGACGGGCGTGTCAGCCGGGGGCAAGGCCATACCGTCTGCGCGGCGATGCTCGAGGCTGCGCCTTGCGCGCAAGGTGAACCGCTGGGAGAAGCGCGAAGAGCGATGCCATCGCATCGGTCAAGCGCTTCGACGAACCGAGCGGCCACCCAAGACGAACAGACTGATAAAACTCGACCTTAACTTGCGACCACGCAGCGCGTTGGTGGGCAGGGGGAATTACACTTCCGTGAGACTTCTGGCTTGTCGCGCGGCAACTGGCGCACACTTCAGTTCAGATGCTCACTGGGAAAGCTTCCCGAGCGCTTTCACCATTCTCGAGCAGCGCCGCTTTCCGAGCCGCCAAGGTTTCCCGATACTCTTGAGCCTCGATGTCTCTGAAGAACGGTGCCGCTGGAGCAAGACGCCGCACTGCGTCTTCTACGTCTCGCAATGCAGCTCGAAAGAACTCCTTGCGGTAGTTTTGCGTATTGATGCGGGAGGCCTCGAACTCGCCGTGAAGGGCGCGCTCGAGAGCCGGTGCATTATCGCTATAGATGATCGCGTGGGTATCGAAAACGAACGGGACGCTCGCGTCTCCCAGCTCCCTGACGCGATCCATCGGGTCGAGCCGACGCGTCATGCCAATCTTGATTACATTGTCACCGAACGATCCCACGTTTGAGATGACATAGACGTAGCCGGAACTGGTCTTCTCGGCCATAGCTTGAGCGCGGGCGGCCCTCGCTTGGGCATCTGTAAGGGCTTGCTCTAGCACTCTGATCTGCTCACCGAATGCCTCAAGCTTCGTGCCGGCCACCTTGGCGGCTTCGGCCTTCGCTCTCGCCAACATTCCAGCATAGCGGCTCTCGTCGCGTTCAGCGTCTTCCATGTCTCGTTGAAGCTTCTGTTCCTCCCGAGCTAAGCGAGCGGCTTCAGCACGCTCCTCCCGTTCGTGCTTGAGCTTCTCCCGACATTCGTGCGTGAGGCGAAGCTCCTTCAGCTTGAGGGCCAGATATTCGCCAGTGACGATCGTACTGTTCGATGCGTTGAGTTTGTCGATCTGCTCCTTTGCCCGGATGATCCGCTTTTCCATGGCGTTCGCGTTGTTCCAGCGCACGTTTGCCACGGCAGCCTCGCACTCGTTGTTGAACGCACGAAGAGTCAGCCTGATGTTTCGATTTGTCATGGTCTTGCCCTTCGACCGGCTGCCGTCCACGTGCCAGTCCGTCTTGCACACCACGGCGGTAGACGCGGCGATCATCGTCTTCTGAGCATCTCGAGCCTCGATGATCGCGGCCTTGAATTGCTCGCTGTCAGTGAAGTCGAAGTGCGGTGCGTAAACACCCATCTCAGCGAACGCGATCCGGTCATCGAAAATTGCCACCTCTTGGGCAAGCGCATCGTATACGCCCTTCTTGCTGCGATAGGCCTCTTGAAGTGCGTCAATGTCCTTGCGTAGCGCCTCAGATCTTGCATCCGCTTCGCGAGCACGCGTTTCGCAGCGCTCGGCGGCCAGCATCGCCTCCTTTGCGGCAGAAGAAACTCGCAATTTTGCGTCAGATTCGAGCTGCTTGGCAGCCGTTCTGGCGCTCGCAATTACGCGTGCGGCTTCAGCATCAGCGTCAACCACCACGCTGAAGCGCGCTTCGACAGCCTTCCGCTTCCTCCATTCAAAGATGAGCCCTAGGAGGGCGATGAAAGCTATCGCAGCCGCAGTTGCGAGGGGTATGAATTCGGGTGCGAATGCCATCGGCGCGACCTCAAGACGTTGGTCCTCCGCGATGGATGTCACCCCATAAGTAGGAAGTCGACGGATTGTCAGGCGTTGCTAACAGCATTCGGCTCGCATAGGCCAACGCCCTTGGTACGGTGAGGCGAGATGGCCTTTCTCGGCGGCCGTGTACCCGTGACAATCGGTACAGACTTGTGGCCGGCGACAGGTTAGTCGAGATCGGGTTCTAAAGGGGTGGGAACAGAGCAGCCACGCCGCAGAAGGCGTGGCTGCTCTATCTTATGTCGCTGTCACTTGATCTCTGACGGAAGCTTGCTCGCGAGCTTCGGCCAGTTGCCATCGGCCTTCTTGACGTTGCTCGCGATGTCCTTGTTCCAAGTCTCCTGGATGTCGGACGACAGGTTCAGGTAGAGCTTGCCGTCCACGACCTTCCAGTAGCGTGGGTCGCCATCAAACTTAGCGCCGACCGCAACGCCATAGGCGCAGTAGCCACCGTAGGCCGGCTCGTACTTGGCCGGGTTGGCCTTGAATTCGTCGAGGTTCTCCTGGCTCGAGAAACGGTAGGTCGCGTCGCCGTGCTTGGCTGCGAACTTGGCCTCGCCCTGCACGGGCTTGGCGTCCTTGAAGTAGGCGACGACATCATAGCCGTGCACCGCGAGACCGGGCGCCGGCTTGCCATCGACGAGCACAGCTCCCGTCGCCGTGTTGACTTCGGGGCCGGCCAATGCCGGCAGCGACATGGCGGCGAGGCCCGCCAGCACCATGGTGATGAGTTTCGACGTTCTCATGCTTAAAAGTCCTCTCTGTTGCGGGCTGCCTTTAGGCAATAGATGGCCGTTTCCGCAGCAGCCCTGTGCGGAAGCGGGACAACGGGACGGAAGCTTTCGCGTCGAGGCTACTTCTTCAGGATCGGATAGCCCTGCAGATAGAGGAGATCCTGCTTGCGAGCGGGCTCGTGGCAGGTGAGGCAGGCCGATTTGTAGTCGGCCGTCACGGTCTTGGATGTTTCGCTGCCTTCGTAGAAGGCCCATCCCCAGCCATCGCCGAAGCGCGGTCCCGAACCGAGCTTGCCGGCGGCGTCCTTGATCATGACAAAGCGGCCCGCGAGATCTCCGGCGTAGCTCGCAGTTCCTGTCGTCAACGGTTCGGTCTTGGCGGCCCACACATCCTTGACGATGACGGCGCCGTCCGGGAACTTCCCGTCCTTGAGATAGGCCGCAAGGTTTTCCCGCGCCGTGTAGACGGCGTGTAACTGCTTGGCGCCGTTCTCGGGCTTGTCGGCTAGCACCGAAAAGGTGCCAAGCTGCACCCAGTCACGGCGATAGTCGGCGGTGGGCACTCTGAGTACAGGCTCAGCCTCGACTGTCGACGGTTTCGCCTGCTGGTTCACCGCATCCTGGGCATGCCCGATCGCGGCGACCATCACAAAGGCTGATGCGGCGGAGAGGAGCGAAATGACGGCACGCATGTTCTAATCTCCCTGTTTTGATACACGCGTACTCAGGCTGCCCGGTGCGTTGTAACGCGCGGGAAGTCGACCTCGGTGCCGGCGACGTTGTTGAGGTAATTGGTGAGAATGTTGAGCACGACGCTCGCCACGATCTCGAGGATCTCGCCATCGCTCCACCCGGCTGCGCGCACGGCCTTCAAGGCGTCGTCGGACACCTGGCCGCGATCGGCGAGCACAGCCTTGGCGAACGTGAGTGCCGCGGCGACCTTGGCGTCGTCGGATTGGCCTCTGAGCGCTGCGCCGATTTCCTCAGGCGAGAGGCCTGCCATCTTGCCGAGTGCCTGATGAGCGGAGGCGCAGTAGTCGCAACCGTTGATGTTGGCAGTTGCGAGCGCGATCCGTTCACGCAATTTTCCAGAGAGACGGCCCTTTTCGGTCGCGTCCGAGAACGCGAGGTAGCCGTTGAGCACCGAGGGTGCCACCGCCATGGTGCGGAAGATATTGGGAACGCCCCCGAGCTTCGCCTTGACGGCGTCGAGGGTCACCTTGACGTCATCGGTTGCCGTGACGGGATCGATGGCCTTGATGCGCTGCATGATGAGTGCCCCAGTTGGTTTGGACTTTCGATGAACCCTACTTGCCTACTAGGGGACGAAAAATCAATCCATGCGGCATGGATTGGGACATCAGGCAACTCATTTGGGATGATCTGCAAACAAAAGCGTCGCCTCGACATGCTGCACTGCGATCGGAGTGCGCTGGACTGCCCGGTTTGCTCTGTCTCAGCCGCCCGCCTCGGTCGGCGTGACACCAAAACGGTTAACGAAGGCGCGCGTGAAGGCGGCCGCGGACTGATACCCGACCTCGGCAGCCACGACCTTCACGTTGGCATCCGATTCGACCAGTCGCGCCAGGGCCTTCTGCATCCGCCACTCCGCGACGTAGGCCATCGGCGCCACTCCGACGAGCTCGGTGAAACGCTCGGCGAACCGGCTCCTCGACATGCCGGCCACCTGCGCGAGAGATTCGACCGTCCAGGGATCTGCGGGCGCCTCGTGGATGCTGCTGAGGGCGCGGCCGACCTGGGCGTCGGTCATGGCCGCGATGACGCGGCTAAGCTCGGTGTGAGCATCGATGCTGGCGCGGACCGTTTCGATGAAAAATACCTCCGACAGCCGCGAGATGGAGGCCGCAGCGCCGAGCGTATCGGTGAAGGCACGGCGTACAACGAGCCGCAACGTATCGTCGAGCAAAGGATGCATTGCGCGTTCGGCCGGCCGCATGACAATGAGGGGAGGCAGCGCCCGCAGCAGCGGATGATCGGCGCCGCGGGTGAAGTTCAGATGACCGCACACCATCTGCGTCGCTGCTCCGGGCTCCGCAGTGCCGTACGCGAAGACGCCTTTGCCGTCGTATCCGGAGCGCCGGACGATCTCCTCGAGCGGTGCCGGCTCGCGCCCGGCACAGTCGGAAAGAATGTGCTCGCGGCCGCCCGTAATGAGCATGAGATCGCCTGGACCGAGATCGGCGCCCGGGCCGCCACCCGTAATCTCGACATGGCACCGCCCCTGGACGATCAGGTGGAATCGCGCGGCCTGTTCGTAAGCGGGCACGGTCACAGCCCACGGCGGTGCATAGTCGGTGCGGAAGTACAGCGTGCCGCGCAGCCGAATGGTCTCGAAGATGTCGCTCAGGATGTCGGTCATGCTTGCTGTCCTGCCAATCGAGACGATCTGCAATAAACCGCAACTGTTCGAACGGCAAGCCGACCCTTGTCCGGCCGATCGGTTAACGCCGGGCTGGTGAAACTGATCGAGCGTGAGATCAGTTGATCCTGCGACAAGTCCCGGCTCGTCAGAGAAATGCCTCATCAAAGAGATGCCATGTCTCAAAAGATGCTAAATGCAGCGTCGTCGCTCGATCGCATGCTGAGCTTCGTGCAGGGGGTCGATGACTGCAATGAGCCTCGTATGGTCCTGAACCTCCTCAACGAAGCATCACGGCAGTTGGATCTCAGCGTTCTCGGAGCAGCGCTTCTTCCTATCCGTTGGGGAGATTGGCGCGCCTTGGAAAAGGGCAAGACTGTGTTTCTACACAGTAGCGTGCCGAACGGATGGTGGGAGCACTGGCTCGAGCTTACCAAACAGCACCCCGGTCCTGGGCTAACTGTGATGTCCTCAGCCATATCACCAACGACCATGTCGGAGCTCATGCGATCCTTCGAGCCACTTGGTGTGGACCGATGGCCGTTCGAGCTCGCCCTCAAGTACGGCATGCGGGATCAGCTTGTGTGTCCGGTTGGCGGACGCTGGGTGGTCATATTCTGGTCTCGAAAAGTGCTCGCAGATCGTTTGGCCCCGGAAACGCGAGCGGTCCTTGCGATGGGCGCGACCTGTGCAGCTATTCGCCTTCAGAAGCTTGTTGGGCTTAACCCTCCGCGGGTCGGCGAGCCGACGTCGCTGACGTCCCGCGAACGCTGCGTGCTTCGTCTCATCTCGATGGGATACGAGATGAGCGCGGCGGCGCTTGCACTCAAGCTTGGCGAAGAGACCGTCAGAACACATTTGAAGAAGGCGCAGGAGAAGCTTGGTACCCGCAACAGGGTACACTCTGTTGCGCAGGCAATCCGCCTAAGGCTGATTACCTAGTGTTCTGGATCGGACGCTTGATTCCGGGCGAAGGTCGTCAAGCGGCCGTGAATCCAGAACACAAACAAAAACATGGCTAGGGTTCCGGCGGAGACGGTTGGGAACCAACCGTCGGAGTCGGAACACTAGGCCGAGCAGCTATCTCTCCCCCGGAACGGGGATACCCCAACAAGATCCAAGATATATTTTGAAGGTTTTCGCTGACGTGAGCGGGAGTACCCCATGCCCTTCTTTGGTCGCCGGGTCTTTGTCGTCGAGGACGAGCCTCTCATTGCGCTCCCGCTCATTGTGCTTCTGCGCGGGTACGGTGCTACGGTCACCACATCGACCTCACTTCGCGCGGCAATGCAGGCCTTAATCGACAATCCGGAATTCGACGTCGCCGCGCTGGACGTTCATCTTGGCCCCGACATCTCTTGGCCGCTTGCCGACAAACTTAGCACCTGTGGTGTGCCCTTCGTTTTCCTCACCGGCTTGTCGCAAGAAACAGACATTCCGGACCGCTTGAGGTTGGTGCCGCGCCTCCTGAAGCCCTACTGCGAACACAGGGTCGCGAACGCACTCAATAGCCTTCTTCCAAGCAGCCACAAGATGCTTCAGGGCCTGCCTCAGCACTCCCTCGGTCAATGCTGAACGTTCGGCTCAAGCCTGCCCAAGCGACGGCCCCAATCGCGGATCAAGGTGCCCCAAAGAGCGTCTTCGCCTTGGCGGTCAATGTGCGTGCCCGACGGACCTCTCTCCAAAGATGGACCCATTCCCCGAGCGCGATCTGCACCGGATTGTTGCTTGGCTCGCGTCCTTTCAATCCGAAACGGAGTGGCTCCTCGCAGGGAGCTGCAGCGAACGTACCGAACAACCGGTCGAAGACGATCAGAACCGAGCCGTAGTTCTTGTCGAGGCACGCCTCGTTTGAGGCATGGTGGACGCGGTGATGTGTCGGAGTGTTGAGCACCCATTCGAGGGGACCGAGGCTGACCGGCAGCGCGGTATGCAAAAAGAACTGGTAGAGGAGGCCAAATCCGATCACGAGGCCAATCGCGACCGGATGGAAGCCGATCAGCGCGAGCGGCAGGAAGAAGACGAACGCGCCTGAGATGGTGCCGGTCCAGCCAAGACGAATAGCAGCCGACAAGTTGAAATGGGTGGCGGAGTGATGCACGGCGTGCGTTGCCCACAGCCACCGTATGCGGTGCGACGCGCGGTGAAACCAATAGTAGAGGAATTCAACGCCGATAAAGAGCGTGGCCCATGCAGAGGCTGTGTTCAAAGGAATATCGAAAAGGCGGTGCTGATAGAGCAGTAAGAATGGAATTGCCGCGATGCCGCCGGTTAGCAGCCGGGCGATGATATCGCCGAGCGCCACTCCAACGGAGGCCGCGGCCTCGTGGAGATCGGAATCGTCACCTTGGTCGGGTCCACGCTCGTGCCCATCGTGGGCAAATCGCAAATAAAGAAATTCGAGCGCGATGAAAACGAGCGCGATTGGGAAAAACCCGAAGAGAGGCCGCGGCGTGTTGGCCAGAAATGCTGGTAGATCAGGCATGGATTGCGTGTCCTTTGCAGGCACCGCCAAGCGCGAGGGCTAGGCTTGCGTTATTGTTTTCTCGCCGGCAGATCCGGCGGCGCACTGTTGGCCGCGGCTATCGCATTGCGCGCCTCGGTCAGCGCGGAGTTGCATTGAGGGGTGAGATCAGCGGCCTTTTCTGCAAGGCAGCGGACAATCCGTCCTCCGCCTGGAAGAACGCCGCCGCAGAGCCGCCAGCGATCGGCGCTGCATGCATAGATCGCAGCATTCACGGCCGGGTTCTGGGCCAGCGCCGCAATCTCGGCCTGTGACAACGTAGGTTGCTCGCGTTGCGGTGCCTGGGCCGTGGCCGCGCCGACAAGACATGTGGCGCCGAGGAGCGGCGCTGCGGCGAGCGCTCGAATGTGAGAATTGCGCATGCTTTACTCCGAAGGTGGTGGGCTGCCGTGCTGATCGACCATGCGGCGGGCACAACGGGCCCGCCGCCGATCCTGCGCTGGGTGTGGTGCGCCTCAATTGCGTGTGAACGAGCCGCTCCGCGTCACGCTTTGACCGTTCGGACCGGTCCAGGTCGCCGACGACCCGCACGTCCCGCCCGAGCAGCTCGAGCTTCCGCTCCGAGTTGTCGTGCCGCCATTCGGACCCGTGTAGCTCTGGGACGAGCTGCACGCCCCATTGGCGCACGAGCCCTGGCCGGACGAGTGCCATGTGCGGCCGTTCGGCCCGGTGCCGCTGCCGGACCGCGACCAGCCGGCCTCGGCGATCGAGGCGCCGCCAACAACGAGGGCGGCTGCAACACAAAACGAAGCGAGTACGGATTTCTTCAGGATCATCGGAGTATCTCCTAGTCGTTGATCACGTCCCGTTGACGCGATGGAGAGGAGAATGCTCACCGCACTTTGCCGGCGTATTTCACAAACAACCCAATTCTTTGCGTTTTGTAACAAGCCCCTCTCGAGGCTTGCGTTGCGACCGGGGCTACCCTCAAAGTGGCGCCATGAGTGATCGCCCGAACATCCTCGTCATCGAGGACGACCCTGAGATCAGGTCGCTCGTGCAAAGCTATCTCGAGCGGCAAGGCTTCCGCGCCGAGGTGGGCGACGGCGGCTCAGCCCTCGATCGGCACGTGTCCGTCTTTGGCGAGCCGGATCTCATTGTTCTCGACATCATGCTGCCCGGCGAGGACGGCTTATCCATTTGCCGAAGGCTGCGTGCGAAATCACGGGTCCCGATCCTGATGCTGACCGCGCGCGGCGACGACGTCGACCGCATCATTGGTCTCGAGATCGGAGCTGACGACTATCTGCCGAAGCCGTTCAATCCGCGTGAGCTGGTCGCCAGGATCCGCGCCATCCTGCGCCGCAACGAGCCGGCGCCGCTCGATAAGAAGCGGTTCAAGATCGGCGGCGGTCTTGTCGTCGACCTCGAGGCGAGGGCGGTCTTCGATGCCGCGGCCTTGCCGATCGAGCTCACAAGCGCGGAATTCGATCTCCTCGAATGCTTCGTCACCCGGCCGGGCCGCGTTCTCTCGCGCGAGCAGCTGATGGATTGGACGCGTGGCCGCCGCGCCGATGCATTCGACCGCACCATCGACGTCCAGATCAGCCGCCTGCGCAAAAAAGTCGATACCGGCGCCACCCCGATATTCAAGACGATGCGCAATGCCGGCTACATCCTCACCGCGACCGTCGAGGAGATCTAGCGTGCTCGGTCGATTGGGATTTGCCGGCCGTCTCTCTGCCATTCTCATGCTGGCGCTGCTGGCACTTTGGGCGCTGGGAGCCGGTCTGAGCTACGTTACGCGCGCGCCGGTCGTGCCACTTCCGGGTGCGCTACCGCTTCCCCACCAGATGGCCGCCATCGTCGAGCTTCTCGAGACGAGCTCCGGCGAGCGGCGCGCAACTATTCTCGCAGCGTCGAGCTCCGACACGCTGCGCGTCACGTTTTCACCCGAGCGGCCGGACATTCCCCCCGAGACGCGCCGGAGGAAAGGGATCGAGTGGATCGTTGCGCGCTATGTCGGCCAGTTCGGCAGCCGCGAGGTGATTGTGACCGGCGAGCCAATGGCCGATCCTCTGGCCAAAGAGGGCGGAGAAGCTGTCGACACCGGGCGGCTATCGGATCGGCTTTGGCGCCTCGCGCGGCAACCTCTCCGCCTTGCGGTCGCACTTCAAGGCGGCGGTTACGCGGTCTTCGAGACGCAGGGCGAGATCTCTCGGCGCTTGTTCGGCCTTCCGCCGGGGTTCTGGCTCGGCGCCATAGGCTCTCTCGTTGGCATCGCAGCACTTGTGGCCGTTTGGCGCGAGACCCGCCCGCTCCAGGAGCTATCCAAATCGGTTTCGCGCTTCTCAGGCGACGGCCAACCCGTCATTGTTCGCTCGCGCGGCGCGCCCGAGCTCAAGCGTCTGATCGACGAGGTCAACCGGATGCAGGAGCGCATCGCGACCCTGATCAGAGCACGAAGCGTCCTCCTTGGCGCGGTGTCGCATGACCTCAAGACCTATATCACGCGGCTGAAATTGAGAGCCGAGCTGATCGCCGACGAGGATCAGCAGCGACGCGCCGGGCGCGATCTCGACGATATGACGGCGCTGATCGAGGACACGCTTGCAGTCGCACGCGGAACCGCGGTGCGGGATCGCGTCAGGACCGTGGACCTCGCGGAGATCCTCCGCACAGTCTCAGAGGATCTGCCGAACGTCGAGTTAAGCCTTCCGCAAACCGCGCTTTTGGTCGAGGGCGATCCAATTGCCTTGCGCCGCCTGTTTGCCAATTTGATCGACAACGCCCTTCGCTACGGCAAGGCATGCAGGATCAGCGCCGCGTCTCAGAAGCGGCATCTGACAATCCAAGTCGATGACGAGGGTCCGGGCATCCCCGAAAGCGAGCGTGCCCTCGTGCTCGAGCCGTTCTATCGCCTCGAGACCTCACGCAGCCGGGAGACCGGTGGCAGTGGATTAGGCCTTGCTATCGCAAAGCAAATCGTCGAGGTGCACGGCGGCACGATTGAGCTCGGCGACACTCCCTCGAGAGGGCTCCGCGTCACGGTCGCCCTGCTTGAACGTCAATCGGGACCAAAGCCGGGGTAGGTGCACTATGCGCCGTCGGACGGCCGCAAATTTTCGCCATGGTCCGGCGGAAGCTTTCACACTATCGTCTCGTCCGGTTGAGGCAGGCCATGGGGGTTCCAATGTTTCCTGCGCGGCAGATGTCGGCTCCGATTGCCGCCTTGATGCTGTTCGCCGGGGTGTCATTCGCAGCGAATGGGAACGCTGAGGCCAAGGACACCGCGCCGGATTGCGAGGCGACGGCCGGTCTCACGGTCCTTGCTTCGCCGATGACGCCCTGGAAAGGCGCGCCCCTGCGCGTCGTTGTCACCGTGGAGCAGCCCCTCGAGGGCGAGCTGTCGTTGGTTGCTCCCGACGGGAAAGTCGCCGTCGCGTCGCGTGAGCGCCATGGCGGGCCACCGTATTTCTGGGTCGCAGAGGTCGCGTCCCCGGCAGCCGGCGCTTGGCAAGCGGCACTGACGCGCAGTGGGGAAAAGGCCGCGGAATGTGCGACCCTCGCCCGTAAGTTCACCGTCGAGCGCGCGCGACCCGCATCTCCCGTTGCCTCTAAAGGTGTGTGGCCGATACGCGCGAGCTGGAACCGCGGCACGGAAAATCTCTATTCCGCCTGGATCGAAACCCTGTTCGATGCTCCGCTTGACGTCTCGCTCTCCTGGCCGGCCCTGCATGAGGTGCTGCGCGACAGGTCGCGCAACTTTCTATTCAATCACCTCGGCCTGCGCGAGGACGAGAAAGGATTGATCATCCGCCCCGATTGCGCCGACCTTCCCTATTTCCTGCGCGCCTATTTCGCGTTCAAGATGGGGTTGCCGGCCGGATACGCGAAGTGCTCGCGCGGCGGCGGCGGTCAGCCTCCCCGGTGCCCGCAATGGTGGAACATCGTCAACGAGGAGCCTCCACCGAAAGTGGATAATCCTCCGGACGGCGACCTCTTCGGCCTCTTCGCCAAGCCGCCCCCGCAGAAAGCCGCGAAGCTTCCAGCTAAGCCGGAAGGCCTTGTGCCGTCGTTTGGCTATTATCTGCAAACGACGCTCGCCAACGCAGTTCATTCCGGCTCCGGGCGAACAGCGGCCACCGATGGCGACACGGACTATTATCCCGTGCCGCTGAAGCAGGAGACCCTGCGGCCCGGAACCATTTATGCCGATCCCTACGGACACATATTGGTTCTTACGCGCCGGGTGCCGCAGACGGCAGAAGCTGCCGGTGTCTTCCTTGCCGTCGATGGCCAGCCCGATGGTACGGTCGCGAGGAAGCGGTTCTGGCGCGGCAACTTCTTGTTCGCGCAAGACCCCGCCCTCGGCAGCCCCGGCTTCAAGCGATTCCGGCCGATCGTACGTGAGAAGGGCGGCGGCCTGCGCCGATTGACCAACGCCGAGATCGGGGTGGACCGTGACTACGGTGACTTTTCGCTCGATCAGTCGCGGCTCGAGATCGAGGCCTTCTACGACCGCATGGACGACGTCATGTCGCCGGCGCCGCTCGACCCAATGCGCGCTATGAAAGAGGCGATCACGGCCCTCGAGGAGCAAGCCAAGACGCGCGTGGCGTCCGTGGAGAACGGCCGCAAGTACCAGGTGGGCGGTGGTGCCGAGGTCGCCATCCCCGACGGCGCGTCGATCTTCGAGACGACCGGGGCCTGGGAGGACTTTGCAACGCCCTCGCGCGACCTCAGGCTCTTGATCGCCATCGATGTGGTGCGTGGCTTTCCGGAGCGCGTGTCGCGCCGCACCGATCGCTTTGCCATGCCGAAGGAGAAGAGCGTGGTGGACGTGAAGGCCGAGCTGGAAGGTGTGCTGGCAACCGAGCTTGCCAGCCGCAAGTTCTCCTACACGCGCAGCGACGGGTCAGAGTGGACGCTGACGCTGAAAGACATGATCGATCGCTCTGCCGCACTCGAGACGGCATACAACGTCAACGATTGCGTCGAGTGGCGCTGGGGCGCACCCGACAGCAGCGAGGAGGCCGCGACCTGCAAGCGGCGGGCGCCGGTGTCGCAGCGCTCCAAAATGACGGAGTATCAGGCCTGGTTTCACGAGCGCCGCCGCCCGCCACGCCCCTAGAGAGACGTCCGTCCGGACGCAACCGCGTCAGCGGGTCACTTGTCGGAATAAGTTGGCCTAGAAGCCTGCTGCTAGAGCCAATTCTGCCGCTTGCCAACCGGCCCGGTTTCCTCCTAACTGCGAACAACTTGCATCAAGAAGGAAAGCGCCGAGCTTAAGCGGTCAAGGGAGCCCGACACGTCAGAGCCGTCGCAATCGGGTCAGCAAGAAATGCGTGCGGCAGCAATGCTCGCTTGAGAGTGGCGGTGGGTTCGCTCATGAACGACAACGCGTCGGGAGAGGCCTGGCTCGAGGCCGAGGACGGGAGCCGTTGGCCGCTGGATGCCAGCTGCTCGATCGGGCGGTCTCCCTCGAACCGCATCGTGCTCAACGACCGCCGTGTCTCCCGGCGCCATGCCGTCGTGCATCGCCAGGATCTCGACGAGTATTGGCTGGTCGACCTCGGCAGCGGCAATGGCTCGTTCGTGAACGGGCTCCGCGTCTCTTTGCCGGCACGTCTCAGCGACGGCGATGCCGTGACGATCGGCGACCTTGCGCTCGTCTTCCGTCAAGTTGCGGACCTGACGGGCGATGGCCTCCGATCACGCCACGCCTCGATGACCGTCATCGAGGTTAGGAATGCGCAGTGCTGGATGCTCGTCGCCGACATCGTCGGCTCGACGAAGCTCGCAAGCGAGTACGAGGCCGCCGAATGGGCGACGCTGGTGGGCTCTTGGGCTGGCGAATGCCGGCGCATCATCGAGCTCTACGGCGGCGCCATCAACAAATACCTCGGTGACGGCTTCCTGGCCATCTGGCCTGCTGGACGCCAGCCTGACGAGCACGTCAGCGGAGCCGTGCAAGCCCTGCTCGACCTGCAGCAATCCTCGAAGCTTCCCTTCAGGCTCGCACTCCACGTCGGCGAGGTCTCCGTAGGAGGCGGATGTAGCCTCGGCGAGGACAATCTCTCGGGGTTCGAGCTGGTTCTCGTCTTTCGCATGGAGAAGATGGCTGGCGGCCTCAGCCGCTCGTTCCTGTCGAGCGAGGCGGCGGCTGAGAAGCTTGCGCCATTCATCGCCCTCGAACGTGCCGGCGATCACGTGGTCCAGGGCTTCATCGATAGTAGGCCACGACGCTTCTTCGGCCTGCCGATGGCCTAAAAGCGTAGCTATTGCAGCACGACCACCTCGACGGCGACAATCGTCGTATTGTCCTGGCGAGGGTTGAGGTGCGCATCGACAAGCGCCATGAGGTGGTCGGCGAGCGTGTCCGGCGTGGCGCCGGCGAAATTGCAGATCGCGCTCGCAATGTCGTCGCCACTCACGGTGAGAAGCCCGTCGCTCGCCAGGATCAGCCAGTCTCGAGCCTCGAGCGCCAGCGGCTGCAACTCAAGATCCTGCAGCGGAATACGGCCTCCAGTGAGAGCCGAGTGGAGTGCGTGCCGGCGGGGATCGTTCTTTGCCGCCTCGAGCGAGATGATGCCGGCCGCAGCCTGCTTGTCGAGAGAAGCCCCAAGCGAATGGTCGGCGTTGAGGCGGTGCAGTCGGCCGTTGCGGTAGAGCAGCAAGGCGGAATCTCCAACACTCACCCATCTGAGACCGTCGCCATCGAGGTGTGACGCCAAAAGCGTGCAGCCCATGCCCTGGAGCCGCCCATCCTCTGCGACCGCGGCCGCGATCGATCTATTGCTCGTCTCGATGGCGTCCGCCATGCGAGGACCGATATCGCTCGCCGCGCCGAGGAACGAGCTGAGGTAGGTTTCGCAAGCGAGCCGGCTCGCAAGCTGGCCGGACACATGCCCGCCCATGCCATCGGCGAGCACCGCCAGTAGACATTCTGTAATGCCCCGCTCATAGGTTCCGGGCGGGCACCAGACGACGCTGAAATCCTCCTGGCGCGCCCGTCGACCCTGGCTGGCACGAGCGGCATAGCGATAGCCGAGCAGCGATTTGGAGCGTTCGGGAGCCATTTACGTGCTGCGGCCACCTGAAGCGGGGCCCTCTCCCGATGCGAGCCAGTCGAAGGTAGGGCCGCACAGCGCGACGAACATCATGACGGTATCGCCGATCGAGATGGTATCGCGATCCTTGAGCTCCAAGGGCGACATGACGGGCGCATCATTGAGGCGAACCAGGTTGGCCTTGCCGTTGTCGCGAATAAAGAACCGGCGGCTCACGTCATCATAGATGATGTAGGCGTGCGCATCGCGCGCAATGCGCAGGTCCCCGAAGTTCAGTCTGATTCGCTGCTCTTCGCTGCGGCCGATCGAGCTTTGCCCGTAGTAGACAGAGCAATGCTTGCCGCGGCCCGGCCCTGCCGTGATGACAAGCCAACCGACCGCCGGATCGAAGCTGCGGTCCTTTGCTGGGTCGCCGTTCGCGTGCAGGAACACCGTTCTGTCGTCGCCCTCGGCTGGCTCCTCGGATGCGACGCCGATCACAGTGCCGAGCGAACGATCTTGCGCGGCAGGCCGCATCGGCAGGATTCGCGTCGCGTCGTCCTCCGTGTCGTCCGCGGCATCTCCGCCAGCGTTGGCGCTGCCGCCCATAATGATGCGCGTTGCCTCGTCGCTGTCGTCAAGATCCCGCGGTTCCTTGCCGCCGCCACCAATCGCGATGCTCATAGCCATCATTCCTTTCCGCGTCGCCGCGATCCCCGGCCTCTCAAGTTGGAAGTCGGTCCAGAATACGCATTTTGACCTCGCCGAGGGTCACAACGTCGCCAGCCGAGAGCTGCTGCTGAGAGCAGCGCGCACCATTGACGAGAACGCCATTGCGCGTGCCGAGATCATGAATGGAAATCGTGCCGTCGCTTGCCATCTGCAGTAACGCGTGCCGGCGATGGACCGATTTGTCGAGAAACCGGATATCGTTGTCCTCACTGCGGCCCACGCGCAAGGTGCCTTGCGGAAGCGGCACAGGGGGATGCTCGCTGTCAACAAGCTCGAGCCAGGCCACCGCCGCTTCTTCCCCGTCTTCCGACGTGCGCGCAAGTGTGCTGCCGTTCTCGCCATCAGTCGCGTCGGCGGTCGCGACAGCGTCGGGTGGGGCGCCGTGCGATGGCAAGTTGCTGTCGGCCGGCTCGCTCGGGACATAGACCGCGGGTTTCGGCCGCGACGCCGCGATCAAGTAGACACCGGCCCCCAGTCCGAGCAGCGCGAGAATCCCTAGAAAATTACGCGCCAGAACCTCCTTCAGGGAGGCGAGCCACGGCGTGCTCGTCAGCCGCTCGAAGCGGAACGGGTCGGCGGATACGCTGCCTTCTCCCTCAATCACAGCCGTCGCGATCAGGGCTGCCTCGTGCGGCAGGCTGCGCGCGTCGACCCTCGCGATGACGCCGTTCTCGAGCAAAGCGGAGGGCCGCGACGAGAGATCACGGACGTCGCTTAGCGAGGCATCGCCGGCGTCCAGCGCACTGCCGCCGGATTTATCAGCGAGGCGCGAGATGAGATCGAAGGTCGCCGGGTCCTTAGCGCCGAAAGAGACGAAATAGAGCGCAACCTTCCGCTCGCGGGCGAGGTCGATGATCTCGCTCTCGCTCACCCCGTCGGTCGCAAGTTTGGCGGTGCAGAGGACGACAAGGGCCTTGCGCTCCGAGGTGCGACCGGCAACGGTGCCGATGGCATCGCGTAGATGGGAGAGGACGGCGGACGCATTGGCTGTCGGGCCTGCGCTCAGGAGACCGCGCGCGGCCGCTTCGAGCTCGCGACGGTAGGAGCCGATCGGGACCTGCTCCTCGAGTTTCGAGCCCGCGAAGGCGATTCCGAGCTCCTGCTTTCCGACCGGGAAAGCCGCCCTGTCGAGAAAGGTAGAGATCTGCTCCATCTGCTCGGTGGCGACCCCCTCCAGCTGAACAATATAGTAGAAGCTCGACCGGCGCTTCGTCCAGTCGTAGCTCTCGAGCTTGACCGGGACCGGCTCGCCGGAGCTGTCGGTCATGGCGACGCTCGTGATTGGCTTGCCGGAATGGGTGCGCACCTGACACACAACAGTTTCACCGTCGGCGCCTTCGACTGTTGCCTCGCAGGATGTCAGCAAGTCTGTGGCGCGTGCAGGCGCTGCTTGTCCGAGTGCCAGAATAAGCACCAGCAAAGTGGCAAGCCGGTACGCCTTCATCATCATCGAAGCATCCTCTCGATGCAGCAGGATCGCCGCAGCCCTCTCCGGGCGGAAAGCTGCCCGGCGCTGGCCAACCGCCCTTTGGCCATACCACAGCCTGGATGCGGACGGTCACCTGGGTAACTGTTTCCGCACGAAAGATGAAGTATTGGCTGAGTGGCTGGGTCTTTAAGCGTCCTTACAACCTGGCGAGGCGACGGGCGTCAAGTTTTTCCGACGGCGTCATTTCGCACCAAAGATCTTTGCTCTATTGTGGCAGAGAGCGTCTTTTGTTGAAATACATCCTATCGATACACGCGAGAAGGCCTGTCCAAAATGAAACGCTGCGGATGGTTAGGATCGAGACATGCTCTAAGTCATCATCACGGCATCAAGTCCGTGCGCCATTAGCCTTGAATCGACCGACGATCTCTCGAGCGAGCCGCAAGCATGGCATACCAGCAGACATTGCCCGTAGACGCCGAGTTGATCGGTGACTTCCGGGTTATTGGCGTGCTCGGCAGCGGCGGCTTTGCCAACACCTACCTGGCGCTCGACCTCACGCTTGGCCGCGAGGTTGCGATCAAGGAGTTCTTCCCGTCAGATCTTGCCGTGCGTGCCGATAGTCAGCATGTGTCCGTCAAGAGCGGCGCCCAGCAGGAGCAATTCGATTGGGCGCTCGGACGCTTTGTTCGCGAAGCCAAGACGCTCGCGAAATTCCGTCATCCAAGCGTTGTACGCGTCTTTCGCGTTTTCAATGCCAACGAGACAGCCTACATCGTTCTCGAGTTTGTGCGCGGCGCCAACATGGAGAGCTGGCTGAAGCGCCTCCAGCGCCGGCCCACCCAGGCCGAGCTCGACAGCGTACTGCGGCCACTGCTCGAGGCCCTTGAGGTCGTGCATGGCGCGGGCATTCTCCACCGCGACATCAAGCCGGCCAACATCTATATCCGTGAGGCCGATCAGGCGCCCGTGCTTCTCGACTTCGGCGCGGCGAAGTATGCGAGCGGGCTCGCCGGAGATTACGCCGGCACGACGGCGGCCATCGTCTCCAAGGGCTACTCGCCGAACGAGGCGTACTCCTCCGACAGCCGCCAGCAAGGGCCATGGACCGACCTTTATGGCCTCGCTGCGACGCTTTACCGGGCCCTGACCGGACGCGCGCCCCCAGAATCGACCATGCGCATGCTTCAGGACGAGGCCCACAGGCTCGCCGAGTTCCCAGTCTTGTCGGGCCATTATCGCCCTGAGTTCCTCGCCGCAATCGATGCAGCACTCAACGTCATGCCGAGAGACCGGCCGCAGTCGGTCGCAGCCTGGAGCACGCAACTATTCTCCGCAGCCTGTGAGGCTGGCGTTGTGCCCGCCGTCCCGAGCGGCCCCGCACGGAGCGGGACGTCACCCCCAGCCACAAGCAAGCCAGAGTGGCACCCGCTTTCGGACAATCCTTCGGATGCTGCCACCGTCTATTCCAACCCTACGCCTTCGGGCGGCAAGGGGACCTCGCAGCCGGCAACGTCCGAGCCGTCGCCGTCCCGGCCGGGCGCGGCCGTGCCTGTTCCGTCAAGCGAGCAATCGGCGCCCCGCCCCCGCTCTCTCTCCGGCCCGATCATTGTCGGGCGATCGAAGCCTATCCTGGCGCGAGGCGGGGTGGATCTGGCCCCGCAATCCTCAATCACCACCCCGGCGACTCAAATTCGCGTACCGGGCTTCGTTCTCGACACGCGCCTGCTGGGAGGATCGGTGCTTGTTCTCGCGGCCGTCGCCCTGCTCGCCGTGGAGTGGCTCCCGCCCAGCCGTTCGGGACAAGGCGGCAGCGGGCGTCGTGAGGCGACGGAGGTGGCTCCCGCCACGACGGCCACGGAACGCAAATCGGCCGATGAGTTGGCGCGGCAGGAGCGCGAGGCCGTGAGGCGGCGGGCGGAAGCCGACGCGCGCAGCCGCCAGGCGGCTGAAGAGCGCTTCAAGCGCGAGGAGACGCTCGCGGCTGAGGCAAAGCTGCGAGAGGACGAGCGTCTAGAGGCACTCGCCGCGGCCGAGCGCGCTCGGAAAGAGCAGGAAGCGGCGGAAGCGGCTCGCCTGAAGCAAGAAGCCGAGGAGGCCCGCAAGAACGCGGAGAAAGTTGCCGAGGAGCAGCGGCAGCGCACCGAACGCGAAGCTCAGGAGCGCAAGCGGCAAGAGGACGAGCGTGCGCGCGTTGCAGCCGAGGCCGAACGCGCGCGCAAAGCGAAAGAGGCGGCAGAGGCCGAGCGGATCCGGAAAGAGAAGGAGATCGCCGAGGCCGCCCGCCTGAAGCAGCAGGCAGAGGAGGCCAGGAAGGCGGAGGAGGTCCGCAGGAAAGCGGAGAGGCTCGCAGAGGAGCAGCGCCTAATCGCCGAGCGCGAGGCACAAGAGCGCAAGCGTCAGGAGGAGGAGCGCGCACGTGTTGCTGCCGAGACAGAGCGACTTCGGAAGGAGAAAGAAGCGGAAGCCGCGCGCGTGAAGGCAGCCGAGGACGAAGCCCGCCGCAAAGAGGCCGAGACACAACAGTCGACGGTTCTGTCCGGCCAGGCGGCGGATGCCGGCAGCAAAGTCGCCGCGTTGACGCCTCCTCTCAGCAACTGGGACCGCACGCGCTACGTTAGCCGAGTTCAAGAGGCCCTGAAGCGTGGCGATTGCTATAAGGGCGCGCTCGACGGCGATATCCCGGCGACCAGCGCCGCCCTCGGCCGTCTTGCCTCAAGTCTCAAATCTGAGCCGAAGCCGCTCAATCTGGCTCAGGCAACGGTCAGCGACTACGATGACTGGTTGACCTGGTTTGACTCGCTGAGGAGCTTCTCTTGCGAACGCCCGCCCGAGCTCGGTAAGCCGGATCCCAAACCGACCGACGTTGCCCCAAAGCCACATAGAGAGCAGGCTCCGCCGCCCAGAGCGAAGCCGGCCCCGGCTAAGCAGCAATCGGCTCCACGCCCGCGATCCGCGCCAAGTGGCGGCGGTGGTGGCGGCGACCTGCTTCGCGGCGGTCGCTAGAACTCACCCTAACGTTACATCGATCGATCCAGTTCGGCTGAAACTGTGGCCTGATGGCCACGCATTTCTTCGGCGGGTATCCGACAAGGGACATTCCGCGCCTGGAAGATTGGCCTACCAGCTCGAATCACATACCCCTCAGATCAAAGCCCTACGGAGGAAAGTGGGGTCGGACAGTGCTTGGCTCTCCATGGAGAAGGCTATGAAGCTCGGATTATATGCCCTGGCAGTTGCAGCGGCCATCGGTGGCACTATCGGAGTTGCAAGCGCGGCCGACCTCGGCGGCAATTGCTGTGCCGACCTCGAGGAGCGTATCGCGGAACTAGAGTCTACAACGGTACGCAAGGGCAACAAAAAAGTTTCACTGACCATCTATGGTCAGGTCAATCAGGGCGTCCTCTACTGGGACGACGGCACCGAGTCGAATACGTATGTGGTGAATAACAAGACGTCGACAACGGTGGTCGGCCTCGAAGGCTCCGCCGCGATTACCGCCAGACTTTCTGCGGGCTACCGCGTCGAGTTCGAACTTGCAGATTCCAACTCCGACTGGGTCGACCAAGGCGCAGATCTTCCAGGCGTCGGCGGCGAGGTTGGGCAGAGCGGCCGATCCGGCGTATTCGCCCGCCATTCGCAGTGGTTCATCCAGGACAAGCAACTCGGTCGCGTCTCGGTGGGCCTGCAGTCGAACGCCACCGACAACATTGCCGAGATGGACCTCTCCAAGACCTCGTCCGTCTCGCTCTCGAGCGTCGAGACATGGAACGAAGGCTTCTTCCTCCGTGACAAGGCCGGCAATACATTTGCTTATTCCGGCCTCCTTGGGCTGGCGGGCACGTCCGGCATTCTCGTCGGTGACCTGTTCCGTGGCAACTTCGACGGTGGCCGTGGCAATCTCGTTCGTTACGACTCGCCGCTTTTGCATGGCTTCATCGCCTCTGCGTCCTGGGGCGACGACAACGATTGGGCCGTTGCGCTGCGCTACGCCGGTGAGTTCTCCGGTACCAAAATCCGCGCCGGTCTCGGCTACCACTCGGGCAAGATCCTCGATACGGACAACATCGCTCTCCAGCTCAATGCCAACGGCGGCGCAGTCCCGAACCACCAGGAAATTGTCGGCTCGGTCTCAGCCCTTCACCAGCCGACCGGTCTGTTCGTAACTCTCGCAGGCGGCAGCCGCGATTGGATCGAGACGCCGAATCCGTCGTTCCAGATCAGGGACGATAAGTACTTCTACGTTAAGTCCGGCATCTTGAAGCATTGGCTGCCGATCGGCGACACGTCGATCTACGGAGAATACTATCGGATCTGGGACCTTGGTCTCGAGTTTGTCGGCGTAAACAGCGACCAGTTCGATGAAGCGGCCACCTCGTATGGCCTTGGCATTGTCCAGCAGATCGACGCTGCCGACATGGACGTCTACCTCGCCTACCGGCACTTCACGGCTGATAACCTGACAGACCTCGGCGGCGGCGAGCACGACTTCCGCATGGACATGGTGCTGGGCGGCGCGCGCATCAAGTTCTGATCCACGAAGCTACACTAGAATAATAAAGTTGCTGGTGTTCCACCATGGCAGGCCCATAGAAACTCGCTCGATACGCTCGAGCGGGTTTTTCCGATTGCCGGTCTTGCGCATCAGCGCTCGACCTAGCCCTCTCCGGCAAATCTGCGCTATCTCCACGTCGGCTGGAACACAGGCACTGGGCCGCGGATTTGCCACTAATACCTGAGCGGCCAAGGTGGAGATTTACATTGAGTGGCGGCGTGGAGAGGCTTCGCACCTCCCCGAGCCTTGCCAACCCTAGTAGCGTTCCAATCGTCGCGATTGGTGCGTCTGCCGGGGGGGTCAAGGCATTACAGGTCCTCTTCGGCGCGCTGCCTGAAGGCCTGGGCGCGGCCTACGTAGTAATCGTGCATCTGTTTCCTGGTCACCAAAGCGACCTCCCGGCAATCCTCCAGGCCTGCACCAGGATGCCGGTCGCGCAGGTCGTGACCCCGACACCGCTGCGTCGCAATTCGATCTACGTCATCCCGCCTGACCGGAAACTGGTTCTAATTGGCGAAACCATCAATGCAGTCGAGTTCGACGAGCCGCGCGGCCGCCGCACGCCGATCGACCAGTTCCTGCTGTCGCTCGCCGAGCAGCATTGTGACGGGATTGCGATCGTTTTGACCGGTGCAGGCTCGGATGGGGCGCTCGGCGTAAAGGCAGTGAAGGAGGCTGGCGGCGTGGTCGTGGTGCAAGACCCGACCGAGGCCGACTACGCCTCGATGCCGCGCTCGTCGATTGCGACGGGAGCGGCCGACTTCGTTCTACCGATCTCCGAGATCGCCGGGACCTTGAAGTCCCTCATCCCCATAGCGCTTCGGCCAGGTGTGCCGGCGGTACAAGAAGTCGATACGGAGATCCTGCGCGGGATCTATGAGCACGTTCGCAAAAGGACCGGCCATGACTTCACGAAGTACAAGCACTCGACGCTCCTGCGACGCCTCGCTCGCCGCATGCAGGTCAATCGCGTCGAGAAGCTAGACGACTACCTGTGCCTATTGCACGAAACGCCGGAAGAGGTCGAAGCGCTGTTTCGCGATTTCATCATTTCCGTCACCTCCTTCTTCCGCGATCCAGCAGCGTTCCTGGTGCTGGAAAAGCAGGTCGTCCCTAAGCTCTTCGAGAATAGAGGCCGGCAGGATTGCATTCGCGTCTGGGTGCCGGGCTGCGCCACCGGGGAGGAAGCCTACAGCATCGCCATGCTGCTGCTCGATGAGGCGGCCAAGCACGACGGCTGGCCTGAGCTACAGGTATTTGCCTCCGACATCGACACGACTGCGCTCGCGACCGCCCGAGAGTGCTGCTACTCCGCCTCGTCCGTTGCCGAGATCTCAGACGAGCGCCGTTCCCGCTACTTCGTCGAGGAGGGCGAGCATTACCGGCTTAAGCGCGAGGTGCGCGACATCGTCCTTTTCGCGTCCCATAACATCGTCAAAGACCCGCCGTTCTCGAATATCGATCTCGTTTCCTGTCGCAACCTGCTCATTTACTTCGGCAGCGAGCTTCAGCGCTACGCCTGCGCCATGTTCCATTATGCGCTGCGGCCAGGCGGCTTCCTCTTCCTCGGCACGTCGGAAGCGGCAGAGTTCCTTGAAGGTCGTTTTAGATTATTCGACCGCGACGCGCGAATATACGTGGCGATAGATAGTCCGCAGGAACGCAAGGTTCTGCCAAAACTCACATACGTGCCCCGCCAAGCGGGTGGGTTGAGCCATCGCGTCGCGCACGCGCGCTTCCTCAACGAGGCAAGCCTCCACCAGCAGGCGCTCGAGGAAGCAGCGCCGCCAAGCATCCTTGTCGACGAGAGCAAACGGGTCATTGACCTTTCCGAGACCGCCGGACGATTCGTCTACATGCCCGGTGGCCCGTTCAGGGCAACTCTCACCGAGATCGTACGCCCTGAGCTGCGCTTTACTCTGCACGCATTGCTCAGTCGGGTAGACCGCGAGGGCAAGCCGGTATTGAGCCTTCCTGTTACCGTCGCGATCGACGGCACAAGCCGAAAAGTAGTCATGCAAGCCCGGCCCGTGCGCGGAGACGAAGGTGAACGGGAGAAGCGCACGCTCATCTTCTTTTTGGACGGCGGCGAGACCGAAGCGTTGCGAGGAGTGCCGCAAGAAGAGGGCGTGGGTGCGCAGGAGATAATCGATCTGCGCCGCGAGCTCGAGGTTACGCGCGCGGGCCTCAAGTCCACCAGAGACGATTTCGAGATAACCACCGAGGAACTGCGCGCGACAAATGAGGAACTTGAATCGATCAACGAGGAGTACCGGTCGACGTCTGAGGAGCTGGAGACCAGCAAGGAGGAGCTCGAGTCGATCAACGAGGAGCTTCAGACGGTCAACAACGAGCTCAAGCTCAAGCTCGAAAGCGTTGCACGCGCCCATAGCGATTTGCAGAACCTGATATCGGCGACTGATGTCGGCACGCTGTTCCTAGACAGCCAGTCCCGCATCAAGCGCTTTACGCCGCGCATCGCTGATGTTTTCAACATCACCGACACCGACGAAGGCCGCCCGATCACCAATTTTACCCATCGGCTTGCCTACGCCGGCCTCATCGATGATATCCAGAAGGTGCTATCCGATTTGGCGCCAATCGAGCACGAGGTGGAGAGCGAGAGCGGACGCTGGTATCTCGTGCGCCTTCGCCCCTACCGTACCGAGCAGGACAAGATTGATGGCGTTGTCATTACATTTGTTGACACAACCCAGCGGCGCCGGGCGGAGAACGCACTGCGTGACAGCGAGACCCGGTTGCATCTGGCCAGCGAGGCAGCGGAGCTGGGGATTTACGAGTTCGACCCCGCAGGCGATGCGCTCTGGCTCGACAAACGGTCGCGCCAGTTGCTCGGACTTCCGGCCGAGCAGGAGCTAGGCTTGAGCGATCTATGGCAGCGAATGCATCCTGACGACGTTGGCGGGGTTCGCGACGCGATTCGCATCGCCGCAGAATCGCCGGGAAACGAGCCATTTCTTTTGGATTGCCGCTTGGCCATGGCTCCGGTGCGGTGGGTGCGATTGCAGGGGCGAATGTTCGAGGCCGCCATTGCTGGCGGCCGTCAATTGCCGCGCCTGATCGGAACAATCCAAGAGACCACCGAGCGCAAGGCCGCCGAAATCCGTCAACGGCTTTTGCTTGGAGAACTCTCACACCGGGTGAAAAACACGCTGGCGATTGTCCAGTCGATTGCGCGCCAGACGCTGCGTGGCCCGGGCACGCGGGCCGAGGTACTTTCGTGCTTCGATGGCCGTCTGCGGGCCTTGGCAAGTTCGCACGATATTCTGGTGGAGAGCAATTGGGAGGGCGCCGATTTCGCAACGCTGGCGGAGCGGCAGCTTGTGGCGCTTGTCGACAACATGTGCCGTGTCGAGCTCACAGGGCCAGCCGTGAAGATGCCGCCCGCGATGGCCACCTCCGTTGGCCTCCTGCTGCACGAGCTCGCGACCAACGCCACAAAATATGGAGCGCTTTCCAGTCCCGCAGGCCGCGTGCAGCTCACTTGGCAGCTTGTGCTACGCGACACTCGGCCGATACTGGAACTGCATTGGAAGGAGGATGGCGGCCCTCCCGTAACGCCGCCAGATGTGCGCGGCTTCGGCACGTTTCTGATCGAGAGGGGAATTCCCGGAGCCGAGGTCAAGCGCACGTTCGCCACTGAGGGTGTTGAGTGCTTCGTCTCATTGCCGCTCAATCAGGCTGAACGTGCTCCGCCGGCCTTGCAGCCTCCCGACCAAGTCCCGCTTCGAGGGGCTACTCCACCAGGAGAAGCAAACGCGCTCTAAGTTCCGCCCGCCTGCCCAGCAGCCTCGCCGCCTTGCGATGCGGCTGGCCTGCTACCGCCATTTCCAGGTTGCGGCCGAGTGCCTTCGATAGCCTGATCGCTCTTACCGCCGCGGATTTCGATACGGTGGCTACGCTCCACGCGGCCCTCTTTGGGCAACATCACGCGTAGCACGCCATCCTCGAACTGCGCTTGCACCTGATCTGGGTCGGGCGAGTACGGCAACTGAATGGCGCGCTCGAATGTCCCAAAGAAGCGCTCGGTGAGATGCGCGCGCGCGTCCTTTTTCTCCTCGCGCTTTTCGCCGCGTATTGTGAGGACGTCATCATCGACGCGAACCTCGACATCGGCCTGCGCGACGCCGGGTAGCTCAGCGGTGACTTCGAGCCCTCTCTCACTTTCCTGAATGTCGACGCGCGGCGCCGCGATGAGGGATGTGCTCGCCGACGGCCCGGGCACCATCGGCCCGATGCCGCGCCAAACATCGTCGAATAGGCGGTTCATTTCGCGATGCAGATCCATGAACGGACCCCGGCTACCCTCAAACGGACTTAGAAAGCGTGCCATGACAGTGTACTCCTGCTACTCGAATGACGTTCGAGCCCGCAGCAGCGGCAACGATCCAGCCGCGCCGCGTGACGGAACGACTGTCGAACCCTGCAAGCCAAGCGCAGGTTCCGCAGCTCATGTGAGCATTACGAGCAGGCGCGGATTTGGCATTTGACCGGCATCGATGACCGCGGTGTAAAAATGGTGAAGGAGACGCGTCGATGAAGGCTTTGCGGGCCTGCGCATGTGTGGAGTTTCTACTTGCCGCTGCCGTTGCGCTCGTCATGGCCGTGTCCTCCGCGCCGGCACAAGACGACGTCAAGGAGATCGACGTTATAAAGTCTCCAACCTGCTCATGCTGCAGCCGATGGATGCAGCACCTCGACGCCGCAGGCTTCCAAACCAGAGCGCGGAATATGACGCCAGCGGATCTTGCCCGAGTGAAAAGCCAGATATTGAGGGGCACGTGCCGGCCGAGGACGTAAAGCGTCTTCTTGCAGAGAGGCCAGACGCCATTGGACTTGCGGTGCCAGGTATGCCGATGGGCTCGCCCGGGATGGAAACCGGCGACCACAAGGAGTCGTATGACGTACTGATCCTTAAGCGCGACGGATCAACGGACATCTTCGCTCGCCACGAATTGCTCTGGAACTTTCTCCAGTTCGGCCCGTTGCGCTGGTTCACCTAGGCGGGGGTTTGATGATGCAGCGATTGCGGTTACGATTGATTTGCAATTTCGGACGCTTGGCGCCGGCGGGGGAACGCTGATGCCGAGGCAGCCCCAACACGCAAACACCTACGAGTGGCAGCCCTGCGAGGCTCGGCCGCTTCGTTTCGGACGCGTGCTGACCGCTGCCCTGGTTCTCGCAGCCGGCCTCGAGCTTGGCCGCAGAACCTACTTCGCCGAACCGTCAGAGTTCAACAGAGCTCAGTTCAACGCCCAACTTCATCCCAAGCAGATCGAGCCCGGCTCAGTGGTTGAAACCGCTCCGGCCTACATGTCCCGCGATGATCGGCAGTTGGCGCTGAGTGCCTCGGTAGCAGCACAAGCTCCGCGCACAGCGGAGGCAACTCCAATCGCTAAGGGGTCAATCGCGGGTGAGCTGCAACCCAAGGCGGACGAGAGACCAGCTGCTAACGATCAGCGGGCTCGGAACAGTGCGAAACTGAGACGCAAGGTGGCGAGGCCGGACTCTCAGTACGAGTCACGGTATGCGCGGTCCCTGTACACACGCCGGTCGTCGCAGCAGCGCTTCTACGCCAGCGACGATCACGCGCTGCGCTCGCCGATTTGGCCAGGATATGGCGGCAGGCCCTAGCCCCGGCGGGCGGGCTCATTGGCCCCCCGCGGACTCATGGTGCGACGAGTAGAGCCTGCCGATCTCGCTTCGTTCGCACCTTCTCCTTGCCGGACACGGGTTTGCTTTGCAGTCTCGCCGTCGAAAGCGCCAGCCACCTCCGGCAGCTCGCAAGCGCCAGATTGCATTTGACCTTGATCTTTGGACGCTGCTGCCGCGACCCCTGACCATCAGCCGGGAGGCCTGCGATTGCCTCACGGCCATCGGCCTCACGGGCGCATCTCTCGAGCAGATCGGCAGCCGTCATGCGGGCCATGAACGGGTTCGCACGCACGACAGCAGCGCCAAGCAGGTTGGAGACCTTCTCGCCGGCCTGAGCCTCAAGTATGCGCACCGCGCCTCCCGCCCCGACGAGAAACGCGAGCCTGAGATTACGGAAGCTCGCCTCGAAGCCATTGCCAATCAGTAACCCGGCGTTTTCTCTCGTGTAGATTGCCGCGGCGCGCCGGGAAAATGCGAGGTCCGTGCGCAGGGCGAGCACGGCCGGTGGAGCGAGTTTCTCGGTTTCGCTGGCGAAATGCCTGGCCACCAGATCCTGGAAGGTTGATTCAATGAATTGAAACGGACCGACAGCCGTCGAGCGTGGATTGCGCGCATTCAATGCGCCGCCCGACTCCGCCCTCATCAACTTGTCGAGGAAGTCCTCGAGCGCCGAAGCTTCGGCGGCGAGGTTCTGCCCTGTTGGCGCTGCCGGGAACGTCGAGGATTGATGGGGTGGCGCCTGAGCGGTTGGTGACTGAGCCGCCGGTACCTGAGCTGTCGGGGCTTGGACGAAAACCGCTGCTGGCGGGCTTACCACCTCATCGGCCCTCGGAGGAAGCGCGCTCATGACGGCGATCGAAGTGAGCGCCAGCAAGGGCAAAAGAGCAGACGAGAGGAAAGGCGAGCCACGCGGTAACGGAGGGTAATGCATCATCCCCGACAAGTCCCACCCCAAGAAAGATTCTGGGCCAACGTAGGCCAACCTAGAAGTGCTAGCTCTTGCTGCTCACAATCCGCAATCACCGCCCGCAGTGACTGCGAACCGCATTGGGCTGCGCCCACGCCACCGCTCACGGCCCGCTTGCGCCCGGGCCATGAGCGTTTGAATAACGAGAGCGTTTGAATAACGAGAGCCTTGGAATAGCGGGCGCGACAGCTCGTTACTCTGCCGGCTCCAAGACGCGAACCCGTGTCACCTCAATACGCTCTGGCTTCTCGACAAGATCGTCGACGATCATCCCGAAGACACCTGAGCCGAGTTGCTGCAGGTTTGCTTCGGTTCCGTTGTCGAAGCGGATGCCGTCGTGATGCAGGCCGTGCTCGATATGAATGAACGTGACAATCGCGGTATCGCCGACCTTCGCCGTCCGTTGTAGCTCCGGCGGAAGCTTTGATAGCTCGAGACGCGTGTCGCATGCCATGCACACCGCGGTATTTGCGTCACCCGGTGCCGCGAAGCCGATGCTGCCGCTCGGGAAGCGGACCGTTTGGTAGCGCTCACCCTTCACCGCAGGACGGCTTTGATACATTTCCAGCGAATAATCGCACATTTGTCGGTCTCCTCAAGAAATCCGTGGAACTCTCGCCTCCCGTGAACCGCTGCCCTGAGCATGTCCCCGGGGATGCCCAGTTAATCGATTTCAGGGGACGTAAGTTCCGATGCCTCGTCGCCCATCTCATGTCTCAGCGCGTATCTCAACGAACAGGAGCACAGCAAAGTCTTGCCTTGGAGAGCTGCAGGAACTTGCCGTGCTCGCAGTGGCTGGAGCCCGATCCCACTCAGGAGCGTCCGCGCATTCCCGCGTTTCTTGAAATACTCCTTCAAAATTTTCCTCAAAGCTTTTGCGCTCCCGGAGTGGGAGAAGCCAATTAGGAAATGGTGGCGCGTTTTTGGCCTCTTTCGAAAGGCTTCGTACGCAATCATAATCTAAGGAACAGCCCCCGATGGCCGCAAAAAGAAATATTGTGCTTCACGCCGAGGCTAAGGTCATTGCAATATTTCTAGTGCTTGCGCCGCTCGTACTGGCGATGGCGGCCTGCGGCGACACAGAAAAGGCAACCAAGGGAGCGCCCGAGGCGACGGCTCCAGCCGTCCTTGTCGAGCCGGCAGAGAAGCGCACTCTCGCGCGCCAGATTGAATTCATCGGCCGGGTCGAGGCCATGGAGAAGGTCGACCTGCGCGCCCGCGTAAAAGGGTTTCTCGGGGCCCGGCTGTTCGCCGATGGCGATCACGTGAAGCAGGGCCAAGTCGTGTTCACCATCGAGCGGGAGCCGTTCGAGACGGCGGTCGCGCAAAAGAACGCACAGCTTGCGTCCGCCAAGGCCGATTACGCCTTTGCCAAGCAGCAGCTCGACCGTGCAACGCAGCTGATGCGGGAAAACTCGAGCGCGATCTCACAGGCAACCCTCGATCAGCGCATCTCGGACGAGCAGCGCAGGAAGGCCGGCATTCTTGAAGCCGAAGCCGCAGTGCGGGAGGCAGAGATCAACCTCTCCTACACCGAGATCAAGTCGCCGATCGATGGGCGGATTGGCCGAGCGGCCGTTTCTCCGGGTAACCTTGTGAGCCCAGAGACGGGCGTCCTGGCTTCCATCGTTGCCGAGGACCGTGTCCAGGTTCTGTTCCCGGTCACACAGCGCGAACTTCTCGACTACCGGCGACGCGCGACGGCGGATCGCAAGATTTCCGTCCGAGTGAAACTTGCCGACGGCAGCCTTTATGATGAGACCGGGCAGGTCGACTTTCTCGACGTCAAGGCCGATCCGAGGACCGACGGGCAAATCGTCCGCGCCATGATGCCGAACACCGGCAACATGCTGACCGACGGCCAGACCATCCGCGTCGTCATTCCCGAGGAGACAGAGGAGAAATTCGTCACGGTGCCGCAAGCGGCCATCGCCATAGATCAAGGCGGGCCTTACGTTTTTGTCGTATCGAGCAACAATGTCGTCGAGCAGCGCCGGATCAAGACAGGAGTAGCGAGGGACCGCTACGTTGCCGTCACCGAGGGGCTCAATGCCGGCGACGCCGTAGTGGTGGAGGGGCTGCAGAAGGTGCGGCCGGGCGTCACCGTCGCCCCGCAACTCGCTGCCAATCCGGCCCCGGCTGCTGCGGGCGCCACGCCATGATCTCTTCGATCTTTATCCGCCGCCCGCGGCTCGCAATCGTCGTGTCTCTGGTGATCACGATCGCGGGACTTATTGCGTTGAAGGCGCTCCCTATCGCGCAGTTCCCCGAGATCGTCCCGCCCCAGGTTTCGGTCACGGCGACATATCCCGGCGCGTCGGCAAAGGCTGTGGAGGAAAGTGTCGCTCAGGTCATCGAGGCCAAGGTGAACGGCGTCGAGCGCATGATCTACATGAAGTCGACGGCGGGCGGCGACGGCAGCTACTCGCTGACCGTGAGCTTTACGGTTGGCTCCGACCCGGACCTCAACACGGTCAACGTTATGAACCGGGTCAATCAGGCGATCTCGCAGTTGCCGCCCGAAGTACAGCGCATCGGCGTGACCGTGAAGAAGAAGTCGTCCGCGCTGCTCCAGCTCATCGCATTTTATTCGCCAAAGAACAGCAAGGACGCGCTCTTCCTCTCGAACTACGTCACGATCAACGTCCTCGATACGCTGGCCCGTGTGCCGGGCGTCGGCGAGGCCGCGCTGTTCGGTCCGCTCGATTACTCCATGCGCGTCTGGCTTAACCTTGAGCGCATGTCGAGCCTCGACATCTCGCCAAGCGACGTGATCACCGCGATCAACTCGCAAAATACCCAAGCAGCCGTCGGCCGCGTCGGCGCAGCGCCACTGGTGAACGAGGTCGAATTCCAGCTCAACATCACGACGCAAGGTCGCCTCACGAGCGCCGAGCAGTTCGGCGAGATCCTCGTGCGCACACTCCCCGACGGCAGCAAGGTGCGAATCAACGACATCGCCCGCGTCGAGGTCGGCTCGAAGATGAGCGACAGCTTCGGCCGCTTCAATGGCAAGCCGTCGGCGGGTATCCAGATCTATCAGTCCCCCGGCGCCAACGCGTTGGCCGTCGCCAAAGGCGTGCGCAAGGTGCTGACGGAGCTCGAGCCGCGCCTGCCCGAGGACGTCGCCTACAAGGTCATGTACGACACGACGATGTTCGTGCAGGCGACCATCGAGAGCGTGGAGCATACGCTGATCGAGGCGTTTATCCTCGTCTCGATCGTTGTCTTCGTGTTTCTCGGCAATCTGCGCGCGACCCTCATTCCGATCATTGCCGTGCCGGTCGCGCTTGTCGGCACCTTTGCGGTGATGCTGGCGCTCGGCTTTTCCTTGAACACGATCTCCCTTTTGGCCCTGGTGCTCGCCATTGGCATTGTCGTCGATGATGCGATCGTTGTTGTCGAGGCTGTTGAGCACGTGCTTGAGCACGAGCCGAACCTCACGCCTGCAGAGGCCACCGAGAAGGCCATGGGCCAGATTACAGGCCCGATCATCGCCATCACGCTCGTGCTGCTCTCTGTGTTCGTCCCGACGGCTTTCATCCCCGGCATCACCGGCCAGCTCTATCTGCAGTTCGCTGTCGCGGTGTCTGCCGCCATGGTGATCTCTGCCATCAACGCCCTGACACTCTCGCCGGCCCTTTGCTCGATCATCCTGAGGAGAACGGAAAAGCGGCATGGCCTCATAGCCATGATGCAGCAAGGCATCGACAAGGGCCGCGAGGGATACATGACCATCGCGCGTCCACTCATCCGCCGCGCCATCCTGAGCCTGATCCTCGTCGCAGGATTTGCCTTCGGAGCCGGCGCACTCGCCAAGATCGTCCCGACCGGCTTCCTTCCCGAGGAGGACCAGGGCGCGTTCATGGCTGAGGTGCAGCTGCCGGACGCCGCATCGATCCAGCGCACGAGCGCCATTGTGAAGACGGTCGAAGAGAAGATCATCGGCCGCCCATGGGAGCAGGACATTTTCACGGTCACCGGCTACAGCCTGCTCGACGGCTTGGCTCTGCCGAACAAAGCCCTGGCTGTCGTGGGCCTGAAGCCATTCGAGGAGCGGGAAGAAAAATCGCTCTCGGTCTTCGCGGCCATCGCCGAGCTCAGGCGCGAGTTTCAGGCGATCGCCGCGGCCAACGTATTTCCGTTCAATCTGCCGCCCATCATTGGGCTCGGGACCGGCTCCGGCTTCGAATTTCAGTTGCAGAGTCTGGCCGGCGCTCCTCCCGAGGAACTTGCCGGCATCGCGCGCGGCCTCGTCATCGCCGCCAACAAAGACCCGCGCCTCGAAGGTGTATTCACGACCTACAGCGCCGCCACGCCGCAGATCAATCTCAACATCGATCGCGAGCGGGCCGAGACACTCGGCATCGCCATCGGCGATATCTTTACAGCGCTGCAAACGGCCATGGGCGGCAGCTACGTCAACGACTTCAACATGTTTGGTCGCACGTGGCAGGTGAAGGTGCAGGCAGACGCGGCCGATCGTATGCGGGTCGCGGACGTCTACCGCGTTCGCGTGCGCTCCGCCAACGGCGATCTCGTGCCCTTGAAGGCGGTTGCCGATATCGAGCTTGTCACGGCGCCGGCTTCGATCATCCGCTACAACAACGTCCGCTCCGTGACGTTGAACGGTAGCCCCGCAGCAGGACGATCGACCGGAGAAGCCATCGCTGCGATGGAGGAGATCGCCAAGGCGACGCTACCGCAAGGCTTCGCATACGAATGGACGGGAACGGCCCTCCAGGAGAAGGCGGCCCAAGGCCAGACCGGCAGCATCCTCGCGCTCGCCGTGCTCTTCGCCTATCTCTTCCTCGTTGCACTCTATGAGAGCTGGTCAATCCCTGTGGCCGTGCTGCTCTCCGTCACGGTCGGTCTTTTCGGCGCCATGTTGGCACTTGTGGTTTCCGGTCTCGACAACAACGTTTTCGCCCAGATTGGTATCGTCGTGCTCATCGCGCTTGCGGCGAAGAACGCCATCCTGATCGTGGAATTTGCGATGGAGCAGCGCCGTCACGGCAGGAGTATCGTCGAAGCCGCAGCCGAAGGGGCCGATCTTCGCTTCCGCGCTGTCATGATGACGTCGTTCGCATTCATCCTGGGTCTGGTGCCGCTGGTCATCGCGACCGGCGCGGGTCAGGCGACGCAACGTGCCGTCGGCACGGCCGTCTTCGGCGGCATGCTGGCCGCGAGCTTCGTCGGCATCTTCGTCATCCCGGCCCTCTACGTCGTCTTCCAGATGGGCCGCGAGTGGGTGAAAGGCCGCTTCAGCCGCGGCGGACCGGCACCGTCGTCAGTCGATGATGTGATACCCGCCGTCGATGTAGAGCGTCTCACCGGTGATAAGGCGCGCGCCGTCGAGGCTCAAAAAGGCGACAGCGCGGCCCACGTCGTCGATTGAGACGAGGCTGCGGGCGGGCGCTTCCGCCTGCGCCTTGTGCAGAAGCGCGTCGAACTCCGGAATACCGGACGCGGCCCGCGTCTTGAGCGGACCGGGCGAGATGGCATGGACGCGAATACCAGCGGGTCCGAGCTCGGCTGCAAGATAGCGCACGGCGCTTTCCAGCGCCGCCTTCACCGGACCCATGATGTTGTAGTTCTTCACCACCATCTGCGAGCCGTAATAGCTCATCGTGAACAGGCATCCGCCGTTTGTCATCAAGGGCTCCGCGAGCTTGGCCATGCGGATGAACGACCAGCACGATAGATCCATCGCCAGGAGGAAGCCCTCCCGCGAGCAATCGACGACACGGCCCTGGAGGTCGGCCTTCGGCGCAAAGGCAATGGAATGCAGCACGATGTCGACGCGTCCCCACGTCTTCTGGATTGCGGCGAATACCGCCTCGAGCTGGCCCTCCGCTCTGAGATCGAGCGGCAGCACGAGCGGCGCCTCGACCTGCTCGGCAAGCGGCAACACGTGCGGCCTGGCCTTGTCGTTCATGTAGGTGACCGCGACATCGGCACCAAGTAATCGAAAGGCCTTCGCGCAGCCCCATGCGATCGAGTGATCGTTGGCGATGCCGGTGACGAGTGCCTTCTTGCCCCTGAGCAGATTGCGAACGTCCGGCTCCTTGAGCGTCAGGGTTTCCATGCAAATTCCATCCTTTCGGGAATTGGGCCTTTTCGGCAGTTAGGCGCGTTTGCGGGCTCCTTCGCCCAAGGCGTCGGACGTGTATCGTGCGATCATGAGCTCTTCGTCGGTCGGGATGACGTAGGCCACATGTGGCGAGCGCGCGCTCGAGATCTGCGGGCCGCCGCCGCGATTGGCCTTGGCGTCGATCTCGAACCCGAGCCAGCCCATTCGTTTGATCACCGCCTCGCGAATGGTGGGTGCGTTTTCACCGATGCCAGCGGTAAAGACGATGCCGTCGACGCCGTTCATCGCGGCCGCGAGCGACCCGGCGAGCAAGGCAATGCGATAGACGAAGTAGTCGAGGGCGAGCTTGGCGGCAGGCTCCGTGCTTTCGATGAGAACGCGTACATCGTTGCTGATGCCGGAAAGGCCCTTGAGGCCGCAATCATGATAGAAGAGATGCTCGATCTCGTCCGCGCTCATGCCCTTCTGCTTGAGAAGGTAAAGCACGACGCCCGCGTCGAGCTGGCCAGGCCGCGTGCCCATCGGTAATCCGTCGAGCGCGGTGAACCCCATCGTGCTCTCGATACTGCGTCCACCCTTGACCGCGCAGAGGGAGGCGCCGCTGCCGAGATGCGCGATGATCACCTTGCCAATGGCCAGCGCCGGCGCGACATCGGGAAGCCTGCTCGTGATGTAGTCGTACGAGAGGCCGTGGAAGCCATAGCGCCGCACACCCTCGTCATAAAGGCTTTCTGGCAGCGCATAGCGGTCGGCGAGCTCCGGATGCCCGCGGTGGAAGGCTGTATCGAAACAGGCGACCTGTAAGATCTGTGGTTGCATCGCGAGCAAGACCCGGATCGGGGCAAGATTGCTCGGCAGATGCAGCGGCGCGAGCGGAATGAGCGGCTCGAGATCGCGCACGACCGCCTCCGTAAGCACCGTGGGTTCGCTGTAGCGCGTCCCGCCGTGCACGACGCGATGTCCGACCGCGACCGGCAAGCGTCCGCCAAGTTGCGCACGAAGAAAATCGACGACCCTGCGCAGAGCAGCCTGCGTCTCGGCGACCTCCGTGGCCGGCCATGCCTGATCGATCAGAGCTGCGCCATCGGCACCATGAGCTCGAAGCCGCGGCGCGACGCCAATGCCTTCGATCTGCCCCGTGATCACTCGCTGAAGCCGCACCGATCCACCGAGCGCGAAAACCTTGAACTTGATGCTCGAGCTGCCGGCATTGAGGACGAGGATGGTATCGGTCATCACGGGCGCTCATTGTTAAACGGCGATGGGAGCGGTGGCACGGCGGCTATGAGCGAGAAGCACGGCGACGGCGCAGGACGCCATGCGCGTGCGCAGATTGTCGGCGCGGGACGTGAGAACGATCGGCGCCCTCGCGCCGAGCACAAGCCCAGCCGCATCGGCCTTGGCGAGAAACGTCAAGTTCTTTGCCAGCATGTTGCCCGCCTCGAGATCGGGAACGACAAGAATGTCTGCTGCGCCTGCGACCTCCGAGCGGATGCCTTTGACGCGCGCCGCCTCGGGGCTGATCGCATTGTCGAACGCCAATGGCCCATCGACGATGCCGCCGGTGATCTGGCCGCGATCCGCCATCTTGCAGAGGGCCGCCGCTTCGATGGTCGAAGGGATATCAGGCGTGACGGTTTCCACCGCCGACAAGATCGCAACTCTCGGGACACCGAGCCCGAGACCGGCAAAAAGGTCGATGGCGTTTTGCACGATATCGCGCTTGGCAGTGAGGTCGGGTGCGATGTTGACCGCCGCATCCGTAATGAAAAGCGTCTGTGGATGATCAGGCACATCCATCACAAACACATGGCTGAGGCGCCGCCCGGTTCTGAGCCCCGTATCGCGCTTCACGACTGCGCCGAGCAGTTCGTCAGTGTGCAAGCTGCCCTTCATCAAGACCTCGGCCGCCCCGCTCCGTACAAGCTCGACGGCTTTCTCGGCGGCGGCATGACTGTGCGGGGCGTCGACGATCTCGACGCCGTCGAGATCGAGGCCGGCGGCCATCGCAGCAGCGCGGATCTTCTCCTCTGGTCCGACAAGAACCGGCTCGATGAGCCCGGCGTCCGCTGCCTCGAGCGCGCCCCTGAGAGAGGCTTCATCGACAGGATGCGCAACCGCCGTGCGCAGTCGCGGCCTCGACTTCGCAAGCTCGATCAGCCGCTCGTATTTCTGATGACGATGCCCTCGCATGACGGTGACGTCGGCCGGAGCAGGCCGCCTGCCAGCTACTCTGCCCATGTTAGCCTCCTCCGCTCACCATTTGAGATAGAGCGCGATCTCGCCAGGTACGCCTCCCGGAAAGCTGATGACCTCGGCCGTCATCTTGTAGCCAAGTGGCTTCAGCTCGCGCTCGTAGTAGGCGTAGGCCTTTTTCGCGATGCCTTCGAGGGAGGTGGGCCAATCGGGCAGCATGTTGTTGATGCGCCGCCCCCCGTCATTGCAGAAACTGGCGGGAAACGTAAAGAGCTGCAGTTGCTTGTGGCCGAGGCTCGCCGCCCGGCTCACTGCTTCGTTCAGCCTGTCGATCGCGTCGGGCTTTATTTCGCGCGCCATGAAATCTTCGGCTAGGGCGCGCTGCTCACGTTCCTTCTTCTCCTTGAGGCGGCGCTCGTCCTCCATTTTCTTGGCTTCCGCTTCCGCCAGGATCTCGTTGAGATCATCTGGTCGAATAGGCTTGCCCATGCTCGAACGCTCGCCGATTGCCGGGTTAATCTGCGTGGCCATGTCATGCTCTCCATCGTGCGTTTATGAGCGGCTCCTCCGGGAGGCCTCGCGCCGCCGCTCGGGTCGGGCCATATCCTCCGCGCTTTCGGTTGCCGCCTGCTGGAAGATGTCGAGCACCTGCGCGTAGCGCTGCTTTGCAACCTCGCTTCTGACCTTGACGGTCTCGACGAGGCGCTCGAGACATGTGGAGAAGACAGCCGCCTGCTCCGGATCTCGTGCAAGCATGTCTGGAAGCGCGTCGATTGCCTCGCGGGAATCGAGCATCAGCAAGAAGAACTGCTCGCGCACGATACGCTTGAACTCGCGGAGCGGGATGCCGCCGCCCGCTTCGTCACGCATGCGCCGCAGCAAGGTGAACGCGCGTTCGTCGGATACTCCGTCCGGAAGTCGCACGTAGAGCATGGCGCGAATGGCAGCCTCTCGCGGACCACCGTCGCCGATGCGCGCGCGCAGATCCTCGAGCTTTCTCTGCACCATCTGCTGGTGGGTGACATCCGCTCCCGGGCGCTGCCGTGGCGGACCGGCCGATGCTGCGACGCCGGTCACCGCCTGCACCAGCGGCGCGCCGTAAACGGTGTGGAATAGTTCCTCCGCCATGTGGTCGCGAACATCGCGATAGGCATCGAGTGACGTCTCGATCCAGGTCGAGACCTGCTCCTGGGCATTCCAGAAGGGATTATCCTTCGCGATAGGCTCCCGTTGCTCGCGCACGCGATCTGCAAGCGACGACACCGCCGCAAGCCACGGATTGGTCCGCGCGAAGAGCTCGTACTGCAGCCGGACCGGATGCATCTGGCCAAGCCATCGAGCCAAACCGTCGCTGGCCGCGAGACGCACCCAAGGCTGCAGGAACGTCCTATAGAGAGAAAGATTGATTTCGGAGACGCGCGCTGCCGCAGCAAACTTGCGCTCGTCGTCGATCGAATTCTCGCCGAATGCGCGAATATCATCGAGCGTGCGCGTCTCGAAGGAAACCAGATAGTCGCCCTCGACGAGATCAGCTGTGGGGTCGTTGGGGTCTTTCGGCCGCAGCACCGCCTCATAAAGGCCCGGCGGCATCACGTCGATGAGATCGATGTTGCTTGCGAACTCCTCGTGCTCCTTCTTGGCGACCGAGCCGGAGACGAAAATGCCGAGGTGCCCGATACTGTCGTGGACCGCATAGATAATCGTCTGCCCATGTGCGCGGATATCCTCGATGCTGCTGTAAAGGTCGAGGATCCAGCCGAGCGCCTGCTGCGGTGGCGTGACATTATCTCCCTTCGAGCAGAAGATGATGATCGGCGAGCGAATGGCACGAAGGTCGATACGCGTCCCGTTCGACGCCAGGAGCGCTCCCGATGAGAGCTTGTTGCCGATAAAGAGGTTGTCGACGATGAACTGCATCTCATCAGCATTGAGCTCAACGTGTCCGCCCCACCATTGCTCGAAATCGAGATAGCGCGGTGCCTCCCTGTCGACCTTGGAATAGAGATTGTACTGCTTCGTCCAATAGGTGTTCGATGGGTTCTGGCTCTCGAAGTTGGAAACCAGCCACGCTCCGTCGAACTTGCCGTGGCCGAGATCCCCGGTCATTGCCGTAAGCCAGCTTCCGCCGAGTAAGCCGGCAAGATAGCGCATCGGGTTTTTGCCGTGGACCCCGGCCCAATAGGAGAGCGGCGCACCAGCGGCGATGATCGGCCCGAAGAGATCGGGACGCTGGGCCGCGGCCATCATCACCGACCAGCCAGCCTGGCAGTTGCCGATCACCGCAGGCTTGCCTTCAGCTTCAGGGTGCAGCTCGATGACCCGTTCAAGGAACGCAATCTCAGCCTGCACCACGTCGTCGATCGTCTGCCCCTCGATTGGATGAGGTAGGAAGCCAACGAAATAGCAAGGGTGCCCGGCGGCTAGCGCTACACCGATCTCGCTTTGCGGCTTGAAACCGCCGATGCCGGGCCCGTGCCCTGCTCGCGGATCGGCAATCACGAACGGCCGCTTTATCGGGTCTGTGGCGACACCGGTGCTCGGCAGGATGCGAACCATGAGGTAGTTCACCGGCCGCCGCAGCGTCCGCCCGTCCATCACGAGCTCATGAGCAAACTTGAGCACGTGCGGGGCAGGCTTTGATGCATGCTCCTCATAGCGTCGTGAGCGTTCCTGAAGAACATCTAGAAATAGAATGCTTCGCTGCCATGCATCCTGCATGTACTCGCAGAAAAGCGCTGCCGGGATTGGCATCAGGCCCGCGTCGTAGCCTTTCTGTGCCGCTGCATCAGCGTCTTTTTCGGATCTCATTTGTGCCCTCCGTGCCGGCCCATCCAATCAGCCCAGTTTCGCCGCCCAAGCGGCGAGGGCCTAAGCCGAAAGCGCCCTTGCGGCCTGAGCCGAAGGCGCGCCCTTGGGGTAAGGGAGTGACGAGGTCCAGCCACGTCAGCAACACGTGAGGGCGAGGAGCAGTTCCACCGCCAGTTGACATGCATCAATTGCCCGCGCCAGGAGCGGCAGGCGAACCGTAGCTCAACTTGGATGGCGTAGCGCTTGGAGCGGCTATCCAGAGATCCACTCGCTGCATTTGGTCGGCGCGCCGGTTTCGCCCCATGGGCTGATTGGAACTGCCGATGTCGAGTTCTCGGGGCTGCCTTCGATCAGCTTATCCGTATAGGTGAGATAGACGAGCACGTTGCGTTTGGCGTCGCAGCCGCGCACGATTTGCATCTTCTTGAAGATGAGCGAGCGGCGTTGGGTAAAGGCGGCCTCACCCTGCTCGAGCTTGCGCTTGAAACGAATGGGGCCAACCTGCCGGCATGAGAGGGATGCGTTCGAAAGCTCCTCCGCAAGCCCGAGCCAGCCGATCCAGCCGCCCTTTTCTGGCACCGTGAAATAGCACGTGACGCCTTCAACGTCCGGGTCGTCGATCGCGTAGGTGCCGAGCTTGTGATCGGGCGCGAGAAACTTCCACACCGTACTCTTCTTGAAGATGAGATCTGGATCCTCCGCGTGTGCAAATGTTGCCGCGGTGAACAGCAGGAAAGCAGCAGTTAAAAAGGAACGGATCATTTGGGAACCCCTTAAGCGATGCTCTAATGTAAGGGTCCGCATAGGCCCGCAAAAGAGCGTCGCGCACTCCCGACGCGACGGAGGCCGCCGAGTAGCTTATCTCCCCGCCTAGCCTCCCTCCAAAAAGCGCGCCTTGGCTGTCAAAGCCGAGCGGGACCTCAAGGTTGGCTCAAAGAAGGAAGAACAAGTGGCGGGGAAAAAAGAGTAATAATTGATAGATCTGGGAACGGGGCGGCGACCCCGGAGTTGCTGAGTTATGTTCAAGTTCGTCGAAAATATTCGCCGGTCGATAGGTCTCGAAAAGCTCGTTCCGCGTCGGCTGCCCGCGTGGATCGAGGCGATCGGCGCGCAGATTGCGCTGCGCTACGACGTGACACGGGAGCCGTTACCGGACAAGATGGATCACGTCTTGAGCGAGATGGAGGAGCGGGAGGCAAGGGACGGCAAGCGGCAAAGCGAAGGCCGCAAGCTTGAGCCCGGCTCTATTGACCGGCTCTACTGAAGAGCAAGCGATTGATGAGCAATCGATCACAAGGCGCCATCGCGGCGCATTGTGACAAGACGCGCGGTGAGGATCTGCACGACCGAGCCGGGTTCCGTCCGCGTCTCGCAGCGGACCGTCACATAGCCGATCTCCGGACGCGACCGCGAGATCGATAACCTCGCCATGAACCGACAGAACATCGCCAGGCTTGGCTGCCCGCGGCCACTTGACCTCGCCGCCTGCACCAATAACACCTCCGGCAATCGGCAAGCCCTGCTCGACGAGAAGGCGCATGGTGAGCGCGGCCGTATGCCATCCACTGGCAACGAGCTCGCCGAAAAATGATGTCGTTGCCGCCTCTTGATCGAGGTGAAAGGGCTGCGGATCGAACTGCCGCGCGAAGGCCTGGATATCCGCGGTCTCGAGCCGCGTCTCTCCGGTCAGGAAACGCTGGCCGAGCGCAAAATCCTCGAAGTAGAGCAACCCACTTGGCAGCTTCGGCGCGCCGGTCATGTGCGTCCCAGTTTCAGTTTCTAGCTTCGATAGTAACGCCACATGCGCAAGAGAACCCGGTGGATCTCGTCCGGCGGCTTGTCGAAGGGGTCGACTTTCACTCTCACGACGTTGTTGTGATCCATCGTCCAAGGGAGCCGCATCAGCATGCGATGCCACGGCACGCGGCGCCAATCCGCAACAAGGGCTCGCGACAAGGGTACCTTCAGCGCCAGCTGCAGCTCATGCACGGTCAAGATCCTGACCGCTATCGGCACCATCTCGATGCGATCGATGGCACTCCAGCGGATGATGCCAAAGCCGCGGATGAAGACGCCATACTCGTTGGCGCCGATTTGCGGCCGGCCGGTCTCGAGCACCGGAAAATTGTAATACGCAACGGCGAGAGCAAGGACGCCGAACACGAACCAGATCCACCCTCCTGTCGTCACGGCAGCCGCGAGAAAAACCGCGGCAAGCCCAGCCATGACGTAAATCGGAAACTGCGCCTCGTCGCTATCATAGGCCACGGCGTAGCCTCTGAATTCGCTCTCTGCCTCGCTGCTCGCCATATCAGAAGCCCTAAGATTTGGATCAAACGCTGCCAAGCGCGCGAAGCGTGATGCGACGTGCGCCCGCGGAAGCGGGCGCACGTTACCGAGAATTTAGGAGGTTTGCGCGCCTAAAGATCGGGCAGAAAGTGGAGTGAAAGCGCGTGCGTTCGCAGTCTGGCGAAACCGCCCGTTGCTATCATGCGTTCAAAGCTGACAGGCGTTCTGAGCCAAAGGCTGTTGCGGGACAAAAACAATGAGCATTCTCACCTGGATTGTCGTCGGGCTCATCGCCGGTTGGTTCGCCGAGAAGGTCATGGGCCGCGATCAGGGCCTGATGACGAACCTCGTCGTCGGCATCATCGGCGCCCTGATCGGTGGCTTCCTTTTCACCAGTCTGATGGGTTTTGAGTACCAGAGAGGCGTCAATCTGGCGTCCATTTTCGTCGCGACAGTAGGTGCCGTCGTATTCCTCTATATTCTTGGACTCGCGGGCCGCCAAAATTCCGTCTGAGCAAAGAACTCCGGTTGAGCAAAGGTTGAGCTATGTCGACCGCCCGAGCAGGCGGTTGCGCGCCTCATTCGGGTCGACAACACCCATCCGCCCTCCGGCCCATGCGGCGAAGGCACCGAGGAGCAACGCAACCGCGCCGAAAAGAGCGCCGCGCGACACGGCCCGCGTCGCAACGTCAGCGGCCCTGGCTGCTTGATCCTTCGCCTGCTCGATCGCCTGGCGGTACTGTTGCTCGTACTGCTGCACCTGCGAGCGCGCGTGGTCGATCGGAATATTCTGTGCCGAAGCGACGGCCTGCGTGGCACGATCGCGCGCTTCCTGCAGCTTAGCCTGGTCCCCGGTCAAGGTTGCCCGGACGGCAGCGATCGCAGTATCCCGCATCGCGGCCGGATCCGCGCCACCAGCGGCTGCCCTGAGCGACTGCTCGATATTGGCGAACGGGTCGGTCGCAGTCGCGAGGCCCGGAGCAGCCGTCTGCATGGCGGTTCCGGCCGTCCTCGCGACCCCACCCGCCGCAGTCGACAGCGCGCTGAACGCCCCGCCGAGCAGGCCGCCGACGGCTGAGCCTAAGAGATAGAAAATAACGAGCGTCGTCAGTGCCCATGCCGTCAAGCCATGCCAGCCGCCGCTCTCTTCTTTTGGCTTGCCTGAAAGCCGCCCTGCGGTGTAGCCGCCGGCAAATGCAGCGATAATGCCGGAAAGTGTCCACCAGATCGACGCCGCGAGCGAGAAGCGCTCGGCCGAGGGGTTATCAGTGGTGAGGGGGTCGAGCGTCGCCGCGCCAAGTCCCACTCCGAGCATATTCAAAATGAGATGGGTGACGAGCGCCACGACGACGCCAGCGAAAACCGCGCCCCACGAGATCCGGTTCATAAGATTAGTACGCGCATCCGCGCTCCCCGTGACGGGGCTGACATGCGGGGCGGAGACATCGCCGCGCCCTCGGGGTGTGCCGGTATAAGTCATGGAATTTGCTCCGCTAGAGTTGCCCATGAGAACGGCTTGGGCGCTTTAGCGGCGAAAGCCCATGCACCCGCGGTTAGTTCCACGTTGCCGCAGCTACGACGAAAGTAGAAAGCCAGATGGAACTTCGAGCCCCTCGGCTCGTTATATGCGTGCGAACGGAGGGCCAATCACGACGAAGAACGGAACATGCCGGGGCAAGTGCTCGCACTGCGGGGGCTTTCTTGAGTGGGCATGGTCTTCGCAAAGGCAAAGGACGAAAGGACGATTGCCTTTTAGGGTCAATGACTCCGCTGCTGTATGAGACCCGCTGATTGGAGCTGCCGCGTTGGGTTCTGACGCGAAACGGAGTGTCCACATGAGAAGTTCTGCCGCCCATCAATTTGCGCTTGATCGCGCACCTGACCAAGAGACGAGCAAAACGCCGAGCTACGTGCGCGAGGCCAATAGTTCAGCCGCATTCGAGCCGAGCCGTCTCTATTGGACGCGCGAACTCGAGACCCGCCGTGCCGCAGTTGCGCGCTGGCGCGGGACCGATAGCGTTTCCTGCAAACGCTCCCTCACGGGCGAGCAGCGCTAGCCCGACTTTCCCAACCCGACTATCACAGGATGTCACGACAGAAGCATGCGGGTCGCGGTAAAAAACGCGATTCCAGCTCTACGTAGATCGCAGCTCTAGGTAGAGGCTCCCTCTCCTCATCGTCAACCGGCGATGGGGAGAGGTTTAGCTTTTCTTCGATCTTCCCGTTCAAGCCCTTACCGAGCATGACCCTCGAGCACCGTCTCGTCGGGCGGCGTCGTCACGTCGGGCAATGTCCCGTCGAGCCAACGGCGTAAGCCGGCAAAATCTGCTTCCCCAGAAGACGCGGTAAGGTGGCCGTTGGCACTGATGCGAAAAGTGCGCGGCAACTCACCAATCCACTCGCGGTCGATCTCAAAACGCAGCTTTTCCTCGTACGCCGGCCCGAGCATCCAGTTCTCGACGCCAGCAAGGCCGGATTTCTCGAGCATCGTCCCAATGCGTTGGGTCTGGCCATGCGGATCCCAGTTGATGAGCACGAGCGTCACATCGGGCCGCGATTTGATGAAGGCTCCCCAGCTCGCGAGCTCGGCGATGCAAATGCTGCAGCTGAGACCCCAGACGTGGACGACAAGCGGCCGGTCGGCATGCGCCGCCGTGATCCCGCTCCAGCTATTAGGCTCGAGCTGGCGAACCTCGCCCGCCCGAGAGTTGACCGAGAGAACCTGCATGGCGAGCATGAGAAGCGCAAGAAGTCGCGTCACTTCGGCTCTCCGCTGGCATTTTGCACGCTTGCGTCAGCGAGCGGGATGAGGCGATACCCGTCAAGGCTCGTGAGCCACGAGAGATAGCTCACGGCTCCGTCCGCAAGGAGGAGGGGATGATCAGACGTGTCGCTGGTGGTGAGCAGGGTGCGCGCCGAGCTCCACGACTGGCCCCCGTCTGCGGATGACATGAGCCGCACGGCCGTTGCCTCGCCATCGAATTCTTTCCAGGCGACGTGCACGCCGTCAGCTCCCGCAAGAACGAAGGGGCGCGAGACTTGGGCGCCGGCTGACCCGAGCGGCAAAGGAGTGGAGAACGTGGCACCGCCGTCCTGCGAGCGCGCATAGTAGGCGCCCTTGAGCTTGCGGCCGACGGCCATCCAGGCAACGTGATAGGTGCCGTCCTTGTCGATGGACAAGCTCGGACCATGATGCGGGCAAGAGTCGGTAACTGCGTCGTCGAAGCTAACACGTTGCACGGGGCCCGGCGTCAGCGGGTCCGCGAACGTGATAACGCCGTGATCGCGAACGCCCCCTTCGAAAATGTTGCGGAAAAGCACGACTGGCCGTCCGGGACCTGCGAATGCGACACCGATCCGGCAGCACTCACACGTGTTGTCCTTGGCGATCGCATCAGCGCCAAGCAGTGTATCTGCGTTGAGCTTGGCGTCTTGCTGCCCGCTCCAGGCAAAGGCGAGCGCTGCACCCGCGTAGGCCGTCTTGGTCGCACGCGCCGCGGCAGCATTGCGCTTGTCGATCCACGCAGCAAAGAGCCTGCCTTCGGGATCAAAAGCGATCGTCTCGAACCTCTGGCTCGGCGACTTGGGAGCGAGCGGGCGTGGCGCTGCGAACGCTTGCCCACCATCGCTCGCTTCTGCGATGAACACGTGGCCATTGTATTTTTCGTCGCGCGAGGCAAAGGCGACGACAATGTGCCCATCTGGCGCGATCGCGATCTTAGGGCGCGCGTCAGGCCCCGAGTCGAGTGGCAGCTCGGTCGCGTCGATAAGGACAGGCTGCGAGAAACTCGCACCGCGGTCGTTTGATCGCGCAACAGAGACGCGCCCGCCGGCGGCCCAGGCGAGCCACAGCGTGCCGTCTCTCGCGAACACGGGCGTCGCGGTCTGCGCACAGAGCAGCTCGACGCCGTTGCACGCCTTGGTCGCGGCTGCGTCCTTGGGCTGGCTCGCAGAGTGCTGGCCTGCCGCATGCTCGTGCGCGAAGCTCGCCGCAGCAATGAGCCACCCCGGCATGAGCAGCGCTGCACCCATGCCGAGGCCGAGACGTCGAAAACTGCAACGCTTCATGCGTTGGCCCTTTCTAGAACTTGAGCTTCAGCCCGCCGTAGTAGGTGCGCGGTGCTCCGGCGTAGATCGTGCCTGATGTCGTCTCGAGCACGCTTGCTCCGTTTTGCGCACCCGTCGCATCGAGCGAGTTCGCGATGTTGTTCGCAGATGCGATATAGGTCTCGTCGAATACGTTTCGCACCTCGAAGTAGGTGCTGAGCGAGCGGAAAGGACCCATATCGATCTCGCGATTGTAGTGCACGTTGAGGTTCACTGTCTCGGCTGCTGGCGCCTCTAGAATATTGCCGTTGTCCATGTAGAAGGCGTCTCGCCACTGATACTCGACGAACGCTCCGAGGCCTTTGAAGGGTCCAGCCGGCTCGTCGTAGGAAAGCCGCGCGGTGATCTCGTGCGGTGCCACACCCGGGATCTTGTTGCCGGCCCGGTCGAATGTGCTTGTGAGGTTAGGACCGGTGCGGCTGATGCTCTCGGTATACTCGGTGTAGAACTGGTCGTTGTAGATGTAGGCGCTGGTGAGACGCAGACCGGCGAGCAGCTCGATGTCGGCAGAGGCCTCGATGCCCCGGTGTTCGGAGCGCGGCACGTTGAACGTGAAGCTCCTCCCCGGCGCCGGCGATTGCGAGACGAACTCGTTCTCGAAGAATTCGTAGAACCCGGTGACACTGAGGCTCACGCCACGAGTTGGCGTCCAGTCGGCGCCGAGATCGTAGCCGACGTTCGTCTGCGTTTCTAGATCAGTGTTGTTGCCCGGATCGCCGGTGGTGGTCGTGAACAGGTTGCCGATCTGCGGCACGCCGTAGCCCGTGCCGATGCGGCCACGGAACTGCCACGCGGCGTTAGGCTGGTAGAGGAGCCCAAGCTCCGGGGCGACGTTCGTAAGCTCGCGATCGGCCCTGACAGGCGCCACCGGCGTCACGACGCCCGCGAGCGAGTATCGATAGGCCAGGTTCGTGCCCTCGAGGAAAGTCTTCTCGACTGAGAGACCCGCAATCGCCGTCACGGTCTCTGCAACTTTCACCTCCTCGCGCATGCGCGCCCCGAAGTTCATGGTCGAGCCATCCGTCTCCGATTGCAGTGGCCCGAGCCGAGCGTTGCCGCCCGGCGCTACGTTATAGGTCAGGCTGTCGATCGGCAGGTAGTTCCAGAAAATGCCGGCCGAGTAGGAAGCGGGGAGGCCTGCAAAGCTCGCCTTGTGCGTAAGGTCAGCCGAGACATTGTAGGAGAAGAAGTCACCGACCGCGCTGGTGTTGCCGGTCGGCTGGCTGATGTTGCGATCGTCGAGCACGACCTGCACGCGTCCCGACGTGTCGGCACTAAACGCGTGCTCCCATCGCCCGCCAATAATCGTGCGCCGATCGTCGCGATTGGCGCCCGCCTGCTCGGCCGTCTGGAGCACGCGATCACCGTTGCTGTTTGTATTCCCTGTTGGCGAGAAGTTCTGTGCCTGGCAGCCCGACACGGCATTCTGCGCCGCCGTGCCCGAGGTGCGGCATCCCTCCTGGAACGGGTTCTGCAAGTACTGCCGCAGCGAGATGCGAAACGGCAGCTCCGTCGTAAGCTCGTTGTTGATGGCCTTGAAGGTGAACTTATCCCTCGCCGTCGGCGCATAGCTCAGAAGTAAATTGATCGTTTGCGTGTCGAAGGCGCTGTACTCGAAAATGCCATCGCCGCGTACATCGCTCAGGAACACGGAGCCCTCGAACGCGCCCGACTTCACGCCCGCCGATACGTAGTTGTTCCAATAGTTGAAGCTGCCTGCGTCGAGGCCATATTCGACGCCATTGATCTCGCCGCCGGGCCGCGTCCGGAAGTTGATCGCGCCGCCCGTCGCATAGTTGCCGAACAGCGCCGACGAAGGGCCGCGCCAGACATCCACGCCGCTATAGGCGTGCGGATCGATGAGGTCCGAGCGCGATAGGCCGTCGGGCTGCGTGACCGGGAAGCCATCGTCGAATATCACGATATTGCGGATGCCGAAGCCGTTGCGCGCATTCGATCCGCGAATGGAAATTCCCAGGTCGCGCGGACCGTTGCCCTGCTTGAGTGAGACGCCGGGGCTCTGCCGCAGCAGATCCTGCGCCGAAAAGACCGGGCTTGTTTGCAGTCGCTGTGTATCGATGCCCGTAGCGGTCTGAGCGCCGGGGCTTCCGGCCGTGCCGAGGATCGGCTGCACGCCGGCCTGCGGCGTACCGGCGTTGGCGAGTGGATTGCCACCTTCGGCGACAATGGGCTTTGCGACGTCCTGCGGTGGAGGAGGGGACTGCGGCTGTTTTGCGATAGCCTTCTTTGCTGCCGGCTTTTGAGTGATTGGCTTTTGCGCGCTGGGCGCAACTGTGATCACTTTGACCTCAGGCAGGTCCGTCGTAGTCGCGCCTGCCGCCTGTTGGGCGTGAGCAAGGGGTGAAAAAGCCACGAGAGCCGTAGTAGAGACCAGCGCAATACGCGCATGCGTGCGCCTGCGCGCGCTGAGATTTGAAGCCGACATTGTGATAATCCACGCAAACTGGGAGAGAACTGCGTTGCACGCGCGGCTGATAGGGCCGCGGAACGCCCTGACTTGCCGTCCGAATAGTCATTGGACGTAGGGTCGGATCTGAACGATCCGATCAGCTCAGTGTGGTGGGTGGGCCTCGGGCCCAGAGTTCGCCCGGTCGGGACGAGGCGCGGAAAAGTTCGACCGCCAAGACATAGTCAACCGACGCAAACACGACGATCGCGGCAAGCGGCTCCGGAGCCGCGTCAGCTGCGATCTTGCTGCCTACGCCAGAGTAGGAGCAAATCTTTGCATCCGCCGAGCCAGTCTTCGACTTTACTGGCTTGCCATTCGCATCGAGCGTGACGAGCTCCGCGCCATGGCCCGTGCAGATCACGATTTGTAGCGCGCTAGGCTCTCCGCCAGCCGAAGCCACCGCCTGCAGCATGAAGCCGGCCGGCAGAAGGCTGCGCAGCGCGAACGTCACAACGAGCAGAAAGCCTAGAACGCGGCGCATCGAGAGCCCTGAGGTCCACGAGGGGAGTGAAGAGCTTAGCCTACGGTCCTTAGGCGCTAACATCAACATGCGGAGATCCGAACGCATCCGAATGCGTGACTGTCGAGCAACATCATGGCGCGAAAGGCAGGCGCTGCTACCTGCTCGAGAGCATCCCGCTTAACCCTCATCGCAAAATATGGATTATCAGTCAGCGAACCGGCCTCATGGTAAACGGTCACCGCACCGATGCAGAGCTATTTTATCTGGAAGTTCCTGCATTTGATCGGCGCTTCGGTGCTTCTTGGTACGGGCGCCGGCATCGCGTTCTTCATGCTGCTTGCCCATCGGACGGGGCGAGCAGCAACGGTCGCAGCGGTCTCGCGCATTGTCGTCATTGCCGACTACGCATTCACGGCCACTGCCGCCATCGCTCAGCCCATCACCGGTCTCCTGCTCGCAAGCAGCGCCGGCCATGCTCTGAGCGAAAGCTGGATCATCGTCTCGGTTGTGCTCTATCTCGTCACCGGAGCCTTCTGGCTCCCGGTCGTCGGGATGCAGACCCGCATGCGCGACCTGGCCGCCGCGGCGGAGCGGGACGCAACGCCGCTGCCGGCCGAGTATCACAGCCTATTCAATGCATGGTTCGCTTGTGGGTTTCCCGCCTTCGCGTCAATCCTCGCGATCGTCTGGCTGATGATCACGCGCCCATCGCTTTGGTAGCGACACGAAAGCTCTGGCTGACGCGCGCTTCTGCGACATGGCAACGCTCCTCATGGGGCTTCTGGGGCTTCCAAACATGAGCTCTCCAAGGTCTGCAATGCACCTTGAGAAAGCCCGATGCGACCATTCGGTTCCGCTGCGTTTCGCTCCGTGCCAGGTGTGCTTGCGAGGCAAGTGTGAGGCTAATCGCAGAGAAACTAACGAAGCGTCGTCGTACCGGCAAAATTGCGATGAAAGATCGTCCCGGCATCGGGCTCGTCCACCCCGCGAGACCATGCAGCGTAACGGGCTCCCCCAGTTCGGCTTGCAAGCCGCGCGCGGGGCGCAGCTCGGCATGAAGACCCGCATTTGGCGGGCCGTCGATCGTGCCCCACGCTGCGAATTGCCGATTGCGGCTTGAGGCTTTCGGCTTTGTCCAGGAGAGCGGCAAGCTCGGCGGCCGTCATATCGGGCGCGCTTTTGCCCCCGGCCGGCCGCACTGCTGAAAAACCACCGCCACCATCGCGTGCGCTGTCCGCCACGACCCGCCGGCGTTCGACGAGAGTGAGCACACGCTGAGAGCTTACCGTCGATGCGAGCAAAGGGGCGGCGACCCGTGCCACATGACCTACCAGCTCGGAGCAGATGAAGAGCGTCGCCCCGAGCACGAGCAAATAGAAACCGAGGAGCAGCAGCGGACTGCCGCCGTCGTAGCGCCTCATCCGATCCTGTCCGAACGGCGGCACGACCGCATCTCGCCTGAACACTAGAAAGCCTGAACGCTAGAAACATGATTACTGGAAACAAAAGACTGCGGCGCAAGCAACGCCTGCGCCGCAGATTGGTTCGAGGGCTCTTGTCCGGCTTAGGCTGTGAACTCATTACGGATGGTGCATTGATGGGTCAAAGCATGCCAAGGGCTAGGAATTGCCAAGGGCTAGGAAAAGCGCGTCATGCCGTGAGGCGTGCTTTCAGCACGACGACGACGCCATTGGCATGCTTTGGCTCACCCCAAAGGGGCGCCGTCCTTTCGCACCACACAGCCTAACCCGGGATCATGTAGACGACGTCCTTCTCGCCCGGGTCCACGATCGCCACACCGTCGTCGGTCACAATGTAGCGGTAGTCGCGCACTTTTGGCACTTCGGAGAGCACAGGAGCAGGAAATGGGATCAACTCCACCGAACTCGGAATATCGGTACCGATAGAGAGCCGAACGGCAATGTCGGCCTTGCGGTCGCGTGCGACGTGCTCTCGGATGAAGCGCTCCTCGTCGGCGGTAAGCGTGAGCCGGCTCGAGCCCGCTTCTCCGCCGCTCCTGCCGGTCGCCGCGACATAACGCTCACCGCGATGGATGACGTCGACGATCACATAGGTCTCCGGGTCGACGATGCAGATCTCGTTGTCGATCGCGACGTAATCATAGCCGCGATAAGCTGGCACGACGGCAATGATGTCGGGCGGCAGGGCATAGAGCGCCACATGACGCGGCAGCCTGACACCGGCCGAGACACGGACCTTGACGTTGGTTGCCTTACGCAAATCGGCATTGCCGAACGCCTCGCGTGCCTTGTCGCGGTCGCGCGAGGTAACCTTTTGCTTCACCTCGTCCACTTTGCGGTCACCCTGTTGGTGGCCGGCCTGATCGTCGCTTCTGTCTGGAGTGGTCCTTCCCTCTACGGACTTGCCTTCCGGCAACTTGCCCGCGGTTTCTCGGTCAGCGGAGGATTGGTCCGCGTCGCCGGTCTTGCCGGTGCGGTCGCCACGACTGCCGTCTTGCGCGGGCTTGCTGCCGCGCTCCGTCCCGCTGCCGTGCGCCGCGCGGCCACCTTCGTCCTTATTTGATCGCGCAGCAGCGCCTCGGCCGCTCTCGTCACGAGACCGGTCAGGCGTAACGCCTCTCGCCCCCTCAGCCTGACTTGACCGCTCGAGACCTTTATTCGCAGCATTTGGCGCGTCGCTTCGCTCTCCATGCGCGTCAGCGCCCTTATCATGCGCCTCAGCGCCCTTATCCCGGATCCCCTGCGCGACAGCTCCGTGGGTCGCGCCGAGGACCAATGCCCCGCCGAGCGCAAGCGCAGCAAGGCCCACCGTGCCGAACATTCCCTTCCGCATCTGACGCAACTCCTCCTTGTTTTTGCAAACGCGCATGCAAGTCCGGCAATCGGACTTGAGGCCCAAACAACGGCTCCAAAAACAAGGTTCCCCCTACGGAACGGGGGCCACGAACGCAGACGTCAGGCTTCGCTAGCAGCAAAAAGGCCAAGCTGATTGCAGCCAATGGGGAACGAGAGTTAACGGCGCGAATTCTATTCGAGCGAGCCCTCACTCTGGAAAGCGTAGGAGAACAAGAATGCCAGAAAACAAGACCCAGGGAGAAACGTCGAACCGCGGATTTGCATCGATGGATGCAGAGAAGCAGCGTGCGATAGCCCGCAAAGGCGGCCAAAGTGTTCCAAACGAGAAGCGCAGCTTCTCGCAGAACCGGCGTCTCGCGGCTGAGGCAGGACGCAAAGGCGGACAAGAAAGCGGCGGCAATTTCGCACACAATCGCGAACGCGCGGCCATAGCCGGCCGCAAGGGTGGCGAGCGCCGTGGCGCAGAGCGCGCCAAGCAGGCGGCTAACAAGGCCGGCGGCAATAGCTTGAGTTGATGGGCCGGAATTGATGGCCTCAATTGATGGCCTGAGTTGAAGGCGCGAGCCTCGTGTACGCCAAGTCGTGTCCACAAATCGTACCCAAAAGCCAAACGTGGCTTTATGGGGACCGTGGCCGCCGACAGCATCTCGCCACGCCGCCAAAAGTGGGCGCGCCGCATCAAGCCGGTGGAGCGCCTCTAACGCCGACACCGAAGCGCAACTCCATGTCCGCGGAGAGGAGACCCAACTAGGCCGTGGCGAGATGCGGAGGACTTCGGCCGGAGCGACGTCTGGGGAGCGACGTCTGGCCGAAAATAAATAAAGCGCTTCAAGTTGACCACACTCAATTGTCGCCGGCGAAAAACTGTTAATTTTACGTCAAATTGTGGACTTGGTTATTCGCCGATGATTACCTTGCAAGATTGTATTGATTTATGCGGTTTGACCGAGGCCGAGGTGCTCGCGATCGCCGAGCATGAACACGTGCCCGAGGTGATCGCAGCAGCGCTCGCAGGGGTGTTGCTGCGCCAGCGTGGTGGACCTGAGCGGGTCCGCCAGATGATCATCGACGACATCCGCGACGCCAACGCTCGCGGCGACGCGCGCCACGCCCACCAGCTTCTCTGCTGCTTGAAATGCTACCTTGAGGCCCACCCCGACGCCTGGCCGCTAAAAGCAAGCGGATAAATCCGGCGGGCCCGCACGAGCGAAGTGGCGCACTGGCAAAAGCCACTTTCTTGCACTTTTGTGCTTAAGGTCACCCATGCCGTCGGCGCTAGCGGGCTGGCAACTGCCCCAGCGTTGCGGTTATGATGGGGTTCGATCGGCGGCACCAAGAGAGTGGGATAGCTTCACATGCAGAAAAGCATCATCGCGGGTGCTCTTGCTCTCGCGGTCGTCCTCACGGCAATCAGTTTTGCCGTAGACCTCCGGGCCGCGCACGCCGCGAACGAGGTCGAGGTCGACACCGCCCTCGTCGTCTCGGTCGATGTCTCGAACTCCGTCGATGCCAATCGCTATAGGCTGCAGATGGAGGGAATTGCTGAGGCATTTGAGGATCCCGAAGTGCTGCGGGCAATCTTGAACGGCCCCCAGGCCGGCATCCTAGTCTCGATGGTAACCTGGGCCGACAAACCGCGCGTCGCAATTCCATGGCAGCTCGTCCGCAGCGCGGAGGACGCCAAGGACATCGCTCGCAAGGTCCGCGCGCTGCCGCGTCAGACTGGAGAGTTTACGTGTGTCACGGGGATGTTGCGGAATATCTCAGACAAGCTCATCCCGCAGATCCCCGGCAAGGCCAACCGCGTCATCGTCGACGTCTCGGGTGACGGCCGCGAGAACTGCAATCCCGAGCAGCCGATCGAGGCCGTTCGCGACGAGTTGGCCGGCTTTGGTGTGACGATTAACGGGCTTCCGATCCTGGAAGGCGATGAGGGACCGAGCCTCGAGGCATGGTACCGCGAGCACGTCATGGCCGGACCGGGCTCGTTCGTCCTGCCAGCCGATGGCTTCAAGGATTTCGGCCGCGCCATCCGCCAGAAGTTCGTCATCGAGATCAGCGGCGAGCCTCTTCGCCGGCGCGAAGCCAACGCTCGTTAGTCCCACTCCCCACCACCCGGGATTATTGATCAGATATCGTTCAATCCCGCGGGCTGGCACTTCCAGCGGCGAACGCGCCATGCCGGATGCTCCTCGGACCACTGGGCAAAGTAGGGCGGAGCCGCGACGGCGCATTGACCGACGTCCATCTGCTCGCTGACGTCGAGGGGAATGCGGAAGTCCTTGCATTGATTGGGCTCGGCCACGAGGCACGCCGAGAGGATGATGGTCATCATGCGGTTCGTCTCCTTGCACACTCTTGGGTGACCGCAAGCCTGACGCAACGGCGGCCCGCGCCAGCTCGGTCCAGAGCCTCCGTCCAGAATCAGAGTCACCAGTTTGTCATACGTACGCACCTCAATCCTGGATCAGGACGAGGTGCAGGACGTCGTTAGCAAAGAGTAACAGGAGCGAAGAGGGGGCCTACGTGCCTTAGGAGGCAAATCGTTTGAGATGGAAGCACTCGAGCGTCCATCGAGAACGTGATCAGACTCTCAAACAAATGCTTAGAGCGCGCTTGCGGCCAGTATAGCTCGTCAAACAAGAGCCAACGCGCTTTAAGCCGTAAGCAGGATCTCGCCTTTGCCAATCGTGGCGAAATCTCCGGCGAGCTTGCGCACCTTCGGAGGCAGTGGCTTCGGCGCCAGTGCCCCGAGCGTCTCGGCGAGGTAACGCGAGAGGATTCGCAAGATGTTGAGGTCATGACTGCCGCAGTCCGCAAACGTGGGCAGGATGCCCTCGGCCGCCGGCCCGATCAGCGTTCCGCGCCGAAGCAGTGGGCCTGGACCTGCGCCGAAACCTGTCTCGGTCCAGAGCGTGCCGCCCGCCATGCGCGAGCCCGCAGCCGGCCCAAACTTGCCGCGCACGACGACTGTGCCGCGCCGCATGCGCTCGCCCGCGCGCTGCCCCGTATTGCCCTCGACAACGACGGTTCCGCCCATCATGCCGAAGCGGTCTCCAGCCCGCGTACCGCCGAGGAAATCTCCGGCCGAGCCCTTGACCGTGACGAGCCCTCCCGTGAGCCCACTTGCGAGGTAGGCTCCTGCGTCCCCGCGGATGTCGAGGCGGCCGCCCTTCATCTTGGCGCCGGCGGCATTGCCGACCGCGCCTTCAACGACGATCGTACCGGCCTCAAGTCCGGCCCCGACGTTGTCGAACAGGCTCGAGCTGCCGGAGATCGCGATCGTATCGCCGCCCGTCTCGCCCGCAACCTGGAACACGTCGTCGACTGAAAGCGAGCCGTTCGCGACCACGAGGATGCGGCGGACCTGATCGATAGACAGTCCCGCGAGCTTCGAAGGTATGAGCTGCGACAGGTCGAGCAGCTGGATCGGCGCCTGCTTCAGAGTGAGGCTCAGTGTGCTCATGGGAGCAGATCCTTGAGGTGATAGTGATGCTGGCCGAGCTTGCCGCCGTAATTGCCGGCAGAGATGCGCGTCACGCCCTTTGCCGCGCCAACTTCGATCACAGTCTTGAGCCCGGCGCGCATGGCGTCTCCAACCGACTTTGGCGTGAGGCCGTCGATGACGATCTCGAGGACGGCGATGGTGTCGGCGCTGCACTCGCTTTTGACCGCGCCTTTGAGCGTCGGGCAAAAGGCGTCGTTGGTGGAGGCGATGGCGCCCTTGTACTTCGATCCGACCTTCGAGCCCGAGCGCACGATGCCGCCGGGGAACGGCGTGATCACGTCGCTGATCTTGGCAATCGCCTCGACCGCGGCTTCGGTAGCTTCAAGGAGGCCCGCGCGATCCCGGCCGAGGATCAATAGGTTGCCGCCGCCGACGCCTTCGGTGGTGAAGCCGCACTTGTCCTCGATGACGAACTCGCCATCCATGACGGGAACCCGCCAGAAACGGCGATTGCCGAGCTTCTTGGCGGTCTGCCAGCCATCGCCGAAGAAGCGCGGACCGGACGCAAGACCCATCTTCGTCTTGCTGTCGAGGCCGTTGTAGCAGGCCGATCCGGGGCTCGTCAGAACGCACTGGCCGACGCGATTGCGGAGCTGCGGCCCGAGTGCGTCCGGCGAGAAGCCGAACATCAGCACGCGCACGCCCGGCCGTCCGTCGGGTGTCTCGTCAGGTGACAGGATGCGGTCGATGCCGCACTCCGCGCCGCAGCCGATGACCGAGGTGCCGAAGCCGGTCATCGTCTGAGCCGAGATCATCGCCCATTTCGGCGTATCGGCCGTGATCACGAGGCCGAGCCCGCTCATCCCGAACGCTTCCGCAAATGTGTCGTCGATCGTAATGCCGTTGATTGTCTTGGCGACCGGTGAGCTCGTCATTTGCGCGCTCCATTCGGCTGCACGATGAGGCAGCCGCAGGTACCTGGCGCGTGGCTGCAACTGCTCGTGACGATCTCGTCGTCACCGACCCTGAAGTTCTCCATCCGCACCGTATGATATCGTGTGAAGTAGTCCTTGAGCGGCTTCTCAATGGCCCGGTCGTACTCGGGTCGCACGACGTGGGTCGCGCCCTGCACCACTTTGACGATGCGGCCGTTGCGCACGATAAGCTCGCCGTTCTTGAACACAAAGACCGGCGCCGTGAACATCGCCTCGCGATCGGGCATGTCCTCGTAGACGGTGATATCGGCGCAGGCGCCCGGGCCAAGGTGGCCGCGGTCGCGAAGCCCAAGCGATTTCGCCGGTCCCGCGCGCGTCATGATCGCGATCTCATAGAGCGAATACTCCCGATCGAGGCTTTCGAGAATGGTCGCTTTCTGCGCACCCGGATGGATACGCCGCAGCATCTCCTTGCGGAACGTCTTGTCCATCAATAGCCGGATGAGATGCGGATAGGTGGTGAAGGGCGCGCCGTTCGGATGATCGGTTGTGAGGAAGATGCGCCACGGGTCATTCACGAGAAGGAACATCTCGAGCCCGATCGCCCATTGCAACGCATTGACGAAGCTCTTGTCACGATACTTCATCGGCACGACGCCGCAGCCGGCATCGCACTCGATATCCATGATCACCCACTTCTTGGGGCTCGCGCTCTTGGTGTTGCCGTACTGGCGCATGCTGTCGCCGGAGGCCGTGCAGGTCTGTCCGAACAGGATCTGCCCGATGTCGATCGAGATGTTTGTATGCTGGTTCAGAAGCTCTGCGATCTCGGCCGCGCCCGAGGAGAACTTCATGTCCCCTTCGGTGCCGTAGCTGTGGAACTGGATGTGCGTGAGATGCAGCGGCAGGCCTTCTGCCGCGCGGATGGTCGCGAGCGTCGTTTCCTTGTTGCCCGGCACACCGAGGTTGCAGCCGTGGATGTGCAGCGGGTGCGGAACGCCGAGCTCCTGCAATCCGCGGCCAAGCGTCAGGATGATATCGCGCGGCGTCGAGCCGTAATAGACGTGCTTCTCGTCGAGATCGAGCTGGCGCTGGTTGAACTTGAAGGCGCTGATGCCGCCGGGGTTCACCACCTTGACGGCGAGCGCCTGCGAGGCGTGCATCGTCCAGGCGATGTAGTCCTTGATCTGCTCCATGTCCTTCTTTTCCGCGAGCTGGCGCAGAAAGAAGTCATCGGAGCCGAGCATCACGAATGCGCCCTTGTCGATCATGGGCGTATCGCCCATCTCGAGATGCGCTTGCCGTGCGTTGGCAGGCAGCATGGCCGGCTCGAACGCGGCCGTATATCCCATCTCCGCGTAGCGGTAGCCGGCCGTCAGCGTCGAGGGAACGGCATGACCGCAGCCCGCGCGCGTAAGGTCGCCGCGCGCCACTTCGTGGCCCTGGTGATCCTCGGGCAGCATCATGCGCGCGATCGTCACCTTGCCGCCGCCGATATGCGAATGTGGATCGATGCCGCCGGCCATCACGACGCGACCTGCGAGGCTGTACTCCTGGTCGACGCGCTGGCCGGGCTTCGGCGCGACGATGCGGCCGTCCTCGACGTAGATGTCGCGGACCTCGCCATCGACGCCGTTGGCCGGGTCGTAGATTTTACCGCCAGTGAACTTGATCAGCATGGATGTGGTCTCGCGACTTAGATGGCGGCTTCGATGGCGGTCAGGATGTCAGCTGCGCGGGGCAGCGCGGATCGGCCGAGGTTCCTCATCGGCAACGAGACGACGTTGTCACAGCGAACCATGCGGCCAGCGTGATCGGCGCCGGGCGTGCCGACCGGAATGAAGACGGCCGGCGGCTTGCCCGTCTTGAGGCCCGGCGTCCCGAGGACGATGAGCGGCAGGTCCGTAGCCGGCGGCGCGAGGTCAGGCGTGAACGATGCGAGCCAGACGAGCACATCACCCTGCTTGTCCGCGAGCAGCTTCGGAATTGCAAACCGCACTGGGTCGTAGTCCGGCTTGCCCGAGGCGTAGCTGACTCGCAGCGGGTAGCCGCTTTGCCAGGCGCACACGGCGCCGGCCGAGACCGCACCCTCGTTGCCACCGAGTGAGAGCCCAGCGGAGCGAGTGGTCTTATTGAGATCCTTCACGAGCTCGGAGACGGCATGCACCGCGAGATCGGCGTTCGGGAAGTTGAGCGACGGCGGCGCCCAGATGAACACGCCGTAGCTTGCTTTGCGAATGCGCTCTGCCAAGGCCTGGAGATCGGCGACCGCGATCCCCGCGACGGCCGGTCCGGATATTGGCGAGCCGTTGATCAGCGCCCGCAATGCGGCAGCCACGTTTCCAACTTGATCGATCGGGCAGGGGAGCGTCGTGACACTGCCGATGCGGGGGCCTTGCGCTGCCGAGGTGTCAAGGCCCTCTCCGATGAACACGACGTCTCGCTTCGATGCGTCCGTCTCGAACATGCTGTCCGGCGCACACACAACGCGCTCGAAAAAGCGCGGATGCAACGTGTTGACGTCGGATCCGACAATGACGAAGAGATCGGCGCGGTTGCGCGCTTCCGTCAGGGTTGTCATGAACCAGCCGCTGGTCTGCAGGACGCGAAAGTTACGCATCTGGCCTTCGCTCAGCGCATGATCCACGACGCCGCGCGTCTTGTCGGCAATCGCCATGACCGCGCGCATGCCCTCGACATCCGTTCCGAGGCCGCCGTAGAGCGGCAGGCGCGATGATCTGATCAGCGCCGCCGCTTTGGCTACCGCGCTCGCGAGATCCGCGTCGCGTCCGTCAATCTGTGGCTTGCCCCCGGCCACAACCCTCTCGAAGCCTGCGATTGCCCGCGGGCAGCTCGTGCTCGTGACCTTGAGCGAATCGCCCGACCGGCTGATCGCGAGATCGTCGCAGAGAATTCCGCAGAAGGGGCAGGCGACGTCCTCAAATGCCTGATTTTGGGCGCGTTCGCCCGTTGAACTGCCGTTCATCACCGCCGTCATAATCTGCCCTCGTGCCGCGTCGCGGGCGAACAAAAGCATGGACGAAGGTCCAAGACAACAAATGAAGTTGCTGCGCCGCACGGCGGCCAAAGAACGCACGATTGCGGGGATCGTGCCGCTTCCGTATTGTCCCCCGCCGGCTGTAGAAACGCGCCGTCGTGCCCGAATCCTGGAGGATCGCTGATGCTTAGACTAGTTGCTTCACTTTTCGTTTTGTTGGCGGCGCTGCCCGGCCTCGCAGAAGCTCACGGGCCCTCGCGGCAGAAGGTCGTTGAAACCGTCGAGATCAACGCGCCCGCCGATAAGGTCTGGGCCGTGGTCGGCAATTTCCAGGACATGAGCTGGCACCCGGCATTTTCCAAAACCGAGGGCAAGGGCGGTAACGACGTTGGCGCAACGCGTGTCCTTACCGTCGGCTCGGGAGGCCAGATCTTCGAGAAGCTGACGAAATACGACGCCGCGGGCAAGTCGCTGGCTTATGAAATCACCGAGGTCGACGTGAAGGTCGTACCCGTTACCAACTATGCCGCGAGCATCAGCGTCAAGGGCACTGGCGACAAGTCGACCGTCGAGTGGAAGAGCGCATTCTATCGCGGCTACGTCAACAACGACCCGCCACCGGCGCTCTCGGACGAGGCAGCCGTCAAGGCCGTCACCGACGTATTCAAGAAGGGCCTCGAGGCCCTCAAGGCGAAGCTCGAAGGTAAGTAGCCGAGCCACTGGCAGGCGGCGGTTGCTGCCTGCCAGGCTGGTCGGCCGTAGGCATTGGGGGAAATTGGGGGAACATGAGAAGCATCGCCACTTTGCTAGCCGGGCTCGCCCTGGTGCCGGGCCTAGCGCTTGGCTGCGGACCCACCCGCCTCAAGGTCGTGCAGAGCATCGAGATCAGAGCGCCCGCCGACAAGGTCTGGGCTGTGATCGGCAACTTCCGCGATATGAGCTGGCACCCCGCCATTGCCAGGACCGAGGCGCCCGAAACGATCGAGCCGGAGGTGACGACCCGCACCTTGACCTATAAGTCGGGTAGCACCGTCACCGACAAGCTCACGAAGTACGATGCGGCGCAGCGGGCCATCGGCTTCATGGCGGACAAGGAGGATCAAGCGATCCTCCCCGTTGTCGGCTACAACTCAATTCTAACTGCAAAGGACCACGGCGGCGCGACGCTGCTCGAGTGGCGCGGCGCGTTCATGCGCGGCTACCCGTTGCCGGACCCGCCTCCCGCGCAGAATGACGAGGCGGCTGAGCGCGCGGTCACCGCCTACCAGAAGGCGGGCCTCGACGCAGTGAAGAAGCTCATGGAAGGCGGTTGAGTATATTATGCAGATGCCACTCCAGCCGCTCGCCGCAGCGTTGGCGATCCTCGCCCTGAGCACAGCGCTCGCTATCGCCGAAGTCGCCCCCGCGCCCCCGCGCGAGGCCTTCATCCCGAACCAGATCGGAGATAGCCTTTCCGTTATCGACCTTGCCTCCAGCAACACGTCCGCCGAGATCCACATCGGCGGCAAGCCGGCCGGCATCGCCATGTCGCCGGATCGGGCCTTCGCCTACGTCTCCTCGCCGGACGGCAAGGAGGTCGTCGTCGTCAATGCCGCGACCCGCGCGATCGAAAGGCGTATCCAGGCCGGCGAGGGCCCTCTCGGCATTGCGGTCAACCCAAGGTCGGGCGTTCTCTACGTCGCGGACTGGTATCGCCACGAGATCATGGAGATCGACCCGATCAAGGGGCAGATCAGCCGCCGCGTGACGGTAGGAAATTCGCCCTCGGGGATCGCCGTGACGCCGGACGGCGCCATGCTTCTCTCGGCCGACCGGGACAGCAATCAGGTGTCATTTATCGATGCCGCGACGTTCGAGCGCCGCACCGTGACGGCGGTCGGCTCTCACCCGTTCGGCATAACCCTGAGCCCGGACGCTAAGCTCGCTTTCACGGCCAACGTCGAGAGCAACGACGTCTCGGTGATCGACGTTGCAGCCCGAACGGTCGTCGCAACAGTGAAAGTCGGCAACCGCCCCTACGCCGTGGCGCTGGCGAATGGCCGCGCCTTCGTCACCAATCAGCATGCCGGCACCGTCAGCGTGATCGACCTTTCGACCTACGCGCTGATCAAGGCGATCACCGTCGGAGAGTTTCCTGAGGGCATCGAGGCCACGGCCGATGGCCGGCACGTGTTCGTAGCCTGCTGGGACGCCAATACGCTCGAGGAGATCGATGCCATTACGCTCGAGGTGGTGGCCCGCATCCCGGTTGGCAATGGCCCCCGAGCCTTTGGCATGTTTTTGCGCTGATCCAGGGGCTTACCTTGCTCAGCCGAGATCCGCAGCCGCCTCATCCGCTGACAGTGCCTCTCGTCACGGCGCCTTGCGTAGATTTCATGATCAATTGATTGCCTCGGCAGGCAACGTGTGGATAGAAGACTAATCAAGGGAGCCGAGAACAGGCCCCAAGTACCAAGACCGAGTTCCAAGGAGGAATTTCCAGTTATGTCACGTTTCGCTCGCTCACTCTTGGCCGTCCTAGCGATGGCGTGTCTTTCGGCGCCAGCCACGCGCGCAGACGAGAACAAGGTGGTCTCCGTACTCTTCGAAAGCCGCCATCTCGATCTTGTTGGGCCAGGGCAGCAGGTCACCTACCACTTCGAGCGCAAGTCAAACAACGAGGCAGTTCTCGGCCCGAACTTCGCGGATACGATGCGCCTCTCGGTCCTCAAAGCCAATGACAAGGGCGAGCGTGATCTCGAGGTCAACGTCTTTACGGGCCCCGCTGCACGAGACCCGCAGCACTATCCGGAGATGACGGTAAATCCGCTCTTTCAATGGTACCTGACGCGCGGCGTGATCACCATGAGCTCGCTTGCGGGCGGCAGTCAGATGTATTTCAAGGGCAAGTTCCGCGACTCCCTCGGCAAGGATGCCAAGTACGAGGACATCAAGGCCGACTACCAAGGTAAACAGGTGGACGCGGCGAAAATTACGGTTTCCCCGTTTACAGATGATCCTAACGGCGCGAAGATGCAGGGCTACCAGAACGCTGTATTTACGATGGTCGTGAGCAAGGACGTCCCAGGATACCTCCTTGACCTGAAGTCGACCTTCGCGAGCAACACGGCCGCAGGTCCGAGCCTTGAGGAGCACATCGCTCTCGTCGGCATGGGAGAGACAAAATGAGCGTCAGAAAGCTACTGGCCGGTGCCGCGACCGTCGCAACGCTCTGCCTCGCAGGGGCTGCCATCGGCGAGGAATGCGCGCAGGACAAGCTCGTCAACGACTATCCGACCAACACCCGCGGCGACTACATCTACGGCTGCATGTTGGTCAACGGCCAGGCACGCGACACGCTCGATAAGTGTGCCTGCTCGATCGACGTGATCGCGACCATCCTGCCTTACAAGGAGTACGAGGAGGCAGAGACTATCATGGCCGTCCGCCAGCGCGGCGGCGAGAGCGTGGCCTACATGTACGCTCCCGCCATGCGCGAGAAGGTCAAGGCCCTGAAGCGCGCGCAGATCGAAGGCGAGCTGCGCTGCTTCTAACCTAAATCCCCATCTCTCCATCGTCTCCGATGAGAGAGGGGATGCTCTGTTATGAGCCTTTCGGGGCCGAGCGGCCGCTAAACCGCTTGCCCTCGATATCTTCTGCAACGACCTCGATGCTCTCGTCGCCACCGGGCGCATAGGTGAAGCGGATGTTCGGATCCTCGGAAAGCGAGATCCCGCCGTCGACCCGGAAGATGACATCGCTGCCGCGGGAAATCTCTATCGTACGCAAGAACTTCGCTGGAATGTAAAAGCCCGTCGCCTGGTTGAGCTGCAGGCCCGAGTACTGCGGGTGGCGGATTTTGACCTGGGCCTCCCGCACGCGGTCGCCAGCCGCCGTGTCGATGATCTTGACCTGCATTTTCCCGGCTTCCGCCAGCACGGCGTCGGTATCCTTGAGAGCCGGCGCCGAGCAACCGCCCGCGGCCTTAACGAACTTCGTCGCCATCAGCAATTTGCCGTCCGCCATTTCGACGACGGCACGAATATTTGAATACATATCCACCCGTACGCGCGTCGAGATGACCCGCTCGCCCGCACCGGCTGCCGGGCCGAACGTGAACACAGCAGCCACTGCGGCAGGGTTCTTGTCGATGAGCAGAGTCACCTTCTGCGCTGACGCAGAGACGGCCGCAGGAATGCGAATCGTGATGGGCACGAGCGCCGCGTCCTCGGCGCGGTACGGCGCTTCCAGGATGACGCTTGTCGCGCTCTCGACCACCTCGCGGGCGCCGAACACGGCCTCTCGCAAGGCCGGCCAGACGTCCTCGTCGTCCGCAGCGAGGGCCTTGCTCTGCGCACCGAGTAGCGTGCCGAGTGCCAGCACGAGGAGTGAGGCCAGGAGCCTCAGGTGACGAGAAAGCCAATGCCGCGAGCGATCGTGCAACGCCGCTGTGAGCCGGCGATTTGCGTGGGTAGCCATTTTACCTGCGTTGGTTTGACGAAGCATCTGAGCGATCCTCCAGGTTGACGCCTAAGCGCGCCTTATTCCCATTCAAGCTCGGCAAAGGCCGCCGAGACATTGCGCGCATGATACTCGTCGAACAGCAACCACGCACTCTTTTCAGACATGCCGACCACTGATACGGCCTCGGATAGCGTGCGGTTTTCCTTGATCAGCGTCCGAACTTCCATTGCTACCACTTCGAGATAGTGCTGGATCGGTCGCGCCGCATCCGGCCACGCCATAGCCGCGGGGCCATGCCCCGGCACCACGCGCTGGGCGGGCTCCGCCGAAAGTTCATTAAGCAAAGCGATCCAGCCGCGGATCGATCCATCGAGCGTCGGTACGTGCTCGGAGAACAAGAGATCGCCCATGAAAACCGTATCGGTCGCACTGTCGCGAACGATGAGATCGTTATCGGTATGCGCTGTTTTCTGCGGGGTTAGCCGCAATGAGCGTCCACCGAGGTCGAGCATCATGGCCTCGTGTACGGCAAGGGTTGGAAACACGACTCGGGTTCCCTCGAACGCCTCAGCCCCCAGAAGCTCCTTGTTGATGCCAAGGTACCTGTCCGCGCGCGCCTGCAGCCCCCGGGCAAGCTTGTGATGCCCAGCGAAGGTCGTCCCCTCCCTTTCGAACGGGGCGTTGCCGAACACGTGGTCCGGATGCATGTGGGTGTTGACGACGTAGCGGATCGGTTTGTCGGTTACGGCCCGGACGGCGGCCAAAAGATGCGCCCCCACATGCGCGCTGCCGCCGGTATCGATCACGGCCACGGCTTCCCGCCCGACCACGAAACCTGAGTTTGAGATGTCACCCGCATTGGCCGGATTGAAAAGGCTGTGCTGCCCCCGATGCACGAAGACACCCGGCGCGATCTCGGTGGTGAATGGCGGCGTTTTGCTCGCCCGCACTGCGGTCGCGTTGGAGCCGGCCAGCGAGGCCGCAAGAAGCGCAGCTGAGGCATGCAAAAAGGCGCGACGGTCGAGTGCGTCCGTGGGGCGTAATTCCATCTCTCGGAGCCTCTCGTTGTTCGCGTCCGCTGGGTGCGGCTAGAACGCCGCACGCGGATATGCCGCGCGGGCATTTGTCCCACAAGCGGCTCGCCAGCGCACGCAAAAAGTAGCCAGAAAACGGGCAAAAAGTGACGAAAATAACAAACGGAGGGGCAAAAATTATTCATAAATCGAATATGAAGTCAATATGGCTACGAGACGCCTTGTGTGGGCAAAAAGTAGGCGTGCAGCGCAGCAATCAATATTGCAACGCAAAAAAACCAACAAAACTGGCGATTATTTGGGTCAGAATGCTTGTCCTATTGGTGTTGCAAGAAAATTGCTCTTGCGGATCGTCTTGCGGACCTCACGAGAAAGTGTCTACAAGGGACCCACGGTAACGATGGCTTCGGGGTGACCACTCAGTGCAGTGCCACCCACTCGTAAGTCGGCGGGAAAACAGGGAGAAAATCCCGAAAAACCGTGAACTGGGCTGTGACACGCTGTCGTTCGTTACCGCTTGCAAGCGTGGCAAGAACTTTTATGGAGGAAGCGCGATGCGCAGAAGTGCACTCGCATGCGGGCTGCTCGCTTCAGTGGCTCTGAGTTCGCCGGTTCTGGCGAATGACGACGTCAAGAAGAACGTAGCAGATCCGAATAACTGGGCAATGCAGCAGGGTGATTATCAGGGCACCCGCTATTCTAAGCTTGACCAGATCAACACGAGCAACGTCAAGGACATCAAGGTCGCTTGGCAGTTCTCGACCGGCGTTCTTCGTGGTCACGAAGGCTCGCCGATCGTGATCGGCAACCGCATGTACGTTCATTCGGCATTCCCGAACAACGTGTTTGCGCTTGATCTCGACAACGACAACAAGATCCTCTGGAAGTACTCTCCGAAGCAGGACCCGTCGGTCATCCCCGTAATGTGCTGCGACACGGTTAACCGTGGCGTGCAGGTTGCTGGCGACACCGTGATCCTCGGCCAGGCTGACACGACGCTCGTTGCGCTCGATGCAGCCACCGGCAAGGAGAAGTGGAAGGCTGTGAACGGCGATCCCAAGAAGGGTGAGACGTACACGGGCAACCTGCTCATCATCGGCGACAAGGTGATCATGGGTACCTCGGGCGCTGAGTTCGGCGTTCGCTGCCACGTCACCGCCTACAACCTCAAGGACGGCAAGAAGGTCTGGCGCGCCTACTCGATGGGCCCGGATTCGGACATCCTGATGGATCCTGAAAAGACCCTGTCGCTCGGCAAGCCGGTCGGCAAGGACAGCTCGCTCAAGACCTGGACGGGCGACCAGTGGAAGATCGGTGGCGGCTCGACCTGGGGCTTCTACTCGTACGATCCCGAAGCCAACCTCTTCTACTACGGCTCGGGCAACCCCTCGACCTGGAACCCGTCTCAGCGCTCCGGTCCGGACGGCAAGCAGATTGACCAGAAGTGGTCGATGACCTTGTTCGCTCGTAACCCGGACACCGGCGTTGCTGCTTGGGCCTACCAGATGACCCCGTTCGATGAGTGGGATTATGACGGCATCAACGAGTCGATCCTCGTTGACATGAAGGTCAAGGGCGCAGACCGCAAGGTTCTCGTGCACTTCGACCGTAACGGCTTCGGCTACACTGTGGACCGCCTCACCGGCGAGCCGCTCGTCGCTCAGCCTTACAACACGGCTCTGAATTGGTCGTCGGGCGTTGAGCTTGACAAGTCGAAGCCGAACTACGGCCGTCCGACTGTCATCGCTTCGAAGTCGACGTTCCTGAACGGCGCCGACGTCAACACCAAGAACGTGTGCCCCGCTGCCCTTGGCTTCAAGGATCAGCAGCCTGCAGCTTACTCGCCGCAGACCGGCCTCTTCTACATCCCGACCAACAACGTCTGCATGGACTACGAGCCCTTCAAGGTTTCGTACACGCCTGGCCAGCCGTACGTTGGCGCGACCCTGTCGATGTTCCCGCCTGAGGGCCAGACGAACACCGGCAAGTTCACGATCTGGGATGCTGCTGAAGGCAAGATCGTTAAGGCAATCGACGAGCCGTTCTCGGTCTGGTCGGGCGTCCTGACGACCGCTGGTGGCCTCGCTTGCCACGGTACCCTTGAAGGCTACTTCAAGTGCCGCGATGCAAAGGATGGCGCTGAGCTCTTCAAGCACCGTCTGCCTTCGGGCTCGATCGGCAACGTCTTCACCTACGCCCACAAGGGCAAGCAGTTCATCGGCCTGTACTCGGGCGTTGGTGGCTGGGCCGGCATCGGCCTCGCAGCTGGCCTCGACAAGCCCACGGACGGCCTCGGTGCAGTCGGCAACTACGCTGGTCTGAAGTCCTACACGGACCTCGGTGGCACGCTGACGGTCTACTCGCTTCCCTAATCCGGGTCGCATAGACTAATGGACCGGCGCGGGGCAACCCGCGCCGGTTTATTGCTGAGAAGTAACATCTCCTTCTATTGTCAAAAAGATTGCCGTCACCAATTCGTGATGTGGTACGCCACTCGGGGCACGGATTTGTGAGATCAATTAAGTGCCGCTGCCCGTTGAAGCGGCAGCAGGACTGCGTCTAGCTAGTGTAGGAAACAGGGGACACGCGTGAATAGGCTTGGTTTTGGTTTGATCGTTGCTGCGAGCTTGGGCTTGGCAGCTCTTTCGGTGGGAAGTGCGCAGGCTGCAGAAGATGACCATGCCCCGCTTCCGGATCCTGTGCTGAATAAGAAGTACCAGGAAGGCAAGAAATTCGAGGACGGCAAGTGGATGCTGCCCGACGGCACGCCGACCTATGATGTCAAACGCGACCCCGCAAACATGGATCATGTGATCCAGGTCGACTGGAACACCTACTCCGGATGGCGCCGCTATCACGCTGAGTGCCACGTTTGCCACGGCCCCAACGCCGAAGGGTCGTCATTCGCGCCAGCCCTCAAAGACTCGCTCAAGACCATGACTTACGAAAAGTTCCTGCAGACAGTCGCGAGCGGCCAGGTGCGCGACGTTGCCGGCACCAAGTACATCATGCCAGCGCTCGGCGATAACAAGAACGTCATGTGCTATATCGACGACCTCTATGTATACCTGCGTGCACGTTCGACCGACGCCCTGCAGGGCGGCCGTCTCAGCGCCGACCAGCGCGCCGAGAAGCCGAAGCAGGCGATCGAGAATGAAAAGGCCTGCATCGGAGAATAATGGTCTCCGCTGCAAATTTAAAAGGTGGTCGCTCAATGAAGCGCGTGCTCTTTGCCCTTCTTTTCGGAAGCCTCGCCGCCGCATCAGGCGCAGGGGCGGCGGACGGCAATCTGGCTGATGCAGTAAACCGCAAAGTCTTGCGGGTCTGCGCGACGCCAGCAAACCTTCCTTATTCCGACGAGAAGGGTGAGGGGTTCGAAAACAAGATTGCCGATCTGATCGCCCAAGAGCTGAAACGTGCGTCCGTCGAATACACCTGGTTTCCCCAGGGCATGGGGTTTGTCCGCAAGACGCTTTCTGAAAAGCGCTGCGACCTCGTGATGGGCACGGTTCAGGCCGACGAGTTCACGCTCAATACCAATCCCTATTACCGCACGACGTACGCTCTCATCGTGAGGCCCGGCTCCGGGCTTGAGGACGTAAAGTCGATGTTCGATCCGCGGCTCAAGGGCAAGAAGGTCGGGGTTCAGGCCGGCTCTCCCGCAGCCGACCACGTCGCCAAGGCGGGGCTTATGAGCGACGCCCGCCCCTACAGGTTCTTCGTCGACACCCGTTACGAGAACCCGCCCAAGGAGATGATGGCCGATATCCGCAAGGGTGAGATCGATGCGGGCATCCTCTGGGGTCCGCTTGCCGGTTGGTATGCCAACCACGATGGCGACAAACTGACGATAGTCCCGCTGACGGAGGAAGTGCCCAAGACCGAGAAGCTCGTCTATCGTATCACCATGGGCGTGCGCGCCGGAGAGACGAATTGGAAGCACGAGATCAACGACGTTATCGCCAAGCGCCAGGGCGATATCGACGCCATTCTCCTGTCCTACGGCTTGCCGCTCTTGGATGAGGACAACAAGCTCATCACGGCGCCGCGCAAGGGCACAAACTAATCCTAGCGACGGATCCCAGCGAATGCGGGGAACTGCGGCGATGGCCTATGGCCGGTAGCCGGCGGAGGGCAAGTGGCTTGACGAGACGTTCTGCACGCCCCTTGGCTGTTGCCTTTGTGCTATTCTGCATCCCGACATTCGCCATTGCCGACGAACACGCCGTGGCCGAGCCGGACGGCTATCGCACGGATGAATATCGCACCCCCGTGCCAAAGACGCTCGCAGGCGCCCGCGTCATCGCGGCAGAAGACGCCGAGAAGCTTCTCGCAACCAAGGAAGCTGTTTTCATTGACGTCTATCCGCGCGCGCCGAAGCCACCCAATCTTCCTGCCGGCACTGTCTGGCGCGACCCCTCACACATGACGATCAGAGGCGCGCACTGGCTGCCCAACGTCGGCTACGGGGTACTTTCTCCCGACTTCGAGACCTACTTCAGAACCCGCCTGGCTACCCTGACCGGCGACGATATGAAGAGGCCGGTCGTCTTCTTCTGCCTCAAGAATTGCTGGATGTCGTGGAACGCCGGCAAGCGCGCACTGTCTTGGGGCTACACCAACGTCATCTGGTTCTCGGGAGGAACGGACGCGTGGCAGGAGGCGGGCAACGACCTGGTCAAAGCCGAGGCCGTGCCCTGATCATCTGGGTGATGGGGAAACTCCGTCATCCCGGTCGACGAGCAGCGCGGATGCGGGTGGGCATCCGAAGCGCAGGACAAAGCGCGGATGCGGGTGGGCATCTGAAGCGCAACACAAAGCGCGGATGCGGGTGGGCATCCGAAGCGTGGTCAATGAGCGCCGCGAGGAGATTCCGGACCCAGCGTAACTCCCTTCTGTCATCCCGGCCGACACGAGGCTCTTAGGCCGAGCGGAGCGCCGGGACCCAGCGGAAGGAACGCCGCGCAAGGGGCTCATGAGGTCTTTTGCGCTTCGCGCTCTTTGTGCTGGGTCCCGGCTCTCGCGCGGGCCTGCGGCCCTGCTCGGCCAGGATGACGGAGGTTGGGGTGAGGGGTCGCTGCTTCTCCAACGCGGTCAGCCAACTCAGCTCTTCATGTTGGCGCGGATCGCCTGGGCCATCGCATAGAGGCGCTCCTCGACCAAGACTGGCAGCTCGCAGGCGAGCGGGATGTTGGTCTGCCGCTCCTGGAAGATGCGCTGCGCCCAGTTGAACTTCTCCCGAGCCTGCTGCAGCTCCGGGGTCTCAGCATCCGGACTGCTGCTGCCCACCCTTTTCTCGAGTTCCGCGATCTCGGTGCCCTGGCGTTCAAGCTCGACCGCGCGTTCCTGTTGCGCCTTCTGATACTTCTCGATGCCCGCGAGCACGCTGCGACGCTGGCCGCTCACCTTGTCGAAGAGGCCCGCAAACAGCAGCGTGAGCTTTTCGTCGCGTGCCGCGTCCGGCTGCTTCTCTGCGAACGTCTTGATTGCGGCTTCTGCGTCGGCGACGGGGACACGGCGGCTCGCCAACCGGTCGATCAGCATCGTGATGTCTTTATCCTGATACCAGCCCTTGAGACCCTCGATGGCTGGGCCATCCCAGACCAGTGAGACACTCAGCACCTCGACCTTTTTCTGGACGCAGGGCCACGCGGCCTTGAGGTCGACGACTGACACTTCGTCTGCGTCTTTGATCTGGTTCTGTCCGCCAGCGAGTACTGCACTCGTGGCCAAGAATAAGCCCGCGCAGAAGAGCGCCGGTCCGGACAGTCTGGAAGGTCGTTTCATCATCGTTGTTGCTCTTGCTACGCAGGTCTCGACGTTTTGCTTAAGAGGGCCACGGCGCTATACTAGGCGGCGCCGCCCGGGCCGCCACGACGGGCAATGAGCCCCTTGGACGGATTGTAGGCATAGATCGCGGCGCCAAGAAAAAGAACCGTGTATCCGAGCACCACAAAAATATTTGTAAGATCGAGCGAGCCGTCCTCGAGACGCGGCCCGAGCTGGCCGTAGAGCGCAAAGCGGATCAACTCGACGGCATAGGTAAACGGATTGAGCCGGCAGATCTCATACAGCACGGGGCTGCTCTCGCGCACGCGCCACAAAGGATAGAGCGCCGACGAAGCGAAGAACATCGGGAAGATCACGAAATTCATCACTCCCGCGAAATTCTCGAGCTGTTTGATCACCGATGACATGAAAAGCGCGAGCGAGCCGAGCATGAGGCCGGCAAGGATGAGCGCCGGCAGCACCGTAAGATATCCGATCAGAGGAGGCTCGATCTCCCAAAGATAGGCGATCGCCAAAAACGCGTAGGCCTGCAGCACGGCAACCGCGACGCCGCCGATAAGCTTCGAGACCAACAGGAACGAGCGAGGGAAGGGGCTTACGAGAAGCGTGCGCATGGCGCCGGTCTCGCGATCGTAAACCATCGAGAGCGACGACTGCATGGCATTGAACAATAAAATCATGCCGACCAGGCCCGGCGCGACGAACGTCTCGTAGAGGACGTAGGTCTCATACGGCGGTATGATTGACACGCCAAGTGTCTGCCGGAAGCCGGCCGCGAAGATAAAGAGCCAGACGAGCGGCCTGACGAGCGCGGAGAAGAAGCGCTCGCGTTGATGCAGGAAGCGCAAGACCTCGCGCGAGACGATGCCGCGGAAGCAGGCTAAATAAGCGAAGAAGCCGAGCCGCCGATGTACGGCCACGGCCTTGGCTTCGGACGAGGCTTCGCCGACCTTCGCCTGGACAAGATCGACGTTCATGCCGCCTCCGCATTGACGGTGCCAGTCATGATGCGAAACGCATCGCGCGCATTGGTAGCGCCAGTGGCTGCGAGAAATTCAGGAAGCACCCCTGTGAACAGAACGCGGCCCTTGTGCAGGAGAACGATACGATCCGTCGCCGAAATCTCGTCGATGAGATGCGTCGCCCATAGCACGCCGAGCCCCTCGCGCTGGACGAGACCGCGGACGATCGAGATCACGCTCTCGCGTGAGCCGATGTCGAGGCCGACAGTCGCCTCGTCGAGCAAGAGGCATCCCGGGCGGTGCATCAGCGAGCGTGCAATTTCGACCCGCCGCGCCTGGCCGCCGGAGAGGCTTCGCACCTTGTCGTTGAGGCGGTCGGTGAGACCAACGACCTCGAGCGCCTCGAGCGCACGCTTCTTCGCGTCGCGCCTGCCGATGCCATGCAGCGCCGCGTGGTAGAGAAGGTTCTGCAAGAGCGAGAGATCGTTGTCGAGCGTGCGTGATTGGAAGACGACACCGAGCCGTTGCAGGGCTGCGCCAGGAGTTCTCCGCACGTCGTAGCCAAGGATGCGGATCTCGCCCGAGACATTGTCGTAAAGCCGCGTGATGAGCGAAAACAGCGTCGACTTCCCAGCACCATTGAGGCCGAGCAGCACCCCAAAGGTTCCCCTCGGCACGGCGAGCGACACGTTGTCGAGGGCGCGTTTGTCGCCAAAGCTATGGCTCACGCCGCTGACGGCCAGTGCATCAGGCACAGACTTCTCTTTTGCGTCATTCACCACGGCAAGTCCCTTCCGTAGGTAGGTCACTTGACCTCGTCGGACTTGAACGGCGCAGCGACTACGCCCCACGGGTAGCGGCCGACCTTGATCGACTTGACGACGCGAAGTTTTTCAACGTCGACCACGGACACGTCGTTGGAGGTGCCGTTCGTCGTGAACATGAGCTTTTCGTCTGGCGTAAAGCCGAGGTTCCATACGCGCTGGCCGACAAGCAAGTATTTTTCGACGTTGCGCGTCGCGACATCGATCACCGCCACGCGATTGGCAGGTCCGAGAGCCACGAACGCCTTCTTGCCATCCCGCGTGATGCGCACGCCCATCGGCTGGATGGCGTCCTTCGTCACGCCCGGAATATCAAAGACGATCTTGCCGAGAGACTTGCGCGTCGCCGCGTCGATGACGGTCACCGAGCCACCGATCTCCGCACTCACCCAGACCTGCGACCCATCCGGCGTGAACTGTGCGACGCGCGGGCGATTGTCGACGAGCACATTGTCCAGGTTCTTGAACGTTTGCGCATCGATGAAATGCGCCATGTTCGTCGTCTCGCTCGTGTTGACAAGCACCTTCCCGTCGGGGCTCACGCCCATGCCCTCAGGCTCGACGCCGACCGGCACGTCAGTAATGGTCGTACCCTTGAAGATGTCCACGACCGTGACGAGGTTGTCGTCCTCGTTTGAGACGTAGAGCGGGTTGCCCGAGGTGTGCAGGATGGGCAGCTCCGGATCGGGACCGGACGGCAGATCCTTGACGTACTGAAACGTCTTGGCGTCGAACACCTGCATCACGCTGTCGTCGCTCGCAGCCACGATGACCCATTTGTTGTCGTTGGCCATGATGATGCCGCGCGGCCGGTTGCCGGTCTTGATCGTGTGAATGACCTCGAGCTTCTCGCTGTCGATGACCGAGATCGTGTTCTCCTTCTCGTTCGAGACGAACACGACAAAAGCCTCGGCGCGAGGGGCAAAGGCCAGGCCTACGGAGAGTGCCAGCGCCGATGCGAATGCGAATGTCTGCAGTCTCACGTCAAAGCTCCTTGCTTTGTAGCAACTTGGTTATCCGAACCTACTTGGCCGCGAAGGCCGTGCATTTGGTCTCGGGTTTGTCCAGCCCAAGCGTGTCGAGCTCGCTGAACTGGTGCAGGAAGCCTGGCTGTGGCGACACCGTGACGTGGATCTTGGCCGTTGCGATCAGGATCGGCTGTCGCAATTGACCGTTCCAGGACCGATAGGTGAGCTTCTGGCCCTTGAATGCCGCAAGCTCGAATTCGGGCGAGCCCATGTAGTCGATCAGCGCCTTGGCATTGCCTGTGCTCTTCCGCGTTGCAGCCTCGCCGACCGAGCGCACTGCCATCCACGCGTTGTAGTCGAGGGGCCGCATGTTGCGCGAAGCCATGCGCTTGAAGCGGTTCTGGAACTGCGTCCCGCCCCACAGCTCGACGGCCGGATGCCAGCTCGTCGCCGTAAGGCCCGCAGTCCCGATCACCGGCCGCGGGCTCCATGTGCGATAGGGGAAATAATCGCCGAACAGCTCGCCTTCGTCGGCTACGACGACGACATCATGCTCGGCCGCGCCCTGAGTGAAGCCGGGGATCTGTTGTTGAATCTGCTCAAACCCGCCGTCCGAGCGGCGGCTGCCGGGATCATACTTGAACTCGCGCTCCTCGACGACCTTCGCGCCAAACCGCTTCGCAGCGCGGCGCACCGCTTCGGCGTAGAGTTTGTCCTCTGGCGTTGGGCCGACGATCAGGAACCACTTACGCCATTGCTTCCAAACCATGTATTGGCCAAGGGCGTCCGCAAGCATCGCGCGCGAAGGGGCCGTATGCCGGACGTTGCTGCGGCATTGCTCCTCGCGCAGCGCTTCGTCCGGCGCAGCGACATTGAAGAGAACGGCGTCCTTGTCCTTCACCGCGTCGGCGAGCGCGAGAAGCGTCTCGGGAGACGCATCCACCACCACGAAGCCGATCCCCTCGGCAACACGCTTCGATACCTCTGAGACGAACTCGTCCCGGCTCGCGCTTTGCACGACCTCGATCTCGAACGTCTGCTTCAGGAAGCGGCCCGTCGTATTGTTATCGGCGATGGCGAGCTTAGCGCCAGCCACTCCGTCGTCTGGCGGCGGCAGGTCGAGCAACGACAGCGGCGGTAGCCGGTCTGGACGCAGCTCCCGTGCCATCAGAATACGAATCTTAATGCCTTCCGCCGCCGGTGACTCCAGAGCCGCCGGCGTGCCGGCCTGGGCACCCTCGGCAGCCCACGCTTGCGTGTTCGCGGTTGCGAGAAGCAGGACGAGCCAGGTCGCCCGCCACATCGCCCGCCAGAATGCCCGGAGGAAGCTCGGCGAAACCCCGTGAATACAAAGCCCAACAACGGGCATCAGACGTGTCCTCCCGGGACCATTCGTGGATTTTCATCCAGCTACATTGTTACATCTTTGACCCGGAAGATCGCATCGTCCAGCCAATTGTCAAGTTCGCGAGGTAGTGATCTCTCGCAATTGTTACAGTGCGTGATCGTGCGCAGCGGGACATTGGGCTTGCAAATCCGAGGGCACGCAACGCACGTTATAGTGTAGTGCAATTGGCTCATGAACAGGCAGATAGAGAGACCATGCGAATAGGGCGGGCGACAGCGTTGGGCATTGCATCGTGGGTGGGAGCACTGTGGGTCGGACTTCTCGGCGTCGGCGACGCGGCTAACGCCGCACCGAAGCTCGCGGTTCTGCCGTTCGATTTGTCTTTTCCAAAGTCGGAAAATGACTTCTTCTATGGCATACGCGGCCCCAGTCCGGACGAGCAGAGACGTCTCGAGCTCTCGTACGCGGAGCTCGTGAAAAGGCTCGTCGAGGACGGCCGCTACGAGATTGTGGATTTGAGCGCCATGGCCGCCGAGCTCAAAGCCGCACAGCCCTTTTACGACTGCAACGGCTGCGAAGTAGATCTTGGCGCGAAGGCCAAGGCCGATCTCGTCATGACGAGCTCGGTCGATAAGATTTCCGAGACGCACCTGAGCCTGAATATCGCCCTCGTCGACGTGGCCAAGAGCAAGCTTATCAGCAACTCGAGCGTCCTGATCCAGGGCAATACGGACGAGGCCTGGCTGCATGGCGTGAAATGGATTGCGAAAAATCGACTGCTCGCCGAGGGGAAGAAGCAATGATCGATCGCCGCCGTTTCGTCCGCGGCTCGGGCGGCGCCCTGGTCTCCGCGAGCTTGGCCTCCGTGAGCGTTCCCCACGTCGCATGGGCTGCGGACGCGCCACTTCGCATCGCGACCGTCAAGTTCGGGTCGCTGTCATGGGTGCTCGAAACCATCAAGGTCGAGGGCCTCGACAAGAAGTCTGGGCTCACGCTCGAGATCGTAGAGGTGCCGTCGAACCAGGCCGGCCCGGTGGCGCTGCTCTCGAACGGCGCCGACGTGATCGTCTCGGATTGGACTTGGGCCATGCGCCAGCGGGCCGTCGGCGAGAAGCTCAAGTTTTCTCCTTACTCCTCGGCACTCGGCGCCGTTGTCGTTCCCGAACAGAGTGCGATCAAGACGCTCGCCGACCTCGAAGGCAAATCGCTCGGCGTCGCGGGCTCCAATATCGACAAGAGCTGGCTGCTTCTACGCGCCTATAGCAAGAAGAAGCTCGGACGCGATATCGCCGAGATCGCGAACACCTCCTACGGCGCAGCGCCTCTGCTTGCAGAGGAGATTCGCTCCGGTCGCATCGATGCGGTCTTGAACTTCTGGACCTTCACCGCGCGCCTCGAGGGCTCGGGGTTCCGCTCGATCCTGACCGTTGCCGACATCATGAAGGATCTTGGCGTCGACCCTGTGCCAAGCCTTGTCGGCTTCATCTGGAAAGAGGGATACGAGGCTCTGAACGCGTCGAAGGTGCATACGCTGCTCGCGATCGTCGACGAAGCGAACCAGATCCTGCTCACAAGCGACATGGCTTGGGATCGCCTGCGGCCTCTCGTCAAGCCCGGCTCTGACGCCGAGATGAAATCAATCATGGTCCACTATCGCGCCGGCATTCCCAAGACCTGGGGTGCTGATCAGATGAAGTCGGCCGAGAAGCTCATGCAGATCCTGGTCGGCGCCGGCGATGCCGAGCTGATGGGGCATGACACCAGCTTCGATGCAAGGCTCTTCCGAAATGCAGCGAGCTAATCCCTACGCCAAAGCGACGACGGCTCAGCATTGGTCGGCTCGGCTCGGTTGGGCCGCGGCCTCGATCGGCGGATTTCTCATCCTCTGGGAAGTCGTCGCGGTCGTGCTTCAAAACCGCTATCTCCCGCCCCCGACCGCCGTCTTCGCCGCCATGGCCCGCGAGACCGCGAGTGGGCAGCTGATCTACCATGTCGCCATCACGCTTTCGCGCGTTGCCATCGCCTTTGCCGTGGCCATGTTCATTGGCTCCAGCATCGGCCTCCTCATGGGTCGCTACAAACGCGCCGATCAATTCTTCGATACCTGGCTCATCCTTTTCCTCAATTTGCCAGCCCTCGTCATCATCATCCTCTGCTATGTCTGGTTTGGACGTACAGAAGTAGCGGCCATCACTGCCGTTGCCATCAACAAGATCCCGAACGTCGCGGTCACCGTCCGCGAGGGAGCGCGCGGTCTCTCTCGCGATCTTGCCGAGATGGCGCACATGTATCGCTTCAGTTGGATGCGAACGCTGCGCCACGTGACGCTGCCGCAACTTGCGCCGTTCTTCCTCGCTTCTGCCCGCACCGGTCTGTCGCTCGTCTGGAAAATCGTTCTCGTTGTCGAGCTTCTCGGCCGCTCGAACGGCGTCGGCTTTCAGCTTGGCACCTACTTTCAATTATTCGACGTGACCATGATCCTCGCTTACGCGCTAGCCTTCATCATAATCGTACAAATCATCGAGCTCGGCATCCTCCAGCCGATAGCCGCGCGGGTGAATAAATGGCGCCGGTGACCGCAACGCTTGACGGCAAGCTCGTCGTTCGCATCGGCCGCAAGACCTACCCGCCGACCGCCAACCGCGAGGCGCATGACGTTTTGCGCGGCATCGAGATCGAGATCATGCCGCGCTCGTTCGTGGTCATCACCGGGCCATCCGGCTGCGGCAAGTCCACACTTCTCAATATCGTGGCTGGTCTCGACCAGGACTATGAGGGCGAGGTCATCCTTGCCCGCCCCGATATGCACATTGGCTATATCTTCCAGTCGCCGCGGCTCTTGCCATGGCGCACGGTCGGCGAGAACATCGCGCTTGCACTGCCCGAGAAGGACGCCCGACTAGCACTCATCCCCGAGATGCTGAAGCAAGTAGGGCTCGACGGTTTTGCGTCGCAATATCCGGAGCGCCTCTCGCTTGGCATGCAGCGCCGCGCGGCCCTTGCCCGAGGCTTCATCACCGAGCCCGACATTCTATTGATGGATGAGCCCTTCGTCTCGCTCGACGATCCGACCGCCCAGGGTCTGCGCGAGCTGCTGATTGGGCTTTGGAACCGCCGCCCGACCACCGTGCTGTTCGTCACCCACGATCGTACCGAGGCGGTGATGTTGGGGACGCGCATCTTGCGTCTCTCCGGCTCAAATGCAACTATCATCCAAGACGAGACGGTGCGGCTCTCGACTGCGGATCGGACGGACCGCGACAAGGTCCTCTCCGAGCAGAAGCGCATTTTCCGCGATACTTGAGTCCTTGAGCCGTGCCTCCGCTACCCGTGCCTCCTCTACACGTGAGATTGTGAGCAGATGACCTCGGAACGTCGGCCAAACCGTGGTTTCGAACCTGCACGTGTCCGGCTCCTCGCCAGCGTCATGTCCGAGAGCGAGGCACGTCTGGCGGCGGTCGCGGGCGCCGATATCATCGACGCGAAGGACCCGGCATCCGGTGCGCTCGGCGCGCTTTCAATCGACACGGTGTGCGCGATCCGCGCCACTGTCCCCGCGCATATTCCCGTAAGCGCCACCATTGGTGACCTGCCGATGACGCCGGCCGCCGTGACCGGTGCCGCAGGGCGAATGGCAGCCACCGGTGTGGACATCGTCAAAATTGGCCTATTCCCTGGCGAGCTCTCCCGCGAGGCGTCACTCTCGACGATCGAGGCGCTCGGGGCACTCGCAAAAAGAACAAAGCTCGTCGCGGTAATGCTGGCCGATCTCGCCCCCAATTTCGATTTCATTGCCCCGCTTGCCCAGGCAGGTTTTTGCGGCGTCATGCTGGATACGGCCGGCAAGTCGGGCAAGACGCTGCTCGATCACCTGACCCCAAGTGACCTCAAGGAATTTTTGCACGAGGCTAGATCATTGGGGCTTATGAGCGGCCTTGCAGGCTCGCTTCGCGCGAGCCAGATCCCGGAGCTTGTTGCATTGAGGCCCGACGTGTTGGGCTTCCGCGGCGCCCTCTGCAAAGCCCATGACCGCAAATCAAGCTTGGACCCAGACGCGATCCGCGCCATCAGATCGGCCATCGCTAACCCGCCTCTTCTGGCGGCGAACCTCGAGCTGGAACGAACTCCATGACCTCTCCCTATTCGACGACCAAAGCGGACGGCGTCGGTCGCGATTGCATCTTCCTGTCCGGCTGGGAGGTCGATTGCAATATCGGCATCTATGCCGAGGAGAAAGGCGTCACGCAGAAGGTTCGCATCTCGGTCGATGCTTATCTCGCAGACGACGTGCGCACGACCGTGGACAAGATGAACGCCGACCACACGGGCGAGGCGCCGTCCTATACCGATATCATCGACGCGGTGAACGCCGTCACCGGAGCGGGCCACATCGAACTGCTCGAAACGCTCGCCGAGCGCGTCGCAGTGCGCTGTCTCAAGGATCAGCGCCTTTCAGCGCTACGCATTCGCATCGAGAAGCTCGAGCGCGGTCCCGTGCGCGGCGTCGAGATCTACCGCACGCGGGCCCGGGCCTCGTGAAGCCGATCGTGATCAAGCTCGGCGGCAGCCTCGCCGAGACCGGACGCCTCCGTTCCTGGCTGTCGCTCGTTGCTCGCGCCCGCCGCCCCGTCGTGATCGTACCAGGCGGCGGCCCGCTTGCCGACGCTGTGCGAGCTTTGCAGCGCGAGCTCCGCTTTGGGGACGCGGCCGCTCATGAGATGGCGATCCTCGCCATGCAGCAGATGGGCCTTGCGATGATTGCGCTCGAGCAGCGCCTCGTGGCGGCAGAGACGCTGCTCGCCATCACGCGCGCGGCGCGGGGGCGGCGAGTACCTGTGTGGCTGCCGGCCAAGCTCTGCGCCGCTGACCGCCAAATCCCGAAATCCTGGTCCATCACCTCCGATGGCCTCGCAGCCCGCCTCGCCGAGCGTCTCGGCAGCGAGGTTGTGCTCTTGAAATCGCGCAAGGTCGCGGCGGCCGCGACGCCGAAGGCACTCGTCCGGGATGGCATCGTCGATCCGGCGTTCGCCGCCATCGTCGAGCGTTCTGCTCTTTCCTGGCGCATCTTCGGCCCGGGCGAGGAGCGGACCCTGGCCGCTCTTCTCGACGCATCCCCGAGTGAACCGCCGAGGAAGCCTGCCAGCAAACGGCGGGCCTTGCTGTCGACGCGGCAAAGCCCTCATGGTAGGGCCTAACCGCCTCTTCCGCATAATGCTACGGGCGGGCTCGAACCGGACGACCATGACGCAATCGGCTGACAGAATTGTTTTCCTGACGGGTCATCTGGCCGAGGCGCGCCTGACTGCGACGCTCGCCGGTCTTCACCTTGCCGAGGGCTCCTGGCGCGTTGCCAACATCAATATCAAAGTCGCGGCGCTGATGACCGAGGCCATTGTCAAGAACCGCCTTAAAGCGCCGCTCGACGCGACCCGCGTCATCGTGCCGGGCCGCGCCCGCATGAACCTCGATAGCCTCGCAGAGCATTTCGGTGTTCCCTTCGAGCGCGGCCCCGACGAGCTGATCGATCTGCCGCAGTACCTCGGCCATGGCGGCCGCCCGCCTGACCTCTCGAAGCACGATCTTCAGATCTTCGCCGAGATCGTCGAGGCTCCCCAGATTTCACTCGAGGCACTGCTCGCACGCGCCCGCGAGCATCGCGCCGCCGGAGCCGACATCGTCGATATTGGTTGTCAGCCCGACGTACCGTTCCCCGATCTCGAGAACGCCGTCCGCGCGCTCAAGGTTGAGGGCTTCAGGGTCAGTGTCGATTCCGGCAATGTCGAGGAGCTTCGCCGCGCCGCTCGGGCAGGAGCCGACTTCGTGCTCTCGCTTGATGAGGAGAGCCTCGACGCCGTTGACGGCACGAGTTGCACGCCGATCCTCGTCCCGAAGCCGCATGGCGATCTCGCGAGCCTGATCCGCGCCATCGACAAGGCACGCGCCAAAGGCATGCCCGTCATTGCCGATCCTGTGCTCGACCCCATCCACTTCGGCTTCATGACCTCGCTCGAGCGCTACGCTGAGCTGCGCCGCCGCGACGCCGAAGTCGAGATTCTGATGGGGACAGGCAACTTGGCTGAGCTTACAGATGCCGACAGCCAAGGTGTCACGGCGCTGCTTGCCGGCATCTGCTCGGAGCTGCGGATCAGGAACGTGCTCATTGTGCAGGTCTCGCCGCATACACGCCGCACTGTGCAGGAGCATGATGCCGCGCGCCGTCTGATGTATCGCGCGCGAGAGGAGGGGAGCCTGCCCAAGGGGCTCGGCGGCCGGTTGCTGTCTCTGCACGAGCTGCGGCCGTTCCCGCAAAGTCCGGCCGAGATTGCTGAAGCAGCAGCAGGCATCCGCGATCCGAACTACCGCATCGAGGCGGCCGACGACGGCATCCACATCTTCAATCGCCACGGCCATCACGTGGCCGAGGATCCGTTCCAGCTCTTCGACAGGCTCGCGGTCGAGACCGATGGCTCGCACGCCTTTTACCTCGGCTATGAGCTTGCGAAGGCCGAGATCGCGCGCTCTCTCGGCAAGCGCTACGCACAAGATAACCCGCTCGATTGGGGTGCCGCAGCTGATCGCAAGAGCGAGGACCTGACGCAACATGCACCAAGCGGGGCGACGCTCAAGGCCCGCGATCGCGCCAAGCTCAAGGCCAAGGCGCAGGCCGCGAGCCGCAGCACTGGCGGCGACCAGGACGCCAAGGTCACCCCTGAGGCCGACACGCTTATCGCCAAGGAGGAAAAGAATGCCGCGGATCGTCGAGACGATCGTAACGACGGTTGATGCGGGAGGCGTGCCGCACATCGCGCCCCTTGGTTTGATTGAGGACGCAGGCGGTTGGATCATCGCGCCGTTTCGCCCCTCGCGCACACTCAACAACCTCACAATGAACCCGTTCGCCGTCGCGAGCCACACCAGTGATGTCCGCGTCTTCGCCGGCTGCGTCACCGGCCGCAAGAACTGGCCGACAGTCCCGGTAGGCGATGGCGAGGCCGTGCGGCTGGCCGATGCGGTTTCTCACTGGGAATTGGCCGTCGATCGCGTCACCGAGGACGAGCAGCGCCCGCGCTTTCATTGCCATATCACGCACGCGGCGAGCCATGCGCCCTGGCAAGGATACAACCGGGCGGAGGCCGCCGTGCTGGAGTTGGCTGTGCTCTCGACGCGACTGCACATGCTGCTGCCGGAGAAGATAGACGCCGAGCTGAAATATCTCGAGATAGCGATTTCGAAAACCGCCGGTCCCCGCGAGCAGGAAGCCTGGGGCTGGCTAATGCAACGCGTCGACGCCTTCCGCCGCGGCGACGCAAGTGCCGTGGGGAAGCTGTAGGCCAAGACGCCGGAGAAGAGGGACGCGCGTGGAAAAAATAATCGAGAACCTTCTGAAGCGGGTTGAGCTTCTCGTCAGGGAGCAAGATGCGTTCGGACTGAAACTCGACGGCAGTCTCGCCAGCATCGAGCAACTCGACGCCTACATCGATGACCGCCGCGCAGAAGGCGAGGACGGCTTGAACCGCCTATTCTGCGAGGCGCGCTATCCGGTGCTCTTGTCTTTTGGTGCCTATGTCGGCGAGGTCATCATTGGCGAGACGAGCGCGGCACGATGGGCCTTGGGAATCGAGGACCCCACAGACCTCTGGGAGACCCATATCGCTGGCACGGCTACAGATCTTCAGGTGTTTCCGCTTCGGAAAGCTCTGAAGCGCTTCGAGAACGGCCCCGAGGACAGTCTTCTGAGCTTCGCCACGATCGCGATCGGACTTTTTGCGGGCGAATTCGGCTTCGAGCAGCCCCTCCGATCGTGAGTTGCGACTTCTTAGTTCGCACCTGCCGCAAGCGCCGAAGCGTCAGCAGACTTGCGATGGCGCGCGAGCACGAAGCCGACAAGCGCGATACCGAGCACGATCAGTCCACCAGGCACAATGATCGCTGTGAGCAATGTAAGAGCCGTTTTCATGGCCGCTCCTTACGAGGCTAATCCTCGCATGAGTGTGACAATAGCAAAGCGAAATTTCGATCCGCTTCAGAACGTCGCACTAATCTGACAATAGTTTTTTACGCGATCTTAAGATTTGTGCGGATGCGAGATCATGCGCGTGCGTCGCCACAAAGCAGCAGCGCAACGGCTACCGCCGGCGCGCATGCTGTCGCCCACTCGGCGTTGTCGGTCACGCTGGCCCCGGTAGCGCCGGAAAGCTCGGCGAAGGCGATTACCGGCCGTCCGAGCCGCTGCGCAATGAGGGCGACGTCGCCCGCCCCGATCCCGGCTGCGATCACCGGCGCGGCCGCGGCGAGAGCGGCGCGAGAGCACACCAGCAGTGCGCCGTCGTGAATCGACCGCAATTGCTCCTCGCGCAAATAGGACGCCGCAATTCTCCACTCGGCGAGCGTGCCGTCGTCCCCGTCGCGCCCGAGCATCCGCGCGAGCCGCGTCACGCTTTCATCGAGCGACTTTCCCTTGCCATCGGCTGTGCCGTGAAGATCCAGCTCATCGAGGTTGGCCCCGAGTATGCGGCGCACGTCCGCCATCGTCGCAAGGTATTCTCGCGCCAGCGTCACCCATTGCCCTTTGAACGGCGCGCGGCTCGCAACGCCCATCACGGCCGTGCGCGTAAATCCGGTGTAGACGAGCTCGCCGGTCGCCTGCCGCTCTGCATCCGTGAGCCCCCGCGGGCAAGGCTTGCCGTCGCGCACCGGTATAATGTCGGCAGTCGTCGAGCCGAAGTCGATGAGGAGTGCGTCGGGATGGGCGCGGGCAGCGAGCGCCGCGGTGGCCAGGAAATTCGTCGAGCCGACGTCGCGGGCATGATTGCATGCATCCTCCGCTGAGCCAAACCCACACGGCCCCATCCAGAAGCGCGCCGTCTCGCCTAGCTCCGCGCTCATGCGCCGGACGAGCGTCTCGACGCCGGTCTTGCGATCGGGAAAGAGGTCGGAAAGCTCGCCAGTCATGGTCACGGCAAAGCGCTGGGCGCGGGCGAGCATCGGCCGCGCCTCGAGGATCGCGGCCTCGAGTGTGTCGAGCCCTTGCCACAAGGGACACGCAATCTGGCGCACGGCGATCGTGTGCCCACTCTCGACCAGCGCCACCTTGAGGTGCGCGCCCCCGACATCCAGCCCAGCCGTAATCGTCATCTGCCACGTGGTCCTGTTCAGCTCGCCCGTGTGATACACCACATCGACGATGTCAGTCCCCTCTCCCTGTCGCGCCCCGGGCGCGAACGGGGAGAGGGTTAGGGTGAGGGGGCAGGTTTTCGCCCGCAGCGCAGCCGGCTGCCCCTCTCCCTAACCCTCTCACCATTGGAGGCGATTGGGAGAGGGAATTCAGACCATGCAAATAATCCCCGTCATCGACGTCAGAGGCGGCATCGCGGTTCGCGCTGTGAGGGGAGACCGCGCCAACTATCGCCCGCTCGAAACCCCGCTTGCGGCGCGTGCCGACCCCGCCGCGGTCGCATCAGGCCTACGCACGCTCTTCCCCTTCGACACGATCTATCTCGCCGATCTCGATGGCATCGAGGGCAGAGGCGCGAACCTCGCGCTGCAGAGCCGTCTCGCCATCTCCTGGCCCGGTCGCGAGATCTGGATTGACGACGGCAGCCTGAATTCGGAGAACGCAAAACCGCGCTGCCACCACGTTCTCGGATCAGAATCGATGCTGGAGGCAATACAGCTGCACCAAGACGCCATCCTCTCGCTCGATTTTTTCGGCGACGCCTTCCAAGGACCGCTTGCGCTTCTCGAAAACCCCGCACTCTGGCCGGATCGCATCATCGTCATGACGCTCGCACGCGTCGGCAGCGGCGAAGGACCAGACCTGCCGCGCCTTCGCGAAATCATTTCCAGGGCCGAAGGTCGCGAGATTTTCGCGGCCGGCGGTGTGCGCAACCGCGACGATTTGAAAGCCCTCCGAGGCATCGGCGCGGCCGGCGCGCTCGTAGCCACAGCGCTCCACACCGGGAAAATAAAAACCGGCGACCTCGAGGAGATCGCCGGCTGAAGTTGGCAGTCCACTTAGCGCGTGGATATCGAAGGTCCACCCGCGTAACTAGCCGTTCCAACGGCCAGAGAGTAGTCTTCCCAATCGCTGCAGCAGACCCATCTTCATTGGAGGGGTGTTATCCTGCTGTGGACGGTTTCCGCTTCAAGTCTTCGCACCGAAGGGATGTGCGACCGAGTTGCGCTGAGCGGTAGCTTCAGCAGCCGTCGGCTTGCCAGCAACCGCGCGAGCAATCGACTCCTTGACTGCGCGATAGTTGTAGTCCTGGATCTTGGCGTCGTCCGCAGCTTCCCAGTGGATGAACACGCCGACGAGGATGAAGATGTCATCTGCTTCGTTGGCGGGGATCACGCCTTCAGCGACCGAGTCCTGAACGGCCTTGGCAACGCCGTACTGGGCGGGGCCGAACATCTGAACGGCCTGGCGGGCGTCCTTGATGGTGACCTTGTTGAACATGATCGTGTTCGGCTTGCAGGGCAGGTTCGGAGCGATCACGGCGAGAAGCGTCGTGAAGCCGTCCTTGTTGTTGGCAAGTGCGTTCACGAAAGCCGTCTCAGCAGCCGAGCCGCGCGGACCCATGATGAGGTCGATGTGAGCCACTTCGTTGCCGTCGCCGACGAGCGACTCGCCTACCAGTACCTTGTTAATCTTGGACATACGGGAGTTCCCTTCCATGATATAAATCTAAACCAACACTCTCTCAGCATTCCGTTGTTCGCGGCATGCTTGAGCGTCTGCCCGGGGTTTATGGGCCGGCCTAGTCCGTGCGACTATCCTTGTAGCAGCGAACGATGACAGGCATCATCGGACCGGTTGGCTGGATAGCGGCGCCCCCTTTTAGCGCTAGGATTGTGACTTCGACAAGAGGCTAAGCGGGCACCCTGGTCGCACTCTGAGCAATTAAATGCTCGGCATAAAGGGTTGCTACAACGAAGTCCGCGGTGGTTCCTGGATTTAATCCGCGTTCCTTGAGTGAGAAATCGAGCAGCAGGAGAGCCTGCAACGCCTCGTCCGGCGCTGCAGTCTCAAGAAAAAGCACGGTTTTTCTTGCATCCTCGCGAACGGCTTCCGCTGCGGCGCGGCCGTGCTTTCGCTCGACGTGACTGTCTAGGAAGGTCGAGAGGTATGCCATGTGCAGGGCACTGATGCCCATCGCCGGGGTCGCGCTTGCCCGTCGCGCTGCATAAAGCCTAGGCAGTCCGAACCCAAATATTTCGTCGAAGTCGGTGATATAGGCCCGCGCGATCCGATCACGGTCTGCCGCAAGCGACATTGCTTCCCTTAGCGTAATCGTGGCCTCGCCCGCGACATCGCCGGTGTCGGCGCGGCCGAGCCCGGCCGGGTTGGCCCTCGTGATGGCGCGAAAGGCGGCCGCCGCGTCCTCACGGCCGAGGCGCGCCAGAACTGCCGAGAGCTGGCCCCTGAGATCCGCCGGGCCATCGGCTTCGCCGGCCGCCACGGCAAGCGGCACACAGAGCAGCAAGATCCCAAGGTTAGTATTGCATCCGGCAACGGCAAAGCTCGCGTCGACAGCACGCTCGATGCGGATACCTAAGGAGAGAGACGGGTCCGCAACGAACGGTGCCGCCGCGCGCGCCGCATCGACGAAATTCTGCACCTCCATGCCATGCCCGGCGGCGTACACATGAACATTTCCAGGCTTCAGCGCCGAGAGTTCCGCTTCGCAGGCACCGACGAAGCCAGCGGATATTGCGTCGTACGAAATCGGAAACGTCATCGCTGAGGAGCCTTGGCGAGCGCGGCGAGGAAATCGCTCGCAAGCTCTTCGGCGATATCGAGGCTGGTGACGCTCTGCAAGCCCTTCCACGCCGGGTTGGAGTTGATCTCGAGCACCATGAGGCGACCGGACGCGTCGCGAATGAGATCGACACCCGCGTAGTCAGCGCCGATCGCCGCGACCGCTGCCAGCGCGAGGCGGCTCATCTCGTCGCACGGCTCGTGCGCGATCGGCTCGGCTCCCTGATGCACATTGGTGATCCAGGTCTTGCCGCGGCGCACCATCGCCGAAAGGATGCGCCCCTGCGAGACAAAAACGCGCCAGTCCTCGAACTGGGTCTGGTCTGGCGTACGCAGGTAATGCTGCATGTAATAGACGTTGCCGACCTCCTCTGGGCTCGGCAGCTCGTCCGCGCTCTTGGCCCGGCGGATGCCGTTGCCCTGGCTCCCGAACAAGGGCTTCAAGACCAGCGGACGCCCATCGGCAATGGCATGGAGAAGCGCCCGCTCGCGGCCTTCCAAAACGCGCGTCGGCGGCGTCGGCAAGCCGGCTCTCTGAAACAGGAACGTCGCCGTTGATTTATCGACGCAGCGCTCGATGGCGCGGGCGTCATTCCACACGCGAACGCCGCTCTCGCGCAGCGCATGCAGAATGCCGAGGCGAAGCGTGATCTGCTCGAGGCTGCCGGTCGAAACAGAGCGCACGAACGCAGCGTCCGGCAAGAGACCCGCAAAGCCCGGAATGTCGAGCCCGGACGGCATCGCAGTATCGAAGGCACAGTCCGCGAGCGTCGTCGTGACGACGGTTGCGCCGCGCGCCTCGAAAGCCCGCTTCAGGCGGCGCGCGTGCCAGTCTCCGGCACCCGCCTCGACAAACAGAACCAGCCGCGGCCCCTTGGGTGCCGCGTTCGCGAGGTCGGAGCTGATAACGGGCTTTGTCATCGTGCGCTCAGTTCCCTCCCCCCCTTGCGGGGAGAGGGTTAGGGTGGGGGGTGTGCAAGGCAAGGGTTGGGGTGAGGGGCAGGGGAGCCACCAGAGCGAGCAACTGCCCCTCACCCTAACCCTCTCCCCGCGATGCGGGGAGAGGGCATTAGCGTTACTTGAAGCTCGCGTCCACGATATCGGCGGCGATGCTGCCGGCCTGGAATGACGAGCCGGTATCGAGGTTCGAGACCGTGACGAGCGCCGGACTGAACAGCATCGCGTCGATCTTGTAGAAGTCGCCGCCCACTTCCGCGAACGTCTCGGCGAACGGCTTGCCGTAAGAGCTCGACGTATTCGACGGCAGCGCGTCGGCAAGCGTCTTTGCGGCGTCGTCCGTGCCGCGCACGAAAAGCTGAATCCGCCCGCCGTAGATGATGGCGTCGTTGGTGCGGCCCATGGCCTTGATGAAGTCCGGGATAGGCGGGGCGATCGGCGCCACACCGTAGCCGTCGACGATGTTGTTGAGGTCGAAGTGCAAGGCGTGCGCCTTGTGCAGAGAAACCTCCAGCACGCGCGCTGCGATCTGCACCGTGCCGGCGAGGCAGCCGGTCGGCGCAAAGAGAACGGTCAAGTCAGCGGGATTGATGCCGCAGGCCGCGGCGACAGACTTCGCAACCGATGACGGCGGCGCCTTGTCGCCCTCGATCACCAGCGCGCCTTTATTGTGATGATCGACGTAGCCGAGCTCCCTGTAGAGCTCCTCGACGCGCGAGAGTGCCCGGGCCGGGCCCGAGCCAAGCGCGAAGAAGCCGCTCTCCTGCTCGGTGATCGTCCAGCCGGCGTACTGGCTGCCGAGGCAGGCGATCACCGGGTTCGAGGAATGCACGACAACGCCAAGAGGCCAGCGCTCGAGGCCCGAGGCAGAGGTGATCTGAACCGTGCCGAGCCCACCCATGCAGATCTCGCCGAGGCGGCGACCGGCCTCGAGCCCGCCGGGCACGTTGGCGCCAAGGTCGATGCGGCGCTCGCCGGCCTCGCCGGTCGTCACCGTGCAGCGCAAAGCCTGCGCATTGGCGACGAGGTCCTCGACAAGCTTCCCGGCCCGTGCGTTTACGCTCGGCGCCGGGCCTTGAGTGGTGGTCATGAGTGGCGCTCCCTATGGAATTCGGCGCTTACATACAGCATGAGCCAGCGTAGGTCACTAGCGCCTGTTGCTTACCAAAGTTGCCCGATTTCAGCGGGCTGGTGCGCTTGCTTCGGCAGATCGCCCTTCGCCGGATCGAGGTGTGCGGTGCGGCAATCGTCTCTATTCGCATTAGCACGGGTCCGTGCACGCCCTTCGCGACCGGCACCTTCGAGGATTTCCTTATCGCGCAAGGCAGCGATGAACGAATGAGGGCGCCGGCGGCGCCGCATTCCATTTCGTCCCTCCGCGCTGCTCTGGGAAGCCTTACGCCCTGCTTGGAATGGCGCAAGAATAGGATCCCTGGAAGCGTGGACGCGTCGTCCGAAGCAAAATAACAATAAGCATTGGGGAGGAAAGAAAATGGTCCAAGAACAATCCGCGAAGCCGTTCTACCGAAGCCTGTATTTGCAGGTGCTCGCCGCCATCGTTGCGGGCGCGCTTCTCGGCCACTTCTACCCGGCCATCGGCGAAGCGATGAAGCCGCTGGGCGACGTCTATATCAAGATGATCAAGATGCTGATTGCGCCAATCATCTTTTGCACGGTTGTGCACGGCATCGCCAGCATGAAGGACATGGCAAAAATCGGCCGCGTTGGCTGGAAGTCGCTGTTGTATTTCGAGGTCGTAACAACACTCGCCCTGGTCGTAGGATTGCTCGTCGCGAACGGCTTCCAGCCGGGCGCCGGTATGAACATCGATCCAGCGACCATCGATACCAAGGCGATCGAGGGCTACGTCAGCAAGGCCAAGGACCAAAGCGCGCTCCACTTCTTCATGGAGATTGTGCCGGCGACTGTGATCGGCGCGTTTGCTCAAGGCGACATTCTGCAAGTGCTCTTCTTCGCCGTCCTGTTTGCATTTGGCTTGCAGTCGCTCGGCGAGCGGGGACACGCGCTCGTCAGCGTCATCGATCAGGCGAGCCACGCTCTGTTCGCCGTGGTCGCAATCATCATGAAGGTCGCCCCCATCGGCGCATTTGGCGCGATGGCCTTCACAATTGGAAAATTCGGCGTAGACGCACTCGTACCGCTCGCGCACCTCATGGCAGCGTTCTATGCGACGTGCGTCATCTTCATCTTCGTCGTGTTGGGCCTCGTCGCGTGGCTAGCTGGGTTCAACATTTTGAAGTTCATCCGCTACATCAAGGAAGAGCTCTTGATCGTGCTCGGCACGTCATCTTCCGAAAGCGTGCTGCCGCGCATGATCGCCAAGCTCGAGAACCTCGGCTGCGATAAATCCGTCGTCGGCCTCGTCATTCCGACAGGCTACTCGTTCAATCTCGACGGGACGTGCATTTATCTGACAATGGCCGCGCTCTTCCTCGCCCAGGCGACGACTACGTCTTTGACGCTCGCCCAAGAGCTCGGGATCATCGGCGTGCTTCTCTTGACGTCGAAGGGAGCTGCCGGCGTGACCGGTTCAGGCTTCATCGTCCTCGCAGCCACGCTCTCAACAGTGGGCACGATCCCCGTCGCCTCAATCGCCCTGATCCTTGGAGTAGACCGCTTCATGTCGGAAGCACGCGCGCTGACCAACCTGATCGGCAACGGTGTAGCCACCATCGTCGTCTCGAGGTGGGAAAACGCTCTTGACATAAAGCGCATGCAGGCTGTCCTCGACAACGAAACCACTGAGGAAGCACAGTCGCCCGAGCAAGTCCTGATTGCGTATGAAATGGTGCCCGCGGGCAAGCAACCAGCCTAGCTGTCCCAAAACCGCCGCCCAGACATTTTTGCGCCGCAACTTCGCGCTTTGTGATAATATCCCAAAGCTGGGGAGGAGACTTTGCATGCGCGTCCTGCGCCGCCGATCCGGATTTGCCATGTTGGCGCTCGTTGCGCTGGTAGCGCAAATCCTGTGCTCGGCCTGGCACACGCATGGCCTTGAGGCGTCCGAGCGAGCATCAAACGTGCTGGTTGAGGCTTATGCCCCAAAGGTACCCGGGGAGCCACTCCCGCCTCCAGATGACGACGGCGACGATTGCCAGCTCTGCTGGGTCATCGCGCTTGCCACAGCAGCGGTTCTTGGCGCAGCCATGGCGGGCCTCGCTCCGGTTCCGCGCGGCAGAACGCCAAAGCCGCCATGCCGCGATGCGGTGCTGCCCCGGCTTGCGACGGCTTCGTTTCGCGCTCGCGGCCCGCCGCTGAAAGAATGCGCCTGACACGACTAATCCTGCCCGACCAAGCAAGGCGGCCATCACGCATGCCAGGTCGATGCAACCCTCTGACGAAATTCGAAAGGTGAACCATCATGCGAACTTTGAAACTCGGCCTCGCGGCCCTTGCCTTGGCGTCAGGACCCGCCGTTGCCGCCGAGGAGCACCGCCAATTGGGGCCGCACGAGCACGGCCACGGAACGCTGAATATCGCGGTCGAGAACAACCAGCTCTCAATTGATCTCGATGTCCCTGGCATGGATATCCTTGGCTTCGAGCACACGCCCAGCACGCCGGAACAGAAGGCCACAGCTGTGGCCGCAGAAGCAAAGCTGAAAGATGCCCTTGTGCTGTTCAAGGTCCCGGCCGCTGCGGGATGCTCCGTCCACGAGGCGAAGGTGGCCATCGAGGCGGAGACAGAGCACGAGCACGGCGCGGAGCAGAAGGATGCCGAGAAGAAGCCAGACACTGACAAACATGAGCCCGGCGAGCATGAGAAGGGCGAGGCCCACAGCGACTACAACGCGACGTATGTCTTGCGCTGCGCGAAATCGTCTGAGATCACGTCGATTGCCTTCGACTATTTTGCAAAGTTCCCGGGCGCCAAGGCGCTGACTGTCAACATCGTCTCGAACTCTACCCAAAGCAGCTACGAGGTGACCCGAGAAAAGCCAATTCTCGAGCTTTCCGGAACGATGTGACAACAAGCGCGGAAAAGATAGCCGATGACGAGAGTTGAAACGCTGGCCTCCGCGACCGAGGCCCCCGGCATCATCAAGATGTCGGGGGTCCGCTACACGTGGCCTGGACCGCGCGGGTTTTGCCTTGCCGTAGATGATTTCGCCATGATGCCAGGAGAGCGTTTGCTTCTTGTTGGCCCATCTGGCAGCGGCAAGTCGACACTCCTTTGTCTGCTCACCGGCATCGTCCGGCCCGAAAAGGGCGTGCTCGATGTGCTTGGCGCCGATATCGCCAAGCTCTCGAATGCGGCGCGCGATCGCTTCCGGGCAGAGCACATCGGCATAATTTTCCAAATGTTCAATCTTCTCCCCTACGGGTCTGTGATCGACAATGTCGTTCTACCGTTGAGCTTTGCAGCTGCCCGCAAGTCGCGTGCGGCAAAGTCAAGCTCCGCCGAGGATGAAGCGCGTCGGCTGCTCGCAAGCCTTGGGCTTGCGGCATCGGATTACGAGGGTGCCCCCGCATCGAGCCTCAGCGTTGGCCAGCAGCAGCGCGTCGCCGCCGCCCGCGCCTTGATCGGCAGACCCGAGATCATTGTTGCCGACGAGCCGACATCGGCACTTGATCGCGACCGGCAGCAGGCGTTCCTCGATCTGCTTTTCTCCGAGGTCGAGGCCGCGGGCACGACGCTCATCATGGTCAGCCACGATGAGGGCCTGGGGACGCGGTTCGACCGCGTGCTTCGGCTCGACACCATCGCGCGCGCCAATCGCAATGGAGGCGCGACATGATAATCGCCCGCTTGGCACTGCAATCCTTGCGCAATCGCGCCGCCACCGCACTGCTCACGGTGCTTGCCATCGCCGTCAGCGTGATGCTGCTGCTCGGCGTCGAGAAGGTTCGGCTTGGTGCAAGGCAGAGCTTTGCCGACACCATCTCCGGCACGGACCTCGTCGTCGGCGCACGTAGCGGCGCCATCCAGCTTCTGCTTTACTCCGTGTTCCGCATCGGCAACGCGACCAATAACGTGACCTGGAAAAGCTACCAGGACATTGCGAGCCGGCCTGAGGTCGATTGGATCGTACCGCTGTCGTTGGGCGATAGTCATCAGGGCTTCCGCGTGCTCGGCACGACGCCAGACTATTTCAAGCATTACAAATATCGCCACGGACAACCGCTGCGGTTCGCCGCCGGCGGTCCGTTCGACGATCTCTTCGACGTTGTCCTGGGTTCCGACGTCGCCGCCAAGCTCGGTTATGAGATCGGCAGCAGGATTGTCGTCGCCCACGGCACGGGGCGCGTGTCCTTCGTCGAGCATGAGGACAAGCCGTTTCGCGTCTCGGGAATTCTCGCCAAGACCGGCACACCGGTCGACGGGACGCTGCACGTCAGTCTCGAGGCCATCGAAGCCATCCACATCGATTGGCAGAACGGAATGCCGGTCGCAGGACAGACGGTGTCAGCCGCCGACGTTCGCAAGATGACCCTCACGCCACGTGCCATCACGGCCGCGATGGTGGGACTGAAATCGAAGCTTTCGACCTTCAAGCTGCAACGCCAGATCAGCGAATATAGCGCAGAGCCGTTGTCTGCGATCATGCCGGGTGTGGCACTGCAAGAGCTTTGGGGCCTTGTCGGCACGGCGGAAACGGCGTTGTCGGTCGTGTCTGCCATGGTCGTGGCGACCGCATTGCTCGGCATGGTAACGACGATTTTGACGACCCTCAACGAGCGCCGCCGCGAGATGGCAATTCTCCGATCTGTCGGCGCGCGTCCGGCAACAATATTGGGCCTGCTCGCGACCGAGGCGGTCTTCCTCACGCTTGCCGGCGTCGTCTTCGGCGCGCTGCTGCTTTACACTTCGCTGATCTTCCTCAAGCCCACGATCGACCGGCTGTATGGCCTGCAATTGAGTATTGAGGCGCCGACCGCCGGCGAGTTCCTGACGCTCGCGGCAGTTGTTCTCGCCGGCCTGCTGTCAGGCTTGATCCCGGCATTTCGCGCCTATCGATTGTCGGTTGCCGACGGTATGACTGTTCGAACTTAACTCAGATATCGAGCCGGAGCCCGTCCTCGGCCAATGTCACCAGCGGATGTCTGATCTGGTCCAAGTTGGCAAGGGCCTCGGGCCCTAAATGGGTCAAGAGGACCCGCCGCGCTGCAAGGCGATCGATGTTCTTCTCGATCGTGCGCCAATTCAGATGAAAGTTGGCCCGCGCTTCGAAGGCCGAGCACTCGCAGATCATGAGATCTGATCCGCTGGCGGCGGGGACGAGCGTCTCGACCCACTCCGTATCGCCCGAATAGGACAAGACCTTGCCACCAGTCTCAATGCGCAAGGCATAGGGAGTGGCGCCCGACGGGTGGCTCACCTCGTAGGGCACGACGCGAACATCACCGGCCTCGAGCACATTTTCGGTCCGGTACTCCAAAAATTGTAGATCGAAGACTCGAGGAACCTTTGTCGAGCCTGGGAAGAGGGCTTCTGCGACCGTGTTGAACCGCTCCTCAATCCCCGCCGGCCCGGCAATGGTCAGTGGTGTGGTGCGACGCGCGACGTGCACGGCATGTATCAGCCACCAAGCGAGGCCAGAGAAATGGTCACCGTGCAGATGGGTGATGAAGATCTGCGTGATGGCGTTGGGGTTGAGGTCCTGGCGAAATAGGCCAATCAGCGACGTAGCACCGCAATCGACAAGAAACTGGCCGCGTGCATGAGCAACATGAAAGCATGTCTGCAAGCGCCCGCCTGATCCAAAGGCATCGCTCGAGCCGACGACCGTTAGCTTCATCCTGCCTCCTGACCTGCCCTTTCGGCAACGCGAGCCCCCAGCTTATATCCTTGGCAGGTTCCCCGTGCGGCCGGTTGTTACCTAGGGAACAGGTTTTAAGCAGGCGGATGCGTCCAGGTACACCCATCATTAGCTAATTCCGGCGAGATTAGCTCTCGGAGGAGGCTTCCCAACGACGGGAGGTTTCGGCCGTGCAGTTTCCGCTCCTGACGGGCGGACCAATTAGGTTACAGCGTAAGAGTGCGCGGCACGAACGATGGATAGCGCCACCAGAGCCCAAATTCTCTCCGACCTTCGCGGCCGGTACGCTGCGCGCGCCCACTGTGACGAGGACGTCAAGGCTGCCCGCAATCGGTTGGCTTTCGGCACGACTGTCAAACCTGAGTTCGAGTATGAGCTGCTCTGCAAATTCGCCCAAAACGAGCTTGGGGCCGCCGTTACAATCTGGGCGTTGGCAGCGATCTTTGCGCTCGCCTCGATGTTCTGGGCTCCTTGGGTCGAAGGCAGCATTTGGCTCGTGGTCGTCGTCTCGGCCAAAGTCGTCCTGCTCGAGCTATGCCGCCGTTTTCTCGCAGCGGAGCGGTCTGGACTAGACGCAGCCATCTGGCGCCGCCGCCTGATCATGGCCGAACTGCTGTGTGGGATGACCTGGGCCGGATTTGCGCTCGTCGGCACCTATGAAGTATATGCCAGCCAGAGCATCTTCTCCTCGCATGTCTTCATCTTCGCGGCACTCATCGTGCTGCTTGCTATTCGCATGTCGTTTGCCGCGACCGTGACCAGCATTCTCTACGTCGGCACTGTGCCGATGACGCTTGCGGTCACCGGGCGCCTCATCTCGCTGCAAGAGCCGTTCTATCTGGCTCTCGCCACCATGGCCGTCGGCGTGCATATCTATTTCATTTACCTCGCCAACGGTCTGCGTCAGACTGCGTTGCAGATGATCGAGTTCCGCGTGCAGAAGGACACGCTCATTGCCGAGCTCGACGCGGAGCGGACCATCTGCGATGAGGCGCGGCGCAGAGCCGAGGCGGCGAGCAAGGCAAAATCGCGCTTTCTGGCCACCATGAGCCATGAACTCAGGACGCCCCTCAATGCCATCATGGGCTTTTCTGAGGTCATGAAGGACGAGCTCTTTGGTGCCCACGCGGCCCCGGTGTACCGTGAATATTCCGCCGATATCTACGAGAGCGGCCGTCACCTTCTGCACCTGATCAATGAGATCCTCGACCTTTCACGCATCGAGGCCGGCAAGTATGAGCTGCATGAGGAACGGACCCACCTCGGAGATATCGTTCAAGATTGCCACCGCCTCTTGCATCTCAGAGCCGAAAGTAAGGGGCTCGAGATAATCGAGGAAATCGCGGTCGACCTGCCGCAAATCTGGGTCGACGTTCGCGCTGTCCGCCAGATTTGCCTCAACCTGCTGTCCAACGCCTTGAAGTTTACGCCGAAGGGCGGTCGCATTACCATTACCGTGGCGCAGGTCGCTGGCGGCGGGCAGTGTCTGGCCGTACGCGACACCGGGCCGGGCATTCCGGCAGACGAAATTCCGAAGGTCATGCAGGCATTCGGCCAGGGCTCGCTCGCACACGAGACAGCCGAGGGCGGGACGGGACTGGGCCTACCCATCGTCAAGAGCCTGATCGAGCTGCATGGCGGCAAATTCGAGCTTTGGTCGGAGTTGCGTAAGGGAACGACCGTCTCCGTCACCATACCGCCGGCTCGGGTGCTCGCCACGCTGGCGCCGTTGCAGCCGCTCGGGGAAGAGCGCCATCGCCAGCCCATGCCGGCTTCCACGCGCCAGTCCAAGATGCGCCCGGCCCAGCGATCGCCGAGCAATGCCATGAGACCGACCGCGGTCCGCACCTGAGACCTTGTGTCTCGAGGGCCGCATTGTCTCGCGGCCCGCCGCTCTCTACATTGCGGATGGGCCCTTCTGGCGAATACGAGAGAGACCTCGAAATGGAAACGCCTTGCATCAATGTATGCAGGATCGACCCCGTGAGCGGGTACTGTGAGGGCTGCCGCCGCTCGCGCAACGAGATCGCCCGATGGTCCTCGATCACGGATGCCGAGCGGCGCAGCATCATGGACGAGCTGAAAACCCGCCAGCTTCCGCCAGACAAGGCCTAATCCCATGCTCGGCTGGCTACTCTTGATCCTGGCCGCACTTGTCGGGCTCTTCGTTTTTCTAAGCGGGGATACCGAGGCGGTAAAGTCGCTCGGCTTCGGCCAGCTCGCCTATATGATTGCCTTCGCCATGTTGGCGCTTTTGCTCATCACCAGAGTGTCGGGCGACTACAATGGCCGTGCCTGGACTGGCCTGCGGCATGCGATGGTCTGGGTCATCGTCGCAGCTGCGCTTGTTGCCGGCTACTCCTATCGCGGCGAGCTTACGGCGGTCGCATACCGCGTCGCCGGCGAGGTCCTTCCGCCCGGTCAGGTCCTGACGATTGAACCGACCGTGACCGGCGAGCGCGCAGTGCGCCTGCGCCGCCACCCCGGCGGGCATTTCATTGCGCGCGGAGCAGTTAACGGCACAGCGCTGCCCTTGCTGATCGATACCGGCGCTTCTACCGTTGTCCTGAAGCCGGCAGATGCGGAGCGCGCCGGCATCGATACGGAAGGCTTGTCGTTCACGGTCCCTGTTTCGACTGCCAATGGCACGGCCTATGCGGCTCCTGTGCGCTTGAAGGCCGTCTCGATCGGCCCCATCGAGTTGCGCGACGTCGAGGCCCTCGTTGCTCAGCCGGGTACCCTCTCGGAGAACCTGCTTGGTATGAGTTTCTTAAAACGTTTGCACTCCTATGAGTTCTCCGGCGACTTCCTGACGCTCAGGGGGTGAGCAAGAGCTTTAACCGCGCCGGGTGCGGCACTGGTCGAGGTCTCGGAACGCATGTCCATTTCCACCGGCACGCGCGCTTTGCTTGGCGAGGCAATGAGCTGGGTCGCGGCAGCCCTGATCCTAGCTGCCGGAATTACCCACCTCGACGAGATCCGCTCCACCGCGCGGATTGCCGTCGGCGGCGCGACAGAGGTCCCTGCCAGCGCTCCTTCGCCTGATGCGTCCGCCTCCGCGCGACGCAGTAGCTCGCGCACGGTAGAGATCCCGGCCGCGGCCAACGGACATTACTTCGCGAAGGCTGAAATCAACGGCCGGCCCATCGATGTCCTGGTCGACACGGGCGCCACCATCGTCGCCCTTACCTATGAGGACGCAGAACGCGCAGGCGTGCGCATGCGCGGCGTCGATTTCACCGGTCGCGTCAACACGGCCAACGGCTTCGCCCGCGTCGCCCCCGTGAAGCTCGACCGGGTGGAAATTGCCGGGATCACCGTTCGCAACGTCGAGGCCACGGTCTCCGAGCGCGGGCGGCTCACCACGACCTTGCTCGGCATGAGTTTTCTGTCCCGCTTAGACCGGGTCGACATCCGCCAGGGCGTGCTCATTCTTAGCCAATAACGATGTCCGGCGCGCCCGGCCCGGACTGCGGCACGGCGGACTTGCGCCGCTCGCCCATCCCTGGCATTCGTCAGGCGTTCGCGAGATGAGGGAACCGCTGGCCGGTCGCGGCTTTTTTGTCGGGTGCCCTGTCGCATCGCGAAAAGTGTCACTCAGCAGTAGGATGATGCCGAGAGCCTGATCGTTTGAGAGGGAAGCGCTCGCGCTTCCGTCGAAAGCGTGAATCAGACTCTCAAAGAAAGAGCCTGATCCACGTTCTCAATGGACGCTTGCGCTTCCATCTCGTGCTTGAAACAGCCTTAAACAGAAGCTAGGGCGCGTTTACCTCGAAAGGTGCAATTCCAAGGACCAAACGCGCTCTATTGTCGGCGTTTTGCCTTATTCGTCGACCAAACCGCGCTGCCGATTTGCCTCGACTGCTTCCGGCCTTTAGAGAGGACCTGCTTAATGTTCCCGACGCCCCGCAAGGACTTGAAGCCGAACAGTGCCGATTTCGAGCGCCTGCCGCTCGTCAAGCCGACGGGCTTCCGCGAGTACGATGCGCGCTGGCTGTTCCCGCAGGAGATCAACCTCATGGGGCTGCAGGCCGTCGGCCTCGGCATGGCGACGTTGTTCGCCGAGCGCGGCGTCAGGAAGCGGCTCGTTGTCGGCCACGATTTCCGCTGGTACTCGGGCTCGGTGAAGCAGGCGCTCATCAATGGCCTCATCGCCGGCGGCTGCGAGGTGCACGACATCGGCCTCGCCCTCTCGCCGATGGCCTATTTCTCGCAATTCGAGCTCGACGTCGAAGGTGTCGCGATGGTGACCGCCTCGCACAACGACAACGGCTGGACCGGAATCAAGATGGGCCTCGCGCGACCTTTGACGTTCGGCCCCGACGAGATGAGCCGGCTCAAGGAGATCGTTCTCTCGGGCGCCTACAAAGAGGCCGACGGCGGCCGCTACAACTTCGTGCCGGACATCGGCGAGCGCTACATCAAAGATTTGACCAACCGGCCGAAGCTCAAGCGCAAGCTGAAAGTCGTCTGCGCCTGCGGCAACGGCACGGCGGGCGCCTTCGCGCCGCAGGTTCTCGAGACCATCGGCTGCGAGGTGGTGCCGCTCGACGTCGAGCTCGACCACTCGTTCCCGCGCTACAATCCCAACCCCGAGGACATGAAGATGCTGCACGCGATCGCGGAAGCGGTCGTGAAGCACGGAGCCGACGTTGGCCTCGGCTTCGATGGCGACGGCGATCGTTGCGGCGTCGTTGACAACGAGGGCCACGAGATTTTCGCCGATACCGTCGGCGTCATGCTCGCGCGTGACATCTCGGCCATTCACAAGAACCCGACGTTCGTCGCCGACGTGAAGAGCACGGGCCTTTTCATGACCGACCCCGTGCTGCAGGCCAACGGTGCCAAGGCGCTCTACTGGAAGACGGGCCACTCCTACATGAAGCGCTACACCTTCGAGCAAAAGGCACTCGTCGGCTTTGAGAAGAGCGGGCACTTCTTTTTCCAGCCACCGCTCGGCCGCGGCTATGACGACGGCCTCGTCGCCGCGCTCGCGGTTTGCGACATGCTCGATCGCGCCGAGGCTAAGTCCATGGCTGACTTGAAACGCGAGCTGCCGAAGACATATCAGTCGCCGACCATGTCGCCGCACTGCGACGACGAGAAGAAGTACGGCATCGTCGACGATATCGTTGCGCAGTACCAGGCGCTCGCGGCGGAAGGCGGCATGATCGCGGGGCAAAAGATCCGCGATCTCGTCACCGTAAACGGCGTCCGCGTGACGCTTGCCGATGGGACCTGGGGACTTGTCCGCGCCTCATCGAACAAGCCGGAGCTTGTGATCGTTGTCGAGAGCCCGGTTTCGGAAGCAAACAAGATCGCCATCTTCCGCGACATCGAGACCCGCCTCGCCAAGTTCCCCGACGTCGGCGAGTACAATCAGAAGATCTGAGCGGCTCTCCCTCTTCCCATCGCCTTCGATGGGGAGAAGGGAGAGGCTACCTACCGCCGCGATCCCCATGTAGGCTCGCGCACGAGGTTGCGGTTGAGCGGGTAGTAGCCGTAGAAGCGCGGCTGGTAGACCTGGTAGGGTGTGCCGGACCAGGTCCGTTTCCGATAGGCCGGGCCGAACACGGCTGCTCCGCCAACACCGATCGCATCAAGGATCGAGACGCGGGTGCGCGTCGCGTGCGCTTCGCTCGATGCGAAAAGGCTCGCGCCAAGCATGACGCCGAGCAGTAGTCGCACGCCGCTGTTTCGTCTCATCCGTGCCTCCGTAAGGCAATTGTCCTTGCGTGGAGATTACCCCCTACGGGCTGCGCGAGGCTTGCGGTCTAAATCTATAGAAGCGTCACCAAGAGCCTGAGTGAAACGCACGCGAGAAACACGGCGAAGGCGAGCTCGAGCTTGCGGCGCGATAGGCCGTGCGCAAGCTTGACCCCAAAGGGCGCTGCAAAGACGCTGGCCGGGATGACGAGCGCTGCGCCGAGCACGCTCACGTAGCCGAGCGAGAATGGCGGCAGGCCCTCCGCGCCCCATCCGGCCCACATGTAGCCGAGGAGCCCTGGCAGGGCGATCAGCGGCCCGAACCCGGACGACGTCGCGACTGCCTTCAGGATAGGCCAGCCGCAGAGTGTGAATAGCGAGACGAAGAACATGCCGCCGCCGATGCTCATCAGCGTCGACACGATGCCGATGGCGAAAGCCGCGAGATCGAGCCAGCGGGATTGCGGCAGGCCGTCGGCAAGCCTCCAATCTTCGCGCCCGAGAGCCATCTTCATGGAGAGAAGGCTACCGAACACGACCCATATCCATTTGAGCGCTGCTCCACTCACACTCGAGACGAGCGCGACGCCGAGGAGCACGCCCGCGACCACGGCCGGCGCCAAGCGCTGGACCACGGCCGTATCCGCAGCGCCCTTTGCAATGTGAGACCGAAACGAGCGCAACGCGGTCGGCGCGATCACCGCAAATGACGTGCCGAGAACCAAGTGCATGCGGATGCTCTCCGGCACCTCGAGGAACGTGACTGTCTCGTAGAGGACCGGCACCAGGATGCCGCCGCCGCCGATGCCGAGCAGGCCTGCGAGAAAGCCGGTGACGAGCCCGCCCGCAAGCAGCGCCAAGGCAAGGCCGATGATCTGGTCCCACGGGAGCGTGCCGAGCATCGCTATTCCGCCGCGAGCGTGGATTGGATGGTCGGCGCCCCCTCAAACGCTGCCGCCGGCGCGGCAAGCTCGAGCGCCTCGGCAAGCACCTCGAGGCCGGCACCCTCGCGCACGGCGCGCTCACTCAGGTGGCGGCGGAACAGGCGGGCGCGCGGCTCGCCATGAAAGAGCCCGAGAATGTGTCGGGTGACGTTGTTGAGCCGGCCGCCGCCAGCGAGGTGGCTTTCAACATAAGGCATGAGCTGCAAAATCACATCGCGGCGAGACAGGGTTGGGCGGCGCGACGGCGCCGGCGTCATCGCATCAAAGAAGCGCCGGTCGACCTCGGCCAGGAGATAAGGCATCTGATAGGCCGCACGTCCGAGCATCACGCCGTCGACATGGGCGAGGTGCTCCTTGCACGCCTCGAGCGTCTCGATCCCACCATTGAGGACGATGCTGAGATCCGGCCGCGCCGCCTTGAGCCGATACACGCGTGCGTAGTCGAGCGGCGGTACTTCACGGTTCTCTTTCGGCGACAGTCCCTTGAGCCAGGCCTTCCGCGCATGCACCATGAAGGTCTCGCAGCCGGCGCTTGCGACGCAATCGATAAAGCGCTGGAACTCGGCCTCCTCGTCCTGGTCGTCGATGCCGATGCGGCATTTTACAGTGACAGGGATGCGCACCCGCCTCCGCATGGCGGCCACGCACTCAGCAACGAGGTCGGGTTCTGCCATGAGGCAGGCGCCGAAGCGGCCCTCCTGGACGCGATCTGACGGGCAGCCGACGTTGAGGTTGATCTCGTCGTAGCCCAAGGTCTCGCCAATGGAGGCGGCTTCAGCGAGCTTCGCCGGATCCGAGCCGCCGAGCTGGAGGGCAAGAGGATGCTCCTCGGGCGAATAACCGAGGAGGCGTTCCCGCTGCCCATGCAACACGGCATCGGCGGTCACCATCTCAGTATAGAGCAGCGCATGGCGCGACAGGATGCGATGGAAGACGCGGCAATGCCGGTCCGTCCAATCCATCATGGGTGCCACGCAGAACCTATGCTCTTGGTATTGCACGTATTTTCCTATATAGTCCAAAGGCATGAAGCGTGAACATGCTCACGTGTGTTCGCATCAGCTCTCCGTGCGCGCGTTTAGTCCACGCCGGCACCTACCCATATTCGTCCTTCGATAAGCTACCCTCGGGCCGTTGGCGAGTGCAGGTCCGTCGCAAGGGTCAACACGCCTCACGCCCGTTCCGGCAGAAGTCCGAGGCAGAAGTCCGCGGTGCGGAATCGCGAGGGCGAGGCTCTTTCTCATGCTTGCTCGAGCGATGCCATGTCGATTACGAAGCGATAGCGGACATCCGAACGCTCCATCCGTTTGAACGCGTCGTTGACTTCGTCCATACGGATCATCTCGCAATCAGGCAGGATGTTCTTGCGAGCACAAAAGTCGAGCATTTCCTGGGTTTCGGCAATGCCGCCGATCGGCGATCCCGCAACACGCCGCCGACCGAGAAGCAGTGGCGCGGTAGACGGCTCGTTGAGATTGCCGAGGTGCCCGACGATGACCAAGGTGCCGTCCACATCCAGAAGCGGCAGATACGGGTTGATGTCATGCTTCGTCGGAACCGTGTCGATGATGAGATCGAAGCTCGACTGGGCTTTCGCCATCGCGTCCGCATCCGTTGAAACGAGAAGACGATCGGCGCCCAGTGTCAGAGCGTCAGCTTCTTTGTCCTTCGCCCGGCTCAAGACCGTCACGTGCGCGCCGAGCCCAGACGCGAGCTTGACGGCCATATGTCCGAGTCCGCCAAGACCGACCACGCCGACGCGGCTGCCGGGTCCAACGTTCCACGTCCTGAGTGGCGAATAGGTCGTAATCCCGGCGCACAGCAGCGGGGCCGCGCGCGAGAGATCGAGACCATCCGGAACGCGAAGGGCAAACTCTTCGCGGACGACGAGATGTTTGGCGTAGCCTCCGTAGGTTCTGTCTCCGCTGATGCGATCCTTGTCGTTATAGGTTTGGGTGTTGCCTTTCCGGCAGAGCTGCTCTTCGCCTTTGCGGCATTGGTCGCAGTCCTGGCAGCTATCGACCATGCAACCGACAGCGACCGCATCGCCGACCTTGTAGCGCGTGACGGCGCTGCCGACGTCGGTGACGCGCCCGACGATTTCGTGACCGGGAACGATCGGGTATTGGCTCCAGCCCCAATCGTTGCGCGCCTGATGCAGGTCGGTATGGCAAATGCCGCAATAGAGGACGTCCATCGCGACATCGTTGCTACGAAGCGCCCGGCGCTCGAAGGCAAACGGTGCGAGCGGCGAGACGGCAGATTGGGCGGCATATCCAAGGGTTTTCATTTTTTGAGGTCCGTTGAGTGTTTGAAAAGTTGTACCTCGAGTGCGGTGATTCCGAAGTCGACCACCACCTGGCAGCGGCCTTGGAGGCGGACTTCGGAATCTGAACCACACGAGCATCGTAGGCTTGCTATTGTCCTTCGCGATCAGGACGCTAGCGGCCAGTCATTTGCTCGAGCTTCTCGGGATACCTGTTCCCCGTCACCGTGATCCTGGAGGCAGCGCTTTCGATCTCACGCAGGTCGTCGGGGCTTAGGTCGACGCTTGCCGCTCCAATGTTCTCTTCAAGGCGGTTGAGCTTCGTCGTCCCGGGAATCGGAACGATCCACGGCTTCTGCGCAAGGAGCCAGGCAAGCGCGATCTGAGCCGGTGTTGCCTTCTTGTGCGCCGCGATCTCACCAAGCAGGTCGACCAGACGTTGGTTCGCCTTCATCGCCTCGGGTGCAAAGCGAGGAAGCGTGCTGCGAAAATCGGTGGCATCGAACGTCGTCTTCTCGTTCATCTTGCCAGTCAGGAAGCCCTTACCCAGCGGGCTGAAAGGAACAAAGCCAATGCCAAGCTCTTCGAGTGTCGGCAGCACGTCCGCTTTGGGCCCGCGTGTCCACAACGAGTATTCGCTCTGCAGCGCCGCGACCGGCTGAACGGCGTGGGCGCGGCGGATTGTCTGCACGCCGGCTTCAGACAGGCCAAAGTGCTTGACCTTGCCTTCCCCGATCAGATCCTTAACCGCTCCCGCCACGTCTTCGATCGGCACATCTGGGTCGACACGGTGCTGATAGAAGAGATCGATCGCGTCGACCTTGAGGCGCTTGAGCGAGGCCTCGGCGACCTCCCTGATGTGTTCCGGCCGGCTGTCCAGGCCCACCCATTGCGGCCCGCCATTGGGATCGAGTTTGAAACCGAACTTGGTAGCGATGACGACCCTGCCTTTGAACGGCGCGAGCGCTTCGCCGACCAGCTCTTCGTTCGTCAGTGGCCCATAGACTTCGGCCGTATCGAAGAACGTGATGCCCCGATCAACAGCCGCGTGGAGGAGGGAGATCATCTCCTGCCTATCCTTGGGCGGGCCATAGGAGAAGCTCATCCCCATGCACCCAAGGCCGATCGCTGACACTTCCAGGCTGCTATTTCCAAGTTTCCGCTTCATCATTCGCGATCTCCGTCGATTTGTATTCGGCCCGCCAGTCACGGAGCGCCTAGAAATAAAGGGTGAAGTGATAAGTGATAAGACGCTACAATCCGCATGAACTTATATTTGGGGTTCATGAATGAAGCGCGAGGAGCTTGCTGACCTGACCGTGTTCCTGGCTGTGGCCGAGGCGCGGAGCTTTACGCGCGCGGCTGCCAAGCTCGGCACGTCTCAATCGACGCTTAGCCATACGGTGCGTAGGCTCGAGGAACGGCTTGGTCTGCGACTCTTGATGCGCACCACCCGCAGTGTTGCGCCGACGGAAGCCGGCGAGCGGCTTATGGAAACGCTGCGCCCGGCTCTAGATGATATTGACGCCAGGATCGCTGCCCTGAGCGAGCTACGCGAAAAGCCTGCTGGTACGGTCCGGATCACAACGGGCCACCACGCGGCTGAAACGATTCTGTGGCCCGCACTGGCACGGCTCTTACCCTACCACCCAGACATCAACATCGAGCTGTCAATGAACTCCGCACTCACCGATATCATCGCCGAGCGCTTCGACGCTGGCGTGCGGCTGGGCGAGCAAGTCGCCAAGGACATGATCGCCGTGCGCATCGGCCCCGATTTGCGCATCCTCGTAGTTGGTGCGCCCTCATACTTTGCCACGCATCCCAAGCCGAAGACCCCGCACGATCTTACGCGCCACAACTGCATCAACCTGCGCCTGCCAACCCGAGGCGGCCTCTACGCCTGGGAATTCGAAAAGGACGGCCGCCAGCTCAATGTGCGGGTCGAGGGGCAACTCGTCCTCAATGACATGCGCATGGTCTTGCGGGCTGCGGCCGAAGGCGTAGGCTTGGCCTTCGTCATGGAGGATCAGGCAAAGCCGCTGATCGCTGACGGCCGCCTGGTTCGTGTTCTCAACGATTGGTGTGCGCCCTTCGCCGGCTATCACCTCTACTATCCGAGCCGCCGCCAGCTCTCGCCCGCGTTCGCATTGCTTGTCGACGCACTGCGCCATCGTGGGCGCAAGTAAAGCAACTCGTCCAAAAATGGCGATCCAGCCGTGTCGGAGGTGTCCCGCCACGTTACGTACAGGGCGACACTGGCCCGCCGCGCCTTTCCCCAATCCGATGCCTTGGCCTCTCGCATTGAAGCGCCTCCGCGTAAGGGCGAAACAGCTAGAAGAGCAATTCCAATTTTTCCGGACCATTGATTGGCGGACATTGACAACGCTCAATCCTGCGCGTGCTGAAGAGCGGCGCGAGGAACACTGACCGATAGCGCAGCGTTTCAACGCCACTCCTCACCCAAACGGCCACGGATCTTTATGCCGGGCTTATATAGCAGAGCCGACTTCGGCATCGAAAGCTTATGCCCGCCTCTGCATGGTCGCCCCAATCTACTTAGGAGATCACCCCATGCTGGATTTGGCCTTTCTCGCGCTAGGTCTTGGCGGCTTTGCGGCCATTGCCGCGTATGCCGTGCTTTGCAATCGCATCTAGAGGTGCCCCATGAGCGATCCCCTTATCGCCCTCGTCGTCGCCATCGGCCTTGCGGTCTACCTTCTTTACACCCTCATTCGGCCTGAACGCTTCTGAGCAGCGGAGTAAGATCCATGTCAATCTATGGCTGGGCTCAAATCGCCCTCGTGCTTGCCGCGGTGCTTATTGCCGCCTGGCCGCTCGGGTCCTACATGGCGCGCGTTTTCCAGGGTGAGCAGACGCTCCTTACCCCTGTTCTTGCGCCGCTCGAGCGCGCAATGCTGGAAAGCGCCGGCGTCAAGCGTGCGGCCGAACAAGGCTGGCTCGCCTACACGCTTTCCATGCTCGCCTTGAATGGCGCGGGTTTTCTTCTTCTCTACGCACTGATGCGGCTGCAGGGCTCGCTTTCCCTCAATCCGCAAGGCTTTGCCGGTGTGCCGCCCGACCTCGCCTTCAACACGGCTGTGAGCTTCGTCACCAACACGAACTGGCAGGCCTACGCAGGCGAGAGCACGATGAGCCACCTCGTCCAGATGGCGGGCCTCGCCGTGCAGAACTTCCTCTCGGCTGCAACCGGCATCGCGCTTGCAATCGCTGTCACGCGCGCGTTTCAGCGCAGCAGCGCTCAGACACTTGGTAACTTCTGGGTCGACGTCACGCGCGCCACCCTCTACGTGCTGCTCCCTCTCTCGCTCGTCGTCGCCCTCTTGTTTGCGGTGCAGGGCGTGCCGCAGACGCTTTCCGCCAGCATCGAGGCGCAGACGCTCGAGGGCGCAAAGCAGACCATTGCGCTGGGCCCGATGGCGAGCCAGGAAGCCATCAAACAGCTCGGAACCAACGGGGGTGGTTTCTTTAATGCCAATGCGGCGCACCCGTTCGAGAATCCGAATGCGTGGTCGAACATGCTTTCGATCTGGAGCATGCTGCTCATCTCGACAGCGCTGACCTTCACCTTCGGCCGCATGGTGGGCGATCAGCGCCAGGGCTTTGCGCTCCTCTCCGCCATGGCAATCTTGCTCGTTCTCGGCGTCACAGTCATCTACGCCGCCGAGACCGCCGGAAACCCGCTCCTTACCAGCGCCGGTGTGGACGGATTGCAAGGCAACATGGAAGGCAAGGAAGTGCGCTTCGGCCAGGCGCTGACCGCCCTCTATGCAGCGGCGACGACGGGGCTCTCCTGCGGCGCGGTCAACGCCATGCACGACAGTCTGACGCCGCTTGGCGGCCTCATCACCATGTTCCTTATTCAGCTCGGCGAGATCCTGCCGGGCGGTGTCGGCTCGGGCCTCTATGGCATCCTGGTGATGGCAATCCTGACCGTCTTCGTGGCGGGCCTCATGGTTGGACGCACGCCCGAATATCTCGGCAAGAAGATCGAGGCGCGCGAGATGAAGCTCGCCGTGCTGGCGCTCTTGATTCTTCCCTTCGCCATCCTCGGCTTCACGGCGATCGCTGTCGTGCTGCCGAGTGCGCTCGCGAGCCTCGCAAACCAGGGACCGCACGGGCTTTCCGAGGTGCTTTATGCTTACTCGTCAGCGGCAGGCAACAATGGCTCAGCCTTCGCGGGGCTGTCCGCCAACACGCCTTGGTACAACACGACGCTCGCGATCGCCATGCTCCTCGGACGCTTCGGCTACGTCGTGCCGGTTATGGCCATGGCCGGCGCGATCGCGGCCAAGCGTAAGTCGCCGGCTTCCGCTGGCACCTTCCCGACCCATGGCGCACTATTCGTTTGTCTTCTGATCGGCGTCATCCTGATCCTCGGCGGCCTTCAGTATTTCCCGGCGCTGGCCCTCGGGCCCATCGTCGAGCATTTCCTCATGCATGCCGGCAAGACCTATTAAGGAGCAATGCCCATGTCTAAGCTCGCTTCAGTACCCTTGCTGGAACGCCACGTGCTGGTGCAGGCGGCCCGCGATGCCGTGACGAAGCTCGACCCAAGGAGCCTCGTCCGCAATCCGGTGATGTTCGTCACGGGCGTCGTCGCGCTTCTCGTCACGCTTATTTTTGCAAGCGATCTCCTGGCCGGAAAGGGTCAAGTCGCTTTCACGGGCCAGATCGCGCTGTGGCTGTGGTTCACGGTGCTCTTCGCCAACTTTGCCGAGGCGGTTGCCGAGGGCCGCGGCAAGGCGCAGGCGGATGCGCTCCGCCGCACACGCAGCGAGACCAAGGCCAAGGTGCTTCTTTTTCCCGACGACCTCAGCAACGACACATGGCGGCCGAAGTCGTCGCTCGACCTCAGGGAGGGCGACGTCGTGCTCGTCGAGGCGGGCGATACAATGCCGGCTGACGGCGAGGTGATCGAGGGCATCGCGTCGGTGAATGAATCGGCGGTAACCGGAGAATCCGCGCCCGTGATCCGCGAGTCCGGCGGCGACCGGTCTGCGGTGACCGGCGGCACGGTCGTGCTTTCAGACTGGGTCAAGGTGCGTGTCACCGCGGCGCCAGGCTCTTCCTTCCTCGACCGTATGATTGCACTTGTCGAGGGCGCCTCACGCCAGAAGACTCCGAACGAGCTTGCACTTTCTATCCTGCTGTCCGGCATGACGCTGATCTTTCTCATCACTGTCACGACGCTCTGGGGTCTGGCGGGCTATTCAGGCACGGCGCTCTCTGTAACGGTTCTTGTCGCTCTCCTGGTGACGCTCATTCCAACGACCATTGGCGGCCTCCTGTCGGCAATCGGTATTGCGGGCATGGATCGCCTCATCCGCTTTAACGTGGTCGCCACGTCGGGACGAGCCGTCGAGGCTGCCGGTGATGTCGATACCTTGCTCCTCGACAAGACAGGCACGATCACCTACGGCAACCGTCTGGCGACGCGATTCATACCTGTCCCCGGCATTAGCGAACGAGAGCTTGCCGAGGCGGCACTCCTTGCCTCTGACGCCGACGAGACGCCCGAGGGCAGGTCGATCGTGGCGCTTGCCAAGGGCTCATACGGCGCCAGCGCCGCGAGCATCGATCCGGCGAAGGCCAAGAGCATTCCGTTTTCAGCGCAGACACGCATCTCCGGCGTCGATATCGACGGGCGGTCGCTACGCAAAGGCGCAGTCGACGCACTCCTCGCAGCGATTGGCCAGCCGCTCGCGGCTGCGCCGCAGATCTTCCGCGAGACGGTCGAGGAGATTGCACGCTCGGGTGGCACGCCGTTAGCCGTATCAGATGGTAAGACGCTGGTCGGCGTTATTCACCTCAAGGACGTCGTGAAGCCTGACATAAAAGCGCGCTTTGCGGCCCTGCGCTCCATGGGCATCCGCACGGTGATGGTCACCGGCGACAATCCCATCACGGCGGCGGCGATTGCCTCGGAAGCAGGCGTGGACGACTTCATCGCCGAAGCGACGCCTCAGGACAAGCTCGCCTACATCAAGGCCGAGCAGGCCCGGGGGCGGCTCATCGCCATGTGCGGCGACGGCACCAACGATGCCCCCGCTCTTGCCCAGGCCGACGTGGGGGTCGCCATGCAGACGGGCACCCAGGCCGCCCGTGAGGCGGGTAATATGGTCGACCTCGACAGCGACCCCACAAAGCTCATCGAGGTCACCGAGATCGGCAAGCAGCTTCTGATGACGCGCGGCTCGTTGACGACCTTCTCCATCGCCAACGATGTGGCGAAGTACTTTGCTATCATTCCTGCTCTCTTCGTTGCGACCTATCCGGAGCTTGACACTCTGAATGTGATGCAGCTTGCGAGCCCTGAGAGCGCTATTCTTTCGGCGGTCGTCTTCAATGCCCTGATCATCGTTCTTCTGATCCCGCTTGCACTCAAGGGCGTCACGTATCGCCCGGTGGGCGCTGAAGCCCTGCTGAGGCGTAACCTGTTGATTTACGGCGTAGGCGGACTTATTGCGCCGTTCATCGGCATCAAGCTCGTCGACCTCGCCGTCTCGGCGCTCCACCTTGCCTAGCCTAAGCCCTTCCTAAGGAGGCCCACATGCTGAAATACCTGCGACCGGCGCTCGTGCTTCTCGGACTGTTCACGGGGCTGACCGGCGTCGTCTATCCCCTTGCCGTGACCGCCATCTTGCAAGTGCTCATGCCGCGCGCGGCGACCGGAAGTCTCATAGAGAGGAAGGGTCAGGTCATAGGATCAGAGCTCATCGGCCAGCGGTTCGTCGAGGATCGCTATTTCCATGGACGCCCTTCAGCGGCCGGCAAGGATGGCTATGATGCAAACTCATCCTCAGGTTCCAACCTCGGCCCGCTCTCGAAGGCTCTGGTCGAACGCGTCGCGGCCGACGTCGAGAAGCTCCATCAGGAGGGACTTGCCCGCGTCCCAGCGGATGCCGTAACGGCCTCGGGCAGCGGCCTCGATCCCCACATCTCCCCGGTTTTCGCGGAGGCACAGATTGCCCGGGTGGCGCGCGCGCGCGGCGTGGACGCCAAGCGGGTCGGCGACCTGGTCCAACAGGTGACTGAGCGCCCGTTGATTGGCCTCATCGGGGAGCCTCGAGTGAATGTGCTAGATCTGAACCTGGCACTTGACGCGGCGTTCGGATCTGGCGCCGGATAGCTGGCTCTAAGGCAAAGGGGCTCATGAACGAACGACGGCCGTCATCGAAGGCACTTCTTGAGCTTGCCGCAGGCGAAGGCCGCGGCAAGCTCAAGGTATTTCTGGGCATGGCGCCAGGCGTCGGCAAGACCTACGCCATGCTTTCGACGGCGCGCGCGCTCAAGGCCGAGGGCGCGGACGTCGTCGTCGGCGTGGTGGAGACGCACGGTCGCAGCGAAACGGCGGCACTTCTCGAGGGCCTCGAGGTGCTGCCCCGGCGCCTTGTGCCCTATCGCAGCCGCTCGCTGATGGAGTTCGACGTCGATGCCGCCATAGCGCGTAAGCCCGCTCTTCTGCTCGTCGATGAGTTCGCCCACACCAACGCACCCGGCGTTGTGCATGCGAAGCGCTATCAAGATGTGGAAGGAGTCCTGCAAGCCGGCATCAACGTTTGGACGACCCTCAACGTCCAGCACCTCGAAAGCCTGAACGACGTCGTCCAGCGCATTACTGGCGTGACCGTGAGCGAGACCGTGCCGGACCGTGTGCTCGAGCGGGCCGACGAGATCGTCGTCGTGGATCTTCCACCCGAGGAGCTGATCCAGCGGCTCAGAGAGGGCAAGGTTTATCTCCCCGAGAATGCCCGGCGCGCCATCGACCAATTCTTCAGGCCGAGCAATCTGACGGCACTTCGTGAGCTGGCTCTGAGGCGCACGGCCGACCGGGTCGACGAGCAGATGATTGCCGAGCTTCGCCGCCAGGGCATTGAGGGTCCCTGGCCCTCAGCGGAGCGGATGCTCGTCTGTGTCGGCGGCGACGAGATGGCGGAAGCCGTGGTCCGCGCTGCAGGCCGCATCGCGCAGGCACAGAAATGCGATTGGTCCGCCATTCATGTCCGCATGAGTGACCGGGAGATCACAGATCGCGCTGTCGTCAAGAGGACCGACAAGGCCATGCGACTGGCCGAGCGTCTGGGTGGCACCACAGTCCGGCTCACCGCGCAAGATCTCGTCGCTGAGCTGCTGGCCTACGCCAAGCGGAACAATATCACCCAGCTCGTGGTCGGCCGCTCGCGGATGGGGCTTTTGGGATCCTGGCTCAGGCGCTCCTCGCTGTCGGACGAGCTTCTCTCAAAAGCTCGTGGCCTTGCTGTCACCGTCGTGACGCCGGAGGCGGAGCCAGAGCGAAGTCCATTTCTGAGCTTGCCCTCCCGAGAGGTCGCTTTTTCCGGAGGTATGGCCGCCGCAGTTGCGGTTGCGCTTGCGACCATCCTTGGCGTTTTTGCCGAGCGGGCTACAAGTCTTCCGAACGTCTCCATGATCTTCCTGCTGGCGGTTCTCGTCTGCGCCATGCGCTTCGGAGTCTGGTCCGCGGTCTCGGCGTCGCTTCTCTCCTTCCTCGCCTACAACTTCTTTTTCATCGACCCGCGCTACACGCTGACCGTGGCCCAGCCCCATGAGCTTCTCTCCCTCATGATCTTCCTTATCGTAGCAATAGCGACGGGTGGGCTTGCCGGGCGTATGCACGAGCAGGCGGACGCGACCCGCGAGCGTGCTGAGATGATGGAGGCATTGTTCGACTTCTCGCGCAAGCTCTCGGCGGCGGCTGGCCTCAAGGATGTCGTGGACTTGCTCGCGAGACAGTGCTCGGCGGCAGCCAAGGGACGCTCCGTCGTTCTCATCAAACGAAACGGCCAGCTCGAGGTCGCAGCCGGTCTGCCGCGAGAGAGCGAGCTCACGACGTCCGATTGGGCCGCGGCACGATGGGCCGATGAGAAGGCGGAAAGGTCGGGGCGGTTCACCGGGACGCTTCCGACCGCGCAATTCCAGTTTTGGCCGATCTCGCCAAAGCCGGACGGCGTTGGCGTCGTTGGAGTAGCTCCAGACGCGTCGGATGAGACACTGTCTTCGGCAACGGAAAGTGCACTGCGGTCTTTTGCCGATCAGGCTGCCCTCGCCATCGAGCGGACCGCCCTCGTCGAGGAAGCGCAGAAGGCCGAGACGAATGCCGAAGCCGAGCGGCTCCGCAGTGCGCTCCTATCCTCGGTCTCGCACGATTTGAAGACGCCACTCGCCTCGATCGTGGGTTCGGTCACGAGCTTGCGCGAGCTTGGTGACCGCATGCCTAAGAAAGCTCAAGGCGAGCTTCTCGAAACCATCGAGCAGGAAACCGAGCGCCTCAGGAGCTTCGTCGAAAATCTTCTCGACATGACCCGGCTGGAAGCCGGAGCACTTGATATCTGCAAGGACTGGGTCGACGTTGGAGAGGTGATCAAGAGCGCTGTTTCGCGCGCCGAGAAAAGCTTCCCGTCGCGGAAGACCGAACTCAAGGTCGCAGTCGGGCTGCCGCTCGTCCGCGGCGATGGTGCGCTCCTGGAACAGGTTCTCTTCAACCTCTTGGACAATGCCGACAAGTACAGTGGCAAAGCCTCGATCACACGCGCATCAGTAAGCCAAAGTGGTGCCTCGATCATCGTCGAAGTCAGCGACCAGGGCATCGGCATTCCAGCAGACGACCTGGGGAAGGTCTTCGAGAAATTTTACAGGGTCGCTCGCGGCGATGGGCGTGCGGCGGGTACGGGTCTTGGCCTCTCGATTGCTGCAGGCCTGATCAAGGCCATGGGCGGCACCATTCGCGCCGAAAGCCCCGTCGCGGCTGGCAAGGGCACCCGCATCGTGATTATGCTCCCCGCCGGCCTCCAAGCGGGAGCGCAAGGACCCGAACGGCGAGATGAACAGACAAAATGATCACCGCTTCCGTCCTCATTGTCGACGACGAGCCGCAGATCCTTCGCTTCCTGAAGCCGAGCCTCGAGGCGGCAGGCTACAAGGTGCTGACCGCAGTCAACGGAGCCGAGGCCATACGCACGGCCGGAAATTCGGCGCCAGAAGCCGTGCTTCTCGACCTAGGTCTCCCCGATATGGACGGGAAGGACGTTATCAAACGGCTTCGAGCTTGGTCCAAAGTGCCGATCATCGTGCTGTCGGCGCGAGACAGGGAGGCCGAGAAAGTTGCCGCACTTGATCTCGGAGCGGACGACTATGTTGAGAAGCCTTTCGGCATGGGCGAGCTTTTGGCGCGGCTCAGAGCGGCTCTGCGCCACGCCTCGCGAGAGGCGCGTGCGACAACGCGCTTCGAGGCACAGGGTCTCGTCGTCGACGTCAGCGCCCATACCGTGACAAGAGATGGTGAGCCTCTGAAGCTTACTCCGAAAGAGTTCGACCTTCTTGTCTTGCTGATGCGCAGCGCAGGCCGGGTGGTGACACATCGCCAGATCCTGACGGCAGTATGGGGGCCGGCCCATACCGAGGACACGCAATACCTTCGCGTGCTCGTCGGTCAGCTTCGCCCGAAGCTAAAGCGGGATGCGGGCTCTCCAGAGGTCATTGCGACCGAGCTTGGCATCGGCTACCGGTTCATTCCGTAAGAAGGGCTCATGCCCTACGATATGAGCTTTGTCCGCCGATCTGGTTAGGTCGAACGGCGGATATTGCTCGAGGATCACGAGGCAACGGAGTTTCACGACATGGCGGATCGTATGGATCAAGAAGCAGTTGAGCGTTTGCTGCGTCAGAACGCGGAGCTTGCCGGAATGACGCTCGCCACGGGCGTTATTCTCACCCAGCTCTTGCAGTCGATGTGTCAGAGAGAGCTCAATCCGCAGGCAGCGGCCGGCAAGATTATGGCCAACGCGCGTGCCGCCATCGAAGGCTTCACGGCGGCGACTGAAAACGAGGATCCCGTGATGAAGGCGCGCGCACTCGAGGCGGTGAAGCAATACGAGGAGCAGATCTATTCTGTGCTCAGAACCTAAGGCGATCCAATATCACCACGCATGCGCAGAAGTGGGACGCGATTGCGGGACGGGAGCCTCGCAATCGTTGCTATTGCTATGGGTTGATGATCGCGATCTCGTCCGCCTCAAGCTTGTAGCCGGCGTCGGCTAGGCCCGTGAACTCCGTCTCCGTCTTGAGAATGCCAGTTACGGTGACGGGATCGAATTGACCCTTGATCTCAAGGCCCTTCTCGGCCTTCACATAGACGATCTGGTTCGCCGGCGGCGGTGGCACGTGGATGCAAGCGCCGACGAATGGGACCAGTAGAAATTCCTTGATGACCGTGCTCTCAAAATCAAGCGGCACGACGTAGCCGCCGATTGAGACACGTTTGCCATTGAGTTCTGATACGACCGCGGGCGGTGCGTCACCGCCGGGTTGGCGCCGCTTCATGGCCATGAACTTTCCCTCAGCAAGGGGAGGCGGGGGTGGTGCGCCGTCATCGCTCTTGGTGACGCCCGAGAAGAATGTCTTGTTCGAGGGGGGAGGCGGCGCGCTGGGCGGCACCAATTGTGCCCACTTGAGCGCGATAGGCGTCTCTGCGCTCTGACCCGTGCTCGGCTCGAACGAGACCGCTGCCAGCGCCAGCAGCGCGAGTGTCATGGTCTTTCTCAGCATCTCTCTCCATCCATCTCCGGTGAGGCGCGACCGACCTCGCGGCGAGCGCGTTGGCAGCTTGTCAGCCCTGGCTCTGCGAGGCAAGCGCAGCCAATCGCTCGAGCTCGCCCGCAAACGGCGCGACGTCGACGCCCGCCGCTGCCGCCCGAGCCGCCACCTCCGCAACGGAGCAAGCGCCAGCCTGAGCGGCGGCGGCTGCCCAGATCACGGTAGAGCGGTAACCTGACCGGCAGTGCGCCAGGATAGGGCCGGGGCTAGCCGCTATTGCGGCAAGGGTGGCCTTGACGAGCGCCTCGCTCATCAACTCGTCGCGGCCTGCCGCCGGCAGATGATAGTAGAGGAGTCCGAACCTTCTCGCGGCTTCTCCGCAGGCCTCTGCTGTCGCCTGCCCGAATTCCTCTCCGTCTGGTCGGTTGTTGATGACCGTGCGGAAGCCGGCGGCCGCGATGGCCTCCATCTCTTGCGGTGTAAGAGCACCCGCCACAGCGAAATCGGGTGTAATCGGCACAATGCGGGTCATGAGGTACGTTGGGTCCCTGAGAAAATTGGCCGGAGTTTGCCCGACCGTGCCGCCTCCATCAAGCTTTCTGCGCTCAAGCTAGAAAACAATGCTTTTCTGTCATGATCAGATGCCTATATAAAGAATATGCGTTGCCCTGACGGCCGCATCACGAAATCCTATTCCCTGAGGCGGCTATGCTGGACGAAATGGACGTCAAGATCCTGGCCATCCTTCAGGAGGATTGCACCCGGCCCGTTGCCGACATCGGCAAGGAGGTTGGGCTCTCCACGACACCTTGCTGGCGCCGGATCCAGAAGCTCGAGGAGCTTGGTGTCATCCGCCGCCGGGTAGCGGTGCTCGATCCGCTGAAGGTCAATGCCGGCGTCACAGTCTTCATATCGATCAAGACCGACAAACACAGCTTGGCGTGGCTCGAGAAATTCCATGGCGCGGTCGCTGAGTTTCCGGAGGTCGTTGAGTTCTACCGCATGTCGGGCGATGTCGACTATTTGCTGCGCGTCGCGGTGCCCGACATCGCCGCATACGATGCCTTCTATAAGAAGCTCATCACCCGGGTTGAAATTGCCAAGGTCTCGTCAGCATTCGCCATGGAGGAGATCAAGCATACGACCGCCATGCCGCTCGAGTTCGCGCGCACCGAGGCGCTGAACCGCCGCGAGGCCTGAGCTCGTATTGCTTAGACGAGCACGGCATCGTCGAGACGAGCGCTCTCTCGCTTAGACGAGGATGCGCAGGGCGCCGGACGCAAGGCAGGCGAGTGCCCCAATTGCGATGGCCGCAAACGTCAGCATCATACCGGCAACGCGAAGCTTGAGTGTCCGCTGCGATAATCCGTAGGCGTGGACGGCGCGCCCGGCCACGAGTACGACACCGATCACATGCACCACCGGCAACGGTGCCTTCCCGCTTTCGGCGAGCGCCATCAGAATAAGCGCGATCGGCACGTACTCGGCGAAGTTGGCGTGCACGCGCGCTCGCCGCAAAAGATCGGCGCTCTCGCCGACACCAATCTCGACACGCGCCTCGCGACGGGCCGCGACGACGCGCACCGAAAGCCAGAGAAATAGAAACGCCAATAGCGAGGCGTAGAATGCGGTGATCCCCATGGAGTGTTCCCCCTCTTCCTAAGTTGCGTCGCGACTACACTACGAGACATCCTCGGCCGAAACGTTCAAGCGAGCGATCAAGCTCGACGTGTCCCAGCGGCCTCCGCCCATCCTCTGTACGTCCGAATAATACTGATCGACGAGCTCCGTGACCGGCAGGCTCGCACCATTGCGCTTGGCTTCCGCAAGGCAGATGCCGAGATCCTTTCGCATCCAGTCAACGGCGAACCCGAAGTCGAACCGGCGCGCGTGCATTGTTGTCCACCGGTTGTCCATCTGCCAGGATTGCGCCGCCCCCTTCGAGATGGTCGCCATCACGGCCTCGAGATCGAGGCCCGCGTGCTCGGCGAAGTGGATCGCTTCCGAGAGGCCCTGCAGCAGGCCCGCAATCGCGATCTGGTTCACCATCTTGGCGAGCTGGCCGGAGCCCGGCCCACCCATGAGACGCACGGCTCGCGCGAAGGAGAGGATGACGGGTTGCGCTTTTGCAAAATCGTCCTGGTTGCCGCCCGCCATCACCGTCAAGGTCCCGCCTTCGGCACCCGCCTGGCCGCCCGAGACTGGTGCGTCGATGAAGCCGATGCCATGCGCCCCGGCGGCAGCGTGGAGCTCACGCGCAACATCGGCGGACGCCGTTGTATGGTCGACGTAGATCGAGCCGCGGCTCATCGCCTTGAAGGCTCCTTGCGCCCCAACGGTGACCGAGCGCAGATCGTCGTCATTCCCGACGCACGAGAACACGAAGTCAGCGCCCCCTGCGGCGTCGGCCGGCGTCGGCGCGACGCAGCCCTCCGGATTGGCAGCGAGCCAGCGTTGCGCCTTGGCCGCATTGCGGTTGAAGACCGTTACCTCGTGGCCGCCCTTCTTTGCCAGGTGGGCGGCCATAGGATAGCCCATGACGCCCAAGCCGATCCATGCCACTTTAGCCATTTAGAACGCTCCCAGTTTCGATAGCGGCGGCGCACGCCTTGCCCCCGGTGGCATCGTGCGCCTGGACGAGAGGCCCGATGCAAGAGAGAGCACCTTCCGGCCCGTGCGTGACCTTACAGGATATCGAGCGGGCTGCACTCGTGCTGCATGGCTCGATTGCCGTAACGCCCTGCGACAAGAGCACGACCCTCTCGCATGAGCTTGGCTGCGAGATCTGGCTAAAATACGAGAACCTGCAGTTCACCGCATCCTACAAGGAGCGTGGCGCTCTGAACCGGCTCTCTGCGCTCGATGCGGGCGAGCGGCAACGCGGTGTCATCGCCATGTCGGCTGGAAATCACGCGCAAGGCGTCGCCTATCATGCCGGCCGCCTTGGCATTCCGGCAACCATCGTCATGCCGGAGGGCACGCCTGCGGTTAAAGCCGAGAATACCAAGCGCTGGGGCGCCGAGGTCATTCTCACGGGCAGAACGCTTGAGGATGCGGCGGCCTTTGCGCGCCACTTCGGCGAGGAGCGCGGCCTCGTTTTTATTCATCCCTATAATGACCCATTAGTTATTGCTGGCCAGGGCACGGTGGCACTCGAAATGCTGCACGCGACCCCTGAGCTCGAAGTCCTTGTTATCCCCGTAGGCGGTGGCGGATTGATTGCCGGCATGGCAGTCGCGGCCAAGGCCTTGAAGCCCGGGATCGAGATCGTGGGCGTCGAGGCGGCGCTTTATCCCTCCGTCTACAACGCCCTTAAGGGGACCGACCTGCCCGTTCGTGGCGACACGCTTGCGGAAGGCATTGCCGTGCGCGATCCGGGCGACCTGGCAATCCCCATCCTGCGCGACCTCGTCGACGATATCGTGCTCGTCAGCGAGACCGATCTCGAGCGCGCGCTCTACACGTTGCTTATGATCGAGAAGACGGTCGTCGAAGGTGCTGGAGCGACAGGCCTCGCAGCGGTCATGGCCAACCGCGCGCGATTCGCAGGCCGCAAGGTTGGACTGGTGCTCACCGGCGGCAATATTGACGCCCGGCTGCTGGCGAGCGTTCTGACGCGTGAACTGGCACGCGAAGGTTGCCTGTCCCGGCTCGCAATCGATGTGCCGGACCGGCCCGGAGAGCTGGCGCGCGTATCAAGCGTGCTCGGACAGGCCGGTGCCAACATCGTCGAGGTTTATCATCAGCGCGTGTTCACTGACCTGCCGGCGCGCGGCACCGAGCTCAATCTTGTCATCGAGACACGCGACCGCACCCATCTCGACGCCGTGCTCTGCGCGCTTACGGCAGCGGGCTATCTGGCTGCGGTGAAAAGCAATGCGGGGAGCACCTAGTGTGATGATTTCGAAGTCCGTTTCATACTTCTTGGCTGGGTCGAGAGCGGACTTCGAAATCTGAATCACACTAGAATCATGGATTTGCTAGTGTCCTTTCGACCGCGAAGTTCGTTCAGCGCCCGCAGCAGAATGTGACGAACGTCGCGGTCAGGACACAACTAGGCTCCCCGAAATAGCGTATTCTCTAAAAGCCCCTTCTGGGGCGAACGACGGGCTAGAGCATCATCCGACCAGACGGAATCGCGGCAGCGATTCGCTGGTCGGATAAAGATGCTCTAGAATCATACTGGTAGAGCAATTTCATCCGATCAACCGATCGCACTTGCGATCGGGTTTATCGGATATTGCTCTAATGCTCGATCGGCCGGTCCGGAAAGGCGAGTTGTTCGCGTGCGCGCCAATCGTTGGTCACGTAGTTGATAATTACCGACTTGCGCACGCCCGCGATGCTGCGCGGCTCGAAGCCGTGATAGGTGATGTTTGAGGGCACGAACACCATCGCCGCATTCGACTGGAACGGCGAGCGGCCGATATGCTTCTTTTCCTGGTCGTAGATGTCGGTGCCGAGATCGGCATGACTGGCGTCGGTCGACAAGTAGAGCAGCATCGTGAAGAGCTTGACGCCGAGATCTGTGTGCGGCTCGAGCCAGAAGCCGTCCGTATCCTGGGCGAACTCGACGCGCAAGTATGAGCCGCCGAGCTTGGTTCCGAAAAAGCTCTCGATCTTGCGTGCGAGCCTGGGATCTTGGAAGGCATCGTTGACGGCCTTGCAGACCGGAAACGCCGCCATATTCTCGGTATCGAAATACTTGCGGGTCGCGTTGTGCACCTCACGCTTGCCGGAGAGGCCGCCGAGTTCAGGCGCGGGGAAGGGCAGCGCCAATACGGTATCAGCAGCCGGCTGAGGCAGGCACTCCGTCAGGAACCAGTGCGAATAGGGTTGATCGGTCCGCTTGGATGCGTCGATGCTCGAGATCATCGACGAGACGACGGCGTCAGACGTTATTGCCATGAAGGAGCTTTCCCCTGTCGTTTGCCCGCGGCTGGCCGAGAGTCGCCACGGAAAGAGATACGCCGGAAGTGGCCCTCCACGCCGAATGAAGGCGACCGGCGGCCCGATCTCAATAAGCCTGAGATAATGGGCCTTTGATAAGCTTGCCGTCCCGGCTCGAGCCGGGCCCAAAGGGGGACGTCGCAGCGAGCCATGATCTAGCCTGATCGCCGGGGCGTTTCCAGTCTTATTGATAAAGCCATGTTCCCTCGGCGAATTTGCCGCCGTGGCGAGCGCCCGTAGGGTCGGAGGCTTGCGTCGGATCGGCCAGCCGGCAGCGCAGCAAATCCCTGGCGACGTGTGACCCTATCGCAGTCGCGCCGCAGCAGTGAGAACAAAGGCCAGCGCCAGCGAAAGCGGGCGGCGCAGCGCGATTGGCATCCCCGCGATGACTTGCTTGCCGTAGCCGCGAACGCCGCGCAGATAGAGGTTAGCATATGCAAGTCCGCCAGGAGTAAGCGCCTTGGCCCAGTCGCAGACCTCGACGGACTTGTCGGCCCATTGCAGCTTATATCGATCACCCGGAGCGAGGAGATCGAAAGTCCTGCATCCCTCAGCGAAAGCGCGACGGATGCTGTCCTCCATGAGGAGCGAGCCGGCCGACGCCTTCTCGAAAGCCGCGTCGTACGCGATCACGTGAATAGCAACATGCCCTTTGGCAATGATGCCGATCTCGATTGCAGCGGGGATGCCATTGGATGTCAGGGAAAGAACCTGTGCACCGGCGGGCCGGATTACCGCCTCACACACATCCTCGAAAAACGCTTTCGTCCGCTTATCCGCAATGGCCGGAGAGGCGAGCCCGCGCGCCTCGAGCCAGCGTCGCTTGAGCTCGATTGCCTCTCCCGCAAAGTACTTGGCGATCGGACCTTGCCTGTGGTGCTCGAGGGCTGCCGTGCCGAGCTTCTCGAAGCGGCGGCGCTGACTCCTGCGGGTCTTGCGCGCCTTCGACGAAAAGCGCGTCTCATATTCGGCGAAGGTCTGAGCTTCCGTAAGATCGAGATGCGGTGCAACGAGGCGAATGATCGGCGAGGCGCCGACCTCATCGAGCAGGCGCGCCACGTGCGAATCAGCCCGGACCTTGCGCAACTGCACGACGCTGGCGCCCGTGCGCGTTCGTATGACGTTCCAAGCCCCGCGCAGAAGGTCCATGGTGTCCGGACCGTCGTCAACAAGAACGTCGCCATATTGGCTAACAGGGTCGCCCATCCAACAAAGTTTGGTGATCGGCCCGGTTCGTTTGCTGACGAGCGGCCAAACCAGGACCAGCTTGCCGCGACGCCGCGCAGTCACTATGGCGAGGGTCGTGCTGAGGTCCCCGCGCTTCGGCAGGAAATGGTTTGACCAATGCCAAAGCCAGTTGAAGCTTTGAAACACGTGCCGGCCCCGAGCTGCTCGATCGAACAGCGCATTCCATTCGCCCTCGAGCGCTTCGAAGGAGCTGCGATCCGTGATCAGCGCATACTCGGGATCGTTCGCTGCCAAAACGCCCGTGCACGACGGCGGGGCATAGAGCGCCAAAAGCGCGGCGCGACCGGGAGCCAGCGGCAATTCATCTTTGGGCGGAAGCGTCGTCCTGGCGGACAGCATCGGCGAAGCATCCCTTACGCATGACTAATCGCTGTCCGAGGTTGGTCGGCACAGGACGGGAGCTTCGATTTGAACAGAAAAGCCTTAAGTTTCGGTCACGCGTGCGCGATCTCAAACAGTGAGAGCACGATGAGCAGCACGACCAGGAGCCAGAGGACGGCCGTCCCGCGGCGGGTCTCCGCGGCAGACCTGAGCGTGACAAGCGCGGCTATCATCCCTGCGCTGATCAGGTTCACGATTACACAGCCGGCAAGCCCAAGCCCGCGCGAGCCCGGCAATGCTCCCTCGATATACGTCGCAGCAGCAATGCCGACCAGCATTGCCCCGACAACACGTGGCCAGAACCCGCGGCTCGCGGCCGGAAGACCGAGTAGGGCGATGATTGTGAGAGGCGCCAGCGCCAGCGCTAGGCCGCCCGAGAGCTTGAGTACGGTTTCAAACCAGAGCAGCTGCTGCAACTATGGCTCCTGATGCAAGCAATCGTGCTTCAGAAGCCGTTACCCGACAGCGGTCCCGTATTGACGCCGTCATCGGTGTTACCGGCGTTGCCTCCGAAGAGACCAGTAATGACGCCGTCGTCCTGCTGGGCAGCTTTCCTCACCACCGGGGTAAAATCTCCGGCGAGCAGGCGGTTGAGATCGGATTTGATCTCTTTGGTTTTCTTTTCCGAGCAATAGCCCTCCTCGGTGGAGGCAACCTTGTTAACGCCGTTGAGGCCCACATTGTAGACTTTCTCGAGTGTCTCGATCTCGGCTACGGGAGTGCCAACCGCCGTTTCGTTGGCGATGAAGGCCGCCTTGAGCCGCGCCGGGTCGAAATTATAGCCGCATTTCAAGGCCCGCGCCGTGACGGCGCCGACATTGAGCGCGCGTGACGTGGGCGAGCTCGGAGGCGGGGCCGGCTGAGCTGTCGCGACCGGCGTCGCCGTGCCCGCGTTGGCGTCCGCCGTCTTTGCGCCGCCAAAAATAGAAGCCGTCGTGCTGCCGAGGCTCGCGGAGCAACCGGCGAGAGCCGTAGCGCTGATTACAAGCGGCAGGACAATGCGATGCATTTTGCGGCTCATCTTCTGCTCAATGGTCGAGCAGATTTGCCCCTTTTTCCAGGCGCGGTCAATCGGGGGCAACTGCAACTCGCCCCTATAATCCCCTGCTTGCGTGACCGTTTTGGGGCCAGACACAGTCTTGACCGCCGTCAATGCCGTGTCGCTTCTAGGTGGCTAGGCGTTCCGGGATCTGAATGTGGCGGGAGAGGCGGATGATCGAGGCAAAACTGGTCGATGAGCCGCTCACATGCCTTCTGACCGGGCTGGACGCGTCCGTCCACGGGCTAACAGAGGACGAGGCGACGCGGCGGCTCAAGACCTACGGGCCGAACGACGCGTTAAACTATCGACGCCGGCCACTCTGGCGCGAGATCGCGGCGAGATTTGCCAATCCGCTCATTCTCATTCTGCTGTTTGCCAGCGGACTTTCCGCCTGGACCGGCGAGGTTGCGAGCTTCGTCATCATCGTTGGCATCATTTCGCTGAGCGTCGTCCTCGATCTCACCCAGCAGCTACGCGCTGAGAATACAGTGAACGCGCTTCGCCGTTCCGTCGGCGTCAAAGCCGATGTGCTGCGTGACGGCCGGGAACGGGAGATCCCTGTCGATCAGCTCGTCCCCGGCGACGTGGTGAGCCTCAAGGCCGGGGACATCATTCCGGCAGATTGCCGCCTCATCACGGCCCGCGATTTTTACATCAATCAGGCGGCGCTAACGGGCGAGCCCTATCCGGTCGAAAAGCATGCGCAGGACCTCGACGTGCCGGCGGCAGGCGTTGCGGATGCGCTGAATACTGTCTTCATGGGGACCGCCGTCATCAGCGGCCTCGCGACGGCGATCGTCGTCAGAACCGGCAAGAATACCGAGCTCGGTAGCCTTGCTGGAGGGCTTGCCGCCCGCCGTCCGGCGGACGCTTTCGAAAGCGGAATTCGCAGTTTCGGCTTCCTGATGCTGCGGTTCACGGTCTTCCTCGTTCTCTTCGTGCTGGCAGCAAACGTCCTTTTTCAGCGCCCATGGCTTGAATCGCTCCTCTTTGCTCTCGCGCTCGCCGTCGGACTGACGCCTGAGCTTCTGCCGATGGTCGTGACCGTGACGTTGTCCAAGGGCGCGCGGCGCATGGCAAGCCGTCGCGTCATCGTCAAGCGTCTGGCGGCCATACACGATCTCGGCGCCATGAACGTGCTCTGCACCGACAAGACAGGGACGCTGACCGAGCAGCGCATCGAACTTGCGTCAAGCCTTGCCCCCGACGGCACCGAGAGCGAGCGAGTGCTCGAGCTTGCCGCATTGAACAGCCGCTTCGAGAGCGGCATCAAGAGCCCCTTGGACGAGGCCATCCTCGCCCGAAAAGTGATCGACACGGGCCCTTGGAGCAAGATCGACGAGGTGCCCTTTGACTTCGAGCGTCGCCGCGTGTCCGTGCTGCTCGAAAACACCGGGCATCGCCTGCTTGTCGTCAAGGGCGCCCCGGAAGACATGATCCGGCTGTCTGAGAGCTATGCCGGCACCGATGGTTCGGCTCTCCCGGTCGACGCTGAGACGCGCCAGCGGCTCAAGGCACAATTTGAGAAGCTCGGCGAGCAGGGCTACCGCGTGTTGGCCGTCGGCTATCGCGAGATGCCGAAGGAGCAGGGTGCGGCCAAGATCTCGGATGAGGTGGCACTTACTCTCGCGGGCTTTCTCGCCTTTCTCGACCCACCGAAGAAAAGCGCAGCCGCCGCCATTCACGCGCTCGCCGCCGCTGGCGTCGATGTCAAGATCCTCTCGGGCGACAACGAGCGCATCACGCAGCACATCTGCGAGACGATCGGCGTGCCGGTGAAGGGCGTTCTCACCGGTGACGCGCTTGATCGTCTCGGCGAGGAGGCGCTGCGCGCACAACTGCCGCACGTCAATCTTTTCTGCCGCGTCAGCCCGCAACAAAAGGAGCGCGTGCTGCTGGCATTGAAGCGCGCGGGCTCCGTCGTCGGCTTTCTCGGCGACGGTATCAACGACGCGTCCGCCCTGCATGCGGCCGACGTTGGCATCTCCGTCGATACCGCGGCCGATGTCGCCAAGGAGGCAGCGGACCTCGTGTTGCTCGATAATGATCTCGGCGTCGTCCACGAGGGCGTGCTCGAGGGCCGGCGCACTGTCGAGAACGTGACGAAGTACATTCTGATGGGCGCCAGCTCAAATCTCGGCAATATGTTCTCGATGGCAGGCGCCGCACTCTTCCTGCCCTTCCTGCCCATGCTGCCGACGCAGGTCCTGCTCAACAATCTGCTCTACGATCTCTCGGAGGTCGGCGTTCCCTTCGACAATGTCGATGCCGTCGCGTTGGAAAAGCCGGTCGCCTGGGACCTTCGCTTTATCGAGCGCTTCATGCTGGTGCTCGGCCCAGTCAGCTCGCTATTCGACTTCCTCACGTTCTTTGCGCTCATCAAGCTATTCGGCGCCGACGAGGCAATGTTCCAGACGGGCTGGTTCGTCGAGTCTCTCGCGACGCAATCGCTGGTGATTTTCGTCATCAGAACGCGCGGGCGGCCGTGGGCGAGTAGGCCGCACCCCATACTCGCGACGCTCTCGATCGGCGTCGTCATCGCCGGCCTCATCATTCCGCTGACGCCACTCGGCACACTGTTCAAGTTTGCCTGGCTTCCCGGTTATTTCTATCTGTTTCTGGCGGCAGCCGTGATCTCATACCTTGCTCTGACCGAGATCGTGAAGCAGACGTTCTTGAGATGGCATCGCTGAGAGGAGAGCAGCATCCGGGCGAGCACTGCCAAAGCATCAGAACTGGCCGATGCCGAAGCTCAACGGCTGCGTTTTGTCGAAGCTTTGCGAGATGACGGGCACCGCATAGTCGGCGCGCAGCGGGCCGATGGGACTGTCCCATACAAGCCCAGCACCGACGGAGGCGCGCACCTTGGCCGCTCCGCCCGCGACGCCTGGCAGCGATTGCGCGGTCTTGTTGAGGCCGAAGAGTGAGCCGGCGTCGGCAAAGACCTCACCCCTGAGACCGATTTCCTTCGGCACGAGCGGCAGGTCGAATTGCCCAGCGAGGCTGGTGCCGAAGTAGCTCGTGCCGCCGAGCGCATCCTGGTTTGTGCTCGCCAGGTCGCGCGGCCCGAGGCCGGACGAGGCAAAGCCGCGAACCAGGTCGCCCCCGCGATAGAACATGTCGAGCAGGCGCACGTCCTGCCCGCCCCAGCCCGCGATCGTCCCGCCCTGGATGCGAGCGGCGAGAGTCACCTGCTCGGACACCGGATAATAGGTGCGCAGGTCTGCGCTCGATCGCAGATAGCGGACGTCGCCGCCGAGGCCGGCAAAGTCCTGACCGAGCGTCACGATCGTTCCAGCAGTCGGAAAGCGCTTCGAATCGCGGTCGTCGTAGGTCGCCGAGAAGCCGAGCGCCGAGGTGTAGTACGTGTTTGAGCTGCCGTCAGCCGAGCCCTGCAACGCCTCTTGAATGGCCGTCGAAGCGTTGGAGCCGACATCATAAAGCTCGCTGCGCGTCAGCATGTATTTGACCTGCCCCGACCAATGCTCGCTGAGCCCATAGCCGAGCCGCACGTCGCCGCCAGCTTTACGGCTCTTGTACGAGCTTTCCGCAAGCTTGTTCTGGTCCTTGTAGAAAGCGTCGGCGCCGGTCGACACGTTGCTGCCGAGAAAGTGCGGCTCGGTGAAGCCGATATCTGCGTCGAGCCGCTTGAGGCCGCCGGCGAGCTTGATCTTGACCCACTGGCCATTGCCCATGAGGTTGCGCTCTTCGTAGCTCACGTCGCCGACAACGCCATCGTTCTGCGAGTACCCGGCGCCGAATCCCACGATCGCGGTGTCGTCCTCCACGACCTCGACGCTGATCACAACCTTGTCGCCGGACGAGCCTTGCTTCTGCGTGAGCTTCACGCTCTTGAAGAAGCCAAGTGCCTTGATGCGCTCGCGCGCCCGCTCGACCAGCAAGGGATGCACCGCGTCGCCCTCTGCAAAGCGCAGCTCGCGGCGAATGACGATATCCTTGGTGCGCGCATTGCCCATGATCTCGACGCGCTCGACGTACGTGTGCTGGACCTCCTCGATGCGGTACGTGACATTGACGACGCGTGCCGCACCAGCTCGCGTCTCGAGGGCGCGCACGCTCGCAAATGGATGCCCGCTTTCGAGCAGCGACGCCGAGAGCTTTTTCACAGACTTATCGAGCAGCGCCGAATTATAGGGCGCTCCGTTTTTCGTCAAAATGAGGATCGAGAGACGATCGGTCTCAAGACCGGAAATACGGCTCTCGACGGCGACGCCCGCAAACGCATATCGCTCGCCTTCGTCAATCGTGTAGGTGACGACGTAGCCGGTCCCGCGCCCGTCGAGCTGACCTGTCGCGGAGACGATCTTGGCATCGGCGTAACCGTTCTTGCGGTAATGCGCGAGCAAGAGCTCTCGATCGGTCTCGAGCCGGTCGGGATCGTAGAACGCATCGCTTTTCAGGATGTCGAGCCAGCTTGATTCTACCGTGCGCACGACGGACCTGAGCTCGCTTGCAGAAAGGCCGTGATTGCCGGAAAAGCGGATTTCGCTGACTTTTTCGATCCTGCTTTCCGAGAGCCTGAAGACCAAGTCGACTGTGCCATCCTCACGACGCTCCGCGCGCGGTGAAACCGTCGTATCGAGGCGACCTTGGCGTCGGTAGAGATTGCGGATGTCGACAGCATCCTGATGCGCGCGCGCGTCGGAATAAGGCGCATTTGCTTTGAGCTTGATGGCGCTTTCGAGCGTCTGCGTCGTGACCTCTGCGTTGCCCTCGAACGAGACACGCCGCACGACGGGCGCTTCGACGACCACGACCTTCAAAGTTGCGCCTTCGAGGCCAATCCTCACGTCCTCGAATTGGCCCATGGCGAAGAGTGCTTTGACGCTCTCGTTGGCCTTCGCCGCGTCGAAGCGTTGCCCGGCTGAAAGCGTCAGCCGCGTACGGATGGTATCGGCCGCCAGGCGATTGAGACCACTGATCGAGACATCGCGGATCGTCACGCTTTGCTCGGCCGAAACCAGCGCCCCGCTTTGTGCCGAGGCTGCAGAAGAAGCCGCCGCAACGCATAATACGAGGCTGGACAATAACGCTGTCAGTGGCCGAGCCAAACACGCACTCCTCACGCTCCGCACTTTTACGCGCCCGAACTCCTAAGTCCCCGCGGTGCTACGCCCGTGCTCACTAAGCCCGCGCTACCTACGGATGAGCGCATTCTGGCGGGGCTTTGCCTTGCAGCGGCGCGCTTCTATCCCCAAGAGCCGCAGGAATGTGGCCGCAATCGGGTGGGTGGCACCCATAAAAAAGGGGCCGCCCGGTTAGGAGCGGCCCGTCGCGGTCGGGGTCGAGTCGTGAACGTAAGCTAATTGAAGTGGTAGGACGCGCCAACGGTAAGCTCGTTGATGGACAGGTCCTGACTACCGAGAAACGTCTGGATATTATCGACATTGATGTCCTCGCCGCCAAATCCCACCTGCCCAAAGTCATAGTGGAGGGCTTCGGCGCGAAGGCTCAGATTGTTGGTCAGCTTGAACTCTATGCCACCGCCAGCCACCCAACCGTTGACATTTTCGCCCCAGCTGAACGTGCCGCTGGTGAGGCCGCCCGAGAAGCTGTCCGGAGACGTAACTGAGGCTCTATAATTCGTCCACGCCACACCGCCGACGCCGTAGAGCAGAAAGTTGCCGGATGCGATACCGATACGGCCCTTCACGCTCTTGATGTCGCCCAGGCTGCTCTTGAGATCGAACTCGGGATCGCCTTCAAAGGCGGTCGTTCCTGCATTCAGTGCGTCGATAATGGCTTGTGAACGAGCCTGCGAGGCTGCGCTGGCGGCCGGGTTGACCTCGACCTCGGGTTCGGGAATGGCCTGGCTCACGGTGTTGCTTAGCCTGCCCCAATTGTACGCGCCCTCGACGCCGAACACGATGTTGGAGACCTGGAAGTTGTAACCGATGTGGATGCCGCCCACGACACCAGTCAGATCGGTTGCGACGGTTCCGTCGAACTCGCCATCTTGCGCTTGGAGGCCCGAGTTGGCGGCCGGAAAGGCGGCAGGGGGAGGGACGTCGGGGTTAAGATCCCAGACGCGCTCGAACTCGCTCGCCTCGATGGCCGTGGTCGGAAAGCCGAAGCCATAGCCCACGTGGCCGCCGCCATAGAGGCCGCCCCAATTTGCGCGGCTAGAATCCTGCGCATGCGCCACGGATTGCCCACCGATAATCAAAGCTGCGACCGTCGCTGTAAAGATCAGCTTGATCATTCTTTTCCCCCAACTCGTTATTGCTTTTGCACATCCGCACGTGGGCTTTGGCCCATGGCCTTATTCAATGCAGGGCGGCTCGAGGAGTGACAGGGGACAAGTTCCCGCTAACGTTCCCTATAATGCATAATTCGCCGACGTGGCGTTCCCGTCACGGGCGGAAGATCCCGTATGTTCCAGGAAATATTCCCAATACTCGAGCAAATTTGCAGGCGAACAGACCTACCGCATCAGCTCGCGCATCGCGCCGTCGAGGCCCGCGAGCGTCATCGGAAACATGCGCCCGGCCATTAGCCGCTGCACCATGCCGATTGACGGCGTAAAGCCCCAATGCGCCTGCGGCACGGGATTGAGCCAGACGCAATGCTGGTAGATGCTCGAGACGCGCTCGAGCCACTGCGCGCCCGCCTCCTCGTTCATGTGCTCGACCGCCCCGCCCGCGTGCGTGATCTCGTAAGGGCTCATCGAAGCGTCGCCGATGAAGATCACCTTGTAGTCGGTGGGATAGGTGTGCAGCACCTGCCACGTCGGCGTCGTCTCGGTCCAGCGCCGCGCGTTGTCACGCCAGACGCTCTCATAGAGGCAATTGTGGAAGTAGTAATACTCGAGATGCTTGAATTCGGTGTGCGCGGCCGAGAACAGCTCCTCTGCCTGCTGGATGTGCCAGTCCATCGAGCCGCCGACATCGAAGAACATGAGCACCTTGACGGTGTTTCTCCGTTCCGGGCGCATGGCAAGATCGAGATAGCCCTTGCGCGCCGTGCCTTTGATCGTCTGATCGAGGTCTAATTCCTCGGCCGCCCCTTCGCGGGCGAACTTGCGCAAGCGGCGCAGTGCGACTTTGATCGTGCGGACACCGAGCTCGACATCACCCGCGAGATCCTTGAAGTCGCGCTTGTCCCACACTTTGATCGCGCGCTGATGCTGGCTCTCCTTCTGGCCGATGCGGACGCCCGCCGGGTTATATCCATAGGCACCGAACGGCGAGGTGCCGCCGGTGCCGATCCATTTGTTGCCGCCGGCGTGGCGCTCCTTCTGCTCGGCGAGACGCTTTGCGAGCTCCGCCATGATCTTCTCGAAGCCGCCAAGCTCGGCGATCCTGGCCTTGTCCTCGTCCGAAAGATAGAGTTGCGACACAGCCCGCAGCCAGTCCTCGGGGATCTCGGCGGAAGCGGCCTCGCTCATCAGCTCGAGGCCCTTGAACACGTGCCCGAACACCTGATCGAAGCGGTCGAGATGACGCTCGTCTTTCACCAGCGCGGTGCGGGCGAGATAATAGAAATCCTCGACGCGGCCGCCGGCGCAATTGGCATCGAGCGCCTCGAGCAGCGTCAGATATTCCTTAAGCGTAACGGGCACCTTGGCGGTGCGCAGCTCGTGAAAAAACTTTGCGAACATGGCGTAGCCTTCCTTGGCCCCGCCTCCTCGGAGGAAAGACGAACGTGGAGAACGGCGCTCGAGCCTCGGTCCTTCTCTCTCATCGGTTAACGCGAATAAGAGCAGCGATCAAGCGGACCCAACGCGAAGAAGCCGCCCCGGTAAGGAGCGGCCTCAATAACAATTGCCTGATGAGAGGCGGGTCACTTAGAAATTGATGAGACCACCAAATGTCAGCTCATCAAGATCCTCGCAGCCATAATAGCCGCAAAGGTTCTTGTCCTCGAATTCGTAGTTGCGATACTTGAGCCAAACCGACATTGCCGCCGCATCGATTTCCTGCACGATACCGACGCCCCACCAGCGGAACTCCGAGTCGCCCGTCACGCCGTCGTCGCTGCGCTGATATTCGGCATAGGGGATAGTGGCGCCGAGGGGATGCCATTTGTTGCGAACGCCGACCTTGAAGTACCAGACGTCGGAGTCGATGCTGCCGTCGTCGTAGTAGTTGTTGTCCTCGCTGTTGCTCGCGGAATTGCTGTTATAAACGTTCGGCGGATCGAGCTGGTAGTTGCCGTAGTTGACGAGGCCGAAGATGCCGGTCCGCACATGCTGCAGGTAGACGCCCACCTGAGTGTATTGCGAGTCCTGCCCGAAGCCGGGGTAGATCACGCCACCTGGCCTGACGTCGCCGCCATCCGTGCTTTCGCCGTAGGTGATGGTGGCCGCAAGTTTGAAGCCATGATGCTCGCCGGCGTAGCGGAGGGCAACGTCCCAGATGTCGTCCTCGCCCCAGGACGCTGATCCCGAGAAGCCGCGCCAGGTAGGCGTGTCGTACCGGATGATGTTGGTCGGGACACCGTAGCAGTCGCCGGGAAGACAAGCACCCGCCGCGCCCCAGGTGACCACAATCGGGTCGCCATTGGCATCGACGCCGTTTGTGACGAAGCCTCCGTTCTTGTTGCGGATGCCGAAGTTCAAGACATCGAACGCCACCCAATTGGCGGGTACGAGCGTGCCCGAGCCGTCGACCAGGATCGCCGCGTTGTCCGACGGCGAGGACTGCAGGCCGATGCCGACCTTGCCATAATGATCACTCTTGAGGAACCAAAACGACTGCAGCGTCTGCACATAGTTAGGCGTGCCGGCGAAGAGACCCGGGCCATTGTCGTTAAACTGGTTTGTGGTGTCCCCGTCAGAGCCGTCGGCCTCGATGTGGATGACATAGCCAGCCGACCAGCCAGGAACAATTGTCGCCTCGCCGGTGAACTTGACATTGGTCCCGAGCGTAGTGCCGACGCCCGTGACGTAGGTGTTGCTCTCGATCCCGTCGTCCCAATAGGTCACCTGCTCGGCAACCCAGCCAGAGATTGTAAGCGAAACCTTGCGGTTACCCTTGCGAACCGTCGTTGCCTCGAGCTCGGCGACACGTTCCTCGAGGTCAGCGCAGCAGTTACCCCCGAGGTCGGCTGCGTTTGCGCCTGAAGCGAAACCACCTGCGAGCAGGCCGGCCGCCGCCAGGGCGCGTAGGCTAATTTTTCTCATAGACCTTCTCCCAATCTGCGTTGGTAATCGAGATGGCGGACGCCCGAACCCGAACTCTGAACGCAAGACTTGGCCGCACTCTTCGATGTTGACGGCGCGAGATTCCTGAGGAACCGCCGCTGGCACGGACGGTCTGCGATTCGCGATTGTTGCGAATACGCGCATGTTTGTGGCTTTTGGGTATCAGACGGCAGCGGCCACGGGCGCCGTGCGCGGGCGTGGTGCGGGGGAGAAAATCGCAGCCGATAAGCGGCTTTGCGCCAACATCCGGGGGGCCGCTCAATAATCGCAGCGGCAAGATCTATGGATTTGACAAAAACAAAGAAGCCGCCCGGTGAGGGGCGGCTTCCAAGTTTCAGGCGATCAGCTTCAGATTAGAAGTTGATGAGAGCGCCGGCCTTGACGATGTCGAGGTCGTCAATGCCCGTGGCGTCAAGGCCAAGGTTGGCAGCATCTGCTCCGAGGGTCAGGTCGGCTTCATAGTGACGCCAGCCGAGCCAAACCGACATAGACGCGGCGTCGATCTCCTGAACGACGCCCACGCCGTACTGCGTAAGATCCGAGCTCAGCACGCCATTCTGGAATGCAAGAGCGGACTGGCGATCGCTGTTCTCGCCGTACTCGCCGAAGAGAACCGTGTGGCCGAGTGGGTTCCAGTGCTGACGGATACCAGCCTTGATGTACCACTGGTCGCCCTCAGGCTTCGTGGAAGCGTTTCCACCGACAAGAGCACCAGCACCATCGGGATCTGGAATGGAGAGGCTGTCGAT
>JBAZXL010000004.1:0-198384 GCA_041659825.1 Hyphomicrobium sp.
GGCCGGTATTCTCTTTAGCTTGCGCGCAGCCATGCTGAAGGCATGCTTTTAAGCATGCTTCCAGCATGACACACCAACCCTGCGCGCTGATACCAACCGCACTGCGTCGGCACGTCGTGCGGTTGGTATAAGGCTTGGGAAATGGGGAGCGCTTGTCAGCTAAAATGGAACCGTAGCGCATGGGGCTGAAGCGTATTGTCATTCTTACTGGGGCGGGGCTTTCTGCCGAAAGCGGCCTGCCGACGTTTCGCGATCCAAACGGCATCTGGGCGAAGTATGACTGGCGCCAGGTGGCGACGCCGGAAGGGTTTGCCAAGAACCCGCAGCTTGTCCACGAGTTCTACAATATGCGCCGGCGTGCGCATGCGACGGTCAGTCCGAACTCCGCCCATCATGCGCTGGCACGGCTCGAGCGTGAGCACCCGGGCGATGTCTGGGTGGTGACGCAGAATGTCGACGCACTGCACGAGGCGGCCGGCAGCCGCAACCTCATTCATATGCACGGCGAGGCGATGCGTGCGCTCTGTGGTGCGTGCGGGGCGCGTCAATCCTGGACGGACGATCTTTCGTTCGCGACGCAGTGCCCGTCGTGCGGGGAGGCGGGCGGGATGCGGCCCGACGTCGTGTGGTTCGGGGAATTGCCGTATCACATGCCGCGCATCATGGAGCTCGTCGCGAAGGCCTCGCTTTTCATCTCCGTCGGCACCAGCGGCAATGTCTACCCGGCCGCAGGGTTCGTTGCGGAAGCGCGGGCGAACGGCGCGCGGACGCTCGAGCTCAATCTCGAGCCTTCGCAAGGACGGTCACATTTCCATGAAGCGATCTATGGGCCGGCGACGGCGGTCGTGCCGGCCTACGTGGATCGCTTGCTCAGCGGAAATCTGAGCGACCGCGCGTAGTGCTTCCTCGGCGGCTGCTTGGGGATGATCTCTTCGTCGTGATCGTCGAAGTAGACGAAGTTGCCGGCCAGCACATTCACGGCGCCGACGGCGAAGCGCACCGCATGCTCGTTGATCAGAGAGAAGTCGACAAGATCGAGGAGCGTCTCCTTGTGCGGAGGCACCGGAACCTCGACCTCTACCTCTACCGGCGCCTTCTAGCCTGCGTCGCGCATGACCCGGTCGATGAGCTGATCCAGGTCCACGTTCTCGCTCTCTAGGTGCGCGCGCAGGAGGCTGAACTCAAGTCCGATTTGTTGACCGAAAATTGTCATCGATTTCGGTAATTTGGATTCGAGCTCGGCTGAAAATGCCATTGCATCTTGCTCATTCTGGCATTTCCGCACGATTGCAAAATAGTCTCCGGCAATCCGCGCTGCTTCTGTCGGCGCAGCGAGGCCGCGGACCACAACGGCGAGCTCTCTAATCAAAGCTTCGCGGGTTGCGAAGCCGTAGGCCTGGAGGATCGTAGGTGCATTGCCAAAGTGAACCACATGCAGAACCAGGCCGAAGGGAGACGGCTCTTTGAACATCTGGCTGAGCAGCTCACCTAGACCGCGTCTGTTCAAGAGGTCAGTCTGTTCATCGCGTCGGGCGAGCCTTGTCAGCTCGTCCTCGCGGGCATCCTGGTCCGTCACATCCTCATGCACGTCGACCCATCCGCCGTTTGGCAACGGCTGCGTGCTCACGCGAACGCGGGCGCCGCCGTGCAGGGTCTGCGTTCTCAGCTGCAACTTGCCGTTCGACAATGCCGCGACTTCCTTGCGCACCCATTCGAGCTGACGCGCAACGGCATCCTGGTCATCTTGTCCGGTGGCGGTCTTGACGTAGTGCCGGATGACGTGGGCGAGGCTCGTCCCGGGCCTCGTGAGGCTATCGGGCAAGCCGTAGAGGGCGCGATAGGCTTTGTTTGCAACAATGAGCCGTTGCCGACCGTCGTACATCGACAGGCCGTGCGGCATGTTGTCGAGAGCTACCCCAAGGTAAACTTGAAGGTTTTGCACCTCAGTGGAAAGCTTGCTCCGCGTTGTCAGCAAGCTTGTCAGCGTTTGGCTCATCGACAGGTCTCCCCAAGTGGCGGGAGTATGACAGTCATGGATGATATATCCGTTAATATGCTCCTCTCGATGATCATAATTCCCCAAGATCACGGCCCGCCTGCAAGGCGCCGTCGGCCGTGAAACGCGGTTTAAACTGACGAAACGCTAGTGTTCCGACTCCGACGGTTGGTCCCTAACCGTCTCCGCCGGAACCCTAGCCAAGTTTTTGTTTGTGTTCTGGACTCACGGCCGCTTGACGACCTTCGCCCGGAATCAAGCGTCCGATCCAGAACACCAGGACTTGTTGACCTAAACGCTCGTGCGGTCGGCGATCTTGAGTGCGAAAGCATAGTCGACCGCCGTCTCGCGAAGCTGCTCGAAGCGGCCTGAGGCGCCGCCGTGGCCCGCTTTCATGTTGGTCTTAAGCAGCACAAGGTTGTCGCTCGCATTGAGCGTGCGGAGCTTGGCAATCCACTTCGCAGGCTCCCAATAGGTGACACGCGGATCGGTCAAGCCGCCATAGGCAAAAATGTGCGGGTAGGGCTTCGCCTCGACGTTGTCGTAGGGGCTGTAGCAGCGGATGATCTCGAACTCGCGCGCGCTCTCGATCGGGTTGCCCCATTCCGGCCACTCGGGCGGCGTGAGCGGCAGTTCCTTGTCGAGCATCGTATTCAAGACGTCGACAAAGGGGACATCGGCGATGATGCCCAGGAAAAGGTCTGGTGCCATGTTGGCGACGACGCCCATCAGCATGCCGCCGGCCGAGCCGCCGTTTGCAACGATGCGCCCACGTTGCGTGAGGCCGCGGCTCACGAGGTCCTCGCCGGCGGCGATGAAGTCCGTAAAGGTATTGAGCTTCTTGTCGAGCTTGCCGTCAGTGTACCAATGGTAGCCCTTGTCCTTGCCGCCGCGGATGTGGGCGATAGCGAAGATGAAGCCGCGGTTCACGAGCGACAGCCGCATGGTCGAGAACGAGGCCGGGATCGAGATGCCGTAGGAGCCATAGCCGTAGAGGAATACGGGCGCTGTGCCGTCGAGCGGGGTGTCCTTGTGGTAGAGCACAGACACGGGCACCGTCTCGCCGTCGGCGGCAGGCGCGTAGAAGCGGCGGGTGACATAGTCGGCGGCAACGTGTCCCGAGGGGACCTCCTGGCGCTTCTTCAGGACGCGGGTTCGAGATGCCATGTCGTAGTCGTAGGTCTCGGTCGGTGTCGTCATGGACGAGTAGGCGAAGCGTAGGGCAGTCGTGTCGAACTCATAGCCCGCAGATACGCCGAGCGAGTAGGCTTCCTCGTTGAAGGAGATGGCATGCTCGGTGCCGTCCGCGAACGAGCGAACGACGATGCGTGGAAGGCTATCCTCACGCTCGAGGCGTACGAGGTGGCCGGCATAGGCCACGGTCTCGATAATCAGCCGGCCGGCTTTGTGCGGGACAAGCTCGGTCCAGAGCTCCATGCCCGGCGAGCTGACGGGGGCTTCACAAATACGGAAGTCCTCAGCACCGCCGGAGTTGGTCGTGATGATCAGCCGCTCGCCGTGGTGCTCGACGTTGTACTCGTGGCCATGCACGCGGGGGGTGATTTGGGTTAGCGGTCCGACCGGGTTGTCGGCATCGATCAGGTAGATCTCGTTCGACTGGTGGTCGTGGGCATCGACCAGGATGAACTTCGAGGACTGCGTCTTGGCAATGCCAACGTAGAAACCGATGTCGCGCTCCTCGTAGACGAGGACGTCGTCGGATACGGGCGCGCCTATGGTATGGCGGTAGACGAACAGCGGCCTGTGGTTGGCGTCGAGGCGGATGTAGAAGAGTGTCTTGCCGTCATTGGCCCAGGCAATCTCGCCGCGTGTATCGGAGATTGCATCGGGGAGGTCCTGCCCTGAGGCGAGATCGCGAATGCGAATGGTGAACAGCTCCGAGCCCTTGTCGTCGACGGCGTAGGCGAGAAGCTTGTGATCGGGGCTGTGGCTCTTGGCACCGAGGTCCCAATAGCTCTTGCCGGCTGCTTCGGCATTGCCGTCGAGGAGGACAGTCTCGTCTCCGCCGCCCAGCGGACGCCGGCAGAGGCGTGGGTATTGGCCGCCCTTGACGAAGGTCGAGTAATACTCGAACGGGCCGTCGGGTGCGGGAACGGTGCTGTCGTCCTGCTTCAGGCGCGCCTTCATCTCGGTGAAGAGATCGTCTTGGAGCTGGCGCGTGTCGGCGAGCGCCGCCTCGGTATAGGCGTTCTCGGCTTCGAGGTAGTCACGGATCTCGCCGTCGAGGAGCGAAGGATCGCGCATCACCTCCTGCCAGTTCGCGGCCCTTAGCCAGGCGTAGTCGTCGGTGAGCGTGACACCATGATGTTTGGTTAAAATCGGCCGCCGTGCTGCTATTGGGGGGGTGGCGAGGACAGGGTCGAAGGTTGGGCGTTGGGCTGGTCCGTGCATGACATCCTCACGAAATGGCTGGCTGGTCTCGGGAGCGACGGCACAGCAAAGAGGCTTTGTCGGCAGTCTAGGTGCAGCTTGTCAAATGACGGGTCTGTAATCCATCCGCATTGCTCGCGGTGAGGATAAGGGTGGACGCCTCTCGCGAAGGGCGTACCATTGCTGCACCACTGGTGAGTGCCAGCAACCTTCCGCAATCCTGGCGCCTCCGCAAAATTTTTTTGACGGTTTGATAAGAACTTTTTCTGAGTGGATCCGTATCCAACAATAAAGACGTTGGTCCGACCTCAAGAAATTTCCCGGTTAATCTTGTCGCTCACTGCATGCGGCATTTAGTACTCGGTCGAAAATGCATTCCTGGCATTGCCGGGAAGTCCTTAATTGATTAGTCATTTGATGAGGATTGTGTATGTCCGCGTTGACATCATTGTTGGATTGATGTCCAAAGCTCAGAGTGGTCTGCCGCGGGGTGAAGATGTCACGGAAGCGTCGTTTAGCTTGATGACGCTGCTGCTTAACTTGTGAACATTGAAAAATGACTTGGGTTGTCTGGAATTCGGCTGCCGGTCGACCCGAGTGACGCGTGAAAGGATACTCTATGGACGATGGGACCCAGCCTGAGCTGGTCGAGCTGACGGCCAAGATAGTCTCAGCCTTCGTGAGCAACAATACGATCGGCGCGGGCGACTTGCCGCAGCTGATCAATGACACGCATGCCGCTTTGAGCCGGGCGACCGGCGGCGTAATCGCGCCTGAGCGGGAGGAGCTTCGGCCGAAGGTTCCGGTCAAGAAGTCGGTGATGCCGGACCACCTCGTCTGCCTCGAGGACGGAAAGAAATTCAAGTCGCTGAAGCGGCACCTGCGCACCCACTATAACCTCTCGCCTGAGGAATACCGCGAGAAGTGGGGTTTGCCGCACGATTACCCGATGGTGGCGCCGAATTACGCTCGGGCGCGCTCGGACTTGGCCAAGAAGATGGGCCTCGGGACGCGGCGCGAGAGATAGGCGCGCTGCTTCTTGAAGCGCCGCAGTTGAAGTAAGGGCGGGGCCTAAGGGCCGCGCCCTTTGTCGTTTGCGCAAGCGCGGCGTCCGGATCGGCTTGGCAGGCGTGGACCTTCGGCGTGGATGGCAACTTGACCATGGCAGCGGGCAGCTCTTTTGGCGGCCTTCAAGGCTTCCAACTCGGCTCGGTAGGCGCGTACGAGCTGCGTGTGGCGGGCGAGGTCGTAGGTCCAGTGGCCGGCGCGGCCGCGGCGGCGCTCGCTCCTAAGGGCACGCTCGAGCTTTTCAATGAGCCGTTGGCGGCCTGCGATCGACAGGTCTTCGATCTCGGCCGGCCATAGCGCAACGAGCCGGGAGAGGCTCGCGCGGCGTTGGTGCGCGTCCTGGTCGGCGGGTGCCCCGTCGGAGGATGCTCTCTGGGGCAAATGTAACGCGTCTCGCACAGGGGTCTGCATGCTGGCTCCTCGGTGAAGAGCCGCGATGGTCACACGGAGCAGACAGACGGGGATTGAATTGCGATGGCACAGACAAAGCTTGGGGCCTGACGGGTGGGGCTTGAACTTATCCTCGCCATTCACCGCTCGGCTAGTTTGGTCTCGGGCAAGTGGCAGATCGAGTTTAGTCTGACTGTCAGTGCCGCACTTCAAGAGCGCGTTTGCTCTCGATTGAATTGCTATTCTGGGCGCAAGCGCGCTCTAAGCATTTGTTTGAGAGTCTGATTCACGTTCTCGATGGAAGCTCGAGTGCTTCCATCTCAAACGATCAGGCTCTAGCAAGGATACTCGCATGAGCCTTGACTACGCTGCAGTCCACTCGTGCCCAGCACCGCCAGTTGCGTTGCCGTTACTCGTATGGCCGGAGACGGCCGGGCCCGCACCCTTCACCCAACATGACGACAAGGCACTCCGCCGCGTCATCGAAAGTGCCATGGCGCACGTCTTCGGCGTGGACGAGGCCGAGCTGTTCATGGTGTCACGCGGCAGAGCCCGGGTGGCGCTGGCGCGGCAAGTGGCAATGTATCTCGCGCACGTCTCTTGCGGACTAAGCTTTACCGAGGTTGGTGAGATATTTCATCGCGATAGAACGACAGTCGCGCATGCGTGCGGTGTCGTCGAGGATCGCCGGGACGATCCGGTCTTCGACCGTGCACTCGAGCTTCTGGAGTGGGTTGTGCCGACGCTCCTCTGCCCGGAGCGCCGCGTTACGGAGAACGGGCAATGAGCGCTCGCGCGGTGAGAAACAGAAGGAGGGGCGCTCGCGGGTGCGCTGGTGCTCAGTCGGCAAGGCCCGAGGTTAACGCCGCCGAGAGCCCGATCGGCTGGCTTTACAGGCGCCGGGACAAGGACGGGCAGACGCTCATTTCCGAGGCCGAGTTTCAAGCGGGGGAGCGTCTCCGGGCGGATTTCTTCTTTGCGCAAATGACGCCGCGGGTAACCGCTGACTGGAGTGGCGCAGGTGGTGCGGGCTCGGGCGCGCGAGCCGCGCCAGGAATGGGCGTCGATGTTCGCGATGCCGTGATTGCGGCCGGCGAGAGGGTGCGGCGGGCACTGACAGCGGTTGGGCCGGAGCTCGCCGGGGTGCTGATCGATGTGTGTTGTCATCTCAAGGGGCTCGAGATTGCCGAGCGCAGTGCCGGTTGGCCGCAGCGATCGGGCAAGGTCGTGCTGCAGCTCGCACTGACCCGGCTTGCGCGCCACTACGGGCTCATCCGCGACGCTCGCCCAAATCATGAGCGCACTCAGGGCGTGCGTCATTGGGGAGCCGAGGGATACCGGCCTGAGATCGGCGGAGGCGAATAGCTTTGTGCAGAAAGGGAAGCGCCCCGGGCGCCCCCCTCATGCAAGATCAGTAGACTTCCGGCACGTACATGTCGTCGGGGACGGGGTCGCGGATGTAATCCGGATTGTGGACCCGGTCCGGCAACGAAATGGGAGCGCGCACGACGTCGTCGTAGGGAATTTGAGACAGGAAATGGGTGATGCAGTTGAGGCGCGCCTTCTTCTTGTCGTCGGCCGCCACGACCCACCAGGGCGCTTCCGGAATGTGCGTCCGCTCGAGCATCGCTTCCTTGGCCTTGGTGTAGGCTTCCCAGCGGCGACGGGATTCAAGATCCATCGGTGAGAGCTTCCACTGCTTCAGCGGATCGTGGATGCGCATTTGGAAGCGGAAGTTCTGCTCGTCGTCGGAGATCGAGAACCAGTATTTGATGAGCTTGATACCGGACCGCACCAGCATTTTCTCGAACTCCGGAACGGAGCGGAAGAACTCCTCGACGTCATCGTCACTGCAAAAGCCCATGACGCGTTCGACGCCTGCGCGATTGTACCAGCTGCGATCGAACAGCACGATCTCGCCGGCGGCCGGGAGGTTCGCTACATAGCGCTGAAAATACCATTGTGTCCGCTCGCGCTCGCTCGGCGCGGGAAGGGCTGCGACGCGGCACACACGCGGATTGAGACGCTGGCTGATGCGCTTGATGACGCCGCCCTTACCGGCAGCATCGCGGCCTTCAAAGATGACGACAACCTTGAGCTTGTTGTGAACGACCCAGTCTTGCAACCGAACGAGTTCGCGCTGCAGGCGGAAGAGCTCCTTGAAGTAGGCCTTGCGGTCTCCACCTTCGATGTCGGGATGGGTGGCAGCGTCGTCAAGGGCCACGGCGAGGCGTGCGTCGTCGAGCTCAAGCTCGAGCTCCTCGTCGAAGCTGTCGAGGATTTCAGCCTTAATGCGATCCGAATTGATCGAAGAGTTGCTCGTCATGGTCGCACCTACGAAGCCGAGCCGGACTGTTGGCTGATCAGGAGAAGGAACGGCATCGGTACATCGTCTTTATCGGGGATCAGCGAGCCGATCGCGGTGACGATGCCGCGCTCCTTGTTCTTCATGACGCCGTTGAGCTCCCAATCCGCGTGCCGGCTCAGAACCTCGGTCTCGACGTGATGAAAGAACGCCGCGACAATCTCGTCCGCGGTCTTGGTCATGAGGTCTTCGGGGCCTTCGAAACTGTAGGCGCCCTCACCATTGGTCTCGGCATCAAGCATGCGCGCGTAAAAGGTTGTCATTCTCGTCCCCCGATTGTTGTGTTGCACACCTTGTCGACGGAGATCATGACGCGCGGATGACAGTTATTCCGAGTAATGCTGGCATTGCCGGAGACCGGCTTTCAGCCTGCCGGGCTCGCCATTAATACCGGCCGGACAAAGTCTTGACTCTCTGGTCTGCGGTTTCCGGCCGGTATTCTCTTTAGCTTGCGCGCAGCCATGCTGAAAGCATGCTTCCAGCATGACACACCAACTCTGCGCGCTGATACCAACCGCACTGCGCCAGCACTTCGTGCGGTTGGTATAACAGCGGCGCTAGATTGCAATGGCGAAGAATGCTGGTTAGCCCGCGTAGCCGAGGCCGACCTTGCGCAGCGCTTGCTCTCCTAGCGGGCGATACTCCGGATTGGCGAGGAGACCATTGAGACCGCGGACCGTCTCGGATAAGCGATGGGTCTGGCGCAGACGGTGAAGAACCTCGACGCGGACCTGCTCATCGGCCGCAATCAGCGTACGGGCGGTCGCTATCGCTTCAGAAACTGATTTGGCATCGCTTTCGCTCATGATCCGTACTCTCCACGCAATTGCCTGCTGACCGAGGCACTATAGCGGGGCTACGGCCGTCATCAAGTTGTCTATAAGGCTTCGAGACTATGGATCGCGACCGCGGACGGAGCTTGAGCGGACCGACCTTGCAGATGTGTGCTGATCGAGGTCCAAAAAACTGCAACGATGATCAACTATGCTGCCGCTTCTGTCTGGGTAAGCCTAAGAAGGTACGCATGTTTCTCTTGCAGATGGATCTTTCGCCCGGCGACTTGATCGAGATCAAGTATCGCGTGCTCCGTGACTTTGGCCGCGACGAGCATACGATCGACCGTTGGCTCGCTGCCGAGGTCGTGAGTAGCGATGCTGGCACGTGGCCGCTCGCGCGCCTTGCAGACGGACAGGTCACCGAGGTCCGCAATTTCATGTCCTGGCGTCACGTTCCGGGCGGAAGGCGGCCGCGGATTGGACTTGCCGCCTGAGAAGCAAGTGGGTGGCCTTCAATGGCAAGCGGTCCCCACTTGCCGTCGGCGAGTGTAAACCGCTCTCAAGATGCGATCTTAGGCGGGGTCACCGGATCGGGAGAGGCGACCAGTACCGGGCGCGCGGAATTGCTGGATTTGGGCTCGGCTTTACGCGTGGCCGCCGGTTTGCCGGCAGGCGCTGCGGCTTTCACGGGCGCGGGCTTGGAAGGCGCGGGCTTGGCTACGGCAGCAGAGGAGCGTTTGAGCTTGGCCAAGGCCTCGGCGAGGGTTGCTTGCTGAAGAGACAGGACTTTCAGTTGCTTATTGATCTTCACCACTTCGCTCAGCAGGAGATCCAGCTTTTCGCTCTTGCCCAGGTTCTTCGCCATCGTTCGCTATTCCTCTCCCTCGATGGGCGTAGCTTAGGCGCGGAGGCGAAAACGCGCAATGCGGTGAGCTGAAAAATCAGAGTTATGGTTTGCGAGATCATCCGTTCGGGTGTGACGATACAGCAGCTTTAAAGGGAAGCCACCGATGAGGTCTTCGACCGCTTCTAGGATCGACCGTCGCGCGCTTGTCAAGGCTGCGGGTGGCCTTCTCGCGGGTGCGTTCCTGCCTCCGCACGCACTTGCCGGCGGCGGCCTTGCGTCGGCCTCGAGCAGCCGAGTTCTCTTCGTCTCCGCCGGCCGGGATAAGAGCGGCCACTTGGTCGCGATCGTTTTCGACGGCGAGACGTTGGAGTCCTTGCGCAGCGTCGAGTTGCCGGACCGCGGCCATGGCATCGCCGTTCGTCCGCCAGCTCAAGACAAGTCTCACGGTGCTGCAAGGCGGAACGACCTCGTGGTCTTCGCGCGCCGGCCGGGCAATTTCGCAGTCGTTTTCTCGCTCGATCAATCGCGGGCGGCGCTTTGGCTCGCAACTCGGCCTGACCGTCACTTCTTTGGTCACGGGGTTTATTCCGCGGACGGCGCGTTACTTTATACAACCGAGAACGACTTTGCGGCCGGGGTCGGTGTCATCGGCGTTCGTGATGCGACCCAGGGCTACAAACAGATCGGTGAGCTGCCAGCGGGTGGGATCGATCCACATCAGGTTATTTTGCTTTCGGACGGGCGCACGCTGGTCGTTGCCAACGGCGGAATACGGACCCATCCCGACGAGCCTCGTCTCGAGAATGATACCGCAACGATGCAGCCGAGCCTCGCCTACGTGGACAGCGCCAACGGTGAGGTCTTAGAGCGCCATGAGCTCGAGCATGACCTGCATAAGCTATCCATTCGCCACCTTTGCACCGGGGCGGGCAACAAGGTGATGTTTGGGTGTCAGTTTCGAGGCCCTGCGTGGGAAACGCAGGCGTGCATCGGCAGCCATCTTCGTGGTGAAGCGCTCAAGCTCCATCCACTGCCCGATCAACTGGACGCCAGAGTGCGCAACTACGTGGCCTCGCTGGATGTCGATCGAAATGGCGAGACGGCCGTCATTGCTGCGCCGCATGGTGGGCTAGCTGTCGTCATGGAGGTGGCGACCGGCCGCTACCTCGCTCACTACGACATGGCTAATGTTTTCGGAGTTGCGGGCGGGCGCTCAGGCTTCCTGCTTACGTCGTCCGATGGCGGCTTGGCCTCCGCCGATGGGTTGGCTGGCGTTTCGCGGCCGCTCGTCCCGCTCACACGGCTTGCAGGCCAGGGTTCCTCTGGCGAGGGTCTTGCGTCCGCGTGGGACAATCACATTGCGGCTGTGCGGTGAGGCACGGCCGCGCCAATTGCTCAATCGCCGTCGCTGTCCGAGAATCCGAGCACCATCCCGCCCATTCCCACCAGCGTGGCGAGGTCCCCAGCGCCTTCTAATTGCACGACGCTGAGCTCTGCGAGCGCGACCGAGATCTGCCGGATATTGGCGGGGTCGTTGAACGCCGCCCTGCCGGCTGGCTCCAGCGCCGCCAGCATAGCAATTGCGGTTTCGAGCTTGCCCTTGATGAACGCGGCGGTCTGTGGATCGCTGGCTTGCAGCCGATCGGCGAAGCCGCCTCTTTGATAGAGGTCCAGCACGCCCTCAATATTTGCGATTACGCTTGGTAGAGAGTGGCCGCTTAGGTCCAAGGGCGGCTGCGACTTCGGCGCGAAGGGGCCGCCGGGGCTCGCGCGCTTCATGCCAATCGAGGTCAAGAGCTTCGTTTCTCTCGCGTAGTTTATGCCATTGCGGTAGGCCTTGAGAACGTCGATCGTTACTTCTCTCGCCTGCCGGTAGAGCGGATTTGCATCGCCGGGTGTCAGCCAAAGGGTGGCGAAATGCCCTCCGCCCGCCCACTCGGCGGCGATATCCTCGGCAAGCGTTGCTACATTGCCTGCAATCGATCGGGCGTAGCCGCAGGCGAATTCGGCCTCGGGGGTGTCCGAGAGCAGGTTTTTGCCGGATGGTCCGTAGAGGACGATTTCAAGTGCCGTGAGGCCCTGCGATGTGACGCTGAATTGACCGAGCTCGGCCGGGTCGAGGGCTTTGGGATCGCGCTTTGCCAGGATCTGCGCCACCTGCCGCTCGCCTATCCTCTGGCGATCCGGCCAGTACATGATCCGCTCGAAGCGGTTTTTGTCGGTAATCGGGCCGAAACGCAGGTGCTCCGTTCTTGACCAGGCGAGCACCAACTCGCGGAACGCCATTTTGATGGTGCCTTCGTCGCTCGCATCACGGCGCTGACAGCCGCTATCGACGGCTAAGCGAAATCGATCGGCCTTATCGGCGAAGCTCGCATAGAGTGGGCGGATGTGGTGTTTGAGAACTTGCCTGGCCAGGGCACCGTGGTCAAACTCGACTACGGTTTGTGTCGAGGCCGGCGCGGCGCCGGCCAGAACAATTGCGCATACCCAAAGGGCACGATGCCACGCAGCAGCACTCGACATCGTGCACCTCTTCCGCTGATGCGACCGCAGTTTTCGGCTCGGAAGGCAAAGTCCGTCATTCCTCTAGTGTGCCGGCTCGCTGATGTCCATGCGGCCACCTGGCGCCACGCGGCGATTTGCTCGTGGCAGCTCGCGATATGCGCTGTCTGCTGATTGAATTGCCTGGCGGTGGGAAATTTGGTGGAGGATGGGATCGGCATGGCATGCACGCCCTTCACAAGGGCCCGCAAACGCTATAAAGGTCCGCAACCTGTTGTGCGGGCACGAAACGCGTTTGGATCGAGCCTCGCTCATGTCGCGCAGTTTGCGATCCAGAGCGGCGCGTAGCGAGGCGCAAGGCAGGCCGCGCGGTTAAAAGGCGCGCGTTATCGCGTTATATGAGCGCGAGTTAAGTGTCGGGGCATAGCTCAGCCTGGTAGAGCACCTGCTTTGGGAGCAGGGGGTCGCGAGTTCGAGTCCCGCTGCCCCGACCAATCATTTCAATGAGATAGAGCTGTTCTCATGCCGGCCGATGTCCCTTGGACATCGCGGTGCTGCACGAACTCCGTGCTTAATCTTTCCGCCAGAGCCACTCTTCTGGGGGCCGTGCAGGGGAAGCCGCGCATTTATTCTTGAAGCAACGCTCTTAGGGAAACTCTATGCGTTTGCCCGACGTATCTAAGGCAGGTCCTTGATGGAAGACCACGCACTTCCACGTCAAGCAATCCGGGCAAGTATTGGGCGAGCAAATGGTTGGCGCTGCACAAATTCTACCATGCGCCGCAGCAAACTTTCCTTTTTCTTCGCTGCTTTGTGATCTAACGCTCGGATTGTAAGCCTAAATGTTAGGAGCCGAGGTGATAGGGTTGTCTCTAAATACTAAGGCTTGGCGCGGCTTGATTTAGGGCGGCGCAGAGATTACTTTGGAAATAAGAAGTACGCGGTAAGTAGAGTAGAATGTTATGTTCGCAGCGCCCGAAATAGTCGTTCGAGTTGCGCCTCCCAACGGTATGGCGTCCTTCGCTCCGGCTGCCTCTGTCGATGGCGACGAGGCGACAGTAACTCCGGGTAGGCTTGTGCGCTCGTTGGCCGCGGGCGAGATCCTCTTTCATGATGGGAGCCCGCGTTCGCTCTACCGCGTCGAAGACGGAGCGATCTGCCACTATGTGCATGGAAAGACGGACTGCCGCGACGAAGAAGAGCGGCAGGCTGACGTCATCGAGCATATCTTTCCAGGCGATTTTGTCGGCCTCGGCTACCTCGCAACCCACATAACGATGGCGCGCGCGATGGTCGCTTCCAAGGTCAGCATCGTGTCGGCGGACGAACTCGACGCGGAACTGGCTCTGAATGATCAATTGGCGCTACGCATGGCGGCGTCGGCCGAGCGGGAGTTCGAATGCCTCAGGCGGCGGGCGCTTCGCCGCGAGCGCCCGTCATTGGAGGCGCGTCTTGCGTGCTACCTCGTGGCGATCTCCAGCATGAACGCGGCAGAGGGGCGCGATCACGCGATCATCGCGGGCGAGGTCAGCTCTGGCTATATGGCCGAACTCCTAGAGGTCAGCATCGATGCGCTCGCAGCTTCGCTCGTCAGCCTCGCGATGCGAGGGCTTATCTCTCCCTCGGAGGGAGGGCTGCGCATCAATGATTTCTCCGCACTCGAGCGGCTCGGCGCCACTACGTAAGTAAGTGGTGTCTCCACTCCTACGTGTCCGCGATGCGGCTCGAGTGGCCAGATCGGCCGTCGGAGGGGGGCGAGCAGCAACCTGCGGCAGTCAGCGGCAAGTTACGGAAAACCCGAGTAAATCGTCGCCTTCCTGTCATGCGATCGGCGTGGTTGGGCGGGATTGATGACCCTCAGCATGAACGCGCGGAGGTATTCATGACGACGCTCAAGTTCTTGGTGGCGGCTTTGCTTACGGCCATCGCCTTATTTCTCGCCTGGCCGCAAAACACGATAGGTGGCATGGAGCATTTAAAGATATCCACAGGTCCCCCATAGCTGTGGATTAATGACTCGCGCTCACTGGTGCCCGCCGCTAAGCCAAATCGAGATGATGCGTATTGCAATAGCCAATTTACCCGTGCAGTAACAATGCGTTTGTCGCTTCTGCAGGTGTACGGAATCTCCCTAATCATTGTCGGTCTGCCGCGTGTGATGGCTCGGCAACCTAGCGCCTCATGGGGAGGCTTTTCGCGGCAATCGGCGTTGAAAGAGAGCCCGAAGTGCGGTGAGGTCTGATCGTGAAACTCGCGTAACCAAGACGCGCCAGCCCGAAGCTTCAGCGGAGCCTAAGGCGCACCAGCGAGTACTTTACGAGGTGGCCCTGGCTCTCCCCATGGCCCCAATGATCCCCGCGCTGAGAGCCACCCCCCGGTCGCTTGGCGCGGGGTCTTTTTTTGCCGCCCTTCGGCGCCAGGACCGTCGCTGTTGCCCTGCCCGCCCGCCCGTGCCATGAGCAGTAGAAGCCTTTCTCTAAGCGGGACGACGCGCGGCGTGACGACGGAGTGGATCGAGACGGATTGGATCGAGACGCCGTGCCTTTGCCCGTCCTCGGCGCATGAGATGGCGGCCCGCGAACGTCAGGCGCAGTTGACGAAGCCACCGGGGTCACTCGGCTCGCTTGAGGCGCTGGCGATCGCGCTCGCCGGTCTGCAGCGCACTGAAATCCCAAGAGCGCGGCACACACCGATCATTCTTTTTGCCGGCGATCATGGGGTGACGGCGCAGAACATTTCCGCCTATCCGCCGGCGGTGACCGTCGAGATGCTGAAAAACTTCGCGCGCGGCGGGGCGGCAATCTCCGTGCTCGCGCGTGAGCTTGGTGCGCCGCTTACCGTGGTCGATGCCGGGACACTGTCAGATGAGGCAATTCCTGGTGTCATCGTCGACAAGCCGCGGGCCGGCACACGCGATTTTGCGGTTGAGGCGGCGCTCTCTCCGGATGAGCTCAACGGCGCCTTTGCAGCCGGACGGCGCCAAATGCTTGCGGCGGCCCACGGCGCGGATCTCGTGTTGTTCGGCGAGATGGGCATCGGCAACACGACCTCCGCGGCGGCGATCGCTGCGGCGCTACTTGCTCGCGCGCCTGAGGAAATTGCAGGGGCCGGCACGGGGCTCGCAAACGCGGGCGTTCTGCATAAGGCACGTGTCATTGAAGGCGCGCTGCGGCTGCATAATCTCTTCGGCGCGCCGCCTCGAAGAGTGCTCCAGGCCGTCGGTGGGCTTGAGATTGCAGCGCTGACCGGCGGGATTGTCGCGGCGGCGGCGGCTGGGGTTCCGGTACTCGTTGATGGCTTTATCGTCTCGGTTGCGGCTCTGGCCGCCGTGCGTCTCAATCCCTCGTGCCGGCCGTGGCTTCTCTTCTCTCACCGGTCTGCCGAGCAGGGTCATCGGATCGTGCTCGATGCGCTTGAAGCAAAGCCCATTCTCGATCTCGGCCTTCGCCTTGGGGAGGGCTCGGGAGCTGCAACGGCACTCGCCGTCGTGCGCCTCGCCGTGGCGCTGCATAACGGCATGGCCACTTTTTCCGAGGCGGCCGTCTCGGGACCTCAGCCATCATGCCCGTAGTCGACTTCTTGCGACACGGAGAGACCGTCACCCCCGGCGCCCTGCTCGGGCGGACGGACGCGCCGCTCTCACCGGCCGGCTGGAAGCAGATCGAGCGGCAGACGACCGGGCGCGACTGGGGCGCTGTCGTGTCGTCGCCGTTGATGCGGGCGCGCGCCGCGGCTGCGGTCGTCGCACGGTCGCGAGGACTTGTGCTCGAGGTCGACCCGCGTTGGAGCGAGATCGACTTCGGAGATTGGGACGGGAAGGAGCGTGCCGCACTTGGCGGTGATGCGGCGACGGCCGCGCTTCTAGCGGCCTTCTATCGCGATCCGACGACGCTCGCTGCGCCGAATGGCGAGCGCTACCAGCAAGTCGCCGATCGTGTTGGTGCCGCGCTTGAGGCGCTCGCCACGCGCGAGGAGACGATCCTCGTGATCGCACACGGCGGCACAATCCGGACTGCGCTTTCGCTGGCCCTCGACATGCCGCTGGCAAAGCTCTGGGGCCTCAGGATCGATTGCGGCACGCGCGTGCGGCTCACCCTTGGCCAATCCCCACAGCATGGCCTCTGGGGGGAGATCACGGAGATCGCGCAGCCATGAGATTGTCCGGATTGATTGTCGCCTTGCAGTTGATGACAAGGCTGCCGGTGCCTTCGATCGAGGGCGAGAGCCGCCGGGAGCTCGCGAGCGCCGCGCCGTTTCTGCCGCTTGCGGGCGCGCTTGTCGGTGCTGTCGTTGCGTCGGCGGTTTGGGCCGGGGGCGGGATCAGCCCGTCGGTGTCGGCGCTGCTCGGCGTCGTGGCCTGGGTCGGGGTGACGGGCGCCTTGCACCTCGAGGGGCTCGGCGACGTGGCCGATGGACTCGGTGCCGCACACGGAGATTCCGAGCGCTTTCTTGCGGTGGCGCGCGATCCTCACGTCGGCGGTTTCGGAGCTGCGGTGATGATGCTGCAGCTTGTCGCCAAGCTCGTGCTTCTGGCGGAGGTCGCGCTTGGCCGCAACTATCTCGCCGTCATCCTCATTGCAGCTTGGGCACGCTGGGGTACGCTGCTCTTGGCGCGCGCGGTGCCGCCGCTCTCCGAGGGAATGGGCCAACGCCTGGCGGGTGGCGTCACTTGGAGGCTTACCGCAGTGCTGGCTGCTGTTCTAGCTCTTGCGAGCTACCCTATTGCCCCGGTACTTACCTGTGCGCCGCTCATAACCTTGCTGCTCGCCGGTTATTGGCGGCGAAGGCTCGGCGGGATCACGGGAGACTGTCACGGTGCCAGCATTGAGGTTAGCGAGACGGTGCTGCTCTTTCTTCTCGTCGCAGTAGGCTTCTGATGTTCGCCTCCCTCACATGTCTTGCCCTGCTCATCGAGGCCATTGCGGGCTATCCGCGCCGGCTCGAGGGCAGACTTGGTCATCCAGTGATGTGGATCGGCGCCCTCATCACGCACGCCGAGCAGCTCTGGAACGTCACAGCCCTGAGCTTCGGAGCACGGCGTCGCAACGGCGTGCTGGCGCTGGCAACGGTGCTGCTCGTGGCGCTGGCGGTCGCGGTCATACTGACGGAGATTGCCGGGTTTCTGCCGAGCTTCATCGGGGCGCTGGTGGTGGCGGTCCTCGCCAGCACGCTGCTTGCTCAGAAGAGCCTCTATGGGCATGTTCGGGCGGTCGCAGACGCGCTCGAGCGCGACGGGCTCGCGGCTGGGCAGCGCGCCGTCTCGATGATCGTGGGCCGCGATCCGACCAGGCTCGACGAAGCAGGCGTTGCCCGCGCCGCCATTGAAAGCCTCGCAGAGAACTTCTCGGACGGCATCGTCGCGCCTGCGTTCTGGCTGACCGTCGCCGGGCTGCCCGGCATCGTGCTCTATAAGGCGATCAACACGGCCGATAGCATGATCGGGCACAAGTCTGACAGATATCTCGCCTTCGGTTGGGCTGCGGCGCGGCTCGACGACCTCGTGAACTTGCCGGCCTCGCGACTGGCGGCTTTCTGGATCACGGCCGCGGCGGCGATCGTGCCAGATGCCTCGTGGCGCGGCGCCTTCGATACCGTTCGCCGCGACGCGCGCAATCATCGCTCGCCGAATGCCGGCTGGCCGGAGGCGGCCATGGCCGGTGCGCTGGGCTTCAAGCTCAATGGCCCGCGCGTTTATGACGGCAAGCTCGTGCCTGACCACTGGATGGGGGATGGCCGCTCCAATCTCAGCGCCAGCGACATCCGGCAGGCGCTGCGCCTCTACCGCTTTGCCTGCGGGGTGCAGATTGCCGTGGTTGCTTTGATTGCACTTATGATTGGCTAGAGTACCTAAAGCGTGGGTATGCGCGCCAAGGCCAGCAGCCGGTTGCAATCGATGTGCTGCTCGATGTGGACTGAGAGTGCATCGAGTGTCGCCTCGACGTCGGTTTCGTAGTTGAGGGAGGAAGCTTCGGCGCCAATCTTTGTGAGCCAGGCGGCACGGAGGAGATCGTCGCTGAATAGGCCGTGCACGTAGGCACCGGCGACGCGTCCGTCCGGGCTCACGGACCCGTCTGCTTCGCCGGTCGAAGCGTGGAGGAGCGGCCGCTCGCATCCGGGCCCTGTCGTGCAGCCGACGTGCATCTCATAGCCGCGGAACGGCAAGCCGCAATCGGCGCTGACGCCAGCGATCTCCGTCAAGGTCTTGTCGCCGGTCATCTCGGTTGCGACGTCGAGCAGGCCGAGACCCGCGATGGAGCCTGGCGGGCCCTCGATGCCAAGGGGATCCCTGATCTCGCGGCCCAGCATCTGGTAGCCGCCGCAGATGCCGAGCACGTGGCCGCCGCGGCGGATGTGGGCGTGGAGGTCGATGTCCCAGCCGCAGTCACGCAGGGCGCCGAGATCAGCGATGGTCGCCTTCGAGCCCGGCAGGATGGCGAGGCGTGTCTCGGCCGGAAGCGGCTCGCCGGGCCGCAGGAAGAGAAGCTCGGCGCCGGGCTCGAGGCGGAGGGGATCGAAGTCGTCGAAGTTCGAGACGCGTGGATAGGCGAGCACGGCGATCAGCACGCGACCGCCCGTTCGTGCCGGCCGGTGATCGAGGGCTAGGGCATCTTCCGCCGGGAGCCGCATTGCATCGGCAAAAAACGGCACGAGACCCAAGCCCGGCCAGCCGGTGTGCCGCTCAATCATGGCCATGCCGGACGCGAAGAGCGCGGGATCGCCGCGGAATCTATTGACGATGAAGCCCTGGATCATCGCCGCGTCGTCGGCTGCGATGACGGCTTTCGTACCGGCAAGGCTTGCGATCACGCCGCCGCGGTCGATATCGCCGATCAGGATCACTGGCACGCCGGCGGCGCGCGCGAAGCCCATGTTGGCGATATCGGCGGCGCGCAGGTTGACCTCGGACGCTGAGCCCGCGCCTTCGACGAGCACGAGATCCGCTTCCGCCGAGAGCTTCGCGAAGCTTTCGAGCACGGCGGTCATGAGCTTGGGTTTCATGAGTTGATACTCGCGCGCCTTGGCTGTGCCGACGACGCGTCCCTGCACCACGACCTGCGAGCCGATCTCGCTCTGGGGTTTGAGCAGCACCGGGTTCATGTGCACCGACGGCGGCACACATGCGGCGCGGGCTTGCAGCGCCTGTGCCCGTCCGATCTCGCCACCGTCCGCCGTCACAGCCGCGTTGTTGCTCATGTTCTGTGGCTTGAAGGGGCGAACCCGGAGGCCGCGTCTGTGAAAGACGCGGGCAAGCCCGGCGACGATCAGCGACTTGCCGACATCGGAGCCCGTGCCTTGCAACATGAGGGCGTGTGCGGTCATTAAAACTCGATGCCTTCCTGAGCTTTGACGCCGGCCGCGAAGTGATGCTTGACGGGCATCATCTCGGTGACGAGGTCGGCTGCCTCGATCAGCTCCGGCTTGGCGTTGCGCCCGGTCACGACAACATGCAAATCGGATCGGCGGGCCGCGAACGCCGCGAGGACGCGCGTGATGTCGAGGTGATCGTAGCGAAGCGAGATATTGAGCTCGTCGAGGATCAGCATGCGAATGGATGGGTCCGCCATCAGCTCGAGGGCTTTCTCCCAGGCGCGCTCGGCTGCTGCGACGTCGCGGGCGCGATCCTGCGTCTCCCAGGTGAAGCCTTCGCCAAGCGTATACCAGATCACCTGATCGCCGAACCTGGCGATGGCTTGCCGCTCGCCGGTCTCCCAGGCGCCTTTGCCGAATTGCACGACGCCGCATTGGAAGCCCCGGCCAAGGGCACGCAGCAGCAGGCCGAAGGCGGCCGTCGACTTGCCTTTGCCTTTGCCGGTATGAACGATCAGCAGGCCCTTCTCGACCGTTTTGGCCGCGACCTCGGCGTCCTGGAGTGCCTTCCGCTTCTCCATCTTCGCCTTGTGGCGTGCGTCGTCTGCAGGTTCCGTCATGGCGTATCTCGCGTCGGTTGCTTCAGGATGAGGGGGAGACCGGCTGCTACAAAGACCACGCTCTCGGCGAGAGCCGCCACGCGCTGATTGAGCAGGCCTTGCTCGTCGCGAAACTGGCGAGCGAGCTTGTTGTCCGGCACGATGCTGAGGCCGACCTCATTGGAGATGACGACGAGGGGGCCGCGCACCGCAGAGAGCACAGATGCCAGCCGGTCGACCTCCGCCGCGATCACCTTGCCGCCGAGTATGACATTGGTAAGCCAGAGCGTCAGGCAATCGACGAGCATGGGATTTCCCGCGCGGTCGTTGGCGTTGATGGCCTCGACGAGGGCCAAGGGCGCCTCGACCGTCGTCCAGCCTTCGTTGCGTCTATTGGTGTGGGCGGCGATTCGGGCGCGCATCTCGTCGTCCCAAGCCTCGGACGTGGCGATGTAGGTCCAAGGGCCGGGCGTCGCGGTGACCAGGTTCTCCGCATAACGGCTTTTACCGGAGCGTGCGCCGCCGAGAACGAAGGTTAGGCGGGGAAGGGGTGTGGTCATTTGTGTCAGCGCTCGAGAAATGCGTGAGCATTGTTTGACAGGGGTTGCCCGGCAAGGCTACTCATTAGCAGCGTTGGTGCGCTTCGTGCGCTGAATTGGGAATACCGGTGACAGGCTCGTGCCTGGATTCCGGAGCTGCCCCCGCAACTGTAAGCGGCGAGTCGTCGCCTCAATCTGCCACTGGCCTCCTCGATCGACACTCGAGTGCCGGGAAGGCGAGGAGACGTCTAGGACCCGTGAGCCAGGAGACCTGCCTTCGCACTGCAACTCGAGAGGCCGCCGGTGGGGTGGTCAAGGAGACATGAGAATGACGATTGCTTCTAATACCGCGGCCACCGCTCAGAACAATACGCTTGTTCAAGACGGAGCCCGTGCTGAGACGCTGCGCGCCGCTCTCGCTGCGCTCGCTATCGGCGTGAGCCTCGTTTTCACGGTCGGATTCGCGCATTCGTCGGCGATCCATAACGCCGCGCATGACACGCGCCACGCTCTCAGCTTTCCCTGCCACTAAGGGTTTGCTCACATGCTGACGCGTGTCCTCTCGGCCGGGCTTCTGGCCGGGCTTTTTGCTGGTTTGGCGATTGCGATCCTGCAGAATTTTACGACGACCCCCCTTATCCTGGCGGCCGAGGTCTACGAGAATGCACCACCTGCAAAGGCGGCGGCGATCGGTGATCTCGTTATCCGAACCTCGGGCAACAGCGATGCTCCGCTCATTCTCGCTCATGGCGATGGTCATGGCGCTGCAGGCGGGCATGGTGCGGGCGGGCATGGCGACGGCGGAGCCGAGGAGTGGGTTCCAGCGGATGGATTAGAACGCGTTGCGTTCACGAGCGCCGCGACGATCTCGGCGTCCATCGCGTTCGCCTTTCTCCTCCTTGGAGGCATGTTGATCGCCGGTGATCAGGTCACCGAGCGACATGCAATGGCGTGGGCGGCTGCGGGGTTCGTGGCAACCGGTCTTGCTCCCGCGATCGGGCTGGCGCCTGAGCTTCCCGGCATGGTGGCTGCGGATCTCCTGGCCCGCCAGTCCTGGTGGCTTTTGACGGCGGCAATGACGGCGCTCTCGTTGTGGCTTTTCCTCAGAACGAACGACGTGCGCATGCGCGGACTTGCGATCCTCGTATTGCTTGCGCCGCATGTCCTGGGTGCGCCTCAGCATTCCGGCGATGCCGCAAGCAACGTGCCGGCAGATCTTGCTGCACGGTTCGCGGCCATGTCGCTCGCGGTCCACGCGGCTCTCTGGGTTGCGACCGGGTTTGCCGTCGGCACGATCTGGCCGGTGCTCGCGAAGTCGGCACAACCCCAAGCCGCAGGTCAGAGTTGACCGGCCAGCAGCACGAAGGGCAGGCGATGAGCGGACCCGGCGCGACGATCTTCGTATGTGTCTCTTGCCGGCGCCAGCGCAACGACCTTGCAGAAGGGTTCGATCGGCCGGGCGTAGAGCTTGCGGCGGCGCTCAAGGCGCGCGTCGCCGAGGCTGGCGCCAGCGGCATTATCGTCGAGGCGGTCGATTGCCTGGCGGTATGCAAGCGTCCCTGCACGCTGGCGCTCGCGGGTCGCGATAAATGGACCTATCTCGTCGGCGATCTCGACAGCGTCGAGCACGTAAACGAGATCGTCGCGGCCGCGGAAGCGTACGCACGCTCCGACAACGGCATCGTTCCATGGAAGGAGCGGCCGCAGGCATTCCGCAAGGGTGTCGTCGCGCGCGTACCGCCGCTCGGCTTTGCGCAACCGCTCACGGAGACGACATGACCTCGTTTGCAAAAGTCCCGTGCACGATCGTCACCGGCTTTCTCGGTGCGGGCAAAACGACGCTCGTGCGCAACGTGCTAATGAACGCCGGCGGCCGGCGCCTCGCCGTCATCGTCAACGAGTTCGGCGACGTTGGTATCGACGGGGAGGTGCTCAAGGGTTGCGGCGATGCTGCCTGTCCCGAGGATCGGATCGTCGAGCTGTCGAACGGGTGCCTCTGCTGCACGGTTGCGGATGAGTTCGTGCCGGCGCTGACGGCGCTGCTCGGCTTGGCCGAGCCACCCGAGCACATCGTGATCGAGACCTCGGGGCTGGCGTTGCCGAAGCCGTTGGTGCAGGCCTTCAACTGGCCGGAGATCGCAGGCCGCGTGACGGTGGATGGCGTTATCGCGGTCATCGACGGCAAGGCCGTGGCCGAGGGCCGCTTCGCCGACGACCCGGAGGCGGTCGCAAAGCAGCGGGCGCTCGACAGCTCGCTCGATCACGACAATCCCTTGGAGGAAGTGTACGAGGACCAACTCCTCTGCGCCGATCTCGTCATTTTGAATAAGACCGACCTCATGACCGACGCCGAGCGGGGGAGCGTTGTCCGCGAGATCAAGGCCACGATCCCACGCGCTGTGAAGGTTGTTGAGACACAAGGCGGGATGCTCGAGACTGCCGTGCTGCTCGGGCTCGGCGCCGCCGCGGAAGCGGATCTCGCAGCGCGTCCCTCGCATCATGATGCCGAGGAGGGGCACGACCACGACGACTTCGAGAGCTTCGTGATCGATATGCCGGCGGTGCTAGAGGTCGACGCCTTGCTGCGCCGCCTCACGGCTGCGGCAGAGGCGCATGATATTTTGCGCATCAAAGGTTTTCTCGATGTGCCGGAAAAGCCGATGCGGCTTGTCGTGCAGGGCGTGGGTACTCGCTTTCAGAGCCAATTCGACCGGGCATGGAAGGCGGGCGAAGCCCGAGCGAGCCGCCTCGTGGTGATCGGCGAGAAGGGCCTCGACCAGCCGGCCATTCGGCAGATGATCCTCGGATAGCGCTATGCATGTCCTCGCAACAAAGGCACTGACCCTCGACGAGGCGGATGTTGCGGTTGACCTCGGGCAGACGCCGGCCGAGCTTGTTGTGCTCTCCTTCAGCGATGGCGATCTCTCGGCGCTGGCCGCGGCGTGGCAGAGCGCACGCGACGAGTTGCCGACGCTGCGGCTTGCGAACTTGAAGCGGCTGCGCCATCCCATGTCGGTCGATCTCTATCTCGAGAGCGTCGTCCGGCATGCCAAGGTGGTGGTCGTGCGGGCGCTGGGCGGGATCGAATACTGGCGCTATGGGATCGAGCGCATCAGGACACTAGCGGCTGAAGCAGGTATCGTCTTTATCGCCATTCCCGGCTGCGACAAGCCCGATCCGCGTCTCAAGTCCTGCTCGACGGCGCCACAAGCGGCGGTTGATCGGCTCGATTGCTACCTGCGCGAGGGCGGCGTCGAGAACGCGACGAACGCCTTGCGATTTCTTGCTCGCCTGATCGGCCGGGCGGCGGATTACGAGGAGCCCAAGGCGATCGGAGCGGCCACGTGTCTTGCGAGCGATGGACGCATCCGGACACTCGACGAGATCTCGTTGGCCGAGGATGATCACCCCACAGCGCTCGTTGTGTTCTACCGCGCGCACCTCATGGCGGCGGATACCGCGCCGATAACGTCGCTCATGCTTGCGCTCGAGCGTGAGGGCCTGGCCGTGGTCGGCGTCGCGGTCACGAGCTTGAAGGACCCGGCTGCGGCTGCCGCCGTCGAGCAAATAATTCGAGCAGCTAAGCCTGCAATCGTGCTCAACGCGACGGCGTTCTCAGCGCTGCGCGACGACAATACCACCGTCCTCGATGCCGCCGGCGTGCCGGTTCTGCAAGTCGTGCTCGCCGGGGCGACGCGGGAGGGCTGGGAGGCCTCGCCACGCGGACTATCGCCGACGGATATCGCCATGAACGTCGTGCTGCCCGAGCTCGACGGCCGCATCCTGACGCGCGCGATCTCGTTCAAGTCGGAAGGAACGCCTAACCCCGACCTCGAGTTCGGCGCCGTGCGACACGTGCCGGATCACGGCCGCATGGCCTACGTTGCGCAGCTCGCCGCCAACTGGGCGCGCCTCTCGAGAACGGCAGCAGCCGAGCGCCGTATTGCGCTCATTCTTTCGGATTATCCGGCGCGCGCGGGACGCGCGGGCTATGCCGTCGGTCTCGATACGCCTGAAAGCGCCGCCGAAATTCTCAATTTTCTCGACACAGCGGGCTATACGACTGGGGCCGGATCGCCATGGACGGCTGCGCACGTCGCGCTCCTGCTTGCGCGCGCGGGCGAGACGTTCGCCGTGCCGCTCGATAGCTACCGTGCTTCGCTGGCCACCCTACCTGAGGCTCTGCAACTGAGCATCGAGGCGACCTGGGGTGCTCCTGAACGCGACCCTTGTTTTGTCGAGGGAGCATTTCGCTTTCCGGTGCTGCGCGCAGGCAACGTGATCGTGGCGCTGCAACCCGATCGCGGCGCGCCGGGCGATCGAAAGCAGGGCTATCACGACATCGGGATTGCGCCTCGGCACGCCTATGTTGCGTTTTATGCTTGGCTGCGAGCGGGGGAGCAAATCCACGCGCTCGTCCACCTCGGCACGCACGGCACGCTCGAATGGCTGCCGGGAAAGGCGTTGGCGCTGTCAGAGGCGTGCTTTCCTGAAGCGGTGCTCGGGCCCGTGCCGGTCGTCTACCCCTTCATTGTCAATAATCCCGGAGAAGCGGTGCAGGCGAAGCGCCGTCTCGGTGCGGTAACGATCGGCCATCTGACGCCGCCACTTTCGACCGCAGGTCTTTATGGGCCATTGGCCGAGCTCGAGGGCCTCATCGAGGAATATGCGGAAGCAGATGGCGTCGACCGCCGGCGCATCGGATTGCTCGAAGCTGAGATCGTTGAGCGCGCGTGGGCGTCCGGGCTTGCGGCCGATTGCGGGGTTGTGAAGACCGATAGCGCGCGCGAGGCAATCACCAAGCTCGACGCGCAGCTCTGCGATATCAAGGAACTTGCCGTTCGCGATCGTCTGCATGTCTTCGGGCGATTGCCGGATGCCGGCGCGCGGTCGGATCTCGTGTCAGGGATCGTCTCGACCGCCGGGCTCGCGGCCGGTGCGATCGACAGCCTTGTTGAGAGGTCCGTCGCCGAGGAGCGTGCGTCTTTGCTGGCGGCGCTCGAGGGCAAGCGCGTCGCACCGGGGCCTGCCGGCGCGCCGAGCCGCGGGCGTGTCGACGTGCTGCCCACTGGGCGCAACCTCACGACCATCGATCCGCGTGGTATTCCGACGCGGACGGCCGCGACAATCGGGGCGCGAGCCGCAAAAGAGATCGTCGGCCGCTATTGCCAGGATCATGGCGATTATCCTAAGGCGCTGGTCATCGATCTCTGGGCCTCAGCTTCGCTGCGCACAGGCGGCGATGACCTGGCGCAGGCCCTCGCTTACCTCGGCGTTCGACCGACGTGGGACAACGGATCGAGCCGGGTGACCGGCGTCGAGGTCATTCCAGCGCCCAAGCTCGAGCGACCGCGCATCGACGTGACGCTGCGTATCTCGGGCCTCTTCCGCGATATCTTTGCGAGCCAGATCGCGCTTTTCGAGCTGGCGGTCGGGCTTGTTGCCGACCTCGACGAGGATGACGCGTGGAACCCCCTTGCCGCGGCGCGGCGGCGCGGCGAGAGCCTCGAGCGTATTTTTGGTGCGGCGCCGGGAGTGTTCGGCGCGCAGGCGGCATCGCTCGCGCTCGATCAGCGCTGGCAGGATCAAGCCGAGATCGGCTCGGCCTATCTGGACGGCGCGGCTTTCTCGTTCGGGGCTAGCGACGAGGGCAAGCCTGCAGGCGATAAGTTCCGTGCGCGCATTCTCGCTTCCGACGCGCTTGTGCATGCGCAAGATGACAGGGAGCGCGATCTTCTCGACGGCGACGGGGTTGCCGATTTCGTCGGCGGGTATGCGGCTGCTGCGGCACTCCTCGGGCGAGATGCCGTTCTTTATCATCTTGATACGAGCCGTCCGGAGGCGCCGCGCGTGCGCACGGTGGGGGAGGAGGTTACGCGCGTCGTACGTGGCCGGCTAACCAATCCGCGCTGGATCGCGGGCATGCTGTCACACGGCTATCGGGGGGCGGCGGAGGTCGCACAAGGCGTCGACGCGCTTTACGCGTTTGCGGCCACGGCGCGCCTTGTGCCGAGCCACTTGTTCGACGCGGTTCACGACGCGATCCTGGCCGACGAGGCCGTCGCGGACGCATTGGCTAGCGCCAACCCAGAAGCGGCGGATGCCATCGCCCGGCGCCTCGAGGATGCGATCTCGCGGGGGCTCTGGACGCCACGGCGCAATGCGGTCGGCACCGAGCTTCGGCGGGTGCGATTGATGTCTCCTGCGACGCTCGAGGCCGCGCAATGACTGTAGTGAGAAAGCCCGAGATCCGCGGTGCCTGCCCCGGCGCGCTTCGCCCGATGGAGAGCGGCGATGGTCTCATCGTGCGCGTGCGCCCGCATGCGGGGACGTTGTCGATGGCGCAACTCATCGCCATTGCGGACGCGGGTTTGCGATACGGAAACGGCGAGATCGATCTCACGCGTCGCGCCAACTTGCAATTGCGCGGTATAAGGCCCGACACGCTTGCCGGCGTGCAAGATATCCTCTCCAGTCTCGGTCTCCTCGATCGCTCGGCCGAAGCGGAAAGCGTCCGCAATATTCTGGTCAGTCCGCTTGCTGGTGTGGATGCTCGTGAGCTGATCGACGTGCGCTCTCTCGCGCGCGTGCTCGAACAGCGCATCGGACGCGACGAGAGGCTTTGGGTCTTGCCGCCGAAGTTCGGCTTTCTGCTCGACGGGGGCGGAATTCTGTCGCTCGACGCCGAGCGCGCCGACATACGATTGCGGGCGATTAGCGCCGAGCAGTTTGCATTCGGGATCGCGGGAAGTTCCGGCGTGTGCTGGCTCGGGCGCGTGAATGCGAGCCGCGCGGTGGATGCGGCTCTTGTGGCGGCGTTGGCGTTTGCGTCGCTGGGAGCGGCCGCGCCGCGGCGGATGGACGGCGTCTCAGGAGAGGTTGTCGAGCAGCTTTCGAATGCACTTAAGCTCGATGCGCTTGTGCGCCCTCCAATCGCGCGGTCCCAGGGCGCGCGGCTTGGTGCGCTCAAAGGAGCTGTCGGCCTCGGCGCGCCGTTCGGCCGCATCAGTGCTGGGACCTTGCTAGCGCTCTGCAAGGAAGCCGCAGATCTCGGGGCTCGAGAGATGCGCCTCTCGCCTTGGCGTGCGCTTTATATCTTGCTCGGCGATGAGAACGCGGCGTTTGACGAGGAAACCGCGGCGAAGCGCCTGCTCGCCACAGCACCCACGCTCGGCCTCATCACGAGCGATGACGATCCGCTGGCGCGCATCGATGCGTGTCCTGGTGCGCCTGCGTGCCCATGCGCTGGCCTCGATACGCGCAAGGCCGCGCGCGCGCTTGCCGATCTTTGGCCACGGCTCGGCATTGCCTCGGCGCACGTCTCGGGGTGTCCCAAGGGCTGCGCGCGCTCGAAGCCCGCTGATCTCGTGCTTTTCGGCGGTGAGACTTTCTTCAGCGTCGTCCGCAATGGCCGTGCCGATGGCATGCCGGAAGGCCGCGTGCTGCCGTCTCTCGAAGGACTGCGAGACATGATCCATGGCTGAGCGTGATTACATTCGCGACGGCAGCGCCATCTATGAGCGGTCGTTCGCGATCATCCGATCGGAAGCTGATCTCGCGCGCTTCGAGGGTATGGCCGAGAAGGTCGCTGTGCGCATGATCCACGCGTGCGGCATGGTCGAGCTTGCTCGCGATATTGAGATGAGCCGGGGCTTCGCGGATAAGGCGCGGGCCGCGCTTCTCGCCGGAGCCCCGATCCTTTGCGATGCGAAGATGGTGGCGCAGGGCATAACGCGAGCGCGGTTGCCTGCGGCGAACGAAGTCGTCTGCACGCTCGACGATGCAACCGTCCCGCCGCTTGCGGCCAAGCTCGGCAATACGCGCTCGGCCGCGGCCATGGAGCTGTGGCGGCCATTTCTTGCGGGCGCGGTTGTCGCCATCGGCAACGCACCGACGTCGTTGTTCCGGCTGCTCGAGATGCTGGACGAGGGTGCGGCGATGCCTGCTGCCATTATCGGTGTGCCGGTCGGCTTCGTCGGCGCCCAGGAATCGAAGGAAGCACTCGCGGCGGACGGGCGTGTGCCCTACCTCATCGTCAAAGGCCGCAAAGGTGGGAGCGCCATGGCGGTTGCTGCCGTGAATGCGCTTGCTAGCGAGAAAGAATGAGAACTCTCGACGAGATCGGCGGCACGGCAAAAGGCGGCACGCTCTACGGCGTCGGTGTCGGCCCAGGCGACGTGCGCTATCTGACGCTGCGCGCCGCGTGCCTGATCCGCAGCGTCGATGTCGTCGCCTACTTCGCCAAGGCCGGTAGGGTGGGCCATGCGCGGCGTATTGCGGGGCCATTGCTTCCGCCTGGCTGTGTTGAGGTCAAGCTCGAGTATCCGATTACAGACGAGGTGCCGGTTGCCGATCCGCGCTATCAAAGCGGCATTGCGGACTTCTATCGCGAGGCGGCTCGGCGTCTTGCTTGGCACCTGGAGCGGGGCTCTTCCGTCGGGCTGCTTGCCGAAGGTGATCCGTTCTTCTTCGGCTCGTTCATGCACATGTGGCGAAGGCTCGAGGAACGGTTTCCGGTGGAGGTCGTGCCGGGGGTGACGGGCATGTCGGGCTGCTGGACACGCGCGAATGCGCCGATTACCTGGGGCGACGATACGCTGACCGTGCTTGCCGGCACGCTTGACGAGGAGGTGCTGACGCGGCGCCTTTCGGATACGGATGCGGCTGTGATCATGAAGGTGGGGCGCAATCTCGCAAAGGTGCGGCGCGCCATCGAGGCCGCGCACTGCCTCGATCGTGCCATCTATATTGAGCGCGGCACCATGGAGGGCGAGCGCATCGTACCGCTTCGCGAGATTACTGCTGCGCAGGGGCCCTATTTTGCGATCATTCTCGTGCCCGGCCAGGGGAGGCGGCTGTGAGGGGGCGGCTTACGGTCGTCGGCATGGGGCCGGGGGAGGCGCATCTCGTTACGCCAGCCGTGTCCTACGTGCTGGCCGAGGCAACGGATCTCATCGGCTATGCTCCCTATCTCGACCGCGTGCCGCCAGGTCCGCCTGGGCAAACACGGCACGCCTCCGACAATCGCGTCGAGCTGATGCGGGCGCGCGAGGGGCTTCGGCTTGCCTCGGAAGGGCGGCGGGTGGCCGTCGTCTCGGGAGGCGATCCCGGCGTGTTTGCGATGGCCGCCGCCGTGTTCGAGGCGATCGAGGCGGGGCCAGAGTCCTGGCGCGAGATCGACGTAATCGTGGAGCCGGGTGTGACGGCGATGCTGGCGGCCGCGGCTCTTGCCGGGGCTCCGCTTGGCGGCGATTTCTGCGCCATCTCGCTTTCCGACAATCTCAAGAGCTGGGCGACCATCGAGCGGCGCTTGCGCGCGGCGGCTGAGGCCGATTTCGTCATCTCGCTCTATAATCCGCAATCCAAGGCGCGACCGCGTCAGCTCGGAGAGGCCTTTGACATTCTGCGGCAGCTAAAATCTGCCGCGACCGTCGTGCTCTTCGTACGCGCGGCCGGGACGCGTGACGCAACGCTCACGATCACGACGCTCGGTGAAGCTGACCTCGGCGTCGTCGATATGCGCACGCTCGTGATGATTGGGTCGAGCCAGACGCGGTTGATTACAAGGCCCGCTGCGCCAGCCTGGGTTTACACGCCCCGCGGGGAGCGCGCATCATGAGGATTGTGCGCGGAGCGCGCTGCATTGAGAGCGTCGAGCCACGCCAGAGCCGCTTCGATGTCCGCAAGAGGAACGCCCTGTGCTTTTGGCGGCCGTGCGATCATAACAACAGGGATTTGCAGCGCCCGCGCCGCCGCGATCTTGCCGTAGGTCTCGTCGCTGCCGGAGTTCTTGGAGACGATGACGTCGATCCTCTCGCGTATGAGGAAGGCTTCCTCGGCTTGCGGATCGAATGGCGGGCGGGCTTGGATGAAGCTCATCTCTGGCGGCAGAGAGATGTCGCCGGCGGGGTCGATCGTGCGCGCGATGTAGGTGTGTTGTGGCGCGGACGCGAACGCAGCAAGCTCAAGTCGCCCGACCGTGAGGAAGACGCGGCGTGGCGCTTCGCCGAGGGCTTGGGCCGCTTCAAGCGGGCTCGCGACCACGCTCCAGGTATCGCCGTCGCGTGCCTCCCATGGCGGGCGGACGAGCGATCCGATGGGGACGCTCGCCGAGTTGGCCGCAACTACAGTGTTGGCGGAGATCCGCACCGCGAAGGGATGGGTTGCATCGATGACGGCGCAAATACGCTCGTCGACAAGATAGCGGTGGAGGCCCTCCGCGCCGCCGAAGCCGCCGATCCGTGTTGGCAGCGGCAGGGGGCTCGGAGCGGTCGTGCGGCCGGCGAGCGATATGATCGCGTCGAAACGGTGATCTCCGCTAAGATGCTGTGCGAGCCGGCGCGCTTCGCTCGTGCCGCCTAGGATCAGGATGCGCATGTCGGGCCCAATTAAAATCACAGACGATAAAGACATAGCGGGTGCGCGCTGGCTGTCTATCGTCGGCATTGGGGAGGACGGCGTCGAGGGCCTCTCGGAAGCTGCCAAAGGCCTGATCGCGAACGCGGAGCTGGTGGTCGGCGGGACGCGTCATCTGGCGCTGGCAGCGGACCTGATCAGGGGTGAGCGGCTGACGTGGCCAAGCCCGATCGAGGAGGCGTTTCCGCTCATTCTTGCGCACCGTGGGCAATCCGTGGCTGTGATCGCCACGGGCGACCCGTTCCACTACGGCATCGGTAAGCAGCTTGCGTCGCTCGTGCCCGCGCGTGAGATCATGTGCCTGCCGCAGCCCTCCGCGTTCAGCCTTGCTGCTGCGCGCATGGGCTGGGCGCTGCAGGACGTCGCCTGCATCACCCTGCATGGGCGGGCGCTCGAGGGCATTATTCCGCACCTGCAGCCGGGGCGGCGCATTCTCGCATTGTCGTGGGATGGCTCGACACCGGCCAGGCTCAAGTCACTCATGGTGGCGCGCGGCTTCGGAGGCTCTCAAATTACCATTTTCGAAAGCATGGGTGGAGCGAAAGAGCGAAGCATCGCGGCAACGATCAGCGATCTCGACGACGGCTGCGTGGCGGCGCTCAACACCCTGGGGATTGAGGTGCGAGCGACGGCTGAGAGCCGTGTCGTGCCGCTGGCATCCGGGCTCGACGATGACTTTTTCGAGCACGATGGCCAGCTCACCAAGCGGGAGATCCGCGCCGTGGTGCTGTCGTCGCTCGCGCCGCGCCATGGCGAGCTGCTGTGGGACGTGGGGCTTGGTGCTGGCTCGATTGCGATCGAATGGCTGCTCGCCGATCCCTCCTTGCGTGCGATAGGGATCGAGGAGAGGCATGAACGCGCGGTGCGGGCTAAACGCAACGCGCTTGCGCTCGGGGTGCCGGGCCTTGATGTGATGGTCGGGCAGGCGCCGGCCGCGCTCGAAGGGCTCGCTTCACCTGACGCGATTTTCATCGGCGGCGGTCTTTCGGAGACGGGCGTGTTCGAGGCCGCGTGGGCAGCGCTCAAGCCCGGCGGCAGGCTCGTCGCCAACGCCGTTACGATCGAAAGCGAGGCGCGGCTTGCTACCCTCTCTCTCCAGCATGGTGGAGAGCTCACGCGTATTGCTGTTTCGCGGGCGGGAGCGGTCGGACAACTCACCGGGTGGCGTGCGGCGATGCCGGTCACGATCTGGCGGGTGAGGAAGCCATGATCATTGCCGGAATTGGCTGTCGCAGGGGTGCATTGGCGTCCGAGATCGAGGCTGCGGTGGCCGGGGCGCTCGTGTCCTCAGGGATCGCGCGTGAACGCTTGGACGCCCTGGCGACGCACGCGACGAAACAGGATGAGCCCGGGATTCTAGCTCTCGCCGAGCGCTGGGCGCTCAAGCTCTTGTGCTTTACGACCTCCGAGATGCAAGGTGTCACCTCCGAGGTTGAGACGGTTTCAGAGCGGGTGGTGCAGCTCAAGGGCGTGCCGTCCGTGGCCGAGGCCGCGGCTTTGACGGGCGCGGGACTGGACGCTCGCCTACTTGCGCCGCGCGTCACGACGGAGCAGGCAGCCTGCGCAATCGCGGAGGGAAAGGGGCCTCTGCCGGTTGGTAAAGCATCATTTCCGCAGGAGCCTCTGCCATGACGGTGCATTTCATCGGCGCGGGTCCGGGCGCGGCGGATCTCATTACGGTTCGCGGGCGCGATCTCATTGCGAGGTGCCCCGTCTGTCTTTTCGCCGGCTCGCTCGTCCCGAAATCGTTGCTCGATTTTTGCCCGCAGGGCGCGCGGGTTATCGACACCGCGCCCATGGCGCTCGACGAGATCATCGCCGAGTGCCAGCGCGCGACGGACGCCGGCCAGGATGTGGCTCGACTGCATTCCGGCGATCTCTCGATCTGGAGTGCGCTTGGAGAGCAGCTCCGCAGGCTCGAAACTGCGGGTATTTCCTATTCCATAACGCCGGGCGTGCCTTCGTTTGCTGCTGCTGCTGCTGCGCTTCGCCAGGAGTTGACGCTGCCGGAAGTCGCGCAGTCATTAGTGCTAACGCGCACGCCGGGGCGGGCGTCCGCGATGCCGCCCAAGGAGACGCTCTCGGCCTTCGCGGCGACGGGTGCTACTCTTGCCATCCACCTTTCCATTCACGCGCTCGCCGAGACGGTCGCTGAGCTTATTCCGTATTACGGCAGCAATTGCGCGGTAGCCCTCGTCTATCGGGCCAGCTGGCCCGACGAGCGCATTGTAAGGGGAACGCTCGGCTCGATCGTGGATGCGCTCGTCGACTGCCCAATGGAGCGGACCGCGCTTATTCTTGTTGGCCCCGTACTCGCGGCGAGAGATTTCCGCGACAGCGCGCTTTACGACGTGAGCTATCAGCGGCGCTTTCGGGGGAGGGGCGAGTGAGCAGCCGTTGCCGCATTATCTTCGGTTCGCTACGCTGCGTGATCGTCCGGTGCGCGGCCGGCAATAGCCCCGGCGCGGTCGAATACGACAACGTCGAGAGCGATGCCCGTGCCAGCAACTACCGCGGCGGCCGTCGCGAGGGCGCGCTTCGCCACAAGCTCGCCGAGCGGGAAGCCCGACGCACGCGCCGCATCAAGAATGAGCTGCGCTGTGTTGGCGCCGGCGGCAAACGAGACGAGGTCGGCTGCCGCGCCGTTCGCCTGCAAGAGCTCCGCCAACCAGTCGCGATCGACGGCGCCACGTTTCGAATGCAAGTCGAGCAGACCCTGGCCGAGCTTCACCATTTTGGCGAAGCCGCCTGCGATCGTGATGCGCGGCAGTGGTGCACGTTTGGCGTATTTCAGCATACCGCCGACGAAATCGCCCATGTCGATCAGCGCTTCGTCGGGAAGGCCATAGAGCCGTTGCACGGCGGCTTCGGACGTCGAGCCGGTGGCGCCGGCGACGTGCTGGAGCCCGGTCGCGCGAGCGACGTCGATGCCGCGATGGATCGAGTGGATCCAGGCCGCGCACGAGTAGGGAACCACGACACCGGTCGTGCCGAGGATCGACAAGCCGCCTACGATGCCAAGCCGGCCATTGAGGGTCTTCTCCGCGAGTATCTCGCCGCCCGGAATGCTGATCTCGATCACGACGTCACCCGCCGCGCGGTGCGTCTCGGCCGCCTCGCGGATGGCGTTGCGCATCATCTCGCGCGGGATCGGATTGATCGCCGGCTCACCGGGAGGGATCGGCAACCCAGGCTTGGTGACGGTGCCGACGCCGGCGCCTGCTCGGAAGATGACGCCGGAGCCCGGTGCGCCGAGGCGGACGGCAGCCTTAACCAAGGCGCCATGCGTGACGTCCGGATCGTCGCCTGCATCCTTGACGACGCCTGCAATCGCAGCCTCCGCCATGCGTTCGAAGGTCGCGATGGCGAACTCCGGACGCGCGCCGCTTGGCAGTGTAACCTGAACTATCGCCGGGCAGTCGCCGGTAAGGATCGCCTCGTACGCTGCGCGCGTCGCAGCTGTGGCGCACGTGCCGGTTGTCCACCCGCGCCGCAAGGGACCCGGTGGTACGTCGGCCAATGCCTCGTCGCTTTCGCTCAACCGCCATCTCCTCTGCCAGCCAAGAGAGTTAGCACGCTTCGACCATGAACTTCCCGCCTGACATATTCCCTGAGCTCCCGGAAATGAAGCCGGGGGAGGTCTGGCTCGTAGGGGCCGGGCCCGGCGATCCGCGTCTTCTCACCGTCATGGCGATCCACGCGCTGCGTTCCACCGACACCATCGTGCACGATGCGCTCGTCGACGCGCGCATCCTCCGTCTCGCACGGGAGGGCGTGGAAATCCACTTCGCGGGCAAGCGCGGTGGCAAGCCCTCGCCGCATCAACGCGACATCAACGAGCTGATCATTGCCGAGGCCAAGAAGGGGCGGCGCGTTTTGCGCCTCAAGGGCGGCGATCCGTTCGTGTTCGGGCGGGGCGGGGAGGAGGCGCGCGCGCTGGTCCGGGAGGCCATTCCGTTCCGCGTCGTGCCCGGTTTGACGTCGGGGCTTTGCGGCCCGGCCATGGCTGGCATTCCAGCGACGATGCGCGAGACCAATCACGCCGTCATCCTCGCTACGGGACATCGTGCGGTCGATGATCGCGCAGCACGGGAATGGGAGCAGCTTGCCGCCACCGGCCAGCCGATCATTCTCTACATGGCGCTCTCACACATCGAAGAGATCACGGCTGCGTTCTTGCGCGGGGGCCTTTCGCCGGCGACGCCGGTGGCCATTATCTCGCACGCCACGAGCCGGGAGGAGCGAGTTGTCGAGACGACGCTCGCCGAGGCGGCATCGGACGCCCGAGCGCAGGCCATCGAGCCGCCCGCCATCATCGTGGTTGGCGCCAATGCAGCGCTCCGCGCGACGCTCGCGCCGGGGATGACGAAACCATGACCTCCGTGCCGCTGCCGCCGGGAGCGATCATTGCCGCGCCGCGTTCCGGTGCCGGCAAAACGACAATCTCCCTCGGCCTCATGCGCGCGCTCTCGCGCCGCGGGCTCAGCGTGCAGCCCTTCAAGAGCGGGCCGGACTACATCGATCCCGCGTTCCATGCCGTGGCTGCGGGGCGTCCGTCATACAACCTCGACACCTGGGCCATGCGAGAGCCGCTGATCCAGTCGCTCGTCGAGCGGGCTCATGGACAGGCCGACGTCATCGTGGCGGAAGGCGTTATGGGTCTCTTCGACGGCGTGGCCGAGCCGGGCCAATGCGGGCGCGGCGCCACGGCGGATCTTGCGGCGCTTTCGGGCTGGCCAGTCGTTCTCGTGCTCGACGTTTCCGGCCAGTCGGAGACGGCCGCTGCGATCGCGCTTGGTTGCGCGACCTACCGCAGCGATGTGCGCATTGCGGGCGTCATCCTCAATCGCGTTGCCAGCGCTCGGCAGGAGGCTCTGATCGCGCCGGCATTCCAGCGCATAGGAATGCCGATTTTAGGAGCGCTCGGCCGCGGCCAGGATCTGTCGCTGGCGGAGCGCCATCTCGGGCTCGTGCAGGCAGGTGAGACGGGAAATCTCGAGGAGCGGCTCGACCGGATTGCGGATGCGGTCGAAGCCGGCGTTTGCCTCGATGATGTCATGGCGGTCATGGCGCCGGCTCGCTTTCGCGCGGCGAGGGCCAACGCTCTGCCGCTGTCTCCTCCTCTCCCTCCTCCCGGCCAGCGAATAGCGCTGGCCTGCGACCGGGCGTTCTCGTTTACCTATCCGCATCTCGTCGCCGGGTGGCGGGCGCAAGGGGCAGAGATCGTTCCGTTCTCGCCGCTTGCCGATGAAGCACCCGACATGGCGGCCGACGCCGTGTGGCTGCCTGGCGGCTATCCCGAGTTGCACGCGGGCACGCTTGCCTGCGCTGAGACGTTTCGCGGCGGTCTCAAGGCGCTGGCGGCAAAATCCGTCCGCATTCACGGCGAGTGCGGGGGCTACATGGCGCTTGGCGCCGGTCTCGAGGATGCGGAGGGCCACCGCCACGCCATGGCTGGCCTCCTCAGTGTCGAGACATCTTATGCGACGCGCAAACTGCATCTCGGCTATCGCCGCGGGCGGCTTTTGGCGGCGTCCGGGCTCGGCGCTGCAGGGACGATCGTGCTCGGGCATGAGTTTCATTACGCGTCCGTGGTAAGCTCGACCGATGAGCCGCTCGTCGAGACGAAGGACGCCGCCAGCATGCCTATTGCCGAGATGGGATCGCGCCGTGGCTCCGTCACCGGCACATTCTTTCATGTCATCGACTGGGTCGCGCCATGACGGCTTCCGGTCCAGCCCGTCCGCAAGCGTTCGACGAGGTCTTCCGCGCCAGCTTTCGCGACCTTGTGCTCTGGCGTCGCGATGTGCGGCGCTTCCGGACCGACCCGGTCGAGCCTAGCCTCGTCCGGTCGTTGCTGGAGCTTGCCACGCATGCGCCGTCGGTCGGCAATTGCCAGCCGTGGCGGTTCGTCATCGTAAGCAACAGCGTGCGCCGCGGCGCGGTACGGGATTCGTATGAGCGGGCCAATGCGCAGGCTCTCTCTGGCTATTGCGGTGAGACGCGGACCCTCTATGCCCGGCTCAAGCTTGCGGGTCTCGACGCTGCGCCGGTGCACATCGCGGTGTTTGCCGACGAAACGACGGAGCGCGGCCTGGGCCTCGGCCGGCAGACGATGCCCGAGACCGTGCGCTATTCGGCGGTCGGTGCAATCCATACGCTGTGGCTCGCCGCGCGTGCCGAGGGCCTCGGGCTCGGGTGGATCTCGATTCTCGAGCCGGAGGTCGTGAGCACGGCGCTCGAAGTGCCTGAGACGTGGACGTTTCTCGCCTACCTCTGTCTCGGTTGGCCGGAGGAGGAGCACCTCGACCCGGAGCTCGTCCGCTATGGCTGGGAAGCGCGCGCCCCGCTGGACGAGCTTATCCTCGAGCGGTGATCCTCAAGTGCTGAGCACTCCCGTCGCCTTGTCTCGGAGCGCGGCGACAGGTAAAAGCGGCGAGGACAGCTCAAGAGCTTCTGAGGCGCATTCATGACGGCACGCATCTTCAAGCCTGCGAAAACGGCCATGCAGTCGGGTGAGGCCCGCACCAAGGAGTGGGTGCTCGAGCACGAGCCGGCGGCGGCGCGCGAGATCGACCCCCTCATGGGCTGGACCAGCTCGTCCGATACGGCAGCGCAAGTGCGGCTCGAGTTCGATACGAAAGAGGAGGCGGTGGCATTCGCCGAGCGTAGCGGTCTCGCCTACTCGGTCGTCGAGCCTAAGCCCAGGAAGCAAATTCGCAAGTCCTACTCCGATAATTTCAAATTCGGGCGCCTCGGGGCCTGGACGCACTGAGCGCTCACATGCTGGCGCTGCGGTCGGGCTGGCTCGCTCATCGCTCGCAAAGTGCATGAAAGCCTTCGCCGTAGAGCGGCTAGTGTCCCGATCGCGAAGTTCGTCACCATCTGCAGCGCGCTCCAAGCGAACTTCGCGATCGAAAGGACACTAGCAAGCCTATGAATCGAGTGTGGTTCAGATTCCGAAGTCCGCCTCTGAGGCCGGCGGCGAGGTGGTGGCGGACTTCGGAATCACCACACTAGCTGCCTGTTGCCACAGCCGCGAGCATCGGCACGATTCCGTATTCACGAGCCGGCGCAATGGCCTCAGCGAGACATTGTCTCGCAGCGCGACGCTTGCTATTCGGCGGCCTTCGTACACTGCCTTGGACCTCGGCCGAGAGGCGGGTTGTCGCGATAAGCGTGAAGCATGCTAAAGAGACCGGATCACCACTTACGCTGATTGGTAGGCAGCGAGTGAGAGGAGCACGTAAATGTCTGAGATTTCGATTACATTTCCTGATGGCAAGAGCCGCCAGGTGGCAAAGGGTACGACCGGGCTCGAGGTCGCCAAAGGCATCTCGCCCTCACTTGCGAAGCGGACCGTTGCGATGACGCTGAACGGCGTGCTGTCCGACCTTGCCGACCCCATCACCTCCGACGCCACGATCAAGTTCGTGTCGCGCACGGACCCGGAGGCGCTTGAGCTGATCCGGCACGACGCCGCGCACGTCATGGCCGAAGCCGTCCAGTCGCTCTGGCCCGGCACGCAGGTGACCATCGGTCCCGTCATAGAGAACGGCTTTTTCTACGACTTCGCCAAGGCCGATCCGTTCCATCCGGACGACATGGCGAAAATCGAAAAGAAGATGGGCGAGATCATCGCCAAGAACGCCCCCTTCACGAAGGAATTCTGGAGCCGCGAAAAGGCCAAGGATTTCTTCCGCGCCAAGGGAGAGACGTTCAAGATCGAGCTGGTCGACGCGATCCCGAAGGACCAGGACCTCAAGATCTATAAGCAAGGCGAGTGGCTCGATCTCTGCCGCGGCCCGCACATGACCAGCGTCGGCGCCATCGGCAAGGCGTTCAAGCTCACCAAGTTCGCGGGCGCCTATTGGCGCGGCGACAGCAATAACCCGCAGCTCCAGCGCATCTATGGCACCGCCTTCGCGACGGAGGAGGAGCTGGCCGCCTACGTGAAGCAGATCGAGGAAGCCGAGCGCCGCGATCACAGGAAGCTCGGCCGCGAGATGGATCTCTTCCACTTCCAGGAGGAGGCGCCGGGCTCCGTCTTCTGGCACCCGAAGGGCTGGACGCTGTTTCAGACGCTGATCGCGTATATGCGCCGGCGCCTCGACAAGGCGGGCTACCTCGAGGTCAACTCTCCCGACATGATGGAGAAGCACTTCTGGGAGCTTTCCGGCCACTGGGAGAACTACGGCGAGAACATGTTCACGACGACGCTTCCCGATGAGCGCGTGTTCTGCTGCAAGCCCATGAACTGCCCGGGTCACGTGCAGATCTACAAGCACGGGCTCAAGAGCTATCGCGACCTGCCGTTGAAGATCGCCGAGTTCGGAAAGGTGCATCGCTATGAGCCGTCGGGTGCCTTGCACGGCATGCTGCGCGTTCGCCACTTCACGCAGGACGACGCGCACATCTTCATCACCGAAGACCAGATCATGGAGGAGTGCCTCAAGATCAACGATCTGATGCTCTCGATCTACAAGGACTTCGGCTTTGAGGACATTTTCATCAAGCTCTCGACGCGGCCAGAAAAGCGCGTCGGCGCCGACGAGCTGTGGGACAAGGCCGAGAAAGCCTTGGGCGATGTTCTGGACGAAGTGACCAAGCGGTCGAATGGCCGCGTGAAGACGGCCATCAACCCCGGCGAAGGCGCGTTCTACGGACCCAAGCTCGAGTACGTGCTGAAGGACGCCATCGGCCGCGACTGGCAGTGCGGCACGACGCAGGTCGACTTTAACTTGGCGGGCCGCCTCGGCGCCTTCTACATCGACGAGCATTCGGAGAAGAAGACGCCGGTGATGATCCACCGCGCCATGTTTGGCTCGCTCGAGCGCTTCACCGGCATTCTGATCGAGAACTTCGCGGGACACTTTCCCCTATGGCTCTCGCCCTTGCAGGTGATGGTGGCGCCGATCGTGTCGGATGCGAACGACTATGCTTTGGAAGTCGTCGAGCGCTGCAAAGCCCTGGGGCTCCGCGTCGAGAGCGATTTGCGCAACGAGAAGATCAACTACAAGGTGCGCGAGCACAGCTTGGCGAAGGTGCCGGTGATGCTCGTCGTCGGCAAACGTGAGGCGGAGGAGAAGAAGGTCTCGATCCGGAGATTGGGCAGCCAGGACCAGACGGTGATGGGCCTCGAGGAAGCGTTGGCGGCGCTGGGCGCTGAGGCCGAGCCGCCGGACATGGGGTCAATTGAGGTGCAACCTCGCAGCCACCTAGCTGAGACCGGAGATCTTCTAGTTCTGCCGATTGCAAATGATGATCCCCGCTGGAAGACAATCTGATCTTCGAACTATGCCGAAGGGAGCAGTGCCACTAAGGTGCTGCTCCCCAACCGCTCACCCACAACGTCATCCTGGCGCAGGCCAGGACCCACGCCGGCCTCCGCAATTGCAACGTCGAAGATTGTTCCGGCGGTCCCCGCGGCGCGCGTTGGTTCGAGCGCAACTCGCGCTCCTCCTCCCGACGTCATCCTGGCGCAGGCCAGGACCCACGCCGGCCTCCGCAATTGCAACGTCGAAGATTGTTCCGGCGGTCCCCGCGGCGCGCGTTGGTTTCAGTGCGACAGGCGTCGCACTCGCTGACACTTGCGTGGGTCCTGGCCTGCGCCAGGATGACGTGAGTGGGTGGATTTGGCGTCGCGCGTCGACCTCAGGCCAGTACCCACGCCGGCCTCCGCAATTGCAACGTCGAAGATTGTTCCGGCGGTCCCCGCGGCGCGCGTTGGTTTGAGCGCAACTCGCGCGCCTCCTCTCAACGTCATCCTGGCGAAGGCCAGGATCCACGCAAGCTTCAGCACCCAGACAAGTCCCCGCAATTGCGACGCGGCAAGTACGTGTCTCCAACATAATGGCGAGCCCTCCGCGACGGAAACACAGCACACCCACCGTTGAACTGGCTAGTCGGCCGCGAAGCCCCGATCGCACCTTGAACTAGCTACGGGATACCCGTATATATGCGTCACGGCCATTTCGAGTGGGACGATACCAAGGCGAGAGCGAATCTGCTCAAGCACGGCGTCAGTTTCGAGGAGGCGGCCGTCGCACTCGAGGACAAATACTGCCTCATCGAGATCGATGATGGAGACCCCTATGAAGAGCGATGGCGATCGATCGGGCTAGCCTTCAGCAGAGTGCTATTCGTCGTCACCACAGAGCGCCAGGGGAACGTCACGCGGATCATTTCGGCCAGAAGGGCCACGCGCCATGAAGAAAATTGCTACAACCGGCAAACGCTATCTAAAAAATGATCGCTGGCACGACGCCAACGGTCCCCTTCCTGGCCACCCCGGTCAATGGGAGCCATCCATGACGGATGAGGAGGTGATGATCGCCGCCCTCTCTGATCCCGACGCCCAACCGTCGACGCCCGAACAACTTGCTCGCATGCAGCGCATTCCCTTCGCCAAGCACGTTCGCATTAAGCTCGGTCTCAGCCAAGAAGAGTTCGCTCGCCGTTTCGGCATTCCCGTCGGCACGCTCCGCGATTGGGAGCAAGGCCGCGCCAAACCCGATCAAGCCGCCGAAAGCTTTTTAAAGGTGATCGCCAAAAAACCGAAAGCCGTTGCCAGTGCGTTGCTAGGGGCAGGGTGAGTACTAGGAGGGTAGAATGCCACACGCCCCTCACTCCTATCGCAACGACCCCGCCGTCCCGCGCTTCGACGACAGCCGGCCGCTGATCATCTTCGACGGCAAGTGCGTGCTGTGCTCCGAGGGCGTGCAGTGGCTTTTGGCACGCGATCCCGACGGCACGACGCACTTCGCCGCCGTCCAAGAGGCGATCCCGCAAGCCATCTATCGCCACTATGGCCTCGACGCCGAGCGCTACGATACGTTCATGGTGCTGCGCGACGGCCGCCCTTACACGAAATGGGCGGCGACGTGCGCCGCGGCGCGCACGATGCCCGCACCCTGGCGCTGGCTCGGTCACGTCGGCCGCATCATCCCGGACGTGCTCGGCAACCGGCTTTACGATTGGATCCAGCGCAATCGCATCCGCTGGTTCGGTGCGCGGGAGACGTGCTTTCGAGGTGAGGCACGGCACGCGGCGCGCTTTCTTTCGTAGCAGGAGCGCGGATGGGTCGGCGCCGGGGACTTCGGCCGCGGCAATTGCATGAGTGTACCCCTCAAATTCGGCGCCATTCGCGGTTTCAATGCCGCGTATGGATTTCGATCTCTTCTCCGTGAGCCAGGGGCCGTTGCGCGACGCGTTTTGGCAGCTTGCCTCCGCAGGTCCTGCCGTGTCAGTCGGCGTGGGGGCTCTCTTAGTCATCAAGCAGTCCCGAACACTTGCTTGTTTTCTGCTTGCGGCAGGCTGCGTCGGCGCCGCCGTGACCGCTTTGATCGTCCATTTTGGTTATGTCGTGCTGATCTGGAGCGGACACGAGAGTGCGATCTGGATGCTCGACGAGGCCGCGGCGCTGACTGGGTTCGCGGCCGGCGTGCTGGCGACGGCCCTGGCCGCGGCGGGTGTCGCCCTGGCTCGACGCTCCAAAAGGGTCCGAGGTCGGCCGCCGACGTAGCAATCACGGAGACTGGCGGTTCCGTCCTACGTCGGCATGACGACGAGAAAGGCGCAAGCACGACGTCTTAGACCGCATCTCAAACTCTCGTCCTCTGGATCATGGTGTAGCCCGTGCACCGCTCGGGACGAACGAGGAAACTCATCTCCACATGGGGGAAGCCGTCCGCGCCTTTCTCGCGCGCCTCTAACCCGCATCACTCAATCCCGTACCGTTCGGCGAGATCGTCTGTCCGCTGCTTCGTTTTCTCCGTCATGCAGCCGAGAACCGCCACCGTCGTGCCCGTTCCGCCCGACCATTCCATCGGCACGGCGTCCTTGCAGTCGGCGTCACGGAAGGCGACCCACGCGCGTTGCGAGGCGCGGATGGCTGCTTCCCAGCTCTTGGCATCCCATGGCTTCTCGTCCCCGCTTTTCGCGGTGTGCTCCAGGACCTTTTTGTAGATGTTGTTGAGCTTGGCATCGGCTTTGTCGAAATCACGCTCGGCGCAGATGTTTCCGTCGTAGGTGTTTTTGATGTCGTTGCAGTCGACAGGCGGCGGGTCGGCCTCGGCCGGGGCGGCAGAGAGCATGAGGGTCGAGGCGACGAGGAGAAAGGTAGCTCTCGACTTGGTGATGAGCAGCGGAGCGGCTCCTGGTCTTGTGACGGGCCGCAGGGCGGCTTTCGGCGTGGCGATGAGCATTGGTATCGGGGCCCCGGCATGATGGCAGACGTTCGCCTTTCTTCATACCTGAGCCCCGTTCAAACGCCAGGAGCGGAGCGGCACCGAGGGCTAATGGCGCCAATTCCGCCAATTGCGGCATAGTTCCTCCGTCGTCATCAGCCCCTGCGGCCGTCACCGCCTCTGCCGCGGTCGCCGCGATCCCGATCACCGCGATCGCGGTGGTCGCGATCCCAGTCACGCCTGCCCCACCGAGGTCCGAGGTAGATGCCGACGCCTGGGCGGCCGCAGGCGATGCGCTCGCCGTAGCGGTTGTGGCGGTGCCAGCCGTAGCGGCCTGCCTCGCAGTCGCGGTGCACCCCGTGAATTTTGACGATGCCGGTTGACGAGGCTGCTTCCGGCTCTGCTGCGCCGGTCACAAGGGGAGCGGCGGATGCGGGGATGGCCGCGGACGCCAGCGAAAGTGCTGCGGCCAGGATGAGGTGCGATCTGCGCATGAGCGTCTCCGTTTTTTGTTTCGCGTCAATGAACGTCAGCAAGCTCGTCTGGTTCCGGATTTTCAGACAGTGTGAGGAGTGATGCGGGCGGCTCGATGCATGCATGATCCAAATTGAGGACACGGCCTAGTGGAAGTCGCGGCTGCGCTGCTTCCACGAGCCTTCGCCCGCATCGCGATTGAGATGGGGTAGTGAAACTGTGCCGTCGGCAAGCTCGGTGAGCCTTGCCGTCAGATCGATGAAATCATGCGCTACGACGTGGCTTACGAGCCCGTCGCGCTCGAGGCGTCCGCGTACGATGACGAACTGCGCCGTCATGATGAGGCGGCGCCAACGCTCGAAAACCTTGCGCCAGACGACGATGTTCACGATCCCGGTCTCGTCCTCGATGGTGAGAAACACGACGCCTTTTGCCGTGCCGGGGCGCTGTCTCACGAGCACGAGGCCTGCGACAGACACGAGACGTCCCTTGAAGCGATCGTCCCAATGCTCCGCGCTCGTGATGACAAGCTGGCGCTTCAGATCCTCGCGGAAAAAGTGGACGGGATGCGCCTTGAGCGAGAGCCCGGTCGCCGTGTAATCCTCGGCGACGTGTTCGCTCGCGGGCATTTCGGGCAGGCTCACGGACGGCTCGGCGAAGAGATCATGCTGCTCCCGGCCGGCGAGAAGCGGAGCATCGCGTGAGACGCTTGCGGCCCCCTGTCCGAGCCCGCGTACTTCCCAGAGCGCGGCGCGCCGGTCGAGCCCCATCGAGCGGAAGGCGTCCGCATCGGCAAGCTTCTCGATCGTGGCTATGCCGGTACCGCTTGCGGCCCACAGCGCGCGCACGCTTGTGAAGCCGCCGCGCCGCGCGGCAACGATCGCCTGCCCCTCCGCCTCGGAAAGTCCCGAGACGAGCCGAAGCCCGAGACGCACGGCTGCCCGCCTGTCCCCTCTCCCCGTCGCAGGTGCGACGGGGAGAGGGTTGGGCCTAGCCCTCTCCCCGCGATCGCGGGGAGAGGGGATCTCGAGCGTGCATTCCCACTCGCTTCTGTTTACGTCTGCGGCCCGCACCTCCACGTCATGCTCGCGCGCGTCGCGGACGAGTTGCGCCGGTTGATAAAAGCCCATCGGCTGGCTGTTGATGAGGCCGGCACAGAAAGCCTCCGGATAATGATGCTTGAGCCAGGCCGAGACATAGACGAGGAGGGCGAAGCTCGCCGCATGGCTTTCCGGAAAGCCATATTCGCCGAAGCCCTCGATCTGGTTGAAGCAGCGCTCGGCGAACTCTTGCTGGTAGCCGCGTGAGACCATGCCGGTGACAAACTTTTCCCGGAACGAATAAATGGTGCCGGTATGCCGGAAGGTTGCCATGGCGCGGCGCAGCTTGTCGGCCTCGCCCGGCGAGAAGCCAGCGGCGACGATGGCGATACGCATGGCCTGCTCCTGGAAGAGCGGTACGCCGCAGGTCTTGCCCAGAACCTCGCGCAGCTCCTCTGAGGGGAACTCGATCGGCTCGAGGCCAGCGCGGCGGCGCAGATATGGGTGGACCATGTCGCCCTGAATGGGCCCCGGCCGCACGATCGCGACCTCGATCACGAGGTCGTAGAACTGGCGCGGCTGCAAGCGCGGCAGCATCGACATCTGGGCGCGGCTTTCGACCTGGAACACGCCGACGGAATCGGCGCGCGACAGCATGGCGTAGACGTCGGCGTCATCCTGCGGCACGCAGGCGAGAGAAAGCGACCGCCCGTAGGCGCGGCGCACGAGGTCGAAGCTTTTGCGGATCGCGGTCAGCATGCCGAGCGCCAGCACGTCGACCTTCAGAATGCCGAGCGCGTCGATGTCGTCCTTGTCCCATTCGATGAAGGTGCGATCCACCATGGCGCCATTCAGGATCGGCACCGTCTCGTCGAGCCGCTGCCGCGTCAAGACGAAGCCGCCGACGTGCTGGGAGAGATGGCGCGGGAAGCCGGTCAGCATCGCCGCAAGCTCGATGGCCTGGCGGATGGCGGGATTGGCGGGATCGAAGCCCGCCTGGCGGATGTGCGAATCTGGAATTCCGTCGCCGCCGCTGCCCCACACAGTATCTGCCAGCGCGCCCGTGACATCGTCTTTGAGGCCGAGCGCGCGGCCCACGTCGCGGATGGCCATGCGTGAGCGATAGTGGATCACGGTCGAGCAGATGGCGGCCCGCTCGCGGCCGTAGCGCGCATAGAGATACTGGATGACCTCCTCGCGCCGCTCGTGCTCGAAATCGACGTCGATATCGGGCAGCTCGCGCCGCTCGATAGAGATGAAGCGCTCGAAGAGGAGATCGATCTTGGTCGGGTCGACGGCGGTGATGCCAAGCGCGTAGCATACCGCGCTGTTCGCGGCCGATCCGCGCCCCTGGCAGAGTATGCCTCGCTCGCGGGCGAAGCGCACGATATCGTAGACTGTCAAGAAGTAGCGCGCGTAGTCGAGCGCGCGGATCAGCTCGAGCTCTTTCTCGATGAGAGCCGCAATGGGGGCCGGCACGCCAGCCGGATACCGCTCCTCGAGATGCGCGGCCGTGAGGTCAGAAAGATGCTGCTGCGCGGTTTTTCCGATTGGAACGGGCTCGTCGGGATACTCGTAGGAAAGCTCATCGAGCGAGAACGTGACCTCGCGGAGAATATCGAGCGGGCGGCGGACGGCGTCGGGATAGTGCGCGAAAAGACGCGCCATCTCGTCTGCGCTTTTCAAGTGACGCTCGGCGTTCGCCTCGAGCCGGAAGCCCGCTTCCGCAATTGAGCACTTCTCGCGGATGCAGGCGAGCACGTCGGCCAGCGGCCGGCGCTGGGGCTCGTGATAGAGCACGTCGTTGGTGGCGAGGAGCGGCGCGCCGATTTGCCCAGCAAGCTCGGCAAGTGCCGCGAGCCGCAACACCTCGTCGCCACGGTAATGATGGCTCGCCGCGAGATATGTGCGCCCGCGTGCAACGGCAGCAATCCGGCTAGCCTTCTCACGAAACTCTGCATCAAGGACGGAGGGCGGCAGCAGAATAAAAATCTGCCCGGCACCGGCCGCTTGAACCTCGTCGAACGAAAGATGGCAGCAGCCTTTCTTGGCGCGCCGGTTGCCGGCCGTGAGGAGCCGCGTGAGGCGGCCATATGCGGCGCGATCCTTGGGATAGGCGATCACCTCGAAGCTGCAGGTCGTCACGAGCCTGGCGCCGGCGAGGCAGCGGATGCCTTCCTCTTTCGCAGCGGTATGCGCGCGCACGACGCCTGCGAGCGTATTGCGATCGGCAACGGCGATGGCGGCTAGCCCCAGCTCCTTTGCCCGCCGGACGATCTCGGAGGCATGCGAGGCGCCGCGGAGAAACGAGAAGTTCGTTGCGGCAACAAGCTCAGCGAACGGCGTCATGCGAACACCCCGTGCAGAAACCAGCGCGGAGTGATGCCGTCCACGCCATAGCGCCCCGCGCGAAAAAGCCAGAAGCGGCGGCCTTCCGTGTCCTCGACGGCGTAATAGTCGCGCTCGGGCATGCCCGCCGCATCCTGCCGCCACCACTCGGGTGCGATGCGCTCGGGGCCTTCGAAGCCGGTGACCTGATGCAGCATCCCGCGCCAGCGGAACTGCCGGGGCGGTCCTTCCGGAATGAGTGCCACGACCTCCGCTGTCTCGGGCCTTGGAAATAAAAACAAGGGCCGTGCCATCGCAGGCAAATTCCTGCTCTCCCAACGGACGGCTGCTGCTTCTTTCGCAGGTCTTGTTTCACCTTTCCCGGCAAGTCTGGCACCGGCAGGTCTGGCGATGGCGGCCCGCTCGGGACAATGGCTCTGGCGGGGCTCGAGCATTGCGACCGAGCCTGTGCCGAGGCGCTGCTCGATCCTGTCGATCAGCTTCGCGAGATCTGCCGTCTCGTGCCGGGCGCCACTGCTCTCGAGCGCTGCCTGGGTCTCGGCCATCGGTTCGGCTAGAAGCACATCGAGCCCCATCGCCTCATAGCCGAACTCGGCTTCGAGCCCGCCGGCGACGCGGTCGAGCCTGAGCTCGATGAGGCGCGCCATGTGAGCGCTGTCCCGGCTCGGTGCGGCGAGACCGAGCTCAAGGCTTCGCACGCCGCCATCGGGGCGGAAGAGGAGAAGCATGAGGCGCCGCGCACCGACGCCAGCGCGCAGAAGCTCTTTCGCCAGATCGCCGAGCAGCTTGCGTGCCGCCTCCACGATATGAGCTTGTGTCGAGATCGGCTCGAGAAAGCTCGCCCGCACGTGATAGGAGGCCGGTACGACGAGGGCTTTGAGCGGCTCGGGTGCTCGTCCAAGGGCCTGATCGAGGCGGAGCAGGAACAACGCCCCGAAACGTTTGCTGAGCGGCGCACGCGGGGCGCTCAGCACGTCTGCGATGCGCCTCAGGCCGAGCCGCCGTGCCAGCGCCAGCGTCTCGGCGGGCAAGCGCAAGGCCGCGAGCGGCAGGGAGCGCAGGGCCGCCGCCTCCGCGCCGCTCTCCACGATCTCTCCTCGCGCGACGATCTCTGGCTCGGTGATCGGGGGCGACGTCCGGCCATAGCGGGCGACGGCCCATGCCGCTCCGGGCGTACTTGCGATGGCGAGGCGAGGGGAGAGGCCAAAGCCCTGCAAGCGCGCGACAAGATCGTCGAGAAGTGCCCGCTCGCCGCCGAAGAGATGCGCCGAGCCTTGCACCTCGAGATAGAGCCCGTCGGCCCCGTTGGCCTCGTCCCAGGCCATGACGAGCGGCGTGTAGCGGAGGCACCAGAGGCCGAGGCTCGCGAGCGCTTCGGCGTCTCCTTCCGGGTCGGCGTCCGCCACCTGCAAGCCTTGGACCTTCGAGCGCGCGTTCGAGAGCAGCTCGCCACGGGCAAGGCCCGCTGCGAGGGCCGCCTCGTTCAAGGCTGAGAGCCGCGCGCCACCGGGGCCCGGCGCAACCAGCACGATCGGCGCGACAGCATCGAAAGCGCTACGCGAAGAGCCGGCGGAGGCCGATGACCTCTGCGTTGCTTTCTCCGTTGCTTTCTGGGCGTCTCTGAGCCGGCGCGTCACAGGCCAGCTCTTTAGCCAAATGGAAACGAAGCGCGACATGATCCCACTCGAAAAGCCAGTTACCGGTGCGTCCGTTGCGGCAGCGCTCGAGCCCAGCGCGCCATCGTGAGCGGCGGAAGGAGGCTTCTGAATTCTGATTGCAACGGAGGGCCGAGCTTCTTGGCCATGCGGGGGCTGCAGAAATTCTCCAGCGCGTCGCGGCCGCACTCGTCTCTCCAGCCGTTGGCGGTAGACAGAGAACCAGCGGCGTCCTGGTCGAAGCGGCAGCCAGACTCAGGCGCCGACTCAGGGTGAGATCTGCGAGCGCCGAGCGCTTGTCTTGCGTGCCCGCCTTGCCCGCGGCTCTCGCTCCCGAGCCGACGAGCCCGAGAACCATCGAGAGCCCAGCGCCCGAGCGCAGTGTCTCCTCGATGGCCCACAGAGCCTCTTTGTCGCTTCGAGCTTCGATAAGGATCAAGCTCCCGGCGTTCACGCCCATCTGATGCAGTCCATGGCCATAGAGAGGGCCGAAGTCCCACAGGGATGCGCGCGAGGCGACGATCACCGGACTGCCCATCCGCGCTCGCCCAGCCAACGCCATCAACGCCAGAGAAAAGCCGAGACATGCCGGTCTGTCGCCATGAGCGGCTGCTATGACCTCATGCACGGCACCTGGGGCGAGGCCTTTGCCCGGAAGGCAGCGGTCGACCTCTGCGATTCCAAGAGAGAGAGCCGATGGCTCCCGCATTCTCTCATTCGTGGTCTTGCTCTCAACGGTCTTGCTCCCACTGGCGGTCGTCTTGCCATCGGTTGAGGCTTGGCTTCCCTGGACGGTCTTGCCCTCGATTTTGGCCAGGGTATCGCGCAGGGCCGCAAGGCGACCTGCTGCGAGACTTTTGCGGGGCGCGTTATCCATCACTGCCCCTTCGTGGGCGGCCTTCAACTCTGCCTGAACAGAGCGAAACGAGCTGCCGAGATTTGAGCGAATGAGCGCCATGGTGGGTCTTTGGGCGAGCCTTTGGGGGCCAGCGGAATGAAGCTCGCTGGCTGATGAATTCGTTCTTGGTAGAATAAGAACAAATAGAGAACACGTCAAGGGCCAATAGCCAGAGTTTGTAGCCCGTCGCCCAAGGTGCTAAGGCCACCGCCCGCATTGATGCGGGTCTTGCACTTATCCAGAAGGTGGCTGTTGTCCGAACTATCGCAAGTGCACGTCGCCGTCATCGGCGCCGGCCCCGCTGGCCTGATGGCTGCGGAGACGCTGGCGCGCGGCGGCGCCACCGTCACTGTCTACGAGCGTATGTCCTCTGTAGGACGCAAGCTGCTGCTGGCCGGTCGCGGGGGGCTGAACCTCACCCACAGCGAGCCTGTCGAGATATTTCTAACTCGATACCGCGGTGCCGAGGCACGCCTCCGCCCGGCCATCCTGGAGCTGACACCCTGGCACCTTCGCAACTGGTCTGCGGAGCTCGGCCAGGAGACCTTCGTCGGAACCAGCGGGCGTGTGTTTCCCAAGGCCATGAAGGCATCGCCGCTGCTGCGCGCGTGGCTCCCCCGGCTGGCCGACCTTGGCGTTACGTTCAAGCTTCGCCATGAGTGGCTCGGTTGGGGCGAGGCGGGGCTGCCCCGCTTCAAGACGCCGGACGGAGAGGTGGGCATTGCGGCCGAGAGCACAGTGCTCGCACTCGGCGGCGCGAGCTGGCCGCATCTCGGTTCGGACGGCGCGTGGGTGAGGCCGATCGCGGAGCTCGGCGTCAGCATCGCGCCGTTGCGGCCGGCAAACTGCGGCTTTCTCGTTTCCTGGTCAGAGGTATTCCGCAATCGCTTCGCGGGCGAGCCCTTGAAGCGCATTGCGCTCTCGAGCGGAGCCGAAAGCGTTCGCGGCGAGGCGGTCATCACGGCAGCGGGCATCGAAGGCGGCGCGGTCTATGCGCTGTCCGCGAGCCTTCGCGAGGCCGTGCTTGCGAACGGCTTTGCAACCGTGCTGATCGACGTCAGACCGGACACCTCCCATGAAGACCTTACGGCGCGGCTTGCCGCGCCGCGCGAGAAGCAATCGCTGGCGACGTTCCTGCGCAAAGCCATCCGCTTGCCGCCGCCTGCAGTCGGCCTCTTGCAGGAAGCGGCGCACGCTTCGGGTACGTCGCTCGGATCGCTTGATGCGGCGGCTCTTGCGCGCCTCATCAAGGCTGTGCCGGTCACGCTTTCAGGCGTCGCACCGATTGCCCGCGCGATCTCGACGGCCGGCGGTATCAGGCTCGACGAGATCGACGCGGACTTCATGCTGAAGGCACGTCCCGGAACGTTCGTTGCCGGGGAAATGCTTGATTGGGAGGCGCCCACGGGAGGCTACCTGCTGCAGGCCTGCTTCGCGACAGGGTGTGCCGCGGCCAACGGCGCGCTCTCCTGGCTCGCAGAGGCGCGCGTCAATGATGGCAAGGGTGCCTAACCCTATTCAAGATGAGCCGCTGCCAGCATTGCAGCTGCTCAGCTGCTCAGCTCCTCGCGCAGCATTTCGAGCTCGAGCCAGCGCTCCTCGGCAACACCGAGCTTCGCGCCGATCTCGGTAAGCGCGTCCGAGGCCTCGTTGAAGGCCTTGCGATCGCGGGTGTAAAGATCGGGGTCGGCGAGCAGCTCTTGCAGCTTTACGGCTTTCTGGCTCAGCACCGCCATCTCGGCCGGCAAGGTCTCAAGCGCATGCTTCTCCTTGAACGAAAGACGGCGCTTGGCGGCTGGAGGCTGCTTTGCTGCGCCACTCGGCGGCGCCTCTTTCGGCTCACTCGCCGTGGACTTGCCGTTGACCTCGGCGCGGGAGAGATCGGCGCCGCGCTGCGCGAGCATGTCGGCGTATCCGCCCGGATACTCGGTCCAGCGGCCTTCGCCCTCGGGAACGAGGACGCTCGTCACAACGCGATCGAGGAAATCGCGATCATGGCTGATCAGGATGACGGTGCCGGAATAGCCCGCGAGCATCTCCTCGAGCACATCCAGCGTCTCGAGGTCTAGGTCGTTCGTCGGCTCGTCCAGAACCAGCACGTTCGAGGGCTTGGCGAGCGCGCGGGCCAGCATCAGGCGTCCTCGCTCGCCGCCCGACAGCACGTAAAGCGGCGTGCGCCGCTGCTCCGGCTGGAACAGAAAGTCGCGCATGTAGGCGATGACGTGCTTCGTCTGCCCACCGACCGAGACCATGTCGCCGCGGCCGCGCGTCAGGGCTTCCGAGAGCGTCCAATTGGGGTCGAGGCTCTCGCGACCCTGGTCGAGCGAGGCAAGCTCGATGTTGGAGCCGATCTTGATCTCGCCAGTGTCGGGTGCCATGCCTCCCGTAAGCAGCGTGACGAGCGTCGTCTTGCCGGCGCCATTTGGCCCGACGATGCCAAGCCGGTCGCCGCGCATCAGTCGCAGTGATAGATCCTTTACGATCGGCCGCTCGCCGAAGCTCTTCGATATGCCCTTTACCTCGACGACGAGCGCGCCGGATTTCTCGGCCTCCGCGACGAGGATCGTGGCCTGTCCCTGCACGGCGCGGTACTCGCGACGATCTTTCCGGAGCTGCCGGAGCTCGGCCATGCGCCGCACGTTGCGCTTGCGACGGCCCGTGACGCCGCCATGAACCCAATTGTTCTCGGCGACTATCTTGCGGTCGATCTTGTGCTGCTGCATCTCCTCATCGGCGAGCTCTTGATCGCGCCAGTCCTCGAATTGGCTGAACGGCAGCTCGACGCGACGCACGCGCCCGCGATCGAGCCAGACGGTGGTGCGGGAGAGCTTCTCGAGAAAGCGACGATCGTGGCTGATGATGACAATTGCAGAGCGTAAGGATTGAAGCTTTGTCTCGAGCCACTCGATGGTTGGCAAATCGAGATGGTTGGTCGGCTCATCGAGCAGCAAGATGTCCGGGTTCGCGGCGAGCACATGAGCGATGGCGGCGCGGCGCACCTCGCCACCCGAGAGCCGCGATGGATCCTCATCGCCGCTCAGCCCCAGCTGCTCGAGAAGGTAGCGGGCCTGATAGGGATTATCGGAGGCCGAAAGACCCGCCTCGACATAGTCGAGTGTCGTTGCAAATTCGGAGAGGTCGGGTTCCTGCTGTAAGTATCGCAAAACGGCGCCGGGCTGCACGAACCGCTCGCCGCGATCCGGTTCGACCATGCCGGCCGCAATGCGGAGAAGGGTTGATTTTCCCGAGCCATTGCGTCCAACGAGGCACACCCGCTCGCCCGGTGCCACGGAGAGATCAACGCCGTCCAACAGGCTCGTGCCACCGAAAGTGAGGATGATGTTGCTAAGCTGAATGAGAGGCGGGGCCATTCGTATCTTACTGCTGCTGCGGAGAGCCCGTCTATATCCGACCACGAGCGTCCTGCCAAACGGCAACAACCTCTTTCGGTCTGCAGTCTCTCACAACGACACGCGTCGCGTGCTTCTACTTTCATCTTACGGCTACTCTGCAGTCTCGCAAAAACGTTGATTGCAAGGTATATGCTAGACGCGCGAGTCGCTCAGTATTTCTACTGTGTCTGCTCGAGTTCATTTTCCGCCACGATGGTCCTGCGGTATTGCGACGTTGGGTTTTGGGTCTGGGCTGGCGGCCTCGTGCTCAAACGGAGGGTTAAGCCATTCAAATCCTGGAACGAGTGAGGGCCGCGCCGCCATTGCAAGTGGCGGGCATCGTCGCAGGCGCTTTCGCACTCGCTGCCGTCTGCTATCTCACGCTTACGGGTGGGGGAGTTAGTCTCGCCCTTTTCAACACGGTCAGCACCGTCGATGTTTCGCGCAGCGGCGTTACGTTGGCGACGAGCTATAATCCACTTGCGATCGCAGTTTTTGCCACTCTCGTGGCTGGTTCAATCGCGGCCATTTGTTGGGTTCTCGAGCTCACCATCCCGCTCTTGCTTGCGGGCGGTGGAGCGGCGATAGGCTCGGCTTCGAAGGCGACGCAACTGATCACAAAAACCAGCTCGTCGCTGACCCAGGAGCTCGGCAAGGTGCTGTCGCTGATCCGGGCGCACGTTGCCTCGAACGAGGCCTATACCAAGTCGCTCGCCAGCGCTCAAGCGCGGCTTGCGGGGCTATCGGAACCCGAGCAGGTGCGTGTGATCGTGAAGCTCTTGGTTGCTGAGAACGAGCGGATGCGGCGCGATACTGTCGAGCTCAGAGGCAAGCTCGAAGCGTCGCGGGGCGAGATCGAGGCGCTTCAGGTGAGCCTCAGCGCGGCCGAGGAGCAGGGAAATCGCGATGCGCTGACCAGCATCGGCAACAGGCGCTTTTTCGACACCGTGCTGCAGAAGGAACTGGCGGTGGCCTCCGAAACTGGGGAAGCGCTGTCGATCATCCTGTGCGACATCGACCATTTTAAGAAGGTCAACGACGGGTTCGGCCATGCGGTTGGAGACGAGGTTTTGAAGATGTTCGCGCGCATTCTGACGCAGACGGTGCGCGACGGTGATACAGCCGCCCGTTATGGTGGCGAGGAGTTCGCCATTGTCTTGCCGGGTACGCGGCAGGACGGTGCTATTGCTCTTGCCGAGCGGGTCCGCAAGCAGTTCGAGGCCAAACGGCTAACCATTCGTTCCACCAATCAGATGCTTGGTCAAGTCACAGCGTCTTTTGGAGTTGCGGAACGGCGCAGCAATGAATCGGCCGAGCAATTGACGTCGCGGGCTGACGTAAAACTCTACGAGGCCAAGCGCGCGGGCCGCAACCGCATTGCAGCTTATGAACGCTAAGGCGTGTCATGGCGAGGTGCTCGGACACGGCTGTCCGGTTCAACGCCGAGTACATCCAATACTGCGTCATGGCCGCCCTTTGAGGCGGCCATCCAGGGGCTGCTTGTTCTGTTCCACCGCTTCAGGGCTTGGCCCTGGATGGCAGGGTCAAGCCCTGCCATGACGGAGAGGGGAGGCGAGTACAGCGCCTTCCGAGAAAGGTTAGCGCTAAACTTGAAAAATATGCTTTGCTATTCAGGATCAGCAATTGTGCGCGGAAGCCTCAACCGGACAGGCGTGAGGGGCTCGGAAAAGTAGCGGGCCCAGAGGCTTTCGCAGCCTTACCCGCGTCCGCGATAAGGTGCGACGCCTTGGTCGGGCAGCCAGATCCCCTTTGGCTGCTCTCCCGTTTGCCAGAAAACATCGATCGGGATGCCACCGCGGGGATACCAATAGCCGCCGATGCGGAAATAATGCGGCTCTAGCAATGCAACCAGCCGCTTGCCGATAGCGACTGTGCAGTCCTCGTGAAACGCGCCGTGATTGCGGTACGAGCTGAGGTAGAGCTTCAACGACTTGCTCTCTACGAGCCAATCGCGCGGCACGTAGTCGATGACGAGGTGTGCGAAGTCGGGTTGTCCGGTGACCGGGCACAAGGATGTGAACTCGGGTGCTGTGAAGCGCGCGACATATAGCAGCTCTGGATGCGGGTTTGCCACCCGCTCGAGCACGGCCACTTCAGGGCTATCCGGCAACGAGGAGGCGCTGCCCAGCAATGTAACGCCTTCAGCCTTGTTGCCCATTGCGGCTCCTTGCGCTTGCTATTGTCTTGCTATTCTGCGGCCAGGCGTTGCTGGCCTGGCGGTCCAGAATAGATGCAGCCTTCCTGGCAGCTGTCACGCGCCACGTGGATCTCGGCCAAGCCTGCCACACGGTTGGCTAGGCGGTTCCACAGCCACATCGAGAGGCGCTCGAGCGTCGGCGCCTCGAGACCTTCGACCTCGTTCAAGAGGTGGTGGTCGAGGGCCTCGCGCGAATCGCGGATCGCGGCGGAGAGGTCGTCGAAATGAAAGATGTAGCCGGTCTCGGCGGACGGCTCTCCTTCGATCACAATGCGCGCGCGGAATGAGTGCCCGTGCACCCGCGCGTTGGGGTGGCCAGGCGGCGCTGACGGCAGAAAGTGGGCCGCCTCGAAGAGGAATTCCTTGTAGATCCGCATGGTTTGCTCAAATAAGGGATTTTCGGTCACGGCGCTATCCCCTTGCGGCCTAGATGAGGGGACAGGAGTTCGTCTTAGGGGATGCCAATCATTTTGTGGGTCTGCACGGAGAGCCGCCACTCGGGATGCGCCAAGCAATAACGCACCGCGGACCGGGTGTTCTCCGCCTGGTGCGCTCCGTCCATTGGCTGCAGGAAGCGATGCTCGAATGCGAGGTCTAGCGCTTTCTCCGGCTCGAGGCCTTCTTGCGGGTAGACCAGCTTCAGCTCCTGCCCCGATGTTTGAAGAATCGTGGTTCCGGCCTTTGGGCTGACGCAGATCCAGTCGAGGCCCTGCGGAAGGGCGATCGTGCCGTTGGTTTCAATGGCAATGCGAAACCCTAGGGAATGCAGCGCCGCGATCAGCAGATCGTCGACCTGCAGGGCGGGCTCGCCGCCGCTCAACACGACGAAGCGATGGTGTGTGCCGTCTCCCCACGCAAGAGCGATGCGTTGCGCCAGCGCGTCGGCGTCGGCAAACTTGCCGCCAGCCGCGCCATCGGTGCCGACGAAATCGGTATCGCAAAAGCTGCAATCAGCTGTCTTCCGGTCGGCTTCGCGGCCCGACCAAAGATTGCAGCCGGCAAAGCGGCAGAACACGGCTGCTGTTCCCGCGTTCGCGCCTTCGCCTTGCAGCGTATAGAAGATCTCCTTGACGGCGTACATGGGCTGATCCGTAGTAGCAACTTTGCCGTTGTCAAGCATTGGCCGGGTGTTAGGGGGGACTTCATGCGCGACGAGCGCCGCTACCGATATTTCGACCTCGTGATGGTCGCGTTCGTCGTCGTGCTGGTGTGCTCGAACCTGATCGGCCCTGCGAAGATCGCCGCGGTCGAGATCCCTGGTATCGGTCCTTATGTTTTTGGCGCGGGCGTCCTGTTCTTCCCGATCTCCTACATATTTGGTGACGTGCTGACGGAGGTTTACGGCTATGCCCGCGCCCGCAAGGTGATCTGGGCCGGCTTTGCCGCGCTGGCCTTCGCGGCCGTCATGTCGTCCATCGTGGTGGCGCTGCCGCCGGCGCCGTTTTGGAAGCACCAGCAGGCCTACGAGATCGCATTAGGAAACACCTGGCGGATCGTGGCAGCCTCGATGTTCGCCTACTTCTGCGGCGAGTTCGTCAATTCCTATGTGCTTGCCAAAATGAAGATCGCGCAATCCGGTCAGCACCTCTGGATGCGCACCATAGGCTCCACCATCGCTGGTGAGGCCGTGGACAGCTCGCTCTTTTATCCCCTCGCGTTCTACGGCACCGGGATTATTCCGAACGAGGCGCTGCCGGCGGTGATGCTCTCTCAGTTTCTCACCAAGACGGGTGTCGAGGTCCTGTTCACGCCGTTGACCTACAAAATCGTCGATTTCCTGAAGCGTGCGGAGGCTGAGGACTATTACGACCGCGATACGGACTTCAACCCGTTTGCCGTCAAGAGCTGAGCGCCGGCGCGGACAGCAACTCCAAAAAACGCGCCGCCCTCCAACCAGGGAGGGCGGCGAAGATGACCAAAGTGCGTCCCAAGGGAACTACGGAGGGAGGCGGGACGCGCCGGGTGTCGCTTCCCGGATGGTCTGTCAGAGTTACGTAGCCGCGCCGGCAGCGGTTTTATGAATTCGCCGTAACAAATCTTGCTCAGCCGGCCAGCGTCGGATTTTCTGCGGCCCACTTTTGCCAACCCCGCGCACGAAGGTCGCAGGCGGGACAGGTGCCGCAGCCGTAACCCCAGTCATGGCGCAGGGAGCGGTTGCCGATATAGCAACTGTGCGTCTCCTCGCGCACAAGGTCGAGAAGCTTCCGTCCGCCGAGGCGTTCCGCCAGGGCCCAGGTTCCGGCTTTGTCGACGTGCATGAGGGGTGTCTCGAGGCTGAATTCCCGTCCCATACCGAGCGAGATCGCCTCCTTGAGCGCCACGAGCGTCGCGTTCCGGCAATCAGGATAGCCTGAGTAGTCCGTCTCGCACATGCCGCCGACGAGCACGTCGAGACCCCGCCGGTAGGCGAGGGCTGCGGCGTAGGTGAAGAACAGAAGATTGCGGCCGGGCACGAAGGTCGACGGCAGGCCCGCGGCCGTCATCTCGATTTCGGTCGCGCGCGTGAGGGATGTCTCGCTGATGCGGCCAAGCTCAGGCATGGCGATGATGTGGTCGCTGCCGAGGCGGCTGCCCCAGCCTGGAAAGTCGGCCCTGAGGCTCGTCAGGACTTTGAGACGCGTCTCGAGCTCGACCGCATGCCGCTGGCCGTAGTCGAAGCCGACCGTTTCGACGCGGCCGTAGCACTCCAATGCCCAGGCCAGGCATACGGTGCTGTCCTGCCCGCCGGAGAAGAGTACCAGGGCGCCACTCAGCATTTGTGACTGTTCCTTATGCAACTTTCGGATGTTCGGTTTTGGATTGGCGGCCGCTGGGGTGCTCCAAAGCGCGAACCCCGGGGTAGCCCTGCCTACCCATTCGGGTCTTTCCGGGCAGGCCGAACACGGCTACAAGGCGCCGCAACCCTCAGGCAAGAGTTGCTGCAACCCCCCGCGCATGCAAGTCGCGAATATACCATAAGGAAACGCCCATGACCGCTATCGTCGACATCGTTGCCCGCGAGATTCTCGACAGTCGCGGCAATCCCACCGTCGAGGTCGATGTGACGCTCGAGGATGGCACCATGGGTCGCGCCGCCGTGCCTTCGGGCGCGTCCACCGGTGCTCACGAGGCCGTTGAGCTTCGCGACGGCGATGCGTCGCGCTATCACGGCAAGGGAGTTTTGAAGGCGGTTGACGCGGTCAACGGCGAAATCGCGGACGCTCTCGTCGGCATCGACGCCGAGGACCAGCGCGGCCTCGACGCCGCGATGATTGATCTCGACGGCACGAAGAACAAGGCCCGGCTCGGCGCCAACGCCATCCTCGGCGTCTCGTTGGCGGCGGCCAAGGCTGCGGCGGAGGTGTCCGGCCTCTCTCTCTACCGCTATGTCGGTGGCGCGGCCGCGCACGTTCTGCCGGTGCCGATGATGAATATCATCAATGGCGGGGCGCATGCGGACAACCCGATCGACATCCAGGAATTCATGATCATGCCGGTCTCGGCACCGACGTGCGCGGATGCGATCCGCATGGGTGCCGAAATTTTTCACACGCTGAAGAAGAACCTCAAGGAAGCCGGCCATAACACCGGCATCGGCGACGAGGGTGGTTTTGCGCCGGCCTTGAAGAGCGCCGATGAAGCCCTTTCCTTCATTATGAAGTCGATCGAAAAGGCGGGTTACAAGCCGGGCGACGATGTGATGCTGGCGCTCGATTGCGCCTCGACGGAATTTTACAAGAATGGAAAGTACGAGTTGGCCGGTGAGGGGAAGAGCCTCGATAGCGGCGCGATGGCTCGCTATCTTGAGGATCTTGTGAACCGCTATCCGATCATCTCCATCGAGGATGGAATGAGCGAAGATGATTGGGCCGGGTGGAAGGCGTTGACAGAGCTGATCGGCAAGCGTTGCCAGCTCGTCGGCGACGACCTCTTCGTCACCAATACGGAGCGGCTTTCTCAAGGCATCAAGACGGGTACAGCCAACTCGATCCTCGTCAAGGTCAATCAGATTGGCTCGCTCACCGAAACGCTTGATGCCGTGTCGATGGCACAGCGCGCCGGCTATACGGCTGTGATGTCGCACAGGTCCGGCGAGACCGAAGACAGCACCATTGCCGATCTTGCCGTTGCGACCAACTGCGGGCAGATCAAGACGGGGTCGCTGTGCCGCTCGGATCGCCTTGCTAAATACAACCAGCTGATCCGCATCGAGGGTGAGCTCGGCGATGTTGCGCGTTTTGCGGGTAAGGGGATTTTGCGCAACGCTGCCACGGCTTAGTGCTGCCACGCAATCGACATGGGACTTTACCTCGCCTTAAGCACGGTGGGGCTACATTGGCCTCGTTCCCGTCCCTCTTATTGCGTAACGACGAACAACCGTGCTGCGTAACAGTCTACATGATTGGCGAGATTGGCTCCGGCAGGTACCGGTGCTGCTCATCTGCCTTGGTTTGGCGGCCTACTTCGCTTATCACACCATGTATGGCAGGCACGGTTTCGAGGCTAGACAATCGTTGATCGAGCGATCCAGTCTACTGGAGTTCGAGATCAAGAGCCTCGAGGCCGTGCAAGCCAGACTGCAGCGTGACGTGGCGCTCCTCAGACCCGATCTTCCGCACCCTGATATTGTGGAGGAGATTGCGCGCGACGTCCTGGCCTTTGCTCATCCCGCCGAAAAGGTCGTGACGCGCGCACCTCGCGCCCTCGAATAGGTTCGAGAAACGCGGCGGGAGCGCTTTTGCTCGTCTTTAAAATTTGCTGCCCTTGAAAATGTGCTGCGAATACTAGTGTAGCGCATCTGAAGTTTGGTTTCGAGACCAGCCGCGAGCGGGGACCAAACGTCAGATGCAGAAGCTACACTAGAATCATAGAGTTGCTAGTGTTCCTCATGGTTCCGACATTTGCTCCGAACCGCGCCGCAGAGGGAAGCAAATGTCGGAACGGGAATACTCGTTCGCCTGCTGCGCTGCAGCGTCGCGAATGCTGGCGCGATGCCGTTCCTGCCGTTACATTCTCCGTTGCAGAGAGGGCGTAAGGTCTTTCTGCCAACACGAAGCGGACGGGCGTTCGGTCGGGACACCCGGTCGCGCGGATCGACGTTTTTCTTGGAAACGCTCATGGCTGACGACATCACCTTTTCCGCTGAGGAGGAGCTCGCTGCATATCGCGCGATGCTGCTCATTCGCCGTTTCGAGGAAAAGGCCGGCCAACTCTATGCGCTGGGTGCCATCAAGGGCCTTTGCCCGTTGTCGATCGGTCAGGAGGCTTCGATCGTCGGCCTGATCATGGCTGCGAGGCCCGACGATCCTGTCATCACGGCTTATCGCAGTCATGGCCACATGTTGGCGCGTGGCATTAGCCCTGAGGCCATGTTGGCCGAGCTACTCGGCCGTGCGAGCGGACTTTCACGTGGCAAGGGCGGATCGGTCAATATGATGGCTAAGGACAAGGCCTTTTTCGGCGGCTTCCGGACGCCCGGTCTTCCCGCGCCGCTTGGAACCGGGCTTGCCTTTGCTAGCCGCTATCGGCAGACCAGCAACGTCACGCTCTGCTTTTTCGGCGACGGCGCGGCGAGCACGGGGCGCGTCTTTGAAAGCTTGAAGATTGCCGGTGACTGGCGCTTACCGATCGTGTTCGTGATTGATAATAATGGTGCCGATTCTGCGGCCCACATCGGTTCTGCATCGGCGCTTTCCGAAGCAGGCGAGCCGTTCGGCATTCCCGGCGAGCAGGTGGATGGGATCGATGTCCGCCGCGCTCGCGCCGCGGGCCGGCGTGCCATCGATCGGGCGAGAAGTGGTGGCGGGCCGTACATTCTCGAGATGCTGACCTATCGCTATCGCGGTCATGGCGGTGTTGCGGCGAGGGCGGGCTCGGGTGAGAAACGTCGCGACGATACGGATCCGATCACCAAGGCTCGAAGCCGCCTTCTCGAGATCGCAATCGCCACGGATGGCGAGTTGAAGAGCCTCGAGAAGAGTGTGCGTGAGGAGGTTATTGCTGCCGCGGCTGCCGCCAAGGCGGCGCCGTTTCCCGCGACGAGTGAGCTCTTTGGAGGGCTTTCAGCATGAGCCAATCGTCCGCTGCACGTGAGCTGCGCATGCCTCCGCTCATGCCCTCCATGGCCGACGGCAAGATACAGCGCTGGCACGTCTCGGAGGGGCAGCGCGTGGCAGCAGGTGACGTGATCGCCGAGGTCGCGACGACAGGCGCTACGCTCGAGATCGAGGCCGAGAATGAGGGCTGCATCGAGCGCATCCTCGTCCCGGCGGGAACGATGGGCGTGAAGGTTAATACGCCGATCGCCATTTTCTCCGATCCGCGGGACGCAAGCGTCAAGCGGGATGCGACGGGGCAGGCGTCGTCGTTGGCTGCTGCCGAGGAGGGGCGCGAGCCCGTGGCCGTGTCCGATGCCGCCGGCTCTCGGGTCGACGTCGTTGACGCTCTGGCGATGGCCGGGAGCGCCGTCGTCCTTAACTATCGTGAGGCGCTGAGGGATGCTCTCGCCGAGGAGATGCGGCGCGATCCAGCGGTGTTCGTGATCGGATCGGACCTTGCTCAGAACCGCGGCGCGCAGAAAGTCACGCAGGGTCTACTCGACGAGTTCGGGGCGGGCCGCGTTGTCACGGCCCCGCCACTCGATGACGCATTCATCAATCTGGCGGTTGGTGCGGCTCTCGGCGGGCTAAGGCCTGTGGTCGAGGTCAGTTCCTGGCCGAAGGCCCTCGAAGCGGCCTATTCCGCGATCGCCGTTGCGGCAGAGGTGCCCTATCTCACGGGCGGCGCAGTGTCGTTGCCACTTGTAATCCGCGGGCCCAACGGTTGGTCTCTGGGCCATACGGGTCACGAAACGCGCTGCGTCGCGGCGCTACTTGCCCAGATTCCCGGCCTCAAGGTCGTGGCCCCCGCAACGGCGGCTACGGCCAAAGCGCTCCTCAGGGCAGCCATTCGCGATGACGGGCCGGTCGCGGTTCTCGAGCATGAGCTACTTTATGGGGGGCCTGGCGAGGCTTTCAGCGACGATCTTGCGATCACGATCGGCGCGGCGAGGGTTGCACGCGAGGGCTCGGATGTGACGATCGTGGCGCTGGGGCGCGAGGTCGCAACTGCGCTCGAAGCTGCGGAGTGGCTCGCAAGCGAAGCCATTGCCGTGGAGGTCATCGACCTGATGAGCCTGCGCCCGCTCGATGTGGCGAGCATCGTCGCGTCCGTTCGGAAGACCGGTCGCTTGCTTACCCTCGAGGAGGGTTGGCCGACGTGCGGCCTAGGCGCCGAGATCGTCGCCGCCGTCACTGAAGCCGCATTCGGCGCGCTCAAGGCCGCTCCTCTCCGTGTGGCCGGTGCTGCGGTCCCAATGCCCTACTCGGAACCGCTACAGGCGCACGCGCTTCCGTCGGCCAAACGAGTCGCGGATGCGATTTGGGGGGCTTTGAGGGGGGGACGCCCGCCGAAATGGCTGTCGATTAGTCAGCTCGCATGATTATTATTGTGTCCGGACTGCCACGGGCGCAACTCTTTCCACAGATTCGGGGCTGTCAAATTGCCTAATGCACGGGCATGTTAGCGGCCGCTTATTGTGACGACCTAAGAGGTGGTCTTAGAGGTCATGTAAGTTTAACAACATGCCTCGGCACGGGGGAAGAAATGCAAAGAGCCTCAGCTAGCCTTGCTGTCATGATTACGGGCGTCAGTCTGCTCGCCGGTTGTTCGTCAGACAGTAGTATCCTCGGAGCGGGATTTACAACACAAGCCATCACTCCGGCGGCAGCTGCTCCGGTGACGGCTGCTGCACCAAAGGTGGATCCGCTTTGCTCTGCGCTTGCGGCGCGTATTGATACGCTGCGCAAGGAGGGCGTGGTTGAGCGGGCCGAAAAGGCCTCGATCGGCAAGACACCGTCGGTGCAGGTCAAGCGGCAGACGCTGAGTCAGCTCGCGGAACTCGATCGGATCAATTCCGAGTTCCAATCCAAGTGCTCCGTCGGGCCGCATCCGCTGCAAGCGGTTGCGCCTGCGGTGCCGGCCGCGGCTGCCGTTGCTACGGCCTCGAACGCGCCGGCCAGCTCGGCTCAGAACAAGGCTGTCGTGGTTCCAGTGACCACGCCGCCGGCGGGTGTTGTCCGGCAGAAGTAGTAAGTTAGACTAACGGCGTTCCGGGCTTGGTCGACGATGACCAGCCCGGAGTCGCGGCGTCGCTGGAGGTCAATCGTTTGCTCCCGCGTCCACTCCTGCGTGAGGTCGCGCCTGGAGCTTGCATATATAATTACCAGGGGTCGCCGACCCGCATCCTGCTGCAATGCAGCCACAGTTCCGCGCGAAAGCCCTGAGGAACACTCCGGTCCCTGTTTGACAGCAGGCGCCGAACTCTTAGTTTTGGCGCCGTCAAACATTCCAGAGGGCATCGAGTCTATGGCTTCTACGTTGCGTGGTTGGGCGGTTGGTCGTGGCGCGCGGATTGCGGCACTCGTCGCGGCGGTGGTGGTTGCAGGTTGCGCGGCTGATAATGGGGGACCAACATCGAAGAGCCTGCCAAGCGGTGAGACCTGCGCGTCGGTCAAGGCTCAGCTGAGCAAGCTCGATGGACGTGGTGTGCCCTCCTCGGTTCAAGCTCTTGCCGAAGGCAAGAAGCTGTCCCCGGCGCAAAAGGCAGACGCCGATCTCTACAACCGCCTCCTCAACGACTATCTCGGGGCGCGTTGCCACGTCGCGCCGCAATAGCAGCAATCGCTGCCTTGCGGGTTTGGAGCTCCTTCATCGGTCATCGAGGAGCCAGCGCGCGAAAAGTGACTGTTCGGGTGTCGGGTTCACAATCTCGATGAAGGTTCAAGCGCTTTCATCTCAAACGATCAGGCTCTAGTCTCTACACGTTCGGCTCCACCCATAACAAAAACCGGGGGGTGAGCCGGCGCAACTCTAGGGGAGCTTCAAATGGATTTTGTTCAATATCTTACGACCCACCAGGAGCTGGTGGTGATGGTGCTCAACGGCCTGATCGCCGGTTGGCTTGCCGGCCTGCTGCTCGGCGGCGGAGGGCTTATCCGCAATCTCATCGTTGGATTGATCGGCGCTGTTGTCGGCGGCATGCTTGTCTCCAATGGGCTCCTGCTCCTGCCCTATGACTTCAATGCCATCATTCCCTATGGCAATCAGATCGTCGTTTCGACGATCGGCGCCATGCTCGTCATCCTTCTCGCTCGCTTTCTCGGGCGCTGAGTAGCCGTTCGGACGCGGCTGACATCAATATGGGGGGCCGTCTGGATGCGGCTCCCCTTTTGATTTTAAGGCGCGCCTCATCCATCTATATTGCTGATGGAAGTGCTCGAACGGCACCGCGCCGCCAACCGGGGAGAGACGATGGTCACGCTCATCGATACGCATTCGGCGCGCAAGGAAAAGCCAAGGCATCCTGAGAAGGTGGGCCGTCCGGATAGTGTGCTCCTTCCGAAACCGGCGTGGATCAGGGTGCGGGCGTCCACGTCCGACGGTTTCCGCGCTACTCAAGGTATTGTGCGCGAGCACGGGTTGCATACGGTCTGCGAGGAGGCAGGCTGTCCGAACATCGGCGAGTGCTGGCAGAAGCGCCATGCCACGATGATGATCATGGGCGAGATCTGCACCCGGGCCTGCGCGTTTTGCAACGTCGCGACCGGTCTGCCGCTGCCCTTGGATACCGATGAGCCTCGGCGCGTTGCGGAGGCAGTTGCGAAACTCGGCCTTGAGCATGTCGTTATCACCTCGGTCGATCGCGACGACCTTGCGGACGGCGGTGCTCAGCATTTTTCGGCCGTAATTGCCGCGACGCGGAGCGCCTCGCCGGGGACGAGCATCGAGGTGCTCGTTCCAGATTTCCTGCGTAAGGACGGGGCACTCGAAACCGTGCTCGCCGCGGCGCCAGACGTACTCAACCATAACCTCGAGACCGTTCCGTCGCTCTATCTGCGGGTTCGTCCCGGTGCGCGATATTTCCATTCGCTGCGGCTTTTGCAGCGTGCAAAGGAGATCGACGCGCGCTGCTTCACGAAGTCCGGCATCATGGCTGGCCTCGGTGAAACTCGTGACGAGATTCTCCAGGTCATGGACGACCTGCGCTCCGCCGGCGTGGATTTTCTCACCATCGGCCAGTATCTGGCGCCGAGCCGCAAGCATGCGGAGGTGAAGCGCTATATGCCGCCGGAGGAGTTCGACGATCTTGGCCGCGTAGCGCTGGCGAAGGGTTTCCTCGTGGTTGCCGCAAGCCCCATGACCCGCTCGTCGTACCATGCAGGAGAAGACTTCCGCCGGCTCCGTGCCGCACGCGCCGGGGTCGCTTGAGGCATCGAGTTGCGATCGCTATGAATGTGTTCGTACACGGCAGACGGCCCGTGTATTCATCTCGAACAAGGGATCCGGTTCGTGCCAACTTTTGATACCCGGCGGATTGTACCCTTCACGCCGGGGCAGATCTACGACATCGTCGCAGACGTCGAGAGCTATCCTAAGTTCTTGCCCTTTTGCGAGGGTCTTACGATCTTGAGCCGAAAACCGACGGTGGCCGGCGAGGAGATCGTTGCCGCGATGACAATTGGCTACAAGATCATCCGGGAGACGTTCTCAACGCGGGTCAGGCTCGACCCTGCCGAGCCGGTCATTCGCGTCGAGTATGTCGACGGTCCGTTCAGCCACCTCGAGAACGTCTGGCATTTCCGGCCGGTGGCCGGTGGTGCCGAGATCGAGTTCTTCATCGACTATGAGTTCCGCTCGTCCTTGCTCGCCGCCGTTGCTGGGGCTGCGTTCAACAAAGCTGTCCGTTCCTATACAGACGCGTTCGAGGCGCGAGCGCGGTTGGTCTATGGCGGGGTCAGCGCGACCTGATCCCGACCTTGTTCACGCGACGCTACTCGATAGCTTTTTGCACCGGTCTTGGCGCGTTTGCGGAGCCGGCTACGGTTTCAAGACCCTTGGCGCCGTCGAGGATGGCACCTTCCAGCGAGACGTTGCTCAGGTCGGCGCCGGTCAAATCGGCGCCAGTCAGATCGGCGCCAGTCAGATCGGCGCGGGCCAAATCGGCATTCGTCAGCCTAGCGCCTTTTAGGCTTGCGCCGCGCAGGTTGGCAAAGCGGAAGGTAACGAATGCCAAGTTGGCTCCCGAAAGATCGGCGCCGCTCAGGTCGGCGCCAGTAAAATTCGTGTGCCAGAGGTGCTCGATGAAGCCAGTCCCCCCGAAGGGTGCCAGGGAGGCACCCTTGAGCTTGGCGGCTTGAAAATAGCCGCCCGCGAACTGGCCAAAAATGCGGGCGCCTTCCAGGTTCGCGCCTCTGAAGCTCGGCGTCTCTGTCACGTCTGCAATGCCGATCGATGTCGTGGTGGTCGGGCGCAGAATGCTCGAGCCGCTAAGGTCTGCCCGATCGAGGTTCGCTCGAATGAGATTGGCGCGATCGAGACGGGCGCCGTGCAGGTCGCTGTCCGCAAGCTTCGCCTCCGACAGGTCTGCGCCGAATAGATTCGCGCCGCCGAGGCGTGCCTTCTTGAAATCGATGCCGGAAAGGTCGAGCCCCTCGAGGTTCTTGCCGCTGTAGTCCGGAGTGGCACCGGCTTCAGCCTTATAGAGCTGCTCGGTGAGCTGGCGGGCCGTCATCTCTAGCGCCACAACAGGGGCTGCGTGAGCAAAGGCCAAGCTGGCTGCGAGCGCTCTAAACACTGCGATGTGAAGAGTATGCGCCAAGGGCTCCGCCTTTCCTTTGTGAGCTCAGTACGAATAATCTAGCGCACCCGATCACTCTGGGGAACTGTTTGCAATTTCCTCCGCGAGGATGCGGAGGGCTGCCTCCACCGTGGCCAATCTGATCTCAGATCGACCAATATCGCCGAAACGGCATTCGATTGATCGACTTCTGCCACCCTTGCGGCACAGTCCGATGTGGACGAGGCCGACCGGCTTTTCCGCCGTGCCTCCCTGAGGTCCGGCAACTCCCGTGACTGCAACGGCGATCTCTGCGGCAGAGGCGCGAAGAGCACCTTCGGCCATGGCACGGGCAACCTCACTGCTTACCGCCCCATGTGTCTGCAGCGCTTCTAGCGGTACGCCCAGGCTTTCAATCTTTGCACGATTGGAATAGGTGACGAAACCCCTCTCGAACACGTCGGACGCCCCGGCGATCTCGGTCATCAGGGCGGCGATGAGGCCACCCGTACAGCTTTCGGCTGTGGTGAGCATCAAGGAGCGTCGGCGAAGCTCTTCGAGGATGGCTTCGGCTGCGCTCATGAGGCGGGCTTGGAAGATCACACGCGCATGACCTCAAACTGGGCGGCACGAGCTAAAAGAAAAAGGGCGCGCTCGATAAGGCGCGCCCACAAAGGCTAGCAGAGTTTAAGTATTGCGCAAACTTGTGCCGCGCCTAATCCACGATGAGCTTCTCGGCCAGGTGGAGAAGGTTATCGAGCGTTGCACGCGTTTCCGCGCCCATGACGCCGACGGTGCGCACTTGCGCTTTGAGCCAGACCGGATAGGCGTCCTTCAGGACGGTCTGACCTTTGAGCGTGAGGTGAAGGCCACGCCCGCGGCGACCGGCCGGCGGATCCATGATGATCAGCGTCAGGGCCAGGAGGCGCTTCAAGTTGCGCGAGAGGGTCGATTTCTCGATGTCGAGCTCGTGACCGATTTCAACAGCCGTAATGCCGTCACGCGACGCGAGCTGTGCCAGCAACGTATACTGGCTAGCCGTGATGCCCAAGGGACGCATCACGTCATCGTATTGGCGCGTGATTATCCGCGACAATTGACGAACACGTGTTGCAAGACACGCCGACGCGGTCGTCTCGGCGATATCAGTGATGTTGGCGCCTTCGGCAGGATCTGCCGCCGGACGATCGAGCGCGTGTGTCATGAGATTCATGGGCTTGGCCCCCGCTTCGCATTTTTGGTCATACAACCACCTCGGATGTTGATGCCGCGATTCTGGCGAAGGGGTCAACGCGGTGAGCACATCCTGTTGGGGGCAAGTGGGCGGCTGCTGGATTGGAGCGACGAGGTTGGCCGCTAGGTTGGCAGCATAACCATCGCTGACACTAGGGCCGCTAGACCCTCGCGGCGCCCGGTGAAGCCGAGCGTCTCGGTGGTCGTAGCCTTGATGCCGACGCGGTTGGGATCAAGGCCTAGCATGGAGGCGACCTCGGCTTGCATGGCGTCCCGGTGCGGCCCGATGCGTGGCGCCTCGCAGAGAATGGTGATGTCGACGTTGGCGATGCGGCCGCCGCGCTCCTTCAAACGGCGGACAGCGTCCTCGACGAAAAGGCGGGATCGGGCGCCTTTCCATTTGGGATCTGACGGCGGAAAATGTTGTCCGATATCACCGTCGCCCAGCGCGCCGAGGATGGCGTCAGTGAGGGCGTGGAGGGGGGCATCGGCATCCGAATGGCCTTCGAGCGCTGCGTTGTGAGGAATGCGGATGCCGCAGAGCCAGACGTGATCGCCGATCGTGAACTTGTGCACGTCGAACCCTGAGCCGACGCGCGGCTCCATGATTGCGTGCGTGCGAGCAAGGAGATGTTCCGCCATGGCTAGGTCCTCGCGTGTCGTCAGCTTGATATTGCGGCTCGATCCGGTGACGAGGGCGACCTCGAGGCCCGCCCATTCTGCGAGGGCTGCGTCATCCGTGAAGTCAAAACGGCCGGCGGCTGCCGCGCGCCGGTGGGCGTCGAGAATGGCGGGAAAGCGAAAGCCTTGCGGCGTCTGCGCCCGCCACAGCCCAGCGCGTTCGATGGTTGCGGCGATGGTGCCGCTGCTGCTCGCCCGTTTCAAGGTATCGGCCAGTGGCTCCGCCGCGATCGCACCAGGGTGATCGGACAATGCGGCAACCACACGTGCGATGAGGGTGGGTTCGACGAAGGGACGCGCCGCATCGTGGATGAGGACGGCGCTTGGCGTGGGCTCGGTGCTGATGGCCTCGAGGCCGAGCCGCACGGAGGCTTGCCGGGTCGTGCCGCCGAAAGCTACCGGTTGCAGGCGGTCTTGGTACCGAGCTGCCGCGGCTTGATAGAGATCGACGTCGTCAGGGTGTATGACCACAGTGATTGGCCCGATCTCGGCGCAGCCGGCAAAGGCGCGGATCGTATGTCCCACAACAGTGTCCGTGCCGAGGGAAGCGTATTGCTTTGGCGGCAGGCCCTCGCGGCTGGCGCGCGAGCCGCGGCCGGCGGCGACAATCAAGGCGGCAGTTGTCACAACGTGTACCAGGGGTTGGAGAATATCGATTGTGTTTGCCATAGCGATGGCGCGGCGTTTCGGCAATCTGGGATGAGCCTGTTCGCGCTTGCGAAATATCAAATCTCCTTCTATGCTGCCTAAATGAGAGGCATTTTTGATTGTGCCTAAAAAATGGGCTGGCTGGCATTTACAGCAGGGGTCGAGACATTGTGACGCCACTCCGGATCGGCCATAAGGTTCTGGAAAACCAGGTTATTCTCGCACCCATGACGGGGGTGAGCGATTTGCCGTTCCGTCAGACTGCGCATGAGCTGGGCGCTGGGCTTGTGGTCTCGGAAATGGTCGCAAGTGCTGAGCTTATCGCTGAGCGTGCGGATGTAATGCGCCGGGCGGAGGGACAGGGGCTTAGTCCCTTTGTTATGCAACTTGTCGGCGGCGACGCTCGCTGGATGGGTGAGGGTGCGCGGATTGCGGAAGCCAAGGGCGCTGACATCATCGACATCAACATGGGGTGCCCCGCGCGCGAGGTCACTGGTAAGGCGTCTGGTTCTGCGCTCATGCGCGACCTCGACGTGGCGCTTTCGCTGATCGAGGCGGTGGTTGGTGCCGTGACGGTGCCGGTCACGCTCAAGATGCGTCTCGGTTGGGACGACAGATCGCGAAATGCAGCAGAGCTGGCACGCCGGGCCGAAGCCGCGGGCGTTGCTCTCATTACCGTGCACGGGCGCACGCGCTGCCAGTTCTTCAAGGGCAGCGCGGATTGGGCAGCGGTTCGCGCCGTCAAGGCCGCGGTTTCGGTTCCGGTCATCGTCAATGGCGATATCATGAGCGTGGCCGACGCGCGCTCGGCGCTTGCGGCGTCGGGTGCCGACGGCGTGATGGTCGGTCGCGGCGCCTATGGTGCGCCGTGGCTTCCCGGGCTTATTGCTGCGAACCTTGCAGGCAAGGCAGACGCGGTGGGCCCGTGCCTTGCCACGCAGCGACGTATCGCTCGCCGCCATCTCGAACGGATGCTCGACCACTACGGCGACTACCACGGTCTGCGCAACGCGCGGAAGCATATCGGGTGGTATCTCGAGAGCAGCCGCCACCGTGCGGGCGAGCTGAAGAGCTGGAGACGGCGTCTCTGCACTGAGGAGCGAGCAATGGTGGTGCTCGACGGTCTTGATGAGTTCTATGGTGACAGCGCAATGCAAGATCTAACAAAGGCAGCGGCATGAGCAGACGAGCTGTCGAGCGAAAAACTCCCTTGGCGAAGCCGGTTGAGCTTGACCTGCTTTTGGCCGCGCTGCCTCATCCCATTCTCGTGGTGAACGAGACCAATCATATCATTTATGGGAACGCGGCGGCCGAAGCATTCTTGAGTGCCAGCGCGGTGGTGCTCTCGCGCATGCAGCTCGAGGATGTCGTAGCCTTCGGCTGTCCGCTCTTGACGCTTGTCGAGCAGGTGCGCAATTCCGGCTCGACGGTGAACGAGTATGGTGTCGAGATGGCGAGCCCGAAGTTCGCAAACCCGAAGCTCGTCGACGTCTATGCCGGCCCGATGCAGGAGGAGCCGCACCGGATCGTCATCATGCTGCAGCAGCGGTCGATGGCGCAGATGATCGAACGGCAGCTCACCCACCGGGCCGCGGCGCGCTCTGTCTCAGGCATGGCGGCAGTGCTGGCACACGAGATCAAGAATCCGCTCTCCGGCATCAAGGGTGCGGCCCAGCTGCTTGAGCCAAGCCTTTCGGACGAAGATCGTGCGCTGGCGCAGCTCATCTGCTCCGAGACCGAGCGCATTCGTAATCTCGTCAACCGCATGGAGGTTTTCGGCGATGAGCGGCCGCTGACCAAGGCGCCCGTGAACATTCACGACGTGCTCAATCACGTGCGCCGCATTGCCGAGCCGGGTTTTGGCCGTGGCATACGCTTCGTCGAGGATTATGATCCGTCGCTGCCGTTCGTGCCCGCAAACCGCGACAAGCTCGTGCAGGCGTTTCTGAACCTTCTGAAGAACGCTGCCGAGGCGATCTCCGAGGTGCCGGATGTGGCCGGGCGGATTATCATGTCAACGTCGTTCCGGCCGGGCGTTCGCTTATCTGTGCCGGGTACAGAGACCCGAATCGCATTACCTCTGATGATCCAGATCGAGGACAATGGACCGGGCGTTCCGGATCACCTCAAGCCGCACCTTTTTGATCCGTTCGTGACGACCAAGCGCAATGGGACAGGCCTCGGGCTGGCGCTCGTTGCCAAGATCATTGGCGATCACGGTGGGATCATCGAATGCGATAGCGAGGCGAAGCGGACCGTTTTCCGCGTCCTCCTCCCGATGCAAGACCGTTCGCGCACTGAGGCTCCGGTCAAGCCGGCGCTCGTTAACGACAGGAGCCGCTAGACATGGCCCGAGGGACAATCCTCATTGCCGATGATGATACGGCGATCAGAACTGTGCTTAACCAGGCTCTGGCGCGGGCCGGGTATGCGCCGCGCGCGACCGGCAACGCAGCGACCCTGTGGCGCTGGGTGAGCCAGGGCGAGGGCGACGTCGTCATTACCGACGTCGTCATGCCGGATGAGAATGCGTTCGACCTTATTCCGCGCATCAAGAAGGTGCGCCCCGACCTGCCGATCATTGTCATGAGCGCGCAGAATACGCTCATGACGGCGCTAACCGCCGCCGAGAAGGGCGCTTACGAATACCTGCCGAAGCCGTTCGATCTTTCCGAGGTTGTGGCCGTCGTCGGCCGGGCGCTCGCAGGGCTTGGCCGGCGCCCGCGCGCCAATACACCCGAGATGGAGGGGGAGGAGCTGCCCCTCATTGGTCGCTCGACCGCGATGCAGGAGATCTATCGGGCGCTCGCCCGCCTTACGCAGACGGATCTCACGGTGATGATCCAGGGCGAAAGCGGCACGGGCAAGGAGCTGGTGGCGCGCGTCCTGCATGATTACGGCAAGCGCCGGACGGGCCCATTCGTGGCCATCAATATGGCGGCAATCCCGCGCGAGCTGATCGAGAGCGAGCTGTTCGGTCACGAGAAGGGCGCCTTCACCGGTGCGCAGACCCGTACGCAAGGTCGCTTCGAGCAGGCCGAGGGCGGCACGCTCTTTCTCGACGAGATCGGCGATATGCCGCTCGAAGCGCAGACGCGGCTGCTGCGAGTGTTGCAGCAGGGTGAGTATACGACGGTCGGCGGCCGGACGCCGATCAAGACCAACGTTCGCATCGTCGCGGCAACGCATCGCGATCTTCGCACGCAGATCCAACAGGGTCTTTTCCGCGAGGACCTCTTTTACCGGCTGAATGTGGTGCCGCTGCGGATACCGCCTCTGCGCGAGCGTTCGGAGGATATAGGCGATCTTGTTCGCCACTTCCTGCGCCAGGCTGCTCGCGAGGGTCTTGGCCAGAAATCGATCGAGACAGCGGCAATCGAGCGGCTCAAGGTGCACCCTTGGCCGGGCAACGTGCGCGAGCTCGAAAATTTCGTGCGCCGTGTCGGCGCGCTCTACACGCAGGATACGCTGACGGTTCAGATCATCGACCAGGAACTGGCCGAGGTACTCCCCAAGCGATCGTCAACGACCGAGGCGGAGCCGAAGGAATTTTCCGAGCTCGTGGAGCGCTACTTGGCGCAGTATTTCTCGGGCTTTGGCAAGGAGCTGCCGCCGCCGGGCCTTTATGACCGCGTCATCCGTCAAGTGGAGCATCCGCTCTTGTCAGCAGCGCTCGCGGCGACACGCGGCAATCAAATCCGTGCCGCGGAGCTCTTGGGGCTCAACCGCAATACACTGAGGAGCCGGATCAAGGCGCTCGACATTCGCGTGTTCCGCACGCCGATGCCCTGACGGGTCCATTGCTCGCGTTCTGTCTGCAACTCTGGCAAGTCTCGCAGACGCATGAGCTTACTCGTGCGCGTGTTCAGGCGGCTGGCTCTGGCGGACGAGCGCGCCTTCGTCTTGAGGCGAACATATATCTGGGCAAAAGCGACGATCCACTGGCGCCTTAGTCGCGAAAATGTCACAGTTTCCTTGTCTGTTGTGGTGGCTCGGCCGCATGGCCGATCCAATGTCGTTGTAAGCGTGCCGCTTTGCGGCAAAGGCATCGCATCATCGTTGTGGCAGGTTGAGCGCACTGTGTGCTGAAGAGCGCACGGCTGGCTCGCGGGAGACTGAGTTTGGTGATGGCTGGCGAAGGGATCAATCCTGGACACGACGGCAGTCTCGAGGGAGGTGCCACGCCCCTGCTCGACCTCACCGACCGCGAGTTCTTCACCGGTGCCGTGGTGGTGGCGCTGTCGCTCGTCTCTGCGTTGGCGACCTATCTCATTCTTACTGGCCTTACGCCTATACCGCCGCGCGACGACGTGGTGCTGATCGCGCTCTCGATCAATATCGTCCTCATCGCCGCGATGGTCGGCGTCATTGCCTGGCAGGGCCTCGGCATGTGGCGGGCATGGCGCCAGCGCGTGGCCGGAGCACGTCTGCACATCCGCATTGTTCTTCTTTTCTCGATCATCTCGGCCGTGCCGGCGATCCTCCTCGCAGTTGCCGCCACGACGACGTTCTCGCGCTCGCTCGACGGTTGGTTTTCGGAGCGAACGCGGATCATCATCTCGAACTCGCTTGACGTCGCCAAGGCCTACGTGGACGAGCACGGTCAGCTTATCCGCACCGACCTCGTCAATATGGTTCGCGACCTTGATGCCGCGGCCGACCATATTGCACCCGACACGCAGGAGTTCAGGCAGCAGGTCATTGCCCAGGCGGGTCTGCGCGATCTGCCCGTAGCTTATATTCTCGACGGCAGCGGCCGCCCTGTCATGCCTGTGCTTGAGGACGAGAAGCGGCCATTTCCCGGCGTCTCCTCGGATGAGATGCGATTGGCGGAAGCTGGGCAGGTTCCCATCTCCATGCCGCAAGGGACGTTCCAGGTGTCGGCTGTTGCAAAGCTTACGCGCTACCCGGACCGATACCTCTTCGTGACGCGCGCGTTGAGCCCCAAGGTCATGGGCCACCTGCAACGCACGGAGCAGAGCGTCGATGAATACAAGCGCCTGCGCAAGGCGCGAGGCGGCCTCAAGGTGGCGCACGGGCTTATCTACACGATGATCTCGATGACGGGGCTATTGGCGGCCATCTGGGTCGGCTTGTGGTTTGCGTCGCGCTTCGTCGCTCCCATTCGAAGGCTGATCGCGGCGGCGCAGGAGGTGTCGCTCGGCAATCTCGCGGTCGAGCTTCCCGAGCGGCGAGGGGAAGGAGATCTTCGCCGCCTGTCCACGACCTTCAACCGTATGACGCGCGAGCTCAAGCATCAGCGCGACGCACTTGTGACGGCCAATGAGCAGTTGATCGACCGGCGGCGCTTCATGGAAGCGGTGCTCTCGGGAGTATCGGCCGGAGTCATCGGCCTCGATAGCCAGGATCGCATCACGCTTATGTCCCGATCAGCCGCGGAGCTATTTGGCATGGCGGAGGCAGACGCGGTCGGCAAGAAGCTCGCCGATGTGCTGCCTGTCCTCGCGCCCGTGCTCGAGAGGCGTGAGGACCAGACAGGAAAACAACGCGCGTCGCAGGAGATTTCCGTCACCATCGACGGCGAGGAGCTGACGTTTGCGGTTCGCATCACGCGAGAGAAGGCGGGGCCGGGTGAAGTGGGCTCCGTCGTCACCTTTGACGATATCACCGAGCTGGTCGCGGCTCAGCGCACGTCGGCGTGGGCCGATGTCGCCCGCCGCATTGCTCACGAGATCAAGAATCCGTTGACGCCTATCATCCTGTCGGCCGAACGTATCCGCCGCAAGTACGCGAAAGTCATCACCGACGATCGGGAGACCTTCGAAAAGCTCACGGCGACGATCGAGCGTCAGGCCGGCGACATCAAGACGATGGTCGACGAGTTCGCCGCATTTGCGCGGATTCCGAAGCCTGTCATGGAGCGCAACGATCTGCGCGATGCGATCCTCGATTCCGTGATCCTATTCCGCGAGAGCCACAACTCCGTGATTTATGGGCTGAACTTGCCGAAGGCCCCGGCCACCGCCTCCTTCGATCGCCGCTTGCTTACGCAGGCTGTCACGAACCTCGTGAAGAATGCGACCGAGGCGGTTGAGAGCGCACCCGATTGCGTGAACGCCGACTGGAAGGGCCGCGTCGACGTTGAAATGCGCTTCGACGCGAAGATGCTCGCCATCGATGTGATCGACAATGGTCCCGGTCTTCCAAAGCACAATCGCGCGCGTCTGCTTGAGCCTTACGTTACGACGAAGGGGCACAAGGGCACGGGCCTCGGCCTTGCAATCGTGCAAAAGATCACCGAGCAGCATGGGGGCCAGCTGTACCTCGACGATGCACCGCTGGCGCCGGGCCGAACGCACGGCGCGCGCGTCACGATCAAACTACCGCTTTCTATTCTGGACGCTCACCCCACGGCGAGCGTCGCGACGAACGCAATGAACTCGCACGAGACCTGAGGAGCATGAGATGGCAGCCGACATCCTGATCGTCGACGACGAAGCCGATATCCGGGACCTCGTGTCCGGCATCCTCGAGGATGAGGGGCATCGGACCCGGATGGCGCGCGACAGCGATGAGGCGCTGCGCATCATCGAGGAGCGCCGGCCGCAACTGGTGATTCTCGATATCTGGCTGCAGGGCAGCCGCCTCGACGGCCTCGAAGTGCTATCGGTGATCAAGCGCACTTACCCCGATCTGCCGGTCGTCATTATTTCGGGGCATGGCAACATCGAGACGGCGGTTACCGCGATCAAGCGCGGCGCCTATGACTATCTCGAGAAGCCGTTCAAGGCGGATCGTCTGGTGCTCGTGACCTTGCGCGCGCTCGAGACCTCGCAGCTCAGGCGCGAGGTGCGCGAGCTTAAGGAGCGCTCGACCGTGTCGGCGGAGATGGTCGGGAAGTCCGCTGCCATCAATCAGCTCAAGAGCGCGATCGATCGCCTGGCGCCGACCAACAGCCGCATCCTGATCCGCGGATCGTCAGGCGCCGGCAAGGAGCTGGCAGCCCGCTTGCTTCACCAAAAGTCGCATCGCGCCGATGGACCTTTCATCGTGCTCAACGCCGCCTCCATGGCTCCGGATCGTGTCGAGGAGGAGCTGTTCGGCACAGAGGACCGCTCGGGCGGGCCGCGCAAGGTCGGGGCGCTCGAGGAGGCTCACGGCGGTACGCTCTATATTGATGAGGTCGGCGACATGCCGCTCGAGACGCAGGGCAAGGTGCTACGCGTGCTCGTCGAGCAGAAGTTCCAGCGTCTCGGCGGAGCACAGAAGGTCTCGGTCGATGTGCGCATCGTGTCGTCCACGAGCCGCGACCTCGAGAGGGAGATGGGTGAAGGCCGGTTCCGCGAGGATCTTTATCACCGGCTCAACGTTGTACCGCTGCGCGTACCTGGCCTTGCCGAGCGTCGCGAGGACATTCCCGATCTCATCCAGTATTTCGTTTCCCAGTTGGCGCAGGCCTCGGGGCTTTCGCCGCGCCGCATCGGCGAGGATGCTATTGCCGTGCTGCAGGCGCACGATTGGCCGGGCAACGTGCGCGAACTCAGGAACAACATCGAGCGCCTGATGATCTTGGCCGGCGGCGATCCGAGCACGGTTATTACGGCTGACATGCTGCCTGAGGAAATCGGCTCGAACGTGCCGCTGCCGGTGAATGGGGGGGCTGAGCATCTGATGTCGCTCCCGCTGCGCGAGGCGCGCGAGATTTTCGAGCGGGAGTATCTACTCGCACAGATCAATCGCTTTGGCGGTAACATCTCGCGTACGGCCGAGTTCGTCGGGATGGAGCGGTCGGCGCTGCACAGGAAATTGCGGGCGCTCGGTGTCTCGTCCGACCAGCGGGCAGGCGAATTGAAGACAGCCTGACGCAACGAAGCGCCGGAGCCACTCATGACGCGCGTAATTTACGTCAATGGCCGCTATCTGCCTTATGCCGAGGCTGGTGTGCATGCCGAGGACCGCGGCTTCCAGTTCGCGGATTCCATCTATGAGGTCATCGAGGTTCTTGATGGGAGTCTCATTGATGAGACGCGGCACATGCAGCGCCTCGAGCGGTCGCTTTCCGAGCTCAAGATTAGAGCTCCGATGTCGCGCCGGGCGCTGGGTTTTATTCTGCGCGAGACCATCAAGCGCAATCGGGTGCGGACGGGGCTCGTCTATTTGCAAGTGACCCGCGGTGCCGCCCCGCGTGATTTCCCTTTCCCGCAAGGCGATGTCTCGCCGACGGTGGTGTGCCTTGCGCGGAGAGTGGATGGGGCCAAGCGCGAGAGGCGCGCCGAAGCTGGCATCGCGGTTAAATCAATGCCGGATCTGCGCTGGGGCCGCTGCGACATCAAGACCGTGATGCTGCTCCCGGCGTGCCTCGCCAAGGAGACTGCGAGTGCGGCCGGAGCGCAGGAGGCCTGGCTCATCGATGCGCAGGGCTTCGTCACCGAAGGGGCTTCGAGCAATGCCTGGATCGTGACGCGCGATGGTTCGGTCGTCACGCGGCCGCTCGGGCCCTCTATCCTGCCAGGTATCACGCGCGCGACGCTCATCGATGTGCTTGCCCGGGAGAAAATCCCGGTTGTCGAACGGCCGTTTTTACTCGATGAAGCGTACGCTGCGCGCGAGGCTTTCATCACCTCCGCGTCGGGAACGGTGATGCCGGTCGTGATAATCGACACACATGCAATCGGGAACGGAGATCCGGGCGAATTGACGCGGCGGCTGCGCTCAATCTTTCATCAGACTGCCGAAGTTTCTCGCTAACGGAACGATTGCGCAATTCTGTGTGTTGTCCGCTGCTTGCGGGCCGCCTATTGTCCGCAAATCAGGGCATGCTGGCGGCGCGTTTAAGTTCTGGAGTCTGTCATATAACTGGCTGACAGGGCGTGATAGCTCTGCGTCCGGCCCAATCAAAGTCCAGGAAGAGGCTGAAAAAAAGAGGCGAACAACAATGGCCGCAGAACGAGCTCAGAATCTTCAAGACACGTTTTTGAACCACGTCCGTAAGAGCAAGACACCATTGACTATCTTTCTCGTCAATGGCGTCAAGTTGCAGGGTATCGTGACTTGGTTCGATAACTTTTGCGTACTCTTGCGCCGGGACGGTCACTCGCAGCTCGTGTATAAGCATGCGATATCGACCATTATGCCAGGGGCTCCAGTCCATCTGATGGACGAGCAGGTAGACCAGCAAGGGTAGAGTACCAACATCGACGACAAGGCCAACCATAGCGAAGCGTTTCTCAAGCCCCGCGTCGAACCATCCCCGCTAGCTCCTGGCGGGGGGAGAACGCGGGCGCTTGTCTTCGTCCCGCTTCTCACGCGCAATCGGCAAGGTGCGTGGTCCGCGTCGCAGCCCGCGGCCGACACTAAGCTCGCGCGGCCGGCGCCACAGCACTCTCCCGAGGATCGCCTGACGGAAGCGCAAGGCCTCGCTGAAGCCATCGATCTCGACGTCTGCAAGTCTGCGATCGTGCCCGTGCCATCGCCGAAACCTTCGACACTGTTCGGCTCGGGCAAGGTTTTGGAGCTCAAGGAGACGATCACGGAGGCGCAGGCCGAGCTGGTCATTGTTGATCACGCGATCAGCCCGGTGCAACAGCGCAATCTCGAGCGGGCGTGGAACGCCAAGGTGCTCGATCGGACCGGGCTCATCCTCGAGATCTTTGGGCGCCGTGCGCGTACGCGTGAGGGCCGGCTGCAGGTCGAGCTTGCTCACCTCTCCTACCAAAAGGGCCGTCTCGTTCGTGCCTGGACACACTTGGAGCGCCAGCGTGGCGGACGCGGCTTCCTCGGCGGTCCGGGCGAGGCGCAGATCGAGCTCGACCGGCGCATGCTCGATGAGCGGATCGTGGCCATTCGAGCCGAGCTCGAGGGCGTCGTCAAAACACGCGAGCTGCACCGCAAGGGCCGGCGCAAGGTTCCCTATCCGATCGTCGCCATCGTCGGCTACACGAACGCCGGTAAGTCGACGCTGTTCAATCGGGTGAGCCGCGCCGGCGTGCTTGCCGCCGACCAGGTGTTCGCGACGCTCGATCCGACCATGCGGGAGGTACGGCTCGGCTCGGGGCGGCGCATCATCCTCTCGGATACGGTGGGTTTCATCTCCGACCTGCCGACACAACTCGTGGCCGCATTTCGCGCGACCCTCGAGGAGGTGATCGAGGCGGATCTCATTTTGCACGTGCGCGATGTTGCCCACCCCGAGAGCGGGGCGCAGGCACACGATGTGGACGGCGTGCTGACCGAGCTTGGCATCGATACCGTGCCTGCCGAGAGCCATATTCTCGAGGTGTGGAACAAAGTTGATCTTCTCTCGCCGGTGACGCGGGAGGAGGCGCTTGCGGCCGCACGGTTTCATGATCGTCCGCCGGTTCTCATCTCGGCGATCACAGGCGAGGGGATCGACCGCTTGCTCTCTGTGATTGATGAGCGGTTTGGGGTGACGGATGAGGTCCTGACGCTGAAACTGCCGGCGCATCAGGGGCGCCTCATGCATTGGCTATACGAGAACGCCGACGTAATGTCGCGTGACGCGGATGATGATGGAGCGGTGATTGCGCGCGTGCGCATCGCGGCCGAGAAAAAGCCGCGGCTTCTGGCCGAGATGCGACGGGCCGGAGTCGATTTGCCTTGAGGGGCTTGGTTTGAGGGGCGGCGATGTTGGGCTCCACTCGGACAACGCAATGCTGCATTGCTGGCGGCGGACCGGCAGGCCTCATGCTCGGCTACCTCCTGGCGCGGGCCGGGGTTCGGGTGCTCGTGCTCGAGAAGCATGCCGACTTCCTCCGAGATTTTCGCGGCGATACGGTTCACCCTTCCACCATGGAGGTGATGAGCGAGCTTGGGCTCATCGATCGCTTTCTCGCGCTTCCGCACAACAAGGTTCATGATCTCTCAGGACAGTTCGGCGATACGCGAATTACGTTGGCCGACTTCACACACCTTCCTGTGCGCGCGCCCTACATCGCGATGATGCCGCAGTGGGATTTCTTAAACTTTATCGCCGCTGAGGCGCGGCGTTTTCCCGGCTTCACTCTGCTCATGGAGACAGAAGCCACGAGCCTGATCGAGAAGGATGGCAGCGTTACCGGCGTAAGCGCGACGTCAGCCCAGGGTGAGTTCGCGATCAAGGCGGATCTCGTGGTTGGTGCAGACGGGCGCGGCTCGCTGCTGCGGGCGCAGTCCGGCCTCGCGGTGGACGACCTCGGAGCGCCCATGGATGTGCTGTGGTTTCGTCTGTCGCGCGGGGCGGGCGATCCAGTCGAGACGATGGGGCGGTTCGACCGCGGCCGTGTCTTCGTGATGCTCAATCGCGGCGACTACTGGCAACTGGCCTACGTCATCGCCAAGGGTTCGGCCGACCGGTTGCGGTCGGAAGGACTGGACGCGTTCCGTGTCGCCGTCGGTCGTGCTGCGCCGTTCGTCGAGGACCGGCTCGCCGAGATTGGCTCATGGGATGACGTGCGTCTGCTCATTGTGCGCGTTGATCGTATGCCGGTGTGGCATCGGCCAGGGCTGCTTTTCATCGGCGATGCGGCGCATGCCATGTCGCCAGTCGGTGGCGTCGGTGTGAACCTCGCCGTACAGGACGCGGTCGCGGCCGCGAACATTCTGGCGCCGGCGTTTCGCGGCGGAAGCCTCACGGATCAGACGCTTCGAGCGGTGGAAAGGCGGCGTAAGTTTCCAACCCGCCTTACGCAAGCGCTGCAGGTGGCCATCCAGAACAATGTCATTGCTCCGGCGCTTGGTGCTGGGCACGAGGAGAGCGGCAAGTTCGAGCCGCCGCTCTTCGCAAGGCTGCTTGCGCGCGTGCCGCTGCTGCGCAGAGTGCCTGCACGGCTCATCGGGCTCGGCGTGCGGCCCGAGCATGTCTCGGCCTTGATCCGGGAGCGGGCTGGCGTGGCGTAACGTCGAAGCGAGGAAAGTGCCTCGGCGGAGAAAGCCCTGAAGGAAGAGTGAGCGCGCGTCAGTACTTATCCGTCGTGCCACTCTTATCAGCGGCCCGTGCCTCGTCCCACAGCGCGTCCATTTCGGCGAGATCGCTCTCGGCCGGCGTGCGGTTCTGCTCGGCAAGCCGCGTCTCGATATGGCGAAAGCGGCGGACGAATTTGGCGTTGGCAGCGCGCAGCGCGTTCTCGGGGTCGAGCTTCAAGTGCCGGGCGACGTTTGCCATGACGAACAGGAGGTCGCCGAACTCTTCCTCGATGCGCGCATGGGAATTGGCTGACGCATTGCTCGATGGGGCACGCGGATCGGCCGGAAGCGCCACCTCCTCGAGCTCCTGGATTTCCTCGCGCATCTTCTCAAAGACGGGCGCGAGCGAGGGCCAATCGAAGCCGACCTTCGCGGCTTTCTCCTGCAACTTGGTCGCGCGCGTTAGCGCCGGCATCGACACAGGAACGTCGTCGAGGAGGCTTGCAGCAAGTGCGGTGGTTGCACTGCCGTTCGCCGAGCGCGCGGCGGCTTTAAGCTCGCGTTCCGCGGCCTTGATGGCGTCCCACTGGCCTTTGGCGGCTCCGGCACTTGGCGCGTCCTCGTTGCCGAACACGTGCGGATGGCGGCGGATCATCTTCGACGTCACGGCGTGGACGACGTCGCCAAAGGCAAAGGCGCCCGTCTCCTCGGCCATGCGGGCATGATAGACGACCTGCAGCAGAAGATCGCCAAGCTCGTCGCGGAGATCGCCGAGATCGCCGCGCTCGATGGCGTCGGCCACCTCATAGGCCTCCTCGATCGTATACGGCACGATGCTCGCGAAGCTCTGCTCGAGATCCCAGGGGCAACCTGTGACGGGCGTTCTGAGCGCCGCCATGATCTCGATGAGGCGTGAAATGTCTTTCGATGGTTGCATGGGTCTCGGCGCCGCCTGTTACTCGTCTGACGGGGCGAACCTAAAGGCCGTTTGCTTTTGTTGGAATTGATTTTCTAGGCGCGACCCAGCGCCAAATATTCGCTTGAGAGTGAGAGCCCCTCCGCGCGATGAGCACGAGGCCCATCGGCACAATCCATCCGAGCCAGGCGGCTGCGCTATAGATCGGATCGAAGGGGAGGTCACAGCTCGTGACGACGGCGGTTGTGAGCCGTACCCAGATCGCACCCGAGGCGACGGCGGACATGGCCAGCATACATGTTGCGTGCTGGCCAAATGCCCGCGCGCGAGCGGCTCTTACGCCCAGCGTGACGAATGCCAGCCAAACAAGCGCCTGCGCCGCGAAGCCTGCTCGCGCGACGAGCGGCGACGAGCTTTCGAGTGCCACTGGAAATGACGTGAGCCCGCCAATAACGACAAGTGCTCCGGTGAGCCGTCCCAACGGGCGGTGCCATCGGCGATTTCTCCGGACGAAAAGCACCAGGGGCGTGAGCACAAGGACGGCGCCCGATGCGAGCATGTGAAGTTTGAATACGACCGGCAGGCGCAGGTCGATGACGTACAGATTGAAGGGGAGGGGAAGATGCCCAATGCCTTCGAGGAGGGCAACGATGCCGGTCGGGAGGGCGAGGGCCAGCAGCAGCGCGACGGCCAGGTAACGCCATGGCTGCGACACAAATCCGCCGGGGCCTGTTGATGTAGATAGGCCAAGCGCAACCGGGTCGGAGGTTCGAAGAGAGGTCATGTCTAGGCGGTGTTCTCAATTTGGATGGCGCATTGACGCGAGGAGTTTGGCGTCGCTGGCAGGAGCGAAGCCGCCGCAAACCTCCATGGTTTGCAAGGCTTCGCATCATGCTGGAAGCATGTCTCCGACATGGCCCAGCGGTGCGAAAGGACCGCGCCCCTTTGGGGTGAGCCAAAGCAAGCCAATGGCGTCGTCGTGCTGGAAGCACGCCTCCGGCATGCAGCGCTTGCCCGATGGTTCGGCATCGCGCGTCGTGCTGGAAGCACGCCTTCGGCGTGACGCGCTTTTCCTAGCCCTTGGCTTGCTTTGGCTCATCAATGCACCATCGAAATTGAGGACACGGCCTAGTCTCATGTTACGCATCTCGATGAGTGTCGGGCTCTTTTGTGTCGCGGCAGCGGCGGTCGCTGCGGTTGCGGGCGTTTTCAGCGTGGGCGCGGCTCACGCCGGCGAGGCTCCTTCGGCGCCTGCGGACATCACTGGCCGGTGGCAGGGCGCCAGCTACGAGATGAGCCGCAGCCAGACCTGCGATGACGACGATTGCCGGCAACTGACACTCGATATCAGCCGCTGCGGCGAGGGCTGGTGTGGGATCGAGGTTGCAAAGGGTGGCGGGTGTGGCGGCACCGCGCTCAGGATCAACGCTGGTGAGCTTGAGGGCGCAGGCACCCTCTATAAAGGAGAGCTCAAGCTTGCGGAGGGCACCGAGCCGTACACGGTCGAGGGCTATTTTTCGCCGGGGGGGCAACCGGGACAGACATTGCTCGAGATTACCGGCGACACGGGCGGCGAGTTCCGCGTGTTCCGCCGATCGTTTCCGTTCCATACGGCTCTCTCCCGCACAGGCGACGCGCTCTGTCGGCCTGAGAAGTCTGTGTCGATGCTGACGCGCTGATCGAGGCGCGAAAAGGCTCGCGTCTCGAGCGATCAGGCTCGTTCTTGAGAGTCTGATTCACGCTCTCGGGGCTCGGCTAAGGCTCGCGTCTCGAGCGATCAGGCTCGTTCTTGAGAGTCTGATTCACGCTCTCGGGGCTCGGCTAAGGCTCGCGTCTCGAGCGATCAGGCTCGTTATTCGAGAGTCTGATTCACGCTCTCGGGGCCCGGCTAAGGCCTCGCGTCTCGAGCGATCAGGCTCTATGCTCCGACGCGGAGCAGGGGCGGGGGAAGACGCGCGCCGATGATTGTCCTCAGGGTTCTGTTGAACGGCCTCATCATGGCCGCCGAGATCGCGGCGGTCGTGGGCGTAGCCGTGCTCGGGTTCTATCACCCGTTCGAATTTGCAGCGGGGACTGCGGCGCTGAGCTTTGCTCTTGGCCTCAATCTCGAGGTGGCGCGGCTCAAGAACGAGGTGCCATTCTACTTCGGGCGTGCCTCCTCGCTGAGGTTGCTGTTTCTGCCGGTCGTCGGCGCGATGGAGGCCCTCATGAAGGGCGTGCTGGCGGGGGTTGCCGCACTCTTCACCTTCGCGGGCACGAATGCGGACCGGTTGTTCTGGGTCGCGATCATATTTGGCGGCACCATTTACGCCGGGGCGAGCGCCTTGCGTATCATGTCCCTGAGGCTCGAAGCGTACCCCTCGCGCTGGGGCTTCTTCCGGCTCGGTCCGCCGCTCGGACTGCTCTTCTCCGCCGGGCTCGCGGTAACGGCGGCCTATGGCCTGATCCCGTCGACGAGTGTCGGCGATCTCGGATGGAAGCTCGTGTGGGAGCTGCCGCGCAATCCGAGCGTCGTGCAGGTGAGCGAGCTGTTCTTCCAGATCAAGCAGGCGTTCGACGGCTTCATCGTGACGCTGCTGCGGACGGTGCTCGACGAGAGCACGGCGCAGATTGTCGGGGTGGTGGTCAGTGTGAACGTGCTGACCGGCTTCGTTGCGTCGGTCTATGCGGCGGTGATTGCCACGGCCGTGCGCTGGGCCGAGGATCGGTTGCCGTAGAGTCCGGCGTCGGCACCCGTCGTCAGAGCCCCGGCGTCAGAACCGAGCGTCGTGCGGCTCCCTCATTCGGCGCGCCACTCATCTATACGCGCATTGATTGTTCGCGTAATATATATTATGGAAAATATTGATGAGTTAGTTCGTATTAACAGTTGATTGTGTGGAGCCGGCCCAGGATGTGGTCCGGCTCCTCGCGATCCTACTTCTCACCCTTCTCATAGTTCTCCGTCACCAGGCGGTCGAGGAGTTGCACGCCCCAGCCCGAGCCCCAGCTGGTATTGATCTCGCTTCTTGTTGCGTCCATGGCCGTTCCTGCAACGTCAAGATGCGCCCAGGGCGTGTCCTTCTTGATGAAGCGCTCGAGGAAGGCTGCGGCTGTACACGACCCAGCCCAACGTCCGCCGATGTTCTTCACGTCGGCGTTCTTGCTGTCGATCATCTTGTGGAAGGCCTTGTCGAGCGGCATGCGCCAGACCTTCTCCCCCGTCGCCTTGGCAGCGGCGGTAATTTGCTCGGCGAGCTTGTCGTCGTTCGAGAAGAGGCCGGCGTATTCCTTGCCGAGCGCAACCATGATGGCGCCGGTCAAGGTGGCGAGGTCGATGACGAGGCGCGGCTTGAAGCGTTCCTGGGCGTACCAGAGCACATCCGCGAGCACGAGCCGGCCCTCGGCGTCGGTATTGAGGATCTCGACCGTTTGGCCAGACATGGAGGTGACGATGTCGCCTGGACGGGTTGCTGCGCCCGAGACCATGTTCTCGACGATGCCCAGGACGCCAACTGCGTTGACCGGCGCCTTGCGCTCGGCAAGCGTCTGCATGAGGCCCGCGACGCAGGCGGCGCCCCCCATGTCGCCCTTCATGTCCTCCATGCCGCCGGCTGGCTTGATCGAGTAGCCACCGCTGTCGAAGACGACACCCTTGCCGACGAACGCCAGCGGCTTGGCGCGCTTGGATTTAGCCCCGTGCCACTGGATTACTGCGACGCGGGCCGGCCGCACGCTACCTGCGGCAACCGAGAGAAGCGTGGTCATTTTGAGGGCTTCGAGCTGCTCGACGTCCAGAATCTCCACCTCAAGACCGACACGTTCAAGCTCCTTGACGCGTGCCGCGAACTCAACTGGGCCGAGGGCATTGGCAGGCTCGTTGACGAGGTCGCGCGCAAAGCAGATGCCGTTGGCCAGCGCCTGCTTGTGCTCGAAGGCGGCGCGCGCCTTGTCCGGATCGGCACAATGGATCACGAGACGGTCGATGCCGTCCTTGGCGGGTTGGGCCGGCGTGTCGTTGTCCTTGCCATTTCCGTCCTTGTCTTCCGGCGCGTCCTTCTTGGTCAGGTATTTCTTGAACGCGTAGTGGCGCAAGAGGGCGCCGAATGCGAGATCGGCGGCGACCGCCTCGGGTTTCGTGCGGGCCCCGTCAATCTCGGCAATGATGCTTGCCGCGGGCGCCTTGCGCGCCGTCACTTGGCCCAGCGCGTAGCCCCCGAGCTCGGCCCAATCGTGATCGCCGCGCGAGTCTGCCTTACCAGCACCAACAATGACCAAACGTTGGATTTCCAATTTTGCGGGAGCCAAGAGCTCGATCGAGGACTTTGCCCGGCCCTTGAAGTCGGCGGCCTCTGCCGCCTTTAGGACCAGATTGCCTGTGCGTTGGTTCAAGGCCTGGAGCGCGGGTCCCATGGCTAGGTCTTGGGCCACGAACGCGACGGCAGTTGCTTCGGGCGCTGAGTTAAGCGGGGCAAACGTGATATCGAGTGTGCTGGTCATCAGGGGGCGTTACTCCTCAAGTTCTGTTTCTTTTCCGTTGCTCTGCTTACGCGACGCTCTGCTCACGCGACTTTGGACGCTTGATGCGACTGCGCGCCCGAAGGGGTGAGGGTCCGCTTGCCCGGCCGTAAATTTTCCCATGACGCGGCGGGAGCCGTCGCCATAAGGCCATGCGCGTGGAAGCGTAGGGGTTTTTCGGTCTCACCTGAAATTAAACGCTTGCGTCAGAAGTGCAAGCCGTCAGCTCGTGAAAAGCAGGTCGCAATGCTTAATGCACCTGGCTGCATGCACTTAAGTTGCGTGCACTTAGCTGGATTGCCGTTTGTCGCACGGCTTTCTTCGCGCTAGGCAAAGGTCCTGCCATCTTCTCCGCGCAGTGCGGTTGCTGGTCTTGCGCGCAATGCGGTTGCTGGGCGGCAACATGCCACTTGCAGCCCAAGTCCTTAGCTCCGGCCGAAATTTTGCCACCCTCGCGTGGGACCCAGCCAGTCACGGGAGGCCTTGCCAGACGGCACAGCTTGGGCTCTCTTGGCGTGTGTTCCGTAAGCCCTCGAACCTCAAGCCCGAGCAAGAATGACGATCTTCACGCGATATGTCTTCTGGCAGGCTACGGGCGCATTGCTCCTCATTCTGCTGTCGTTGACCGGCATCGTGTGGATTTCGCTCGCGCTTCGCGAGCTCAATGTGGTGACGACGAGCGGCCAGAGCGCATTCACGCTGGTCAAAATCACGACGCTCGGGGTGCCGAATTTCATCGCGATCATCGCCCCGTTCGCCCTGCTCATTGCCTTCATTTACACGCTGAACCGCTTGAACAGCGACAGTGAAATCATCGTCTTGACCGCCTCGGGCGCCACGGCCTGGACGATCGTGCGCCCGATCCTCGCAATCTCGATGCTGGTTGCCCTGTTCATTGCCTACGTGAACAACATCGGCATGCCGTGGAGCCTGCGGCTGCTGCATCAAACGATCATCGCCATCCGAACGGATGTGCTGACCCAGGTCATCCAGCCCGGTCGCTTTACGAGCCCCGAGCAAGGACTGACCTTCCACATCCGCGAACGAGCGGTGAACGGCGAACTCGAGGGGTTGCTTGTGCATGATGCACGCGTCGCCACTCAGATCCAATCGTACCTCGCCAACCGGGCTGTGATCGTGCAGCAGAACGGCAGCGCCTACATCGTGATGACGGAAGGGCACATTCTTCGCTCCACCAAGCCGGAGGAGCCGGCGCAGATCATTGCCTTCGACAAATACGCGATCGACCTCGACCAATTCGAGCAAAAGCTTGATAAGGCGGACGAATATCGACCGCGCGAGCGATATTTCGACGAGCTGGTCAATCCCGACAAGAACAGCTCAATGTACAAGTCTCAGCCGGCGCGCTTCGTGGCCGAGGTGCATGAGCGGTTTTCCAGTCCGCTCTATCCGATTGCGTTTGGGTTTCTTGCGGTGGCGATCGTCGGACAGGCGCAAAGCACGCGACAGAACCGAAGTGGCCGTATGGCGGCTTGCTTTGCGATCGGCGCCGGGTTGCGGTTGCTCGGGCTCGCGACCAATAATCTCGTGACCGTCAAGTCGCAGTATGCGCCGCTGCTCTACGCGGTGCCTGCGGCAGCAATTGTCGTCGCCTTGATCATGATTGCACGCGGGGCGCAGGCGCGATCGAGTGTGTCGATCATCGATCCCGTCTCGGATTTTGTGACCGCGGTCGTCTCCCGTCTGCGCCGCGCCTCCGCAGAGGCAAGCCCGGCATTGGGAGAGCGCTAGTGTGATGATCGAGAAGTCCGTTACATTGCACGGTGCGGCGTTGGGTGAAGGACTTCTCGATCTGAATCACACTAGCCTGCTGAATTTGCTAGTGTCCTTCAGATCGCGAAACTCGTTCCCGGCGCGTCGCAGAACGAGACGAATTTCGCGATCAGGACACTAGTGTGATGATCGAGAAGTCCGTTACATTGCTGGCGGCTGGATTGGGAGACGGACTTCTCGATCTGAATCACACTAGCCCATTGACTTTGCTAGTGTCCTTCAGATCGCGAAATTCGTTCCCCGCGCGTCGCAGAACGAGACGAATTTCGCGATCAGGACACTAGCGGATGCCGTTCTTCTCCACCCTTACGGCCTACGTCGCTGGGCGCTTCCTGCAGGCGATCCTGGGCGTCTACCTGATGTGTGCGCTGTTGATCTTCATGATCGATTTCGTGGAGATGCTGCGCCAGGCCGGAAAATTCGGCAACGTGCCGATCCCGAGGCTCGTCGGGATCACGCTTCTCCGCCTTCCCGCCTATACGGAAATTCTTATTCCGTTCGCGGTCCTCGTGGGGTCGATCTCGGCGCTTCTGATGCTGTCGCGCAAGAGCGAGCTTGCGGTCATGCGGGCGGGCGGCATGTCGGTCTGGCAGTTCGTTCGGCCGGGCATTCTGGTCGGTTTTTTGCTGGGTCTTGCGAGTGTTACTGCTTTCAACCCGCTGGCGGCTGCAGCGCGCGATAGGGCAGAGAAGATCTACTCCGAGGCCTTTGGGCGAGATGCAAACGTGCTTCGGACCGGCTCCTCGGGAAGCTGGCTCAGGCAGGACGGACTCGACGGCCAGTCGATCCTCAATGCTGCGTACGCGGCCAAGCGGGGAACCGAGCTTAGGATCGTGACGGCCTTCGTCTACGACGCGAAAGGGCATTTCTCGGAACGCATCGATGCGCAGGAGGCGGTTCTTGACGACGGCTTCTGGATGCTCAGGGAGGCAACCGTCTCCAGGGTCGGCCGGGAGCCCGAAAAGTTCGAAACGTACCTCATTTCGACCTACCTCACTCCCGAGCGGGTCACGGACGCTTTGGGGACGATCATCTCAATCTCGTTCTGGGACCTGCCAGCCCTGATCCAAACGGCTGAAAAGGCCGGGCTTTCATCGTTCAGGTTGCGTGTCCAATATGAGGTGCTGCTGAGCCGCCCGTTCCTGTGCCTGGCAATGGTCTTTTTAGCGGCCACTGTGTCGTTAAGGTCATTCCGCTCTGGAGGGATACAGACTATGGTCGTGACCGGAATTGCCGGGGGCTTTGGGTTCTTCCTCTTCGCGGAGATTTCAAGGCAGGTCGGTACTGCAGGTCTTGCTCCAGCGTGGGTGGCGGTCTGGGTGCCGGTTTTGCTCGCGATTGTTATCACGATTACGGTGCTCTTGCATCAGGAGGACGGCTGAGTGGCTCGTGTTGCGTGCAGACCGCTAGCGACATGCAGTAAGTTCGTGAGCGCGTTTCTGCGTGGAAAGCACGCCGGAGAGCGCTTGTTCGTCGTTTTCTCCCACGGGTCTATGCGCAAGATGCTCGCTACGATGTTGTCAATCGGAAGCCGCTCTCTGAGTACGGTGCTTGGTGGTGGGGTATTTGGGCGCGCGGGGGCTGGCGTGGCGCTGGGCGCGCTCGTTATCCTGGTCGCTGCCGGATCGGATGTGGCGCTTGCTCAGGATCCGAGCCTTGCAACGTCGGGCTCGTCGAATACCTCTGCGTTCGCGAAGACGCCCGGCGGCATCTTCGGCAAGACGCCTAAGCTCGACAGTACTCTGCCGCTCTACCTGCAGGGCGACGAGCTGATCTACGACACCAAGGGCAACCGCGTCATTGCGCGCGGCAATGTCGAAATCTTCTACAACAAGAACGTCTTGACGGCCGATGAGGTCATCTACGACCAGAGCGCCAATACGCTGACCGCCGTCGGCAACGTTGAGCTCAAGGATCAGAATGGCAACGTCATTCGCGCCGCCCGCTATACTCTGACCGACGATTTCCGCGACGGCTTCGTCCAGTCGCTCTCCGTCGTTGCGCGCGACGACAGCCGCATCACGGCCGAGCGTGGTGAGCGTCGCGAGGGCAACATCACCGAGTTTACCGGGGCGACGTTCACGGCTTGTAAGACAGTCGGCAATACGCCGCCGCTGTGGTGCGTCGGCGCCAAGAAGATCATTCACGATCAGCAGGCCGGGACGATCACCTACCAGGATGCAGAGTTCAAGTTGTATGGCATTACGGTCGCGTATGTTCCGTATTTCGAGAGCCCCGATCCATCGGTGAAGCGCAAGAGCGGCTTCCTGTCGCCTTCCTATGGCAGCACCGAGGACCTCGGGTTCTTCTTCGAGGTGCCGTATTACTTTGCACTCTCGCCCAACTTCGACTTCACGTTCCACCCTCGTTATATGACCGAGCAGGGCATCCTGTGGCAGGGTGACTGGCGGCACAAGGTCGGCAACGGCGAATACTCGATCAATCTCGCAGGCATTGATCAGGACAGCAGCAATCTTGCCGCCGGCAACGATGATCTCGACGGCTGGCGCGGTAGCCTCGAGACGCATGGCAAGTTTTCCTTGTCGAGCTGGTGGAGCTACGGCTGGAATGGCGTGATCGAGAGCGATGAGACGTTCCGCCGCTTCTATAAGCTCGACAGCGTCCTGCTTACGGACCGGGTCAACGATATCTGGCTGGCAGGCCTCTCAGATCGCAGCTTCTTCGGGGCGAGGCTCTATCATTTTGGCGGGTTGCTCGTGAACGACTCTGACCAGTCGGAGTCCATCGTTCATCCGATCATCGATCATAACTATGTGTTTGACGAACCGGTATTGGGTGGAGAGCTGACGTGGCGCTCAAACGCCTTGAGCTTTTCCCGCACGAATGTGGCCGCTGCGCAAAGTCAGGACCAAAGCGTAAGCCGTGCCATAACTGAGCTTAAGTGGCGCCGGCGCCTGACGGATACGATCGGCATCACGTACACGCCATTTGCGGAGCTGCGTGGCGACATCTACCAGGTTGAGAACTACGCTGAGCAGCTTGGCGCGGCGACCGACGATACGTTCGCGCGAGGTCTAGCGACCGGCGGCGCGACAATTGCCTATCCCTGGGTTGCCAACACGGGCTCTAGCTCGCATGTAATCGAGCCCATCGGCCAGATCGTCGCGCACAACTCCAGCGTCAAGCAGCGCGGCCTGCCGGATGAAGACGCGAAGAGCTTGATCTTCGACGATACGAACCTGTTCGAGACAACCAAGTTTTCGGGCTATGATCGCCTGGAGACCGGTGTTCGCGCCAACGTCGGCGTGCAGTACACCTTCCAAGGGCCAGTGGGTCATGCCCGGGTGCTGGCCGGTCAGAGCTATCACATTGCCGGCACCAATGCCTACGCCGATCCCGGTCAAATTGATGTCGATGGAAATCCGGCCACCAACGACAGCTCCTATGTGTTCTCGCCGCAAAGCGGTCTCGAAACGGCGCGTTCCGATTATATTCTTGGCGTGTATTTGGCGCCCGTGGACGCCTTCCGCATTATCTCGCAAAGTCGCTTTGACGAGCGCGATCTAAGTCTTCGCCGCGAGGACCTAGCGGCACAGGTTGTCTACGGCCCGGCTTTCGCACAAGCTTCCTATTCCTACACCGCGGTTATTCCTGAGCTTGGGATCGACGTGGCGCAGCAGGATGCCGTCGGCACACTCGGCCTCAGGCTGACCGATCGGTGGACCGTAACCGGGTCGCTGCGTTACGACATCGATCTCGGCGAGACGCTGACAGATTCCGTTCAGCTCTCTTACCTCGACGAATGCTTCATGCTGAGCGCGACCTACGCTGAGACCAACATCGTTGATGTGACGCGCGATATCGAACCGGATCGCTCGATCATGTTCCGCTTCGAGATGAAGCATCTCGGTGGCTTCAACTACGCCACCAACGTGGTCGATTTCACGGGTGGCGAGGACAAGTCGGCCTTGGCGGCGACCGGCAGTAACTAAGGTTCCTCGCGGATACTTTGCGGGGCGTCCCAGGAGCCAATCTTTGGGAAAAGGCTCTGGAAATCGCAAAAATCGGCCTGGGCGAGGCTCGACAGGATGCCATTCCTGCGCCACGGTTTGATCCGATAAGGCTTTTCCTGTTTAGTTGCCGATTCTCGCTTGTGGCCTCGTTGTCGGTCGGCAAGGGGTAGTACTCCTCACCTGCTCGAGGTACGTTGCTGACACGAGACATTGCCAACTCGAGACATTGCCAACACGAGACATTGCCAACACGAGACTGTGCCAAGAGAGACCTCTACGAATGCGTGTCTTGAAGCGCGCCCTTATTCCTGTTCTCGCAAGCCTTGCGATGCTCGGCGGAGCTTTGGTGGGCGCGGCTTCGGTTGAGGCGCAATCCGTTTCCTCGGCAGCGCCCGCCGCGAAGCCAAGCAAGCCCGTCAAGAAAGCAGCGGCGGCCCAGGCGAGTATTTCTGCCGAAGGCGCCGATGCGGCCACGTCTACCACAGGCAAGTCGGCTCAGGGGAAGGGCGGCGCTTCCCCGGCGGGCGGGCAATCCATAGCCGTTCTCATCAATGACGAGCCGATCACAGGATATGAAATCGAGCAACGCGCAGCGTTCATCGCCCTGCAGTCCGGTCAGGGCGGAGCGGACTTAAAGGCGAAGGCCGAGGCGCGTTGGAAGCAGATCATCAAGGATCCAAGCACCAACGAGCGCTTTAAAGAGTTGCTGAAAAAGAACAACGTGCGAAGCCAGGAGGAGGCGCGCGCTCTGCAGACCAAGTTCGTCAAAGAGCTGCAGCAGAACATGCTCGAGCAGCTACGGCGCGAGGCGAGAGTCGGCGCTGTTGCCGGATCACGCACCAAAGCTCAAACCGAGCTGATCGACGAAAGACTGAAGCTGCAGGCCGCCAAGTCGCTCAATATTTCGGTCGATGAACCTGAGGTCGAGCGAATTCTTACCGGTATGGCTGAGCGGAACAAGTTGACGCTCGATCAGTTCGGCACCCACATGAAGAGCCTGGGTGTCGATATCAACACCATCCGTGGAAAGTTCAAAGCGGAAATGGTGTGGCGGGAAGTCATTCGCCGCCGCTTCGGCTTTCAAGTCTCCATTACGGAGCGCGATGTCGATCGTTTCGTCGCGAACGCTCCCAAGTCTGACGATGAGGTCGAGTTGCAGGTCAGTCGCATTACGCTGCCGTTGCCTGCCAAGGCCGATCAGCAGGTCATTGGCAGGCGCATCGGCGAAGCAAACACGCTCGCTGGAAGTTTTAGCGGGTGTCCGAGCATGTCGAGCATGGCGGTATCGCTCGCGGGCGCGCGGTTTGAGGACCTCGGCACGCGCAAGCCCTCGACCATACCCGAGCCGACGCGCAGCCTCCTGCTCAATGCGACCGAAGGCGAGCTGTTGCCGCCGAGTGTGAGCGGCGGCGGGGTCGAGCTTTGGGCCCTGTGCAGCCGCAAAGTCCTCAAAGCAGACAAGGCCCAGCGCGAGAACGCCGAAAACGAGCTGCGTCAGAAGGAGTTTGAGGTACTCGCGCAAAAGCTTCTCAAGGATCTGCGTCAGGACGCGGCGATCGAGTATCGCTAATGCGGCTTTTGCACGAGGCGTCGTTGCCGCCGCTCGCGCTGACGATGGGCGATCCGGCAGGTATCGGCCTCGAAATCGCACTGATGGCGTGGCGGCAGCGGAACGAGAGAAATTTGCCTCCCTTCGTGCTGTTTGCAGACTTGGCGACCCTGCGCGCTCGGGTTGAGAACCTGATGCTCGACGTGCCGCTCGTGCCGGTGGACGACCTCGCTGACGGAAGCCTACTCTTCACCTCCGCGCTTCCGGTATCTCACGTGGCGCTCGAGGTGCCGGCGCTGCCCGGGCGGCCTGATCCGCGCAATGGACCCCCTATTGTCGCTGCAATTGAGCGGGCGACCGCGGCCGTCATCGACGGGCGTGCATCTGCGGTCGTGACGAACCCCATTGCGAAAAGCGTTCTCAAGAAAGCGGGTTTCGCGCATCCTGGGCACACGGAATTCCTCGCCCATCTGGCAAGTCTTGATCAGGGCATGGCCATCAAGCCGGTCATGATGCTGGCCGCAGACGAGCTTCGCGTTGTGCCACTTACGGTGCATATTCCGCTTGCCCGAGTGCCGGGCAGCATTACGCGCGAGCTGCTTCTCGAGACGCTTCGCACTCTCGATGCTTCGCTGCAGCGGGACTTTGGCATTGCGGCGCCAAGAATTGCCGTCACGGGTCTCAATCCCCATGCCGGGGAAGAGGGTGTGCTCGGGTCGGAGGAGCAAGCCGTCATCATCCCGGCGCTCGACGAGCTGCGCCGGGCAGGTTATGCCGTGACGGGGCCGCACCCCGCCGACACGCTCTTCCACGAGGCGCAGCGGGCGACCTACGATGCCGTGCTCGCGATGTACCACGACCAGGCTCTCATTCCGCTAAAGACCCTCGCCTTCGACCGCGGCGTCAACGTCACCCTGGGCCTGCCGTTCGTGCGCACCTCGCCTGATCACGGCACCGCGTTCGATATTGCGGGCCGTGGTATCGCCAGCCCAGCGAGCCTGATCGAAGCCTTGCTGCTGGCGCAGAGGCTCGCGCGGAGGCGCGCGTTAGCGCGTAGCACATGACCGCGGGTGTCAGATGAGCGATGACTTGTCGATCGCAGACGAGCGTCCCGGCGCGAGCCCCGATGGCCTGCCGCCGCTGCGCGAGGTCATCCGCCGCCATGATCTCGCAGCCAAGAAGAGCCTCGGTCAAAACTTCATTCTGGATCTAAATCTGACGCGCCGCATCGCGCGCGCCGCCGGCAACCTCGTGGGCCGCACGGTGGTCGAGGTCGGCCCGGGACCCGGAGGCCTCACGCGTGCGCTGCTGCTCGAAGGCGCGCGCCGTGTGGTGGCGGTGGAACGTGACCCGCGTTGCCTGCCAGCTCTCGCTGAGATCGCGGAGCGCTATCCAGGTCGCCTCGTGGTCAACGAAGGCGACGCGCTCGAAGCGGATTGGCGGGCGCTGCTCGGCTCGGAAGACACGAGGGCCATCATCACCGCCAACCTGCCTTATGGCGTGGCGACGATGCTGTTGATCAATTGGCTCGAGGTGGAGCCTTGGCCGCCGTGGTGGGACCGCATGGTGCTGATGTTTCAAAAGGAGGTCGCCGAGCGGATCGTGGCAGAGCCCGGCAGTAAGGCGTATGGGCGGCTTTCGGTCATCTCGCAGTGGCGGAGCGCGCCGCGCATCGTCATGACGTTGAAGCCCGAGGTTTTCACGCCGCCACCCAAGATCTCGTCGGCGGTGGTTGAGTTTATCCCGCGGCCAGCGCTGCAGCCGGCCTGCTCGGTCAAGGCGCTTGGTCAGGTCACGGCAGCCGCGTTCGGGCAGCGGCGCAAGATGCTCAGGGCTTCACTCAAAACGCTGGTTGCGAACCCTGAGGAGCTACTTGAAGCGGCCGGTATCGCGCCCGAGCTTCGCGCCGAGCGTGTGCCCGTGCGCGATTTTGCAAAGCTGGCGCTCGTCTACGAGCGCAGTGTCGCGGGGCGGCTCTAGTTGAGGTCGCCCTGACTTCGCTCGGCCGTGACCGTGCTCTCCTCCGTCATCCTGGCCGAAGCGAGGCCCTTAGGCCGAGCGGCGCGCCGGGACCCAGCGGAAGGAGTGCGAAGCTCGAAAGATTCTTTGTGCCTTCGGCGCTTCTTTCGCTGGGCCCCGGCTCTCGTGCGGGCCTTCGGCCCTCCTTGGCCAGGATGACGAGGGGCGCGAAGGCTACTTGACGCCAAGCTTCTTCTGCAGGTTCGACGAAGAGGTCGTGTACTGGAAAAGCAGCTTCTTGTCGGGATAGATGTATTTGTGTGCCTGCTGCGCCATGAGCGCGGCCTCATGGAAGCCGGAGAGAATGAGCTTCAGCTTGCCCGGATACCAGTTGATATCGCCGACCGCGAAAATGCCCTTCTCGCTCGTCTCGAATTTTTCAGTATCGACGAGAATGAGGTTCTCATTGAGATTGAGGCCCCACTGCGCAATCGGGCCGAGCTTCATGGTGAGACCGAAGAACGGCAACATGGCGGAGCACGGGATCTGCTCCTCGCCTGAGCTCGTACGAACGGTTGCTGCTTCCAGTAAGCGCCCGTCGCCGTGCAGCTTGGTGACCTGACCTATCAAAAGGCGGACCTTGCCTTCGGCGACGAGGGAGCGCATCTTTTCGACCGAATGCGGTGCGCCGCGGAACTCGTCGCGGCGATGGATCAGCGCCAACGACTTCGCGACCGGCGCAAGGTTGAGTGTCCAATCGAGCGCGGAATCGCCACCGCCGACCACGACGACGTCTTTGCCGCGCATGTCCTCTATGCGCCGGACCGAGTAGAAGACGGATGTGCCCTCGTAGCCCTCGATGCCCTCGAGCGGTGGGCGCTTCGGCGTGAAGGAGCCGCCGCCGGCTGCGATGACGACGACCTTGGCGGAGAATTCACGTCCCTGGTCGGTACGAAGGGAGAAGCGGCCGTCGTCGGTACGCGTCAACTCATCAATGCGCTCGCCAAAGTGGAATCGCGGGTTGAACGGCTTGATCTGCTCGAGGAGGCGATCGGTCAGCTCCTGACCGGTGACGATCGGCAGGCCTGGGATATCGTAGATCGGCTTTTCCGGATAAAGCTCCGCGCATTGGCCACCCGGGCGATTGAGGATGTCGATGACGTCCGACTTGATATCGACGAGGCCAAGCTCGAAGACGGAAAAGAGGCCGATAGGTCCCCCGCCGATGATGACCGCATCGGTCATAATCACGCCTTCGCTCGTCCCCGCGTCTTGCGCTGCCATGCCACTACCTGCCGTTTCTGTTCTTCTTATCGAAGCCGCAAAGGCCTTAGAACTGCTTCCCCGGCACGCGCAGAATGAGGCCGTCCAATGCTGGCGTGACCTTGATCTGGCAGCTCAGGCGGCTTTCCTTGCGCACGTCAAACGCGAAATCCAGCATATCCTCCTCGATCTCGGCCGGCGTGCCTGTCTTTTCAACCCAGGAAGCGTCCACGTAAACATGGCAGGTGGCGCAGGCGCAGGCGCCGCCGCACTCGGCTTCGATACCCGCGATACTATTGAGCTTCGCGGCCTCCATGACCGTTGTCCCGGGCTCGGCGTCGACCGTCTGGCTCGTGCCGTCGGGCTGGATGAAGGTAATTTTTGCCATGAACGAAAGGGCTCCAGGAGCAGCTAAGGCCGCGCTACCGGTGAGGCCCAAGCCGGATAGGCCGAGCCTGACGATGAGCAAGGGCCGATGATGAGAAGGGTCCACCTTGGGGCAGGATTAATCGGGAGGGCGCGGGATTTCAAGCGCGACACGCTGCCCGAACAGAACCGGCCTACACCGGGAAGCTCAGCGACATGTAGAGCTCGACCTCTGTGACCGACTGGTCGATGAGGTTCAGTATCTCCTCTCGCGCTGCTCGATCCTCGATCGTGCAGATCTTTTCAGCCTGATGCGCAAGGCGGGCGACCTTCCAGGCTCCGACGGCCTGGGCCGAGCCCTTTAGGGTGTGGGCGGCGACTTGCCATTGCCGGTCCGTTTCGGCAAAGCGGAGGGATTCGACGGTCAGAGGCAGCTGCGCGACGAACAATCCGAGGATCTCGTGCTCGAGGCTGCTATTGCCGAGCGTGTAGCGGGCAAGATGCGCTCGGTCGATGGGGTCGGTGGCCGCAAGGGCGGGGCTTGCTTGGGGGTCGCCCTGCTGCCGGTCATGATTGCGGCCATTGTTTCGCCCATGGTTCCGTTCAGGGGGCAGGCCGGTCGCGCCGCGCAAAGTCATTTGCATTACATCCTGACGTAGCTGGATTGCGCAACACCCCAAAAATAAGTGCTTTTTTAATGCTGCGATCGGTCTGAAGCTGCCAGATACCCGTTAAAGACTTGTAAACCTCTCTCCCTTAACGCTGCCTATTCGATCAATGATCACTTAAGAGTTGTATCGCACTCCTCACAAAACCGATCTTCATTTGGCCCTAAACGGGTCTTACTCGGACGAATGGGAGGCTTGCGATCTGAGTCTGAAAAAGATCGTTGCATATGATGTCTGGCTATCCAAAAGGCGTTTGAGCCCAGCGCCCAGAGTGCAGTATCAATAGGTTGGGGCTACCGACACTATTCCGGCTCGGGCGGGTGGATGGCTCAAGAGAAGAACAAGGCTACAGCGCCGATCCTAGTGAGGGCGCCGGATGAGGACGCTTCAGCGAAGTCCGGTGCGGACACGTCGCTGCCGCCGCCCCTGCCGCCCCCTGCCGCGCCCTCAACAGCACCTGACGCAGCCGACGCGTTTATCGCCGCGACTTCGAGCGTAGCTGCGACATCTGCGATCCCGGCGAAGTCGGGAGACGCGCTTCCAGTGCCCGTGCCGCTCTACAGTATCGGGAACCAGTCGTCGTCGGCCGGCTACAAGCTTCCCCCGCCGATCCCGAATGCGGGCGCGCAGCCGTCATCGGTGCCCGAAGACAGTGTTGAGCCGCCCACCTCAGAGGCGCCGTCTCGGCGTGCCGCACGTCGCCGCCCAGCAGGGCCCGTGCGCACGAGGATCGCAGCCAACGATGACGCACCGTCCATCGGCGGCCTGATCTACGCGCTCGATCAGAAGCCATCCACCAAGCCATTCCGGTATGCCGCGATCGCGAGCGCTATTTGGGCACTCATTTGCACTGGATTTGCCTGGGCTATCGTTCGCTCGGAGTTCGAAAATGGTGCGTCCATCGCCTCGTTGTTCGAGAAGCCAACGACCTTTCTGACCATCGCCGCCATCCTGGTCCCCGTCGCTGTTCTCTGGTTCCTGGCGTTGCTGGGTTGGCGGTCCGAGGAGTTGCGGCTCAGGTCCTCGACGATGACCGAGGTCGCGATCCGGCTTGCAGAGCCTGATCGGATGGCCGAGCAATCGGTCGCCTCGCTCGGACAGGCGGTCCGCCGGCAGGTATCGTTCATGAACGATGCCATCTCGCGCGCGCTGGGCCGTGCGGGTGAGCTCGAGGCTCTGGTGCACAACGAGGTCTCGGCGCTCGAGCGTTCCTATGAGGAGAACGAGCGCAAAATCCGCGGCCTCATCAACGAGCTTTCAGGCGAGCGGCATGCTCTGCTCGACACGAGCGAGCGCGTAACTGAAACGCTGCGCACGCTCGGCACCGACATCCCCTCCCTCATCGACAAGCTTTCAAGCCAGCAACTGAAGCTGGCCGGCATCATCCAGGGTGCGGGAGATAACCTTACGGCGCTTGAGAACGCCGTTGGTCAGAACGTTGTTAGGCTCGAGTCCGCTGTTGGGCAGAATGTCCATAAGCTCGAGGCCGTGGTCGATGAGAGCACGCTGCGGCTCGAGCATACGCTGGGTAACCGAACCGACCAGCTTCAGGGCATGCTCGAGAGCTATACGGCTGGCCTCGCAATGGCGCTTGGGGCGAGGACCGAGCACCTTCAGGATGCGATTGCCGGGTACGTCCGGACCCTCGACGCGACCCTCTCGTCGCGAACCGATAACTTGCAGGCGGTATTCGAGGAATACAGCCGCGCTCTTGATACCTCGCTCACTAATCGCGCCCAGGCGCTCGACAGCCAGCTCATCGAGCGGACCAAAGCGCTCGACGAGGCCTTCGGGGCCCGGCTCAAATCCTTTGACGACTCGATCCTGCGCTCGACGCTTGCCATCGATAGCGCGGTTTCCGAGAAGGCACTGGCACTCACCAGCGCACTCGACCACCACGCCAAGACATTCAGTGAGACCATCGGCCGGCAGTCGATTGATCTCGACGAGAGCTTGATGCAGGGCATAAGCTCGGTGCGCCGGTCGAGCGAGAACATCACACGGCAGTCGCTGAAGGCGATCGAAGGTCTCGCCGGACAGTCCGAGATGCTGAGGAACGTGTCGGAAAATCTGCTGGGCCAGATTAACGCCGTCACCAATCGCTTCGAGAACCAGGGCCAATCGATCCTGCGCGCGGCAAACGCCCTCGAGAGTGCCAATTACAAGATCGACAGCACGCTGCAGGGCCGCCATGCGGACCTCAACAGCACGCTTGACCGTCTTTCCGGCAAGGCCGACGAGTTCGGCCGTTTCATCGAGGGCTATTCGAGCACGCTCGAGGGCTCGCTTACCGAAGCCGAGAGCCGTGCACGCGCGACCGCAGAGCAGCTGCGCCTCGGCGCCGAAGCAACGAAGCGGGCAGCATTCGCCGATTTGGAGCGCTTCCGCGCGGAAGCGGGTGGAGAAGGTGACCGCGCGCTCGAGGAGCTGCGACACCGGTTCTCATCGATATCGAACGTGGTTTCCGAGCAGCTCTCGAGCCTCACGAGTCGCTTTGACCAGACCTCGGAGGACGTGCGGCAGAAGGCGAGCCGCGCTGCGGCCGACATTGCATCGGAGCAGGCCCGCCTGCGTGAGCAGATGGATCGCTTGCCGGTCGCGACGCGCGAGAGCGCCGAGGCGATGCGCCGGGCGTTGCAGGATCAGCTCCGCGCGATCGAGCAGCTCTCCGCCATGACGACGCGATCGGTGCAGGGCCGGGATATTGCGCCGCCAATGCCGCCGGCGGCTTCCGGGGCGCAGCAAGGCCTAACTGGCGCCTACGCGGCCGAGAGCGGCCGCGCACTGAGCTCATTGTCTCATGTGCAGTCGGAGCCGGCCGGACGGCCAGACGCTGGGATGCGGAGCCCGCCGCCGCAGAGGCCTTTGGATCCGGCGCGGCCGCAGTTTGCCGCGCAGGCCGCCCTCCCCCGCCCTGGCCCGCAGGATGCGCGCGAGGGGTGGTCGCTCGGAGATCTTCTGGCCAGAGCGTCTCGCGACGAGGAGGCGGCACCGCAACACGTCAAGCCCGCTCCGGCCGTGCCGCTGCACAATCAGATCGAGGTCATCGCGCGTGCGCTCGACCCTTCGACGACGGCGGCGTTGTGGGGGCGCATCAATTCAGGGCAGCGCGGCGTCATGGTCCGCAGCATCTACTCGATTGAGGGCCGAGCGGCGTTCGACGATCTCAGTGCGCGCTACAGGACCGATCCGGAGCTGCAGCAAACCGTCAACCACTATCTCACGGATTTCGAGAACATCCGGCGCGATGCCGAAAAGCGTGATCCGTCGGGTCGGGCGGTCAATACCCACCTGATGTCCGACATGGGACGCGTCTATTTGTTCCTGGCGCACGTCAGCGGACGCATTGCATAATCAATCGATGTCCTTCCTGACGCTTACGACCGCGATCGAAGCTTGGCCCTTGAAGGTGCCTTTCGTGATCGCGCGCGGCGCAAAAACTGAAGCAAAGGTCGTTGCTGTCTCTGTCTCGGATGGAATGTTCTTGGGGCGTGGCGAGTGTGTTCCCTACGCCCGCTACGGGGAGACCGTTGAGAGCGTCGTTTGCGCCATCGAAGAGGCAATCGGCAAAAGTTGTATTGCAGGCAGAGACGCATTGCAGGACGTGCTGGCGCCAGGAGCCGCGCGCAATGCACTCGATTGTGCGCTTTGGGATCTTGAGGCAAAGCGCAACCGTACGAGTGCTGCGGCGCTCGCCGGCATTGACGCACTTCGCCCGCTCGAGACCTGCTACACGCTGAGCCTCGCGAGCCCAGGCGAGATGGCGGCGGCTGCGGCGGCCGTGCCGCAGATGAAACTTTTGAAGCTCAAGCTTGGTGGTGAGGGCGACCAGGACCGAATGCAGGCGGTGCGTCGTGCGCGCCCGGATGCTCGCCTTGTCGGAGATGCCAACGAGGCGTGGACACCGTCCATGCTTCTGCCGCTGCTCACGGCGGCCTCGGAGGCCGGCATCGAGTTGATCGAGCAGCCCTTGCACGCGGATGACGATGCAGCGCTCATGCGAATTCCCCACCTCGTTCCGATTTGTGCCGACGAAAGCGCCCATTCGAGCTCAGATATCCTGCGCCTCGCCTCGCGCTATGATGCCGTGAACATCAAGCTCGATAAGGCCGGCGGGTTGACCGAGGCGTTGGACATGGCGGCGGAAGCCCGCCGGGCCGGTATGCGGATCATGGTCGGCTCTATGGTTGCCACCTCGCTTTCGATCGCTCCGGCGTTTCTCGTGGGTCAGGATGCCGATTGGGTGGATCTCGACGGGCCGCTCTTACTCGCGCGCGACCGCGAGCCGGGCTTTACGATCGAGAACGGATTTATCGGGCCGCCTCCCGGCGCGCTCTGGGGTTAGAGCGCTTTCTCTCGCCACAATAAGCCGCCGTCCCAATGCTTCCGGACAATGACGCTGGCAACGAGGGCAATGGCGCCGAGCGCGGCCATCGCCAGGTAGGCGAGGCCGCCTGCGCGCGCATAGAGCAAGCCTGCGAGAAGCGTCGCGCCACCCATCAGCAAGCCGGCCGCAACAGTCGCGTAGCAGGCTTGGGCGGTGCCTTGAGCACCTTCAGGCACGGCTTCAGAGATGAAATGTATGGCGCCGAGGTGGGATGCTCCGTAGGTCAGGCCGTGCAGCATCTGGACCGGGATCAGCAAAGCCAAAGGCGGATTGAAGCTCATAAGCGTCCATCGGAGCACGGCCGCACCGCTTGCCGCAACAAGCAGAATCGGCGGTCCAAAGCGACGGACGACGGCGCCCGAGTATGCGAAGAGCAACACCTCGCAGCCAACGCCCACGGCCCACAATATTCCGATCCACGCTGTCGAGATGCCTTGTGCGCGCCAGTGAAGCGCGCCGAACGTATAGAACATGCCGTGTGCTCCCTGCACCGCCCCGGCTGCAAGGAGGAACAGGAGAAATAGCGGCGTTCGCACCAGCCGCTTGGCGTCGTCGGCTGAGACGTGGCGACGGGGCGCATCCACTCTTTGCGAGAGGTCGCCGTATCCGTCCGGCAGATGTTTGGATGCGAGCGCCGTCGCGAGCGATCCGCCGACGATCAGCCAGATGGCGGCGCTGGCACCCAATCGATCAATGAGCCAGCCGCCGAGGAAACCTACCGCGACGAACGTCAGAGAGCCCCAAAGGCGCATGCGCCCGTAGTCGAGATTGGCGGCTCTGACGCCCGCGCAGGCGATCGTCTCCGTGAGCGGCATGATTGTCGAGAGCGCGATGGCAAAGAGTAAGGCGGTGAGAAAAATTGGCCAAAAGGCACTTGTCTGACTGAGCAGCAGCGCGAAGGCGAGAGCAGCCCACGCCAGCCAGACCGACATTTGGCGATGATTTCCGCGCTGGTCGGCGAGCATGGCCGCCGACGGCGTGATGAGGACACGAAGAAAGAACGGCGTTGCCGTGACGGCTGCGATCTCGTGCGAGCTGAGGCCGCGCCAGTCGAGCCAGATGGGCAGGTACGGCAGGTGGACGCCGTAGATCAAGAACAGGGCGCCATAGAACAGGCCAAGCCGGGTGGTGAAGGCAAGGCGCACGTCGCCGGTGGATTCTGCGCCGTGATCCGGGCTCAAGGTTTTTTGCATGATGTTCGAGACTGAGCTCAGACGCTTTCGTGCCGGTCTCGGGGCGGTTTAGCAGACGAGCCGCGCTGAGGCGAGCATCGTCGGTCAGGCGAGATCTGATGCGCCAACTGGACGGGACAATCGCGGCAAAATAAAAACCGGCCCGGAGCGACCGGACCGGTTTTCAGCCGAGCTGAGTGGCGTCCCTGAGCGCCGCTCTGCTCCCCCCAAAAAATTCGCGCTATCAACTGAGTGACCGCGCCCCGTGAGGCAGAGATTTGCAGAAGGCTGCGACCTTCGCAAGACCGTCTCAGGTGTTTGAGACGAAGGCGATGCACGAGAGCAACATGTCATCCGTGGCGCAAATCATACAGATGATCGATGGGGCCGGCGCCGTGGCCGATGCGGAGTGCCGCTCCACTTTCAATGGCGCGCGAAACGAATGTCTTTGCGGTGCCGACCGCCGCTCTGAGACTCCCTCCCTTCGCGAGCGAGGCAGCTATGGCTGCTGAGAGCGTGCAACCTGTGCCGTGGGTATTTCGCGTTTCGATGCGCGCCGAGGTGAACGTCTCTACGTGCTCCGGCCCGACCAGCACATCAATTGAATCGCGTCCGGTCTGGTGTCCGCCCTTGATCAGAACGTGCTTCGCGCCGAGCGCAAGGAGACGGCGGCCCTGGTCGGCCATGTCCGCGACGGACGTTGCGATCGTCGTGTCGAGGAGGCGCGCTGCCTCGTGCAAATTCGGCGTGATGATATCGGCGAGCGGAATGAGCTGCTTCACCACGGCCTCGATGGCATCGGGCTCGAGCAGCACGTCGCCGCTGGTCGCCACCATAACCGGATCGACAACGAGGGGGCGTAGCATGTGCTGCTTCAGGGCCGCGGCAACCGTCTCCACGATCGTGCGATCTCCCAGCATACCCGTCTTGACCGCGCGCACGTCGAGATCTGAGGCGACGGACTTGATCTGCTCCCGAATGACGTCCGGGGGGATGCAGTGGACGGCCTGCACACCGAGGGTATTCTGCGCTGTAATGGCGGTCAGCACGGAGGCGCCATAGACGCCGAGGGCCGTGAAGGTCTTGAGATCGGCCTGGATGCCGGCGCCGCCTGAGCTATCCGAGCCTGCGATCGTCAGCGCAATGGCAGGTGAGGCATCGCTCGCCATCCTCACTTCCCCGGCAGGTTCTTGCGTAACTCGTCCTGCAATCCGTCGGGCAGTGCCCAGCCTTCGATGGCTGTGAGCCCGGGGAAGTTCTCGATCAGCCATTGCCCGAGGCTGTTGATGCTGAACCAGTCGAGGACATTCAAGAATGCAATGCCGGTCAGCACGAGGATAAGGCCCATGATTTTTTCCATGAGGCCGAGGTGGCGGCGAAAGCGCGTCATGAAGGCCAGGAAGGGGCGAATGGCAACGGCGGCGAGAATGAAGGGAATGCCGAGGCCAAGCGAGTAGACCGCGAGCAATCGCACCCCTGCCCCCAAGCTCGCCTCGTTGGCGGCAAGGGCGAGGACGGTCGCAAGAATGGGCCCGATGCAGGGTGTCCATCCGAATGCGAATGCGAGGCCCATCACATAGGCGCCGGCAAGGCTCGCTCTTGAATTATCGGATTGGTAGCGGGCTTCTCGATAGAGCAGCGGAATGTGCAAGATACCGAGGAAATGCAGGCCAAAGAGAATGATCACGGAGCCGGCGAGGATGCCGAGCTCGACGCGGTAGGTCTGGATCAACTGGCCGAGCAAAGATGCGCTCGCGCCCAGGGCGACGAAGACTGTCGTGAAGCCGAGCACGAAGAAGACGGACGCGAGCACGACGCGCTGCCAGATGCGGCTGCTCTTGCCGCTATCCTCGCCGGTGATCTGGTCGAGGGTCGTGCCGCCGAGATAGCCGAGATAAGGTGGCACCAACGGCAGAACGCACGGGGACAGGAAGCTCACGAGGCCGGCGAGCGCGACACCAAGGTAGAGATGAGCTTCAGCAAACATAATTCAAACCCTTCAGGTGCTGCGTATCAGGTCTTCCCCGCCAGCGCTTACCGGGTAAGGGCGGCGACGCCGGGTAGCTCGCGTCCTTCGAGCCACTCGAGGAACGCCCCGCCGGCCGATGAGACATAGGTGAAATCCGCCGTCACGCCTGCCGCATTGAGAGCTGCGACCGTATCGCCGCCGCCCGCAACCGAGACCAGCCTGCCAGCTTTGGTGAGCCTAGCGGCTTCGCGGGCCAGCGTGAAGGTACCCTCGCCGAAAGGCGAAATTTCGAAGGCACCGAGCGGGCCATTCCAGAGCAGCGTCTCGCAACGCGATAGCACGTCGACATATTGCGCGATCGTCCTTGGGCCGACGTCGAGGATCATCTGGTCGGCTGGAGTTTCAAGAACCGGCAGCGTGCGCGAGGTCGCGCCCGCCCCAAACCGCTCTGCGACCACGACGTCGACCGGCAGAACGATCTCGCATCGCCGCTCTTTCGCCGCGGCCATGATCTCGCGGGCGGTGGCTGCCAGATCCGGCTCGGCGAGCGACTTGCCAACCTCGATGCCTTGGGCGAGGAAAAACGTATTTGCCATGCCGCCGCCGACGATCAGCATATCGACCTTGGCAGCGAGGTTGTTGAGGAGCGGAATTTTCGTCGAGACCTTGGCGCCGCCAACGACGGCGGCCGTTGGCCGCTTGGGCTCCTCGAGCGCGGCTCGGAGCGCCGAGATCTCTTCCATCATCAGGGGGCCCGCGTAAGATGGCAGAAGGTGCGTGACGCCCTCGGTCGAGGCGTGGGCGCGGTGCGCCGCAGAGAACGCGTCGTTGACAAAGAGATCGCCCAGATTGGCGAGTGCGGCAGCAAAGGCCGGGTCGTTCTTTTCCTCGCCCTTGTGAAAGCGCGTGTTCTCGAGCACCAGGATCTGTCCGTCGGCGAGCGCCGCGACCGCCCTCTCGGCGGCGTCATCGATGCAGTCCGTCGCGAAGCCGACCGGTAGGCCCACGAGGCGAGCGAGTTCCGCGGCAACCGGCGCCAGCGAGTTCGCCGCGTCCGGCCCGTCTTTCGGACGGCCGAAGTGGGAGAGCACGATCACCCGGGCGCCGCGTGCCGAGAGATCCCGCAAGCCCGCCACGATGCGCTCGAGGCGCGTCGCGTCGGTGATCTTGCCGTCTTTCGCCGGTACGTTGAGGTCGGCGCGGACGAGCACGCGCTTGCCTTTGACGTCGAGGCCGGCCGTGGTCTTGAGCTTCGTGAAGTCCATTGCTTTGCCACTCGCTTCGATGTGCGACGACGATATCGGACGACTTTGCCGGGCTACCTGCCAACCGCAGCTTTCGCCGTCTCGATCACCTTTGCGGCCGTAATCCCGAAGTGCTCGAAGAGCTTGGGCGCCGGCGCCGAGGCCCCGAACTCCGCCATGCCGATAAACGTATCCGCCGGCCGGAGCCACTCGTGCCAGCCTTGTGCAACGGCAGCCTCGACGGCGATGCGGGGCGCGTTGCCGAGCACGGCGTTGCGATAGCTCTCAGGCTCAGCGCGGAACAATTCGAACGACGGCAGCGAAACGACGGCGGCCTTGATACCGTCCTTGGTGAGCGAGGCGGCCGCTTCTGCGATGAGGCCGACCTCCGAGCCCGTGGCGATGAGCGTGACGTCGCGCCCCTCCCCGCCTGAGACGACGTATCCGCCCTTGGCCGAGAGGTTCTCGTCCGTCGTGCTCGAGCGCAGGATGGTCGGAACTGCTTGCCGCGATAGTGCCAGAATCGATGGGCGTGCCGTGCTTGCAAGCGCGATCTCCCAGGCTTCCGCTGTCTCGATGGCGTCCGAGGGGCGGAAGACGAGGAGGTTCGGGATGGCGCGCAAGGCCGCCAGATGCTCGACGGGCTGATGCGTCGGACCATCCTCGCCAAGGCCGATGCTGTCGTGCGTCATCACGTAGATAACGCGCTGCTGCATGAGCGCCGAAAGGCGGATCGAGGGGCGGCAATAATCTGTAAAGACGAGGAACGTCGCGCCATAGGGAATGAGCCCACCATGCAGGGCAATGCCGTTCATGGCGGCGGCCATGCCGTGCTCGCGCACGCCGTAATGCAGGTAGGTGCCGGCGTAGTTATCTGGTGTGACCGACGTGTGATGCTTGGTCCGCGTCCCGTTCGACGGCGTGAGGTCGGCCGAGCCGCCGAGGAGTTCCGGCACGACCGGGACGAGGTGCTCGAGGGTCAACTGTGACCAGACGCGGGTCGCGCGTTTGGCGGTGTCGGCGGCGAACTGCGCCTTAGCCGCCGCGATGGCGTCAGCAATTGCCTTATCGCGTGACTTCGCGGCCGGCGCATCGAACGCGGTTTTCACGGCCTCGGACGACCTCGCAAACGCAGCCTTCCAGTCAGCGTTCGCCTTTTTGCCCTTTTCGGCGGTTGCCCGCCATGCGGTAAGCACCTGCTCCGGCACCTCGAACGGTGCGGCACTCCAGCCGAGCTTCTCGCGCGCGCCTTTGATCTCCTCGGCGCCGAGCGGCTCGCCATGCGTCGAGGACTTGCCGGCCTTGGTCGGGGCGCCGTAGCCGATCACAGTCTTGCAGGCGATCAGCCACGGCTTCGAGGCATCCGCCCGCGCTTTGGCGAGGGCTGCCGAGATCGCCTTGGTATCGTGACCATCAACACGGATCGTGTTCCAGCCTGAGGCGGCAAACCGCGCCACCTGGTCGTCGGAAACCGAGAGAGAGGTCGGCCCGTCGATCGAGATTGAGTTGTCGTCCCACATGACGACGAGCTTGCCGAGCTTCAGGTGGCCGGCGAGCGAGATCGCCTCGTGGCTGATGCCTTCCATCAGACAGCCATCGCCGGCGATGCAATAGGTATGGTGGTCGACCAGCTCATCGCCGAAGCGGGCATTCAAAAGCCGCTCCGCGAGTGCCATGCCGACGGCATTGGCGAGGCCCTGGCCTAGCGGGCCCGTCGTCGTTTCGATGCCGGCAGCGTGGCCGTGCTCGGGATGGCCGGCCGTTCTCGAGCCGAGCTGGCGGAAGCTCGCGATCTCTTTAAGGTCGATATCCGGATAGCCGGTCAGGAACAGCAGCGAGTAGAGCAGCATCGAGCCGTGACCGGCGGAGAGCACAAAGCGATCACGGTTCGGCCAGGCTGGGTCCTTCGGGTCGAAGCGCAGCGCTTCCGAGAACAGTACCGTGGCCACGTCCGCCATGCCCATCGGCATGCCGGGATGACCGGAATTGGCCTTCTGGATCGCGTCCATCGACAGGGCGCGGATCGCGTTCGCCATCTCCCGATAGCCAGCAGGCAAAGTTGTATTGTGCGCCCCGACCATGAAATCTGCCTTTCCGTGGAAAATGAAGGGGCACATTTAGCGGCCGCGCGCCTTGGCGTCTACCCGCCCTCGCCGGCCCGTCCCGGCGTTTCCAACCCTCAGCCTCGATCTACCAACAACTGCTGCAGCTCGGGAAGCGTGGGGAGGCCTGCCCTTGCGCCGAGCTTGCCGCATTTGATGGCTGCTGCTGCCGAGGCTAGGCGCGCGGCCGCGGCTGCATGCTCGCCGCAAGCCAGCGCCCACGCAAACGTGCCGTGGAAGGCATCGCCCGCTCCGGTAGTATCAACGACGATATCGGTTTCAAAGGCCGGTTGATAGCCTGCGCTGCCGTCGCGGGAGAGCCAGGTGTAGCCGCGCGCGCCCCGCGTAACACCAGCATGCTTCAAGTTCGGATGCTCTCTCAGGATGGCGGATAAGCGCTCCTTGTCGGTGGTGCTGCCTGCCTGCGCTTCGAGCGCAGGGCCGGAGAAGATGGCGTAGTCGGTCAGCGGCAGGATGGCATTCAACCGGGCTCCGGCGCCGAGGTCAGCGTCTAACACCGTTGGTACCTCGTCGGCTTTGGCCTGGATGAACGTGGCACTGGCCGCTTCCACCCAGTTGAAGTCGCTGAGCACGGCCCCGGCGGCCGGGATCTCCTCGAGCGGCAGCCAGCTCGCGTCGAGCGACATGGCGTGGTCGCGCTCGCCGACGATAAGCCGCTCGCCGTGGCCATCGACGATGATCGCGGTCGTCGACGACCGGGCGCCCTCGATGGTTCTGACGTGACGGATATCGACGCCTTCCGTCTCGAGAGCGGAGAGGATCGTGTCGCCCGCCGCGTCGGATCCGACGCGGCTCCAGAGATCGACCTGGCCGCCTAGGCGCGCAATTGCGACCGCAGCGTTGGCCGCCATGCCGCCCCCACATTCAATATGCTCGAGAGCACGCACCTTCGTTGGCGTCGCCGGAAACTCCGCAATCCGATAGACACGATCGAGGGCTGCGTGACCAACGACGATGACCTTGCTCACCGGGCGCGTTCCGAACTGGCGGCGCTGGCGACGGCCTTCGCCTGCAGGGCAGCATCCTCGGTGAAGAGGCGCTCCAGGGTTGCGGCGTCGCTGCGGGCCTTGGCCTGCATTTTCTCCATGTCGCTATAGTGTGCGTAGTCCTCCTTGAGGCGGCGCTCGTCGTGGGCGCGGAAGGTGCTGATGACGCGGTCGCTCTCGCGCTCGGTGAAGCCGAGACCGCGCAGCACCTGCCGCGTCGTATCGATCGCCGAAAGAAACGTCTCGCGCTGGATGTTGGTGACGCCGAGGTCCAAGAGGCGATGGGCGTGGTTGCGGTTTCTGGCACGGGCGAAAACAGGCACGTGCGGGTAGAGGCTCGTCACCACCTCGGCCGTGCGTAGCGAGGCCTCGACATCGTCGATGGCCAGCACGAAGGCTCTCGCCTGGCCGGTCCGCGCCGCCTCGAGAATATCCGGGCGGCTGGCGTCGCCGTAAAAGGCCTCGGAGCCAAAGCGTTTCACGAGCTCCACCTGCTCCGGCGATATGTCGAGAGCTGTAAATGGGATCTTTTTTCCGCGCAGGATACACGCCACGATCTGACCATAGCGGCCGAAGCCTGCCACAACCACGTGCTCGTCGCGGAAGGGCAGGGTGTCGAAGCGCGGCTCGGTTTTTCGCCAGAGCCTGTCGAGCAACCTTTCAATGGCGAGCAAAAGGGGTGTAGCGGCCATCGACACGGTGACGACGACAGTCAGCATCTCGCTCACCCGTTTCGTCATGACGCCCGCCGCCACGCCGGCCGCAAAGAGCACGAATGCGAACTCGCCACCCTGGCTCAGCGACAGTCCGAGCCGGCGCGCCGGGCGGGGCTCGAGGCCTTGGCGCCGGCCGAGCCCGTAGAGGACGACCGCCTTGGTCGTGATGAGAATGGCGGCGAGGCCGAACACAAGGTCGGGTTGGTTGAACAAGAGCTTGATATTGAGCGACATGCCGATGGCGGTGAAGAACAAGCCAAGCAGCAGGCCCTGGAAGGGTTGGATGTCCGCCTCGAGCTGATGGCGGTAGGAGCTCTCGGCAAGAAGCGCGCCGGCGATGAAGGCACCCAGCGCTGCCGAGAGGCCGGCCATCTGCATCAAAATTGCTACGCCTACGACGGTCAGCAGTGCGGCGGCCGTCATTGCTTCTTTGACGCGGGTGAGTGCAACGAGCCGGATCAGGTAGTCGAGCAGGAAATGCCCGACGATCACCACCGCGGCGATGAGGCCAAGGCCCTTGGCGGCAGCACGCAAGTCCATCGATACCGCGACGTCGGCGGTGGCGGTCGCGAAGAGCGGCGCCAGCGCAATCAGGGGTATGGCGGCCAGATCCTGAAACAGGAGGACCGCGAAAGCGAGCCGGCCATGTCGTGTCGGAAGGTCGCCGGTCTCCTCGAGGACCTGCAAGCCAAATGCCGTCGACGAAAGCGCCAGAGCAAGGCCGATAAAGAGCGATGACTGCCACGTCAGTGCGAAAGAGGAGGCAACCGCCCCGATCAAAAGCGCGGTGAGCAGGACCTGCTGTCCGCCGAGCGAGAACACGGCGGAGCGCATGGACCATAGCCGTTTGGGCCGCAGCTCGAGCCCGATGAGGAAGAGAAGGAGCACGATGCCAAACTCGGCAAAATGCAGGAACTCCCGCGCGTCGCGCGTCGAGAAGACGTTGCTGAAGCCGTTAGGCCCGAGGGCGATGCCCGCCAGGAGATAGCCAAGCACACTGCCGATCCCGAGCACCCGCGCCAGGGGGGCCGCGATAGCCATGGCTGCGAGCAGCAGCGCGACTTCGGGCAGCGTGACATTTGGCATTGAATGATCCCTTTAAGAGCTGCGGTGCGTGCGCAATCCGTACCGCCAGGCCACGTCATCAGCCGCAGTTTATCCGATGCTAAGACGGCAAATCCAACAGCGCTGCCCCAGCGTACCGGCCTCCAAGTGAATGTGTCGCTGCTTCGCTATCAAGTTTGCCGGTGTTTTAAGCACGTCTCTGTGCGAAAGCGAGAGGGTCAGCTATGCTTCAGGTGCTTGAACGCGGGCGCATCCGGCGCGCGCCCCCCGTGACACCCTCGAGGACCATGGCTGATCTATTGCAACGTGTGGCCGCGAGCGGGGACGTCGAAGCCTTCAGAAAGCTGTTCCAGACGTACGCTCCGCGCGTCAAGTCCTACATGATGCGGCAAGGCACCGATCCCAACACAGCGGAGGAGCTTGCGCAGGAGACACTTCTCACCGTCTGGCGTAAGGCCGGCCTCTATTCCGGGGAGAAGGGCAGTGCGACGACCTGGATCTTTACGATCGCGCGTAATCTGCGGATCGATCGCCTGCGTAGGGAGGTCGCGTGGCAGCCGTTGCCGGAGGATCACAACGAGAAGGCCTCGGACGACCCTGCTCCCGACGAGGAGCTATCCGACCGGGAGCGCCGGGACCGCGTGCAGGCTATTCTCGGAGAACTCCCGCAAGATCAGTCCGAAGTCGTGATGCTGTCGTACATCGAAGGTCTGTCACACAGTGAGATCGCGGAGCGGTTGGGATTACCGCTTGGAACGGTGAAATCCAGAATGCGCCTTGCCTATCAAAAGATTCGCGATGGGCTCGAGGACCTCCGATAATGACCATCCAACATCATCCAGACATTGCCTCACTCATGAGCTGCGCTGCCGGCAGCCAGCCGGAGGCTATTGCTGCGGTCGTGTCAGCCCACCTTGCGATGTGCCCTGAATGCCGGCGCGAGATCTGCTGCATGGAGAAGATCGGCGTCGCCCTATTCGCTTCTCTTGCGCCGGCTCCCCTGTCGTGCAGGGCGCCGGTCGTGGCGGCGCGCGCTCGAGAAGCGGACCGAGATGTGGCGCAGTGCCTTGTCGCTCAGGGTGACGTGCCAGCGCCGCTGGCGCCCGTCTTGGGAGCGTGCCTCGACGGCATTCCCTGGAAACGTCTCTTTCCAGGTGTCTGGCAGCATCGCGTTCGGCTCTCCGCGTGCGCCTCCGGCGACCTGCGCCTCTTTAAGATCGCGCCAGGCACGAAGCTTCCCGAGCATCGCCATAATGGCGAGGAAATGACGTTGATCCTGCGTGGCAGCTATCACGACAAGCTCGGCACGTTCCGCACCGGCGACATTGCCGATCTCGACGACGCGGTCGAGCATGGGCCGATCGCAGACGAGGTCGAAGGTTGCATCTGCCTTGTCGCGGTAGAGGGGAAGGTCCGCTATAAGGGGCTGATCGCGCGGCTGCTTCAGCCGATCTTGGGCGTGTAGCCCTTAACTAGCGCGTCGAGTGCCATCATCTCGCGCATCAAACCCTCAAACTCGACAAGTGGCACCATGTTCGGGCCGTCCGAGGGGGCATGGTCCGGGTCTTGGTGTGTCTCAATGAAGAGGCCTGCCACACCGACCGCGACGGCCGCACGCGCGAGGACTGGCACAAACCGCCGGTCGCCGCCCGAGCTTTCCCCGCGGCCGCCCGGCTGCTGCACGGAGTGCGTGGCGTCGAAAATAACTGGTGCTCCCGTCTCGGCCATGATCGGCAAGGAGCGCATATCGACGACCAGCGTGTTGTATCCAAAAGAGGTGCCACGCTCCGTCACGAGTACGTTCGGGTTGCCGGAGCCGACCACCTTGGCGATGACGTTCTTCATGTCCCATGGGGCGAGGAATTGCCCCTTCTTGATCTTCACGACGCGGCCGGTCTCTGCGGCTGCGACCAGGAGGTCGGTCTGGCGGCAGAGAAACGCCGGAATCTGCAGCACGTCGACCACGGGCGCGATGCGCTTGCAGTGCTCGATCTCATGCACGTCGGTAACAATTGGAAGTCCGAGGCCCTCCCGGATCTCGGCGAAGACATCAATGGCCGCGTTGAGGCCGATGCCGCGCTTGCCGGTCAGCGAGGTGCGATTGGCCTTGTCGTAGGACGACTTGTAGACCAGACCGAGGCCGAGTCTTCCAGCTATCTCCTTGAGAGCGCAGGCCATTTCCATGGCGTGAGCACGGCTTTCCATCTGGCAGGGGCCGGCAAAAACCGCCAGCGGCGCATCGTTTGCGAATGTCACCGCCCCGGCGGATACGCGGTGTGCGGGCTTTATGGACTGAGGGTGTGTCATGGCACCCTTATATCCCGTGAGCCTGCGTTCGGCCAAGTCATGGCGGTTGGCTTCCCCCGAGGTTTCGGAACCTAAACTGCAGGCACCCGTTGTCTTCACGCCGTGCCATGAAAGTTGCTTTAGATGATCAATCTCAAGGGAATCCGCGTGCTGCTTGTCGAAGACGAGCCACTCATCGCGCTCGACCATGCATGCCACCTCGCGGATGCGGGCGCTGAGGTCGTCGGGCCGTTTCCGGCCAGCAAACAGGCGCTCGTTGAGCTCGAGCACGCGGCGGTTGACGTCGCCGTCATCGACTATGTGCTCTGCGACCAAACGAGTGCCGACCTGCAACAGGAGCTTACGCGCCGTAAGGTTCCGTTCGTCGTGGTTACCGCCTACCCCAAGGTTCTGGTGCGCCGGGAGGAAAGTCAGCAGGTTCTGAGCAAGCCCGTCGACAGCGAGACGCTTTGCTCGACGGTTTCGCGCATCCGCGGGCCGAAGTAGCGCGCCGCCGAGCTGCCGTGCTTATCTCTCAAGCCCTGCTTGACGCGGTGGGGCGGTGTTCCTAAACCGATCAGGTGCGGCTCGTCTCTCGAGCCCGGCCCAAGAGAGGACGGCCCGCGGCCTGGTTTTGAGGCCTCGGCCGGCAATGACCATGCTGATCCTGATCGATAATTACGACAGCTTCACCTATAATCTCGTGCATTACCTTGGCGAGCTTGGTGCACGTTGTGACGTCATCCGCAACGACAAGCTCTCTGCCGACGAGATCCTGAAAAAGAAGCCGAAGGCCATCGTTCTCTCGCCCGGCCCTTGCACACCGAACGAAGCGGGCGTGTGCCTCGAACTGATCGAGAAGGCGGGATCGAAGGTGCCGCTGCTCGGCGTGTGCCTCGGGCATCAGTCGATCGGACAGGCCTATGGCGGCAATGTCATTCGCGCACCACAGCCGATGCACGGCAAGCTGTCAACGATCACCCACACCGGCCGAGGCGTGTTCAAGAACCTGCCTGAGCATGTGCAGGTCACGCGCTATCATTCGCTCATTGTCGAGCGCAAGTCGCTACCCGACTGTCTCGAGATCACCGCCGAGACGCCTGACGGATTGATCATGGGGCTGATGCACAAGAGGCATCCGGTGCACGGCGTGCAGTTCCATCCTGAGAGCATCGCATCCGAGCAGGGGCACGCCCTGCTCGCCAATTTTCTCGAGCTTGCCGGTCTTTCGCCGAAGCGCCGCAATGCGCCGCGCCCGCGCGACGCGGCATAGCTGCGACACGCTCATGGCAGAGACGTCCACACCGGGCAGCGTGAAACTCGCCCTAGTGTGGTGAATCCGAAGTCCGCCACCACCTTGCAGCTGGCCTCCGAGGCGGACTTCGGAATCTGAACCACACTAGAATCAGAAGCTTGCTAGTGTCCTTTCGATCGCGAAGTTCGTTTAGAGAGTGCTGCAGATGGTGACGAACTTCGCGATCGGGGCACTAGCCAAGATTGCCGCTGGGGAAGGCCTCAGTGAAGGCGAGATGCATGACGCCCTCGCCGCCATGACGGGGGGTGACGCATCGCTCGCGCAGATGGGCGCCTTTCTTATGGGACTGCGCGTTCGCGGCGAGACGGTTTCTGAGATTACGGGAGCCGCCCGCCTGCTGCGCTCGAAGATGCTCGGGGTCGTCGTCCCGGAAGGCGCGGTCGACATTGTCGGCACGGGTGGGGATGGTCACAACACCTATAACGTCTCGACCTGCGCCGCCTTCGTTGCAGCTGGAGCAGGCCTGCGCGTCGCCAAGCACGGCAATCGCTCGGTATCTTCCCTTTCGGGTGCTTCCGACGTGCTTGCGGCGCTCGGCGTGAAGCTCGATTGCAGTCCGGAGACCACTTCGCGTGCCGTCTCAGAAGCGGGCGTCGGCTTTATGTGGGCGCCGATGCATCATCCGGCGATGAAAGTCTGGGGGCCGGTGCGGGCCGATCTCGGGGTGCGGACGCTCTTCAATCTGCTTGGACCTCTTTGCAACCCTGCGGGTGTGACGCGTCAAGTTGTCGGGGTGTTTTCTCCCCGCTGGGTCGAGCCTGTGGCGGAAGTGTTGCGCAATCTCGGCTCCGAGCGCGTCTGGGTCGTGCATGGCCACGACGGTCTCGACGAGCTTTCGACCACCGGGCCGACGATGGTTGCCGAACTCCATTGTGGCGCCATTCGCGTGTTCGAGGTGACGCCCGAGGAGGTTGGCCTGGCCCGCGTCTCGCTATCTGAACTTAAAGGCGGAGACGCAAGCGCCAACGCCGTGGCACTAAGGGACGTGCTCTCCGGCAAGCCCGGTCCGTATCGCGACATCGTGGTGTTGAATGCGGCCTCGGCACTGGTGGTCGGCGGGCGCGCGGCAACCCTTCTGGAGGGTGTGGCGCAGGCGAAGGCTGCTATCGACACGGGTGCTGCCGAACGCGCCCTTGCCCGCCTCGTCGCCGTCACGGCAGAGGCCGGCTCAGCTTAGAGCGCACGTGGTGTGAAGACTTGACCCCGTCGGTTTGCGCCAGTAGCAAGCCGGACAACCCTGTCGTAACGTAGGTGCCATGGCCGACATTCTCGAAAAGATTACGGGCTACAAGCGCGAGGAAGTGGCCGCAGCCAAGGCTGCCCGTCCGCTGCAGGTCATGGCCGAGCATGCGCGGAGTGCGCCCCGTGTGCGGTCCTTTGCCAGCGCCATCGAGGCGAGGCTTGCGGCAGGGAAACCTGCGCTTATCGCCGAGATCAAGAAGGCCTCGCCGTCGAAGGGCCTCATTCGCTGTGATTTCAATCCGGTGGCCTTGGCGCGAGCCTACGAAGCGGGCGGGGCCACGTGCCTTTCCATTTTGACGGACATGCCGTCATTCCAAGGTGCCCCCGAATATTTAACCGCCGCGCGCGCCGCAGTTTCGCTGCCCGTGCTGCGCAAGGATTTCATGATCGACACCTATCAGGTGGTTGAGGCGCGCGCCTGGGGCGCCGATTGCATCCTGATCATCTTGGCCGAGGTCGAAGACGAGCTTGCCGCCGATCTTGCCTCCGCGGCCCGCGACTGGGGCATGGATGCCATCGTCGAGGTGCATGACGCGGCGGAGCTTGAGCGCGCCCTCAAGCTCGATTGCCGGCTGATCGGCATCAATAATCGCAATCTCAAGACCTTCGAGACCACGCTCGCGACAACGGAGGACCTCGCCCCACGCGTGCCGAGAGATCGCATTGTGATCGGGGAGAGCGGGATCTTCACGCCTGCCGATATCGCGCGGCTCGGTCGCGTCGGCGTCAGAACCTTTCTCGTCGGCGAGAGCCTGATGCGCAAGGATGACGTCACGGCCGCCACGCTAGACCTTTTGACCCCTGAGGCCGCACGCGCATGAGCAAGCTTACGCACTTGGACGACAAGGGCCGTGCGCGCATGGTCGATGTTGCCGACAAGGAGACCACCCAGCGCAGCGCCGTCGCCGAAGGGTTCGTCGCCATGATGGCGGAGACCCTCGCGCTCATCGTCTCAGGTGAGGCCCAAAAAGGCGATGTCTTCGCAGCGGCGCGCATTGCCGGCATCATGGCCGCCAAGCGGACGAGCGACCTCATCCCGCTCTGTCATCCGCTGGCGATCAGCAAGGCCTCGGTGGCGTTTGCTCCGTCCGAGGAGCCGTCCGGCATTTACATTCGCAGCGAGGTCAAAGTGACGGGCCAGACCGGCGTAGAGATGGAGGCGCTGACCGCCGTTTCCGTGGCGGCCCTCACCATCTACGACATGCTGAAGGCTGCTGACCGCGGCATGCGGATCGAGGGCATCCGGCTGGTTGAGAAAAGCGGAGGCTGCTCGGGTCATTTCAAAGCCGAGCCGCTGCAGCCGAAGGCTTGATCACATGGCCCTGCTTGCGCCCGAGGACGCAGTCAAACGCATTCTTTCGGGTCTGCCAGCGCCGGCGACCGAAACGGTGTCAATCGAGGACGCCTTTGGGCGGGTGCTTGCCTCGGATCTCGCGGCTCGTCTCACCCAACCGCCGTTCGCCGCCTCGGCGATGGATGGCTATGCCGTCCAGGCACGAGACGCGCGGCGAGGCTCGCGGCTCGAGGTGATCGGCGTATCGCAAGCGGGCCGCGGATACGGGGGCGACGTCGGCCGCAGTCAGGCGGTGCGGATATTCACGGGGGCGCCCTTGCCTGCGGGGGCCGATACCGTCGTCATTCAGGAGAACGTCTCCCGGGACGGCGATCTAATTCTCATCCAGGAGCCGGTGGCGGTAGGTGCGAACGTTCGGCGTGCAGGCATCGATTTCACCCTGGGGCAAGTCGTGATCCGCGCTGGGCGGCTTCTCGACGCGCACGTGGTTACCCTCGCCGCGGCTCTGGGGCATGGAGAAGTGCAGGTCACCCGGCGGCCGGTGGTTGCTATCCTGGCCACCGGCGACGAGCTGGTTTTGCCCGGTACCGTGCCGGGACCTGATCAGATCGTGTCGTCGAACCCGATCGGGGTCGCAGCGCTGGTCCGGGAAGCTGGCGGCGTGCCACACCTCCTTGGCATTGCTGGTGACACCGAGGCAGCGATTGCAGCCAAGGTCGAGGACGGGCGCACAGCGGATGTTCTGGTCACCATAGGGGGAGCCTCGGTCGGCGACCACGATCTTGTGGGCCGTGTGCTCAAAGCGCACGGCATAGATCTCGAGTTCTGGAAGGTTGCGATCCGTCCGGGCAAGCCGCTGCTTTACGGCCGTCTCGGGGCGACATGTGTCATGGGCCTACCTGGCAATCCGGTCTCTGCCCTCATCTGCGCGCGCGTTTTTTTGATGCCGCTCGTGCGCGCGCTGGCCGCGTTGCCGTCGCTTGCCCCAAGCCGGGCCGAGGCGCGGCTCGGTGTGATGCTCGAGGCCAACGGTCCGCGCCTGCACCTCATGCGCGGGGTGTTCAGCCAGGATGTAAATGGCCAGCTGACTGTCGCGCCGCTCGTCTCTCAGGACAGCTCGTTGCTTTCGTCCCTTGCCGCCTCCAACTGTCTGATCGTCCGGGCTCCGAATGCTACAGCTTGTGCCCCCGGCGACCTCGTGGAAATCGAAAAGATCTAGGCCGAAAAGGAGGTACTTGCAGAACGAGAGCGGAACGATTAGCGTACATTCACGCTTTGTTTTGTGAGTCTTGGTGTTCTCAAGCGACGTATTCCCGTCCTAGCACCCGACGCGATCTAGTTCCCGCGCGCATCTGCCCTGCCAGCCGCGTACCTGCTGCCCATGGCTCTCGACCGGAGGCGATATGCTGACCCAGAAGCAAAAAGAGCTTTTGCTCTTCATCCACGACCGCATGCGCGCCGATGGCGTGCCCCCGTCCTTCGACGAGATGAAGGACGCGCTCGAATTGAAGTCGAAGTCGGGTATCCATCGGCTGATCACGGCGCTTGTCGAGCGCGGTTTTATTCGCCGCCTGCCGCATCGCGCGAGGGCGATCGAGGTGCTGAAACTTCCCGAGAATGCAGCGCCGATTGAACCGCCGCGCCGGCCGAGCGGCTTCCAGCCGAGTGTCATCGAGGGGGGCACGAAATCCCGCAATCTTGCGCTTCCGCCGGCGCATATGATCGACAACCGCACCGTCTCGGTTCCGGTCATGGGGCGAATTGCGGCCGGTGTGCCGATCTCGGCGATCCAGAACCATACGCACGATATTGCCTGCCCGCCTGATCTTTTGACCAACGGCGAGCATTTTGCTCTCGAGGTCAAGGGCGACTCGATGATCGACGCGGGGATCCACGATGGCGATACGGTGATCGTCCGCCGCTGCGAGACGGCCGAGAACGGCGATATTGTTGTGGCGCTCGTCGAGCACGAGGAGGCGACCCTCAAGCGGCTGCGCAAGAAGGGGTCCACGATCGCGCTCGAGGCCGCCAATCCGGAATTCAAGACGCGCATTTTCGGACCCGACCAAGTCGATATCCAGGGCCGACTCGTCGGCCTCATTCGCCGCTACTGATCGACGTCGGGCTCGGGGATGTCCTCCGCGTCGTCGCGCGGCGGCGCGGTGGGTGGCCCGTCGTTTTGCGGCCGGCGTGTGATCGTGGATGCCGGGTGAACAAGGGCGGGTTCCGTCGCTGTGTGCAGCCTTGGTTCCGGTGGCATCGACCAGGGTCTGAGGCCACGTACGCTGCGAACTGTCTCTACTCGTATGAGTAGCCGATCATTAAGGACCTGCCGTTCTATGACGTCCCGCCGATCGGCGGGGTGTCGGCCGGCGTCGGCATCGAGGTAGATCGCGTGGACCCCTTCCCGGCGTAGGGCAGGATAGTCGATGATCAGGCGCGGTCCCTGGCAGCCGTCCGGAACGGGTAACGTCGCGATCAGAATCGTTGCCCGCGTGCAATCGTCGGCAAGGGCAGCGGCGCTGCGTGCGACGGCGACCTGTAAGTTGCCGGCCATTGGCTGTCGTAAAGCGCACCCTGCACCATCGCAACGGAAGGCTCGTTCGTCGCGGGCCCTCGATGGCGTGCGTGCGTCGCCGTCATGCTCGAGCCAGCGCGCAAGCTCAAACTCGAACTTTCTTGCCGCCAAGACCGCGAGCGTCCCGTCCTGTTGCCGCACCGCGACCAGCTCGCCATCGAGGCCAGCGAGAATGGCCGGGCGTTCTATTTGTGTTCCAAGGGCTATTCCGGCGGCGATGGGCACAAGGCCAAGGGCCCGCCACCGGGTGCGCCAGAGGGTCAGCCAAAGTCCGCCGGCACACATGCTGCCGAAGGCTGCGGTCGGGATAGCTGGGATGTGCACCACGGCGCCTGGAAGCGAGGCGACCCACCGCGCCGTCCAGAGCACGGCCTCGATCCCCCAGCCCATGATCGCGAGCGGTAGGCTTTCAAGTCCGAAAGGCATCAAGACCAGCGTCAGCAGGCCGGCCGGCATGACGACCAAGTTGCAGATCGGAATGGCGATGAGATTGGCGATCAGCGCGTATTGCTGGCTGCGGTGAAAATGGAACGCCGCGAAGGGTGCGACCGAGATGCTGGCGATCACCGTCGAAAGCACGATGCCGCCGAGAAAGAGGGCGAGCCGGCGCGCCATGCCCGGCTCGTCGGGATCAGAGTCGCGGGTTCGGTCGCGAATCGCCTCGTAGGCCGCGATTAATGAGACGACGGCCGCGAACGACATCTGGAAGCCAGCATCGAGCACGCTCTCGGGGAATACAGCCAGGATAAGCAAGGCTGACCAGGCAACGTTGCGCATGGCGAGTGCGGGACGATCCACCATCACCGCAAAGAGCATAATGGCGATCATGAGAAAGGCTCGAACGGTTGCAACCGACGAGCCCGAGAGCAGCAGGTAGGCGTAAGCTGCAACAAGCGCTGCCGCCGCCGCCCATTTCTTGATTGGATACCTGAGGGCTACGGACGGAAACATGGCGAGGACGACGCGTAGGCCGGTGAAAACCGCGCCCGCCATGACGACCATGTGCAGGCCCGATATCGAGAGAATGTGAAGCAGCCCGGAATCGCGGAAAGCGTCGTTCGTCTCGTTCGAGATGCCGCCTCGCTCTCCGGTGATCAGCGACGTTGCAATCTCGCCAACCTCGCCGGGAATGGCCGCGGTAATGCGATCGCCGATCCCCTGGCGTAGCGCCTCGAGGCTAGAGAGGAGGCTTCCCCGCAGGCTTTGCTCCGCCACACCCTCGATTTCCGGTGCCTTAAGGGAGTAGCCCGTGGCGCCAAGTCCCTGATACCAAGCCGCGCGTCCGAAGTCGTAGCCGCCGGGGAGCGGCGGCGCTGAGGGTGGCGCGAGGGTCGCCTTGATACGGATCTCGTCGCCGGGCTTGAGACCCTGGCGGGCCGTCATGGCGCGCACGCGGATGCGCTTTGGTGTCCGCTCCGGCGGGTGGCCGCGAATCTCGTTGACCCGGATGGTCAGGCGTTGGCCGCGCCCTGGCCGCGGCTCCACAAGCTCGACGGCACCGCGTATTTCGGCAGCGTTGAGCTTATGGTCGAGCACCGGTGCCCGCGTCCATTCCGTGCGGACCTTGGCGACGGCCAGGCCGAGGGTCAGCGTGACAAGCAGAATTGCGATCAGGGGTCGCCAATATCCGTCGCCGGCCGCCAGCCGCAGGCCGATGGCCATGACAGGCAGGGCCAGCGCCAAGGACGTGGCAGGCTCGAACGGCAGTCTGAAGTAGATGACGATGCCAAGGCCGAAGACAACCGGAAGCCAGACGAACCAGCGGGCTCGCTCGGCCTCGAGGGAGCGCGACGGGTCGAAGCTTGCGGCGAAGGCAAGCAATGGCTCGATCAGCCTTTTCGCAGTGCTGCCACGTCCCCTAGTCACACATGACCCCAGTCACACCCCAACCACCGGTTGCCCGCCCGTTCAGGTGCCGATGGCCCCTCGCCATGCCTGTACTTGGGCCCACAAAGGTAGCGTCCGCCATCCACGCCCGCCGCCCTACTTACCGGCGGGTGCCGCCTATGCTACATGGCGGGCCAAACCGCTTACGAACATCAGACGTCGAGCAAAACCTCTCATGAACGACACAAAACGGAGCAGCGGCGGTAATCCCGTCGTGCGCTTTGCCCCCTCGCCTACCGGCTACCTGCACATCGGCGGCGCCCGCACCGCGCTTTTCAACTGGCTCTATGCCAAGGGCCGTGGCGGTAAGTTCTTGCTGCGCATCGAGGATACGGACCGCGAGCGCAACAATCCGGCAGCGGTTGCAGCCATCCTCGACGGCCTCAGGTGGCTCGAGCTTGACTGGGAGGGTGAGCCGGTCTCGCAATTCTCCCGCGTTGTGCGCCACCGCGAGGTTGCAGAGGCACTGCTCGCTCAAGGAGCTGCCTACCGCTGCTATCTGACGACGGCCGAGCTTGACGAGATGCGCAAGACTGCCGAGGCGGAGAAGCAACCGCTCACCATTCGTTCTCCCTGGCGCGACCGGCCGGAGAGCGAGGCGCCGAACCTGCCCTTCACCATTCGTCTCAAGGCACCCCGCGAAGGCGAGACGGTGGTAGATGATCACGTGCAGGGCCGCGTCGTGTTTCAAAACAAGGAGCTCGACGACCTCATCATCTTACGCAGCGACGGCAATCCGACCTACAATCTCGCCGTCGTCGTCGACGACCACGACATGGCAGTGACGCATGTTATCCGTGGTGTCGACCACCTGACAAACGCCGCGCGACAGACCCAGATCTACCTCGGCATGGGCTGGACTGTGCCAGTATGGGCGCACGTTCCCCTGATCCATGGCGCGGACGGCGCCAAGCTTTCGAAGCGTCACGGTGCGCAAGGCGTCGAGGAGTATCGCGACATGGGCTATCTGCCTGTCGCGCTTCGAAATTATCTCGTGCGCCTAGGTTGGAGCCACGGTGACGACGAAATCATTTCGACCGAGCAGCTCGTCCAGTGGTTCGATATCGATGACATCAACAAGAGCGCGTCGCGGTTTGACTTCAAGAAACTCGACGATCTCAACGGCCATTACATCCGCTCGACCGATGCTCATGAACTCCTGACGCGCATTCAGGGGATGCTGCCGCATCTCGATCTCGCGGCGCTTCGCGCCCTTGCGCCGGACCCCAAGGCTCCGCCTCGTGCCGATGTGGTCCTGGCGCGCGAGGTTGAAGGGGTGCTACCCGGCCTTTCGAGCGGGGGCGAGCTCGGCGACCTCTTCGCGGCCAAGGGCTGGGACAAGCTCGCGACTGCGCTGCCGTCGCTCAAGGAACGCGCGAAGACGCTGGCCGAGCTTGTTTCAGGTGCCCTCTATATCGTATCCGAGCGCCCATTGAAGCTCGACGACAAGGCCACCAAGGTTATGGATGGAGACGCACACGCCGTGCTGAAGTCGCTGGTTCCGCGTCTCGAGGCCGCGAGCGAATGGGAGGCTCATGCTCTTGAGGGCGTGGTGCGGACCTTCTCCGAGGAAACCGGCGCCAAGCTTGGCAAAGTTGCTCAGCCACTCAGAGCGGCGCTGACCGGCCGGACCGTGTCACCGCCAGTTTTCGACGTGATGGCTGTGCTCGGCCGCGAGGAAGCGCTGGCGCGCCTCAAAGATGCGATCAGCTGACGTGTTTTAGGGCTTTTGCTCAAAGGGCGGGCCGCAATTGCTCATTTCGCTCAGCCGATATTGCGCTATAGTGCAGCGCAACAAAATACTCAGCGCAAGTCTCGCGGTGCGGAGCCGTGCCGCGAGTTCGAGCAATGAGACCTTGGCCTAAGGAGAAGCGGAATGAGCGTCCAGGAAAGCTCCATGCCGACGGCGAGTGCGGGTAAGACGGCTACTCTCGATATCAACGGCAAATCTACCACTCTCGACGTCAGAAGCGGCACGATCGGACCCGACGTGGTCGACATTGCCAAGGTTTATCGCGACACTGGGTGCTTCACGTACGACCCTGGGTTCACGTCCACGGCGAATTGCTCCTCGAAGATCACGTACATCGACGGCGACAAGGGCGAGTTGCTCTATCGCGGCTACTCGATCGACGAGCTGGCGGAGAACACGAACTTTCTCGCCACCTGCTACCTGCTGCTGCACGGCAATCTGCCGACCAACGACGAGTTTAAGTCGTTTCGCAGCACCATCACGCGCCACACCATGGTGCATGAGCAGATGACGCGGTTTTTCACCGGCTTCCGTCGCGACGCTCACCCGATGGCGATCATGGTCGGCGTCGTCGGTGCGCTCTCGGCGTTCTACCATGACAGTACCGACATCAATGACCTGGGGCAGCGCGAGACGGCGACACACCGCATGATCGCCAAGATGCCGACGATCGCGGCGATGGCCTACAAGTACTCGATCGGCCAGCCCTTCATTTATCCGCGCAACGACCTCGACTACACCTCGAACTTCCTGCAGATGTGTTTCTCGGTGCCGTGCGAGCCGTATGTGGTGAACCCCGTCGTCGCACGCGCTCTCGACCGGATCTTCATTCTGCATGCGGACCACGAGCAGAACGCGTCGACCTCCACCGTGCGCCTCGCCGGCTCGTCGGGGGCTAATCCGTTTGCCTGCATTGCGGCCGGCATCGCCTGCCTCTGGGGCCCCGCGCACGGCGGAGCCAACGAGGCCGCGCTCAACATGCTCGAGGAGATCGGCTCTGTCGACCGTATCCCGGAGTTCATTGCCAAGGCGAAAGACAAGAACTCCGGCTTCCGCCTGATGGGCTTCGGCCATCGCGTCTACAAGAACTACGATCCCCGCGCCAAGGTCATGCAGAAGACCTGTCACAAGGTGCTCGACGAACTCGACAAGCGCGACGATCCGCTGCTCAAGGTGGCGTTGGAGCTTGAGCGTATCGCGCTCCAGGATGAGTATTTCGTCAGCAAGAAGCTCTACCCGAACATCGATTTCTACTCGGGCATCACGCTTAGGGCGATGGGCTTCCCGGTCGACATGTTCACGGTGCTCTTCGCCGTTGCTCGCACCGTCGGCTGGATCGCCCAGTGGAAGGAGATGATCGAGGATCCGGAGCAGCGCATCGGCCGTCCGCGTCAGCTCTACGTTGGGCCGCCTCGCCGCGACTTCCCCAAAGCCGCACAGTGAAGCACAACATCGGCGGCGGCCTCGCTTGGGGCCTTGCCGCCGGTGTCGAGCACGGCCGGGATCCGCGCGAGGGCGGAGCGTTGCCTGGCTAGGCTGCCACTCTCCTTGTCGAGAAGCTCGGCGACGGCATGTGCGAGCTTCTCGCCCGTGCAGTCCTCCTGGAGAAACTCCGGAAACGCGTTCTCTCCGAGCATGAGGTTTGGCAGCACGACGGACGGGATATTGAGGAGATATCTGACGCCGGTGGCGAGTGGGTCGACCTTGTAGGCAACCACCATCGGCGTGGCGGCCAGCGCCAGCTCCAAGGTGACGGTTCCGGATGCCGCGATGGCCGCGTCGGCAAGCTTGAAGGCGCGGAACTTACTCTCGTCGCCGGTGATAAGATGAGGTTTGAGCGGCCAGCCTTTCATCCCGGCTTCAACCAGCCCACGCACGCTCTCGACGACTGGTATGATCACTTCCGGCTGCGGACCGCGCTCGCAGAGCCCTCGCACAGCATCGCCAAATGGCTCCATCAGTCGCGTGACTTCAGAGCGCCGGCTGCCGGGCAGCACCACGACCACCGGGCGCGAGGGCCGCAAATCGAGCTCGGCTACAAGCGGGGATGTATCAAGGTCGCGAAGCCAGTCCCGCCGCTCGATCAGCGGGTGGCCGACGTAGGTGCATTTCGGGCCGCCGAGCCTTTCGAGCGCCGCCGGCTCAAACGGCAGGAGCCCCATTACGTGGTCGATGTAGCTCAGCATCTTGCGGGCCCGTCCCTGCCGCCAGGCCCAGACGGACGGGCACACATAGTCGACGATTGGGATATCGGGCCTGCGTTTCTTGATGCGCCTGGCGATTGGGTGGGTGAACTCGGGACTGTCAATGATGACGACGGCGTCGGGCTCGAGCGCGATCGCTCGATCGACGGTGCCATAGACCCGGTTCAGGATGCGCGGAAGGTGGCGCAGGATTGCCAGCGGTCCCATGACTGCGACGTCTGAGATGGGAAAGTCCGAGACGAGGCCTTCATGCTGCATGGCTTCGCCACCGACGCCGTTGAAGGTGACGCGGCCGCCAAGGCGCTGCTTCAGCGCGGCCATCAGCTTGCCGCCAAGCGCGTCGCCGGAGTGCTCGCCCGCGACAACGAACAAGCGCAGCTCTTCTGCCGATTGACTGACCTCTGTCACGCCTTTACCCCGCTTCTAGTGGTACCAACGAGCACGAACAGCCCGGCCTTGTCGGCGGCCTCCAGAGCCTGGCGAAAATCTGTCAGCGCGTAATCGGCCTCGAGAACGGCGACCCCTGCGTAGCCCGCGGCTTCGACACTTCTTATAACAGCGGGTGAGAGGTCATGAGGTGAGGCGAGGACTGCAACGCCCCGGCGGCGTCGGGTGAGGCTCGCCCACTGGCGAAGCGTCGCGGCACGGCCGATCACCGCCAAGGTGCCCTCCCCCGCCTCGACGGCAATGACATGATTGCGCACCACGACGGCCGAGCGTCCGGCAGCGAGTGGCAGAAGCGCGCGGATCACGGCTACGCCCTTCTCGGCATCCCCGATATGATGCGGCTCCGGCTTCAGGGCGCCGAGACGCCTGAAGAGGCCACGGGCGCGCGACGGCTTGAAACGCGGGGCGGCCTCGGCGGCGGCCGTATCGGGGACGCCTGCGACGAAGATTCCCGCACGATCAGCCCGGGCTATGGTCTCGGCGCGCTTGGCGACGATCACGCTCCCGGCCTCGACGGCGATGCCGCGCAAGCCCGCCGCAGCCGCGCGTGCGACCGTCTCGGGTCCGATTGCCGGCATATCGACGCGCAGATCCTGACCCGGCTTCGATCGCTTGACCATGACGCCGCGAACGGACGGCTCCGCGTGCTCAGCATTCTGGACCCGGTCCTGGGTTTTGCCTGCCCGCCGCAACGTTGCCCGCTCGATCATGCGGTCTGTGCCTTCGGCGCCTTCGATCGCCTCGATCGTCCCGCCGCTCACGACGACGCTTTGGCCGATATCGTAGGCGCCGAGCGCGCGTACGACCTTAAACCCCAGCGCGATATCGGACAGATCCTCGTTCGTCGCCTCCGTCGCGCCGAGAGCGCCGGTCCCGATCACGAGCTCCGGCGCAACGTCCCCCGGTCCGACGACGGTGAGACCTTGCTGCTCAAAGAAGCGGACCACCCGGCGGAGCACGCTGTCGTCGCCGCCGGAGGCGACGATCCTGATGATGGCCGGCAGGTTCAGGAAGAAGCCGAGATCGGCTTTGAGGCCCCAAAGCTCAGGACGATGCACGCTGCCGACGATGACAAGGGCATCCGTGGCGGTTCCCTTCAGGGCCTGGATCAGGTGGCCGATCTGGCCCCAGTTGACGCGCGTAACGGGGAGCGGGTTGAGATCGGCCTCGGCTTCACCATCTATGGCGATAATGTGCACCTCAGAGCCGCGAGCCGTCGCGCTCTCGGCGATCTCGCGCGGCAGGCTCCCGCCACCTGCGAGGATCTTGATACGCCTGGGGCTACCCGTCATGCTCTGGTCCGTTGCTGCGCCGCCGCCAACATTGCCCGTGCCTATAGCGGGCGGGCGAGCGGGGGAGAAGTGGCTATCAGGTGCTTTTGGCCCGATTGATGCCGGTCAAAGCGACGCCCCGCTGTCTGACCAATGCTCGGGCCTCCCGTATTCTGCCAGGAAGGCGTCACATGCATATAAATCCTTGCCGATCTGCCGCCGCGCCGCTGGCTCTTATTTTGACGGTCTTGCTTTCGCAAGGGCTCGCCGCTGAACCCACGGCGCAACCACCACAGAACGGCGCTCCGCTCGCCGCCGCCGCGCCGTGGCGCGTGCTCCTGAAGCAGCAGATCAATGCGGCCAAGGCTTGCGTTTTGAACGAGATCTTGAGCTTCAGCGAGTTCGAACTCGGGAAGGACAAGGTGCTGGAAGGGCGGGCTTCCTGCATCGACGGCCGGGAGTTTACCTTCGTTCGCCGCCGCGAGCACCAGAAGTTCGAATTTCAGCTCTGCGAGCCGACGGTCTGCTAGCGCCCATTCAGTTCGACTACTGACGGCACGCTGGTGTCGCACAGTTTCCATATGCGGATGGCCCATATGCTGTGGCTTGGTCTGGACAAGGAGGCCGCGCTGAGCTGAACCTCGGTCCAAGCGCCGCATTCTCTCTTTGACGCGCATCAAAGCCGCGGTCAGCCGGCATCGGGCAAGAAGCACGGGACGGCGATCGGGAGGTCCCATGACAATACGCAATCTCGATCAGATGCTTGAGCCAAGTTCGGTGGCTTTGATCGGCGCCAGCGAGGAGCCCGGGACCGTTGGGCTTACGACCGCGCGCAATCTTCTCGACGGCGGATTTGCCGGGCCGATCTACTTCGTCAATCCGAAGCGTGACACAGTGCTCGGAAAGCCATGTTTTAGAAGCGTCGATGGTCTGCCCGAGGCCCCCTCGCTGGCCATCATCGCAACGCCACCCGCAACTATTCCGGGGGTCATTACAGAGCTTGGACGCAAAGGCACGCGCGCGGCGGTCGTCATCACGGCTGGGCTCAATGACCATACGGCAGAGATGCTCGAAGCAGCAAAGCCCTATCTGCTGCGTATTTTAGGGCCGAACTGCCTCGGCCTCATGCTGCCGCCGTTGGGGCTCAACGGTAGCTTCGCGCAGCGGAACGCAATTGCCGGCGACCTCGCCTTCCTATCTCAGTCCGGCGCGCTGCTGACGGCAATTATCGATTGGGCCGCCGCACGCAACATCGGCTTTTCCCACATCGTCTCGCTCGGCGACATGGCGGACACGGATTTCGGCGACCTGCTCGACTATCTGTCTACCGACACCAAGAGCCGTGCCATCCTGCTCTACATGGAAGCCGTGACCAACGCGCCGAAGTTCGTATCGGCTGCGCGACGGGCGGCACGCGTCAAGCCTGTGATCGTGGTCAAGAGCGGACGGCATGCTGCAGGCGCCCGCGCAGCCCTCTCGCATACCGGCCGCCTGGCAGGGTCGGATGGGGCCTATGATGCGGCGTTCCGCCGTACGGGTCTCTTGCGCGTAAAGACCTTGCCGGAGCTCTTCGCCGCCGCCGAAACGCTGTCGCGCGCACCCAGGCTCTCCGGCGACCGTCTCGCCATCCTGACTAACGGTGGCGGCGCCGGGGTGTTGGCTGCTGATGAGCTGCAGGACGTGAAGGGCAGCCTCGCGGCGCTTTCCGAGGCGACGATCTCATATCTCGACAGTGTATTGCCGGCGAATTGGTCGCGATCGAATCCGGTCGATATCATCGGGGACGCGGGCCCCGAGCGCTACTCGGCGGCTGTTTCGGCACTGCTCGAGGATCCGAACGCCGATGCTGTGCTCGTGATGCAATGCCCGACGGCGATCACGTCGCCAACGGACAATGCGCGCGCCGTCGTGCGGGCCATCAAGGAGGCGACGGTGGACGGCACTCCGAGGAAGCTCGTGCTCACGAACTGGCTGGGTGAGGAGGCTGTGCACGAGGCGCGAGCGCTTTTCGCCGAGGAGCACATTCCGACCTTCGAGACGCCGAGCGATGCTATTACCGGTTTTACTCAGCTCGTGCGTCATGGCCGCGCCGCGCGCGAGCTGACGCGGACGCCGCCTGCCATGCGAACAGGTGCGCCACACGATTGGCTGAGCACAAGCCGGGAGATTGCGGAGGCGCTGCGTTCCGGAACAAAGGTTCTGAATGCGGTCGCGGCGAAGTCTCTGCTTGCCTATTACGGCATTCCGATCGCGGAGACGCACGTGGCGTCGAGCCCGGAACACGTGGAGATGTGCGCGACGAAGGTTCTCGCTGAGAGCCGGGCGTGTGTTGTGAAGATCTTGTCGGCCGACATCTCGCATAAGTCCGACGTCGGCGGCGTGCGGCTCGGGCTCGAGTCGGCGAAGGCGGCGCGCCTGGCCGCGTGCGAGATGCTCAACCGGGTGCGCCAGAGCTTCCCCAAAGCCGTCATTGAAGGCTTCATGGTCGAGCCGATGATCCGCCGTCCCAACGCGCAGGAGGTGATCATCGGCATGAGCGTCGATGCGACGTTCGGGCCGATGCTGCTGTTCGGAGCCGGTGGCGTTGCGGTTGAGGTGCTCGGGGATCGCGCTCTCGCACTGCCGCCTCTCGATCTCTTGCTTGCGCGTCAGATGATCGAGGAGACGCGGATCGCGCGTCTTCTGGCGGGCTTCCGCGATCGCCGTCCGGCTGATCTCGACGCCCTCGCGGCTGCGCTCGTCAACGTGAGCGAGATGATCATACGCCATCCCGAGATCCGCGAGCTCGACATCAATCCGCTTCTGGTCGACGAGGATGGCGTCATCGCCATCGACGCGCGCATGAAGCTCGAAGACGAGACCTTGCATCCGAGGGCACCGCTTGCGATCCGGCCGTACCCCGAGCGCTGGCGTGTGGAGATGAAAGTCGAGGACCTTGGCCGCATCGAGATTCGACCGATCAGGCCGGAGGATGCGGCGCTGTATCGCGATTTCATCGGCAAGATCTCGCAAGAGGATATCCGTCTACGGTTCTTTACGCCGCGCGTGCACGTTCCCGAGCATGTGCTCGCCCGCTATACGCAAATCGACTATGCGCGGGAAATGGCTTTCGTTGCGCTCTCCGACGACGGGGCTCTTCTCGGCGTCGTTAGACTTATTCTCGATCCCGATCTCGTGCGTGGAGAATACGGCGTGATCGTGCGCTCCGATCTCAAGGGGCACGGTCTTGGATGGATGCTCATGCAGCATCTCATCCGATATGCGCGCGCCGAGAAAGTTGAGCAAGTCACCGGCCTTGTTTTGGCGGAGAACATCACCATGCTGCGGATGGTCCGAGAGCTTGGCTTTGCTATTCGCGCCGTCGAAGGCGATCCCACGGTGCGCGAGGTCGTTCTCGCGCTCAAGGCGCAATCCGACTGATCGCTGAGACCGAGGCGATTGAGCGTCCATTGCGAACGCGGCTCTGCCTCTCAGATAAATGCTCGGGGTGCGGTGGAGCCTTGAGGAGCGCTGCCAAAAGGCGCAAACGTGCTCTAGTCGAGGTCGGTTACGGATATAACGCGGAATGTACGGAGTACGGCGTCACGCTCTTTGAACGAGACGTACTCGCCGGGCACGAACTTGTGCTTGTCGAGCTTGAAGCCCGTCTCGTCATCGTCGCGCCTTTCCGGGTCGTAATCGAAGGCCCATGCGCCGCCGGGCTTGTGCACGAGCCGGCCGACCTCGTTTGGCTCGCCATGCCAGAAGCGCAGGACGACGCAGCGGTCTCTTGCGCCTCGCCATTGGTCGGCAAGGAGGTGTCCATCGTCATCGAGGGGGGCTGCGAATTCATAGCCGCGCTCGCGGCTTCCATTGGGAAAGTCGTGGTCGCGTGCCAGCTCAAGGCGAACGCGTTTCAGGATGATGCCAGCGCTCGACATGGACATTTCCTCTTTCAAAGCCGCAGCATATCGCCAAGGTGACCCATAAGTTCGTCATTCGGTATTTTTGTCAGGTCTTTTGCTAGCTCAGCGACGACGACCTCCTGAACGGGCCTTGGGATGGATTTGCGAAGATCGCCGAGCATTGCGGGCGGCGCTATCATGATAAGGCGGTCGTAAAGACCTTCGCGCAGGCGGTGGCTCAGGATGTCGGCGAGCTGATTGGCAAACATCGTCTCAAGTCCGCGGTGCAGATCGTATTTCGGCTCGACGGCATGGTGCTGATGTCCAACCGATTCGACCACGCGGCCAGGTCGATCGGAGCCAAGCTCCCGGCTCGGCTTCGATTCCGTCTCGTATTTTTCGCCCTCAACGGGGCGGACCTTGGTTTCTGGCCCGCGCTGCTCGAGAATCCGTGCGCGGGATCCGTCGGCGATCAGTATCCAAGTCCGAGTGGCCTTCATCGAAGTCCTCGTGCAAAGTGCCTCTAGACCCGCAAGCTTTGCGGATGGATCGATCGCCGTCGTTGACCTTCGTCAAAACAAGTCGTCAGGATGCACGCGTGAAGGAAGAGCAAGGGACAACGCAGGAGGAGGGCACGGACGAGGAAGCGGTCCTGGGCTTTCTCGAGGATGTGTGGGGCGCGGGCGTCAAGGTCGAGATTATCGAGACCCATGCGGCGCGCGTGCTTCTTGCAGGTGATCGCGCGTTAAAGATCAAGAAGCGCGTCCGATTTCCGTTTCTCGATTTTACGACGCTTGCTGCACGGCAGCAGGCGCTTGCCCGCGAGCTTGAGTTGAATAAGCCTCACGCGCCGGAGATCTACGTCGGCCTGCACACCATCACCAGGGAGAGCGACGGACGTCTGGCGCTTGACGGGGCCGGTATCGCCATCGATCTCGCTCTCGAGATGCGCCGGTTTGATCAGCGGGATATCCTTGTTGAGGTCGCGGCGCGTGGAGCTTTTGACGCTTCGCTTGCTCGCGCTCTTGCGGAGATGGTTGCCGGCTATCACCAGGCGGTGCGGGCCGTGTACGATGCCGATGCCGTCAAGCTTGTTGCCAACGCGGCCCATCCGCTCTTGGAGGCGCTTGCCTTGGCCGGAGATCGTCTCGATCAGGGTGAGGTCGCGCGTCTGCGTGCCGGGCTAGAAGCAGCCATGTCGCGGCTTGCGCCACTGCTCGAGGCGCGGGCTCGCGGCGGCGCGGTCCGCCGGTGTCACGGCGACCTTCATCTCGGCAATATCGTGCTGATCGGCCATCGTCCCGTCGCCTTCGACGCGCTCGAGTTCGATGAGGCCCTTGCGACCATCGATGTGTTGTATGACCTCGCCTTCCTCTTGATGGACCTGATCAAGCGCGGTCAGAGCGTTGCCGCCAATCTCGTTTTCAATGGCTACCTGCGGCTCTCGCCGCTCGGCAACGAGCTCGAGGGGCTTGCCGCTTTACCGCTCTTCTTGAGCTTGCGTGCGGCTGTGCGGGCTGTCGTGGCGCTGGCTCGGGCCAATCAAGTGAGTGCGGATCGTCCCGCGGAGGAATTGCTTACGCGATCACTCGTGGCTCTTGCGAGCAGTTTCATTGCGCCCGCTCCCCCTCGCCTGGTGGCGATCGGCGGCTTCTCCGGCACGGGGAAATCTACGATTGCGGCGTCTCTTGCTCCAGCGATTGGCTCGGCTCCAGGCGCGCTGCACATTCGCACCGATGTTGTGCGAAAGGACCTCTTCGGTGTCGGGGAGACCGAGAAGCTTAGCAAGGATCACTACTCCGAGGCTGTCTCCGAGGAGGTCTACCGCATCGTTCTGAACAAGGCCGTGCGCGCGCTGCGTGCTGGCCACAGTGTCGTGGTGGATGCCGTCTTCTCGAAGCTTCACGAGCGGCAGGCCTGCGAGGCGGCGGCGTTGGAAGCCGGTTGCCCATTCGCCGGCGTCTGGCTCGACGCACCGGCCGATGTTCTGCTCGAGCGTGTCAAGCAGCGCAAGGGTGACGCCTCCGATGCGGACGTTTCCGTCGTCACCACACAGCTTGCCTACAAGACTGGTCCGATTGCTTGGGTCCGCATCAATACGCGCGGCAACAAGGAAGAGAACGTTACCGCTGTGACGGCCAGGCTCTCAGCGTTGGTGGCGGTCAGTTAAGCGCTTCTCCTCGGCTCGTACGTCTTGCCGTCAGCGCTTCGGGGAGCGCGGGGCGCTGCTTACTTGTGCACCAGGCCTCCGCCTGTGCCATGTCTCCGGGGTCGTTGCCGCTGATCAACACGCGCCCGAAAAGGGAGGCTTCCCACTCGAAATGCCGCCGCCGACCGTCGAACGCGCAGCGCAGGATGTAGCCCAACGTCTCGTAGTTGACTGGGGCCCGAGTGGCGAGCCGCGTCAGTTGCTCAAGCACTTCATCGTTGATGCCCGCGATTTGGAAATGCTCGCGATCGAGCAGCGCGAGCTCGGTAACGATCTCGGGGACGCGCTTGCGCACGGTCGAAAGGAGAGGCGTTATCAGCTCGCGGTGGCAGCGCATGTGGTCGTGCCAGCTCGGCTCGATGACGGTGAGCAGGGCCGCGACCAGGGTCTCGTCGATACGATTTGGCAATTGGTCGGCAAGCCGCTCCAGCCCGTCGCAGATGAGAAGATGGTCTTTCTTCTCGGCCGCAAGCCATGCCGCAAGGCCGCTCCTGGGTTCAGCCTCGTCGTCCCCTTCATCGCCGATGTATCCGCGCTTAGAGACCACCATACTTCTGTTTCACGGTCGAAATTGCACCATGAGGCTAGATATCAGGCTGCCGGGTATTGGACTTTGATCGATGTCATCTGCGGCTCGCACGCCACCTTTTTGGGATTTTTGAGGCAAGGGCGCTCGCGCGTTATACCGAGGGCACGCTATAAGGGGACGTGAGGGAACCAGGATTTCAATCATGTCAGGTCTTGGAGCAGATCGCAGCCAGAGCATGCTCGAGGCAATCCTTGAGAGCGCGGCCGGCGCCATTATCGCGATCGATGAGAATGGTATTGTGCATTCCGTCAATCCAGCGACCGAGAAGCTCTTCGGCTACGCCGCGGCGGAGCTTGTCGGTCGCAACGTCAATATTTTGATGCCGGAGCCGGATCATAGCCGCCATGACGGCTATCTCAAGCATCACTTGGCGACCGGCGAGCGGCACATCATCGGCATCGGCCGCGAGACCCATGCCCGGCGCAAGGACGGGACCATTTTTCCGATCCACCTCTCGGTCAGCGGGTTTCTTGTCGACCAGAAGCACTACTTCGCAGGCATCATCCATGACCTCTCGGCGCGGACGCGACTCGAGGCGGAGATCGATCGGCAAGCCCTGCTCTTCCAGACCGTGTTCGATCACGTTCCCGAGGCGCTGCTGATCGCAGACCCTTCGTTTCACGTGCTCTTGCTCAACCCGGCAGCGGAGCGACTGCTCGTCGGCAGCGACGAGACGCTTGCTGGCGCAAATCTCGAGACGATTTTTGCCGACCCTCAAGAATTTGTGCACGTGGGTGAGCGCTTGGACGCGCTGGGCGCGGCGCGTGAGCCGGCTACGGCACCCATGATGGCACGTCTCAAAGGGCCGCGAGGAGAGACTTTCCCTGGCGAGGTGATAGCCGCTCCAATTTCCGGTGCCAGCGGCATGCGCACAGGCCTTGTAATCCTGGTCCGCGATCTCACGAACGAATTGCGGCGCGAGGAGGCGCTTCTCAAGTCGCAGCGTCTCGAAGCCATTGGCCAGCTGACGGGAGGGATCGCGCACGATTTCAACAATCTGCTCACCATCGTGACTGGCAACCTCGAGCTGATGGACGAGCTTGTTACGGATGAGCGGGCGCGCGATCATGCCCGGCGCGCGCAGCAGGCAGCGGACGCAGGGGCTCGCCTGACCAATCGGCTCTTGACGTTCGCGCGGCGCCGCCGGCTCGAGCCGCAAGACGTGAACCTTAACGATCAGGTTCGAGTTATGACCGAGCTGCTGCAGCGGACTCTTGGGGAGACCGTCCAACTCACGACGGTTCTGGCAGCTGACCTTTGGACGGCGCGTGTCGACCCGAGCGAGGTTGAGAACGCCGTCGTCAATCTCGCCATCAACGCTCGCGACGCCATGCCGAACGGCGGCAAGCTCGTCATCGAGACGAGCAATTCGATTTTCGACGGACAAGCAGCAGGACCGGAAGCCGCCATTGTTGCCGGTGATTACGTCCGCCTCTCTGTTTCCGATAACGGAGTCGGCATGAGCCGGGAAACGCTTGCGCGGGCGTTCGAACCGTTTTTCACGACCAAGCCGCCGGGGCGCGGGACTGGCCTCGGCCTCAGCACCATCTACGGTTTCGTCAAGCAATCGAACGGCAACGTGACCATCTATAGCGAGGTCGAGAAAGGCACGACGGTGAACATCTACCTGCCGCGTCGACGCGCCGATGTTCGGCCGGACGCGCAAAGGCAGCCGGTCTGGGTAACGACCGCCGGCGAGGGAATGACGATCTTGCTCGTGGAGGACAATCCCGAGGTTCGCGCCGTGGCGCTTGGGCGCCTGCAACGCCTCGGCTACGGCGTGATTGAGGCCTACACCGCCGCCGAGGCGATCAGCATCCTCGAGAGCGATGCGGCCGTCACTGCCGTTTTCAGCGACGTGGTCATGCCGGGCGGTCTGTCAGGCTTCGACCTGGCGCGGTGGATGCGGGCCAATCGACCCGAGTTGCCGGTCCTGCTCACGTCCGGTTTTGCCGAGGACATTGCGCGTGGCGATGAGCCCGATGCGAACCAGCCGCCGATGCTGAGAAAGCCCTATACGCAGGCCGAACTCGCGAAAATGTTGCGGCAAGCAATGGTGGTGCACGGCAAGCGCTGACGCCGGTCAGGTGAGCTTGCGAACGTCGGTTGCAAACATATAGCCGACGCCACGCACGGTCTTGACGTGAAGCGGGCTGGTCACATGCTTCTCGATCTTCTTGCGCAGGCGCCCGACTAGCGCGTCGATCGAGCGATCGAGCGGCGACCAGTCGTGACCCTTGAGCAAATCCATTATTTCATCGCGCGAGAGCACGCGTTGCGAGCGACGGACAAAGAGCTCGAGGAGGTTGAACTCACCGGTTGTCAGGTCGCGAAGTTCGCCGTCGAGCCTGCGCAGCTCGCGGCTCGTGACGTCGAGCACCCAGTCTGCAAATTGCAGTCGCTCATGGCTACGTACCTCGTCGGGGATGACCAGGCCTTTCTTTGCCGGCTCGTGGCGGCGTAAGACGGCGCGCACGCGCGCTAAAACCTCACGCAAGTTGAATGGCTTCGAGATGTAGTCGTCGGCGCCAAGCTCGAGGCCGACGACACGATCGATCGGATCGCCCTTCCCCGAGACCATGATGACCGGGACGTCGTTATGCGCACGGATATTGCGAAGTACCGTGAGACCGTCGTCGGAGCCGAGGCTGAGATCGAGCGTTATGAGGCCAACGCCACCCTGAGCCAGCCGTTGGCCGGTCGACGCAGCATTGGCGGCCTCCGATACTCCATAACCCTCGCGCTCGAACAGGGAACGCAGGAGGTGCCGGATCTCCGGATCGTCATCGACAATCAGTATCTCAGTCCGCAAGGGTGCCGGTCTCTTCTGACTGGATCGTAGGCTAAGGTGACCGCGTCAATATTGCAGTCCATCGCGATCATATTCGATTTGGCCCATGTCGCCCGGCAAGTGTGGCGCGCTGTGTTCGAGGTGGCGCCTAGCTCGGGAGTCAGTTGCCTATTACAAAGTATTACAAATGTTGACGGCGGTATCAAACCTTTGGTGCGGAGGCAGGTGTTTATTGGCCGTGAGCCGGAATACCTCTGACAGGCGATTCCTGGTGAGACAAAGGGAGAGAACCAATGCTCGCCACTTTAGAACTTGCACGGAAGCACAAGGGTGCTATCGCAGCCGCCCTTCCTCTCAGCGCCTTCGGCACGACGACAACTCGACCTTCGTCGAATACGCTCTTCGAACGCGCTGGTACGGCTACGGTTCGCCGCATTGAGGCGCGCGAGCATGTCTTCTGTGAGGGTGACCCGCGGACCCATGTGTTCCAGGTCGAGGAAGGGGCTATCGTTATCTACAAAGTTCTTCCTGATGGACGGCGTCAGGTCATCGGCTTTGCCTATCCCGGTGATCTCGTCGGCCTAGGAGCAACGGGGGAGCACGTCTTCAATGCGCAGGCCGCATCCCGCGCTCGGGTGCGCTGCCTCAGTGCGCATGCGCTCGACGATGCCGCTACCCGCGATGCCTCACTTGCCCTCAAGCTTTACAATGCCGTCTCGCTTGAGCTTTCGACGACCCGCAGCCTGCTCATCTCGATCGGGCAACACAGCGCTCTTGAACGCGTATCGTCCTTCCTGACGACGCTACGTACACGAATCGTTGAGAGCCCTGCGATCGACGGTGACATCGTCATTCACCTGCCGATGCGCCGCTCGGATATCGCGGACTTCCTCGGCCTCACGATCGAGACGGTCAGCCGCACCTTCACCAAGCTTCGCATGATGCGGGTTATCGAGATCATGCACGGTACCGAGGTGCACGTCCTTGACGTCGCCCGCCTGGAGCAGCTTGCCGGGAGCTGAGCGCTTCTCATAAGCCATCCGCCTCCCGGTCCATCCACCTCCCAGCCCTTTTGCCGCGCTGCATACGTGCAGCGCGGCTTATGCTTATACCGGCCGGACAAAGTCTTGACTCACTGGTCTGCGGTTTCCGGCCGGTATTCTCTTTAGCTTGCGCGCAGCCATGCTGAAAGCATGCTTTCAGCACGACACACCAACCCTGCGCGCTGATTCCAACCGCACTGCGTCAGCACTTCGTGCGGTTGGTATTAGACGCCAGCAGAGTGTCGGGCCGGGGTCTGGCCAAGGTAAGCATCGAAGCAAGCGCAGACGCTACGTACGAACGGGCGACCGACATCGGTCAACCGGAAGCCATCGGGTGTCCGCTCTACGAGCCCGTCCTGGTCCGCGTCGAGCACATCGGCCGCGACGGCGATGACAGGCTGCGCGAGGTCGCCGAACTGCTCTCTGAGTTCGTCGGAGGAGAAGGTGAGATCGCACATCAGCTTTTCGATGACGAAAGCGCGGATCTCATCGTCCTTTGAGAGCACGAGGCCGCGTGCGGTGGCAAGTCCGCAGCTTTCGACACGAGCGACGTAGTCCTGCACGTTGGCCGCGTTTTGGGCGTAGCCCTGGCGGAAGCGGCCAATCGCCGTTGCACCGAGACCAATGAGCGTTTGAGCCCTGTCGGTCGTATAGCCCTGGAAGTTGCGTTTGACGTTGCCTTGCGCAAGGGGGTCGTGGGTGCGAGCGAAGTGATCGAGACCCACTCGGACGTAGTCGTGGCTTGCGAGAATGCGTGCCACACGGTTCGCCTGGCCCAGTCGCTCCGTGGCGCCGGGCAGAGCTGCGTCGTCGATCAGCCGCTGGTGCTTGATCCGCTCCGGCAGGTGCGCGTAGCCGAAGATGGCGATGCGGTCAGGCGCGAGACTCAGCACATCCTCGATCGTGTTCTGAACGCTGACGCGGCTTTGGTGCGGAAGCCCATAAACGAGATCAATGTTGATCGAGCCTATGCCGGCGCTGCGGAACATCGCCACGGCATCCCGCGTCATTTCGAGCGATTGCACGCGGTTGATCGCCTTTTGCACCTCGGGATCGAAATCCTGAACTCCGATTGAGATGCGATCGACGCCGGTATCGCGAAACGCATCGACGCGGCCTGCATCAAGCCCGCGCGGATCAATCTCAACGGCGAACTCCGCTGCCTCGGCGATGCTGAAGCGCTTTCGGATGAGGCCCGCGAGCCCACGGATATCATCTGGCGACAAGACATTGGGTGAGCCGCCGCCCCAGTGGATGTGGCGCACGGTATGCTGCTTCGGCACCAGGCTTGCGACCTTGGCGATCTCCCGCTCGAGTGCGGTCAGGTAGTGGGCGATTGGCTCATACCGGTTGACGACTTTCGTGCTGCAGCCGCAGTACCAGCAGAGCTGGGCGCAGAAGGGGATGTGCACATAGAGCGAAAGCTCTGATCCGGCGGATAGGCTTTGCAGCCAGCGTTCCACGTCGGCGGCGCCAACGGCCGCAGAGAAATGCGGGGCGGTTGGATAGCTCGTGTAACGCGGAACGGGGGCTGAATAGCGTAGTGCAAGCTCCGACTTCATCACCCTTGATCCCTCACGCCACGTTGCAGCTTGGCATCGAATTAGGTCTCGGCATTTGGTCGCACCTTGATGCAGATCAAGGTTCCCTCTGCCTGCGGCGCTCAAACACAACGACACAAGGAAATCTAGGATCCCGCAAAGGCGCGGGAGGGGAGGGAGCATGACAGCGGTGCGCGAGGAGCTCATAGCAATGGGCCATGCGACGACGGTTCTCATCGCCATTGGCTTTGGCGTCTTGGGGCTTACGCTTGGTTTCGTATCTGAGGACGCCGTGATGAACTTGCACGGCTTCCTTTTGGCGGCGGCTGCGGCATTGGCTGCGATCTACGTCCTGAGTCATCCGCGCAGGGGTGGACCGAAAGAACAGCTCGAATACATGGATGGCCCCATCAAGGTCGCGACAATCGCAGCCGTCTTCTGGGGTGTCGTGGGCTTTCTTGTCGGCGATGTCATTGCCTGGCAGCTTGCCTTTCCGGCATTGAACTTCGATCTGCCGTGGACGAACTTCGGGCGACTGAGGCCGCTGCACACGTCTGCCGTCATCTTCGCGTTCGGCGGCAACGTCCTTCTCGCCACCTCGCTCTACGTCGTGCAGCGCACCTGCCGCGCGCGCCTCGCAGGCTATTGGGCCCCATGGTTCGTCATCTGGGGCTATCAGCTCTTCATCGTGCTGGCCGCCACCGGCTATGTTCTCGGCGTCACGCAAGGCAAGGAATACGCGGAGCCCGAGTGGTACGTCGACCTCTGGCTGACGCTGGTTTGGGTCGCCTATCTACTCGTGTTCCTCGGCACGCTTTGGAAGCGCAAAGAACCGCACATCTACGTCGCAAACTGGTTCTACCTGGCGTTCATTGTCACCGTCGCGATGCTTCACATCGTCAACAACCTCGCGGTGCCGGTCTCGTTCACGGGCGTCAGGAGCTACTCGCTCTTCTCCGGCGTGCAGGATGCCATGACGCAATGGTGGTATGGCCATAACGCGGTGGGCTTCTTCCTCACGGCCGGTTTCCTCGGCATCATGTACTACTTCATTCCGAAACGCGTCGAGCGGCCGGTCTATTCCTACCGCCTGTCGATCGTGCATTTCTGGAGCCTTATCTTCCTCTATATCTGGGCCGGCCCGCACCATCTTCACTACACCGCCCTCCCCGATTGGGCGCAGACCCTTGGCATGACGTTCTCGATCATGCTCTGGATGCCCTCTTGGGGCGGCATGATCAACGGCCTCATGACGCTCTCGGGCGCCTGGGATCGCCTGCGCACGGATCCGGTCGTGCGCCTCCTTGTTGTGTCGGTCGCCTTCTATGGCATGTCGACGTTCGAAGGGCCGCTCATGTCCATCAAGGCCGTGAACTCGCTCTCGCACTATACGGACTGGACCATCGGTCACGTTCACTCGGGCGCGCTCGGATGGGTCGGCATGGTGTCATTCGGCGCCATCTATTGCCTCGTCCCCTGGCTCTGGAAGCGTGAAGGCCTCTACTCGATCAGGCTTGTCGAGTGGCACTTCTGGATCGCGACCATCGGCCTTGTTCTCTACGTATCGTCGATGTGGGTGTCCGGCATCATGCAGGGCCTCATGTGGCGCGCCTACGACGAACTCGGCTTCCTCAAGTACTCGTTCGTCGAGACGGTCGAGGCCATGCACTGGCCCTACATCATCCGCGCAGCAGGCGGCGGTCTGTTCGTCATCGGCGGCTTGATCATGGCCTACAACGTCTGGCGAACAATCCGCGGCGACGCGCTGCAGGACGTCAAGGATCAACCGAGCGTCGCTGCTGCTCCTGAGCTTCGCGCCGCTGTCGCCTACGCTCAACCGGCTGAGTGAGGGGGAAACTCAAATGAACCACGGCATTTTTGAACGACACTCAATCTTGCTTCTCGTCGGCATTCTCATCGTTGTCGCCATTGGCGGCCTCGTCGAGATTGCGCCACTCTTTCTTCTCGACAGCACGATCGAGAAGGTCAAGGGGATGCGTCCCTACTCGCCGCTCGAGCTCGCGGGTCGCGAGGTCTACATTCGCGAGGGCTGCTACAATTGCCATAGCCAGATGATCCGTTCGATCCGCGACGAGGTGGAGCGCTACGGTCATTACAGCCTGGCGGCCGAGAGCATGTACGATCATCCGTTCCAGTGGGGCTCGAAGCGCACGGGACCTGATCTCGCGCGCGTCGGTGGCAAATACTCGGACGGCTGGCATGTCGATCACATGCGTCATCCGCCGGCGGTGGTCCCGGGGACGGTCATGCCGGGGTATCCATTCCTCGAAAGGACCTCGCTCGACACCAACAAGATCGCCGCGCAGATGAAGGCGCTGCGTATCACGGGCGTTCCCTACACCGACGAGATGATCGAGAAGTCCAAAGCTGATCTCGAACTCCAGGTTAATCCCGACGGGAAGGGCGTGAAGGATCTGCTCGCCCGCTATCCGAAGGCGCAGGTCAGAAACTTCGATGGCCAGCCTGATACCGCAGTCACCGAGCTCGATGCGCTCATTGCGTATCTCCAGGTGCTCGGCACGCTCGTCGACTTCACGAGCTTTGACGCCAGCGGTCCGAACCTGCGCTGAGGGAGAGCATCATGACACACGAGACTGCAGTCCTGCTGTCGCAGATCACCTCACTGGTGCTCTTCGGGTCGATGTTCGTGGGCGTCATCGTCTACGTGATGTGGCCTGCCAACCGGCAGCGTTTCGAGGAAGCGTCGCGCCTGCCGCTTGACGCAACCCACAACGACACACCAACAGGGGTTTGATCATGAGCGGGCACAAAGAGGTCGACCACGTTACAGGCGTCGAAACGACGGGTCATGTCTGGGACGGCGACTTGAAGGAGTTGAATAAGCCACTCCCGAGGTGGTGGCTCAACACCCTATACGTCTGCATCCTCTGGGCCATCGGCTATTGGATCGTCTATCCGGCATGGCCGACGTTGTCCGGGGGATATACGCAAGGCCTATGGAACTATAGCCAGCGTGGTACAGTGACGGCAGACGTTGCCGCTGCGAAGGCCGCTCAGGCCAAGTACCGTGAGGCCATAGCTGCAAAGCCCTTGGCCGAGATCGGCAAGGATCAGCAGCTCATGCAGTTCGTCCAGGCAGGCGGCGTGGCGGCGTTCGGCGACAAGTGCGGGCCTTGCCACGGACGCGGCGCGCAGGGTGCTGTCGGTTATCCCAACCTCAACGACGACGACTGGCTCTGGGGCGGCTCGATCGACGAAATTTTCGCAACGATCAACGGCGGCGTGCGCAACGGCGGGAAGAATGCCCGCGACAGCGCGATGCCACGCTTCGGCATCGACGGTATTCTTCAGCCGGAGCAGATTGCGGATACCGCCGAGTATGTGCTTTCGCTTTCGGGACAAAGCACGGACGCCGAGGCGGCCAAGCGGGGCGAGGCGATCTTCAAGGAGCAGTGCGTCGCCTGTCACACGGACACGGCAAAGGGTAACAAGGACTTCGGCGCACCGAACCTCACTGATGCTATCTGGCTCTATGGTGGGAGCAAGGATAACATTATGACGAGCATCAAGACCGGTCGCGGTGGCGAAATGCCGGCTTGGGGTCAGCGTCTCGATCCCGAGACCGTGAAGTTGCTGGCCGTCTACGTCCATTCACTGGGCGGCGGCAAGTAGCCATTGACCCGGAGCAACGACATAGCGACCCTCGTCCTGCATCGTCGGAACGAGGGTCGCTTTAGCTTAGGTTAAGGTCATGGGTAATATCGACGGCATCGAGAAATTCCTGATACCTCAGGCGAGCACGGACGAGGCCGCTCCCGGCATCGAGCGAATCGATGTGGAGGCGGTCAGTGCCCGCCAGACGCGTGAGCTCTACGCCAAGCGCCCCGCCATTTATCCGCGGCTGGCGAGCGGCACGTTCCGTCATTTGAAGTGGGTGGTGATGGCGGTCACCCTCAGCATCTACTATCTCTTGCCGTGGATCCGCTGGGAGCGGGGACCGAACCTTCCCGATCAGGCGTTTCTCCTGGACTTCGCCAATCAGCGTTTGTTTTTCGGACCGCTCGAGATCTGGGCGCAAGAATTCTACTTCGTCATCGGTCTTCTCGTCGTATCCGCTCTCGGCCTTTTTCTCGTAACATCGATCGCGGGGCGCATGTGGTGCGGCTATACGTGCCCGCAAACGGTCTGGACCGATCTCATGATCGCAGTGGAGCGGTTCTGGCAGGGTGATCGCAATGCGCGCATGCGGCTCGACAAGGAGCCTTGGAGCGCAAGGAAGGTCTGGCTCAAGGCGGCTACGCATGCCTCTTGGATGCTCATCGGAGTAGCCACGGGCGGCGCGCTCGTTTTCTACTTCCGCGATGCGCCGACGCTCGCCCAGGAGTTGCTGGATGGCACAGCGCCGAGCGTCGCCTATGCTTTCATTGGTATTTTTGCGGGCTCGACATATCTGCTCGGCGGCATCGCACGCGAACAGGTCTGCATCTACATGTGCCCCTGGCCGCGCATCCAAGGCGCCATGCTCGATCACGACTCGCTTCTCATCGCCTATCGCGATAGCCGAGGCGAGCCTCGGGCGCCGCATAAGAAGGGTGATAGCTGGGACGGACGAGGTGATTGCATTGACTGCAAGGCATGCGTCGCAGTTTGCCCTATGGGGATCGACATCCGCGACGGCGCGCAGCTTGAGTGCATCCAGTGTGCGCTCTGCATCGACGCCTGCGACGAGATCATGGCCAAGGTCGGGAGGCCGACGCAGCTCATTGCCTACTCGACTATACGCAACATCGAGGAGCCGAAGGCGCATCCGCGCGAGGGCTGGCGTATAGTTCGGATGCGTACCATGCTTTACGCGGGCATCATGACGATCACGGGCGCGCTCATGGCCTGGGCCATCTCGAACAGGAGCACGCTCGAGGTGACGGTGCTTCCGGATCGCAATCCGCTTTACGTCATGCTTTCCGACGGGGGCGTGTCGAACGGCTACACGGTCAAGATCCTGAACAAGCTGCACGACGTTCGGCAGTTCGAGCTCAAGGCCGAAGGCCTGCCGGAGGCAAAGGTCGTGGTCACGGGCTTTGAGGATCGCACTCCGGTTATCGAGGTCGTGCCAGATAACCTTCGTGCGCTCAGGGTGCATTTGAAAGTGCCGAGGAATGTGGCGCGCGGCCTTGCGAGCAGCGCGACACCCATCCGCTTCGTCATCATGGATACAACGGACGGTGCGGAGACGCACAGAGACACGACGTTCAGGAGCCCTCAGAAATGAGCTACGATCATACTCTTGCCACGCCTCGTCGCCTGACCGGCTACCACGTGCTCGGCATTTTCGCCGGGTTCTTCGGCCTCATTTTTGTGATGAACGGCTTTATGATCTATCAGGCTATTACGACGTTCGGCGGTCTTGAGACGCAGGATGCCTATCGTAAGGGCCTTGCCTATAACAAGCGCATCGCCGCCGAGGAGAGCCAGGCTCGTCTCGGGTGGACCGCCGCTCTCTCCGTCGGCCGTGACAAAGACGGCCTCACGCTCAGGATGACTGGGAATGACGGCCAGCCCGTCACCGGCCTCAAGATAAGTGGCGCACTTGGCCGCTCCGCCACCAACCGCTTCGACAGGTCCGTCAGCCTTATAGAGGCGGAACCGGGAATTTACATCTCCGCGGGCGGTGACCGGCTCGAGCCCGGGACCTGGATTGCTACTCTCGAAGCCACCGGATCAGGCGAAGCGGCCCGACGTGAGGCGACCTTCGAGATCAGGAGGCGCGTGTGGGTCTCGCCCTGAGTACGAACAATCTTGCGGCTTCGTCTGCTGACCTCGCGGACGAGGGGTCGCGACTGGCCGAGACCATCGATCTCGCTGTGGACGGCATGCATTGCGGAGCTTGCATGACGACGATCGAGGGCGCGCTCATGGCTTGCCCGGGTGTCGTGCGGGCACGCGCCAACCTGACAGCGCGACGTGTCACGGCAGAATTCGATCCGCTCGTTTCGTCGACACAGGCTCTCGTGCAAGCCATCGGCCGGGTCGGGTATACGGCTGCGGAAATTCTCGATGCCCGTACCGGCGTGGACGCGGCCCGCGCCGACGACCTCTTGCGGCGTCTCGGCGTAGCCGGGTTTGCTGCGGCCAACATCATGCTGCTCTCGGTCTCGGTCTGGGCCGGCGCCTCGAGCGATATGGAAGCGTCCGCGCAAAGCCTCTTTCATTGGCTCTCTGCCCTGATCGCGCTGCCGGCGACCGCTTTTGCAGCCGAGCCGTTCTTCCGCTCTGCGGCGAGCGCGCTCCGCGTGCGGCGCCTCAACATGGACGTGCCGATCTCGCTCGGCATCACCCTCGCGACCGCGATGAGCCTCTACCAGACCAGCCGTGGCAGCGAGCAAGTCTATTTCGACGCCGCTATCATGCTGACGTTCTTTTTGCTCGTCGGCCGCTATCTCGACGAAGCGGTGCGCGTCCACGCGCGTGGCGCGGCAGAGAACCTGCTCGGGCTCAAGGCCCTTTCGGCCCACGTGCTCAATGACGATGGCACGGTGCGTACCGTCGCCGCCCGCAATCTCGTTCCGGGGATGCGCGTACTCGTGGCGGCAGGCGAATATATCCCGGTCGATGGCTTCATCAGTGAGGGGCAGAGCGAGGTCGAGGAAAGCCTGATCACGGGCGAGACCCTTCCCAAGCTCAAGACGCGCGGGAGCCAGGTCTATGCCGGCACCATCAGCACGACCGGGCCGCTCACCGTCGAGGCAACCGCTGCTGATGATCGCACGCTGGTTGCAGAGATCGGACGTCTCATGCAGGTGGCGGAGCAAGGTCGGGGGCGCTATGTCCGCCTTGCCGATCGTGCTGCGAGCAAGTACGCGCCGGCTGTGCATCTGCTCGGGCTCACGACGTTTACCGGCTGGATGATTGCCGGCGCCGGTTGGGAGCAGGCCCTCACCTACGCCATCGCAGTGTTGATCATCACCTGCCCGTGCGCGCTGGCGCTTGCCGTGCCGGTGGTTCAGGTTGCGGCTGCGACGCGCCTTTTCCATAAGGGGCTTATTCTCAAGGCTGCCGATGGTCTCGAGCGTCTTGCCGAGGTCGATACCGTTGTGCTCGACAAGACCGGGACGCTCACCCTTGGCGAGCCGCGCCTTGTCGACGGCGGCAGGATCGACCGGGCCGTGCTGCAACGCGCGGCAGCCCTCGCCGCGACGAGCCGCCACCCCTATTCTCGTGCCATCGTTCGCGCTGCGACCGAGCAGGGCATCCTTGTGGAGCCGGCGTCCAGCGTCAGTGAGGCGCCAGGGGCTGGTCTCATTGTAGATTCAGGCCACGGCATCGAGCGCCTCGGATCAGCGGCCTTCACTGAGGTGCCGATCGCATCTAGTCTCGATGGGGCCGAAATCTGGTACGCGCGAGACGGCCATCCGCCACAGGCGTTCCGCTTCGTGGATGCGCTTCGCACCGATGCTGCGCAAGTCGTGATCGAGCTGCGTGCTGCCGGCTACCGGGTCGAGCTTCTCTCAGGCGATCGCACGGCCGTTGTTGCTTCCGCCGCAGGTGCGGCCGGGATAGACGATTTTCGCGGCGACATACGCCCCGATGGCAAGCTTACGCGTCTTGCCGAGCTCAAGGCGCAAGGTCGCCGCGTGCTCATGATCGGCGATGGCTTGAACGATGCGCCGGCGCTCGCGGCGGGACACGCCTCGCTCTCGCCGTCGACGGCTGCCGATATCAGCCAGACCGCGGCCGACGGCATCTTCCAGGGCGAGCGGCTTGCTCCTGTTCTCGAGGCACTGGCAGTGGCGGCGGCCACGCGCCGCATGTCATTGCAGAACTTTGCCATCGCGCTTGCCTATAATGTCGTCTCGGTACCGCTGGCGATGGCCGGGCACGTGACGCCGCTCTTTGCCGCGCTCGCCATGTCGCTCTCCTCGATCGCAGTCGTTGCCAATGCGCTGCGATTGCAGACGAAACGCCTTGTGCTAGCGCATCATCGGCCAGATAGTATCGCGGCAGCGAAGATCGGAGCACCTCGATGACCGCGCTTGTCTGGCTCATTCCTGTTGCCCTTGCGCTCGGCTTCACCGGACTTCTCGGGTTCCTGTGGGCCCTTAAATCCGGGCAGTTCGAAGATCTCGAAGGCGCCGGCTGGCGGGCCATTCAGGACGACGCCCCTCGGCCCCTCAGCGATCGGGCACCGTCGTCGCGTTCCGACCAGGGCAAAAAGTAAGGCCTCCGATGGAGAGCATCTCCGCAACATTCCTAGCCGGCGTCGTGTTGGGTCTCGCGAGCGCTTTGCATTGCGCGACCATGTGCGGCGGCATCTCTGCCGGTCTCTTGACGCTCTTTGCAACGGGGCCGTCCCGCAGCCGGGCGCTACCGCTCGGCACCATGCAGGCCGGCCGTATCACGGTCTATATCGGCCTTGGCGCCGCGGTTGGTCTGCTTGGATCGACTGCGTTCGGTCTCATCATGGAGCCCAAGCTCGCGAGCCGCATTCTGCAATGGGCGGCGGCCGTGTCGCTGATGTGGATAGGGCTTACGATTGCCGAGCTCGTGCCAGCGCTCGCAGACTTTGGCCGACCTCTCAGCAGCCTTTCCGTCAGGGCCGGCACGCTACTCGCGCCGTTACGCCGTCATCGTATCGCGGGAGCGTACGCTTCCGGGCTCTCTTGGGGGCTCTGTCCGTGCCCGATGGTCTATGGTGCGCTCTTCACCTCGGCGTTGACTGGATCACTCCAGGGTGGCGCGACGCTGATGGCAGGCTTCGGCATCGGCACCGTTCCTGCCGTCATTATTTCGGCGCTCGGGTTTACCGCGCTCACGCGTCTGGCGACAGGGCCCATGGTCCGCAGTGCGCTCGGCCTCTCGATCGCGGCTTTCGGCTTCGCCACCGTCTATCTCAACATTCCCCTTGCCGGGCTCTGCCTGACGCCTTGAGGGTCAGCCCTCGTTGAGCATCAGACGTCAAGGGTGTTCTCGCGCTCCCATTGCGTGAAGTGAGAACAATAGGAATTCCATTCGTTGGTCTTGAGCTTGATGTAGGCGGCGGAGAATTCGTCGCCGAGCGCACCCTTGAGCGTCGCGTCCTTGTCAAAATTTCGCACCGCGTCGAGCAGATTGAGCGGCAGCTTCGGTGCATCCGTCACCGTATGCCCGAGCTGGTACATATCGATGTCGAGGCGCTTTCCTGGCAGCGCCTTGCTTTCGATGCCGTCGAGACCGGCTGCGATGATCACGGCCTGTAGCAAGTACGGGTTGGCCGCGCCGTCCGGCAGCCGCAGCTCGAAGCGACCCTTGCCCGGGACGCGCACCATGTGCGTGCGGTTGTTACCCGTCCAGGTGACGGTGTTCGGCGACCACGTTGCGCCTGAGAGCGTGCGCGGCGCGTTGATGCGCTTGTACGAGTTGACCGTCGGATTGGTGATCGCAGCCAGCGCCTCGGCGTGCTTCATGATGCCACCGAGGAAATAGTAGCCCTGCTGCGAGAGCCCCATCTCGTCCTTGTCGTCGTGGAACATGTTGGCTGTGCCAACCGCATCCCACACCGAAATGTGAGCATGGCAGCCGTTGCCGGTGAGGCCTGGGAACGGCTTCGGCATAAAAGTAGCGCGGAGGCCATGCTTTTCGGCGACCGATTTTACCATGAACTTGAAGAACGAGTGGCGATCCGCGGTGACGAGGCAGTCGTCGAAATTCCAGTTCATCTCGAACTGGCCGTTGGCGTCCTCATGGTCGTTCTGGTAGGCGCCCCAGCCAAGCTCCAGCATGTAATCGCAGATCTCGGCGATGACGTCATAGCGGCGCATCAGCGCCTGCTGATCGTAGCAGGGCTTGGACGCCGTATCCTTGTCGTCCGAGATGGCGGTGCCGCAAGGTTTGGTGAGGAAGTATTCGCACTCGACGCCGGTCTTGACGCGAAGCCCGTGCGCGGCCGCCTTCTTGACGATGTTCTTCAAGACGACGCGCGGGGCCTGTTGCACATGACTGTCGTTCATCACACAGTCGGCGGCGATCCAGGCGACCTCTTTTTTCCAGGGTAGCTGGATAAGGGCCGTCGCGTCCGGCATGGCGAACATATCTGGGTGCGCTGGCGTCATGTCGAGCCAGGTGGCAAAGCCGGCAAATCCCGCGCCGTCCTTTTGCATCTCGGCGATGGCCTGGGCGGGCACAAGCTTTGCCCGCTGTGCGCCAAAGAGATCCGTGAAGGAGATCAAGAAGTAACGAATGCCGCGCTCTTTCGCGACGTCGGCCAAACTCTGTGTCATCGGTGTCCCCCGACCAGTTACGGTTGCCTCATCCGGCGATTTGCGGCGCCAAAGATTCGAAAAGATCGTCACAAGCTGCCCTGCCCCGGTATCCAGCCCGTCCCCGCGAGCGGCACGCGCGCCATGGCGGCGGCCTCGATTGTCAATGCACAAAGATCCTCGGGCTCGAGATTGTGGACGTGATTGTGGCCTGCGGCACGCGCGATCGTTTGCAGCTCGAGCGTCATGACCTTGAGGTAGTTGGCGAGCCGGCGACCGGCGCGGACCGGATCGAGGCGCATGGCGAGCTCGGGGCTCTGTGTCGTGATGCCTGCTGGATCGCGGCCCTCGTGCCAGTCGTCGTAGGCGCCGGCTGTCGTGCCAAGTTTATTGTATTCGTCCTCGTGGGACGGATCATTGTCGCCGAGCGCGATGAGCGCGGCCGTGCCGACCGAGACCGCGTCCGCGCCGAGCGCCAGGGCCTTGGCCGCGTCTGCCCCATTGCGAATGCCGCCCGAGATGATGAGCTGCACCTTACGATGCATGCCGAGATCCTGCAGCGCCTGAACCGCCGGCCGGATGCAGGCGAGCGTCGGCATGCCAACGTGCTCGATGAAGACCTCTTGCGTGGCTGCCGTGCCGCCCTGCATGCCATCGACCACGACGACGTCGGCTCCGGCCTTCACGGCGAGCGCCACGTCGTAGTAGGGGCGCGATCCGCCGACCTTGATGTAGATCGGCTTCTGCCAATCGGTAATCTCGCGAAGCTCGAGGATCTTGATCTCGAGATCGTCGGGGCCGGTCCAATCAGGATGGCGGCAGGCGGAGCGCTGGTCGATGCCTTTCGGGAGCGTGCGCATCTCGGCAACGCGATCCGAAATCTTCTGGCCAAGCAACATGCCGCCGCCGCCCGGCTTGGCACCCTGCCCGACCACGACCTCGATGGCGTCGGCCTTGCGCAGGTCGTCCGGATTCATACCGTAGCGGGACGGCAGGTACTGGTAGACGAGTGTCTGCGACTGGCCGCGCTCCTCCGGCGTCATGCCGCCATCACCCGTCGTCGTGGACGTGCCTGCGAGCGTCGCGCCGCGGCCAAGCGCATCTTTCGCCTGAGCAGAAAGCGAGCCGAAGCTCATGCCTGCAATTGTGATCGGAATTTTGAGTTCGATGGGCTTCTTGGCGTAGCGTGTGCCGAGCACGACGGAGGTCGAGCACTTCTCGCGGTAGCCCTCGAGCGGGTAGCGCGACATGGAGGCGCCAAGAAACAGAAGGTCGTCGAAGTGCGGCACACGCCGTTTGGCGCCGCCGCCGCGGATGTCGTAGATGCCAGTCGCGGCCGCGCGGCGGATCTCCGAATGCGTGTAGTCGTCGAAGGTCGCGGACTTACGTGGCGTCGTCGGCGGGTTCTGGTAGCTCATTAGTCCGTGCCTCTTACTCTCGATAGTGCGTTGACGCGAGGACCGCTGTGCCGATGGTGAAGCACACGGTCTAATAGGCGTCAGCGTTGTCGATATTGAAGTTGTAGAGCTTGCGCTGAGAGCCGTAGCGCTTGAACTCGCTCGTCTTGACGTCCTTGATACCTGCCTGCTTCAGGAGGTTGTCGAGCGCTTGGTGGTGCTCTGCTCGCATCTCTTTCTCGATGCAATCGGCGCCGAGGCTCTTGACTGATCCGCGCACGAATAGGCGGGCCTCATAAATGCTGTCGCCCAAGGCATCACCGGCGTCTCCGAGAACGACGAGATTGCCGGTCTGAGCCATGAAGGCCGACATGTGTCCGATATTGCCGCGCACGACGATATCGATGCCCTTCATAGATATGCCGCAGCGGGAGGAGGCGTTGCCCTCGATGACGAGCAGCCCGCCGCGGCCTGTGGCACCCGCATACTGGCTGGCGTCGCCTTTGATCACGACTTTGCCAGACATCATGTTCTCGGCCGTGCCGGGGCCGGATGAGCCATGCACCGTCACGGTCGCTTGCTTATTCATGCCGGCGCAATAGTAACCGACGGGCCCTATGATATCGACGCTAATCGGCGCATCGATGCCGACGGCAACGGCGTGCATGCCGCGTGGGTTCGTGACCTCCCACTCGGTCTCGTTGGTGCCGTCCTCGATGGTGTGAAGAGCCGCGTTCAGCTCGCGGAGCGGCGAAACGGAAAGATCGAACGATCGCATGATCAGCGCTCCCAGAAGTAGACGGTCGCGGGCTCCGGCTCCCAGATCCTGGCCTTGTCGATGCCAGGAAGACCTGCGAGGGCGCGATATTCCGATCCGAAAGCGACGTACTGATCCGTCTCTGCCATAACAGCCGGCTTGCAGGCGATGGGATCGCGGAGCACGCCGAAGCCGTTCTTGGTGCCGACGACGAAGGTGAAGAATCCATCCAGGTCGTCGAGGCTCTTCTTCAGCGCCTCACCCAAGTTCAAACCCTGGTTCATGCGCCATGTCAGGTAGGCGGCTGCGACCTCCGAGTCGTTCTCGGTCTCGAAGGTCATGCCGTCCTTCTTCAGCTCGCGACGAAGATTGTTGTGGTTGGAGAGTGAGCCGTTGTGCACGAGGCACTGATCGGGACCGGTCGAAAAGGGATGCGCACCGAGAGTCGTGACCGCGGATTCGGTTGCCATGCGGGTATGCCCGATCGCATGCGTGCCGGTCATGTGCGCGAGGTCGAAGCGCTCGGACACCTCGGTTGGATAACCCATCTCCTTGTAGATCTCGATCGTGTCACCGCGCCCGAGGATGCGAACTCGCGGGTGATCTTTGCGCAGGGCGTCGCGTGCTTGCTCCGCCTTATCGGAGGCAACCGATAGCACTGCATGCGTTGCAACCGTCTCAATCGAGACCGGCGAGGCGAGAGCCTCCGACAGGGCGTCGGCCAGGCCTGCGAAATCGAGATCCGGGACGGGCGACTGGATGGTAATCTTGCCAATGCCGGCCTTGGCGGGCCCGTAAACTGCGAAGCCTGCTGAGTCCGGTCCGCGGTCGCACATCGTGGCCAGCATGCCCGCTGTGAGTTCTCCGAGGCGTTTCTCTAGGGACTTGTCCTTGATGAAGAGACCCACAATTCCGCACATTCGACGGCGTTCCCCCTAAGTCATGAATGTTTGCTATTGGTATCAGGTTGGCGCTCCGCGTCAACTGGTGCGAATAAATATTTCCTGCTAGGATATCCGAGGCGGCTGTGATTTTGTGTGGCGCTCGGGCGGAAAAGGAGCCAAAAAAGGCCTGTTTTGCGGTTTTTCTTCCCGTTCTGCGTTCCAGAAGTTAGAGCCAGCCTTGAATGAGTGGAAATATTCTTGCATTTTGGGAACGCGGCCTGTACCCCGACGCGGATGACGCCCCCTTGCTGGAGGTCCCCTGAGAAATGCCCGTTGCGCTTCTTAAATACGCACTCCGCTCTGGGCTCCGCGGAGAGCATGCCGAAGAACCACATTTCCGTTGGAAGCCGGATCTCAAGCCCTCCTACGACGTCATCATCATCGGCGCCGGCGGCCATGGTCTCGCGGCCGCCTATTATCTCGCGTCGCGCCATGGCATCACCAATGTCGCGGTTCTCGAGAAGGGGTGGCTCGCGGGCGGCAATACTGCGCGCAACACAACGATCGTTCGCTCCAACTACCTGACGCCCGAGGGTGTCGCCTTCTACAAGGAATCTGTCGAGCTGTTCCGGTCGCTCTCGACCGAGCTCGACATCAACGTGATGTATACCGAGCGTGGCCACTTCACCCTGGCGCATACGGACGCTGCGATGCGAACGGCCAGATGGCGCGCCGAGGTCAACAAGCACATGGGCGTCAAGTCCGAGGTCATCGACGCGGACGAGGTCAAGCGTCTTTGTCCGACGATGAACGTCTCGACCGACGTGCGCTATCCGATCCTCGGCGCGCTCTATCATCCGCCCGGCGCCATCGCGCGTCACGATGCTGTCGCTTGGGGCTATGCGAAAGAGGCGATGCGGCGCGGTGTCGAGGTCCACACGCAGACCGAGGTTCGCAAGATCCTCATCGAGGGTGGTCGTGCGATCGGTGTCGAGACCAATCGCGGCACCATTCATGCCGGTCGTATCATGCAGGCGGTCGCGGGGTCGTCGAGCCTCGTCGCCGCGCTAGCGGGACTGAAGCTGCCGATCCGAACAATTCCGCTGCAGGCCTGCGTCTCGGAGCCCGTCAAGCCCATACTCGATCAGATCGTCGTCTCGGGGTCGCTGCACGTCTACATCTCGCAGTCGGCGCGCGGCGAGATGGTGATGGGCGGGGCCACCGATGCCTATGGGCTCTATTCGACGCGCTCGACGCTCGACTTCAAGGAGAGCCTCATGGGCCACATGCTCGAGCTGTTCCCGTTCATGGGTGAGCTACGCGTGCTGCGGCAGTGGACTGGCATGGCCGACATGACGCCGGACTTCTCGCCCATCATGGGCCTTACGCCGATCGAGAATTATTTCATCGACGCGGGCTGGGGCACATGGGGCTTCAAGGCGACGCCGGTCTCCGGGCTCAGGATGGCCGAGTGCGTCGCGACCGGCAGGCAGCCCAATTTGTTGCGTGCCTTCGCGCTCGACCGCTTCCACACGTTCGATCTGGTTGGCGAGAAGGGTGCGGCTTCCGTCGGACACTAGTGTGATGATTTCGAAGTCCGCTTCATACTTCTCGGCTAGGTCGAGAGCGGACTTCGAAATCTGAATCACACTAGAATCATACACTTGCTAGTGTCCTTTCGACCGCGAAGTTCGTTCAGCGCCCGCAGCAGAATGTGACGAACTTCGCGGTCGGGACACTAGGGGGTGTCTCACACGACGTACAAAAGTTGCCGCTTTCTGGTTCCGCGGCGCTTAAACGAGGGCGGACGATGAAGATCATGAAATGCCCGGTCAACGGGCCGCGCAATATCACAGAGTTCGCGTGGGCCGGAGAGGTGAAGCCTGAGCCTGACCCCGCCACATGCTCCGGCCGCGAGTGGACCACGCACCTGTTCCTCGAGAACAATACCGCGGGCATCGTCTACGAGTGGTGGCTGCACGCGCCAACAAACACGTGGTTCATTGCTCATCGCAATACAGTCACCGACGAGATCCTCGAGACCATGACATTCGATGCCTACCTCGCGCGTCAAGCAGGGAGCCAAGCATGAGCGCCAAACGCTCGACCGGTCATGCGGGCCGGCGTCTCGAAGGCCCCGGCTGGGGTCTTCTCATTGACCGCTCGCAGCCCCTCACCTTCACGTTCGACGGGCGGCTGCATAATGCGTTCGCAGGCGACGTCGTAGCCTCCGCACTCTATGCCGAAGGCCGGCGGCTGATCTCGCGCTCTTTCAAGTATCATCGCCCGCGCGCCGTGCTCACCATGGCGGGACACGATGCAAACACGATCGTGCAAGTCGCCGACGAGCCAAACGTCCGCGCCGATCGTCACCCGGTCTGCGACAGCATGGCCGTCAGCTCGGTCAATAGGCTCGGCTCGCTCGATCGCGACTATTATTCGGTGCTCGGCTCGTTCAGCCGCTTCCTGCCGGTCGGCTTCTACTACAAGACCTTCTATTGGCCGAACGGCGTGTGGAAATATTTCGAGTGGCCGATTAGGGCCCTCGCAGGCCTCGGTCACCTGGAGCCGACAGCACAGCACAAGTCCTACGACAAGGCTTATCTCTTCGCCGACGTGCTCGTGGTCGGTGGCGGACCAGCCGGGCTCGAGGCGGCGATCGCCGCTGCGGAGGCGGGTGTCGATACGCTCCTGATCGACGAGTGGCCCGAGCTTGGCGGCTCGCTTCTTTATGGGCGAGGCGGCGCGGAGCGAGCGTCACAGGACGAGGCGAGACGCGCGCTCGTTCAGCGGGCCCGCTCGCTTGCGAAGCTTACCATTCATACGAATACGACCGTCAGCGGCCTCTTCGCCGACAACTGGGTTTCCGCCATTGCCGCGCGGCGGCTCTACAAGATCCGCGCCAAGGAGGTCGTCCTCGCAACTGGCGCCTTCGACCAGACGCTGGTGTTTGCCAACAATGATCGCCCCGGCATCATGTTTGCTGACGCTGCCCAGCGCCTCATGCGGCTCTACGGCGTCGTGCCCGGTTGCCGCGCGGTCGTCGCGACGGCAAACCGCTTCGGCTACGAGGCCGCGCTCGATCTCATGGACGCGGGCTGCGAGGTTGCAGCGGTCGTCGATCTCAATCCCGCGACGAAGGGCGCGGCGGCCGAAGCGGTGCGCGCGCGCGGCGTCAGGATTTTTCAGAGCGCGTCGGTTGTGGACAGCAAGGGCACAAGGAACGTCGAGGCCGTCGCGGTGTCACGCATCGTCGGCGACGGCACGACAAGCCACGTCAAGGATTGGATCGCGTGCGACGTCGTGCTGATGAGCGTTGGCTACACGCCAGCCCTCAACCTCGCCTGCCATGCCGGCGCGAAGGCGGTCTACGATCCCGCAATTTCGATGCACCGTGCCGAAGGCCTACCAAAAGGCCTTGCACTCGCTGGCGCCGCGGCAGGCGTTTGGGACGATGCTGCTGCCCGCGCTGACGCGAGACGGGTTGGTGAAGCATCTGCTGCACGCGCACTTGGCGGAACGGGGGCCAATCTGCCGGCTCCCGATCCGCTCCTTGCGGCAGGGATCACACATTCTTATCCGATCTTCTCAAGCCCGGCCGCAAAGGACTTCGTCGACTTCGACGAGGATCTCCAGAGCAAAGACATCGTCAACACCGTCGAGGATGGCTACGACGATATTCAGCTCGTGAAGCGCTATTCGACCGCTGGGTTCGGGCCGAGCCAGGGGCGGCACAGCAACGTCAACACCATCCGCATTGTCGCCAAGGCGACCGGCAAGAGCCTGCAGGAGATCGGAACGACGACGTTCCGGCCGCCGTTGGTGCCGGAAAAGTTTGCCCAGCTCGCGGGGCGAGCGTTCGAGCCGGTCCGTCACAGTGCGATGCATGGCCGCCACGTCGAGCTCGGTGCGAGCATGATGCCGGCAGGGCTCTGGATGCGACCTGCGCACTACGGAGCCGGCGGGCCTGCGTCGGCGGCAGTCGAGGCGGAGGCGCGTTGCGTGCGCGAGGGCGCAGGCTTGATCGATGTCTCGACGCTTGGTGGACTAGACATTCGTGGGCCAGACGCTGCGGCCTTCATCGACCGCATATATACCTGGAGCTACGAGAAGCAACCGGTTGGTCGGGCGCGTTACACGCTGATGTGCGATCAGTCCGGCGTGATCATCGACGATGGCGTCGCCTGCCGGCTGCACGAGCGCCACTTCTACGTCACCGCGACAACAGGTGCCGTCGATCAGGTCTATCGCGAGCTGAGCTGGCTCAACGCGCAATGGAAGATGGACGTCGACGTCGCCAACGTTACGGCGGCCTATGCTGGCGTCAATCTCGCCGGGCCCAAGGCGCGCGCGATCATCTTGAAGCTCGCGAGCGATATCGACTTCAGCAAGGAGGCGTTTCCCTATATGGGCGTGCGGTGCGGCGTGCTCGCCGGCATTCCGGTGCGCATTCTTCGCGTCGGCTTCGTTGGCGAGCTCGGCTACGAGATCCATTGTCCGGCGAGCATGGGAGAGGCGCTCTGGGATGCGCTGATGGACGCCGGCAAGGCGGATGGCCTTCGCCCATTCGGCGTCGAGGCACAGCGAATTCTGCGTCTCGAAAAAGGGCATATCATCATTGGCCAGGATACTGACGGTCTCACCAATCCGGTCGAGGCCGGCATGGAGTGGGCGCTCGCCAAGAAGAAGCCGTTCTACGTCGGGAAGCGCGCCATCGAGATGCAGGTCGAGAAGGGGATCACGCGCAAGCTCGTCGGTTTTGCTCTAACGAGCTCTGAGGCGCCCACACCGAAGGAATGTCATCTGGTCATTGGCAATGGCGCCATCGAGGGCCGCGTCACCTCGGCGGTGCGCTCGCCCACACTTGGGAAGGTCGTCGGCCTCGCCTATGTGCCGCTCGCGTACGCTGAACCGGGCAAGCGGTTCAAAATCCGTGTCGAGGCCGGCCACATGATCGAAGCCGAGGTTGTGCCAACACCTTTCTACGACCCCGAGAACAAGCGGCAGGAGATTTGAGCTATGCAGGGCCCCATCGCCTATCTGCGCCGCACGCCGTTACGTCGCCAGCTTGAGGCGGCAGGGGCTAGGTGGCGGTCACTTGCAGATGCTGCGATAGCAGAGACCCTGGCCGTCGAGACGGACGCGCGGGTTCTTGCCATCGCCGACCTCACGATGCTGCCTCGCCTGGGCTTCAAGGGTCGCGGCACGGTTCCCGCGATGCAGCGGCGCGGCCTCATTCTAGAGCCCAAGGCCAATCAAGCCTATCGCCAGTCTGACGGCGGCCTCTGCCTCGTGCTTGCTCCAAGCGAGGTGATCCTGCTCTCGGCTCTCAAGGGGGACGGAGGGACGCTGCTGGGAATGGAGCAATCTTGGCGCATTGAGGACGAGGAGCGAACCTATCCTCTTCTGCGGCGGGATAGTCATGCCTGGTTCCTGGTTACGGGCGTTCAGGCGCCTCGCATGATGGCCAAGCTCTGCGCCATCGACTTTCGTGTCGAGAAGTTTCCGAACCTCGCGATCGCCCAAACCTCGGTCGCTAAGCTCACCGCGATTGTGACGCGCGCTGATCTTGGACCGGTTCCGGCGTTTCATGTCCTTGCCGACAGCGCGTCGGCGCTGTACTTCTGCTCGTGTCTGACCGACGCCGCCCTGGAATTCCAGGGGAGGATGGTTGGTCTCGAGAGAATGGAAAAGCTCGAAGCTCATGAAGCAGCGCACGGCCACCTCTCCTAGCAAGGAGCCCGGTGGCGAGGACCTCTCAGCCAGGAAGGCATCGACGGCAGCGGCCCTTAAGGACAGGAAAGCCAATGCCGCGAAGTCTGCAAAGCCGATTGCGGAGCAAGATCCGCACGCGCTGCAAGGCTCGCGTGACAACATGCTCGAGGTCTCGATCGGGCGCGAGGTGCGGGCTTTCCGCAATAAGCTCGGTGTGACCGCGTCCGACCTTGCTCGCTCGGCGGGACTTTCGCTCGGCATGCTGTCCAAGATCGAGAACGGCGTAACCAGCGCCTCGCTGACAACGCTGCAGCGCCTTTCGAACGCGCTCGGTGTTCCAGTCACCGCCCTCTTTCGACGCTTCGAGGAGAAGCGCGACGCAGTGTTCGTGTCGGCCGGCAAGGGCCTCCTTATCGAACGGCGAGGCACACGCGCCGGCCATCAATATCAGCTCTTAGGGCACACGGGCGGCGTCTCCGGCGCGGTCGTAGTGGAGCCTTATCTGATCACGCTGACGCATGAATCGGATGTGTTCCCGCTTTTCCAGCACTCGGGCCTCGAGCTGATTTATATGCTCGAAGGCGAGGTTGTGTATCGGCATGCCGACAAGCTCTATCCGATGAAGCCGGGCGATAGCCTGTTTTTCGACGCGGACGCCCCGCACGGCCCGGAGGAGATGGTGAAGCTTCCGATCCGCTTTCTCTCCATCATCTCCTATGCACGCGAGCTGCCGTAAAACTGGAGCCGATCAGAGCGCGCTTTGCAGTTGCCGCACGAAGGCCGAAAGGCCCGTCATGCGCTCGCGGCGCAGGCGTTCGGCGTTGAGGATCGCGCGCAGGCCGGCGACGCTCTCGTCCAACGCCGAATTGACGATAACGTAATCGTATTCGGCCCAGTGGCTGACCTCGGAGCTTGCCTGAGCCATGCGTTTGGCCACGACCTCGGGAGCGTCCTGTGCGCGGGAGCGCAAACGGCTTGCGAGCGAGCTTGCCGTGGGTGGCAGAATGAAGACCCGCACGAGGTCGCCGGCCATGCGCTCGGCCAGTTGCTGCGTCCCCTGCCAATCGATATCGAAGAGAACGTCGCGGCCTTCGGAGACCGCCTGTTCAATGGGGCGGCGTGGCGTGCCATAGAAATTGCCGAATACCGGCGCCCACTCGAGCAACTCGCCGCTCTCTCGCATGTCATTGAACTTCGCTTGATCGACGAAGAAGTAGTCCCGCCCCTCGACCTCTGCGGGCCGGCGAGGCCTGGTCGTCACCGAAACCGAAAGCTCGATCCCGGCCTCCTTCTCGAGCAGCCCGCGGGCGATGGACGTCTTGCCCGCGCCGGAGGGCGACGAGAGGACGAGCAGCAAGCCACGCCGGTCGATTTTTGGTCGTTCCGCAGACATTAATACGCGCCTCGTGATATCAGAATCGGATTATTCGATATTCTGCACCTGCTCGCGCATCTGATCGATGACAACCTTCAAGGCAAGGCCTGCACGCGCGATCGTATGATCGCCCGCCTTGGAGGTCAGAGTATTGGCCTCGCGATTGAATTCCTGCGCCAGGAAGTCGAGCTTACGCCCGACTGCTCCAGGCTCAGCGAAGAGACCGCGTACCGCTTCTATGTGGGCGCGAAGCCGTTTCAGCTCTTCCTCGACGTCGGCACGGGTCGCGAGCAGCACGGCCTCCTGATGCAGTCGCGCCGGATCCAAGCTCTGGCTGCCCTCAATGAGGCGCGCGACCTGCTCGCCCAAGCGCTGGACGATTGCGGCGGGAGTGCGGGCAGGTGCTTTCTCGACGACCGTAACCAAGCGATCGATCTCATCGATCTGAGCCGCGAGGACAAGCCGCAGCCGCTCCCCTTCGTCGCGGCGCGCCGAGACGAGCCCATCGAGGGCTGCGGCAAGGCTCTCGACCATCGCCTGCTGCCGCGCGACCGCCACGTCCTCGGCTTCCGACTCCTCGACGACTTCGAGGACGCCTTTGAGGCCGAGCAGCGTCTCGGCGCGCGGTGGCTCGCCGCCCAGCTCGCGGCTGATGCGCAGCGCGGCCGCGAGCACCTGGGCCAAGGCCGCCTCGTTGAGGCGAACCTCGGAGGCTTGCGTTTCGCGTATGACATTGAGCACGACATTGACGCTGCCGCGGGTGATGCGCTTGGCGATTCCCTCTCGGATCCGCGGCTCAATCGCGTCGTAGCCGGGTGGTAGCCGCAAGCGAATGTCGAGACCGCGATTGTTGACGCTGCGCACCTCCCAATGCCAGGTTGCCTTGCCAAGCGCCCCGTCGCTACGAGCAAAACCCGTCATGCTTTGAATGGCCATTTTCTTCTTTTCGTTGGGTTCAGAGGCGCGCCAAGCGCTCCTCAGGTTGAGAGCCGAAGCCGGATGCTGCCGCAATCTAACGGCTTGCGCCCCCCGCGCCAACAGGTCGCGGCCCACGCTCCACCGGTGCGTCCACCGATACGAGGGTTAGGGGATGAAAACGCTCATTTTTTTGGTTTTCTGATGGGCAGCGGGACGGTCGACGCCTGTCCCGTCTGCGGCGTTGCCGGCTCGGCCGATGCTGCGGGTACGGTTTGGACCGGGTTGGCAACGGGCTTGGATGCTGCAGCAGGTGGTGCCTGCTCGGCAGGTGGACTGGGGATCGCTTCGGGTGCGGCCGCTTCCTTCGCCTCCTGCCTGGCGCGCATGTCACGTTCGAATTTGCGCCAGTTCTGGACCGCGGCGTTGTGGTCCTTCAGGTTCTCGGTGAAGACGTGTCCGCCGTTGCCGTCCGCCACGAAGAAGAGATCATTGGTTTTGGCGGGATTGAGGGCGGCTTCGAGCGCTGGGCGACCTGGGTTGCAGATCGGCGTCGGTGGCAGCCCTTTGATCTGGTATGTATTATGGGCGTTTTTTGTGTCCTTCTCGGTTTGCAGGATAGGTTTGCCCCACTGCACGCCGCCGCCGTAGATGCCGTAAAGGATGGTTGGGTCGGATTGTAATGGGATGCCTTTGATCAGGCGGTTCGAGAAGACGCCTGCTATGCGCTCGCGCTCATCTGAGCGGCCGGTTTCTTTCTCGATGATGGAGGCGAGCACGAGCGCCTCTTGGGGCGTCTTGAGTGGCGCCTCGGAATTGCGGCGTTCCCAGGCGCTCTCTAACACCTGCTTCAACTTCGCCTGCATGCGAACAAGAAGCTCTTGCCGGCTCATGCCTTTTTCAATGCTGTAAGTCTCGGGTAAAAGCGACCCTTCGGCCGGAATCTGCGTGACATCGCCTGAGAGGTTCTCCTCATTCTTCAGGCGGTCGACGATCTGCTGGCTGGTGAGGCCTTCCGGGACGGTCACCCGGTAAAGCACGGATTTGCCGTCGGCGATGATCTCCATCACCTCGCGGATGCTGGTCTGTTGCTTGAAGAGGTACTCGCCATGTTTTAGCGAGACGTCCTTGGGACCGAAGCGGCTCTGGAAGAGATAGTTGATCATGAAGGCCCAGCGGCTCCCGATCACGCCCTCGCGCTCGAGGCGCTCGGCGATGTCGTTGCTGCTCGCGCCTTTCGGAATGACCACGGTCTGGGCGACTGTGAGCGGGCCGGGTCGCTCGTAGAGATGACGCACAAGCAACGAAAGCGCGCCGGCGCCGAGCATCAGCACGAGGAGCACGGTCATGACACCGCTCACTGCTCGCACAAATCCGGCGAGGGCACGAGGCTCGCGTCGCTGCCGCACGCCGCGCGGACGCGATGGTGCGCGTCCAGGTTCTAGGGCTTCCGCCGGGCTCTTCGGCCGCATCCCATCGCGGCGGGAGATCTGCGGTGGCACATCGCGGCGGACTTTGCTCATCGAATGCTCCCGTTCCTCTGCGTCGCGCAGCGTCTCCGACCCGCGTGCTTAAATTATGCCGCGGCCGGCGCTTCTCAAACACCCTGAGCAACAGCTCAATTGTGGCAAAAGCCCGGACGGGTCGAAGATCGGCACCCGTGTCGATGGGCTCGCCGCAAGAGTCTTTTGGAAGGACCTCAGGCCACGCGCCGCAAGATGATCGAGGCGTTGGTGCCGCCGAACCCGAACGAGTTCGAGAGCACCGTATTGATCTCTCGGTGCTTGGCGGCGAGCGGGACGAGATCAATCGCCGTCTCGACCGACGGGTTGACGAGATTGAGTGTCGGCGGGGCGATGTTGTCGCGCATCGCGAGGATTGAGAAGACCGCCTCCACCGCACCCGCAGCTCCAAGCAAATGACCGGTCGCCGACTTTGTCGACGACATTGCGAGCTTGCCAGCTGCGTTGCCGAAGAGCCGCTCGACGGCGCCAAGCTCTATCTCGTCTCCCATTGGTGTCGATGTGCCGTGCGCATTCACATAATCGATGTCGCTTGCCTGGATGCCAGCGCGCTGAAGGGCGTTGCGCATGCAGCGGTACGCGCCGTCACCCGATTCCGACGGTGCGGTGATGTGATAAGCATCGCCCGACATGCCGTAGCCGATAATCTCAGCATAGATCTTGGCGCCGCGTGCTTTCGCGTGCTCGTACTCCTCGATGACGACGACGCCGGCGCCCTCGCCCATGACGAAACCATCGCGATCCTTGTCATAGGGGCGCGAGGCCTCGGCCGGGCGGTCGTTGAAACCGGTCGAGAGCGCGCGGCAGGCGGCGAAACCAGCGAGCGCAATGCGGCAGATCGGGCTTTCCGAGCCGCCTGCAACCATCACGTCGGCATCGCCCAGCGCGACGAGCCGCGCTGCGTCACCGATCGCGTGCGTGCCCGTCGAGCAGGCCGTCACGACCGCGTGGTTCGGCCCCTTGAGCTGATGCTTGATCGAGACGTAGCCGGCTGCAAGGTTTATGAGGCGGCCGGGAATGAAGAACGGCGAGACGCGGCGCGGGCCTTTTTCCTTCAGCAAGATCGAGGTATCGGCGATGCCTGAGAGGCCGCCGATGCCGGAACCGATCAGCACGCCCGTGCGCTCCTGCTGCTCCTGCGTCTTTGCCGACCAACCAGCATCTTTCAAGGCCTGGTCAGCTGCCGCCACGGCATAAATGATGAAATCGTCAACCTTGCGCTGCTCCTTCGGCTCCATCCAGTCGTCGGCATTGAATTTGCCGTCGGCGGTCGCACCGCGGGGAATGAAGCAGGCGATCTGGCAGGTGATATCGGAGACCTCAAACTCCTCGACGCGGCGGGCGCCGCTCTGGCTATTGAGGAGGTTGCTCCAAGACGCCTCGACGCCGCAACCGACCGGCGTTACGAGACCAAGACCTGTAATGACGACGCGGCGCATAGCGTTCAAGTCCGTCTCTATTCAGCTCGCATTTTTACTTAGTATTGCTTAGACCCGAGACCGCTGTACTTGCCATAGATGTGCCCCGGCCGGCATCGCGAAGTGCCTCAATATCAAGGTGCTGAACTCATTGCCCTGAACTCAGGGCCCCGAACTCAACGCCCTGAAATCCAGGCCCAACATTGGTGCGACATCCCGGTAGGTCCCGACGATGCACCGGGCTGGCCGAGCAAAGCACGTCCCGCTGCGGATCGCGCTTCTCGAGCAACGTTAAAATAGCTTCCGGAGCGCGTCGTAGGCCTCGACCAAGCCTCACATCCGAGGAAGGCCGCACAAATCCCTGTTCGGTCGATCATTCGAGCCGGAGTTTGCGCGGCCTGCTCTTGGCTTAGGCAGCCGTTGCGTTCTTCTCGAGGAACTTAACTGCGTCGCCGACCGTCAGAATATGCTCTGCCGCGTCGTCCGGGATCTCGCACCCGAATTCTTCCTCAAACGCCATGACCAGCTCAACCGTGTCTAAGCTGTCGGCGCCAAGATCATCGATGAAGCTTGCATTCTCGGTGACCTTATCGGCCTCGACGCCGAGATGCTCTACAACGATCTTCTTCACGCGCTCTGCGACATCGCTCATCGTCTTCCCTCGCGTCCCTGCTTTAAGCTGAATTTGTATCTTTTGCGTCTCTCGTTCCCGTCATGCGCCGGGGCACTCAGAGGCGGAAAGCTCGTCCCCACCTCAGTTACTGGCGGCGCCATCAAGGGACTTCCCGAACGACATCGCACGAGCGTTGATCGTTAGGGCTTTTCCTGGAGCTGCGCAGCAAAAAACGTGGCTGGTTAACATATCTCCGACGCGTTGGCCAGCACCGGAGGCTGGTGTTTCCGGCCTAACTGGGCTGGGGGGAAGGTGACAGATTGCCATCCGTGCCCCGGCCCGAGCTATCCACCATGGAACGTGCCGTCATCGCGCTAGGCGGGGCAGAAATGACCAACGGCTGCGTCAAGCTGGTCGGCCGTAGATCGGCTACGACTCTCCCATCTTTCCTGGCCGTTTGTCATTTCTGCCTCCGTGCCGGCGCGTTGCGTGGTGAATAGATCGGGCTTGCCTCGCTTTGCCCATGAAATTTAACCAACTCCCTGACCGCTCGAGGCCTTCACCCCTATCCGGCCACGGAGCCACTACTCGATTAAGCGGCTTTGTGGAATCTTGTCAAACCATCGCCATGCCGCCGTTCACGTGCAGCGTCTGGCCTGTCATATAGCCTGCCTCGTTGCTGGCAAGGTAAACCGCGGCCGCGGCGATATCTGCCGGGCTGCCGAATCGCTGAGCCGGGATGTGTTGCGAGATCTCGGCGACCTGCTTTTCGTTGAGCACGTCGGTCATCGCCGTTTTGATGAATCCCGGTGCGATGCAGTTGGCAGTAATGCCGCGGTTCGCGACCTCGCGCGCCAGCGACTTTGTCATGCCGATCATGCCGGCCTTAGAGGCGGCGTAGTTGCCCTGGCCGGGATTGCCGAAGATGCCCGACACGGACGAGATATTGATGATCCGGCCATAGCCGGTCTTGGCGCGCAGCATGTGGCGGGCTGCGGCGCGCATCAGCATGAAGGTCGAGGTGAGGTTGACGGCAATGACGTCGTCCCACTGCTCGTCCTTCATGACCATAAACAGGTTGTCCTTGGTGAGGCCGGCGTTGCAGACGAGGATGTCGAGGCGGCCGAGCTTGGCTATTGCATTATCGACCAGCTTGGCGACGGCGGCCTTGTCCGCGAGATCGCACGGGACGATGTGCACGCCTTCACCGAGGTCCTTGGCGAGGGCCTCGAGCTTCTCGACCTGACGGCCCGAGATTGCCACGTGAGCGCCCGCAGCGTGCAGCGCACGTGCGATGGCTTCGCCGATGCCGCCCGTGGCGCCCGTCACAAGCGCATTCTTACCGGTCAATTCGAACATAGGTCTGTTATCTCCTGGGGTGGTCCGCTGCGACTATTGCAGTAGCGCGGCGATGGCGGTCTCGACATCGGCAGAGGTGCCGATGCTGGTGGCGTTGAGACTTTTTTCAATCCGCTTGGCGAGGCCTGCGAGCACCTTGCCCGCACCGATCTCGTAGACGTCTGTAACACCCTGCGCGACCATGTAGCCGACGCACTCGCCCCAGCGAACCGTACCGGTCACCTGCTCGACAAGGCGCCTCTTGATCTCGGCGGGGTCGCTGATTGGGCCGGCCAGGACGTTGGCAATGACAGGCACCACAGGTGTTCTAATGTCGACGCTGGCGAGAGCCGCTGCCATCGCATCCGCGGCAGGCTGCATCAGCGAGCAATGGAACGGTGCTGAGACCGGCAAGGGGACTGCACGGCGCACGCCGAAGGCCTTGCCCACCTCGGGTACGCGATCGAGCGCGGACTTCTGGCCCGAAAGCACGACCTGCGTCGGCTCATTGTCGTTTGCGACTTGGCAGACCTCACCTTGCGCGGCTGCTTCGGCGACTTTCTGTGCAACGTCGATGCCGACGCCAAGAAGCGCCGTCATCGCTCCCTGGCCCACCGGCACGGCCGCCTGCATCGCCTGGCCACGCAGCTTCAAGAGCCGTGCGGCATCGGCAAGAGAGAATGCGCCGGCCGCTGCGAGCGCCGAATACTCGCCGAGCGAATGACCGGCCACGAACGTCACCTTGTCCTTCAGCGAGAAGCCCTTCTCACGCTCGAGCACGCGCATTACCGCCATGGACACCGCCATGAGGGCGGGCTGAGCGTTCTCGGTCAGGGTCAGCGTCTCTTTTGGGCCCTCCCACATGATCTCAGAGAGCTTCTGTCCGAGGGCGTCGTCGACCTCCTGGAACACATCGCGTGCGACAGCGAAGGTCTCGGCGAGCTCCTTGCCCATGCCGACGTCCTGACTACCTTGCCCAGGGAATACGAATGCGAGTGCCACCGGCTCTCCCTTTAGATTATTGTCCGCGGCTCGTCCGGCTCACTCGCACACTGCCTGACCGGACTTGTCGGACTGGTAGCGAGACAGGCTGCTTCGAGACAGTCTGCGACACATGTTTCGAGACATGCCGCGCCACCGGCCGTCGCCAACGTTGCACCTCCGGGGCTTACGACATGGGTTATTGGGCCTTGTCAAGGCCCGGCGTAACGGAAACGCCTCTAAAGCTATGTTACGCATCGGGCCGTCGTCATCAATTTTCAGCAAAGGATTGCCCCAAATGGCCAGCATGCCCCCCGCCGCCACAAGCTCACCGCGCCTGAATGCAAGCTTCAAACGACACATGATCATCGCCCTGGTCGTGATGGCCCTGCTTGGGGCAATCGACTGGTACACGGCTGAGCCCTATTGGATTCATTGGGTTGTATTGGGCTGGGGTGCCGGTCTTGGCCTGCACTACTGGCTCGCACATCGCGCTTGATACGGCATTTGCCGTTTTCTTCTTGATGCCAGAGCAAATTTCCTTATAAGCAGCCCCGTCACTCGCTTCGGTTGGAGGCTGAACGGGGCTGCGGAGCTGTTTTCGGCTCGGCAGCTGAGCGTGTTGCATCTGTTGCACGCGTCTCAAGCCCCGGTGTCTTCGCTCTTTGGGTGCCTTTGGGCCTTTTGGGCCCATGAGGGGCTTTGCGCCGAAGCGATTGTGAACTGCGGTCTCCGCAGTCGCTCGGCTTATGCACGCGTGCCGGACCTTCGACTGTCCGGAACGCAAAGCATTTGTCTCACAAAATGAAAGGCCAAACATGCCATTCTATGAGCATGTCTTCCTGGCGCGCCAGGACGTCTCGCAACAACAAGTCGAGGCGATGACGAAGGAATACACCGACATCATCACCGAGCTCGGTGGCAAGGTCACCAAGACCGAGTACTGGGGCCTCAAGGGGCTCGCATTCAAGATCAAGAAGAGCCGCAAGGCGCACTATTCGCTGCTCAACATCGAGGCGCCATCGGCTGCCGTCGTTGAGATGGAGCGGCGCATGGGGCTTTCGCCGGACGTCATTCGCTTCATCACGCTCAGGGTGGAGGAGCTCGAGGCCGAGCCCTCCATCATGATGCGCAAGTCGGATCGCGATGATCGTCCGGAGCGCGGTGGCGATCGTGGCGGCTTCCGCGGCGGTGATCGCGGTGGCTTCCGTGGCGGCGATCGCGCTGGTGGTGGCGGCTTCCGTGGTGGTGATCGCGGTGGCTTCCGCTCCGAGGGCGGCGCTGGTGGCCCTACTGGCGAAGGCGCCTCGACGTTCCGGGCTCGTCCTCCCCGTGATGGCGCGCCGCGTGATGGCGCGCCGCGTGATGGCGCGCCGCGTGACGGCGCCCCCCGCGAGGGCGGTGCACCTCGTGACGGAGCCTTTGGTGATGCGCGTCCCCCGCGTGCGCCGCGTCCGCCGAGAGATTTCAAACCGGGTTCGGAGGGCTAAGCAATGGCTGAGATTCAAGAGATCGCCGCTCGCCGGCCGTTCCATCGTCGCCGCAAGACCTGCCCGTTCTCGGGCGATCAGGCGCCGAAGATCGATTACAAGGATGCCCGTACGCTCGGGCGCTACATCTCCGAGCGCGGCAAGATCGTGCCGAGCCGCATCACGGCGGTGTCGGCCAAGAAGCAGCGTGAGCTGGCCCGCGCCATCAAGCGCGCCCGCTTCCTCGGACTTCTGCCGTACGTACTGAAGTAAGCATACGTGGGGAGTTAGACTTGGGTTGGGAGTGCGGGGCTCGAGCCTCGCCTCTCTAACCGCCGCGAGCGGGACAGCTGAGAGAATGACGAGAAATAACCTTCTTGCAGGTTTGGGCCTCGGGCTTGTCGCAGCGGTGGTTTTCGCCTCCGCAACGACCGGGCCACTCCTCGTCCGCTATATCCTTTTCTTCATAACATCCCTGCCCATCGCGCTCGCCGGCCTCGGCTGGGGCTGGATGACTGCGGCCATCGCCGGATGCCTCGGGTTTGGAATTATCGCGATCGCGGCCGGGCCGACCGTCGCCTTGGCCTTTGCCATGACGCAGGCCGCGCCGGTGGTCATCCTTACTTATCTTTCGTTACTCAGCCGGGCCGCTATTCAACCGCCCGGGCAGGCCTCGCTTTCCGAGGCGGATGCCGTCGAATACTATCCACCAGGACGTCTCATCGTGTGGGCTGCGGCGCTCGCCGGCGCGCTTTCGTTCGCGACGCTATTGATAATTGGCGGCGATCTCGAGGAGCTGCGCAAGGCACTTGGCGAGCTTATCGAGAAGACGATCCGGGGCAGCCTTCCCGATACGGCGGGGCAGTCACTCAGCAATGAGGAGATCAAGTCGCTGACGGATACGGCGCTGGCGCTTCTTCCCGCTGCCACCGCCATTTCCTGGATGGGGAGCCTGTTGTTCAACCTCTGGCTTGCGGGCCGGGTTACGCTTGCCTCCGGTCAGCTTGCGCGGCCGTGGCCCGACCTGGCGGCCATCGAGTTTCCGCGCGGCACCGGGCTTGTCCTCGGGGTAGCATTGCTTGGGATGTCGTTGACTGACTATTGGGCCATGGCGGCGGCAAGTTTCGCCGGAACGTTCTTTCTTGCCTATGTGCTCCTCGGATTGGCCATCATCCACTACACGACGCGATCCCGACCGTGGCGGCCATTCGCGCTGTGGGTCCTCTACTTCTGTCTGATTTTCGTCACCGGTTTCGGCGTGCTGATCGCGCTTTTGGGCTTGGCTGACGCCTTCGTTCACTTGCGGGCGCGGTTCGCTCCGCCCGTCACACCTTCCACGTAAAGAAGCAACTTAGCATAGAAAAATAAGGAGCACTTCCCATGCAGGTCATTCTTCTCCAGCGCATCGGCCGCCTCGGCCAGATGGGCGATGTCGTCAACGTCAAGGACGGTTTTGCGCGCAACTATCTTCTGCCGCAGAAGAAGGCGCTGCGCGCGACCAAGGACAACGTGGCTCAGTTCGAGAGCCAGCGCGCGCAACTCGAGGCGAACAACCTCGAGCAGAAGAAGGAAGCCGAGGCCGTCGCTTCCAAGCTCGAGGGAAAGATGTTCACGGCAATCCGCACCGCCGGCGATACCGGCCAACTCTATGGCTCGGTGTCGACGCGGGACCTGTCCGACGCAATAACAGCCGGCGGCTTCACCATTGATCGCCGCCAGGTGATCATGGACAAGCCGATCAAGACGCTTGGACTGCATCCGACGCGCATCGCCCTCCATCCCGAAGTTATCGTCAACGTGACGATCAATGTCGCTCGTTCGGACGACGAGGCAGAGAAGCAGGCCCGTGGCGAGGATATGACGGTCGTCAAGGGCGAGAAGCTCGAGCTCGAGACGTTCAACCCGGACGAGCTGTTCGAGGGGGGCGCCGCTCCGGCCGAGGAAGAGGCCGAGGGCGAGGGCGAGGGCGAGCAGGCCTAGGCGCTCTCCCGAACTCAATAGGACCTTATTATTGCGCGGCCGGAGACCTCGTCTCCGGCCGCTGCCGTTTCGGCTGGTGGCCGGATTATCGGAGCCCGCCGCGGCGCTTGCCATCGCTCGCGGTAACTATCGCAATCTACTTTTGGGGGGCCGTCACGAAACAAAGCAGCGGAGTGACGATTTTAGAGACGCCGGACTTGCAGCCTGCTCCCCGGCCAAGCTTATGCGGGCACAAGGCTCAGACACGTCATGATAACTCCTCTCAATCGCATGCTCGCCGAGGTCATCACAGAGGGCTCCCTGACCGTCTACGACAAAGATGGGACGAGCCACCGTTACGGCGACGGGACGGGCGTCGCGATCGTCGCGAGGTTGCATGATCAGCTCATCGAATGGCACCTTGCGGCAGATCCCGAGTTCGCGGCCGGAGAGGGGTATCGCACGGGCCGTCTGACGCTCGAGAGCGGCAATGTCTACGACCTTGTCGAGCTCGCGACGCGCAATCTCAAGAAGCGGCCTTTCCCGAGGTTTTCACAGCGGCTTACTTCGGCGCGCCACCTGCTGCGCGGGCTCAATCAGTGGAACCCGATGTCGCGGGCGCGGCGCAACGTGGCGCATCACTACGATATCGATCCCAGAATCTACGATCTCTTCCTTGACCAGGACCGGCAATACTCCTGCGCGTACTTCACGGCCGGCGCTGGGCTCGAGGAAGCGCAACTCGCCAAGAAGCGCCACATCGCCGCCAAGCTCGCCCTCGACCGTGGGCAACGCGTACTCGATATCGGCTCGGGCTGGGGTGGGCTTGCGATTTACCTTGCGGCCATGACCGGCGTCGAGGTGACGGGCGTGACCCTTTCCGAGCAGCAGCTCGCAAGCTCGCGAGAACGGGCGCGTGCGGCCAATCTTGCGGGGCGCGCGCGTTTCGATCTTGCCGACTATCGCAACGTCACCGGCTCGTTCGATCGCGTCGTGTCGGTCGGCATGTTCGAGCACGTCGGAGTGCCACAGTTCGGAGCGTTTTTCGCCTGCCTTTCGCGGCTCTTGAAGGATGACGGGGTGGCGTTGCTGCACACCATCGGACGTTCGGATCGCCCCTGCGCCTCGAACCCGTTCATCTCGCGCTATATCTTCCCAGGCGGCTACATTCCGGCCATGAGCGAGATCCTCGCCGCGATCGAGCGATCCGGGCTCATCTGTGCCGATGTCGAGGTCCTCCGCCTCCACTACGCCGAGACGCTCAGGGCCTGGCGCGAACGTTTTGTGCGTAACCGCGCGCGGGCGATCGAGATTGCGGGCGAGCAATTCTATCGCACGTGGGAATTCTATCTCGCAGGATCGGAGGCGGCCTTCCGCCACCAGAACCTCGTCGTGTTTCAGATCCAGCTCACGAAACGGGTCGAGACGCTACCGATGCTGCGAGACTATATGGTTGCGGCCGAGCGCCGGCTCGCCGCCATCGACGGCCGCCTCGGCCCTCGAACAGGGATCGCTGTTCGTCGTCCGCTGATGAGGCAATAGGACATAGCTCAGAGAAGATCGTCAGGTCGCGGCGCATCCCGTGCGCCGTGCCTAATGTGCAGAATGATCAACGCGTCACCCTGGACCGCGTAATACACAAGGTAAGGAAGCCTAGAGACCGGGAGGACGCTAACTCCGGGTATGTCTGTTTTTCGCCCAAGACCTGGGAAGACCGCAAGTGTATCGATGGTGGTCTCAACGGCTTTACGAACGCGTTCAGCGCCACCCTTATTGCATGGTACTAAGAACTCACGTATTTCGTCGAGGTCAGAGCTAGCTCGAGGAGTCAGAGCTAGCTCGAGGAGAAAGCCAGATCTTCATGCCCACGGTCGGCGAAGTAGCTCGGTAACCCGGACCTCGTCTGCGAACTCCCCGCGCTCCGCTTGGACCAGTGCCTCAGTGATTGCCGCGCGATGTTCCTCAGGCACGTGATAGAGCCCCTCGCCGCTCGTTGCGATCTGCTCCAGCACCTCGGCCGCGTAGGCTTGGCGCTCCACCGGAAGACGCTTGATCTTCTCTATGGCTTGCTCGAGATCTTTGATCATAAATCTTATTCTATCAGCTTCGTATCGTCGCGCCAATCCGTCGAGGTGACGTGGGCCCGATTCGCCCTACACAAGCGCAATCTTCCGCCCCTGTGCGTAACGAGGAGAAGGCAGGGTTGCCTCACGCCGACTCAGGGCTCGAGCGGGTAGCGTTCGCTCATGACACAGAGCCCTGCTAGAAACGCCATCGTCCCCTCCGACAAGCTCCGCGCCGCAGCGGGTGCAACGGAGCCCGTCCATTTTCGCGAGCCGCCGCACAATATCGAGGCGGAGCAGGCGCTGCTCGGCGCGATCTTCGTCAACAACGAGGCGCTGGACCGCGTCTCGGCGTTTCTCGAGCCGGCGCATTTTTTCGATCCCTTGCACGCTCAGATCTACGAGACGACCTCGAAGATGATCCACGTCGGCAAGCAGGCGACGCCGATCACGCTCAAGACGTTCTTCGAGAATGCCGAGCCGATCGATGCCAACCTGACTGTGCCGCAGTATCTCGGCCGTCTCGCCGCCAACGCGACCACGATCATCAATGCCGAGGACTACGGCCGGACCGTCTACGATCTCGCCGTGCGCCGCGCGCTGATCATGGTCGGTGAGGACATGGTCAACCTCGCCTTCGACGCGCCGATCGATTTTCCACCCGAGACTCAGATCCATGAGGCCGAGACTCGCCTCTACGATCTTGCCGAGCGTGGCAAGTATGGTCAGGGCTTCATGGCCTTTGGCACGGCGCTGACGCACGCAATCGACATGGCGAATGCCGCCTACGAGCGGGAAGGCCACCTCTCCGGTCTAGCGACCGGGCTTTCCGATCTCGACAACAAGATGGGCGGTCTGCAAGCATCGGACTTGATCATTCTCGCAGGGCGCCCGTCGATGGGCAAGACTGCGCTCGTCACCAACATCGCCTACAACGTGGCGAAGAATTACCGCTCGGAGAAGCAGCCGGACGGCACCGACAAGACCGTCGATGGCGGCCGGGTCGGCTTCTTCTCGCTCGAAATGTCGGCCGAGCAACTCGCCACGCGTATTCTCTCCGAGCAGGCAGAGATCGCGTCCGAGAAGATCCGGCGCGGCATGATCAACGAGGATGAGTTCAGGAAGCTCGTCACTGTGTCGCAGGAAATGAGCCGCGCGCCCCTCTTTATCGACCAGACGGGCGGCATCTCGATCGCCCAGCTGTCGGCGCGAGCCCGCAAGCTCAAGCGGCAGAAAGGGCTCGATCTCCTTATCGTCGACTACCTGCAGCTCCTGTCCGGCACCGGGGGCAAGGGTAGCGAAAATCGCGTACAGGAGATCACGCAGATCACAACCGGCCTCAAAGCCCTTGCCAAAGAGCTGGCGGTGCCGATTATCGCGCTCTCACAGCTCTCCCGTCAGGTCGAGCAGCGCGAGGACAAGCGCCCGCAGCTCTCGGACTTGCGCGAATCGGGCTCGATCGAGCAGGACGCGGACGTGGTCATGTTCGTGTTCCGCGAGGAATATTACGTCGAACGGCAAAAGCCGCGCGAAGGCACCGCGGAGTTCAGCGATTGGCAGACACAAATGATGGCCGTGTCCGGCAAGGCCGAGGTGATCATCGGCAAGCAGCGCCATGGTCCCGTCGGCACGGTTCAGCTTGCCTTCGAGAGCCAGTTCACGCGCTTTGGCAACCTGGCCCGCGAGTTCCAGATGCCGGAAAGATACGAGTGACCTCTTTTCCCCCTCTCCCCATCGTCTTCGATGGGGAGAGGGTTCATGCGGAGCATGACTTCGTCATGACGGTGAGCGGCAGCCGCTTGCGTTGCCATATGCTGCTGCCCCTCACCCTAGCCCTCTCCCCGCAAGTGCGGGGAGAGGGGATTGAGGCGTGCACCCCATGACCGCTCCCCATAACCCCCACGCTACCGGCTTGATCACGGTCGACCTCGGGCAGCTCAAGGCGAACTGGCGGGCGCTGGCGGGGCTCGTTGCTCCGGCTGAATGCGGGGCCGTGGTGAAGGCCGACGCGTACGGAACGGAAGCCTGGAAGGCGATCCGCGCGCTCTCAAGCGCGGGGTGCAAAACCTTTTTTGTTGCGACCGCGGACGAAGCCGCGTCGGCGCGCCATCACGGCATCACGGACAGCGCATTTTTCGTGCTCGATGGGCTCTTGCCAGGGGCCGGTGAATCACTCCTAGCGGCAAACGCCATCCCCGTGGTCTCGAGCCTTGCCGAGATCGACGAATGGATCGCGCTTGGTAACGGTAAGCGGATGCCCGCCGCGCTTCAGATCGAGACCGGTCTCAACCGGCTCGGCATGGCGGAGGCCGAGATTGATCTCCTGGCCGGCGATAAGGCGCGGCTCGACAGGCTCGACCTTCGCCTCGTCATGAGCCATCTCGCTTCAGCCGACGATCCGGCGGACGCCAAGAACGAGGCCCAGCGCGCGACGTTCGATCGGCTGAAGGTGAAGCTGCCGCACGCCATGGCGAGCCTCGCAGCTTCCGACGGACTGATGCTCGGCAGGTCGTACCACTATGACCTCGTGCGGCCAGGTTACGCGCTTTATGGCGGGCAAGCCTTTCGCGGTGGGCGGACGCCGGTTGCGCCGATCGTCACGGTCGTGGCGAAAATTCTGCAAGTCCGCGATGTGCAAGTGGGCGAGACGGTCGGCTATTCTGGTACGTGGCGGGCGCCGCGCGCATCCCGCATTGCCATCATTGCGGCGGGCTATGCCGATGGCATTGCGCGGGCGTTGAGCGCTCCCGGTGGCCAGAAAGGCGGAGCCGTGAGCATCGGCGGGGCGCTCGCGCCCATCGTCGGGCGGGTGTCGATGGATCTGATTACGGTTGATGTCACCGATATCAGGCCCGAGCCCCGGCGCGGCGATCTCGTGACCCTTATCGGGCCCAATGTCACGATCGAGGCCATGGGACAGGCCTCGGGCACCATCGGCTATGAGGTGCTGACGCGTCTCGGGCCGCGCTTCCAGCGCCGCTTCATTGACGAGGGCGGCTGAGACATGGCGAAGCCGGCCAAGAGCAACTTCGTCTGCCAGTCCTGCGGGGCCCTTTCCTCGCGCTGGTCGGGAAAGTGCGTGGCCTGCGGAGAATGGAACACCATCGCGGAGGAGGCTGTCAACGCGCCACCGCCGGGAACAGGCATCACGCGGGCCTCGCGCGGGGTTGCCATTGCGCTCGAAGGGCTGACGGGGGCACCCGAGGAGGCACCGCGTTTTTCGACGGGCATGCCGGAGCTCGACCGTGTCACCGGCGGCGGCATCGTTCCTGGCTCCGTGCTGCTGATCGCAGGCGAGCCCGGCATCGGCAAATCGACGCTCCTTCTGCAGCTCGCCGCGTCGCTCGCCAGGGCGGGCCGCCGAGCCGTCTACTTCTCCGGCGAAGAGGCGGCCGCTCAGGTGCGCCTGCGGGCCGCGCGGCTCGGCCTCGCCGACTCGCCGGTCGCGCTGGCGTCTGAGACAAGCCTCACCAATATTCTCGCGACGCTTGCGAACGAGCGGCATGTGGATCTTGTCGTGGTCGACTCTATCCAGACGCTGTGGTCGGACGCCCTTGAGGCCGCTCCGGGCACGGTGAGCCAGGTGCGCGCTGCGACACAATCTCTGGTCCGCTACGCCAAGGCCGCCGGCTCGGCACTCCTGCTCGTCGGTCATGTCACCAAGGATGGGCAGATTGCCGGACCGAAGGCCGTCGAGCACGTCGTCGATACAGTGCTCTCCTTCGAGGGCGACCGCGGCCACACATTCCGCATCCTGCGCGCCACAAAGAACCGCTTCGGTGCCACCGATGAGATCGGCGTGTTTGAGATGGCAACCCAGGGCCTGCAGGAGGTCGAGAATCCGTCGCTGCTCTTCCTCGGCGACCGCGACGCCAAGGCGCCGGGTGCTGCCGTTTTTGCGGGCATGGAGGGGACGCGCCCGATCCTCGTCGAGATCCAGGCGCTGGTGGCGCCGTCGGGCCTTGGCGTGCCGCGCCGGGCGGTCGTCGGCTGGGAGCAGAGCCGGCTCGCCATGCTGATCGCCGTGCTTGAAGCCCGCTGCGGCGTATCCTTTGCCCATCATGACGTTTACCTCAATGTGGCGGGCGGCTTGCGCATCGTGGAGCCTGCCGCCGACCTTGCCGCGGCTGCCGCCCTCCTCGCCTCGGCGGGCAATGTTGCGTTGCCTGCAGATCACATCTATTTCGGCGAGATCTCGCTCTCGGGGGCCGTCCGCGCCAGCCCGCACATGGGTCTTCGCCTCAAGGAGGCCAAAAAGCTTGGCTTCACCAACGCCGTGATCCCGGCAGGAGGTGAAAATGGTGCCGATACGGCGCGCATGGCGCTGCGCCGCATTGCCCACCTCAAGGAGCTTGCAGAGAGCCTTGGAGCATGCGAGGGAACATCAGAGGGATCATCACAACGCCCATGATCGCCAGCCAGCATGAGGAGCCTCGAGCATGATCGGGCCGCTCACATATCTTGACGCAGCGCTTCTAGCCGTATGCTTCATTTCCGCCCTCCTCGCCATGTATCGAGGGCTGACGCGGGAGCTGATGTCCATCCTCTCCTGGCTCGCGGCGGCGGCGGCTACGCTTTATTTCGTGCTGGGCTATAAGCACGTGGCCGAGGACATGGCGCGCCAGATGGGCACACAGGTGGCTGTCGCCCAGATCGCGATTGGTGCCGTGATCTTCCTGATCGTGCTCATCATTGTGCACCTGATCACGGCTCGCATGTCGGACGCGATCCTGGATAGCCGAGTCGGCATGATCGACCGGGTGCTGGGGTTCGTATTTGGAGTGGCGCGTGGCTACCTTCTGGTTGTAGTGCCGTACATGTTCTACGCAGCGTTCTTTCCGGACGAGCAGAGCCATTTGCCTTGGGTCCGAAACGCACTTTCGGCGCCGTATCTCAAAAGCACGGGCAACACCATCCGCGCCACGCTCGAAGCGCATGTTCCATCTTCGCTCAGCCAGCCGCAGCAGGCAGCACCGAGTGAGGCGCCGGCGCAATAATTATCCGTCATTTGATCGGCAGGCGATAAATCTCTTTAACGAGGGGGCCTCTATCATATATGTGTCACTTGCGAGTGGTGGCCAGCTGCTCCAATGACGAAGTAGAGTCGCAGCGGATGCTTTTGCGGGAGGCAGCCATGGCGGACGGACACACAGACGGACGCACGGACGGACACGGTGCGTGCGGAACTCATTCGCATGATTGCGGCGGCGGTTCACACAGTAACGCCAGCGAAGCGTTCCCCGATTTCGGATATTCGAAGATGGGTGATGACAGGCTCCGCGAGGAATGCGGGGTCGTCGGTGTTTTCGGGCATCCTGATGCCGCCGCCATCACTGCCCTCGGACTACATGCCCTTCAGCATCGCGGTCAGGAAGCGGCCGGCATCGTCAGCTACGACGGCAAGCAATTCCATTCGGAGCGACGACTGGGTCTCGTCGGCGACAACTTTAACGACGCCGGTGTCATCCATCGCCTCAAGGGTGCGATGGCCGTCGGGCACAATCGCTATTCGACGACCGGCGAGCCAGCCCTCAAGAACGTCCAGCCTCTCTATGCCGATATCGATACCGGTGGCTTTGCCGTGGCGCACAACGGCAATCTCACAAACGCCCTGACTCTGCGGCAGGAGCTCATCAACTCGGGCGCGATTTTCCCATCGACGTCTGATACCGAGGTCATCCTCCATCTCCTCTCCCGCTCGAAGAAGCGGCGTATGGTCGAGCGCTTCGTCGAGGCTATCCGCCAGATCGAGGGTGCATGGTCGCTCGTATGCCTCACCAACGACATGCTGCTCGCGGCACGCGATCCCGTCGGCATACGACCGCTGGTCATCGGCAGGCTTGGAGACGCCTATGTGCTCGCGTCCGAGACGTGTGCACTCGATATCATCGGCGCCGAATTCGTGCGTGAGGTCGAGAACGGCGAGGTGGTGGTGATCACGGAGGCGGGGCTCGAAAGCCATCGCCCGTTCCCGCGCCGGCCGGCACGTCCATGCATTTTCGAGTACATCTACTTCGCACGACCGGACAGCGTCGTCGGTGGTCGCTCAGTCTACGACGTTCGCCAGCAGATGGGCATTCAGCTCGCCCGTGAGGCCGCAGCTGACGCGGATGTGATCGTTCCCATTCCGGATTCCGGCGTACCGGCAGCGATCGGGTACGCGCGTGAGTCCGGAATTCCCTTCGAGCTTGGCATCATTCGTAACCATTACATCGGCCGTACCTTCATCGAGCCCGAGCAGCGCATCCGGGCACTCGGCGTCAAGCTCAAGCACTCGGCCAATGCGGGCGTCATTCGCGGCAAGCGCATCGTGCTGATCGATGACAGCGTCGTGCGCGGGACGACGTCGAAGAAGATCGTCGAGCTGATGTACGACGCGGGTGCCGTCGAGGTGCACATGCGCATCTCATCGCCTCCAATCACGCACTCTGATTATTACGGCATCGATACGCCGAGCAAGGCCACGCTCCTTGCCGCAAACTATGACCTCGAGGGCATGCGCAAGTTTATGGGCGCGGACAGCCTTGCCTTCCTTTCGGTTGACGGCATCTATCGTGCGGTTGGCTACGAGCAGCGGGATGCCCGCTGCCCGCAGTTCGCCGACCACTGCTTCACGGGCGAATATCCGACCGACCTTACGGATCAGAACGGGCATGCAGCTACGCGTCAGCTCTCACTCTTAGCCTAACTTAGCCTAAGATCTTTGCGGCCCGACTGCGTAGGCAGACCAACGCGGCGCGGCTCCGCGAGGCAATCGTTGCGGTTTGCCCATGGAACTTGCGCGGCGGCCATTCGTCTTAGGGGAGGCGCGCCCTAATAAAGGCAACCCATGAAACATAAGACGCGACTTGAGGGCCGCATTGCCCTTGTGACCGGCGCATCGCGGGGGCTCGGCCGCGCCGTCGCGCTCGCGCTCGCACGCGAGGGTGCGCAAGTCGTGGCTGTGGCGCGGACGACCGGCGCACTCGAGGAGTTGGACGATGAGATCCGCGCCATTGGCGGAACAGCGACCATCCTGAAGCTCGATCTCAGAGCCGGTGAGCGCATCGACCAGGTCGGCCCTGCGCTTTACCAGCGCTGGAAGAAGCTCGACATCTTTGTCGGCGCAGCCGGCATTCTTGGACCGTTGTCGCCCCTCCCGCACGTGACCGCGGATGCCTGGTCGAGCGTCATGGACGTGAACCTCAACGCCAACTGGCGGTTCATTCGCACCCTTGATCCCCTCTTGCGCCTTTCGGACGCGGGACGTGCCCTTTTCGTGACAGCGGGCGCCGCGTCGGCGGATACTGCTTACTGGGGCCCCTATGCCGTATCAAAAGCGGGGCTCGAAGCGCTGGCAAAGACTTATGCGGAGGAGGTCGCGAATACGCCGGTGCGCGTTTCAATCTTGGACCCCGGCCCGATGCGGACCGCGATGCGCGCCAAGGCTTTTCCGGGCGAGGATACTCGACTTCTGACGGATCCCTTCGATGTTGCGCCGTTAGCGGTCGAGCTGGTCTTGCCGGTGCCGCAGGCGAACGGCACGATTACCCGCTATGAGGATCGCAAGCATGCTGAAGCCGTGCTCCCTACGCATTGAGCGGTCAGGCTCAGGCCTCGATGGTCATGCCATCGTAGGCGGGCTCGACGTTCGACGGCAGCTCACGGCGCAGCGTGTCGTAGTCGAGATCGCCGGTCATGTGCGTGAGAACAGCTCGCTTGGCGCCGAGGCGCGCGATCATCGCGAGCGCCTGCTTCAAGGAGAGGTGGCTCGGGTGCGGTGTGTAACGCAGGGCATCGATAATCCAGAGGTCTAGGCCCTGCAGCAGCTGCTCGGATTGCGGCGGCAGGCCCGAGATATCCGGCGAATATCCCATATTGCCGAACCGGAAGCCGAGCGATGGAATGTCGCCGTGCTCCTGCAAGATCGGCATGACCTCTAGTACGCCACCGGCTCCCTCGATGCGTACGGGCGCACCGGGTACGAGTTCGTTGGCTACCAGGATCGGCGGATAGGACGATCCGGCCGGTGTCTCGAAGCAATAAGCAAAGCGCGAGACGAGGCTCGCCCGCGTTGCGGCGTCGAAATAGCAGTTGATGCGCGACTTCATCGTGTAGGCGACCATGCGCAGGTCGTCGATGCCATGCGTGTGATCGGCATGGTCGTGGGTATAGAGGACGCCGTCGAGCGCTTCGGCGCGGACGCTCAAGAGCTGCTCGCGCAGATCGGGCGGCGTGTCGACGAGCACGCTCGTCACGCCCCGGGGGCCGCGCTGCTCAACCAGAATCGCGCAGCGCCGGCGGCGATTTTTGGGATTGGTGGAATCGCACTTCCCCCACATGGTACCTATGCGTGGCACGCCGCCGGACGATCCGCAGCCGAGGACGGTGAGACGAAGGGTCATGGGGCAGCCGCACGCGTCGTTTCAGGTCTGGGCACTTTGCGAAAGAGCCGGAAGAAGTTCTCGCTCGTCGCGCGGGCGAGGTCGGCTGGTGCTAGCCCGCGGATCTCGGCGAGGACGGCAGCGGTGTGCGCCACGTAGGCTGGCTCATTGGTCTTGCCGCGATAGGGGATAGGCGCCAGGTAGGGTGCGTCGGTCTCTACGAGCATGCGATCGAGCGGGACGTCGTGTGCTATTGAGCGTAAGGCCTCGGTTTTTTTGAAGGTCACGACGCCGCTGAACGAGACGTAAAGGCCCAGCTCGACGGCGCGCATGGCGAGCGCGCGTCCGCCGGTGAAGCAATGCAGCACCGCAGGAAACGCTCCCTTTGCGTGTTCCTCCTCGAGGATGCGGACCGTATCCTCGTCGGCTTCACGCGTGTGGATCTCGAGCGGCAATCCGGACTCGCGAGCGGCTGCGATGTGGTTGCGGAAGCCCTCGGCCTGGGCCTCCGGCGTCGAGCTTTTGTAGTGATAGTCGAGGCCTGCCTCGCCGATGGCGACGACCTTGGGATGCGATGCCAGGCGGACGATCTCCGCCGTCGGGAAGTCGAGCTCCTCATGCGCGTTATGGGGATGCGTGCCGACCGAGCAATAGACGCTCGGAAAGCGCTCGGCGACGGCCAGCACCTGCTCGAGGCGGCGGATGCGCGTCGAGATCGTCACCATGATGCCGACGTTTGCCGCGTGCGCGCGGGCAACGACGCCGTCAAGGTCGGCCGAGAAATCCGGGAAGTCCAAATGGCAATGATGGTCTACGAGCATCTCATTTACTCTCTTTCCCCGTTGCCCTGGCAAAGGGGGAGAAGGGAAACGTTGTTTTTTTGTCTACTCCGTTTCCCATCGCCTTGATGGGGCGCAGTGCAGGTTAACCCTTCCCGCCCTTCTTGGGCTTGGGTGGTGGTGCCGCAGTGGGCGCAGTCTCATTCGGGTCCACATAGCGCGGAAACACGCCTTGCGGCTCGGCGATCGCTGTACCGGGTACAAGGCGGCCTGCCGGACCGAGCGACCTGAAGGCGCGAGGCAGCCCTGCCTCGTCCGTTGCAGGATCACGCCCACCGATGGCCAGGAGATCGAGCAACTTTGGTGCAAGCTCCGGCATGGCGGGGGTTGCCAGGATTGCGAACTGACGCACGACCTCGGCCGTCACGTAAAGGATCGTCTCCATGCGCTTAGGATCGGTCTTCTTCTTGGCCCAGGGCTCCTCGGCTGCGAAGTAGCGGTTTGCATCCGCCACGACAGCCCACACGGCGTCGAGGTATTTCGTAATCGCCTGCCGATCCATCTCGGCGCGGCAGATCCCATAGAGCGCGTCGGCAGAGGCCAAGATCGCCTGATCCTCGGCCGTGAAGGTGCCTGGCTCAGGAATTTTCCCGTCGCAGTTCTTGTAGATCATCGACAGCGAGCGCTGGGCGAGATTGCCGAGATTGTTAGCGAGGTCGGCATTGATGCGGTTGGCGATGGCTTCCGGCGAGTAATTGCCGTCCTGGCCGAACATCACCTCACGCAGAAAAAAATAGCGCACCTGGTCGCGTCCGTACGCGGCCACGAGATCGAAGGGATCGACGACGTTGCCGACCGACTTCGACATCTTCTCGCCTTTGCTCAGCACGAAGCCGTGGCCGAAGATGCGCTTTGGCAAATCGAGGCCTGCGCTCATCAGGAAGGCCGGCCAATAGATGGCGTGGAAGCGCACGATGTCCTTACCGATGACGTGGACGTCAGCCGGCCAGTACCCGGCGCGCGGGTTTTCGCCCGCGTTCAGAAGGCCCGTCGCCGTGACGTAATTGGTCAGCGCGTCGACCCACACGTACATGACATGACCCGGTGCGCCGGGAACCGGAATGCCCCAGTCGAGCGTCGAGCGCGAGATCGAGAGATCTTCGAGCCCGCTCTTCACGAAGCTCACGACCTCGTTGCGCCGCTCGGGCGGCAGGATAAAGTCCGGGTTCTTTTCGTAGTGCGCGAGCAGGCGATCCTGGTACGCCGACAGCCGGAAGAAAAAGGTCTCTTCCTCCTTCCACTCGACAAGCGTGCCGTTCTGGGTCTCGTAGCGCGCCCCGTCTCGGATCTCCGTCTCGCTCTCCTTGAAGTAGGCCTCCTGACGGACCGAGTACCAGCCGCCGTAGTTCTTCTTAAAGATGTCGCCGGCGCGGTCCATGCGCCGCCAGATCTCCGCGCACGCCTCGTAATGGCGCGGCTCGGTCGTGCGGATGAAATCGTCGTTCGAGAGACCCAGCGCGGCCACCATCTCGACGAAGCGCGCAGCGTTGCGATCTGCCAGCGCGCGCGGCGTGAGACCTTCCTTTGCGGCCGTCTGTGCCATCTTGAGGCCGTGCTCGTCCGTCCCCGTCAGGAACAGCACCGATTTCCCGTCGAGACGCTCGAAGCGGGCGATGGCATCGGTCGCGATCGCCTCGTAGGCATGGCCGATATGCGGCACGCCGTTCGGGTACGAAATCGCAGTCGTGATATAGAAGCGCGGCTTTTCGGCCATGTGTCGTCCTTCTGGCGCAGTCCAAAGCGCATGTCCAAAGACGTCGACGCGGCGAGACCTCAGCTATCGCCCGGACGCGGCGGATTCGAGTGTGGAAAAGGTCTCGAGGATGAGCGCCTTGCGATCGAGGTTCAGGGCCAACGCCTCGGCCTTGTCGGCGGCCACTCTTTCCCATACACCGGCCCAGGTGGCAAGGCGCACGGGCCCAATAAGCCGGCCGGCAGTCGTCCCCTCCTCGCCACCGGCCCCAACCGCCTGCGCGTGAATGAGGCGGGCGATATGGTCCATGAGGAGCTCGTAGAAGAGCTCGAAGCGCTGCTCCGCCGCCGTGCTCTGAAGCTCGTCTCCCAGAGTATGCACCGCCCCCCAGTCGACCTTGGGCAGGCCGGAGACGAGGCTCGCGATGCGGTCGTAGAGCTCAGCGCCCTTTTGAGCGTGCAGCGAGATCAGGCGGCGAACGCTGCCGCCTGCGAGGTGTTCGAGCCGGTCCCATTCGGAGGGGAGCGGTGCTGCGACCGACACGTCCTCGGCACTTGCTGCGAAGGCTTGGGTGGTCGCGCGCTTCAGCGCGTCGCTCGACAGGGGGGCGACCTCGAGCAGGCGCACCCGTGAGCGGATGGTGGTGAGTAGCCGTCCCGGTGCCGACGAGATCAGCAGGAATACGGTCCGCGGCGGAGGCTCCTCGAGCGACTTCAGGAGAGCGTTGGCGGCGTTGACGTTGAGCTCGTCAGCGCGGTCGACGATCACGGCGCGCCAGGTCCCTTCGTCCGCCGTTCGCCCGAGGAAGGCTTTGAGCCTGCGAACCTCGTCGATCGTGATCGAGGCTGGAAAGCGTTTCGCCTTCTGATCGTAGGCGCGGCGGATGACCAGCAGTCCTGGATGGGACAGCGCACGCACTTGCCGTGAGGCGATCGTGTCGTCGGCGATTGCGAGGTCTGAGCCGCGTCGCTCATGCTTGGCTGCAAGGAGGAAGCGTGCAAACCGGTAGGCGAGCGTAGCCTTGCCAATGCCCTCGGCGCCGCAGATTAGCCAGGCATGATGCATGCGGCCGGATGCGAATGCGGCCGCGAGCGTGCGTTCGGCCGTGTCATGGCCAAAGAGACGCGCGGTCATGCGCGGATGCGCGAACCCTTCAAGGCGGTCGGCCTCCGGCAACTCCTCGACCTCTTGCACCGCCGGTGCGCGCGCCATTAGCGGGCTCCGACGAGGAGACGCGCTTCGACTGCGGCTAGGATGACGGCTGCGACCGCCTCCGTCGATTGGCTGCCGTCGATCACGACACAGCGTTGCGGCTCGGCGTGAGCAATGGCAAGGAAGCCTTCACGCAAAAGACTGTGGAAGGCGAGGTTGCGTCCTTCGTAAGCGTCCGTGGCGCTGGCCGCGGTGCGGCCACGGCGCTGGGCTGCGCGATCGAGCCCGATCACCGGGTCCAGGTCGATCATGATGGTCAAATCCGGGACGGTCGGCCGTACGACGATGCGCTCGAGCTGATCGATCAGAACCAAAGATAACCGCCCCGCATGCCCCTGGTAGACGCGCGTCGAATCCGAGAAGCGATCACACAGCACCCACGAGCCGGTCGCCAGCGCAGGGCGAATAACCCGTTCCAGATGGTCGGCGCGTGCCGCGTAGAAGAGAAGCGCTTCGGCAAGCGGCGAATGCGGCTCTGTTTCTGGATCAAGCAGCAGGCGGCGCAAGCGCTCAGCGAAGGGTGAGCCGCCCGGCTCGCGCGTCAGAACAACGTCGTGACCCAATAGCCGCAGCTTCTCGGCGAGCCGCGCAGCCTGGGTCGACTTGCCCGACCCCTCGCCGCCCTCGAATGTGATGAATTTCCCGCGTTTCATAGGCTCGAGCCTAGAGCCTTACCAAGCGCAGGGCTAGGTGGAGCAACGCATCAACGCCTTTCCAGGCAAAGCTTGCCGGCTCGACATCGTCAGCCGCATAGAGCGGCGTCTCGCTGGTCGCCAATGGCTCCACGCTTCCGGCTACCATGCTGGTGACCCTGAACGTCGCCACCTGAGCCCCCTTCCGCACTGGCGGCTTCAAGGGACCTTGATAGACGATCTCACCGCGCAGCCTCTGGTTGGCTGGGAATTTCGGCAGCACCACCTCGACGTCGCCCTGGCCGATGAGCGGCACGAAGATCCGCTCGCCGCCCCACACTCGGGCGCTGCCGACCGCTTCGCCAGCGGCGAAGAGCTTCACCTTCGATATGCTGCGCTGGCCCCAGTCTAGCATGCGCCGCGTATCCTCCTTGCGCTCCTTCTCGTCGCCGAGGCCCATCACCACACCGATCAGTCGCCGCCCTTCAGGGACAAGGGCCGAGACCACCATGCCGTAGCCCGCTTCCTTGGTGTGGCCGGTTTTCATGCCGTCTATTCCGGCCTCTCCGAGCAGCGGATTGCGATTGTAGAATTTGTGCTTGCGGTAGGGAAACTCTTTCTGAGCAAAGACCTTATAGTGCTCAGGATACTCGCGAATGATGTAGCGGGCGAGCGTCGCCAGTTCGCGCGCGGTCATCAGTTGCTCAGGGTCGTGCAAGCCCGTGGGATTGCGAAACGTGGATTTCGGCAGGCCAATGCGGCGCGCTTCCTCCTCCATCATCGTAGCAAATTTCGCAGCCGTGCCGGCGAGGCCTTCGGCCACCGTCAGGCAGGCGTCGTTACCGGACTGCACGACGATGCCTTGGATCAGCTCCGAGATCGGCGTGCTGTTGTTGATTGGAATGAACATCGCCGACGTGCCCGAAGGGGCGCCGCCCGTCCGCCACGCGTGCTCACTGGTCTTGAACTCGTCCTCGAGCTTGACCTTTCCATCCTTCAGGGCACGAAACAACACCGCAAGCGTCATGAGCTTGCTCATGCTCGCAGGCTCCACCAGCTCGTCGGCCGCCTTCTGAAAAAGCACCGAGCCTGAGTCGTAGTCGACGAGGATCGCATTGCGCGCCCGCGTCACGAACTCACCAGCCTGCTGCGCCTCGGCGCTCGGCGGCGAAAGCGCTATGAGCAGACTGAGCAGAAGTGCGGCCCACGAAGATATCCGGCTCATCGTCAATGGTCCTCAGGGGAGGCGCACGCGTAACGGGGCATGACGACCGTTACCTATGAGCGCTGCGTTGCCCTGTCAATGCACAGCCCCTGCGCCTCGCCCTACTTCCCGCTCTTGCTCGAGGATGCCTGCCAGTCCTCGGCATGCATGAAAATCGTTCCAGTATCGAACGCGCGCGCATCATAGAACGGGAGCGAGCGCGTGAACGAGATCGACACGGGTTGGCTCTTGGCACTTGTGCCGGGCAGCAGCCCCGTCTCTTCCTCGGCCTGGCTGGCGGTGAGCGTGAATTCGTAGGGCCCCTTCTCGCGGATCAGCTGCTCGGGCAGCTCGTCGGCGCCGCGGGTGTAGAAGAGAATAGATTCGGTTCGGCTCGAGCGACCTGAAAGCGTCATCGGCGCAAAGCCTGTGTGGCGCGCTCCCGCGTCCTGGCCATGGACCAGATGCCGAGCTCTGCGGCATAGAAGTGCTTGGTCTGCTTGGTCCTCGGATCGGTGACGGCAAGGTCAAGATCGAGCACAGTTCCGGTGCGCGCACCTTCGTTCGAGAGCGTCACCGGGATCGAGATCATCTCAAAATTGGAATTCTGGTAGGGGGACGAATAGTAGATGACGCGCGGGACGAAGACGCGCAGATCTGCACTCTTAAGCGACGTATCCCATAGGCTGTAGCCGGAAATCGCGAGCGCGAGGGCCGAAAGCAGGGCCGCAAAGGCTCCGCCCGAAAAGCCTGATGCACTTTGAACGGCAATCTCGGCAGCGTCGCTCCCGCTGCCGCGCCATAAACGCGGTACCATTTTCCCCCCAAGGCTCCCAAATGCGCTTTAGAGCGCGTTTGCTCTTCAATCGCTATCCTGGGCCCAAGCGCGCTCTAAGCATTTGCTTGAGAGTCTCATTCACGTTCTCGATGGAAGCTCGAGTGCTTCCATCGAGAACGATCAAACTCTAGCCTTCAGTGGGCGTCAACATTTGGGCGAGCCCAAGGCGCGATGCATTCAATCGTTCAGCGGAACGCCACCGTCAAAGGCCAGGTCAGCGCCGCAAAACGGTGGCGGCAAGCCCTGCCGAAGCCAAGCAGAGAGCTGCAGCCGCGAAAGATGCGGCCTCAAACCCGGCAATGAAGCTCGCCCGCGCGGCCTCGACCAAGCGCTGCGACGCGGCTGGGGCAAGCTCCTGGGCCGCGGCAAGCGCGCCACCCAGCGTCTCCTTTGACGCTTCAATCACCGCCTCCGAATAGTCGCGCAAGAGGCCCGCATCCCCCAAGCCGTCCCGGTAGATCGCAGTGACGATGCTGCCGAGGATCGCGATGCCAAAGGCACCACCCAATTCGAAGCTCATCTCTGAGACGGCGGACGCGGCGCCCGCACGCTCAGGGGGGGCTTCCGAAAGCACGACATCGGTCGTAATTGGCCCGACCGGTGCCAGCCCGGCCGAGAAGATCACCATGCCCACCGTGAGCAGGAGGGGAGACGTCGCACCCGAAAGCTGCGTCAGAAACAGGAAACCGACGGCGGCGATCATGAACCCCGACGCGATGATGAGACGGGCGCTGAAGTAACGGTTGAGCCAGGAGCTCGCAACCGATCCAAGCGCAAACGTGATCCCTGCGGGCGCAGTCCAGAGCCCGGCTTCGAGCGGCGCCATTCCAAGCACAAGCTGGAAATATTGCGCAATCAGAAGAAACGCCCCGGCGACGACAAAGACATCGAGAAGATTGAAGGCAAGCGCGGCCGCAAGCATCGGCGCCGTAAGCAACTTCATATCGATCAAGGGATCGGCGAGACGGCGCTGACGCATGATGAAGACCCAGCCAGCTCCGAGGCCCAGGACGATGGCCACCACGGCCGGGGCGGTAACGCCTGCCTCTGCCACGCGCTTGACAGCGTAGACGATCAACAGAACCGCTGCGAGCGACTGGAGCACGCTCACGACGTCGATCCTCTCCGCATCGGGGTCGCGAAACTCCGGCAGCAGGATCGGCCCAACCGCGATCAAGAGCGCCATCACCGGCACATTGACGAGGAACACCGCACCCCAGTGAAATGACGAAAGGATCAGGCCGCCGAAGAGCGGCCCGAGCGCCGCACCCACCGAGAAGGACGCGACCCAAAAGCCGATGGCGGTCGCCCGCTCCCGGTCGTCATGAAACATGTGGCGAATAAGTGAAAGCGTCGACGGTGCGAGCGTCGCGCCGGCGAGGCCCTGCACCGCACGGGCGGCGATCAGCGTCTCGGACGAGGTCGAAATCGCCGCGAGGACCGAGGTCACGGCGAACGCAAGCGCGCCGATCATGAGCATTCGCCTGCGCCCGATACGATCGCCGAGCGAGCCCATAGTGACGAGCGCGCCCGCCACCATGAACCCGTAGATGTCGACGATCCAGAGGAGTGCCGAGGAGCTGGGCTTCAACTCCTCGGCGATTGCGGGCACCGCAAGGTGCAGGATCGTGAGGTCCATCGCATAGACGAGACACGGCAGCGCAAGAACCAGAAGCCCGATCCACTCGCGCCGCGTGGCTTTGGTACTCGGCGGCGGATCGCCCGCCTCAGGACCAAGCATATCTCTCATGGTCCTGCCACGCGATCCTTACCGCTCGAAGCGCTTGAACTTGATGCGGTGCGGCTCGACCGCCTGATCGCCCAGGCGGCGCTTCTTGTCCTCCTCGTAAGCCTCGTAGTTGCCTTCGAACCACTCGACGTGGCTGTCGCCCTCGAAGGCCAGGATGTGGGTGGCGAGACGATCCAAGAAGAAGCGATCATGTGAGATCACGACGGCGCACCCCGGGAAGTCCTCGAGCGCGGCTTCAAGCGCACCAAGGGTCTCCGTGTCGAGGTCATTGGTCGGCTCGTCGAGGAGGAGCAGGTTGCCGCCTTCTTTCAGCATCTTGGCGAGGTGCACCCGGTTGCGCTCGCCGCCCGAGAGCAAACCGACCTTCTTTTGCTGATCCGCGCCCTTGAAGTTGAACCAGCCGCAATAGGCCCGGCTCGGCATTTCCTTCTTGTCGCCAAACTTCATGATGTCGAGGCCGCCGGAGATTTCCTCCCAGACCGTCTTCTTGTCATCCAGATGGTCGCGGCTCTGATCGACATAGGCGAGCTTCACCGTATCGCCAAGGCGGACGGTTCCGGCGTCCGGCTTCTCCTGTCCCGTCAACATGCGGAAGAGCGTGGTCTTGCCGGCGCCGTTTGGACCGATCACGCCGACGATGCCGCCCGGAGGCAGTTTGAACGTCAGCCCGTCGAAGAGCAGCTTGTCGCCAAAGGCCTTTGAGAGATCAGCGGCTTCGACCACGACGTCGCCAAGACGAGGTCCGGTCGCGATCGAGAACGAGGCCTTGCCGACCTCCTCGCGCCCGGCCTGCTCGACCAGCCTGTCGTAGGCCGCGACGCGGGCCTTGGACTTCGCCTGGCGGGCCTTTGGTGAGGCGCGGATCCATTCCAATTCGCGCGCCATCTGCTTCTGGCGGCCTTCCTCGGCCGATTTCTCGACCTCGGCGCGCTTGGCCTTCTGCTCGAGCCAGCTCGAATAGTTGCCCTTGTAGGGCACGCCTTGGCCGCGATCGAGCTCGAGCGTCCAATCCGTGAGGTTGTCGAGGAAGTAGCGGTCGTGCGTCACGAGAATGACGCAGCCGGTATATTCCTTGAGGAAGTGCTCGAGCCAGGCCACGCTCTCGGCGTCGAGATGGTTCGTCGGCTCGTCTAGGAGCAAGATATCTGGCTTCGACAGCAACAGCCTCGTGAGTGCCACGCGACGCTTCTCGCCGCCCGAGAGCTTCGTCACGGGCGAATCGCCCGGCGGGCAGCGCAGTGCGTCGAGCGCCTGCTCGACTTGAGTATCGAGGTCCCAGAGGTTCAAGGCGTCGATCTGGTCCTGAAGTGCCGTCATCTCGTCCGCGGTCTCTTCCGAGTAGTTGGCCGCGATCTCGTTGTATCGATCGAGAATGGCCTTCTTCTCCGCCACACCTTCCATGGCGTTGCCGAGCACGTCCTTCGATGCATCGAGTTGCGGCTCCTGCGGGAGGTAGCCGACCTTGACGCCGTCAGCGGGCCTCGCCTCGCCGAGAAAATCGTCAACCGTGCCGGCCATGATCTTGAGCAGTGTCGATTTGCCGGCGCCGTTCAAGCCCACGACACCGATCTTGGCTCCGGGCAGGAACGACAGCGAGATGTCTTTCAGGACCTGCTTGCCCCCCGGATAGGCCTTGGAGAGCTTGTGCATGTGATAGACGTATTGCGGGTTCGCCACTGGGAGCGCCTCTTCGTCAAGGGATGGAGGTGATTGACGCGGGTTCTAGCCTATCGAGACTTGAGGCTCAATCGGCATTGCAAAACCGAGGAAACCGGGCGGTTGACGCCGACGAAGCGTGACCCTGACCGGTGCGTGGTTTACTTGATGGAGGGCACGCCGGTGAAGAAGAAGCGGCCGAGGCCGATCGTGAAGATCAGCCAGCCCCAGAGCGTGTGCTCCACGAACACAGCCCAGAACGAGCGCGTCGCGCTATAGCGGAGCGCCAGCAGAATGCCGCCGAAAAGCGTGGTGATGACCGCAACCGTCGAGCCCACAACAATGTGGGCAAAGCCGAACAGCAGGCCATTGGTGACGATGCCGAGCCACTGCTGCTCCCCGAAGAGCGGCCCGTAGCGGTGGAAGTAGAACGTGCGGTAGACGATCTCCTGGGTGAGCACAGAGAATAGCGGATAGAGCAGAACAACGCGCTTGTAGATCTCGGGACGATTCGTCGGGAACTCAAGGAACCACGAGGGATGCGTCTGCTTGACCCAGAGCGCGGCTGCGCCGCCACCAACGGCAAATAGGCAAAGGATGGACGCGAGCGTCAGCCAGGAAAAGCCGCGCCAGAGCTCGTCGCGCAATCGAAAGGTGCTATCAGCAAGAAGGATCACGACGATCGCGGCAAGCACAGGGATGAGGGCAAAGAAGATCGGAATGCGCTCGGCCTGCATGAGGAAATGCAGGCCGATCGGCACGGCGCCGTAGAGAACCGCCATTTCGAGCGCGAGATAGACACGACGCACGGGGCCGGCAGGCGGGCTTTCGACCGTGCCGCCTGCCGAGAGAACATGCGCCTCGCTCACTCCGCGGCCGTGAGCTTCTTGACCGCGGCCGAGATCGTATGGCGCACCTTGTGCCAGCCTTTCGAGCCTTCGCTCGTCATCCAGTTCATCTGCAGCGAGCGGCGCGGGCCTTCGAACGGGTGATGTCCATGCCATGACGTGTCTGAGCGCTTGAAGACGAGAAGCGTTCCCTGGTCGGGCGCAACCTCGGCTGCGTAATTGTCGACGTCGTGGCTGTTGCGGAGGACCCGCAGGCGTCCGCCGGGCTGCTGCCAGTTCTCATTCAGGTACAACAGCACGGTGATGATCTTGTCCTTGCTGTCGGTATGGATCTGGCCGTCCTTCGCGCGCGTGTAGCCACGCAGCGAGTACATCTTCGGCCGGCCTCCGAGATCGATCTCGAACTTTTCCTCGATGGCACTTTGGAACTCCGGACCGTCAAGCTCGTCGATGACGTCCTTGATCGCCATATTGGCGTCGAGGCTCTCTAGCGGGTATGAGCCGCCCTTCTCGATCTTGGGATAGGTGGCGTTGATCTTCGAAACCATGTCCGTCGAGAGGAAGCCGGTCACGACCAAATATTCGTATGGGTCGGTCTCGAGCTTAGCAGCCCGGAGCTTTTCGATGTTCAAGTGCGCCATGGTCGTTCCTCTGCGTGAGCCTTGATCTGCCGGCGCGCCGATCGCCAAGCGAAATGCGTCTTAAACCCCGTGCTCGTCCGTGCCCGTTGTCGCCTGCGGGCTCGTGCGCCCGGACAGTCAGTTCAGACGAGGCCTGATAGCATATGTTTGCGCCGCATCCAGCGGACTTCAATCTCGCGGGCTATGATAGCTGCTGAATCGAGTGGCGTGTAGTCCCAGGCGGCAAGCTCGTCAAAGTCCGGCGGCAACAGACGGGTTGCGCCGTACTCCCTTAAGGAGCGATGAAAGCGGTTGAATTTTGCCGATCCTTTGGAAGGCTCGAATACGTAGACCGGTCGCCCGGTGGCGCAGGCCTCTCCCGTCATGTTGACGCTATCGGCCGTGACGACCAGCATGTCGGCGTGGGCGAGGAATGCCGGATAGGGATTGTCGCCCGTCTGGTCCCAGAAGATGCGCGGCGCCCCTTGTGTTGCGTCATCCACCAGGGAAATCAGCCGTCGATGCGATCTCCGTGAGGGCGTGATCATGAAGCTTGCGCCGCGGCCAGCCAATGAGCGCAGCGCCGCCGCCAGCCGCTGGTCATCCTCGTCAGTGAACTTATAAACGGCGTTCTTGCCGCCGAGCATCACGGCAACGCGTGGGTGCGGGAGCGCCTCGATCGCGGACGGTAAGGTGGCGCGAAGGGCTGCGAGGCGCTCGGCGGAATAGCTATGCGGGGCTGTAGGCGTCGTAATGACATTGGCCCCGCGGCGGCGATCATGGGCCGGCACCCAGATCAGATCGGCCGTGCCGGGCCCGGTTTTCGGGTCCTGCAGCACCACTGTGTAGGTAGCTAATCCGGCCTTGCGCCTCAGGGCGCGAATATAGGGGATGCTCGCCCGTCCAGTGGCGATGGCGATCACCGGCCACGGGGGGCCGAAGCGGCCACTCGCGTCACCAAAGCGCTCGGATGGCGAGACCGGGCCCCAGGGCGACATGATGCTGTAGAGCTTTGCCGGCTCGACGCGCTTCTGCTCGTAGGCGAGGCCCAGCGCGTCGGCGACACCACGAGCCTGCACGTCCATACCGGCCTTGCCGTCGGTGATGAGCCACGCGCTCGCGCCTCTGAGCGGGCGGGGTCGCGACCCTTCGACGCTCGCCTCTGCTGGTCTCGTCTCGATGTGCATGGAACGTGTTCTCTCCCCTCGGGAGGCAGTTGTCGAGTCCCCGCTTCGGCGCCGGTGGTGCGGCCTAAGCGAACGCTAGTGGGTAATAGTATTAAAGTTTTCCGGCAGTCGCCTTTTTATTTATTGCGGTCGTTCCGCGTTTGATCCTAGATTCGGCGGCCGATCTCATCCCCTTGCGAGCCACTCAAATGCCCCTTCTGCTCGACGCGACCGACTGGCGCATCCTAAAAGAGCTGATGGCCGACGGTGCCGTCACCAACGTCGCTCTGGCAGCTCGTGTCGGGCTATCGGCTCCGCCCTGCCTGAGGCGCGTCCGCGCCCTCGAGGAAGCCGGCGTGATCACCGGCTATACAGCGCTCGTCGACGAGAAGAGCGTCGGCTTCGAGCTCACGGCCTTCGCAATGGTTGGTTTGCACAATCAGTCGGAGGCTGATCTCAGGGCCTTCGAGAATGGGGTTTTCAGCTGGCCGGTGGTGCGCGAGGCCTACATGATATCGGGAGAGAGCGACTACATCCTGAAGTGCGTCGCCCGTGATCTTCCCGCCTTCCAGGATTTCATTTTGAAGGACCTCACGGCCGCGCCGAACGTGGCGAGCGTCAAGACCAGCCTCGCCATCCGCCGCGCTAAGCTCGCGCCCGGCGTGCCGGTGGCCGTTAGCGACCGGTAGCGAGAACGGCTAGCGCCCAGACAGGTGGCGCTTCTCGCGCAGCTCCGGGAACCCCCTGGCCCAGAGCCCGGCAACGAGGATGGATCCGGCGCCGCCAAGTACGACTGCGGGCACTACTCCGACCATCGCCGCCATCGTTCCAGCGCGGAACTCGCCGAGATCGTTGGACGCTCCGATGAACACCATGTTGACCGCGGAAACGCGCCCGCGCACATCGTCAGGCGTTGCGAGTTGTACAAGCGTCGCCCGGATGTAGACGCTCACCATGTCGGCCGCGCCGACGATCGAGAGGGAAAGAACCGAGAGCCAGACCACGTGCGATAGGCCGAAGACAATGACGAACAGGCCATAAACGGCGACCGCCGCAAACATCACGTAGCCTGCTCGATCTCGGATGGGATGGCGCATCAGCCAAATTGCCATCGCCACGGCGCCGAGGCCGGACGCCGCCCTGAGGCAGCCAAGCCCCCACGGGCCGACCTCCAGCACGTCGCGCGCGATCGCCGGCAAGAGTGCCGTGGCACCGCCGAGCAGCACCGCGAACATGTCGAGTGAGATGGCTCCGAGCACGATGGGCTGCTTCCAGATGAATTGGAAGCCGGCCAGAAGTGTCTGCCAAGAACCCCGCTCGGGCACAGTCCGCTCGGCAGGCTTCGGTATGAAGAACGTGAGGGTGGACGCGACGGAAAATAGCGCGAACGCCAAGACATAAGGCGCCAGCGGGTTGATGCCATAAAGCAGGCCGCCGAAGACCGGGCCAACGATCATGGCGATCTGAAAGCTCGAAGAGTTCCAGGTTACGGCATTGCCGAAGGCCTCGCGCGGCACGAGGTTCGCGACCAGCGACTGTACCGCGGGCCCGAGGAAGGCTCGCGCAACGCCGAAAATCGTGAGGACGATGAAGATGGGCCAGATCAGCCCAGCTCCGCCCTCGACATGGGAGCGCAGAACCCAGATGGCCACCAAACCCAAGACGCAGAGCGCTTCTGCCGCGATGCAGGCGCCCATGATGCGCCGCCTGCTGAAGTGGTCTGCCGTCGCGCCGGTTACGAGGACGAGCAGGAGAGCGGGCGTAAACTGCACCAGCCCAACGAGGCCGAGCAGGAAGGGATCGCGCGTCTCGTCATAGATCTGCCAGCCGATGGCCACCGACACGATTTGGATGGAGAAGGCGTTGAGGAAGCGCGCAAACCAGTAATTTACGAAGCCACGGTACTGGAACGCCGACGCTGAAACCTCACCTTCGGCGTTATCTCGAGCCTGCAATACGTTCACCTTGCTTTCGGTGGCGGCAACTCGCCAGCGAAGCCTAACTTTCGGATCAAGAACGGATCGGATCTCGCGGCGAGCCCAAATGCCGGCCCGCCCAAGACCCAGCTATTTCCATTCGACCTTCAAGACCTCATAGGAGCGCGGGCCTTTCGGCGTCAGCACCTCGGCGGTGTCGCCCTTCGACTTGCCGATCAGCGCGCGGGCAATCGGGCTCGAGATCGAGATTTTCCCGTCGCGCACATTGGCCTCGAGATCGCCCACGATCTTGTAGCTCACCTTCTCTTCGGTATCCTCATCAACGAGCGTGACTGTCGCGCCGAACTTGACCGTCGCACCGGAAAGCTTGGCCGTATCGACCACCTCGGCGCGGCTGATCTTGTCCTCAAGATCGGCAACCCTCGCTTCGTTCATACCCTGCGCCTCCTTGGCGGCATGGTATTCGGCATTCTCCGACAGGTCGCCATGAGAGCGCGCCTCCGCGATGGCCTGGATGATCCGCGGGCGCTCCTCAGACTTCAGACGATGCAGCTCCGCCTCGATCGACTTGAAACCTTCGATCGTCATCGGAACGCGTTCCATCGACATTGCTAACGTCTCCATTTCGGCCTGGCTGTGTGCCAGGACCAGCAAACACTTATCCCTATACTCTAATGGGACTGGCACGCCGGGCAAGGCACGCCATCGACCAGACATGCCGCAACCAGGCATACCTAAGGTCACACGCCTAAGGTGACGGGCCTTAAGCCAATCATCCCAACGAGCTGATCAACGCGAGCGCGCAGACAGCGGTTGACCCGATTGGTTCAAGACGCGCGGCCCACGTAGGCCTGCAGCGGTGCGACCTTCAGGCTATCCGCCTTCAGCGCCTTGATGGCGCGCGTTACGGCAACGGCGCCTGAGAAAGTTGTATAATAGGGAACGTGGTGAAGCAAGGCCGTGCGCCGGATGTCCTTGCTGTCGGAAACCGCCTTGGCCCCTTCGGTGGTGTTGAAAACCAAGGCCACATCGCCGTTCTTGATGGCATCGACGATGTGCGGGCGGCCCTCGAGAACCTTGTTGACGACTTCGGCCTGGACGCCGTTTGCGACAAGATGGCGACGCGTACCGCGCGTGGCAATGATCTTGAAACCAAGCTCGACCAGCTCTTTCAGCGGCGCCACGATGCGGTCCTTGTCGCTGTCGCGGACCGATGCAAACACCGTACCCGACGTCGGGAGCTTCTGGCCGGCGCCGAGCTGGCTTTTGCCAAACGCGACGGCAAAGTCGCGATCGAGGCCCATGACCTCGCCGGTCGAGCGCATCTCGGGCCCGAGGATCGGGTCGACGCCCGGGAAGCGCGCGAACGGGAACACCGCTTCCTTGACCGCGATGTGGTCGAGCTTGCGAGCCTTGAGATTGAACGATGCCAGCGGCTTACCAGCCATCACCTCGGCAGCAATGGCGGCGACCGGAAGGCCTATCACCTTAGCGACGAAGGGCACGGTTCGCGAGGCGCGCGGATTGACCTCGAGCACGTAGACGTCGTCATCCTTGATGGCGAACTGGACGTTCATGAGGCCGACGACGCCGAGCGCGAGCGCCAGCTCGCGGGCCTGCCGTTCGAGCTCCGCGATGATCTTGGCCGATAGCGAGTGCGGCGGCAGCGAGCAGGCGGAATCGCCCGAATGGATACCAGCCTCCTCGATGTGCTCCATAATGCCGGCAACGAAGGTGTCGCGGCCATCGGCGAGGCAGTCGACGTCGACCTCGATCGCATCCGCCAGATAGCGGTCGATGAGCAGCGGGCGCTTGGCTGAAACCACGAGCTCTGAGGGCCGGTCGAGCGTGGCCGAGAGACGCGTGATGTAGCGCTCGACCTCAGCGGGATCGTGGACGATCTCCATGGCTCGCCCGCCAAGCACGTAGGACGGCCGGATGACCACCGGAAAGCCGATGCGCTCGGCGATGGCGGCCGCCTCACCGGGTGCGCCGGCGATACCGCTCTCGGGCTGACGCAGGCCGAGCTTCTCGATCAGCGCCTTGAAGCGGTCGCGATCCTCGGCGAGGTCGATCGCGTCGGGCGACGTGCCGAGGATCGGCACGCCGGCCTCCTCGAGGCTGCTCGCAAGCTTCAGTGGCGTCTGACCACCAAACTGGACGATGACGCCACGCAGCTTGCCGGCCGTCTGCTCCGTGTTGATGATCTCGAGCACGTCCTCGGCCGTCAGCGGCTCGAAGTAGAGCCGGTCGGAGGTGTCGTAATCGGTCGAGACCGTTTCCGGATTGCAGTTGATCATGATCGTCTCGAAGCCGGCCTTGGTCAGCGAGAAGCAAGCATGGCAACAGCAGTAGTCGAACTCGATGCCCTGTCCGATACGGTTCGGGCCGCCGCCGAGAATGATCACCTTCTCCGCGTCCGACGGCTTTGCCTCGCAAGCCGGCACGCCCTCGGCGCCGGTCTCTGACAGGACGAGGCCGCGCTCATACGTCGAGTACATGTAGGCGGTGGGCGAAGCGAACTCAGCGGCGCACGTGTCGATGCGCTTA